>CAVZFB010000032.1:0-16496 GCA_963774345.1 uncultured Alphaproteobacteria bacterium
ATCGACACGCATCCCGCTGTCGATGCGTTCGTCAAGAACGCCGGACTCGGCTTTGCGATCCCGTATTTTCACAACGGCCAGCCGCATGATTACGAACCCGACTTCATAATCCGCGTCTCCGGCAACGGCGACCACTATCTGATCCTCGAGACCAAGGGCTACGACAAGCTCGCCGAGGTCAAGGAACAAGCAGCCAAGCGGTGGGTCGCGGCAGTCAACGCCGAAGGGCGGCACGGGCTGTGGCAATTCTCAATGGTCCGCAGGGTCGGTGAAGTACGCGACGCGATCCATGCAGCGAAGCGCGGATTTGCCGGGGACAGCCGCGGACAGTCTCGCCTGGTGCGCGACAGCGAGACCGACGCGAGCCGGGTCGAGGAGGAGGCCTGGGCGGCCGCTTCCTGGGAAGCGGCCGCGAATGACGCGGGGTGATCTGGTCGTGGTCTCCTTGCCCGGCGATTACGGCAAGCCACGGCCCGCTATGGTCATCCAGTCGGATCTGTTCGCCGAGCATCCCTCGGTCACCGTCCTGCCGATCACCAGCCATCTGGTCGACGCGCCACTGCTGCGTATCGGGATCGGTCCTGAAAGCGGCGTCGAACGGGTGTCGCAGATCTAGATCGACAAGGCGCAAACCCCGCGCCGCGAACGGATCGGCGCGGTTATCGGCCGTGTGGACAACGCGACCCTGACCGCCGTCAACCGGGCCCTCGCGGTATTTCTGGGATTGGCGTGACCGGGACGGTGCCTGCGAGCCATGCGACCTAAAGTTCGCTGACCAGTGTCCCGGTTTCTGAAGTTCGTTGTATAAATAGGGTCTTCGTCATTGCGAGCGAAGCGAGGCAATCTGGGGCCGTAGAGCTGAACCCAAGCGAGATTGCTTCGTCGCCCTTCGGGCTCCTCGCAATGACAATCCGGCTTGAATAATAGCGCGAGCGTCTCGCTCATGACGCTAGGGCCGAAACGAAAGCCGGGTGCGGTACAGCCGCCGTGCGTGGTTCGAGACGCGCCTTCGGCGCTCCTCACCATGACGTACGTTATTGATAGAATTGAGAAACCGCCTCATCCCCGGCCTGCGTGTTTCGTCTCGGAAGATTGGCGCGACAGCGTCCGATTGTGGCAGGCTGTCATGTGGCTGCGGCGGCAATTGCGGCCAGACCAGGCGCAGCTCGTCCCGGTAGTCCACAGGAGGGACCCGCGCGCCGGCGCCACGACTGCCGCGAGTCTGGCGGCGCGGCGCGCGGGAGGTGACTGTGGACCCACCGGGGCGAGCGTCCCGACGACGCACCCACGCCGCCTTCGACCGATCGGGGGGAGAACCCGGTGATGGATCTCAAGCTCCACGCCAATGCCACCACCACGCCGCGCACCCGCGCCTATATCCAGAAAAGCCGGGCGAGCAACGCCGCCCTGGCCCGCGAACTCGGCATCCACAGCCGCACCGTGGCGCGTTGGAAGGCGCGCCGGGAGATCGTCGATCGATCCACCCGCCCGCACCGGCTGGCCACGACGATGACCGAATGGGAAGAAGGCTTGATCGTCGAGCTGCGCCGCAGCTTGGCGCTGCCGCTCGACGACATCGTCGAAGCAATGCGGCGCTGTATCAACCCCGCGCTGTCGCGCAGCGCCATCCACCGTTGCCTGCAGCGCTACGGCATCTCCGCCCGCCGCAGCCAGCAACAAGCTCCGACCGCCATGTTCCACACCGACGCCCCGGCCGGCTTCATCCACATCGACGTCAAATATCTGCCGCCGCTCAACCGCCGCCGCAGTTACGCCTATGTCGCGATCGACCGCGCCACCCGCTTCGTCTACCTCGAGATCCTGCCCGATCGCCGGGCCCAAACCGCAGCGGGTTTTCTCAACCGCTTCCTCGACCGCTTCCCGCTCTCCGTTCACACCGTGCTGACCGATAACGGCTCCGAATTCACCGACCGCTTCGCCGTCGACAAAAAAGACAAACCTCACGACAAACCCTCGGGCCACCATCCCTTCGATCGGGTGTGCACCGAGCGCGTCATTATCCACCGCCTCGCCCGCCCGTTTCGGCCGCAGACCAATGGCATGGTCGAGCGGTTCAACCGCCGCCTCGGTGACCACCTCGACCGCATGCCGCAGAACCGCGCCGCCCACCACCGCCGCTTTCTCGACCATGCCGAACGCGATGCCTATCTCACCACCTTTGTCGCCGATTACAATCGCACCCGCCTGCGATGCCTCGGCTATCAAGCACCCCGCCGAACTCCTCGCTAACCTCTCGGGACACAACACGCAGGCCGGGGCAGGCTCTGAGGAAGCCGCAACGCGGCTGTCTCGAAGGACGCACCGTGCCGACCCAGCCATCCTTCAATTCCCTCACCGCTCCGGCGCCGGGACGGGGGCAAGGCGGTTCGGCGTCGGGGTGGAGGGTGGCTAATGGGGCCAGGCGACGTTGTTGAAATCGTCGAGCAGGGCGGCGATGCGGCCCGAGTCGGACTGGTCCATGATCGCGCGGGCGCGGCGGGTGGCGGCGACCATGTCGAGGGCGCGGATGCGCTGCTTGACCCGCGGGATATTGCGCGGCGCCATCGACAGGTCGCGCAGCCCGAGCCCGAGCAGCAGCGCCGTGTAGCGCGGATCGCCGGCCATCTCGCCGCAGAGGCTGATCGGCATCCCGCGGCGCAATGCCGCCTCGACCGCGAACTGGATCAGGCGCAGCACCGCCGGGTGCAGCGGGTTGTAGAGATGCGCCACCTGCTCGTCGCTGCGGTCGATCGCCAAGGTGTATTGGATGAGGTCGTTGGTGCCGATGGCGAAGAAATCGGCCTCGGCGGCAAGCGCGTCGGCGGCCAGCGCCGCGCCCGGCACCTCGATCATCACGCCCAGCGGCGGTAACGGCTTGGGGAGCGGCACGCCGCGGCGCCTCAGCCGGCGCGCGACCTGCTCCATCGCCTCGCGCACGCGGCGGATCTCGCTCGCGGTCGAGATCATCGGCAGCAGGATGCGCAGCGGCCCCTCCGCGGCGGCGCGCAGCATCGCCGCGAGCTGCGGGTCGAGCAGCCGGCGCTCCTGCAGCGACAGCCGGATCGCGCGCAGGCCCAGCGCCGGGTTGTCGGCCTGTGGATATTGGTCGGCCAATGAACGTGCGAGCTTGTCGCCGCCGATATCGAGGGTGCGGATCGTGACCGGCTTGCCGTCCATGCCGCGCACCAATGCCGAAAAGATAGCGTATTGCTCGTCCTCGTCCGGCAGGTCGTCGCGGTTCATGTAGAGAAATTCGGTGCGCACCAGCCCGAGCCCCATGGCGCCGTTGGCCACCGCCTGATCGAGCTCGACCGGCAATTCGAGATTGGCTTCGAGCTTGATCTCGACCCCGTCGCGGGTCACCGCCGGCAGCCGGCGCAGGCGCGCCAGATGGCGCCGCTCGACCACCAACGCGTCGCGGCGCGCCTCGTACTCGGCGATCGTCTCCGGCGTCGGGTCGATGATCACAGTCCCCACGGCGCCGTCGATCACCACCGTCGCGTCGGAACGCGCATATTCGGTCAATGCCGGAACCGCGAGCACCGCCGGCAGACCGAGGGCGCGCGCCATGATCGCGGTGTGGCTCTCGGCGCCGCCGAACACGGTGGCAAAGCCGGCGACGCGCTGCGGATCCATCAGCGCGGTGTCGGCCGGGGTCAGCTCGTCGGCGAGGATCACCGCGCCCTCGCACATGGCCGAATAGGGGACATAAGGCTTCTTGATCAGGTTGCGGATCAGCCGGGTGCCGACGACGCGGATGTCCTCGATCCGCGCGGCGAGATAGGGATCGCGCATCGCCGCGAAGCTCTTGGCGATCTCGTCGATCTCGATCTCGACGGCGCGCTCGGCATTGATGCGGTGCGGCCGATGCGCTCGCCGACGCCGCGCACCAGGCGCGAGTTCGACAGCATCGCCAGATGCGCGTCGAGCAGGTAGCCGATCTCCTCGGCGGCCGAACCGGGCAGGCCGGCGGCTTTGGTCTTGAGCTTGCGCAGCTGGCTGCAGCGAGACCGTCGACCGCCTCGCTGAAGCGGTCGCGCTCGGCATCGACCTCGGTTTCGGGGATGTGGCTCTCATGGACCTGAACGTCGCCGCCTTCGCTCAGATAGGCCGGGCCGATGGCGATGCCCGGCGACACGCCGAGCCCGGACAATCGCTGCTCGGCGGCGGTGGCGTCCGCGGTCAGTTCGGCCGCCTCGTCAATCCTCATTGAATTTGCATTCGATCAGGTCGGCCAGCGCGTCGACCGCCTCGGCGGCCTGCGGTCCGCTGGCGGAAAGCTCGACGACGGCGCCCGGCGCCGCCGCCAGCATCATCAGCCCCATGATCGACCGGCCCGAGACTTCGGTGCCGTTCTTGCGCACCCGCACCTCGGCGTCGAATTGCGCGGCGGTCTTGACGAAACGCGCCGCGGCGCGGGCGTGCAGCCCGCGCTGGTTGCAGATCGTGACGATCCGGCGAACGGTTGCGGGCGCCGACATCGGCGCCGCTCGGTTGGCCATCGCTCATCGCCGGGCGTCGGCCAGCAGTTGCGAGGCGACGTTGATGTATTTGCGGCCGGCCTCCTGGGCGCCGAGCACGGTGCGCTCCAGGCTCTCGGTTTGCCGCAGGCTGGCGAGCTTGATCAGCATCGGCAGATTGACGCCGGCGATGACCTCGATCTTGGCGCGGTCCATCACCGAGATCGCGAGGTTCGACGGCGTGCCGCCGAACATGTCGGTCAGCAGCACGGCGCCGTCGCCGGTGTCGACCTCGGCGATCCGGCGCAGGATGTCCTGGCGGCGCTGCTCCATGTCGTCATCGGGACCGATGCAGACGGCGGCGATCTGGGTCTGCGGGCCGACGACGTGCTCGAGCGCGGCGACAAATTCCGCCGCGAGCCGTCCGTGGGTGACGAGAACCATGCCGATCATCGAAATCCCTCTGCTGAGCCCGGCGCCGCCGTTTAACCCGCGGCGGCGGAGGCGCCCGCCGGGAGCGGCGCATCCGGACCATGCGACGGAAGGTCGCGATGCGCGACCTCGACGCGCCATCCCGCTCGCACAGCCGCGCGGCCAGCCGCTCGGCGACGTAGACCGAGCGATGCCGGCCGCCGGTGCAGCCGATCGCGATTGTAAGATAGGTCTTGCCGCCGACCTCGTAACGCGGCAGCAGCGGGCGCAGCAGGCGCCACAGCCGGTCGAAGAATGGCGCGAAATCGACGTCTCTCTCGATGTGCGCGGCAACCGCCGGGTCGTGTCCGGTCAGCGTCCGGAGATCGTCAACATAATACGGATTGTCGAGAAAGCGCACATCGAAGACCAGATCGGCATCGCGCGGCACGCCGTGACGATAAGCAAACGAGGTGACGAAAACGTGCATGCCGCGCGCATCGAGAGCGAAATGTCCGTGCAGCACGCGCTTCAAATCGCCGGCGGTCAAGGCCGAGGTGTCGATCACCAGATCGGCGCGGTCGCGCAGGGCAGAAACCACTGGCGCTCACGGCGGATGCCGTCCATGACCGGACGCTCTCCGGCCAGCGGATGAGGCCGTCGCGTTTCGGTGTAGCGCCGTTCGAGCCGTTCGTCATCACAATCGAGAAAAAGCACAGCTAACGCCCGCCCGGTGCGGCCGATGATTTCGCCCAGGGTCTCGAGCATGGTTTCGGCGGCAAAGCCGCGGGTGCGCGTATCGGCGCCGACCGCGATCGCCGGGCCGTCGGCAGGGCTACTCTCGATCAGCTCCGCGACCAGCGAGGCCGGCAGATTATCGAAGGTTTCGTAGCCCATATCTTCGAGGGTCTTGAGCGCGGTCGACCGCCCTGCCCCGACATTCCCGTCACCAGCAGGACGCGAGCCAGCACCATGCTTTTGGCCGCGCCGGAACCCCTTCGACCACCCTTGGTCCTCATCGCCCGATTATAGCGGGCAACGGTCCCGCCGCCAACGCGCGCAGGATTAGGCGCAGCTTTGCTGCTGCGGAGGCCTCGAACGGGGTAAGCGCGATCAGCGGCACGGCGACGCCCAGCACCGCCTCGAACCGTGGTTCCGGCAGCCGTTCGATCTCACCCGAAGGGAGGAGATCGACGATCAGCGCCAGCGGCGCCCCGGCCACCGCGTCGACCCGGACGATGCCGACCCCGCGGACCTCGATCAGTCCGGCGATCGTCTCGGGAGCGCGCACCATAACCTGCGCGCCGCTGCGCTGGAGCAGCGCCTGGTCGTCGGCGACGAGATCGGCTCCGCCATCGATCAGGCGCAGGCCCAAATCCGATTTGCCGGCGCCGGACGGGCCGCGCAGCAAGACCGCCTCGCCGTCGATCGCAACCGCTGTGCCGTGAACCAGCAGCGTCTCGGTCACGATTGCGCCGGCAGGCGGATGGAAAAGCGGGCGCCGATGACGACGCCCGCCCCGTCCTTGCGGTTCTCGGCCCAGATCATGCCGCGATGCGCTTCGACGATCTGTTTGGAGATCGACAGGCCGAGCCCGGAATGGGTGCCGAATTTCTCGCCGGCGGGACGCTCGGTGTAGAAGCGGTCGAAGATCGCGGTGAGCTTGTCGTCCGGAATGCCGGGCCCCTCATCCTCGACGGTGACCAGGACCGCCCGCCCGTCGAGCCGCGCGGTCAGGCGGATCTCCCGCCGCGGCGGGCTGAACGACACGGCGTTGGCGATCACGTTGCGGAACACCTGCGACAGCCGCGTCTCGATCCCGGGCACGACCAGCGGGCGGGCACGCTCGGGAAGATCGAGGACGAGGCTCGGCCCCTCCTCTGCGCGCGCGGCGTCGTGCACGTCGACCAGCGCGCGCAGCATCGCCGCAATGTCGACCGGCGCCAGTTCGAGCCGGCTCAGTTCGGCATCGAGGCGCGAGGCGTCGGAAATGTCGGTGATCAGCCGGTCGAGCCGCTCGACATCGTCGAGGATGATGGCCATCAGCCGCTGCTGCTTTGCCGGATCCTCGATCCGGACGGCGGTCTCGACCGCGCTGCGGAGCGAGGTCAGCGGATTCTTGATCTCGTGCGCGACATCGGCGGCGAAGCGCTCGATCGCGCTCATCCGCTGCCACAGCGCGTCGGTCATGTCGCGCAACGAGCCGGACAGATCGCCGATTTCGTCGCCGCGCCGGGTGAAATCGGGGATCTCGACCCGGGCGCGGCGGCCGCGCGCACGCTCGGCCGCCGCGGCCAGTCGGCGTATCGGCCGCACGATCGTGCCGGCGAGATAGATCGACAGCAGCACGGTGACGAGGAGCGCCACCCCGAAGATGCGCAGCAGCTCGAGCCGCACCGTGCGCAGCTCCTCCTCGATCTCGCCGCTGCCGGTCGACAGCATCACCGCGCCCAGCACCTGCTTGTAGCGCTGGACCGGCACAGCGACGCTGAAGACGCAGGCCACCGGTCGCCGGATCGCTGCGCATCGCGCCCCCGGTCTCGCCGCGCAACGCAGCGGCGACCTCGGCGTAATTCGAGCCCGCGGCGAAGCGCTTTCGCGATAGACGGGAAGCGTTGCGGCGCGGCAGCTGGCCGACGATCCAGTCGTAGGCATTTTCGGCAAAGTCGAGGATCGGCCCTTCGCTATCGAGCGGCGGCAATTCGAGCACCTGGACTGCCCCGCCCGGTCCGCGCAAGACGCGGCTGTCGGCGATGATATCGCCCTTGATGTCGAACAGCCGCGCCCGGGTCTGGGTCGGCTCGACCAGGCGGCGCATCATCTGGCGGGCGAGATCGGGGAGCAGAACTTCGCCCTCGTCGGCAGAATCGAGGACCGCGCCCTCGCCGAGCGCCGCGGCGAAGATCTCGCCCTGCGTCTTCAGCGATTCGATCTGCTGGCCGATCAGGCTCGTCGATACTTGCCGAGATAGAGGAAGCCGACGGCGAGCAGCGCCAGCGCCAGCACATTGACCGCGAGGATGCGCCGGGTCAGCGGCGAGATCGGCCAGCGCCAACCACGGCGTCGCGATCGCTGGGCGGCGGGCCGGCGCGGCTGGCGAGGAGGAGGACCGCGGGTCCGGGACGGTGGCGACCTCGTCATCGGCAACCGTCGTCGACGGCGCCGCCGGGGCCAGTTCAGCGGTCGCGGTATCGATAGCCGACGCCATAGAGGGTTTCGATCTGCGCGAAATCGCTGTCGACCGCCTTGAACTTCTTGCGCAGCCGCTTGATGTGGCTGTCGATCGTGCGGTCGTCGACATAGATGTGCTCGCCATAGGCGGCGTCCATCAGCTGGTCGCGGTTCTTGACGTGCCCCGGGCGCTGCGCCAGCGATTTGAGGATCAGGAACTCGGTCACCGTCAGTTCGACCGGCTCGGCGCTCCAGGTGCACAGATGCCGCGCCGGATCGAGCATCAGCTGGCCGCGCACGATCACCGGCTCGCCGTGCGCATCCTCCGCTCGCGCGCCAGCTCGCCGCGGCGGATCAGCGCGCGGATGCGCTCGATCAAGAGGCGCTGCGAGAACGGCTTCTTGATGTAGTCGTCGGCGCCCATGCGCAGGCCGAGCAACTCGTCGACCTCGTCGTCCTTCGAGGTCAGGAAGATGACCGGGATCGGGCTCTGCCGGCGCAGCTGCTCGAGCAGCTCCATGCCGTCCATGCGCGGCATCTTGATGTCGAGCACGGCGAGATCGACCGGCTGGGCGGTCATGCCCTTCAGCGCCTCGGCGCCGTCGCTGTAGCAGCGCACCGCAAAACCCTCGGCCTCGAGCGCCATCGACACCGAGGTCAGGATGTTGCGGTCGTCATCGACAAGAGCAATCGTGTTCGCCACTTGGTGCACCCCCCATTAATCTTGCAGCAAGACGGAACGGCCGTAGAGCGGATGCTGTCGCGTTTAAATATGGCCATTTCCTGGCAAAGACAAACCCGGGCGCGCGGTTTTAGTTACACGGCTTTGGCGGTGGCCCACCCGCGGTTGGTTGTCGCGCTTTACCCTCCGCCGCTGTATCTGTTCACCTGCTGCATGAGCGAAACCGGCCTGAGCCAGGATCCCGCGGGGTTCGCCCGGCGACTGTTGCGCGGCCGCGATCGGGGGGCGCTTGCCACCAGTCTGCACGGCGCGCCCTACGCCTCGCTCGTGCTCGTCGCCGCCGATCTCGACGCGAGCCCGCTACTGCTGCTCTCCGACCTCGCCCAGCACAGCCGCAACATCGCCTTTGAGCCGCGGGTTTCTCTGTATCGATTGCGCTCGAGGCCGAGGGTTTTTTGGTGCGCTGCTACAGCGATGGGGCTGAGGCGCTAAAGGGCATGACCGCCCAGCCGGTCGATCTCGCTGTGCTCGACATCAAGATGCCGCGCATGGACGGCATGGAATTGCTCGAGCACCTGCGCCGACTGAGTCACATCCCGGTGATCTTCCTGACCTCGAAGGACGATGAGGTGGACGAATTGCTGGGCCTGCGTATGGGGGCCGACGACTACATCAGAAAACCGTTCTCGCAGCGCCTCTTGGTCGAGAGGATCCGTGCGCTGATCCGCCGCGGCGAGCTGGCGCGCGAGCGTGAGGATGCGCATGGGGAGCCGGTGGTGGTGCGCGGGCAGCTGATTCTTCGATTCGGCGCGCCACCTGTGTACTTGGAGCTCCGAGCCGGTCGAACTGACCGTGCACTGAGTTTCTGATCCTCAAATCGTTGGCGCACCGCCCCGGGCACGTCAAGAACCGCGATCAGTTGATGGACGCGGCCTATGGCGAGCACATTTATGTCGATGATCGCACGATCGACAGCCACATCAAACAGGCTGCGCAAGAAGTTCAAGGCGGTCGACAGCGATTTTGCCCAGATCAAACCCTCTATGGCGTTGGGCATCGATACCGCGACCGCTGAACTGGCCCCGGCGCCGCCGTTACGACGGTTGTCGATGACGAGGTCGCCACCGTCCCGGACCCGCGGTCCGCCTCCTCGCCAGTCCGCGGCCGGCCGGCCGCTCGGCGATTCGACGCCGTGGTTGGCGCTGGCCGATCTCGCCGCTTACTCGACGCATCCTCGCGGTCAATGTGCTGGCGTTGGCGCTGCTCGCCGGCGGGTTCCTCTACCTCGGTAAATATCAGACGAGCCTGATGGGCCAGCAGATCGAAATCGCTGAAGATGCAGGGCGAGATTTTCGGCGCGGCGCTCGGCGAGGGGGCCGTCCTGGAAACTGCTCCCGACGAGGGCAAAGTTCTGCTCCCTGACTCGCCCGTCAGATGATGCGCCGCCTGGTCGCGCCGACCAAGACTTCGGGCGCGGCTGTTCGACATCAAGGGTGATATCATCACGCCGACAGCCGCGTTTTGCGCGGACCGGGTGGGGCAGTCCAGGTGCTCGAATTGCCGCCTCTGGATAGCGAAGGGCCGATCCTCGACTTTGCCGAAAATGCCTACGACTGGGTCGTCGGCAAGTTGCCGCGCCGCAAACGCTTCCCCGTTATCGCGAAAGCGCTTCGCCACGGGCTTCGAATTACGCCGAGGTCGCCGCTGCGTTGCGAGGCGAGACCGGGGACGCAATCCGCAGCGATCCGGCGATCGGTGGCCTCGTCTTCAGCGTCGCTATCCCGGTCCAGCGTTACAAGCAGGTGCTGGGCGCGTTCATGCTGTCGACCGGCAGCAGCGAAATCGAGGAGGAGCTGCGCACGGTGCGGCTTGAGCATGCTGCGCATCTTCGGGGTGGCGCTCCTCGTCACCGCGCTGCTGATGTCGTTCTATCTCGCCGGCACGATCGCCTCCCGTCCGATACGCCGACTGGCCGCGGCGGCGAGCGGGCGCGCGGCCGCCGCACCCGGTCGGTCCATTTCACCCGGCGGGGCGACGAAATCGGCGATATCCGGCTGATTGCCGGATCAACCAACGCCCCTAATGGCCCCAGTGGCCGTCGGACGTCCGCCGATGTCGGCGTGGATTGAGAGTCCGTGACGACTCGCTGCGAGTTTGCAGGAAGTGCGCGGTCCCAGAAATCTGAAGGATCCCGACGAACAAGCAGCAGTGAATAGCCATTATCCTCGACGATGTCGAGCGGCTCGACCGGCTGATCGCGGACATTTCCGACGCCTCGCGCCTCGATGCCGACTCAGCCGGCTCGAACTCACCGCCGGTCGACATTGCGCGTTGCGCGCGCTCGTCGACGTGCACGACGCCTCGCGCGCAGAGGAGGGGCCCAGCCTCGTTCTCGATCTTCCCGAGCGTGCCCGCCCGCTGGTCGTGCCCAGATGGAGAACACATATGTCGCAGGTGTTCCGTAACGTGATTGCCAACGCCGTGTAATTTCAGCCCGCCGCGGCGGGAATCCGCCTGACCGTAACTCGAACGGCGGGCCGGAAGATGTAGCCGTCGAAGGTCGGGTCCGGGCATTCCGGACGACAAGCTCACCGCGATTTTCGACCGCTTCTAGGCCGAGACCACCGGGAGAAATTTGGCACGCATCCGAACTCGGTCTGGCAATCTCCAAACAAATCGTCGAAGCTCATCGCACATGATCTGGGCCGAGAACCGCAAGGATGGGGCGGGGATTTTCATCGGCGCCAGCTTTTTCCATCCGCCTGCCGGCGCAATCGTGACCGAGACGCTGCTGGTTCACGGAACAGTGGTTGCGATCGACGGCGAGGCGGTCTTGCTGCGCGGCCCGTCCCAGGCGCCGGAAAATCGATTGGGCCTGCGCCTACGATGGCGGAGCCGATCTCATCGCCGATGGCCAGGCGCTGCTCCAGCGCAGCAGCATGGTGCGCGCTCCCGAGACAATCGCAAGAATGATCGAGGTCCGCGGGGTCGGCATCGTCCGGGCAGCGCGGTGGCCGGCGCCGCTGGCGCTGAATTCCTGCCCCTTCGGGTGAGATCAACGGCTCCCGGACCCACGGTTCGAGGCGGTGCTGGGCGTCCGCTGATCGCGCTTACCCCGTTCGAGGCCTCCGCAGCGGCACGAGAAGCTACGCCTGCGCGCGTTGGCGGCCACGGTTCAGTTGCCCGCTATAATCGGGCGATGAGGACCAAGGGTGGTCGAAGGGGTTCCGGCGCGGCCAATACATGGTGCTGGCTCGCGTCCTGCTGGGAGCAGGGCAGTCGACCGCGCTCAAGATGCCTCGAAGTCTGGGCTACGAAACCTTCGATAATCTGCGGCCTCGCTGGTCGCGGGGCTGATAGAAGAGTCCTCCCGACGGCCCGGCGGAGTACGCGCACCCGCGGCTTTGCCGCCGAAACCATGCTAGACCCTGGGCGAAATCATCGGCCGCACCGGTAGTTGTGCTTTTTATCGACTGTGATGACAAACAGCTCGACGGCGCTCCTCCGACACGCGACGGCCTCATCCTCTGGCCGGAAAGCGTTCGTCCATGGACGGCATCCGCCGTGAGCACCCCCAGTGGTTTCTGTCCTGCGAGACCACGTGGTGATCGATACCTCGGCCTTGACCAACGACCGCCGATTTGAAGCGCGTGCTAGTTCGCTCTCGATGCACGCGGCATGCACGTTTTCGTTACCTCGTTTGCTTATCATAACGGCGTGCCGCGCGATGCGATTGTGATCTTCGATGTGCGCTTTCTCGACAATCCATATTATGTTGACGATCTCCGGACGCTGACCGGACACCACCCGGCGGTTGCCGCGCACGTAGAGAGACGTCGATTTCGCATTCTTCGACCGGCTGTGGGCGCCTGCTCGGCCCCCTGCTGGCGTACGAAGTCGGCACGACCTATCTTAATTGGAATCGGCTGCCGCAGCCGGCGTCGCTCAGTACGTCGCAGAGCGTGCTGGCCGCGCGGCTGTGCGAAGCGGGATGGCGCGTCGAGGTCGCGCATCGCGACCTTCCGTCGCATGGTCCGGATGCGCCGCTCCAGCAGCACCACCACGGGTTAAACGGCGGCGCCTGGCTCGGCGGAGGGATTTCGATGATCGGCATGGTTTTGGTGACGCACGGACGGCTCGCGGCAGAATTTGTCGCCGCACTCGAGCACGTCGTCGGCGCGCAGACCCAGATCGCCGCCGTCTGCATCGGTCCCGATGACGACGCCGGAAATCCTGCGCCGGATCGCCGAGGTCGACAGCGGCGATGGTGGTGCTGCTGACCGATTCGGCGGCACGCCGTCGAACCTCGCGGAGCTGTTGGTGATGGACCGCGCCAAGGTCGAGGATATCTGCGATTGCTGATCAAGCTCGCCAGCCTGCGGCAAACGAGAGCCTGGAGCGCACCGTGCTCGGCGCCCAGGAGGCCGGCCGCAAATACATCAACGTCGCCCTCGCAATTGCTGAGCCCGCCGGGGATGAGCGATGGCCAACCGAGCGGCGCCGATGTGGCGCCCGCAACCGTTCGCCGGATCGCCACGATCTGCAACCAGCGCGGGTTGCACGCCCGCGCCTCGGCGCGTTTTGTCAAGACCGCCGCGCAATTCGACGCCGATGTGCCGGTGCGCAAGAAGCGCACCGAAGATCTCGGGCCGCTCGATCATGCGAGTGGTGGTGCCTCAGCGGCGGCGCCGAGCACATCGTGCGAGCTTTCCGCCAGCGGACCGCAGGCCGCCGAGGCGGTCAGCGCGCTGGCCGACCTGATCGAATGCAAATTCAATGAGGATTGACGAGGCGGCCGAACTGACCGCGGACGCCACCGCCGCCGAGCAGCGATTGTCCGGGCTCGGCGTGTCGCCGGGCATCGCCATGGCCGCTGTCTGAGACGAAGGCGGCGACGTTCAGGTCCATGAGAGCCACATCCCCGAAACCGAAATCGATGCCGAACGCGGCCGCTTCAGCGAGGCGGTGACGGTTTCGCTGCGCCAGCTCCGCAAGCTCAAGACCAAAGCCTCCGGCCTCCCGAGTCCGCCGCCGGAAGAAGAGATCGGCTATCTGCTCGACGCGCATCTGGAGATGCTTCGAATTCGCGTCTCGTGCGCGGCGTCGGCGGCGCATCGGCAGCAGCGGATCAATGCCGAGCGCGCGGTCGAATCGAAGATCGGCGAGGTTGCCGAGAGTTTTGCGGCGATGCGCGATGCCTATCTCGCGGCGCGGGTCGAGGATATTCGCGTCGTCGGCGCGCGGCTGGTGCGCAACTTGATCAAGACGCCTTATGCCCCTATTTAGGCCTATCCGAAGGGACGGTGATCCTCGCCGAACGAGCTGTCGCCCGCCGACACCGCGCTGATGGATCCGCACCGCGTCGCCGCCTTTGCCACCGTGCTCGGGGCGCCGAAAGCCACACCGCGATCATGGCGCGTGCGCCCAACCTCTTGCGGTGCTCGATCGCGGCGTTGACCGAGTATGCGCGATCCAGACGCGACGGTGGTGGTCGATGGCAGCGTAGGGACCGTGATCATCGATCCGACGCCGGCGACCATCCCGCGTACGAGGCGCACCGCGACGCGATGGTGGTCGAGCGGCGCCATCTGGCGCGCTTGCGCCGGTTGCCGCGGCGACCCACGACGGGGTCGAGGTGCAGCTGGAAGCCAATCTCGAATTGCCGGTCGAGCTTGATCAGGCGATCGCCGCCGGCGCCGGGGCTCGGGTTGGTGCGCACCGAATTTCTTTACATGAATCGCGACGATTTGCCCGACGAGGATGAGCAATTCGAGGCTTATGCCGCCCTCGTTCGCGGCATGGAGGGCAAGCCGGTCACCATCCGCACGCTCGATATCGGCGGCGACAAGATGGCCGCGCCGCTTGCCAAGATGATGCCTTCCGATTCACCCAACCCCGCGATGGGGCTGCGCGGATTCTGCTTGTCGCTCAAGGAGCGCAAGTTCTTGGACGTCCAGCTCGCGGCGATGCTGCGCGCCTCGGCGCTCGGGCCGGTGCGTATCCTCCTGCCGATGATCACGACGGTCAGCGAGCTGAAGAAAACGCGCGATGCGCTGGCCCAGGTTGCGCGGCGCTTGAAGCGCCGCGGCGTGCGCCTGCCGAAACAGATTCCGCCGCTCGGTGTGATGATCGAAGTGCCGGGCGCCGCGCTGGCGGCTGACGCGCTGGCGGCTTCGGCGGATTTCTTCGCCATCGGCACCAATGACCTCATTCAATACACCCTGGCGATCGATCGTAGCGACGAGGCGGTGGCGGATCTCTACAACCCGTTGTACCGGCGGTGCTGCGGCTGATCCAATTCGCGGTTGAGGCGGCATTGCGCCGCGGGAAGCCGATCAGCATCTGCGGGGAGATGGCCGGCGATCCACGCTTCACGGCGCTGCTCTCGGGCTCGGTCACCGCAACCTGTCGATGGCGCCGTGCAATATCCCGCGCCTCAAACAGCGCATCCGCGCGCTCGATCTGGTCGCCGCCTCCCGTCGGGCCCGCGCGATCATGGACCAGTTCGACTAGGACCGCATCGCCGCCCTGCTCGACGACTTCAACGCCGTCGCCTGGCCCCATTAGCCACCCTCCACCCCGACGCCGAACCGCCTTGCCCCCGTCCCGGCGCCTGGAGCGGTGAGGGAATTGAAGGATGGCTGGGTCGGCACGGTGCGTCCTTCGAGACAGCCGCGTTGCGGCTTCCTCAGAGCCTGCCCCGGCGCAGGCCGGGATGAGGCGGTTTCTCAATTCTATCAATAACGTACGTCATGGTGAGGAGCGCCGAAGGCGCGTCGAACCACGCACGGCGGCTGTACCGCACCCGGCTTTCGTTTCGGCCCTAGCGTCATGAGCGAGACGCTCGCGCTATTATTCAAGCCGGATCGTCATTGCGAGGAGCCCGAAGGGCGACGAAGCAATCTCGCTTGGGTTCAGCTCTACGGCCCCAGATTGCCTCGCTTCGCTCGCAATGACGAAGACCCTATTCATACAACGAACTTCAGAAACCGGGACACTGGTCAGCGAACTTTAGGTCGCATGGCTCGCAGGCACCGTCCCGGTCACGCCAATCCCAGAAATACCGCGAGGGCCCGGTTGACGGCGGTCAGGGTCGCGTTGTCCACACGGCCGATAACCGCGCCGATCCGTTCGCGGCGCGGGGTTTGCGCCTTGTCGATCTAGATCTGCGACACCCGTTCGACGCCGCTTTCAGGACCGATCCCGATACGCAGCAGTGGCGCGTCGACCAGATGGCTGGTGATCGGCAGGACGGTGACCGAGGGATGCTCGGCGAACAGATCCGACTGGATGACCATAGCGGGCCGTGGCTTGCCGTAATCGCCGGGCAAGGAGACCACGACCAGATCACCCCGCGTCATTCGCGGCCGCTTCCCAGGAAGCGGCCGCCCAGGCCTCCTCCTCGACCCGGCTCGCGTCGGTCTCGCTGTCGCGCACCAGGCGAGACTGTCCGCGGCTGTCCCCGGCAAATCCGCGCTTCGCTGCATGGATCGCGTCGCGTACTTCACCGACCCTGCGGACCATTGAGAATTGCCACAGCCCGTGCCGCCCTTCGGCGTTGACTGCCGCGACCCACCGCTTGGCTGCTTGTTCCTTGACCTCGGCGAGCTTGTCGTAGCCCTTGGTCTCGAGGATCAGATAGTGGTCGCCGTTGCCGGAGACGCGGATTATGAAGTCGGGTTCGTAATCATGCGGCTGGCCGTTGTGAAAATACGGGATCGCAAAGCCGAGTTCGGCGTTCTTGACGAACGCATCGACAGCGGGATGCGTGT
>CAVZFB010000033.1:0-20837 GCA_963774345.1 uncultured Alphaproteobacteria bacterium
ACCACGTGCTCGACGCGGTGACGGTCCCGAGCCTGCGTGGCGCCCGCTATCTGGCCCCCTACGGCCATGACGGCGCTCGTCCTCGCTGCGGTAAGGAGATCCGCCGATGCAGTCCTCGCAGGGACGGCCGTCGCGCGTCAGCAGCGCTCCAGCGCAGATCGTACGGTAATTGTGCAAGGTCTGTACCACGGCAACGCCAGCGGCACGACACGCGTCGTAGATCGAAGGGGACAGCAGAGGGAAAAAGTTGTGAACGTGAACAACCGTTGGCTTGAATTCGGCGATCAATCGGGCAGCCGCGTCGCGGGCAGGACGGGAATATGGCGTTCTCGCGGCCGCCGTGATCTTGCTCCACGTACCGGCGATGACATCGTTGCTGACGGACCACAAATGCGTTTTGTGCCCATAGCTTTCCAGCATGGTGCGCTCATTCGCCACCACCGAATCCTCGCCGCCGGCCTGCTGATAATAATTGTGAACGATGAGAACTCTCATCAGACCATCGACCTCTCCCCTTTGCGGAACCGCGCACGAAACAGCGACACGCTCGCGGGGTTACTCAAGGTGCTTAGAATATCCTAGATCGAGCTCCCGCTGTGTGCCGTGGGGAGCCTAAGCAAAGCTAG
The DNA here is from genome assembly GCA_963774345.1 of uncultured Alphaproteobacteria bacterium. Classification (GTDB taxonomy): domain Bacteria; phylum Pseudomonadota; class Alphaproteobacteria; order ATCC43930; family CGMCC-115725; genus AP-15. Next base: position 627 of record CAVZFB010000033.1, read on the forward strand.
TAGAGCTGCTCGATGCAGCGATTCCACATCTACCGCGTAACCAAGCAAATTTACCATTCGGGGTTTTTTGGAACAAGAAGAATTAGGGAATTATCCCTTTGACGTAGGCTACACAAGATGTAGTGTGCTGGCGACAGGTCGGCGCAAGGCGGGTGCGTGATGAGCGCCCCGCGTCGCGGCGGCAAAATTTTCCGCATTACGGACGCGATGATTGAGGCCGGGGCGGAGGTTTTGTTATGCGAGTTTGGCGGGAGCGAGGCTGGCCACTTTTGGTCTGCCCCCGATTTGGCAAAGAAGGTCTACGAGGCCATGACAGAAGCGGAAAAGGATCACGAGTGATTAGATTATCAATTTCCTTTACGTGGCGTGTAAGAATTAAGGCAGCGTTACGGCACCACCGGAACTCGTTTAACAGTCCACGCTTTACATCGGCTTCTAGTAACTTCTGTGCGCGTATATGTCCTAGTCCTGTCATTGGCATGACGGGCATTTCTTTCTGAAAGGTAGGCCACAAAGGCGAATGCAATGCGTCATCACGAACATCTTCAATCCTTCTGGCTTGGCCATTTATCCATTCGATTTCGGCAAAGACTTTTTTGCCAAGCTCGAAATCATACCCGAACAAATCTTTCGCTGCCGCTAAAAGGATTGCTCTCTGAGAGGCGTCGTTTTTCAAAGCATGCCATACAGCTAGAAACTGATTTGCGAAACCTCCACCCATGACTGTGCAAAATAACAGCGCCATCTCGCTATGAAATCCATTCCATGCGAGAGCAATTTGGCCAAGCGCCATCGTGTAGGGCCGGAACACAGGATGAGAATAGGAAACGGACTCCCAAGGCTGTTTTCTGCGCCGCGATCGTGTCATAGAATGGCCCCTAATGGGCAAGCAGGACGACCAATACGCCGACGACGAAGCCGAACGACGTATGAACGAGGCGCTGCGGCGTGCGCTGACCACGCCGCCAAAGCCGCAGGCTACGGTTCGCCATCCCCGCCGAAAGGCAACGCCAACTGGCGACGGTCGGAGACCGACGAAGCGCCCCGACGATGCGGGCACTTAGAACGGGATTTCCTCCCCTCTGAGACCAGTTTGTTGATAGGTGAGCCGCTTTCCGGTCGAGCCTTTGATCGCCTTCTCAGTGCGCTCGGTATCATCCACGCCAAGAGCGATTCGTTCATTGTGCCGGAAATCGAACTCGCCGAGATACCGCTTCAGGTGTTCTGCCGAAACGTGGTGATAGGTGCCAATCACGCCGCGCTTCAAAATCGAGAAGTAGCTTTCGACCGTGTTCGTATGCCAGAAATCGCCGCGCACATATTCCTCGATCGAGTGATTGACGGTACCGTGTCCTGCAAAGCCGTCCGCGATCGTCGGGTAGATCGGACTGTCGTCCGTCATGATGTAGGAAGCCTTGGCGATCTCCGATTTCAAGATCGGCTTCAACGTCGCGCCGTTCACGCTCGGCACGTGGCGCGAGCGTACACGACCATCACGCTCAACCAGCGCAACAACAGCTTCCTTCGGCGGGACGTGGTTCTTCGCGGTTGCGCGCTTTGCCGCCGACATAGGTCTCATCAACCTCTACCACCTTGTTCGCGCCGCCAAGCTGTCCGTCGTCGGTAAGCGGGCGCATTGCTTCGCGAATACGGTGCGCCATGAACCACGCCGTTTTGTAGGTCACGGCGAGCGTGCGGTGCAGCTGGTGCGCCGAGACGCCTTTCTTGCTGCTGCACATCAACCGAAATGCCAGCGCCCACTTGTTGAGCGGCACATGGCTCCGTTCCATGACGGTTCCGACCGTAACCGTAAACGCTTCGTCGCAAGCGTTGCAGTGGAGCAAGCCGGGCCGGTGCGACTTGCCGTTAAGCCGGTAGACGCGCTCCGTCTCGCCGCAGTGCGGGCAATAAGGACCGTCCGGCCAGCGGATCGCCTCGAAGTGCTCCCGCGCTTTGGTTTCATCGGTAAAGATCGGATCAGTCAGGTTCATGGCGGCTCGTCCTTATCTGCTGCCCAGTCTACCGATAGTGCCTACCTATGTCAACGGGATAATTGCCAGAATTTATCTAAACAGCAGTTCGGCGTCAAAATCCACAGCTGCAGGTTCCTCGCAATGTTGGGGTAATTGAAAGGCCGTCCAAGCACAGTAGCGCCCCAAGAGCTTGCATTTGGGCTGCCTCTCGACCGTTCGCGGCCAAGTCCTCCCGGGTGAGAGTTATGAAGGAGCCCCACCAACGGCGCTGCGGCCGGTCAAGAAGGCGAAGAGGCGCCCGTCGACGCAGACATTCTCCAGGTTGTATGCCAACCCCTGTTGCGGGAACCAGACCCGAGCGGTGCAGGCTCTCTGGTCGGCTGCGGGCGTACTGCATGCCCGGAATGGCGTTGGCTATGGTGGTAAAGCCGATGGATAGGCAATAGTTCCGCAATCGCCGGCTAAAGTAACGGCGCATGCCAAACGGGTAGGCAAAGTGTTCCGGCGCACGATCCAACAGCGACCCGAGTTCCTCACGGCAAACCCGGATCTCCTCCCTTGCGCCTTCCAGCGAGAGGGTCGTCAGTACCGGGTGGGTGTGAGTGTGGGCGCCGATCGTGTGCCCGGCAGCGGCAATTTCCCTCAGCTCAGCCGTGCTGAGCGTCGTTTCCCGTTCCGAGGCAGCATTCCTCAGGCCACAGCGTTCAATGTAATGCCTTGCGTCCGTCGCACTGACCCGGTCGCGGAACGGCCACGAGTTGACATAGAAAGCCACACGGACTCGGTGCCTTTCGAAAATGGGCAGCGTCCGCAGCCACGAGTGATAATTGTCGTCGAAGCTAAGGAAGCAGGTATTGCCCGGCGCGTCCAGGAATTCGCTCGGACCTGTAAATGAATAACCAAGATCGCCCAGAAAGTAAAGCAGTTCTTCGAGTTTCTGTTCGCAGCCTGCGGTAGAATGGAGGTAGATCGCCATTTTTTCGGGTAACCGCCTGCAAAAGATATATCGATGCACGGTCCGGACCACCTGCTGTATGCGCTGCTCCATGAATCCTTCCTGAGGCCGCATTATTCCGCTGCGGATGTAAAGGGGCATTTTCTCAAAGCAACGGGTGCAAACCGTTTACTCCTGGTGCCACACAAACGTGGCGGCAACGCCCGTTCTGGGCTCGGCAGAAATCCAAATCAAATACCTGCCGCACAGGGCAGTCGGGTCGCCGCGAGTGATGCCCAATCTCGCCCTTGCGCGTTGACATAACCTACAGGCTCGCGATAGTTCACGCCACTTCTTCGGCACAGGAGCTGCGCGGCCCGTGCAGACATCGGACGCGCCCGCCGATCGGGCGTGCTGTGAACGGTTCTCAAGGAAAAATCCGCTCGCAGAGGGGCGAAATGATCCACAGGTTGCCAACCGATGGGCCTGTTGATTCTGATAGGTCCTGACTCGACTCCGGCCGCCAGCCGCGGGTTCTTGTGTGAGTCGGCAGTTTCGTGCTACCCGCCGCTTATTAGGTACACCTCTGCAGGTCGGGTGCCGCTAACATGATAGGGATTGTGTCAGGAATAAAGAAGATAAAGAGACGAAATGTTGATCCGTTACTCCAAAGGTTTGGCATAGAAGTTAAACAGTTTGCATCGGAACTAGATCATTTTATGATCTCTGAAGGAATGATTAGAAAATCGATCAGCCTGGCGGCGACGACGATCGGTGAGCTTCTTGGTGATGCCGGGCACACGATCGATTCGAACCAGTTGAGGGAGGCGATTCGATCCTTCTATACCCTGGCGATGAATTGCCCGGTTCGTCAATCCGGGGGAGGCTGCGGGTTTAATGCTGGCCTAGAGCTGTTCGTTACTGCACGGTTGCTCGACCCCCCGGTCATTGTCGAGTCGGGAGTCTATCGCGGGTTCACGACCTGGGTACTGCGTCAAGCAGCCCCCGAGGCGAAGATGCTCTCGTTCGACATCGACTTATCGAGGCTGCGCCGCATCGAGGTGGGGGTGGAATATGTCGAAGCTGATATCTCGACCTACGATTTTGGGTCGACGCCGAAAGGGAACGCACTCTGCTTCTTTGACGATCATGTCAGCCAGGCTCTGCGCATCGAGCAGGCCTATGCGTGGGGCTTCGATAATCTGATCTTCGATGATAATCGGCCGGTCCACGGCCTCCATGGAGACGGTTTGGCGCCTTACCCTACGGTCGATATGGTGTTCGACGATGACCTGAAAGATAGCGAGCTCATCGAATGGAAGACCCACAAGCTTTTTCAATACACGCCTCGTAAGGCTGATCTGATCAAGCTGCGGGGCAAGATCGCCTTTGCCCAACGGTTTCCTGACCTGTCGTGGGAGACCGGTTATCGTGGATCGAACCTGACGTACGTGCGACTGCGCTCGCCGGGCGCATGACGGCTCGAGTCCAGCGATGGGACCCGATAGGAACTTAGCTCGGCCGTCAGCCTTGGAATGATTGGCATTCTTGAGGGTCCCCGATGAATATGTCGTCGTCCGATTCGAGGAGACCTCGGCATACCCTTTCCGTTGCGCGCCGCACAAAGGAGCCCTTCCTCAAGCTACTTGGGTTGCTGCTCCTCATCTATGCCACTCTGGGTCGGACTGGTGCTCACATAGGCTTGTCGCTAGGCTTAGGAACCGGAATATACATCGGAGATCTGGTATTTTTGCTTGGCCTTGCAACTATGATCGTCGAGGGCAGCTACGACCGGTTTTTCGCGTTGCCGGTCGCCTGGCCGTGGTTCCTCTTCTGCGTCTGGAACGCAGCGCAGACGCTCCCCTATATTTCAGAATACGGTCTGGTCGCGTTGAGGGACGCCACGCTTTGGGGATATTCGCTATTTGCCGTCATCATCAGCTCGCAGCTGCTCGCACGGCCGTCGAGGTTCGTCATCCTGCTGAGCCAGTTCGCGAGATTTTCGCGTGCCTTTGTCTTCTTCGTCCTGGTCATGATGCCGGTGTCGATATTCTTTCCCAAGGGTGCTCTGGGTTTTGCACCCCCAGTGGTGACGGAATTTGCAGATAATCTCATCGGCACGATCGGGTTCGCTGCTTGCGGGCTCGTCGCCGTGCCAAATGCGTGGTGGTGGGCAGCATTCATCGATGTGTTCATTATCGGGTGCCTGGGAAGAGGAGCTCTTTTGGGGTCTCTGGCCGCCGCTGCCGTGATCCGGCTCTTTTATCCCTGGAGCCTGCGACTGAGCGTTCGGGCCGTCGGCGTCGTCGCGGGGGTTAGCCTTATGCTCTGTGCAGCGCTTATGCTGAACCTGGACCTCGGGTCGGTGAACGGCCGCGCGATTGGACCGAACGAACTGCTCGAAAATATCGCGGGGTCTTTCGGTGATACGCACTACAAACCGCTCGAGGGAAGCCTCGATTGGCGGTTGAAGATGTGGAGCGCGATCATTGACTACACGGTATTCGGTTCCTCTTTTTGGACCGGAAAAGGCTATGGAATTAATCTGCAGGACGATGCCCGGCTCCAGGTCGGCAGTCGGAGTGACCCGTCCCGCAGCCCAGAGAATTCCCATCTCGACTTCCTCGCTCGCTCGGGCGTCCCGGGGTTTTTTCTGTGGGTCGTGCTGCAGTCGACATGGGCGGTCGGGACTTTGCGCGTCCTGTTGTTCGCACGACGGACGCGGCGTCGCCGAACCAGAGGCATCATGACCTTCCTCCTTGCGTATTGGACGGTGTCCATGATTCACACCGGAACGGGACCAATCCTGGAGGGCCCGCAGGGGGCGATCTGGTTTTGGACGATCTTCGGCGGCGGCGCGGCGGCGGCGCGGATGGTCCGCCGCGACGGTGATTTCTTCGAGCGAATGGATTTCCACACCGCAGGTGCAACGTCGAGGCGAGCGGCCGTATCCGCCCTACGTTCCCTCCGGCAGGGAACATGAAACGTCTTGGTCATCGAGTGCCGCGATCGGCCGGTAGCGAAAGGAGAACAGGAGAGCGATTGCGAATCCAGGTCTCGATTGCGCGGTCGGCACTCGCGCCCTCCGTTCCCTTGTGCTGCTCGTGGAGCGCTGCGCGCGCAGGCTAAGCCAAAGTCGTATTGCCCGACCCTACTGGCGATAGCAGGGAGCAAGACGTTGTTATACCCCTCACAAAGAGCCTCGGACATTATGCGGACGCTTGTCCTTTGGTTGGGCACAGCCTATCCTGCGCCGCCATATCCGCTATCAGGGGTCCAGCGGTGAAATCCTCGCACTTTATCCCTCGACCACGATTGGTGCACAGGTCGGATCCGGCGATTACCTACGCGACCGGCCGAAAGACGTTACATATCGGTATGGGTGGCTTCATCGACGACGACCGCGAAACCGAAGAGGTCATGAACGCCACCTCGACCCAGTCCCTTCATTCTGAGCTCAACAAAGTTGCCGCAAGTCTCACAGGGATGGATGTTAACCCGCTCGCCATTGAGATTATGCAACGCATAGTACCAGGACGCTATATCATTGCCGACGTCATGAGTGCCTCGCAGCTGGATCAGTTTAAAAATGATCGCTTTGAGGTGATCGTTTTTGGAGATGTGATCGAGCACTTAGACAATTTTGGTGCTGCCTTGCGCAATCTAACTACGATGCTCGCTGCTGGCGGTTTGATCGTAATCTCGACCGCTAATGCTTTCTCGTTCGGTGCGTTCGTTAAAATGCTGTTCCGATACGAATTGACTCACCAGGAACACACGTGTCATTTCAGCTACCTGACGCTAAAGCGCACGCTCGAAATGAATGGACTGCGCATCGTCGACTTCATGTTCTACACCCATAAGCGAGGCGCCCAGTTCGGTACCTGGATGCATCGCGTCGACCACTATGCGAGCAACGCAGTCGCGACCATTCTACCCCAATTCGCGAAAGGGATTGTAGTCGTAGCCTCCCCAAGTTCCGTCAGTTGATGATCGACAAAGGTCCTGGCAGCAGCACATCCTTGGAGAGTACGCGCCCCACCCGTCCGCTTATTCGCCCTCGATGTCGGTCTCGGATTCGCCGAGGAGGTTACAAATGCGCTTGACGTTGACGCGTCGTCATTCCTGCGAACATTGATAATCGATCTGACCACTCGCGACAGTCGATGCTGTAGATATTGTTATTGAATTTGTGCTTCTGGCGTAAATAGCTGCTGCAACCGGAGTTGTGCTGGAGTTAAGTGCCGTCGCCACACAATTAGGCGGGTTGGCAAATGCCTGGGCGAACGTAAGCACGCAGCTTGTTACTGTACCTGATCCTGGGTTGATATATCCACCAAAATCATTTCCCTGAGACAAGCCGGCGCCTGATCCGCAGGATGAAACGGCAGGGGAACTTGCTGCATAAGTGCCACCGTGGCATTCAGACGCGGTGGTCTCTATCCGACCGCTGGTACCACGCGAGTAGAAACCTAACGCAGAGGCATTCGCTGCTGGAATTATGCAGCCACCTGCTACTGTATCGTTCAGCAGGTACGCTCCGCTTTGGCCACCTATAATATTAAATAAATTGACGTTCTCTACAGTGCCGGACGACAGTTTCACGCAAGATCCGCCGCTGGCAAGGCCGACGACGCCGGCACATTCGAAGTCATCCACAATTATATTGTGCGTTCCTATATTAGTGGTCTGCGAACCGATATTTATGCCCGCTTCCCCTCCCGAGCCCCCGTCGATCTCAAAACGAATATGTCGTAATTCCCAACCCCATCCGTCCACCAGAACCATGTTCGTCGGACTGGAGTTGCCACCGCAAGCCACGTCTGATATCTCGGCTACACCTCCCCCGGTGTCGGAATTTGCATCGATCGGACGTCCAATCTGGATGCATACGAACGCATTAGGCGAACTGGTGCTTGCTATTCCGAGATCTGAGATTGCGAGATTAGAATAAAGGTTTCCGTCAGACCCGTCGCCCGCAATCTGCAGACCAGTAAAGCAACCGCGGATCGACAAGTTGTGTACTTCCGTACCCTCCTGACCGTTAAGGTTCTGAAGTCCAATCGAACCGCTAGGAATGGTCCCGCTTGGTGTCTCGCACCCTATCGCCAAATGATCGATTTGTACCTGAAAAGCACCACTGGGGCCGGCGACGATCGAACAGCACGGCCCGATGCTGACGACAGGCGTATTGGGTGGAAACACATCGGATGCCTGGATCGAGCTTCCTCCTTGTACGCTGGAAGCGGCTACGTCACTGTAAGCCAGTGTCCCGCGAAGCCAGACGCGCAACGGGATTTGCTGCGCTACATCGGTCTGGATGTTGACATATCCGAGCAGAATGGTCGCCCAAAACGGTTGCGCGGGCCAGTTCGCAAACATTGATCCCGCACAGTGCAGCGTACCCGTGAAGCCACGAGCGTCAATAGTACCGCCGCCCGGGGACGACGCCGCGAGTTTGATCGCAGCTGCCGATATTTTGGCACATATATCGGCACCCGTCATCGTCGTGGGGTCGATTGTGTTCGTCCGCGAGTTGTAGAAGTTCATGATGGCTTGCGGCGTCGTCGTGACCGCGGGATTGGTGCCCTGAAACATCGGGATCGTTTCAGATCCTTGCAGCGTCGCGCCCTTGGAAAGCTGGTTGATTGTCTGATCCGCCAGCGCTGGCCAAGCGTAAAGACAAAAGAAAAGGAGGAAAGCTACATGACGTCTCATATCGGACGCCCCCTATTGAACCATGAAAGCATTGCCCGTATTCACCAGCGCCTTTACCCCGAAATTGACCAAAAGGAAGCCGCCACTCGCGCTCGACATCTGAGCCCGTGGTCGTTCGGACGCCGCGATCGCGGACACGAGGATGACCGCCGTGGCGAGGATGGAGATGGATACCCCTTTGATCATGATAGCGTCCCGAAGATGGTGGAAGGTGTCGACGGCGCTACCCGTCGCGTAGTGGGTGAATTGTGATAAAATATGATTATGATGTTAATATCACAAAATGTCAACATAATAATTGTGATATGCGGGCGCGCAGGCGGGGCGAGGGGCGCGGTCGGAAAGCCCACCTGCAGCAAATACCGCGTCAAAACCGGCTGTACGCCGCCATCGGCAGAAGCCGAGATCAAGAAGCTTCGGGCCAAGGGCCGGGCACGAGAAGCGGACGGATAACGAAAACCCGAGCGGAAAACTTTCTCAACAAGCCGCGCTTAGATCTCTAAGGATCTGATTTAGCTTGGCTGGGGGACTAGGATTCGAACCTAGACTGGCGGAGTCAGAGTCCGGCAACCTGACCCGACTTTAATCGCCACAGGCCGCTAACAGGCGCCGAAATCCGTAGAACATCTTGAATTTCATCTGACACAATCCGACAACCTCCGACAGGACTTCGCTTCCTCGTGCTTCCTAGGTGCTTCCTTGGGCGGATTAGGAAGCACGGACGACCGGAGGGTTGGTGCGATGAAAGGCAAGATCACGAAGCGGGCAGTGGATGCCCTTTCGGGGGCCGGTGGCAAAGAGGTAATCTTGTGGGATACAGATCTGCACGGCTTTGGCATCCGCTCGCAGGGCGGCGATATGAAAACCTACGTGCTTCAGTATCGGACGCGTTCCGCCCGCGGGGCGCCGCAACGGCGACTTACGATCGGAAAGCACGGTTCGCCCTGGACACCCGACACGGCGCGGGCTGAGGCAAAGCGGTTGCTCGGATTGGTCGCGGCAGGCCGGGATCCGCAAGCCGATCGGCAGGAGCGGCGCAACACCCTCACCGTTTCGGAAGTCTGCGACCTATATCTGGCCGAGGGCACCAGCCACAAGAAGCGGTCCACGCTGAAAGCCGATCGGGGACGAATTGAACACCATCTAAAGCCGCTCGTGGGTCGAAGACTCATTGACCAGATCGCACGCGCCGATATCGAGCGTATGTTGCTTGATGTGACGGCTGGCAAGACGGCGGCGCCGGTGCCGCGGGAAGGCGAGCGCCCGTCCGGAAGCATCGCCACCGGCGGCGCAGGGGTCGCGGCGCAATGCGTTACACTCCTGGGGACCATACTCACCTTCGCAGTTGCTCGCAGCCTACGGACGAACAACCCAGCGCACGGGATCAAAAAACCGCCGGTCCGGAAGATGGAGCGGTTCCTAACCGAACCGGAGATTGCTCGGCTGGCGGAAGCACTCGACAGTGAAGCCGCTCAGAGGGGCAATCCGTTTCCAATTGGCGCGATCAAGCTGCTGCTGCTGACCGGCTGCCGCCGCGGAGAGATCATCGGCTTACAATGGCAGCACGTCGATTTCGAGCGGCGATGTCTTCGCTTACCCGACAGCAAGGAGAGTAAGGGCGGCAACAAGGTGATTTATCTGAACCCGCCGGCGCTGGAATTGCTCAGCGCGCTTCCTCGGCTCAGGGAGAATCCGCACGTGATCGCGGGCAAGCGGCTGGGCGCACCCTTCGGCGGACTGGACAAAGTGTGGTTTCGTGTACGCAGGGCGGCTGGGCTTGATGATGTCCGGCTGCATGATCTTAGGCACAGTTTCGCAAGCATCGGCGCGGCAGGCGGGCTGAGCCTACCGGTGATCGGCGCCTTGCTCGGACATAAGCACGCCGCGACGACTGCCCGATACGCGCACTTATCAGCCGATCCACTTCGCGCTGCCAATGACCTGGTGGGGGCTCGGATTGCTGCTGCGATGATACGACCGGCCGATGCCACGCCTGCCGCCGACGCCGTAAACCGCCCCTTACACCGCCGCGACGCGAGTCGCTGAGGACGGCGCCGCCATGACGGCAGAGCCCTCGTCTTCCGGGGAAGCGCTTGAAACCACCATCGGCTTTGGTGTCCTGCCGGAGACCATCGGCCCCGCCGATTTGGAGATCTTGAACCAGGCTCTGACCACACTTTTCGGAAAGCTTAGGGACGCATCGACGCTCTATCGAAATGGCCGATACGGGGAGAGGGCGGGTATCCTGATTGCGCTAAGTGCCCAGTGGACTTTCCTGATGCGCTTTAGTCCGGTGCTTCGAGAAGCCCTTCACATGCCATTGCTCAACCTATCAAGTGCCATGCTGGCGCTAAACGTTAACAACGTCGAGCCGATCCTGAGGCCCAAAATCCGGCCGCGTGGAGGCCGATCCTACGATAGCGCGAGGCGCCAAGCTCTGGTCGGCATCGCTGTCGGTGCTGTCGGGCAGCTCCAATGGACCGGAATGCGACCCGCCGAAGCACATAAAGCCGTTGCTGCTGCGCTTAACAAAATCGGCGTCCCTCCCGCTAGGGGGAAGGGGCCGATCCAACCGCGAACGGTGCGGGAGTGGTGCGAGCGCGTAAATGCGGGCTATCCACTCCTACGCGTCCTCTGCTCCTCCGATCCCGAAGCACTGCGCCAGTGGGCATGTAGAGCCAAACCGGACGAGGCTGGGCTTAGCGTCGCTACGGTGAATGCTGCCGAAATGCTCACCGATAAAGCGCGTTCACGTATAGAAGGCTTACCGGGGTCTGCAGCCCAGGATCTCGTTCTCAGGGAACTCTCGCAAAATATCCGAAAAATGAAGCTGGCTGGGTAGCCCAAAAACCACCTAACCCCCCTCTTAGGCGCGCGACAGGCGTGCGATCTACGTGGCACTTGCCGCCACTGGGCGGCATCTGCTGCGGGGATCGCAGATGGATGATCTCGACCAACTGCTGACCGGGCCTGAATATGCCCGCGTAAGGCGTTGCTCGGTACCGGTGTCTGCAGCCCAGGATCTCGTTCTCAGGGAACTCTCGCAAAATATCCGAAAAATGAAGCTGGCTGGGTAGCCCAAAAACCACCTAACCCCCCCTCTTAGGCGCGCGACAGGCGTGCGATCTACGTGGCACTTGCCGCCACTGGGCGGCATCTGCTGCGGGGATCGCAGATGGATGATCTCGACCAACTGCTGACCGGGCCTGAATATGCCCGCGTAAGGCGCTGCTCGGTTCGAACCATCGAGCGCGAGCGGACGGCCGGGACCGGGTGCCGGTATATTCAGATCGGGCGGTTGGTCCGTTATCGTCGACGCGATATCGCCGACTATCTCGACGGGCACACGCGTCGCAGCACGAGCGAGTCGTCGGAGACGCGCTCGTGATCACCGGCATTGGCGAGCGCCTTGTCGCTACAGCCGACAGTCGCGCCGCGATCAAGGGGCGCGGGACCGACCTGCTCGATGCGCTCGGAGTTCTCTGGCGCGACGGTCGCCCGCACATCAATTGCCCATATCCCGACCGCTCCGACGAGAATCTGTCCTGGCGTTGGGACAAGCGAAAGAGACGCGCGATTTGTACGTGCGGCTCCGACTCGATCCTCAATGTCTTGATGAAGATCGAGGCGATTGACTTTGACGAGGCGAAGCTACGAGCAGTTGAGCTCCTGAACCGAGTGGACCTGATTAAAGAAAGGCTCAAGAATAAGCGTCGCAAGGAAACGGCGGTACTACTCCCCGAAAGAGCTTGCAACAACGCAACACCTTATGGCCTTCGACTTCCCGGCCGAGGCCAGCGTGAACGCTTTCAGCGAGCCGCGCTCGCCGCTGTGGAGCGGCTGCTCGACCAAGCGGTTGATCCATGACCCCGCTCGATCAGGCGCTGGCTTACGCGGCGCGCGGCTGGCCGGTGTTTCCGTGTCGCGAGCGCGAGCCAGGAAGAAAACGACCCTACACGCCGAGAGGCTTTCACGATGCGACAATCGACGCCGCCATCATCGAGCCCTGGTGGCGGCGGTGGCCAAATGCGCTGATCGGCCTCCCGACCGGCGCCGCGTCTGGCGTCGTCGTGCTCGACATCGATGTAAAGAATCCCCCCACCAATGGCTACGACAGCCTCGAAGACCTCGGGCATGTCCTGCCGGCGACGCCGATGGTACACACCCTGAGCTGCGGCCTTCACGTCTATTTCGCCAATCCCGAGCGTGAGCTGCGGTGCAGCGCCGGGCTGATCGGCCCCGGGCTCGACGTGCGTGGCGAAGGCGGCTATGTGATCCTGCCGTCGCCGGACAGCGGCTATCGTTGGGATCCGATCCACCACTCCGGATCGGTTGCGCCCGCACCCGCGCCGGATTGGCTTTGGCCGGTCAAGCCGTCAATTCCGGCGCCGACAACGCCATTGCGGCCGGTCAAGGGGCTCGATCGCTACGGCGAAGCGGCAATCAACGCCGCGTGCGATGCGATTTTTCATGCCGCGGCCGGCGAGCAAGAACGCACGTTAAACGCCGAGTGCTTTTCGGTCGGCGCACTGGCCGGTGCCGGCGCTGTGCCGGCGGAACTCGCCTTATCGGCGCTGTTGCGGGCCGGAGCCGCTATGACGAGCCATGACCCGCGCTGGCCGTGGCGTCCGGAGGAAATTGATCTGAAGGTCAGGCGCGCCTTTGCGGCGGGGCAGCAACGCCCGCGGGGGGCACGCAATGCCGCAATGGCTCGATGATGAGGCGGCTGTAGCGGCGCGAAGAGAAGCAGCCGAAGCAGCACGTCGAACAAAGCCGAACGGTGTTGATCGAGGAGCTCCTCAGTTGCTCCCGCCCATCGACAAGGCAGACGTTGTCCGGTGGAAGGGCCGCGATCCGCCGGACATCGTTTTCACGATCGAGGACCTGGTGCCGCAAGGGATGGTAACGCTGTTGACCAGCCTAGGCGGTGCCGGCAAGACGCTGTTGCTGCAGACGGCGAGCACGACGGTCGCCGCTGGAACCGGTCGGTTTCTCGGTAAGAGAACCGTCGTCGGCAAGGCGGCGGGGGTTTTTGCCGAAGATCCCGAACCGGTTCTGCATGTCCGGCAGCCGCGCATCAACGAGTTTCTCGGGACCGACTACGATAACATCGCGGGCCGGTATTTCCCGCAATCTTATTTTGGTTTGCCGGCGCAATTGTGGCGCAAGGGTGAGCCGACCCCCTTCTTCGGAGAGCTGGAAGATCAGTTATCGCGCATCGAGGCGTTGCGGCTTGCGACTCTCGACAATGCGGCAGTGCTGTTCGCGGGCGATGAAAATTCCCGGTCGGAAGTGACCGAGTTCCTATCGGCATTGAACGGTTTAGCCGATCGGCTCGGCATCGGGATCATCCTGTCGGCGCACGCCAGCAAGTCGCAGGACGGGACGGCGTTGCGCGTGACCTCGGGCTCAACCGCATGGGTGAATGCCTGCCGCTCGGTTTTGGAGCTAAGGACCGGCGACAGCGCCGGTGACGGCGATCAGGGACCGTCGCTCGTCGTGGTGAAGGCAAACCACGCGCGCACCGGGACGACAATCCCGCTGGTCTGGCGCGACAAGCTGCTGGTACCGGAATCACCTCCCGGCGGGTTCACGGGCGCGATCTATCGGGTTGCCGTGGAGCGTGTCTTTCTTGACTTGCTCGATGCGGCCACACGACAGGGTCGAAATATGTCCGACAGTAAGAACGCGGGTAATTATGCACCAAAAAGGTTTGCCCTCTCGCCGAACGCCAAACGCTACAACCAAAAGGATTTCGCCCGCGCCATGGAAAACCTATTCGCTGAGGGCGAGATCCGCATGGAAGAGTACGGCCGCAAAAGTGACCTGCGCAGTCGCATCGTTCGTGTGGTCAAGGAGGCGGGCGATGAGCCCTGATGCGGCAGTTGCGGCGGTTGCGGCGGTTCCACGTCCGATCAGCCAAGTCATTGAAATTGCTTGTGCGGCGCTTGGGTGCTGCAGTTCTTGCGGTGGTTTGAGGCGGTTCCCAAAACAGCAACAGAATCAGCGTGCGGCGGTTCTGCGGCGGTTGCGGCGTGGTGCCCCCCATACCCCTATGCGCTCCGCGACGCTTGGAGCGTTTCGCGGGCGCATGAGCAGGCGCGCGGTGGCGGGAACTAACCCGAAAGGCATGCGGGCCAGCCCGATGCGCTGTCGGTCTGACGATGGCAAGGTGATCCGCTCGAGCTGGCGCGTCACGTCGCCCACGGAGTTGGCCGGGCTGCGACAGTGAAAACTTCGTGAGCGACGCGGTGCACTGCCCCCGACTGCACTGGCGATCGCGGCCATTGCCCCAGCGGCGTCACCCGCACTCTGTAAGGCCGGCAGCTTGAAGTTGAAGGGTCGCTCGCGCCGCGGCGGCAAAATACGGTCGAGACACAGCCGCATCGCCGTGCTGTCGCCGGCTAGCGCCATCTCGACGGCCTTGCGGGTCAGCGCCTCGGCCTCGCCGTCGAGCAGTGCTTCAGCTGCAAGCGTGGTGCGGTGGCGTGCACCCCTGGGCTTGCCAGCGGGGTTACCAGAGCGACCCTTTGAAAATCGCCCGCCCTGTATTTCACCTGTATTTACAGGCATCGCTCTCAGCCCCACACTCAAGCGGTCCATTGCCCATGGTCGCCGAAATCGGCTATCGGGCTATATGTGCGAAGCAGAAACTTGATTACCAGTCTGCGGGGAGCGCTCTCGCTTGTGCGCAACTCCAGACGCGACAGTTTTCGCCGCACGAGGTGCACCGCTACTACGCCAGCTCCAGCTATCAGGTCGTCGGGCAGCACTCGCCACGCCGGGATCGGCTGATCGACCCTCGTTTGGGCTGGCAAACCAGCACTACGCGATCAGCTCGCCATTCTGGAAAAGCGCGTCTGGGACGCAGCACGTCAGTTGACCGGATCATGCAGCTCGTCGCTGCTCTTGCCGGCCCTCTGACCTCCGTAGACGCGCGGCCGCTCCGCCCGAGCGGAGCCGCAAGCGGAGAAAGGCTGTGACCGCAGCTTCCTCCCGAAAATTGGGCACATCCTGTTCGCTGTCTTCTAAAGTAGAAGAATACAGAAATGGCGGGCCGTCGCACGGGAACTGCGACAACGGCCTTCGGCAATGGTTCGCGGCGGTAATCCACGGCGACTGTGGATAAACTTGTGTAAAATCTCGAACGCGACGGCATACTCGGATGTTTCTAAATGTAAATGACCGGGTTGCCTAAAAAGTGGGTAGAGCTAACTTATTGCGATTACTCATCTCGGACGAAAAATCGTTCAAGAGCTCTTGTCCCGCATCGTACCAACTGGGTTCACCGCTGACCTTCGGACCTCGTCCTGTGGCGCTGTGCACAAATTAGACCGCGGATAATGGTCTAGACCGTCTCGGCTTTCTGTTGCCCACCTCAGAAGCCAGCGCCGCATGAGCCAGCGGCAAACTTTGTTCGGAACCGTACCAATTGTGACGCCGTTGATAGGGATATGGACAATCCCAGCACACTGCGTCTGAGGGCTGCACACTTCTTCGAAGCTGGCGCGGCCGCGGCGACCCCCGCGGAAGCTGCAAAACTGAAC
Organism: uncultured Alphaproteobacteria bacterium; assembly: GCA_963774345.1. Taxonomy (GTDB): domain Bacteria; phylum Pseudomonadota; class Alphaproteobacteria; order ATCC43930; family CGMCC-115725; genus AP-15. The sequence continues at coordinate 16,799 of CAVZFB010000033.1, forward strand.
GCGGTCGGCTGCCAATTAGAGCTTTGGGCGGATGATCTCGAAGAGAGGCAGACGTACCAGAACAAAGTCTCCGGCAAGGACTCCGATCCGTCAGCACCCAGCAAGAACGCTCAGGGCGAATCAACCAGATCGTAAGCACGCATCGTCTGTAATTTACGGATTTCTACCGCATCGATGACGTTGCCATCCCGCCATGGCTGGCAGCCGGAGCCAGACCAGATCATCTACCGCGCCAACATCCTGATCGCCGAGACCGACGAAAAGGCGCAGCAGGCGTTGGCACAGTACCCGCGGGAGGTAGTTTTCCCGCTGAAGGACGGGGTCGCCGCCGGGCTGCTGGAACTCGACCAGCGCAACGTCGCCGGCGAGGGCGGCGGCCGGCCAATGTCAACCGGGCGCTGCCGATCAACTTCTGCGGCGGGCCGGACGAGATCGTCGCGCAATTGAAACTGGCCCGCGGACAGATCGGCTGCGGCGTCGTCGATCTGTCGTTCCAGACCCCCGGCTCGGAACATCCCGACCAATTGATGGAAGCGCTAGAATTGTTCGGCAAGAAGCTCGACGGCAAGAGCCGGACATTGCGAGCCGGGAACCTTGGGAGAAACGGGAGCCTTTTTGGCCGTCCCAAGGCGCCGAACTCCATCAAAAAAATAGGTCCGTCTATCGACTCCACACGTTCGCTGATGGCCTTAAAGTTTCCCATTCCTCCCAAGGTTCCCACCCGCTCTAACAAATTCAATCATTTAGGTGGACGCGGTTTCTTCGCCGTTTCTGCCGGGTTTCGAGCACGAATCGCTCCGATGACTGCGGCTGTCCTAGGCCCCCTAAAAACACGGAAGCGATGAGAAAATTTAGCCACGATGGGCGAGCCGATGAGCCGAGTACCGCCCTTTCGGCAGGAGCAGGTTCGCATCCATATGATGCGACGTCGAAAGACAGCGGAGGCCTTGCTGTTGAGTGAATTCCCGAGCCCAAGAGCGGCGAACAACACGCCAGCGCGACGCCAAGTTCTGGGTCCTCTGGTGCAAGCGCCTGTTCCGGCCGCGGCGCGGTGGCCACGCGCAACGGTACTGTCGGCCGGCATGCCGACGAGCGTTCCATGCCGCGGGGCGAACTTGGATGCTCGACGCCATCGCCAGCGGCGCTCTGACCCTCGCCGACATCAGGAGTGGCTCTGCCGCAACGCGCGCGTTGCTCTCAGAGGCAGAAGGGACCTTGCCGAGGGTGAGACACCGCCCCATGATCTTGAGGCTGGAAATCCTGCAGAACGCGGTTGACGATCTCCGCCGCCTGGGCTGGCTCGATGGCGCCGATCATCGGGTCGAGGCTGCCGTCCTCGACGCCGTGGCCGAGCTTGTCGAACGGGCGATCGCCTTGAGGTTACGGCCATATTGACCGCTCGTCCGATATATACTATCGCCGCTTCATGGCCCTTGCTATGAGTTCCGCGTTGGCCCTCTCGACCGCTTCTTCCCAGACCTTGAGTTTGGTCTCATAAGTTCGCCACCGCATCCATTTCGGCTTGTCCGGGGGCGTCTCCCAGGTATCCCACCCTTCGCCTCCGAGCTGGCGGTTCAGCTTCACCGCCCGTCGTCGGAAGCGATCGGCGCGCTCTTCGCGCTGGCACGCGTATCCGAGGTCATGGGCTTGGCGGCTCCAGAAACATCGTCCGCCATCGGGCAGGTAGAGCTTCGTAGTCCTGCGGCCGGTTCTCGGGGAGTATCCCACCCTTCGCCTCCGAGCTGGCGGTTCAGCTTCACCGCCCGTCGACGGAAGCGATCGGCGCGCTCTTCGCGCTGGCACGCGTATCCGAGGTCATGGGCTTGGCGGCTCCAGAAATATCGTCCGCCATCGGGCAGGTAGAGCTTCGTAGTCCTGCGGCCGGTTCTCGGGGAGTATCTGTGGTGACGCGCAACAGCGCCGAGTGACGCGTCACAAATTCCTCTATCGTCGCCTTGTTTCGGTCGCTGCCCGTCTGCGCCCTTCCCGACCATCGGGATATTAGTGAGGCTTACCCCGCGCCGTCGTCGTCGGGCGCAGCGTCCCGATGCCGCCGGGAGCCCGATCGCGACAAGTGCGCGGCCGGCGCAATGTATGTGTGTGTTGCCGCCTCTCAACCCGGCCTCCGCCCGCTCGTCGAGCCACGCCTCGACCTGCTCGTCGGTCATGTTGTCGAACTCGTCGACGATCTTGGTTTCGCGCTTGTCGACGATCCAGCCGAACAGCTTCGCGATATCCATCAGCGACGCACGCTTGTCACCGAGCGAGAATTTGACCGCGCCGCTATCAGGTGATCTGCAGCGACGTGATCGCCGCGGTTTGCTCGCGTGTGAGGTTACCGAAATCAACGATCGGATTGCCGCCCTGGTCGACGCGCATGTAATCGCCGATGTTAGCGAACCCCATACGCCCCAGCTCGACTGCAACGCGCTCCATCGTGATCGCCGTGCGCTTACCTCAGACCGACCGGCACCAACGAGGCTATCGGCCGCCCAAGCGGCGAACCCGAACGGTGTTCAATATCTATCTAGAGCATGAACTCGCGGCGCAGGTTCGGGCGCTCGCGGCCCATGATGGCGTCACCATACAGGACACAGGCGAAGAGCTTTTCCGCCGATATGTGCGCGAGGCAGACAACCGCTTTCCCAGCGCCAGGCACTCCCGGCACCACGAATAGCCGACCCGCCACCAGCGCCGGAAGCTTATCGCGGCGATTGGGGCGATGAACAACGCCCATCTGGTTACCGGCCAGACCCGCCGCCTCCCAGCCGGTCGCGTAGGCCTAGGCTCCTCATCCCCAGCGACTAGCCCTCACACTTTGTTCGACGCCGCGCGGCGAGCATGGCGGGCGGGGTTGACGGCGGGCTAGCCTTTGCTTGCACGCCGTGCCGACGAACCTTTCTCGGCCGTTGCCGAATGTAATTCGCCGCACATTCTCGACGCTCTTACGATATGAATTTCTCCCGGTCCTCGAAGACGCAGGTTTCCCGTGGCGGTGTTCCTATTTAGTTGGGCGCTCGGCGCTCGCTGGCAGCCCGACGTGGGCGGCGGCTTCATCGGTTCTGGTCCAGGCATCGAAGGCCGGATGTGGCGGATGGACGGGAGCGGCGGCTTTGCCGGTTCTGGCCCAGGTATCGAAGATCAGAAATGGCGACCAAACGGGAGCCGAGGTTTTGCCGGTTCTGGTGCGGGCATCGAAGGTCGAACGTGGTCGCCCGACGCCAGCGGGGGCTTTGCTGGTTCCGGCACTGCCATCAACGGTCGGATGTGGCAGTTGGACGGAAGTGGTGGTTTCACCGGCAGCATGGCACGCCCCGGCCCCGGTTGACGAGAACGGATAAATCTGTCGTTCCCGCGTCGGCCGCCGACGGCCGGGCGCGGTGTTGCTTTATTTGTGCTTCCAGACGTTCACGGCAGACAACACGAGGATGACGGCAAGCAGAGGAAGGAGCACGGCGTTCGGCACCAAACGAAGCAGCCGGCCGCCGATGAAGGTGCCGACGATTGAGCCGGCGGCCATCACCAGCACGAACCGGCGATTCTCGCCGAGCACTACGAATTTACCATCCCGGCTGTAGCGGAAGAAGCCGACCAGCATGGTCGGCAGGCTCACGGAGAGCGACAAGCTGCCGGCAAGCTTGATATCGACCCCGAACAACAGCACGAGCGTCGGAATCAGCAATTCGCCGCCGGCGACCCCGAGCAGGGCAGCAACAATGCCAATGCCAAATCCCGCACCGACGCCGGCGATCATCTGCGCCGCGCCTGTGAGCATCGCGCCCGAAGCTGGCCCGGTGTTATGCCCGAGCACGAGAACGACCGAGATCCCAAGCAACAGCACAGCGATAATGCGATAAAGCGTGTGCGATGCAAGCCGGGTTGCCCACCCTGCCCCGAACCACGCACCAAGCAGACTGCCGGCAAGCAAGTTGACGATGATCGGCCAGTGCGCCGCGACAGCCGTGAAGGGAACTGTCCTGGCGCGGAACGGCAAAGCCGAAGCGACAACGACAAGGCTCATCGCTTTGTTGAGGATCAC
>CAVZFB010000034.1:0-187554 GCA_963774345.1 uncultured Alphaproteobacteria bacterium
CCCCGCCGCTTTCTCTCCTGGAAAGGCGGTGGTGTGCGCGCCTCGTAGGATGGCTTGGGGATCGAGCCTGCCAAAGTATTCGATCAGGCCGCCGACGATGCCGGTCCATCCGGTCTGATGGCTGGCTCCGATGCCGGCGCCGTTGTCGCCATGAAAGTATTCGTAGAACAGCAAGTGGTCGCGCCAGTAAGGATCACGCTGGAATTTTTCCGTGCCACCGTAGACCGGCCGGCGGCCGCTTTCGTCGCGCAAAAATATCCGAGCCAGGCGATCGGCGATCTCATGCGCAACCTCGAACAAATTCATCAACTTGCCCGAGCCGGTTGGACACTCGATCTTGAAATTATCGCCGTAATAGGCGAAGTAATGCAGCAGACCACGGATGATCAGCGCGTTGACCGGTACCCAGATCGGCCCGCGCCAATTCGAGTTGCCGCCAAACATGCCGCTATCCGATTCTGCCGGCAGATAGCTCACGCGATATTCCTCAGCGCCGACCGAAAAAACATAGGGGTGGTCGGCGTGGTAGCGCGAGAGAGAGCGGATGCCGTAGGGGCTGAGGAACTCGTTCTCGTCGAGCACGCGGGTCAGAATGCGGCGCAGCCGGTCCGGGTTGACAAGCCCGATGATGCCCCGTCCCGCCACGCCGAGATGGCCGGGTCCGGTCGGATGGATCGACTCGCTTAGCTCCGGCATTTGCCGCACCCGGTCGCGGAACTGCGCCGTCAGCTTCGGCAGTTTCGCCCGCTGTGCCGGCTCGACGACGGTAGTGGCGCAGATCGGCAACAAACCCACCATCGAGCGGACCTTGAGCCGCGTCGAGGTCCCGTTAGGCTGACGAAGGACGTCATAATAGAATCCGTCCTCCTCGTCCCACATGCCTGCCTCGCCCACACGGTTTAGGGAACGCGCGATCAGCAAGAACTGGATCGCATAGTTTGCCGCCAGATCCTCATAAACCGGGTCATGAGGAGCAAGCTCGCAGGCGATCTCGAGCATGTTTTCACAAAACAGGGCGACCCAAGCGGTGCCGTCGGCCTGTTCCAAATACCCGCCGGTGGGCAAAGGCGCGCTGCGGTCGAAGACACCGATATTGTCGAGACCGAGAAACCCTCCTTGGTAAAGATTGTTGCCCGAGCGGTCCTTGCGGTTGACCCACCATCCATAATTTGCCGACAACTTGCCAAAAACACGTTTCAGGAAATCGAGATCGCTTCTGCCGTGCAGCGCCTGCTCCATGTTGAAAAGGAAAATCGAGGCCCAGGCTTGTACCGGCGGGTTGACGTCACTGAAATTCCACTCGTAAGCCGGGATCTGGCCGGTCGGGTGCAGGTAGACCTGGTCGAGCAGCACGTCGAGTTGTTGCTTGGCAAAATCCATGTCGACCATTCCCAGAGCAAGCGCATGAAACGCGAGATCCCAAGCAGCAAACCAAGGATATTCCCACTTGTCCGGCATCGAAAAAGCATCGTCGCTGATCATGTGGAACCATTCACGGTTGCGCACTTGGCGAGAGGTCGGACGTAATGGATCGGCGTCGTGTTCCTCGAGCCATTTATTGGCATCCAGAAAAAAATACTGCTTGCCCCAAAGCATCCCGGCGTAGGACTGGCGCAGTAAACTGGCCGCATCTTCACCAATGTCGGCCGGGGTGATTGCCCGATAGAATGCGTCGGCCTCGGCCCGGCGCTTCTCTAAGATTTGTTCGAATGGTTGACCAAAGGGCTCGACGTCAACGCTGTTGCTCAACCTCAGGCGGATGACGGCAGTCGCGCCCGCGGCGACATCGAGTTGGTAGTGGGCAGCGGCCTTAGTGCCCATCTGGTTGGGGTTGACGGCGTCGTGCCGCCCGGAGACCACATAGTTGTGGATGCCATCCTTGACGTAAGGGCTAGCATTAGGCGAGCCGAAGATGCGCTCGTTGTTGGTATCGTTTTCGGTGAACACCAGCGGCGGATTGCCCCCGCAATAGAGCCGGTAAATGCCCAATGCGGCATGCGATGCGTGGATCGTGCCGATGCCCGCCTCTTTTTGCGCTTCCCGCATCGAGGGCTTCGGCTGGTCCGGCCACCATGTCCAGGTGTTACGGAACCACAAGGTCGGCAGCACATGCAGCGCCGCCGCCTCCGGCCCGCGATTGGCCACGCTGATTTGAATTAGAATATCGCTCGGCCCGCCCTTGGCGTACTCGACGAACACATCGAAATATCGGTCTTCATTAAAGATTCCAGTGTCGATCAGCTCATATTCTGGATCGTTGCCGCCGCGCCGCCGATTTTCTTCAATCAGATTAACGTAGGGATACGGATTCTGTGGATACTTATAGAGATATTTCATATATGAGTGGGTCGGGGTATTATCCAGATAATAATAATACTCCTTGACGTCTTCTCCGTGATTGCCCTCGCTGTTGGTCAGGCCAAACAGCCGCTCTTTGAGGATCGGGTCCCTGCCGTTCCACAGTGCCAGCGCAAAGCACAGCCGCTGGTGATCGTCACTAAAGCCGGCGATGCCGTCTTCGCCCCAATGATAGGCGCGCGAGCGCGCCTGATCGTGCGTGAAATAATTCCACGCATCGCCGTCCTCGCTGTAATCCTCGCGCACCGTGCCCCATTGGCGCTCGCTGAGATACGGCCCCCACAATTTCCAAGGCACCTCGTCGTCGCGCGCCTCATCCAGCCGCAGCCCCTCCGCCGTCTTGCTCTGATCTGCCTCCGCATCCGCTGCCATCGTTTCCTCCGCAAGGTACCGCCATCAGTCGTGAACTCTGCCGTTGCCCTGTGGCGCGGGCAAGGTTGGCTTCGGAGGGCAGAACCGGTCGATCTTTCTGCGAGGTCTCGACGACCTTAGGGTCGAAGGCGGATACCGTTTTGCGGGCAGAATACAGTCTCAATCGCCTGAGGCGATCCGTTACCGCATGTTGCCGGTGTGGCCGAGCGAGTAGCGGCCGGGCTGCGGCCAGACCGTCAGGCCGTGCGGTTCTTTCCCGACCGGGATTTTCGTCACGGCGCCGGTATTCGTGTCGATGTCGTAGACGACGTTGTCGTAACGCCCAGACAGCCACAGCTGTTTGCCGTCGGCACTGACATTGCCCATGTCGGGGCTGCCGCCGCCCGGGATCGGCCAGGTCTTTTCGACCGTTCGGGTGGCAAAATCGATGACCGCGATGCTGCCCGGGCCGTGCGGCGATCCGTGGACCTTGTGCGAGCCGCGGTTGGCGACATAGAGCCTGGTGCCGTCGCGGCTCGGGTAGAGCCCGTGGGTGCCGATGCCGGTATGGATAAAACCGACCTTGGTAAAGCTGTCGCCGTCGACGATAAACACTCCGTCGGCGCGCATGTCGGCGATGAAAAAGACCTTGCCGTCGGGCGAGATACGGATGTCCTGCGGCATGCCCGAGGCGTCGAGCTTTAGGTAACCAACGACCTTGCGGTTGACCATGTCGACCTTGACCAGGCCGCCGCCGCGGAACTCGCAGGTAAAGATCGCGTAGCTTCCGTCGATCGAGAAATCAGCGTGGTTGACGCCCGAGCACCCCGGCGTCGCCAGCGATTGCACCAGCTGCATCGTGTGAGGGTCGCGGAAATCGAGCCGCTTCAACCGTTCGGCGACGACGATCGCCGCCGTTCCGTCTGGCGTGAAATACATGTTGTAGGGGTCGGCCAGCAGAATGCGCGCCCCGGGCAAGCCGGTCTTCGGGTCGATCGGCGTCAGGCTGCCGTCGGAGCGGCGTCGCCCGTTATTGGCGACCCACAAGGTCTGCAGGTCCCAGGACGGGATGACGTGCTGCGGGTAGAAACCCCACCGGAAAACGATCGACCACCTGGCGGGTCGCCGGATCGATCACGTAGACGTCGTTGGACTGCAGATTCGGCACATATACGCGCGTCAGCGCGCCGGCCACCGCCGGGCTCAGCATGTTGGCCCCGGCTGCACTGTAGAGGTTGGCCGGGTTCAGGACCGGCGGCATTCCCGGTACGGTTTCGATCGACGCGGGGGCTGATGACGGCGGCAGGCCGCGCAGTTGCCGGCGCCAAGCGCGGCGCGGCCGCGGGGGCCGCGACGGATTGTGATACATGCACAAACGCCGCGGCAGCCGAGCACAGACGCTCGAACCCGTCCGCTACGCCGCTTGCGGGCCATATCGGCAGTGCACAAACTCCAGCGCCGAGCGCCAGAAATGGAACAACCCACAGAACGATGCGGAACCAGCGGCGGATTGGCTGGTGCAAGACAACCTCCAACAAAACTGCGGGTGGTTATGAGGAGCGTAGGCCGGCGCAAACTCGCCGGGCTCAGCGGTGGGTGACGGCGTCTCTAATCGTGGCGACGGTTCGCGACACGATTAGTTCGACGCCAAGCTGGCCGAGCGCGGCACTCGAACGGCGCGGATCGCCGTGGGTCCCGTCGCCGGGCTTGGTCTCGGCCAACAGATCGGGGCGGACCAGGCTGGGATCGGTCGCCATCAGCAGCGAGGTGTCGAGTAGCCCGGCATGGGTCCCGATCTCGGCCTCGCTGTAGCCCTTGCTTTTGAGCAATTGGCCGAACTCGGTCTCGCTGGCGCGATAATATTCGGTCAGCGCATGGGCACGCACCGGCGTCCCCGCCCATTCCCGATCGAGCCGCTGCGCCACCGCTTCGTCGGCCCTCTGATAGCCGCCGTGGTCGCCTAAAAAGACAATGTCGCGGAAGCCGGCGAGCTTGAAGCTCTTGGCGGCATATTCGAGGGTTTGCTCGAAAGCCCCCACCGGGACGGTGATCGTGCCGGGAAATTTCAGATGCCCTTCGGGGTGCTCGACGTCGCCCTCGGGGACATAGGCGATGACCGGCGCCACCAGCGCGTTGCCAAGCGCACGAGCGATTTTCGCCGATAGCACATGCACCCGAACGTTGTGCTTGCCGAGCGCCATCTGCGGGCCGTTCTGCTCGGTCCCGCCGATCGGCACGAGTATCGTTGTCTTGCCCGCCTGGATGTCCGCCCGCAGCTCGGGCCAAGTCAGGTCCTCGAGATACACGCTCGGTCGCCGGCGCGGCGCGCACACCCGCCATCCCCACCAACAAAAAGAATAGAACAAGCAATCCCCTCGCCATCGCCGAATCCCCCCGGTGCCGGCACATCGCGCCTCGTCGCTTAACCCGATCCCGGGATCTAAGCAACGATCGTTGCCGCCGACGCTCCGATCCGGTTTCGCAATCTCCGCCAAAACGGCAACGCTGCATCAGCGTTAGGAATGACGGCAGGAAAATGGCGGCGAGACAGGCGAGCCCGCGCTGTGGCAGCAGACGTGGGCATGGTGCCTGTTAGGCGTCGAAAGCGGAGCGAATCGGGCTCAGGCCATCGCTGTCGGAGAGGTCCGCAAGCGTCAGCGGACCAAAGCCGATATCAGCGCCGCGCCGACGCAAAAGATGACGATGGCGAGCGGCGGGACCCGCCAGCGCTCGAGCAGCAGAAAGCCCGCCAACGCGATCGCGACATCGCGGCCGCTGGCGACCGCGCTCAGCCAGATCGGATTGTAGAGCGCCGCCCCGAGAATCCCGACGACGGCGGCGTTGACGCCGGCCAGCGCCGCGCGCGCGGCCGGGTGATGCCCGAGCCAAAGCCATACCGGCAGACCGGCCAGCGCGATCAGCAAGCCCGGCAGAAATATGAATGCCAGCGCAACGCTCGACCACAGCAACGCCGCGCCGGCGCCGGTGGGCGCCACGATGGCGCCGAGATAGGCGGAGAAGGTGAACAACGGTCCCGGTATCGCCTGGGCCACGCCGTAGCCGGCGAGGAAGGCGCTGTCCGACAACCAGCCTTGCGGCACCAGGGCGTCGCGCAGCAAGGGCAGCACGACGTGGCCGCCGCCGAATACCAGCGCGCCCGCCTTGTAGAAGATGCCCGCCAGCGCCAGCAGGCTGTGCGGGCCCGCGCCGCCGGCGAGCGGCAATGCCACCAGCAGGATCAGAAACAGCGCCAGCGCGACCCCGCCTGTCCTCAAGCTGACCGGCATTGCCGGCAGTGCTGGAGGTGCCGGGAGGTCGCCGCACAGCACCGCCCCACCAACCGCGCCGATCAGCAACGCCACGATCTGGACGAAGGAGCCGCTTACGACGAGCAGAAGCGCCGCCGCCAAGAGCGCCAGAGCCGCTCGCGCGCGGTCCGTGCAGAGATTCCGGGCCATGCTCCACACGGCCTGGGCGACAACCGCCACCGCGACCAGCTTCAAGCCGTGCAAGACGGCGTCCGTCGTGCGCCCTTCGAGCCGCTGCGCCAACAGCGCAAAACCGAACATCACGATCGCCGAGGGCAGGGTGAAGCCGGCCCAGGCCGCAAACGCACCAGCCCAACCGGCGCGGCGCAGCCCGATCAGGAAGCCGGTCTGGCTGCTGGCCGGACCCGGCACCATCTGGCACAAGGCGACGAGCCCGGCATATTCGTCATGCGACAACCATTGCCGCTGTCGGACATAGGTTCGTTCGTAATAGCCGAGATGGGCGATCGGACCGCCGAACGAGGTCAGCCCGAGCCTCAGCGCCACCAAAAACACCTCGCCGGCGGTGCCGCGAGGATGCCGCGCCCCCTCTTGGTCACTGACTTGGTCGGGTGCGGACGCCACCTGTCACCTGACGGTCGCGGACCCCCGACCTTAGCCCCTGGGGGCGGCGGCGCTCCGCGGATTGAGGCTCTGGATGTGCCCGCTCTCGGTGCCGGCCGTCGGGTCGATGACCGCGTTGATCAGCGCCGGCTTGCCTGACGCGAGCGCCTCGGTCAGCGCCTTGGTCAGTCCGGGCGTGTCGGTGCAGTGATAGCCGCGCCCACCGAACGCCTCGATGATTTTCTCGTAGCGCGCGTCGCGGAGTAGGCCGGTCGGCGAGTACGGGTTGCCGGGTGCGTCCCCGCGATAGACGCCGTTATTGTTGAAGATGACCGTCGTCACCGGCAATTCGTAGCGGCAGATCGTCTCGATCTCCATGCCGCTAAAACCGAAGGCGCTATCGCCCTCGATCGCGACCACTGGCTTCCCAGTTACCGCGGCGGCACCAATGGCGTAGCCCATGCCGATGCCCATGACCCCCCAGGTGCCGCTGTCGAGCCGGTGACGGGGCTTATCCATGTCGATGATGTTGCGGCCGAAATCTAGCGTGTTGGCGCCTTCATTGACGATATAGACATCCGGCTGGGTGGCGAGCGCGTTGCGGACGGCGCGCAATGCGGAGGAAAAATTCATCGGGCTCGGATCGGCGTTGAGGCGCGCCGCCATGCGTTCGACGTTCTGCTGCTTCCGCTTGCCGATCTCGTCGGCCCAGGCCGCCTGACGCCGGATCTGTCCCGGCTTCAGCGCAACATTGAACGCCGCGAACACCGACTTGATGTCGCCGACGACCGGTGCCGCGATCGCCCGGTTGCTGTCGAATTCGGTCGGCGAGATGTCGATTTGGACAAATTGGGTGTTCGGGGACCACAACGGCGCCCGGCCGTGCGACAAGAGCCAGTTCAGCCTCGCTCCGGCCAGCACCACCACATCGGCGTTGCCGATCGCGTAGGAGCGCGCGGCGGCAGCCGATTGCGGATGCTCATCGGGCAGCAGGCCCTTGGCCATCGACATCGGCAGGAACGGAATGCCCGTGGTCTCGATAAACGAGCGGACCTCCTCGTCAGCCCGCGCATAGGCCGCGCCTTTGCCGAGGATCACCAGGGGGCGCTGGGCGTTCGCCAGCAACTCGACAGCGCGCGCGATCGATTGCGGCGCCGGGGGAGACGACGGCGCCGGATCGACGACTTTGACCAGCGACTTCCTCGCCGTTTCCACATCGAGAGCGGAGCCGAGCACCTCGGCAGTCAGGTCGAGATAGACGCCGCCCGGGCGCCCCGAGGAGGCGGCGCGGATCGCGCGCGCGATGCCGATGCCGATGTCTTGCGGGCGGTTGATGCGGTAGGCTGCCTTGGCATAGGGTCGGGCGGCGGCGAGCTGATCCATCTCCTCGTAATCGCCCTGCTCGAGATCGACGATCGCCCGGTCGCTCGAGCCGCTGATCATGATCATCGGGAAGCAGTTGGTCGTGGCATTGGCCAAGGCGACCAGCCCGTTCAAGAAGCCGGGGGCCGAGACGGTCATGCAGATGCCCGGCTTCTGGGTCAGATACCCGGCGATCGCAGCCGCGTTTCCGGCCGACTGCTCATGCCGGAAGCCGAGATAGCGGATCCCTTCGTTCTGGGCCAAGCGCAGCAAATCGGTGATCGGGATGCCGGCCACCCCAAAGATCGTGTCGACCCCGTTCAGCTTCAGTGCCTCCACCACCAGGTGAAAACCGTCGGTCATATTTGCTGGCATATCTGCTGCGGTCATATCGTCCCCCGCTCCATGAGTAGAGCAGGGTCTAATGAGAGTTGGCCCCAGCCGTCAACGGAGCCGGTTCGCTCGATCTCCCGACGACGAGACCGCCTGCTTCAGCCGTCCCATTCCCTGCGAGAATTCAGAGCGCAGTTGGGCTGCTTCTTCATTCGGCAACCAATTGGCCATGTTGGGGCTGGCGGCGGGCGCGAGCTTATTCGGCGCCTTGACGCGTCCTAGTTACCGCCGGAAAACGGCAGCGAGTTCGAGATGCGGCGACCACACGAACTGGTCGATTGGCACCACCCGATCGATGCGGAAGCCACCGGCGAGCAGCCGGGCGGCGTCGCGGGCGAAGGTCGCGGGGTTGCAGGAAACGGCGACCACTGTGTCGAGTGGCGAGGCGGCGAGTGCCGCGGCCTGGCGGGCGGCGCCAGCGCGCGGCGGGTCGAACACCGCAGCGGCGTACGCGGCCAGGGCTTCGGCCTGCAGCGGACCGCGCGCGAGATCACGGCGCTCGACAGTGACGAGGCGTGCATTGGTAGCGGCGCGGGCCAGTGCGGCGGCACTGCGCTGATCGCCCTCGACAGCGTGCACCGGTCCGCTGCCGGCCAGCGCAAAGGCAAAGGTGCCGAGCCCGGCGAAAAGATCGAGCACTGGGCGATGCGGACCGACCCCGGCAAGAACCTCTTCGACGAGGATGCTCTCGGCGGCTTCGCTCGCCTGTAGAAAAGCGCCTGGCGGGAATGGAACGGCGATCCCCGACAGCAACACCCGGACCGGGCGGTGCTGGACCACCGGGATTTCCCCTTTGGGTGACCGCCAGACGATGCGGGCAAGATCGAGTTCGTCGCCGAGCCGCGCCAGGGCCTCGAAGGCGCCAAGCCCGGGCGGCTCCAAGGCTTCGAGCAGCAGGTCGATGCCGCTGTCGGTGCGGCTCAGGGTTGCCTCGGCCATGCCGCCCGGCGGCAGCAAATCGGGAACGACACGCCGCAACTCGCCGACGAGCGCGAACAATGCCGGCTCTAGCACCAGGCATTCGCGCAGATCGACAAGATCGTGCGAGAAGCGCTCGCGAAACCCGGCACGAACCGGCTGGCGCGGGTCACGATGGCGCGCAAGACCGAGCCGTGTCCGTCGCCGCACCGGCGGAACCATCCGCAGCGGCTCAACGACCACGGGGTCGATCCCGGCCGTTTCCAGCGCGTTCAGCAGCCGGCCGAGCTTGACCGATCGGTAGAGATCGGGATTTAGGTGCTGCAACGCACATCCACCGCAGCGCCCGAAATGGCGACAAGGTGGCGCAATGCGTCCGGGACCCGAATCGAGAAGTTCGACGACGCGCCCCACCAGTCCCCCACCGCGGCGGGAGCCGAGCCGAGCATGGATATGGTCGCCCGGAACGGTGAACGGGAGAAAGACGGGCTCGCCCCGCCATCGTGCGACGCCGTCCCCGGCGGCGCCGATGCGCTCGACCGACAATTCCACCAGTTCGCCTTCCCGTCGCCGCATTGCGATCGAATCCTTGGGGGACACTATGGGAGCGGGGAAGTGAGGTTCTTCACACTGCCTATAGTAGGAGCACGCCGAAGATAGGGCCGGGTGCATTATCTTCGGCGAGGGGGGAGTTTGCGATGTATCGATGGGTCTATTGGAGCGGGATAACCTTGCTGGTCGTCTGGACCGCGTTCTCGGCTTACAGCGCATTGAACGGGATCTGACCGTCAGCCGCGGACCGGCTCGGCACCGTTGGTGCTGGACCGCGCAATCCGCGTAATCAACGAAAATCCGCTGCCGACGACGCCGCGCCAAGCCTATGATAGGGTATCTGGACAGATCAGCGGGCGGGTGCATCCTGATGAGCGATATTCAGCACTACATCGGCGGCAAACGGGTCGACGGGTCGAGCGGGCGCTGGGGCGACGTATATAATCCGGCGACCGGCGAGAAGATCCGCCGCGTCACGCTTGCCACGGCTAGCGAGGTCGATCGGGTGGTGCAAGCCGCGGCCGCGGCGTTTCCGGGTTGGGCGGCGACCCCGCCTTTGACCCGCGCGCGCATCCTGTTCAAGTTTCTCGAACTACTTGGCCGGGAGGGCGATGCGATCGCCCGGGTCATCACCGAGGAGCACGGCAAGGTCTTTTCCGACGCCCAGGGCGAGATCACTCGCGGCACCGAAGTCGTCGAGTTCGCCTGCGGCATCCCGCATCTGTTGAAGGGCGAATTCACCGAGCAAGTCGGCCGCGGCATCGACAGTTGGTCGGTGCGCCAGCCACTTGGCGTGTGCGCCGGCATCACACCGTTCAACTTTCCGGCGATGGTGCCGATGTGGATGTTCCCGATGGCGCTCGCGACCGGCAACACCTTTATTCTGAAGCCGTCGGAGCGCGATCCCTCCGCGGGCCTGCGCATCGCCGAATTGTTGACCGAGGCCGGTCTGCCGCCGGGGGTGTTCAACGTCGTCAACGGCGACAAGGCGGCGGTCGACGCGATCCTGCACCATCCCGGGATCGCGGCGGTCAGCTTTGTCGGCTCGACGGCGGTCGCCGAGTACATCTACACGAATGCCGCGGCGGCCGGTAAACGGGTGCAAGCACTGGGCGGCGCCAAAAATCACATGGTGGTGATGCCCGACGCCGATCTCGATCAGGCGACCGATGCGCTGATGGGGGCGGCCTATGGCGCGGCCGGCGAGCGCTGCATGGCGGTGTCGGTCGCGGTCGCGGTCGGCGGGGTCGGCGACAAGCTGCTCGACAAGCTCGTGCCGCGGGTGCGCGCGCTGAAGGTCGGGCCCGGCACCGATCCCGAAGCAGAGATGGGGCCGCTCGTCACCCGGCAGCATCTCGACAAGGTCAGCTCCTATGTCGATCTCGGCATCAAGGAGGGGGCAAAACTCGTGGTCGACGGCCGCGGCCTCAAATTGCAGGGCTACGAGAACGGCTTTTTCATCGGCGGCTGCGTGTTCGACGAGGTCAAGCCCGAGATGCGAATCTACCAGGAGGAGATCTTCGGCCCAGTACTGTCGGTCGTGCGCAGCCCGGATTTCGACAGCGCGACGAAGCTGGTCAGCGACCACGAATACGGCAACGGCACCGCAATCTTTACCCGCGACGGCGACGCCGCCCGCGAATTTTCGAACCGCGTCCAGATCGGCATGGTCGGCATCAACGTGCCGATCCCGGTGCCGATGGCGTTTCACAGCTTCGGCGGCTGGAAGCGCTCATTGTTCGGCGACATGGCGGTCTACGGTCTCGAAGGCGTGCGCTTTTACTCGCGCCTCAAGACGATGACCGCGCGCTGGCCGACCGGCATCCGCGCCGGCGCCGAATACGTCATGCCGACGATGCGTTAACGACGGTCACCCTTTTCCGGTCAACACCCTCGGGGGTAGAGCCCGCTGGCCTAAGCTGGACACCGAAGAGCGCGAGCCGGCGTAGTCGTAGGCGGAAGGCTCGGCGCTGGTCCGCCCTGCAGCGGACCGTTAGGGGTTTGGATACATGCGGGCCTTGATTGCCTGTAGTTGCGCGATCACCACCGGGTCAGTGATCTTGGTGAACCGTTGCACCTCTTTGCCGTTCAACTTGGCCGGTTCATAGAACATGTGCAACGGACGAAGATCGAACATCCCGCCATTCCTGTACGCATAGGCCTCGTATAATGGCCGGTATACTTGCATGAAGGCATCTTCGGGCCGGCAATCATCCTCAGTGTGGTGGCCGATACCATAAATGTAATAGGCGTAGTTGTTTAGTGGCCCGTTCGGGTCGTGTTTGTAATGATAGTAATATCCCGGCTCAGGCCGTTGTTCGGGAGGTGGTATGTCGTATGCCATAGGGTCCTCTTCAATCTTCACCGAACCACCGCCGACGTAGAACAGGTGGCAATCACGTACACTCGCCGCCTCACCCCGCGTCCTTGGCGTCTGTGACGGGTTCCTGCATACTTCCCTCCAGGTAACCCTATCAGCTAGCCCAAATCAATGGAGTGGAAACAACGCGCCAGTGCGAGTTTCGCTGGATCAGCAAGCGTAGGGCAGATGAGAGCAGCGCCATCCACCGCCTCGCTCGGTTGGTTCGCGGGGTGGTCACGTACCGTTTGTGAGTCCTAAAAACTCACCGAGCCTGACATAGGTTTGATGCCCGCCAGGGCACGCGTGTGAAAAGACAAGGGAGAGAAACCCGTGGTGAACCAGACACCGGCTGCGGCAAAAGATTCGCGGCCTCCCGCCAGTTGGGATCGCGAGTGCGATATCGTCGTGATCGGCGCGGGGGCCACCGGACTTCCTGCCGCCATTGTCGCACGGGAGGCGGGCTGCACGGTCATCCTGGTCGAGGCAGAAAAGGATATCGGCGGTCATGCCATCATCAGTGGCGGCAATGTTCCGCTCGGCGGCGGGACCAGCGTGCAGAAACAATATGGCATCGAGGATTCCCCGGACCTGTTGTTCCGCGATCTGACCGACTGGTCAGTGGTTGGACCCAACGGCTTTCCGGATTACCGCTACAACGATCGCGAAATTATTCGCGCGTTCGCGGACAATAGTGCTCCTGCCTTTGAATGGTTGGTCGACCACGGCGTCGTTTTTGTTGACAAAGCTCCCGATGCCATTGGCGGCAACTCGGTCGGAAATTCGGTGCCGCGCGAAATGCATTGTGCCGTGATGCACTGGCCGATGGTGTACAGCGGGGAGCCGGCGGATCCGACGGTTCAAAAGACTCGGTCCTCCGGCAATGGTTTGATGCGATCGCTTGAAGTCGCGGCCAGAAAAGCCGGCGTGCAGATCCTGCTCGAACACCGAATGTCCCGAGTCTACCGGCAGGCCGCGAATTTCGGCCCGGTGCTCGGTATCGCGGCCGACCACAAGGGTGCGGCGTTGAACATCCGCGCGCGTCAGGCCGTTATCATCGGCACCGGCGGCTCGACCGGCAATGTCAACTTCCGCCGCATGTTCGACCCGCGCCTGACCGAGGAATACTGCGGCCTCGCCGGCATGCCGTGGTCCGACCAGGACGCAAGCGGCGAGCTCGCGGCCATGGCGATCGGCGCCTCGTTGTGGGGTTTTTACAACCAGATCGGCGAATTCGGTTCGAATGTCACCAAGCCGGGTTCGATCGGGTGCCAGTACAATTACCGACATCTCCAGTGGATGCCGGGCAGTCCGGTATTCGACCGCGCGCGAGCGATCGGCCTTAGGGTGGCGGATTGGCAGGACGTCATCATGGTCAACATGCTGGGCAAGCGCTTCTATGACGAGACTGGGGGACAATACATCGCCAACAACTACAACTCGCTCGATCCCTACGTGCAAGGCAGCTATCTCAATGCCAAAAACCTCAATTGGAATCCCAACAATTTTCTGAATGCAGCGCTCGCCGGGATTGACGACGGACACAATGGCGGCGGTCCGATTTGGGCCATTTTCGATAGCGACGCTGTCGCACGCGAAGGATGGACGCCAAACCCGCCCCATGTCGACATCGCGGCCGGCTTCTTTTTCAGCGCCAATAGATTGGCCGATCTCGCCGAGAAGATCGTCATGAAATACCAGCGCGTGCCGATGCCGCCGGCGAACCTGGAGGAAACCGTCGCGCGCTATAATTCATTTGTCGCTTCCGGCGTCGACGAGGATTTCGGCAAGCCCCGGCCGATGTATACGATCGCCAAGCCACCGTTCTACGCCGCGTGGGCCACGCCGGTTGTGCATGACACCCGCGCCGGACTCCGCATCAATGCAAAATGTCAGGTGATAGACCTGAACGGCGAAGTCATTCCGGGGCTCTATTGTGGCGGCGAATCGGCCGGCGGGTTCAGCCAGCACGGCTTGGCCCGGGCCGTCTGCCAAGGCTACATCGCCGGAAACGCTGCCGCAGCGGCACCCCGGCTCGAAGTCGCCCCGGATTATCCGGCGCCGCTCGCAGCGTCGTAATCCGCTACCAATTTGCGGACTCGCGGGATCAGTTCCTCGCCATACTGAACGGCGTCCGGCCGGGGATCGTAGCCGCGGATCAACAGGCTGGTGGCCCCTAGCTTGTAGTATTCGAGCATCGCCTTCGCGACCGTTTCGGGGGTGCCGACCAGCGCCGTCGAGTTCCCTCGAAGCGCCGGTCGCGACGGCCAGCGGCGTCCACAAGCAGGTGTCGTGCATCTCGGCTTCTGCGGCGGCGTG
Source organism: uncultured Alphaproteobacteria bacterium (assembly GCA_963774345.1). Classification (GTDB taxonomy): domain Bacteria; phylum Pseudomonadota; class Alphaproteobacteria; order ATCC43930; family CGMCC-115725; genus AP-15. The sequence continues at coordinate 14,485 of CAVZFB010000034.1, forward strand.
CAGCAGCCGCTTGGAGCCGAAATTCTGGCGCTTTGGCGCCGGCGCACCGCCGCGATTGACCAGCACCCGGTCGAGGATCGCCCTGGCCCGGTCCCAGGCTGCGCCCTCGGTTGCCGCCAGGATCGGGCGGGTGGACAGGCTGAAGGTCGGGTTGCGGCCGGAGAGTGCCGCCTGCCGGCGCACGCGATCGATGAAAAGGGCCGTGTCCTTCAGCGGCTCGCCCCAGAGCATGATAGACATCGACATGCGGGGCCAGCGCCCGGATCGCCGCGTCGGAGCCGCCGCCGCCGTAGATCGGAATGTGCGGCTGCTGGCGACAGCGGATTTCCGAATAGGTCCCTCGGGTCCGGTAGAACTCGCCCTCGTGGTCGAACGGCGCCCGTTCGGTCCAGGTCCGGCGCAACAGGGAGACATATTCCTCGGAGCGGCGATAGCGGGCGTCATGTTCGGTCCAGTCGCCGTCCTTGGCCTGCTCGGCGTCGCTGCCGCCGGCAATGATGTGCACCGCCAGTCGGCCATCGCTGAGCTGGTCCAAAGTCGCCAGCTTACGGGCGGCGACCGGCGGCGCCACGAACCCTGGGCGGTGCGCCAATAGGAAACTCAGCCGCTCGGTCACCGCCGCGGCGCGCGCCCCAACCAGGAACCCGTCCGGCGCATCCGAGAAATAGCCGATCAGCACGCGGTCGAAGCCGGCCCGCTCATGAATCCGCGCCGTCTCGGCAATCACGTCGGCAGTCGAAAGGCGGTCCGGATGGCGGGATCAGCTCCGACGAGACCCGAGGCGCGATCCAGCCGATCATCTCCACAGGCATGCCAACGCCTTCCTCAACTCCGTTGGCTCGCAGGCCGCTGTTCCGGGATCAAACCTTAACGGTCGAGGCCTGGTAAATCTCGTCGATTGATTTTGCCAAAGCCGCCTCGAACTCGGTATCGCTCATCGAATGCCTGAGATCCTGGGCCAGGGCTCGCGAAAAGCTGGCGATCATGCCGTGATTGGCGGAGAGGCGCTTGCAGGCGTCGGCTCGCGTATAGCCGCCGGAAAGCGCGACAACCCTGGCCACGCGCTTGTGTTTCGTCAGCGGCAAATAGAGATCCGGAACATCCGGGAGCGTCAGCTTGAACATCACCGGGGGACCATCCGGTGCGGCGTCGAGATTCCTGGTCAATTCCGCGAAAAGGATCGCTTCCGCGCCGGCTTTATCCGGGCTCTTGATCGAAACTTCCGGCTCGAGGATCGGCATCAGCCCATGCTTAGCGATCTGCGCGCCGACGTCGAACTGCTGCGCCACGATGGCGGCGATCCCGTCTTTCGAGGCCAGGTTGATGACCGAGCGCATCTTGGTGCCGAAGACACCGAGCTTTACCGCCCGGGTCAGCAGCGCATCGAGTTCCGGCATCGGCCTCATCAGCTGGACGCCGTCTTTCTCGGCCTCGAGCCCCTTATCGACCTTCACAAAGGGGATGACGCCCCGTTCCTCCCACAGGAAAGCCGGAGCAGATTTCCCCTTCACCTCGCCGTCCATCGTGCCTTCGAAAAGGATCGTCGCGATGACCTTGGCGCCGGTGAAGGCAGGTGCCGTCATGATGCGCACGCGCATCTCGTGCACGAGCCGGAACATCTCGGCATCGCCGCTATAGGCGTTGTCCGCAATGCCGTAGAGGCGCAGGGCGCCAGGTGTCGATCCGCCGCTCTGGTCGAGCGCGGCGATGAAGCCGCCCTTCCCGGAGATTTGCGCCATCATCTTGTCGTTGGCCATCATCGTCATCCTCGCGTGAGACCGGTACGCTCAGGAAAACGCACCCGGCCTCAACTCATTGCCACCGAGCCGCTGATTATTGGCACGGCGTTCGAGATCCGCGCAATCTTCACCTGCCGCAGTGATACCCGATCGACGGCGTTTCTGGGGATGGACCCGGGCCCGCGCCTGCGCTAACCATTACGGCCTGGAACGACCGCCGACCGGGCGGCCTGCCTGCAGCAGAGAGGGGAGCGACGATGGCTTACGAAGGCATGATTGCGGAGACGATTGCGATCAACGGCGACAAGCATGAGCCGATCTCGGCCTATGTGGCGCGGCCGTTGGGTCCGGGCCCGTTCCCCGGCATGGTGCTCCTGCATCATGCGCCCGGCTGGGACGAATGGTACCGCGAGGCGACCCGTAAGTTCGCGCATCACGGCTACGCGACGATCAGCCATAACCTCTATCACCGCGCCGGCGAAGGCAAAGCCGACGATGTCGCCGCCAAGGTGCGCGCCGAGGGCGGCGTTCCCGATGCCCAGGTCATCGGCGACACCGAGGGCGCGGTGGCATGGCTGCGCGCCCAGCCCTGGCTCAATGGCAAGGTCGGCGTATTCGGCACCTGCTCGGGCGGACGGCAGACCTTTCTGTTTGCCTGCCATACCAAGAGTATCAACGCCGCGTGCGAGCTGTGGGGCGGCCGGGTGGTGATGAGCAAGGAGGAACTGAACCCGAAGCAGCCAAAGGCGCCGATCGACTTTACCAAGAACCTTTCCTGCCCTCTGCTCGGTCTGTTCGGCAATGAGGATCGTTCGCCGACCCCGGAGCAGGTTGACCAGCACGAGGCCGAACTCAAGAAGCACGGCAAACAATACGAGTTTCACCGCTACGACGGCGCCGGGCACGGCTTCTTCTACTACGACCGACCGGCCTACCGCATCGAGCAGGCGCTGGATGGCTGGCAAAAGGTGTTCGGGTTCTTGCACAAGCACTTGGCCAAATAACGCCGGCATGTGCACCTCGATTGTCGAGATCGTCGGCGCCGATGGCGCGGGCAAGGGCGGTGACGGGTGGTTCAGGCTGACTCATTCGGTGGTGTCCTACGACCACCCGCACCACGCCGTGCTGGAAGAGGCGATCACGATCGATTTCGTCAATTCGGGGCTCGGGCCCGGCGCTCGGGTTGCGGTCGAGCTCACCCTGGCGTCGGCCAAGGAACTGAGCGGCGCGCTTGCCCGAGCGATCGCGGCGGCCGAGATCGAGGAAAGCGCACGGTGTTTGCGCAAGGTGTAGGGCCCGCCCTGGAGCACAGTCAGCGAGACCATGAGGGCGGGACAACAACCAGCGGGGAGCGACGATGACCTCACGCGTGCCAATGGTGTCGCTTGAACGCGCCCGCGAACTCGGGGAGGCGATGGGTTTGCCCGCACGGCGCACGCAGAGCGAGGCGTTCCGTGTGTTGGCCAACAATCCCGGCGTGGCGAGGGTAGCTTATGGCCAATTGATTCAGCTGCTGGAGAACAACAAATTCGACACTCGGTTGCGCGAACTGATGATCATGCGGATCGGCTGGGTCACAGGCTCGGCCTACGAGTGGACAAATCACTGGCGGGTGGCGACAACGGCGGGAATTCCGCCACAGGATATTCTGGCGGTGCGCGACTGGCGGAACTCCGAGCGGTTGACGGCGGCGGACAAGGCGATCTTGGCCGCCACCGACGAGTGCCTCGCAGGCAAATCCATCTCGGATAGCGCCTGGGCCGAAGTGGCAAAACATGTCACCGACCCTGGACAGCAGGTGGAATTCATCATCGCCATGGGCAACTGGATGATGTTTTCGATGTTGTTCCGAAACCTGCGCATTCCGCTGGCGGAGGGCATAGCGCTGTGGCCACCCGATGGGCTTGCGGCTCCGGCAGCGGAGGGGATGGGATAGGATCCGGGCCGCCAGGCCGCCGAACGTTATCTGGCGCTAAACCCCCGTACCTTTAGCCCTGGGGGTGGGACTGATGCGCGAGTTCGGCGAGGCGGTCGGCCAGCCGGTTCAGTTCCCATTCCCGCGCTAAACTGGCTGCCGCGTCCCAGGTCGGGGTCTGGTCGAGTAGATCCGGGAGAGGTGCGGCGGGATCCATTGTCGTGATCGATCGGTAGAGCCGCAGCTTGTCCGCCTGAGCAGCGAACCTGCCATCGGCGAGTGCTGCTTCGAGTGACCCATATCGGCGCAGAAGGCTGGCCGCACCTTTCGGCCCCATGCCCGGCGCACCTGGTATCTTGTCTGACGGGTCGCCGCGGATGGCGATGAAATCGGGCACCTGCCCGGGTTCGACACCATAACGCTCGCGCACTTCGGCGGGCCCGATCCGCGCCATCTCGCCAGCTCGGACCGGGTGTAGAATCGTCGTCGCGTCAGATGCGAGCTGGAAGGCGTCACGGTCGCCGCTCGCCACAACCGCGGTCCCGCCATGCCGCTCTTCCTGAGCCACCGCAGCCGCCAGGAAGTCATCCGCTTCATATCCCGGCGCCTTCGCACAGGCGAAACCGCACGAAGCGGCGAATTGCGGCAGGATGTCGAGTTGATCCAACAGCTCGGCGTCAAACTCGCGCCCGCTCTGATAGCTTGCGAGCGCCCGGTGCCGGTAGGTCGGCGCGTCCAATGTATCCCAGCCGACGAGCACGGCGCGGGGCTGCTCCTGCTCGTACAATCGCACCAGGAAATTCGCAAAACCAATAATCGCGCCGCCGCCTTTGTTACCATGCCGCCTGATCGATTTCGGCAAACCGTGATAGGCCCGGTGCGCGAACGAGTCGCCGTCAACCACGAGCAACGGTCGGTTCACGTTAGTCTCTCCGAGCTTAGCTGAGGCTGATGGGCGCGTGCGACCGCGATTGTCCGCGACAGGATGGGCTGCTCCGGCATCGGCGGCAACGCAAAACGGCAGCGGTAGCTGGTGAGACCCTGCTGCTTTCCCTTGGAACATCCGACGCCATCGCCGATATAGTCGCGTTTCGCCGGCGACTGCTCGGTTAGCCGAGAATACGGGGGGAAAGGGGCCATGGATCTTCGCTTCTCTGCGGACGAGACGGCGTTCCGCGACGAGCTGCGCGGCTTTATCCGGGACCAGCTACCTGACGACATCCGCGAACGGATGCGGCTCGGCTACGCGCCACGCAAAGAAGACACCGTGCGCTGGCAGCGCATTCTGAACCGGCGCGGTTGGGCGGCGTTCAACTGGCCCAAGGAATATGGCGGCCCCGGCTGGACGCCGGTGCAGCGCATGATCTTTCTCGAAGAAAACCAGCTGGCGCCGGCGCCCGAGGTCTCCTCGTTCAACATCACGATGATCGGCCCGGTGCTGATCCAGTTCGGCACCGAGGAACAAAAGCGGCGCTTTCTGCCGCGCGCCGCCAATATCGACGACTGGTGGTGCCAAGGCTTTTCCGAACCAGGGGCCGGCTCGGACCTCGCCTCGCTGAAGACTGCGGCCAAGCGCGACGGCGACCATTACGTCGTCAACGGCCAGAAAATATGGACCTCGACCGCGCATCACGCCGATTGGTGCTTCTGCCTGGTGCGCACCGATCCCGCGGCGAAGAAACGGCAGGAGGGCATCTCGTTCCTGCTGATCGACATGAAGACGCCGGGCATTACGGTCCGGCCGATTATCTCGATCGACGGCAGCCATCATCTGAACGAGGTGTTCTTCGACGACGTGAGGGTGCCGGTCGAGAATCTGGTCGGCGAGGAGCACCGCGGCTGGGACGTCGCCAAATATCTGCTCGGCCACGAGCGCACCGGCATCGCCCGGCTCGGCAAATCGAAGGAGCGAGTCAAATTCGCCAAGGAAATGGCGCATGAGATGCGCGCGAACGGGAAGCCGCTGATCGAAGACCCGGCGTTTCGCCAGCGCGTGGCCCAGCTCGAAGTCGATATGAAGGCGCTCGAGATCACCCAGTTTCGCGTCGTCTCCGCCTATGAGAAGAGCGAGGCCGGCAAGCCCGATCCATTGTCCTCGGCATTGAAGATCAAGGGCACCGAATTGTTGCAGGCGACGACCGAGCTGGCGATGGATGTCGGCGGACCGCTAGCGATGCCCGACTGGGCACAGGAATTGGAGGCGCTCAGCAACGAGCCCGAGCTCGGGCCGGCCTGGGCGGCGGAGGCGACGAAGAGTTACCTGTTCCTGCGCGCCGCCTCGATCTATGGCGGCACCAACGAGATCCAGAAGAACATCCTGACCAAAGCCGTATTGGGGCTGTGATGGATTTCGACCTAACCGACGAGCAGCGCCTTTTACGCGACAGCGTCGATCGACTGTTGGCCGACCATTACGGGTTCGCCGCGCGGCGCGGCTACCTCGCCGAGCCCGAAGGTCACAGCAAGGATATGTGGGGGCGTTACGCCGAGCTCGGTCTGCTCGGCCTGCCCTTTGCCGAGGAACATGGCGGGTTCGGCGGCGGCGCGATCGAGACCATGCTGGCGATGGAGGCGTTCGGCCGGGTTCTGGCGCTCGAACCCTATCTGGCGACGGTGGTGCTGAGCGGAACGGCGTTACGCCTCGCCGGCAGCGCGGCGCAGCAATCCGCAATCCTGCCGCAAATCGCCGACGGCCGGATGACCCTTGCCTTCGCTCATGGCGAGCGTCAGGCGCGCTACGATCTCAACGATGTGCTGACGACGGCCAAGACCAACGCTCGCGGCGGGTGGGTGCTCGACGGCGCCAAAAGCGTCGTGGTGCATGGCGACAACGCGGATCGGCTGATCGTCAGCGCCCGCATCTCGGGCGAGCGCGACGATCCCGACGGCATCAGTTTGCTCCTCGTCGACGCCAACGCGAACGGCGTGGCGCGCCGCTCCTATCCGATGCGCGACGGCACACGGGCGGCTGAGATTTCACTGAGCGGGGTTGAAGTCGATGCGGATGACCTCCTCGGCGAACCCGGCCGGGCGTTGCCGGTCATCGAGCGCGTTGTCGAGGCGGGCATCGCCGCCGTAACGGCGGAAGCCGTCGGGGCGATGGAAGCGATGCATGCGCTGACACTCGAATATCTGAAGACGCGCCAGCAATTCGGGAAGCCGATCGGGCAGAACCAGGCCTTGCAGCATCGCTCGGCGGAAATGTTGATCGCGCTGGAGCAGGGCCGCAGCATGGCGATGCTGGCGGCAATGATGGTCGACGAGACACGATCCGGATGAACGGGCGCACAATATTTCGATGGCCAAGGTTGGCGTCGGGCAGGCCGCCCGGTTTGTTTCGCAGAATGCGATCCAATTACATGGCGGCATCGGCATGACCGAGGAATACGCGGTCGGCCATTATTTTCGCCGGTGCATGGTCATTGAGCATTTGTTCGGCGACACTGCCCACCACCTCTCGCGTATCGCCGACCAGGTCCGCTGAACCGCCCGCTCCTCAAGCCAGGCGTGACCTAGGCTAGGCGCTCAAGCGAGCTGGCGCGCGAAGCGGACGATCCGCCGGCCTGCTTCGGCGAGACGCGCGTCGGGCGCGGACAACGCGATGCGCAGATGTCCAACCGCACTCGGGCCGAAGTTGTCGCAGGGCAGCACCGCCACATGCTCGCGCTCAAGCAGCTGTTGGGCGAACTGCTGGGCGCTCAGGCCGGTGGGCCGAACATCAAGGAGCACAAACATGCCGCCTTCAGGCGGGATCGCCCGGCAATTCGGCGCCTCGGCCAGCAGATCGCACAAATGAACCGCCCGGCCCTGATAGGCCGCGCGCAATGCGGCCACCTCGGGAAGATCGTCGCGCAGCGCAGCCAAAGCGCCGATCTGGATGAAGGCCGGACTGCCGTAGGTCATTGATAGCAACAGATTGAACAGGTGCCGGCAGAGGGCGGGCGGCCCGATGATCCAGCCGAGGCGAAAGGCGGGGACGGCGTGGGATTTCGACAGGCTGGAGACCACAACGGTGCGATCGGCCATGTCCGGGAGCGACCTCGGACTGACATGCGGCCGCGTAAAGGCCAAATCTTCGTAGACCTCGTCCGACAACAGCCATAGGTCGCGATCGCGGCACAGCGCGGCGATGGCCTCGATCTCGGTTGCCGTGAACACGGCCCCGGTCGGGTTGTGCGGCGAGTTGATCCAGACCACGCGGGTGCGCAGTGTGATGACGGCGGAGAGCGCTTCGAGATCCGGGTGAAACCCCCGGTCGGCGCGGAGCGGCACGGTCACCATCCGCGCGCCGCTGGCGCCGACGACGCCCTCGTAAGTGGCATAGATTGGTTCAGGGACGATGACCTCGTCGCCTGGTCCGGCGAGGCACTGCAGCGCGCAGTAAACCCCGCCCTGCGCGCCTGGGACCACGACGACATTGTCGGCGGTGCAAGGGCGGCCGGTCCGCCGCGCGTGACGGGCCGCGATCGCCTCGCGCAACGCGGGATAACCGACGGTCGGCGAGTACCCAGTACGGTGCTCGCGCAACGCCGCGACGGTCGCTTCGATCAATGTCTCCGGGGGCGCTTGATCGGGGTCGCCGATGGTCAGAAAGATCACATCGGCGCCGGCGTCACGCAGGCGCATGGCGTCCTGATGAACGACCCAACCACGCGTCCCGGTTCGGGCGAGCCGTTCCGTCAGAGCAGAAAAGCGCATCGCGTTGATCGCACCCCGTCTCTGTCAATGATAACTGCGCCGCAATTGTAAAGCCACGCCGCCTTATTGCGCCGTACCTCCGGGCCGCGTTATCGGGTTGCGGTTTTGGCTTTTGTCGACGTTGGCGTAGAGTATGGCAACCGTACCGCCTGCGGCGGCAACCCAAGGGAGGACAAAGATGCCACACGCTCTCTACGTTTGCGCGCAAGACGACAACAAGATCGCGGCCTTCACGATGGACGCCGAGACCGGCCAGCTGATGCCGCAGGCCGATCTGCCGGTCGCAGGCGGGCCGTCGGTGATGGCGATCAGCCTAGACCGGCGTACACTTTATGTCGGAGCGCGCACCGCGCCGGCGATCTCGAGTTATCGCATCGACCCGGGGAGCGGGGGGCTGACCTTGCTGGGGTCGATCGCGCAAGCGCACGCGCCGACCTTTCTCGCGCCGGACCGTGCGGGTCGGTATCTGCTGTCCGCCTATTATCAAGGCGGGGGCGCCGCGGTCTACCACCTCGGCGCGGACGGCACGGTTGGCGTCCCGTCCCAGGACTGGTTGGCGACGGACACCGGGGCCCACGCGATTTCGACCGATCGCTCCAACCAATATGCCTTCGTCCCGCACATTGCCCGCATCCAGGACAATGTCTTGGAACCGCCCAAGGATAATCCTGGCCCCAACGTGATCATGCAGTTCCGCTTCGATGCCGGCACCGGCCGCCTGACCGCGAATTCGCCGTACCGGGTCGAGCAAGCCGACCGCCTCGGCCCGCGCCACTACTGCTTCCATCCCACCCAGAACCTCGTTTACTTCTCCAACGAGCAGGGCTGCAGCGTCACCGGCTATCGGCTTGACCCGGCGAACGGCACACTCTCCGCGGCGCAGACGATCTCAACTTTGCCAGACGGGTACACCGCCAGGAACACGTGCTCGCAGATCCACCTCACCCCGTCGGGGCGTTTCCTGTATGTCGGCAATCGCGGCCACAACAGCATCGCCGGGTTTGCCGTCGACGCCACCACCGGGCGGTTGACAGCCATTGGGCGGGCGTCGACCGAAGCGGTCCCCAGCGCGTTCGCTCTGGACCCTGCCGGCCATTTCATCTTTGCTGCCGGCACCGCTTCGGGCCGGTTGGCTTCCTACCGGATAAATCAGGAGACCGGCGCGCTGACGCCGCTGACGACTTATGCTATCGGCCAGCGGCCCGCCGCGGTGCTGGCGGCGCAATTTGGTAGCTGAGGTTTTTGCTGGAAACTCGGTGACGTGCCGGGGAGGCTGGAGATTACCCTCCCCGGACCCTCTGAAAGGGGACGCGCGATGGAGAAGAGATTTGGGGTCGTGTCCGCGGATGGACATTGCCGGCTGATGCACCTTCCCTTCGACTTATGGACGAAGCGTCTACCGAGAAAATTCCAAGATGACGGGCCGAGAGTCGTGCAGGGGGCGGACGGCGCCCGACAATGGGTCGTCGAGGGACGCCCGTGGAGCGGGGTGGGCTGGGCCGGAGTGGGCCGGGGACCCGTCAACTGCTATACCCGGGCGGGCTTGCCTGAGGAGCCCGAGCCCGGGATCTTCCGCGCGGCAAACGCCAAGTATCGCTGCGAAGACATGGACCGGGACGGGGTGGATGCCGAACTAGTCAACGGCCCCTACGAGCAGATCTGGCAGATCAAGAACCCGGAACTGCGCGCCGCCTGCGTTCGGTCGGTCAACGACTGGGCGCGGGAATTGTACGAGGAATTCGAACGGCCGGTTCATCTTGCTTCTGCCGCTGCCCTGCCAGACGCCCGAGGAGGCCGTGGCGGAGCTGATGCGAGTGGCGGAATTTGGCCTGCCGACCGGTGTTATCTTCGACTGGGCGAACGCCCCCGAACCCGTCATCCACCAGATGTGGGAGCCGGTATGGGCGGCGGCGGCGGAGACCGGCCTGCCGGTCAATTTGCACGCCAACCCCGCGGGCGGGTCGCGCCAGATCGGGGTCGGGGTCGCAGGCCTCGAACCGCGCAACCAATCCTTGATGCGGGTCGCCAACTTCCCGATGGGGCTGATGGCGGAACTGATGAGCGCGGTCGTGTTTTCGGGTATCTGCGATCGGCACCCCAGGGTGCGCTTTGTCCTCGAAGAGGCCGGCGTCGGGTGGGTCCCGTTCCTGTTCTGGCGCTTCGACCGCGAATACGATTTTGGCGGGCCGGCCACGCGCGTCTTCAAGCCGGACTTCCCGCTTTCCGACAAGCCCACCGAGTTCGTCAAGCGTCAGGTCTTCTTTACCTTCGAGGTCGAGGAAGAGGGCGGTTTTCGGCGCGCGCCCGAGGTCGGTCTAGGTAATTTCCTGTGGGCCAGCGACTTCCCGGGCATGGACAGCCCGTGGCCCCACTCCAAGGCGATGGGGCATGCTCCGGCGGAGGCGGCTTTAGGCAAAGAGGCGCTCAACCAGCTGGTCTTCGAAAACGCGGTAAATCTGTACAAGATTCCGGTCACATTGCCGCAACAGCGAGCGGCGACTTGACGCGAAGCTCGAAACGGACCGAACGACGAGGGTTAGAGCAGCGAGGTAGCAGCTTGGTTCCAGAGCCATGAAGGTCTCGTATTTCGAAACCGCTCGCTATCGGGCGCCGGGGAAACTACCACCCGAATGGCCGGTGCCGCCGGCCGTCTATGACGTCGCCGCCGGCGCCGAGGCCTATCGCGGCATGGTCGAGCGGGCGCAGCACGTCGAGCGCTTGGGCTTCGACTGGGTCAGCGTTTCGGAGCACCACTATTCTCCGCGGCGTCTGACGCCCGCCCCGATTGTCGCTGCCTCGCACCTGGCGGCGCATGCGCCGAGGATAAAGATCGCCGTTCTCGGCCCGATCGTCTCGCAGGGCAATCCGGTGCGGATCGCCGAGGAACTGGCGCTGCTGGATAATCTGATGCCGGGCCGCCTGGTATGTGGCCTGTTGCGCGGGACGACCGGGGAATATCTGAGTTACGGCCTCAACCCCGAGGAGGCGCGGGAACGCACCACCGAAGGCATGGAGCTGATCCTCAAGGCGTGGACCGAGCCGCAACCATTCGGCTGGCAAGGGCGCCATTTCCAGTTCCGCACCGTCGCGGTTTGGCCGCGCCCGTTGCAGCAACCCTATCCGCCGACCTACGCGCTCGGGACCAGCCGGGAATCCTGCGAGTTTGCCGCCCGCCATCGCCTCGGCCTCGGGCTCTCCTATGCCCCATTCGAGGTCTGCGCCAAGGCGACGCGCTACTATCGCGAAGCCTGTGCGCGCCACGATTGGCAGCCGGCGCCGGACCAGATCATCTACCGGGCCAATATTCTGCTCGCCGAGACCGACGCGGAGGCCGAGGCAACGATGAAGAACCCTCTGGCCCACTCGCCATTGCCGATGCCCGCGAGGGTGCGCGACGCGCTGATCAAACTCGATTCCCGCAATGTCGCCGGTGAAACCAGGACGCCGAATGTCGGCGGCACCTTGCCGACGAACTTCTTCGGCGGCCCGGATACGGTCATCGACCAGGTCAAGCGCTGCCATGATCTGGCGGGGATCGGAGTCCTCGACCTATTCTTCCAGACCCGCGATGCCGATCCGGGAACCTTGATGAGCACGCTCGAGCTGTTTGGCAAGAAGGTCCTGCCGCATATTCGCGACGTGTAGCGACGACCCTGATCGCCTGACGCTTGCGGCGGGGTCAGCGAACGGGATTTATTGGTCCCGGTTCAGGTGAAGGCTCACCGAGGGCAGCCGCTCCGCTGCCCTAACGTGTCGGAGGTCGTGCGATGAAGGTCTCGTATTTCGAAACCGGCCGCTACACCGCGCCGCAACCCGTGCCGGCGCAATGGCCGGTGCCGGCCGGGGCCTATGATCCGGAAGCCGGCGCGAAGGCGTTTCACGACATGATCGAACGCGTTGAATTTGTCGAGGATCTCGGCTTTGACTGGGTCAGCGTGTCGGAGCACCACTACTCGCCGCGGATCCTGACCCCCGCCCCGGCGGTCTCGGGAGCGTACATCGCCGCCCGCCTGAAGAAGATAAAGGTCGCGCTGTTGGGGCCGATCGTACCGCAGAGCAACCCGGTGCGCGTCGCCGAGGAAATTGCCACGCTCGACAACGTCGCCGAGGGCCGCCTTGTGGTCGGGCTGTTGCGCGGGACGCCGAACGAATACCTGACCTTCGATCTCAATCCTGCCGAGGCGCGCGAGCGCACCGACGAGGGCATGGAGCTGATCCTCAAGGCGTGGACCGAGCCGCAGCCATTCGGCTGGCAAGGCCGCCACTACCAGTTCCGCAGCGTCTCGGTGTGGCCCCGCCCCTGGCAGCAGCCATACCCGCCGACCTATGCGCTCGGCACAAGTCGAGAGGCCTGCGAGTTCGCTGCGCGCCTCCATGTCGGCCTCGGCGTCTCGTTCGCGCCGTTCGAGGTGATGCGCAAATCGACCCAGTATTATCGCGAGCAGTGCACGCGCTACGGCTGGCAACCGACCGTGGAGCAGGTCCTCTATCGCGCCAACATCATCATCGCCGATACCGACGATGAGGCTGATGAATTGCTGCAGAAGCAGCGCAGCGGCGGAGCGGCGGCGTTCCCGATGCGGCCGGGCGTGCGCGAAGCACTATTCAAGGCGGATATGCGCAATATCGCCGGCGAGCCGCGAGCGCCCAATGTCGGCGGCGTCTTGCCGACAACTTTTATTGGCAGTCCGGACACGGTCGTCGCGCAAGTCAAGCGCTGTCGCGAGGAAATGGGGGCCGGTGTGCTCGATCTCGCCTTCCAGAACCCTGGTGCCACGGACCTCGGCGATTTGATGTACTCGCTTGAACTGTTCGGCGAAAAGGTATTGCCGCGCATTCGCGAGATTTGAGACCCAGGTGGGAGGAGCAAGACCATGGAAATCGGCGCTGCAATCTTCTTCACTGATTACTCGATAGCACCGACCGAGCTTGCAATGGCACTCGAACAGCGGGGTTTCGACTCGCTGTGGGTGGCCGAACACTCGCATATCCCGGTCACCCGCCGCTTCAATGTGCCGGGCGGAGAGCTGACGAAGCAGTATTACGACGTAATGGACCCGTTCGTCACGTTGAGCGCCGCGGCCGCGGTCACTAAGCACCTCAAGCTCGGTACCGGCGTCTGTCTGGTGATCCAGCGTGACACGATCCAGACGGCAAAATCAGTCGCCTCCCTCGACCAGGTGTCGAAGGGCCGTTTCCTGTTCGGCATCGGCTGCGGCTGGAATGCCGAGGAGATGGAGGACCACGGCACTGTCTACGAGACCCGGACCTTGAAGATGCGCGAGCAGATCGAGGCGATGAAAGAGATCTGGAGCGAGGACAAGCCGGAATACCACGGGAAGATCGTCGATTTCCCGCCGATGCAGACTTGGCCCAAGCCGGCACAGAAGCCGCACCCGCCGATCATCGTCGGCGGCGCCTTCCGCCTCGCCGCGCGCCGCGCAATCCGCTACGGCGACGGGCTGATCCCGTTCGCCGCCAGCGCCGGCCCCGACGGTCCCGCGGAGTTCATGCCGCGTTTGCGCGAGATGGCCAAAGAGGCTGGCCGTGATCCGCAATCCCTCTCGGTGACGTTGGGCGGCGCGCCGGAGGACCCGGACCTGCTCAGGCGCAACCGCGATCTCGGCATCACGCGCATGACCGTGCGCCTGCCGCCGGCCAACGCCGACGAGATCCTGCCGTTGCTGGACCGCTGGGCGAAATTGATCCCGCTGGTCAGGACCTGATGGGTTAGGAGGAAGAACGATCGTGGCAGACCAATCGGCGCGGGCAACACCGGGCGCGGCGTTTCGCGAGCACCATGTCGATGCGGACGGGTTCCGCATCCGCTATCTGGAAGCCGGACAGGGGTCGGTGCTGGTTCATCTGCACGGCGCCGGCGGGCTGCGTCTATCGCCGGGGCACGACCTCCTGAGCCGCCAGTTCCGCGTTATCGCCTTCGAGATGCCGGGCTTCGGCAATTCGGAGGAGAATACCCGCTCGCAGGATATGCTTGCGCTAGCGGCGACGATGGCCACGGCGGTCGCCACTCTCGGCATCGACCGGTTCAACCTGATGGGTACATCGTTCGGCGGCAAGACGGCGCTGTGGCTCGCGGTGCAGCATCCGGAGCGGGTTCTGGCCCTGGTGCTCGAAGCGCCGGCGGCGATCCGTCCCAAGGGCGCGCAGCCGCCCTCGGGCTCGCCCGAGGAGATGGCGCGCCGGCTCTTCGCCCACCCTGAGCGTGTCGCGCCAATGCCGCCGCAAGACCCGGAAGTGCGCGCCAAGGTCGGGCGCCTGACGCAACGGCTGCGCGGCCCCGACCGCGACGCGGACCTCGAGCGCCGGCTGCGCGAGCTGGCGACCCCGACGCTCGTCTTGTTCGGCACGCTCGACGCGGTCATCCCGCCGGAGATGGGGCACTTCTACAAAGAGTTGATGCCCAATAGCCATTTGGTCTTTGTCTACGACGCCGGCCACGCGATCAGCACCGATCGGCCGGAAGCGTTCACCGAAGTTGCGGTCGACTTCATCGAGCGCCACGAGGCCTTCGTGATCAGCCGCACCCCGACGGTCATCAACCCCTAGCCAACTGAATGGGAGCGGCGCTCGAACCGCGGATTTCGATTCTTTGCCCATTGGCTGCAGAATGGTCGCTGCTGGTAGACCGGTTCGCGCAATCGCATGATGTCGCCCCGGTTAACGATCTCAAGATTGACGCCGCCTATATCGGCGACTGGCATGCGCTGGTGGCGCCCGGCGGCCATGGCAAGACGCAGTTCGCGGTTCAGGCTCAATATTTGATCGGCCTGTTTCCGTCGGTCGAACTGGTAGTCTGCGCCGGCGCCGCCGGCAGCCTCGCGGAAGATCTGGCGGTCGGCGACGTCGTGGTCGGGACGGAGACGGTCGAGCATGATTATCGCCTGCTGTTCGCGACGCGCCCGCTCCCGCGTTTTGCCGGCCACGGACCGTCGATTGCCGGGCTGCGCCGTGCCGCGCGCTGCGTCAGCGACTTTCGCGTCGTCTTCGACGTGATCGCGAGCGGAGACGAGGATGTCGTTACCTCGGCGCGCGCCCGCGCTATCCGCGATCAGACGGGCGCCGCATGCGTCGCCTGGGAGGGCAGCGGCGCGGCTCGCGCGGCCGGTTTCAACGGCATCGGATCGCTCGAAATCCGTGTGGTGACCGACGCAGCCGACAAGGGAGCGCCGCAAAAATTCGGCCAGAACCTGCCGATCGCCATGGCGAATCTCGCGACCTTGCTGCAATTGTGGTTGAGTGAGCCGTCGCGTCTGGCCGAGGAGTAACACGATGACATACCGCACGCTGCGCGCCGGGGTGTTCCTGCCGCCGTTTCATCCCAACGACGAGGATCCGCTGCTCTGCATGGAGCGCGACTTCCAGCTGATGCAGTGGCTCGACGCGCACGACTATGCCGAGGCGTGGATCGGCGAGCACCATTCCGGCGGCTACGAAATTTACGGCCAGCCGGAATTGTTTATTGCGACCGCCGCCGAGCGCACCCGGCAGATCCGGCTCGGCACCGGGGTGATCTCGCTGCCTTATCATCATCCGTTCATGGTGGCCGACCGCATCGTCCAGCTCGACTATCAGACGCGAGGGCGGGCGATGTTTGGCTTCGGCCCGGGCCTGTTGCCCTCGGACGCGATGATGCTCGGTATCGACCCCGAGACCCAGCGCGACCGCATGGCCGACGCCATCGACGTCATCACCCGCCTGCTCGATGGTGAGACCATCACCCAGCAGAGCGAATGGTACACAATGCGCGAGGCCCGGCTGCATTTGCGTCCGTACTCGAAACCGCGGCCGCATCTGGCGATCGCCAGCGCGGTCACTCCGTATGGCGGCAAGCTCGCCGGCCGTTACGATCTCGGCATGCTGTGCGTGATGGCGGGCAGCCCGAACGGCTACGACACGCTCGACTACAACTGGGAACTCGCCAATGCCGAGGCGGCGGCGCAGGGCCGCGTGATGGATCGCGCCAATTATCGCGTAATGGCCCCGTTCCACATCGCCGAGACGCGCGAGAAAGCGATCGAGAATGTGCGCGCCGGCTTCGAGAAGTGGCAGCTTTACTCGTATTCGGTAAACCCTGAGGGCGGGGCAGCGATCGGCATGCCAAGCATCGAGGAGATCAACGCGGGCGGGCGCGGCGCTATCGGCACTCCCGACGACGCGCTGCGGGTGCTGGAGAATTACTGGGCCAAGACCGGCGGCTTCGGCTGCATCCTGATGCTTGCCCACGACTGGGCCGATTGGGAGGCGACCAAGCGCTCCTACGAATTGTTCGCGCGTTATGTGCTGCCGCGCTTCGAGGAGCGCAGCGCCTGGCGCTCGCAATCGATGGACTGGATGCGCGCCAATCGCGAAGCCTTCAGCGCCAAACGCAAGGCCGCCGCCGCCAGCGCCGTCGAACGCCACTTCTCCGCCGAGCAGGCGAAGAACCGGGAAGCCGCCAAGTAGCGTAAATGGAGACTGTATCCGGCTCGCTCAGGCCGACGACGCGACGAGAACCCGCGAGTTGGACGCACGGTCCGGCGCCAACACTTCCCCGATCTCCTCTGGGGGCAGGGCCGGCCATTCGCTGAGCCGGAAGCAGGCTGCGGCGCGGCGCAAATCGGTGCGATAGAGCGGCGGCACGGCTGTCAGGCATTGGGGGATCGCGACCGGGCAGCGATCGGCGAATTTACAACCATGCGCCGATGGGACGCCCTCCGATTTGCGTTCCTCCGCCCCCCAGTCTCGCGCCGTGCTGACGCGTGGAATCGCGCCGATCAGCAATTGTGTGTAGGGGTGCTGCGGCGCCTTCACCACCAACTCGACATCGCCGGCCTCCACAACCGAGGCGCGGTAAAGCACCAGGATCGTGTCGGCGACCTGATAGGCCGTGGCGAGGTCGTGGGTGATGTACAGGATCGAGATTCCCAGCTCCTCGTTCAGCTGGCGCAGGCTGCCGAGAATGGTCGCGCGCAGCGAGGCGTCCACCATCGACACCGGCTCGTCGGCGACGATCAGCCGTGGGCGCAGCAACAGGGCGCGCGCTACCATGATGCGTTGCCGCTGCCCGCCGGAGAGCTGGTGCGGATAGCGGCCGAGGATTTCCTCGGGACGCAGGCCGACGGCGCGCAGTGCCTCCTCGACCAGCCCTCGTCGCTCCACCCTTGTCGGCGCCAGATGGAATTTGCGCACCGGCGTCGTCAGCACGTGGTCCACCCGGTAGAAAGGATTGTAGACCTCGTACGGGTCCTGGAAGATCGCCTGCACCTCGCGGCGGAATTGCCGTCGTTGCGCGGCCGACAGTTGGGACAATGGGCGCCCGTCGTAGCGAACCTCACCCTCGGAGGGTTCGATCAGACCCAGCAGCAACCGCGCCAGGGTGGTTTTGCCGCTGCCGCTTTCGCCGACCACCGCGGTGATCCCCGGCAGCGCCGGGTCGATGGCGAAAGAGAAATGTTCGAGCGCAACTTTGCGATCCCGCCCCAACATGCCGCCGGCGAAGTGCTTCGAGACGTCACGAAGTTCAAGCAGCGGGGTCATGCGAAATGGCAGGCCACGCTGGCGTCCTCGCTGATGGCTCGCACGGTAGGCTTCTCGGTGCGACAGCGCGCCTGCACTTGCGGGCAGCGCGGATGAAAGGCGCAGCCTGGGGGCAGCTCGCGCAACACAGGTGCCAGACCGGGAATCCCACGCAACCCGCCTTTGCGCTCCAGCGACGGCAAGCTCTCGATCAGCATCCGGGTGTAGGGATGCCGCGGCGCGGTGATGATGTCACGGATCGGCGCCACTTCGACCATCCGCCCCGCATACATGATGCCCAGGCGGTCGACGAACTGGGCCATCAGGCCGATATCGTGACCGATCAGGATCACTGCTGCGCCGAGTTCGGCTTGCACCCGGCCGAGCGTTTCCATGACCTGTCGCTGTACGACCACGTCGAGCGCGCTGGTGGGCTCATCGGCAATGATCACCTTCGGGCGCAGACAGATCGCGATGGCGATGCAGGCGCGCTGCTTCATGCCGCCGGACAGCTCGTGCGGGTAACGGTCGGCAACTTCGGGCAACAGCCCCACCTGGGCCAGCAGCGTTTGTATGCGGGTGTCGACGTCGCGCTTGGAAAGGCGTTCGCCGTGATCGGCGAGCGCATCGCGGATCTGGTCACGGATGCGCGCCACCGGGTTTAGCGAATTCATTGAACCTTGCGGCACCATCGCGATGCCGGCGAGCCGCAGCCGGCGCATTGCGTCGTCCGGCAGGTCGGACAAGGTAATGTCCTCGAGCCAGACCGCACCTCCCTCGATCCGCCCGGGCGGCTTGATCATGCGCAAGATGGCCAATGCCATCGTTGATTTTCCGGATCCGAACTCGCCGGCCAATCCAAAGCGTTCGCGCGGGCGCAGTGAGAAACTAACCTCGTCGACGGCGCGCACGGGCCCGAGCGGATGGTCATAAGCGACGCGGAGCCGCTCGACGCGCAGAATGCTAGCGTTCATACCGATCGCCGCAGCCGGGGGTTGGCGATCTCATCGAGGCCCGCGGTCAGAAAAAAGAGGCCGAGGAACACCATGACAATGACGACCAGCGGGGCGGTCCACCACCACCACCAGCCATTGATGATCGCGGCGTTGAAATTGACCCAGTAGAGAGTCATGCCGAGGGTCGGAGCTTCGACCGGCCCGAGTCCCAAAACTTCCAGCCCGATTGAAGCAAGGATCGCGGCCGAGACGCTGCCGACCAAGGTGGCCGCGAGATAGGGCAGCAGATTGGGCATCAGCTCGCGGAAGATGATTTCCGGGCCGCTCATACCGTTGAGCCGCGCAATCTCCACATAACCCCGTTCCCGCAACGTCAGGACTTGCGAACGGATGGTGCGGGTCGGGCTAAGCCAGGCCAGGGAAGCGATGATGATCGCCATTTGGTTTACCGTTAGGCTGCCCTTCAGCGAGACTGCGATAATGATCAGCACAAGCAACTGCGGCACCGTCAGGCCGATATCGGCAATGCTGCGAATGACGGTGTCGACCCGTCCGCGGTAATAGGCTGCGGTGAAGGCCAGTATTGCGCCGACGCCCACGCCGATGAACCCGGCAATAAAGCCGATGCGCAGTGTCAGCGGCGTGCCCGCCACCATCACCGCCAACAAGTCGCGCCCGTTGCGGTCGGTGCCGAACGGATACTCCCAGGAGGGTGGCTGGAGCGCCGGCGCCGACAATGGGTGGGCACCGCCGGTATCGACCGTCAGCGCGCCGACGACGATAAACACCGCCAGAAAGCCAAGAAATACCAGCCCGACCAGCAGCGAAACATTGCGGCGAAGATAGCTGAGCACGCGGCCTAGGTCCGGTGATAGGAGATGCGGGGGTCAAGCCAGGGATAAACTACGTCCAGCACGAAGGTCGCAAAGCCGAGCGCCACGATGACGGTAAACACGATCCCCTGGATCAGGAAAAAGTCATTCTCCTCGATGGCCTGGAACAGTAACGCCCCGATCCCCGGGTAGCCAAAGATTGCCTCGACCAATACCGCGCCCGACAAGATCTGCCCCAGCGCTAAAGCAAGCCCGGTCGTCTGCGGCAGGATCGCGTTGCGCATGCAATAGCGGGTAAAGATCGTGCCACTGCGCAGGCCCTTGGCCTCGGCAAAGGTGACGTAATCCTCTCCCATCGTCGTGACCATCATGCCGCGCATCGCGAGCGCCCAGCCGCCTACCGAGACGAGCACGATGGAAAGCGCGGGGAGGATGGCGTGTCGCAGCACATCGAGGGTGAAAGCCCAGTCCCATCCCGGATTAGCGCCGGCACTGTAGCCGCCGAAGATCGGCAGCCACTGGAACCGAAAAGCGAACAGCCAGCTCATGACCAGCCCGAGCAGGAAAAAGGGAATGGCGTGCAAGGCCCATAACGGCGGCATCAGCCATCGCATCCAGCGCGGCGCCCGCGGCCAGGCGAGCAGGGCGCCGAGGATCGTGCCGGCTGCGAAGGAGAACAATGTCGTCACGCCGAGCAGCCCGATGGTCCATGGCAAGGCCTCCCGGATCATGCCGACGACGGTGCGCGGATAGTTGGCAATGGAATAGTTGAGGTCGCCGCGCGATACCGCGCCTAGATAGGTCAGGTATTGGCGCCACAAGCGGCTGATCGAGGCCGAACCGCTTCTGGTACTCCTTGACCATGTCCTCGATGCCGGCATGAACATAGCCGCCGAGCGAGGCCTCCTCCAGCAGCTTGGTGCGGACCGGGTCCTGCCCCGACAGCTTGGGCAGGAAAAAGTTGAGTGTCGCCGCCAGCCAGACGATCAGCAGGAAGACCCCGAAGCGTTTGACGATATAGACCGCGTGCACGTCGCCTCACGCGGATTGCAGGTTCCACAGCACCATCGGGAACGTCAGGTGCCACGAAGCGCCGTTGACATAGGAATTGTCCTCGGTCGGGTAGTTCCGCCAATAGGTCGTGTTGAACGGGATGCGATGATAGTTCTGCACCAGCTGGATGTCGGGCAGGTCAGGCAGCCAGATCTCCATCGCCGCGCGGAACAGCTGTTTCAGCTTCTCTACGTCCTTGGGATCGGTGACGTAGACTTCATCGACGATCTTGTCGAAATCGGGGTTCTTCCAGCGGCTGAAATTCACCGCATGCGCACCTGGCACGGCGATGCTCTGGCTCTGATAGAGGCGCAAGGTGTCGTACGGCTCGCGGATGCTGCCGCCGTGGCCGTAGATCGAACCGACATACTGGCCCTTTTGGAAGCGGTTATTGAAGTCGGGCGGCAGGGTCAGGCTTGCCGTCACGCCGTGACGCCGCAGGATTTCGGAGAGCACCGGGCCCATCGCCGAGCCGGCGGCGCCAAAGCCGATGATGTCGAGCGTTAGCGGCTTGCCGTCCGGCGTCTCCCACATGCCGTCGTTCTTCTTGAAGCCCTTCGCCTCCAGCAGGGCGTCGCCCTTCTTGGGATTGAATTCGAGCGTGTCATATTTCGCGAGCAGGTCCTTGACCGCGTCGAAATACGGCAGCAGCGGCTTATAGGGCGGCATCGGCAAGGCGGAGGTCGTCTCGGCCCCGAGATAGGCGACTTCGATGACCTGCTGGCGGTCGATGTAGTGGCTGAGCGCCCAGCGCACGTCCTTGTCGTCGAACGGCTTGACCTCGTTGTTGACGTAAAGCGAGATCGGCCACCAATCGACATAGCCCCAAGGCGGCTTCTGCCCGGAATACGAGGTGACCTTGGGGTTCTGCCGGATCACCGTCGGGAAGGTCGCCGGCTGCAAGGGACCGCCGAAATCCGAGTGATTGGTGATCTGCGCCTGCGCCGTCTTCTGCTCGTTGACCATCGGCAGCCAGATATTACGCTGGATCTGCGGCATCGGCGCCAGCTTCTGCTCCGCCGCCCACCAATTATCGCGGCGCTCGAACACCTTCTGCTGCAGCGAGGATTCCGCGACCTTCCACGGCCCGGTCGTGACCGGCCAACCCTTGGCGATGTCGAAATGCTTGAAAGCTGGTCCAGTCCTGGCCCTGGAAAATGTGCTTCGGCACGATGTAGATGCCGATGTCGTATTTGTAGGTAGCGAAGAAGAAAAACCGCGGGGAAGGGATCTTGAACTTCAGCACCACCGTGTTCGGATCGGTGACGGTCGCCTCGTCGAGCGCCTGATTGACGTCGACGCCCCATTTCACCTTCGGGCCGAGGTCGCGCAGCGTGTTCATCGTGTAGGCGACATCCTCGGCGCTGAACGGCGTGCCGTCGCTCCATTTGATGCCCGGGCGCGTCTTGATCGTGAGCTGCTTGAAGTCCGGCGTGAACTCGTAGCTCTCCGCCAGCCACATGTACCATTTGTCGGCGAAGGCGCTGTAATACGCCAGCGGCTCGTAGATCAGGTTCGGTCCGTTCTGGTGGTTCGCCCCGATCGCATACGGGTTCCACAGCTCGTAATCGACCCAGCGGCCGTCGCGGCTGTTGATGCCGATCAGGATCATGGTTTGATCGCGCGGAATATCGGCAGCCTGAGCGTCGGCGATACCCGCCGGGAGCATCACGGCAGCTGCCGCTGCCGTCCCGCCTTTGATCACCTCGCGCCGACTCGAGTTCCAGAACATGGTCTTCCGTGTCATTGCCGCTTTCCTCCCCACCCGGCCATCGCGTTCGTCACGCGGCCAAAGTTGACCCGCAGCCAGTCTCAGCCCGCTTGCGCGGCCGCTGTCAAGCGCCTCGACTGCACCGGCATTCGACCGATCGGCGTCGACGGTCTAACATCGGCTCGACGTTGCGAATGGAGGATGAGAATGGCCGTAGCAAAAAGACAACTGGGGCGGACTGGATTGGAGGTTACGGCCTTGGGCTATGGGGCGATGGAGCTGCGTGGCGCCCCCCGCGCCCGCGACATCACCGAGGCGCAGGCAGAAACCATTCTCAACAAGGTGCTCGATGCCGGCATCAACTACATCGACACCTCGATCGATTACGGGCTCAGCGAGGAGCGGATCGGCCGCTATATCGCGCACCGGCGCTCTGAATACTATCTGGCGAGCAAATGCGGCTGTCTCGTCGGCGCGCCGCCGACGCCGCGCGGCCAACGCAACGCGCACGTCTTCACCCGCGACAATGTCGTGGCTGGGGTCGAGCAAAGTCTGGCGCGGATGAAGACCGACTATCTCGACGTCGTTCAGTTCCACTCTTCACCCTCTCGGCAGACCCTGGAGGAGAATGGCGCGCTCGAAGCGTTGCTGGAGCTCAAAGCAGCGGGCAAGGTGCGGTTTGTCGGCATCTCCGGCACATTACCCCACCTGACAGAGCACATTGCGATGGGCGTTTTCGAGGTCTTTCAGATCCCGTACTCGGCAGTCGAGCGCGAACACGAGGCGGCAATCACCGCCGCCGCCCAGAAGGGCGCCGGCATCGTCATTCGCGGCGGCGCGGCAAAGGGTGCTCCGACCGAGGGCAAGCAGGCCGGGCTGCAATGGGAGCGCTGGCGCCAGGCCCGTCTCGATGATTTGCTCGATGGCATGACCCCGATGGAGTTCATCCTGCGCTTCACGTTCACAAACCCGGATTTGGACACGACCATCGTCGGCACGATCAACCCGGCGCACCTGCAGACCAATCTCGACATCCTGGCGCAAGGTCCGTTGCCGCCGGATCTCTACGAGGAAGCCAAGCACCGCCTCGCCGCCGCCGGCTCTACGCCCCGACCGGTTGCGGAATGATCGAATGATCGCTCCAGCGGAGGCTTCCAGTGGTCATGTGAAGCAATACGCTGGCCGCGTCCTCCGCGGCTGCGCTACGAGCGGGAAAATTTAGGCTGAAACGGGAGTATTGCGAGATGGCCGAAGCAGCTCGCGACGCGAATGCGGCGATGCGCCGATATTGGAACACGGTCGCTGGGCCGCGCTGGGTCGCTAGCCCTGGATTCAGGGAGCGGCGCAACCAGGAAAGCCTGGCGCTGTTGTTGGCGCAGCTCGGTCTTGCCGGCGGCGAGAGTGTGCTCGAAATCGGCTGCGGTACCGGTGCGCTGACCTTGCCCCTCGCTGCCGCAGTCGGCAAGCATGGACGTGTCGTCGCAGTTGACATCTCGGAGCCGATGCTCGGAGCCGCGCGCCAGAAAGTTGACGAGCACCGACTGCACAATGTCACATTACTGTCTGGCGACGCCCAGGTGTTTGCGTTCGAACCCGCCGCCTTCGATGTCGCGACCTCGCGCATGGGTGTCGTGTTTTTCGCCGACCCGGCGGCGGCGTTCCGCAACATAAAGGGCGGGCTGAAGCCGGGTGGGCGGCTCGTTTTCGCCTGTTGGGCGCCGCTCGCCGAGAACCGGCACTGGCTGATCTCCTACGACGTGGCGTTTCGCCATCTGGGGCCGCCGGCACCGCCGCCCGCTCACGAGCCCGGCCCGCTCGCCTTTGGCGACCCCGACTATATCCGCGGGGTTCTTATGGCGGCCGGGTTCGCCGAGATTGCGGTCGACCGAGCCCACCCGACGATCATCTGCGGCAGTCCCGAGGAGGAAGCGCGCCAAGCGTTGGCCATGGGACCGACCGCCAGGCTGATCGAGGAAAAGCGGCCCGACGACCCAACCCGCCAAACCATCGCTCGCGAGATCGAGGCCGCGTTTGCCGCCGAAGCCCGCTCGGGCCCGATCCGCCTGCCCGCGACCATCTTTATGGTCGAGGCGCGCCGTCCCGGCTGAAAGGGAACATCACGCGCAACAACCTGGAAGTCCGGGGAACGTCGGTGAGGCGTTGACAGAACGCGCGCAGGCGGCCGAAGCCGCTGAAAAAGAGCTCAAAGTCAGGGAGGAATGATGTCCATTTCCACTCTCGCTGACATCGTGCGTCATCAAGCTGCGGCCCAACCAGCGCGGATTGCGCTGACATTCGAAGAGTGGGATACCGACTATGGCGCACTAGATCGCCGCGCCAATCAAGTAGCCAACGGACTACTCGCGGCCGGCATGCGTCCGGCGGCACGGATCGCCGTGTTGGACAAAAACCACGACAGTTTCTTCGAGGTATGGTTTGGCGCCGCGAAGGCAAAGGCGGTTCTGGTACCCGTAACCTGGCGGCTAGTCGCGCGGGAGATCGCCTATATTGTCAACGACGCCCGGGCCGAGATGCTCTTCGTCGGTTCCGAATTTCTCAATGTGGTAGCGGAGATCCGCGACCAGTTGAAGACAGTTCGCGAGGTGATCGTCACCGATCAGGGCTTTACGGCTTGGCGCGATCGGCAGTCCGACGCAGATCCGAACCTGCTGACTGAAGGCAGTGACGTCTGCGTGCAGCTCTACACCAGCGGCACCACCGGCCAACCCAAAGGGGTGCAGCTGTCCAACGACAACCTCATCACGCTGGTGTCGCAGTCGGCCAGCGGCAAATGGGATTGGCAGGTGGCAGACGTGAGCCTAGTTGCCATGCCGCTGTTCCATATCGCCGGTTCGGGCTATGCGTTGTGCGGCCTCTATGTCGGCGCACACAATGTGATTTTACGCGAGGTGGTGCCACAGCAGATCCTTGACGCGATCGGCCGCTATCAGGTCACCAAGCTGTTCTTGGTACCGGCGGTAATCCTGCTCCTGCTGCAGAACGCCGGCATCGATGAGGCGGATCTTTCCTCGCTCCAGCTCGTCCTCTATGGGGCCTCACCGATCCCAACCGAGTTGTTGCGCAACGCGCTCGATGTCTTTAGATGCGGCTTCGGTCAGCTTTACGGTCTGACAGAGACCAGCGGGGCGCTCACCTATCTCGCGCCCGAGGAACATACCGATACCGGTTCCGAGCGCCTGCTGTCGTGTGGCCGGCCGCTCGACGGAGTCGAAATCCGCATAGTCGACACTAACGGCGTGCCGCTGCCGCCGCGCCAAGTCGGCGAGATCGTCTGCCGCACGCCTCAGCTCATGAAAGGCTATTGGAACCTGCCGGAAGAGACTGCCAGATCAGTCAGAGACGAGTGGTTCCACACCGGCGACGCTGGCTATCTTGATGACGCCGGCTTTCTTTACATCTACGACCGGGTCAAAGACATGATCGTTTCCGGCGGCGAGAACATTTACCCAGCCGAGGTGGAGAGCGCGCTCTATGGTCACCCGGCCATCGCCGATGTCGCGGTGATCGGGGTGCCGGACGAGCGCTGGGGTGAGGCCGTCAAAGCGATCGTCGCGCTAAAGCCCGGTCAAAACACGAACGCCGCGGAGGTCGTTGCCTACGCCCGCAAGCGTATTGCCGGCTATAAGCTGCCGAAGTCGATCGACTTCGTCGACGATTTGCCGCGTAACCCGTCAGGCAAGATCCTGAAACGCGAACTGCGCGAGCGGTATTGGCACGGTCACACGCGCCGAGTTCACTGATTACTCGTCGTTCCGCTCGGGGCGGCTTAAGCCATGAGTCGGGGCGCGGTGCAGGCCTGGGCATCAGGCGAACTTGATTCCTTCGCCCATGCGCTTGACCGCGGCGGGCCGTTTCGAGCCAAAACTCTTCCGTCCGCGGGCCTATTGTTTGTAGGACGGATCGATGCGGTCGAGTTTGCGCAGGAGCGCCGGCCAATCGAGCGTGTTGGGGTCGTGGCCGCGAGCGGCGCCGGCATTGGAGCGGGCGTAGCCGGCGCTGACCACTGCTTCCGATAGCGGGTAGAACGCAGCGCCCGACTGCTGAAAAGCGAGCTGCATCGCGCAGGCGCGCTCCATCCGGTAGGTCGAGATGAAGGCTTCGGCGATCGTTCGCCCGATGATGAAGAGCCCATGATTGCGCAGCACCATGATGTGCTTGTCGCCGAAATCGGCGAGGAAGCGCTGGCGCTCGTCAGTGCTCCGCCCGGTGCCTTCGTAATCGTGGTAGGCGAGATCGCCGATCACCTGAAGCGCGTGCTGGTTCAGCGGCAGCAGCCCATCCTTTTGCATCGACACGGCGCAACCGGCGATCGTATGAGTGTGGATCACGCAGTTGATGTCCGGGCGCGCCATGTGGATCGTGCTCGGGAGTGCAAAGCCGCCGCTGTTGATCTCGTCGTCGGAGGGCTCGACCTTGTTGCCGGCGGCGTCGATCTTCAGCAGCGAGGAGGCGGTGATCTCGTCGTAAAGCATGCCGAAGCGGTTGATCAGGAAATGGTCGTGCTGTCCCGTCACGCGCGCGGTAATGCGCGTGTTGATCAGGTCGGACCAGCCGAATAGATCGACAAGGCGATAGCAGGCGGCGAGGTCGACCCGCGTCCGCCATTCCGCATCGGCCATCCGCGCAGAGGGCATTTGTGTAACGGACATGGACATTCCCTTCACTAAACGATGACGCAACCGGCCCGCGTCGAGCGCCGCGGGTCTGCATCGGCGAGGTTCAATCGAGTACCCAGGGAGCGGCGCAGGCCTGAGCGACCTGGCGGATCTGGTTTAGGAGGCCCGCTCCGACCGGGATCCCTTTTTGCATCCGGGTCGCTGCGTAGTTCCACTGCGGATCGCCGGCCACCATGACCGACTGCCCAGGATCGATCGGCTTGGTCGCCCGCAGATCGTTACAGAAGCGGGTCACGTCGGCGGTGAATTCCTCGTGGTCGCGGAACAGGCCCGGGTCGATCGCGATGAAGCAGTGACCGATGTCGTTGCCCTGCGGCTTCTTCCCGGCCATCGGGTCGGTGATCAAGGTCGAGCCCGATAGACACGAGGCGAGAATGTTCACCATCACCGCCAGCCCATAGCCCTTGTAGCTGGAGCCTTCCGGCGAGCCGCCGAGCGAGGTCAGAAAACCGCCTTTCTCGCGCGCTTCCGCAGGATCGGTGCTGGGCTGCCCGTTTTTGTCCAGCACCCAGCCAGGCGGGCAGGGCAATCCCTCATTGGCCTTGTTGCGGATGCGCCCGGCGGCCACTGTCGTGGTCGCCATGTCGAGCAGAAACGGCCGCCCGTCGGCGCTGGGCGCGGCGAACGACCAGGGATCGGTGCCGAGCTTTGCCTCCTTGCCAAAGGTCGGCGCTGCCTGAGCGACCGAGTTGCTGGTGCACGCCATGCCGATCAGCCCTTCCTTCGCCGCCATCAAGCTGTAGTAGCCGGTGGCGCCGAAATGGGCCGAGTTGCGCACCGCCGTGATCGCGATGCCGGAGCGTTTTGCCTTGTCGATCGCCACCTGCATGGCGAAACGCGCCGGTACGTGGCCGAGCCCGCCATCGCCGTCGACCAGCGCCGAAACCGGCGTTTCCTTGATGATCCGCGGCCGGGCTTTCATGTTCGCGCGTCCGCTGCGGCGCATCCGGTCGTAGCCGGGGATCATCGAGATGCCGTGACTGTCGACGCCGTGCAGATCCGCCCAGGACAGGATGTCGGCGGTCGCTTCCGCGTTGTCTTCCGGCATGCCCCAGGCCGACAGAATGGCTTTGAGTTGCGCGCGGTGGGTTTCGTACGATGCAGGCATGGTGTCTCCTTCGCTCGTCGCGCTGCCTTGCGTAATGGACGCGGCCGATCAGGGAGCGGTAATGCGGTACACCCGCGCCGCGGTGCCGCTGTAGAGCGCGGTCTTTTCGGCCGCAGAGGCGCCGGCGGAAATGCGCTTGAACGCGTTCCACAGCTCGGTATAGCCGCCCGACTGCTTGTCCGGCGGGAAGTTGCTCTCGAACATGCACCTGCTAACGCCAAAGGCTTCGATGCAGGGCTCGATATACTGGCGCCACGCCGCGGCAAGGTCTTCGGACGATGGCGGCAGGTCGCGCTCGTGAAAGTCGAAGCCGAACGAGGTCATGCCGACGCCGCCGAGCTTGACGTTGACATTCGGGCATTTGGCCAGTTCGGCGATGTCCTTCTTCCAACCGACAAGGATCTCCTGCCGATGACCGGAATAGGGGCCGACCCCGAGCACGCCGCCAACATGATTGAGGATGATTGTCGTGTCTGGAAAAGCACGCGCGAGATCGATCGCATCCGGCAATTGCGGATGGTACTGCCAGGATTCGAAGCTGAGGCCGAGCTGGGCGAGCTGGGCGAAACCCGCGCGGAATGTCGTGTCACGCACTAGATGCGGCGGCACGACGCGCGTTGCGTGTCTCTGGATCGAGTCGTGGCTGTCCCATGAGACGCCGTGACGGATGCCGCGGAAACGCCCGCCGCCAACCCTGAGCTCGGCCTCCAGCACGTCGCGCACACGCGCGCCGATGGTCAGGTCGGCATGGCCTATGATCGCCTCAGCGACGCGGCACGGGCCATAGCCGCCCGACGCGCTCATCGCCGCGATGCCGTTGACGAATTCGACCTCGCCGACCGGCGCCATCTCCGCCGGGCCGTTCTTGCGATACATCGAGCGGCATTCGAGAAAGACGGTGGACACGATGTTGTGGCCACCACTGATGTCTTCGAGGAGTTCGGGCAGCAGGTAACGCCCGCGCTGCGGCGTGTCCCAGAAATGATGGTGTGGGTCGATGATCGGCAGCGCCGGGTCCAGCGCCGCTTCGCGCGGCCGTTTGCCGAGCCACGCCTTCAGGTTGGCATCATCGCGGCCTCCGATGCCCCGATATTCGCCTTTTGCATCACCAATCTGAGCCATATTTGCGCTTCCTCTGTTTGTTCATGCTCGCGTCGGCCGCGGCCCGGCCGCTAATCGGCGGCGGCTCGCGCAGCGGGCTTAGCGCCCTGGAAGGCCGGCATCACTTCCGTCGCGAAACGGTCGAGGTCTGCGAGCTGGACGTCGAGCGGAGTGCCGAGCGGGGTGGCGCAGATGACGCGGTCGAGGCCGGGATAGCGCTTTTCGACGGCTTTTAGCTGCTCGATGATGTCCTCCGGCGGGCCAGCCAGGAAGCCGCCGGCCTTCACTGCATCCTCGATGGTCGGCAATTTGACCGTATCGATGAGCTTCGGGTCGCGCATCGCTGCGATCTGCTCGTCGGTCAATGCCCGCACCAGGCGCAATTCGCCGAACATCTTCATGTTCTCTTCGTAATGCGGGGCGGCCTCGCGGATCGCCTGCTCGCGGGAGGGCGCGATGTGGAACTGGTAGCCGAGCGCCAGCCGCTCGCCGAGTTCGAGCTTGATGCCACGCCGGGCATAGGCCGACTGGAAGCCGACCATATGCCGCTCGACCGCACCGCCCTCGGCTGAGCCGCCGCCGATCACGCCTGATATGCCGTACTTGGCCATAAAGTCGAAAGCCCGTTCGGAGCCGCTCTGGATCGGCTGCCAACATTCGACCGGCAAGCGCTCCGGCGCCGGGATCAACGTAATCTCCTTTAGGGTATAACCGCGATACGGCACCTCGGGCGGGATCGTGTAGTACTTGCCCTTGTGCGAGAACGACTTGCCTTCGAAGGCCTTGAACAGGACATCGACGCCTTCTTCGAAAATCTCGCGGTTGGCGTTCTGGTCGAGCAATGGCGAGCCAAAAGTCTCGACCTCGCGGGTGTGGTAGCCGCGCCCGACTCCAAAGATCACCCGCCCGCCGGTCAAGATATCGGCCATCGCGTAGTCTTCGGCCAGCCGCAGCGGGTGCCACATCGGCACGATGTTGAAGCCGCAGCCGATCTTCAGGTTCTTGGTCACGCCGCACAAATGCATCGCCATCATCAGCAGGTTCGGGATCAATTCCGTCCCCTCGGGCTGAAAATGGTGCTCGGCCATCCAGAAAGTGTTGTAGCCGCGCTCGTCCATGCACCTGGCGTAAGCCACGACTTTGTGCATCGCCTTCGCCAGCTCTTCCTTCGAATAGCGGCGATCGTTGATCGGCGTGCCTCGGTAGCCGAGGTTCTCCATGTCGGCGGTGCCGTAATAGGAACTATCGAATTTCGTGATCATTGCTTCCTCACTTATTCCGCCGCCGCGCGGGCGGTGTCCTCGATGCGCCAGGCCTTTAGGACCGGCAGAATTTCCTTGGAAAACATCTTCAGGCTGCGCTCGGCGAGCTCATAAGGAATGCCGCCAAAGCGGAACGCCGTGTTGAGCTCGAATTCGCCGATTACGCCGCGCCGAGCCTCCAGCTCGCGCAGGATGCGATCGGGCGTCCCCCAGACCGCGGCTTGCATGAACCCGGCGACCGCCCCTTCGAGCCCGCCCTGGCGGGCAATCGCGGCCTTCTGCACATAGGCGTCGTAGCCCTTCACGGTGTTGAAGTGTTCGCCGAGGAATTCGTAATGGTGGAAATTGCTCTCGACGAACTTACCCATGTATTTCCGGGCATTGTCCTCGGCTTCCGTCAGGTTCGGCGCGCACACGCAGAAATCGGTGATCATCATCGACGGCGCCGCGCGGCCGTGGAATTTCAGGTGCAGCTCGCGGTTGCGTTCGATCGCGGGCAGTCGCATGTGCCACGGCCGGTCGGAAAACATGACCATATGCGCGCCGAGCTTGGCGGCGGCCTCCACCGACTCCTCGCTCGCGGCTACGGCATAAATTCGGCCGGCGAAATCGTATTTGGGGCGCGGCCGGATTTCGATGCGCGGCTGTGGGTAATATTTGCCATTGCCTTCGATAAAGCCGGTGCGCAACGCATTGACGATCATCGGTGCGGCTTCGTCAAAGCGCTCGCGGGACTCGTCCATCGTGCCGCGAAACGCCGCGAACTCGCGCCGAGCGAGGCCGCGCCCCAACCCCAGCCGCAGCCGCCCTTTGCACAACAAGTCGAGCACCGCCGCCTGCTCGGCGACGCGCAGCGGGTCATGCCACGGCACAATGACCGCCGCGGTGCCCAGTCCCACGTCCGGGCAAGCCGCCGCGAGATAAGTCATCAGCTGCAGATTGTCGGGGCAGAAGGAATAATCGAAGAAATGATGCTCCGCCGACCACAGCACGTCGAAGCCTAAATCGGCGGCCAGGCGGGCGAGCCGGATTTCCTCGTCCCAAACCTGATCGTCGCCGATGTTCTCCCAGCCATAGCTGGCGAACACCATCATCATGCCGACATCCATGGCTTCCCTCCGCGTATCGTGTGACAGGGAGTGTTCCACGCGCTTAACGGAATGACAACATCCGGCCACGGCTCTCGCCGGATGCGTTGGGCGAAAGGACAGGGTAAGCTGCAAAGCGACTTGGAAGGCTGGAACCGATGACTGAGGCAGCAACACGCGCCGAGACCGGCGCGCACCCGAAAATCGAGATCTTTGATGTCGCGATCATCGGGGCCGGGATCTCCGGGGTCGGCGGCGCTTATCACCTCACCAAGCAGTGCCCCGGAACAACATTCGTCGTGCTCGAAACGCAGGAAAGCTTCGGTGGCACGTGGGTAACCCACCGCTATCCGGGCATTCGGTCCGACAGCGACCTTTACACCTTTGGCTATCGCTTCAAGCCATGGACCAGTGCGCCGATCGCGACGGCCGCGGAAATCCTCTGCTACATGGGCGAAGTCATCGACGAAAACGATCTCGGCCAGCACATCCGCTATCGGCATAAGATTATGTCGGCGCGCTGGTCGAGCCGTGAAAACCTCTGGACCCTCGAAGCCATCCGGACGGACACCGGCGAACGTCTCCGCTTCGCCGCCAATTTCCTGTGGATGTGCCAGGGATACTACCGGCACTCGCAGGGCTACACGCCCGAATGGGCTGGGATGGCGAATTATCGGGGCCAGATCGTCCACCCGCAGGAGTGGCCCGAGGATCTCGACTACGCGGGCAAGAGAGTAATCGTCATCGGTTCAGGCGCCACCGCGGCGACGCTCATTCCGGCGATTGCAGCTGATTGCGGCCACATCACAATGCTGCAGCGCTCGCCGACCTATTTTCGGACCGGCCGCAATGCCGTTCCGATCGCGGACGAGTTGCGCGAGCTCGACATCGACGAGGCGTGGATCCACGAGATCGTGCGCAAGAAAATCCTGCACGAACAAGCCGTGTTCACCGGCCGTTCGTTCACCGAACCAGAAGTCGTCAAGCAGGAATTGCTCGCGGCGGTTCGCGCTCATCTGGGGCCCGACTACGATTTGGCGACCCATTTCACGCCGACATACCGGCCGTGGCGGCAGCGCATTGCCTTTATTCCCGACGGCGACTTCCTGGAGGCGATCCGCGCCGGTAAGGCTTCGGTCGTCACCGATGAGATCGAGAGGTTCACGCAGAGCGGCATCGTGCTGAGGTCGGGCAAGGTCCTCGAAGCCGACATCATCATCACCGCCACCGGCTTCAATCTCAACGTACTCGGCGATATCGATTTCGCCGTCGATGGCAAACCGCTCGTCTTTTCCGATACGGTCACCTATCGGGGCATGATGTTTACCGGCGTGCCCAACATGGCCTGGGTCTTCGGATATTTCCGAGCCAGCTGGACCTTGCGCGCAGATCTGGTCGCTGACTTTGTCTGTCGGATGCTCAATCACATGAAGGAAAAGGGCGCCCGCAAGGTCACGCCGACTTTACGGCCGGAAGATCGCGACATGCCGTTACTGCCCTGGATCGATCCCGAAAACTTTAATCCCGGCTATCTGATGCGCGGCATGCACATGCTGCCCAAGCGCGGCGACAAGCCGGAATGGCAGCATACCCAGGACTATTGGAGTGAGAAGGACCAGTTCCCCGCCGCCGACCTCAACGACGGTATTTTCGTCTACGAGTGATTGGCGTCTATGAGAGCGGTCGCGGCTTTCTTCATTCCGTCATGCACTTCGGCCACGATCTCGAACGATCGCTTCCGTTTGCCGTGGTCGAAGATGTTTGCGGTCACCATCAATTCGTCGGCGGCGGTCCGGCGGATGAAATCGTCGAGGCCGCGCCGGACCGTCTCCGGTCCACCGACCACGGCGCAGGATTGCGCGTCATCCAGGATCGCGCGGGCGTAGGGATCGAGCCGCGCCTCGAAATCCTCGACCGGCGGTGGCACTCGGCCGCGACGCCCGGTCCTGTTGTTCAAAGTCGACTGCTGCAATGACGAGAACAGGAACCGCGCCTCCTCGTCCGATTCCGCCGCGACGACGGTGACCCCAAGCATAATGTTAGGGGCGGAGAGCTGCGCGGACGGGCGGAAGCGCTCGCGGTAGATCGCCATCGCCTGCATCATCATCGCCGGCGCGAAATGGGAGGCGAAGGCGAAAGGCAGCCCGAGATAAGCGGCAACCTGCGCGCCATATGTGCTGGACCCCAAGATCCAGATCGGCACCTCCAACCCGGCGCCAGGAACCGCCTGCACCGCCTGGTCCGGTTCGGCGGGTTGGAAGTAACCCATCAGTTCGACGACTTCCTGGGGAAAGTTCTCGGCGCCGCCGAGCAAGGCTCGACGCACGGCCCGGGCGGTGATCTGATCCGACCCCGGCGCGCGGCCGAGACCCAGTTCGACCCGCCCCGGATGCAGCGCGGCCAGGGTTCCGAACTGTTCGGCGATCAAGAGCGGCGCGTGGTTCGGCAGCATGATGCCGCCGGCGCCGATCCGGATGCTATTCGTGCCGGCGGCAACATGGGCGAGCGCTACCGCAGTTGCGGCACTCGCGATTCCAGGCAGGTTGTGGTGCTCGGCCATCCAGAAGCGCTCGTAACCGAGCGCCTCGACATGCCGTGCGAGGTCGAGCGAGTTGCGTAACGCCTGACCGGCATCGCTGCCTTCAGTAATCGGGGCGAGATCGAGAACCGAGAGAGGAACCATCGGATCAGCATCGCACTCCACGCCGACAACCGAAAGCCGCTCTGCTCATCGCAGATCGGGCCAGCGCGCATCCTGGGCCAGATAGTCGGCGGAGCGGATCGCCGTCGCCAGTTCCGCGGGGCTCGCCATCTGCGGCTTTGCGCCGCCTTTCAGCCCGGAGAGGGCCGCGCGCACCGCGTGCACGGTCGCGGCGAGGATTTCCTGCGGATAGACGACGATTTTGACGCCGAGCCGCTCCAATTCGGCATTGCCGGGCATGAAGTGCTTGCCTGCGGGCGAGGTGACGGCCAGCGCCGGCTTGCCGTTGCAGGCCGCGACTGCTTCGCGCATCTCCGCCTCCGACTGCGGCGAGTCGAAAAACAGGATGTCGGCGCCCTCTTCGACGAAGGCTTTCAGCCGCGCCAGCGCCTCGTCGAACCCGCGTGAGGTACGGGCGTCGGTGCGGGCCAGCAGCAGGATTCCCTCCTCATGGCAAGCCTCGGCCGCGGCGCGGCAGCGCAGGATGGCGGCGTCGCGCTCGATCACTAGCTTCGCCCCTTCATGGCCGAGCGGGCGCGGCCAGGCTTTGTCTTCGATCAGCACCGCGGCGGCGCCGCGTCGGGCATAGGCGCGGATCGTCTTTTGCACGGCGAGCGCATTGCCATAGCCGGTGTCGCCATCGGCCAGCCACAGCAATTCGGGCGCTGCGGCAATGACGGTCTCGACCGCGTCGGTCATTTCCGGAAAGCTCAGCAGATCCATGTCGGGCATCGCCAGCCGCATCGCGGCGATGCTGGAGCCGGAGATGAAAGCGACGCGGAAGCCGGCTTCCGCGATCAGCCGGGCGCCCATTCCGTCGCCGCAGCCGGGCATAATTTGAAGTCCAGACTGGTCGAGAAGCGCCTTCATCGCGGCGGCTTGCGGACGCATGGTAGTTCCCTTTTCGCGATTGATGAGACTGAAATTGTCCCTGAGGTAGCCGAGTTCGCCCGAGTCAGATGATCTTTCTTTCGCGGAAATCCTCGATCTGCGCCGGGGTGTAGCCGAGTTCGGCGAGAGCGGCGTCGTTGTGACTGCCGAGTTCCGGGGCGACTCCGATACGCGCCGGCGTTTCGGAGAAATGCCACGGCGACCCATGTACCTTCAGGGTCTTGCCGTGTTCCGGATAGGCGATTTCGGTCACGTAGCCGTTGGCCAGCACGTCGGGGTCGTTGGAGGCCTCAAGCAGGGTGTTGATCGGGGCGGAGACGATGTCGGCGCCCCGCAGCCGCGCCACCCAATCGTCCCGCAATCCGGTCGCGAACAACTCGTCCAACTTCCGCAACAATGTTGCGCGCTTCTCGTCGGATAAGATGATCACGCCGAGATCGCCAAACCCGACCTCTTCGAGCGTTTGGTAAAAGCCGAGCGCGGTCATCGCGTCGCGCCACTTGCGGGCGCCATTCAGCTGGAACACCAGCGGCTTGCCGTCCCGGTCGTTGAAGCTGGCGCTGAGGCCGGGCCGCTGCGGCGTGCCGGTGACGCGGGCCTGGCCGGTGACCGGATCGCGGTCGCGCCACATCGCCGTCGTCAGGGTCCAGCCCATCAAGCGGATCTGACCGCCGAGCAGCGAGCAATCGACCTTCTGCCCGATGCCTGTGCTCCGCGCATAGGTCAGTGCGGCGAGCGCCCCGCCAAACGCCAGGATGGCGCAGGTTTCGTCGGCGACCGAGACGATCCCGGTCTTTAGCGGCTGGCCCGGCGTCGAATAGGCCTCGGCGATGCCGCCGAGCGCCTGCGCCATCGAATCCGTCCCCGGTAGGTCGGCATGCGGTCCCTTGGGGCCATAGCCCGAAACCGACATGTAGACGAGTTTCGGGTTCACCTTCCGCAGCTCTTCATAGCCAAAGCCATTCTTTTCCGCCGCGCCGGGCCGAAAATTCTGGCCGAAGATGTCTGCCTTCGCGACAAGCTTGCGGAGGATTTCGCGGCCTTCCGGGGTCTTCAGGTTCAAGGTGACGCTCTTCACGCCGCGATTGTTGGTTTCGAAATAGGTGCTGGGGAAACCCGGCATGACGCTCGAGCCGCGCGAATTGTCGCCAACCTCGGGCACCTCGATCTTGATGACCTCCGCACCGAGATCGGCCATCAGCATGTAAGGTACCGTGCCGGCCTGCGCGGTGGAGCAGGCAACGACCTTGACGCCGTGGAGTGGACAGTGGGGTGCAGTCATGTCGAACAATCTCCGATATTTCGCCGGGCATTGCAGTTACTCCGCTGTACCGGCGCCGCAATGTTCACTCTACCATTTACCCGGCCACGATCTCACACGACGGTTTCGACGCGTCCGCCACCGCCGAGGGTTGGGCCCCGGTCTTCAACAAGTCTTGCTGTCAAAGTCGCCATAGCTTATGGCGAGGACTTCGATCTGTTCGATGCCGGCCGGCGTGCGCAGTTCGACGATGTCGCCTTTGCACGCCTTTATCAGCGCGCGGGCGACCGGCGAAATCCAGCTGACTTGACCGCGGGCAAAATCGGCTTCGTCGATGCCGACGATGGTAATCGTGGTTTCGGCCCCGCGCTCGTTAGCATAGGTAACGGTCGCGCCGAAAAACACCCGGTCGCGATTTTTCTGCTGCGCCGGATCGACCACCTCGGCGCTCTCCAGCCGTTTCGACAGAAAGCGGATGCGGCGGTCGATTTCGCGCAAGCGGCGCTTGCCATAGATGTAGTCGCCGTTTTCGGACCGGTCGCCGTTCCCAGCCGCCCAAGCGACGGTTTCGACCACTTTCGGGCGCTCCACCCGCAAGAGCTGGCGCAACTCGTCCTGCAGCTGGTGGTGACCCTGCGGTGTCATGTAGTTCTTGACCCCGGTCGGGATTGCCGGCGGCTCATTGGGCAGATCGGCGTCGTCCTCAGCTTCCTTAACGAAGGCTTTGCTCATCCGATCACCCTCTCCGCGCGTAACGCGGCAATTTCCGCTGCGCCATAGCCGAGGCTCGCCAGGATTTCGTCAGTGTGCTCGCCGAGCAGCGGCGCGGGGCGGCGGTAGCTACCGGGGGTCTCGGAGAGCTCGATCGGGGTCGGCGCCAGGGGCAGGGTGCCGGCGAGCGTCGGATAGGGCACCTCTTCGAGCAGATGGGCGGCGCGGATGTGCGGGTCGTCGAGCGCCTGCTGCGGCGAGTAGACCTGGCCGGCGACGATGCTGGCCTCTTCGAGCGCGGCCAAGGCCTCGGCGCAACTTCGCTCGGCGCACCATTCGCTCATACGGGCAGCGATGACCGCGCCGTTATCGGCGCGCGACTGGTCGTCGGCAAAGCGCGGGTCGGCAAGCCAATGCTCCTCGCCGATCATCCGCGCCCAGCGCCGGAACATCGCCGGGCCGATCACGGTCGCGACGATCCAGCCATCCCTGCAGCGATAGATGTCGGCCGGAGCCGAATTGAAGCCGCGATTGAGCGTCGCGATGCGGTCGACGCCAGTCAATGCCTGCTCGATCAAGGTGGCGTTGGCAAAGGCGATCGCGGTGCGCAACAGCGCACCCTCGACCTTTTGCCCGTGCCCGGTCTTGCCGCGCTCGATCAAGGCCGCCAGTGTGCCAAAAGCGGACAGGCACGCCGTGCCGAAATCGACCCAAGGCAATTTGATCGCGATCGGTTGCTCGGGCGTGCCGGAGAGATAGGCCGCGCCGCTCATCGCCTGGCCGATGCCGTCGAAGCCATGTTTGTGGCTCAACGGCCCGCCGGCGCCAAATCCGGTGACGGTCGTCAAGACGATGTCAGGCTTGACCAGACGCAGGCTGTCGAGGTCGAGCGCCAGCGCGCGCAACACCTGCGGCGGTAGATTGGCCACGACGATATCGGCGGTCGCTACCAGTTTTTTGACGATCTCGCGGCCTTTGGGCGCCGCCGGGTCCAAGCTCATGCCGAGCTTGTTGCGATTCATCGCGAGAAACATCGCGCCACCGCCATCCGGCCCGGCGCCCACCGGAATGAAGCCGCGGTCCTCACCGCCGCCGATCCGCTCGATGCGGATTACCTCGGCGCCGAGATCGGCGAGCAGGGCCGCGCAAAACGGCCCCGCGATGTAGCGCCCAAAATCGAGGACGCGAATGCCGTCGAGCACACCGGACACCAGACCCCTCCGCCGTCTCCCGCAGACCGGGAACGCCCCAGCATACCCGAGCCGCGCGTCTCGAACACCGTTTCCCGCGCTTGTGGCGCGCCGGTCGAGAAGGCACTCTCTGGTCCGACAGGCCGATGACGACCGGGAGAATTGACCATGCCTAGACTTCCGCTGATCACCAGTAAAGACCAGGTGGCCGAAAAGGACCGTGCGATCGTCGACTCGATCGTGGCGAGCCGCGGCGCATTGCAGGGTCCGTTCACGATGTTCTTGCACTGTCCTGAACTCGCGGGCCGACTTGCGCATTTAGGGGCGTTCGTACGCTTTGAAGGCTCGCTCGACATGCGGGTCCGTGTGCTGGCGGCGATGACTGTCGCACGCGAATTCGAGGCAGTTTATGTCTGGGGCGCGCAGACCGGTGGCGCTCGGCGGCTTGACG
The DNA here is from genome assembly GCA_963774345.1 of uncultured Alphaproteobacteria bacterium. Lineage (GTDB taxonomy): Bacteria > Pseudomonadota > Alphaproteobacteria > ATCC43930 > CGMCC-115725 > AP-15. Next base: position 53,367 of record CAVZFB010000034.1, read on the forward strand.
TGCCCGAAGCAACGATCACCGCGATCCGCGAAAACCACTCGCGCGGCATCCCGCCTGAAGACGCGCAGATCGTCGAGGTCACCCGGCAGCTGTTGCGCCGGCACCGCATTGACGATGCAGCCGCCAGCGCGTTGCGGGCGCGTTTCGGGGACGACGGCTTTATCCAGCTGACCGGAGCGATCGGCTACTACAGCATGCTGTCGATGACGGTAAACGCGTGCGAATTGGAGGCGGCGCCCGGCGCCGAGGTGCTGAAGGTTTAAGCGGCAGCGACCCCCGGAGCAGAGCTGGCGGCCTCCGGGTCCGGCCGCTATATAGCGCCCATGCGCCGCTCGACGCGTCTCGGTCTCGCCGCCGTTGTTGGGTTGCTGGTCTTGGGCGGCGCCTACACCCTGTACTGGTGGATCGTAGCGGGCCGGATCGAGGATGGCGTCGTCGCCTGGCAGCAATCAATGCGGTCGCAAAAGATCGACGCCTCTTGGCAATCGCTGCGCGTTGTCGGTTTCCCGCTCCATTTCCGGATCGCACTCTCGAGCGCGGCGCTGCGTGATCGAGCACTGACCCCGGCGCCGGAAGTCCGTTTAGCCGAATTGACCGGCACCGCCCGTCCCTGGAATTTCGCCGATTGGCATCTCGATGCGCCCCGAGGGCTCGCGGCCGACCTCGCCGCAGCCGGAAGCCGGCCCCTGGTCAAGCTCGCGGCCCAAACCGCCGAGGGCACGGTCTCGCTCGGCAGCGAAGGCGCCACCTCGATGTGGTTCAACTTCCAGGACGCCACGGCCGAGGCGGGCGGCCAGGTTCCGATCAAGGCGGCTCAGGCCTGGATTGGCCTGCCGGCTAACCCGCCACGGACGCATACGGAGCCGCTCCTCCAGCTGGCTCTCGATCTACGACAGATGCATCTGTCGGCGCCGCCCCCGAGCTTCAGCGACATGATTGACGACTTGGCGTTTGGCGTCACGGTCAAAGGTACTGTGCCGGACGGGCCCCTCGTGCAGGCGATCGCCGCCTGGCGCGACGCGGGTGGCGCGATCGAGCTCGATCATCTGCAGTTGAATTGGGGCGGGCTCGGCGCTACCGCGACCGGGACGATGGCCCTTGACCAGGATTTGCAGCCGATCGGCGCCTTTTCCGGAGGGATCGAGGGGTTTAGTGCGATCCTGTCCGCGCTCGTCGAGGCGGGCCGCTTGAACACCGAGGAGGCCGCGCTGGCGCAGATCGCGCTCTCGGCGTTGGCCAAGCGCGGACCCGACGGTAAGCCGCAGATCGAAACCTCCTTCACCATCCAGAACGGAAAAATGTATCTCGGGCCGGCCAAGTTAGGCGACGCGCCGCGGATCGTCTGGCGATAGCCATAGCTCGAGACTAGCATAGGCAGTCGACGCCCGGCCTGCCATTGGGCTTGCATGCGGCGCCGCAAGGTGACGTCATGGATGCACCCTCTGTGGGCAAGGACAGCCCCGTTATGGAGGCCGTAGAAAAGCGCCGGCGGCTTGGTCTTGAATGGCGGCAGCAGGTCCCGCTCCTAGAGCAAGCCGTATGGCAGCCGCCGGCGCACCGGCGCGATCCGGTCGAAATCCTGATCGAGCAGGGTAAGAACCGGATCGAGGATCTCCTGCCGGTGCGCTATGCACGGATGCAGACCGACCCGTTTACTTTCCTGCGCGGTGCGGCGGCGATGATGGCGGCCGATCTCGCCTCGATGCCGGCGACGGGGTTGCGCGTCCAATCATGCGGCGACTGTCACCTGAACAATTTCGGCGCCTATGCTTCCCCCGAGGGCACGCCGGTCTTTGATATCAACGATTTCGATGAAACCTTGCCGGCTCCGTTCGAATGGGACGTCAAGCGTCTTGCAGCGAGCTTCGCCGTCGCCGGTCGGGTCGCTCACATGCCGGATAAGGACTGCCGCCGCCTCGCTCGGTTGGCCGCGCGCAATTATCGCCGGCACATCGCGCGTGTGGCGCGGATGCCGCCGCTCGATGCTTGGGGCACGCGCATCGATCTTGCCGCCGCGATTGCCAATATCGACCCTGGCAAGATCCGCAGCAATCTGCGGAAAAGTCTGGCTACCATCTTGAAAAGCGCCGAAGAACATTTCGGCTTGGTCGAAAAATATGCTGGGGCCTGGCGTATCAAGGACAAGCCCCCGCTGGTGCATCATCTGAGCCGGCACGAGCTGCATGCGCGCAAAGCCTTCGCTTCTTACGCCGAGACATTGCAGGAAGACCGTCGGGTCTTGCTGCAGCGCTACCATCTGCATGATGTCGCGTTCAAAGTCGTCGGGATCGGTAGCGTCGGCACGTTCTGCGCCATCGGCCTGTTGATATCGGACGACGAGGCGCCGTTGCTGCTTCAGATCAAGGAAGCACAGGAATCGGTGCTGGCCCCTTACGCCGGGGCTTCCGACTACCCCAATCATGGCCAACGCGTTGTCGTCGGCCAGCGCATGCTGCAAGCGGCAACCGATATCTTTCTCGGATGGACTGAGGGTCCTGTGAACGCCCGATATTTCTACATCCGGAGGCTCAAGGATTACCGTCTCGCCGATGTCGGGGCCCGTCTTGAAACGGCTCTTCCGTTTTACGCTGCGTTGTGCGGCCAGACCCTTGCGCGTGCCCACGCCCGCGCCGGCGATGCGGTAGCGATATCGGCGTATATCGGCGATGGAAACGAATTCGACAGAGCGATCGCGGCATTCGCGATGGCTTACGCCGACCAGAGCGATCGAGATTGGCAAACTTTTCTCGACGCGATTAAGGCAGGGCGGATTACCGCGGCGGAGCCTCGCTCGCCGGCAGCTTCCGCTTGACAGAGCAAGGCTTATCGCTTTTTGTGCGCTGCATCATGAAAAAACTCTCGTCGCGACGCTCCCGCCCGCTTCCGCTGGTCATGGCCGAATTGATGATGGCGTCGTGGGAGACGATCGCGCGCCGCAGCCTGATGATGGTGCAGGGTACTTGCTCGCCCGCTGAATACCGGCGCATGGCGATTGAAAAGGCTGTTGCGCTGCGGCAGTCGGCGATGGCTGTGATGTCCGGGCGTGGGCAAACGGCGGTTCTGGCGCCATGGCACAAACGCGCCACCGCGAACGCGCGACGGCTGCGTCGGAAGAGGCGAACCGCGAGCTGAGGTGGGCCTGATCGCCCACCGAGGCATATTTTCAGATCGGGATCGCGAGCAATGTGTCGATCTGACGGCTGTCGAGGACGACGATCTTGCGGGCGAATTTCCAGCTATCGCCATCGCGACTGACACAATCGACATAGCACCCGGCGCCGAAGATGGTCATGTCGCCATCCTGCATGGTGCGCACGACCAGGAAATTGGCGACCAAATCGAGCACCCCAGCGGTTTCTCCGACGATCTTGATCGACGAGACCAAATGCCGGTAGCGCTGAGGCTCGTAAATGTTGGCCTCGCGCAAGGCACTGACCCGATCCTTTAACATGTTGCGCGAGGTTGCGTAGATCAGTCCCAGCGGCAGGCCTGCCTCATAGTTTTCCGCCGAGGTGATCCGGTAGAAGCAGTCCTCGGTGAAGAAATCGGGCCAGCGCTCTAGTTCATCGGCATCGAGGCAGTGGACATAGTCCGCATAAAGCTGGTCGAGCTCCGAGCGCCGCACCACTGCCGCCAGTTCCATGGTCTCAAAAACCCATCAGCGGCCGATAGGCATGCCAGAAGCCGCGAACCGAGGCCTCGGTCGTCCGATTGGCTTCGGAGACGTGATCGAAACCGCCCATTTCGAGCACCGAACAATCCCTCTCGGAGCCGTGGATCGCGCGCTGGATGAAATTTCCGACCGCACCGTCCTCCATCGAGACATAGCCGGCGGGTCCGACGAGATTGGCTTGGGCCAGGCGGAACGCGGCCAGCTCAGTGCTGTCTTCTTCAAAGCCGAGATAGATCCATTGCAGCTCGGTCTTGTCCGGTCCCTTTGGCAAGACTAGGCGCAAGGCGATGCAGTTCTGAATCTGCTGCAATACAAAATTTGGAAACAGCGATAAAATTTGGGTCGTGGTGTCGTCGCCGAATTCTTCGGCGGAGGTCAGGAAACCCGGATCTGCGAGCCGAAAATTCTCGCGCATGGACGGCATACCGGCATAGAGCTTGTCCGAGGTTTCGGGGTCGACGCGGTCGACCTTGTTGCGGGTGTAGCTCGCGTGATGCGCGCCATTCTCGGCAATATCGACGCCGCCTTCCGCAGTCAGGCGCGAAATCCGGAACGTCGTGAAAAAGGAGTGCAGTAAGGTCGCGTGATAGGTGTCGCGCACGTTTTCGAAGTAGAGCTTCCAATTGTTGTGCAGGATCTGCGAGGTTGTCCCCAGGATCTTCGGTGTACCGTGCATCACGCGATGAATGCGGGTGCCGATCAGATTGCCGATGTAGTCGCCCAATGGCGGCGCGTCGAGCGACAATGTGCCGAAGACAAGATCGCCAAAGTGATCGACGCGCAATTTGCGCAGCCCGTGCTGGTCGAGGCGGAAGCTCTCCGGCATTCCGCCCTTCCCGGCGATGCCGCGGCGAAAAGCGACGCTGTCGAGGTTGCCTTCGAGATCGTAGCGCCAGGCGTGATAGACGCAGGTCAGATTGTCGGCATGACCGCGCCGCTTCAGACAGACGAGGTTGCCGCGGTGGGCGCAGCGGTTGAACATCGCATGGAGCTCGCCGTCATGTCCGCGGGTGACAATGATCGGGGTCTCTCCCAGGAAGGTCGTCAGATAGTCGCCCGGGTCGGGTAATTCGCCGGCGAGAGTCAGAAATTGCCAGGTCGGCCCTAAGAAAGATTCGCGCCAGTTCCTCGCGATAAACCTCCGGATCGGAAAACACCCGATAGGGAACGCGGGCATTGCCCTCGGCCGGCCATTGAAGCGCAGGTTGCTGTTCCATCACGGTACCCTCGTTCTCGAACTAATCATTACGCCTGTCGCACCGGAGCGAATCTCGCGCGCCGCCCCGAGCCTCAGCCGCCGTAAAAGACGTTGTCGCCGAGTTCTTTCATTTCGAGAATCGCGGCGTCGGGGCGGCCGGTAATCGGCTTGGGCAGATGCGCCTCGACGACCTCCCCGACGACGATGTGGTGGTCGCCCTGCTCGACGATGCTGGTGACCCTGCACTCAACCGCTGCCAGCGCCGCATCGAGGATCGGGGCGCCGTTACCGCCCTTATGGATGGCTTGGCCGGAGAGCTTGCCGTCTTCGAGCGTGGTCGGCTTGAAGAAGGTGAACGCCACGCCCTTGTGGTCCTTGCCCAGCATGTTCAGAGCGAAGTTCTTGGTGCTCTTGATCAGCGGATAGGCTCCGGAATCGGTTTTGACCCCGACCACCACGAGCGGCGGGTTGAAGGCGCTTTGCGTCACCCAATTGACGGTGGCGGCAGCGACGTTGCCCTTCCCGTCACCCGCGGTCAGCACATAGATCCCATATGGAATCATCCGCAACGCGGTCTTTTTGGCGTCCTGGTCCATTGTTCGATCCTCCGTGTTCATGGGATTCGCGCGCCAGACCATAAACCGAAAACCAGGCTGCCATGAACCCATATCCGGGAACTTGTGCCGGAGGGCTCTCATACCGCCTCTTGATCTTCAGCGTTGTCGACGTATTCGGGAACCTGAAAATAAACCCAGACCAAATTCGCCAGCAATACCATGCCGGTAATCAGGAACACCCAGCGCAACCCGAACACGGCGGCCACTGCGCCGCCGCTCAGCGGGCCGAGCGAGTTGCCGAGAAACATGGCCGAGGCGGTGATGCCGTAGACCGTGCCGCGCTGCGAACGTGGAACGAGCCGGCCGACGAGCGCATTGGCGGTCGGCAATATACCGCCGATGAACAGCCCGAGGGCAAAGCGCAGGGTGGTGAACGTCAAATAGCTGCCGGCGAAGGCCTGCGGCAAGGTGGTCAAGGTCGCTCCTAGCAGGGCGATCAGCAGCACTCGGCGGTAGCCGATCTTGTCGCTCTTATTACCCAGGAACGGTGCGGCCACGACATTGGAAAGGCCGGTTATCGAGAAGGCGATACCGCTCAGGGTCGCAAGATTGGGCTGGTCGCCCAGCAGCTGTTTGACGAACAAGGTCACCACCGGCTGCACGGTGCGCACCCCGAATTGCGCCATCAGCAGCACGAAGAACAGCGCCATCAAGCCCGGCGAGCGCGCCACCGCGATCAAACTGTTGAGCACGGCGCGCCGTCCACGCGCCTGAGGCGCGGCGACAAAGCTCTCGCGCACGCCGAACCAGACGAAACCCGTCGACACCAGGATCGTCGCCGCGGTGCAATAGAACGGGATGCGGTAGCTGCCGGTCGCGTCTGCCAGCGCGCCGCCGAGCAGTGGCCCGACCAGCGAGCCGACGAGCTGGCCGGTGCTGAGCCAGCCCAGGGCAAAGCCGAGCCGCTCTTCGGGGGCTTGGCTCGCGACCAGAGCGATCGCGGTGCTCGAAAAGCCGGCAAAGACGCCCATCAGCGCGCGAAAGGCGAAGACCTGCCAGACATTCCCGGCGGCCCCCATTAACCCCGCGAACAGTCCGACCGCGAGGCTCGACCGCAACAGCATCAATTTTCGTCCATGGCGGTCGGCAAGACGGCCCCACAAGGGCGAAGCGAAAGCCGCAACAAAAGACGTCACCCCGGCGAGGACGCCCGCCCACAAAGCGACCGCACTCGCCGACTTGACCCCAAGCACCGGCAGAAACAGCGGCATGATGGGGCTCAGCATCGAAAACGCCATGGTCATGACAAACTGGATGCCGACCATCGCCCACAAGGTTCGCTGCCATTGCGACTCGGGCTCTTGCCGGCTGCGGTCTTTGATTGCCTCGACGCGCTCCTCGCCCATGTCCCCGCTCCGCTCGGCTCGGGCCGCAGCGCCTTACCGTCCCGAACTTTGTAACCGAAGGTCAGGTTGTCGGCACCGGCTTTACGCAATCGCGGTCCCGGTGAGAATGTGTGATGCCTCGGCTGCAAAAACCGTGCGAGGAGGAGCGGGACGGCGGCGCGCTCCATCGAGCTGACAACCTGACGGGGCTCCGCCGGCGCGCCGCGATAGTCGGCCTCGGGCCGCGGCCAAGCGGTCGGCTGGTCGGCAGGTTGATCAGCTTGTTTTTTCGGGTTTTGCGCGGCCGAGCACGATGCGCCATCGGGCGAGGTTGCACAAATCATGTGCAATAAAACTTTTGAAAAAAGGCGAGGACATTTTCGCATCGCTGACCTACACTGCACGCAAGGCTCCGCTACGGGGGCCGTGTCAAACGGAGAGGTGTCAGCGATGGCGACGGCGGTCCAGACCGTAAAGAACATTCCGTGGTGGAAAGAGCCGACCAAGGACCAATGGTACGCCTTTGGCGCAGCGTGGCTGGGCTGGGTCCTGGACGCCTTTGATTTCACCGTGTTTTTGCTAATCATGGTGCCGATCGCCAAGGAATTCAACGTCCCGCTGACCGACGTTGCGATCGTCTTCACCTTAACCTTGTGGATGCGCCTTGTCGGCGCGACGGCGGCGGGCTGGATGGCGGACCGGATGGGCCGCAAGACACCGCTGATGATCTCGATCCTCTGGTTCTCGGTGTGCAATTTCATCGCCGGGTTTAGCCCGACCTTCTGGTTCCTGTTGCTGTTCCGCACCCTCCTCGGCATCGGCATGGGCGCCGAATGGCCGTGCGGCGCGGCGCTGGCGATGGAAACCTGGCCAACCCGCTCGCGCGGCTTCATGAGCGGCGTGCTGCAGGGCTCCTGGGGCCTTGGCTTTCTGCTGTCGAGCGCCTGCTACTGGCTTCTCTTCGACCGGTTCGGCTGGCGCGGCATGCTGTGGATCGGCATTTTGCCGGCATTGGCGATCGTCTATGTCCGCTTCTTCGTCAAGGAACCGGAAGTTTGGGTCGAGAACAACCGCCTGCAGAAGGCAGAAAACCGAGTAGTCAAGGCGCCCCTCGCCGCGATTTTCCGCCGCGGCATTATCGGCAACGTGCTCAACGCGTGCTGGTTCCAGTGCGCCGGCTTTGTCACCTATTATTCGATCAATGCGCTGTTCGCGACCCATCTTCAAAAGGATCTGGGCCTGTCAACCGCGTTGATCGCCACCCCGATCATGCTGGCGAATTTGTTAGTGTTCCTCGCCAGTTCAAGCTGGGGAATTTTCTCGGATCGGTTCGGCCGGCGCTGGGCCATGATCCTTCCGGCTCTGATCTCGATGGCGATCGTTCCGGTCTATCTATTGTCTCAGGATACGTTGCTGATCGTCGGTGGCTTCGTCCTGATCGGCTTGTTTGCCGGTGGTGGGATGTACGGTCAGATCCCGGCTTTTCTCAACGAGCGCTATCCGACCGAGGTCCGAGCCACTGCGAGCGCCTTTAGCTATCATGTCGGCGCTATCGCCGGTGGGTTGGTGCCTCCGATCCTGACCTTCTTCGCGACTAGCCCAGGCTGGAACCTCGGCTTCGCGATCCCAATGTTGATCGGCGCGATGTTCGGGTTGGTCAATTTCGTCGTTGCGCTGCTGCTTGGTCCGGAGACCAGAGGGACCGAAATGGTCGCCGATCTCGTCATCGCCTGAACGGCCGCGCGTGACTTGGAACGGCTTCTTCCGGCGGCAGTCGGAGAAGCCGTTTTGCTTCGAGGGCCCAAGGCCCCGTTGGGTTAGCTGAGAGTCGCCCGGCGACAACGCCAATCGGCCCCGACTAACAATTTCTGCAGGGTCCCGGTCAACGGGACCGATTTAAAGGGAGTGGTCTATGACAATCGCCGTCGACGCCCGAAAGGCCATACCGTGGTATAAGGAGCCAACCAAGGAGCAATGGTTGGCCTGGTCGGCCGCCTGGCTCGGCTGGACCCTGGACGCGTTCGATTTCACGATCTTCCTACTGATCATGTTGCCGATCTCGCAGGAATTCCATGTCCCGCTGACGGCGGTGACCGCGGTCTTCACCCTAACCCTGTGGATGCGCCTGGTCGGCGCCACCGCCGCTGGCTGGCTTGCCGACCGGATCGGGCGCAAAAAACCGCTGATGATCTCGATCGCGTGGTACTCGGTCTGCAATTTCATAGCCGCCTTCTCGCCGGCGTTCTGGTTCTTGTTTCTGTTTCGGGCGTTACTCGGCATCGGCATGGGAGCGGAATGGCCCTGCGGAGCATCTCTAGCGATGGAATCGTGGCCGATCCGCTCGCGCGGCTTTATGGCCGGCGTCCTGCAAGCCTCGTGGGGCCTCGGCGCGCTGCTGTCGAGCGCGGCTTATGGCTTGCTCTATACCTCGATCGGCTGGCGCGGCCTGTTGATGATCGGCGTCCTACCGGCATTGTCGATCGTCTATGTGCGGAAGTTTGTGCAAGAGCCGCCGGTCTGGGTTGAGAACCGAAGGCTGCAGCGCCTACAGCAGCGCGAGGTCAGGGTGCCGCTGCTCAAGGTCTTCAAGCGCGGCCTCCTCGCCAACACTTTGACCGGGTGCTGGTGGATGGCCAGCGCCTTTGTTGTCGGCTATTCGGTCGGCGGGCTGTTTCCCACTTACCTGCAAAAGGATCTGCACCTCAGCCCCGGCCTCGTCGCACTGCCGGTCATGCTGCAGAGCATCGTATTCTTTCTGTCTGGTTCGTTCTGGGGCTGGCTCGCAGACCGAATCGGCCGCCGTTGGGCAATCATCATTCCCGCCCTGCTGACGATCCCGATCGCGCCGCTTTATCTGTTCACACACGATTACGCGATGATCGTCGTGTTTTTCACGGTGCAGGGTGCATTCGGCGGCGGCGGCATGCACGTCCTATATCCGGCCTATCTCGCCGAAAGATTCCCGACTGAGGTGCGCGCGACGGCGTCCGGTTTCGTCTATCATCAGGGTGCCATCTTTGGTGGCTTGACGTTGCCGATCATTACCTATTTCGCCCTTACCTGGCATTCGGGATTTGCGCTCCCGATGATGATAGGCACTACCCTCGCCGCCCTTAGTGTCGCTGTGGCGGTTTGGTTCGGGCCGGAGACACGCGGCAGGCAGCTCGTCGCCGAACTATCGGTGGCCTGACACAAAATTGACTAGAGCCCCGGCCTTCAGGCCGAGGCTTTTCCGCGCTGGATGCCGCGACCCCTCTGCAGCGAGCGGTTACTCTGCCTGACCGTCGCGTCGCGGAGGAAAAGTTTGACAGCCCACACCTGGCGGGCCGCCTTCGTGACGGTCGCCGTCTTGCTGGCCATCGAGACGGGCGCAATCGCCACAGACCCCGCCGATCTCGATCCCGAACAGGGGGCCGTTGTCGACGACGCGTACCTCAACCCCTATTTCGGGATGCGCTATCCATTGCCGGCGGGGTGGAGACCCGGACCGCAGCCGGCTCGGCCGTCTTACAGCGGTTACTACGTGTTAAGCACGCCGGCGCCCCCGGAAGACACGAAGGCGACGATCCTGATCGCTGCTCAAGACGCTTTTTCTGCTGACAAACCGATCGCCGATGCAAAGGCCACGCTGGCGGACCTCGCACGTAGCGTCCAACAGGGCAACACAGCGGAAGCGGAAATATCGAGCACCACGATCGCCGGTCATACCTTCGCTCGGCTCAACATCGAGGCGAGTCCACTGTCCCGCGTCGTGTTCGCTACCAACATCCGCTGCCACGCGGTGATCTTCGCGTTTACCAGCGCAGACCGCGACCGGTCGGCTCGGCTCGCCGCCAGTCTCGGGCGCCTGTCGTTCTCGGCGGCTTCGCCCGCGCCGGTCTGCGTCAAGGACTACGGCACGCCGCAAACCGTCCGGCGCAGGGTCGAACCGATCAAGGTTGGGCCGCAATTCGTCAAGGTGCCGGTACGCATCGTCATCGGTAGCGACGGCAAGGTGAAGCATATCCACGTCATCCGCGCCGCTCCGGCGCAACAGCAGAACATCGTGGATGCGTTGGCGCAGTGGGAATTCCAGCCCTACCCCAGGAACGGACAGGCCGTCGCAAGCGAGACCGGGCTCACCTTTGAGTTTAGGCCGCCTGGGCGGGCGGACTGAATTCGTGCGCCGGTTGGGGCGCGCTGCTCTCTTTGCAGCCGAATCACAGCGACCGCAGGAAATTCAGCATATCCTGCTGCGAGGAAGCGGGCAGCGCATTGAAATTACCGATAACTGTATTGGCCTCCGAACCATTGCTCGAATGCCCCAAGATGGCCTGCAGCAGGTCCTGGGTGCGGCCGTCATGCAGAAGGAAGATCCGCTGTCCGACGCCCCATAATGGCGCAGTGCGGAATTGATTGCCTTCGGCCTGGCCCTGGCTGATCTGGTCCTGCAAGGCTGTCCCCATATCGTGCAGCTCGAAATCGCTGAACGGAGAGAACTTCACGCCACTCTGCTTAGTGAAAATCGATTGTGCCGTGGTGTGTTGCGCGATGTGGCATAGATTGCAGCCAACATTGACAAAGGCCTGCTGGCCGCGGGTTACTGAAGCGGCGGCCGTGGAGGATATCGCAGGCGCAGGCTTCGGTCCCGCCGACAGCCGCATGAACGCCGCGAAGTTCACGATATCGGAGGAAAGGTCCGACGCCGGGCTATTGCTAAGCCCAGTGTCAACAAGATTGGTCACATCCTCGGGAAGTTGGTTGAACTGGCAGCTCGCGGTATCGTCGCGCTCGTTACTGAAGAGTTCATTGGTGACGCCCTGCTCGACATTGTAGGCTTCACCCGCGAACATCAGCAGCGACTTATTCTGCGCCTTCCAGCCGAACCGGGTGATGGTGCCATCGTTGGCACTGTGATTGAAGTTCCCGGAAACGCCGTCGGTCTGGCGCTGGCTCGCGAGGGCTGCTGCATCGTTTTCCAGGTTGACATCGGGTGTATTCTCGACCTGTCCGGTTCCGAAGATCGGCGTCGGGATGCGGAAGATAATGTTTCCCTGAGACACCGCCTGCGCAAAATTCGGCTGGGTTATCGTACAACCCGGCGCATCGGTGCGTCCGGAGATGACAAACAGATTATGCACCCCACCGTCCGGTGTACCGTTGGCGTTGTTGATGAACCGCGCCTCGCGCACCGGCCCGTGCGCCGTGATGAAGGATGGCACGCTGTTCTGCGCGCCATCCAACGCCGCCACTGCCACTTCCGGATTCGTCGATGGACTGGTGCCGCCGACTGTCGGCTGGGCGTGGCAGCCGGCGCAACTATTCAAATTAAACCGCGGGCCCAAGCCGGTACCGTTGATCGTGCCCGGAGGCGCGTCGTTGATCGTTCCCGACACCGAGTTCGACCTCTCTGAACCGGGCCAGCGCCGCGGTGAACAAGCTTAGTTCAGCCGTGCCGAGACCGGGGAGCCCTCCTCCCGCTCCTGGGGGCCCGCCGCGCACCCCGGGATCATGCGGCCCGCTTGGCGGAGGGCTGCCACTACCGGCGGAACCCCCGGCAAACGCATGGCCGAAATACGCAGGCGCGAGCAACACGACAGCCGCCGTCCCGGCGAGCAGCCGGGGCGTAAACCTCGATAGCATTGGTATAAGTCCCCCAATTAGAAAGGAACTACATACTAATGAGCGTCGATTTTTAGCTGGTGAGACAAAATTAGGTCAGGATGAGACAAACTTGTGGCCTTACTGATGAGATGATGCCCAATAAACTGGGACAAAATTATGGCTTTTGCCCGAAGGGAAGCCCTTGGGCTTCGATGATCAGACTATTGCAGAAAGTGCCGGCAGCGCACACCCAATCGCCCCGAAGGGGGCACATGCCAATATTGCCGTGGCCCGATCAGCGCTGGCGAAGCCCGGCTTCGGTTACGATCAGATCCATCGGGATATCGAAGTCCTGGGGGTGGATCGTCTCGAGTTGCGACAACTCGAAGCCAACGCCGATCGCCAGGGGCCGCGGCGCTAGTGCGGCCAGAGTGCGGTCGAAATAGCCGCCGCCATAGCCCAGGCGATAGCATTGCCCGTCGAAGCCCACGAGCGGCGCCAGCACCGCCTGAGGCACCGTAATCTCGCGCTTTTCTGGTATGGGGATTCCCCACACCCCGTCAATGAGCGGGTCGCCCGGCCGCCAGCTCCGGTATTCGAGCGGCCCCTTTTTATCGACCACCACGGGCAAGGCCGCGGCGAAACCTGCAACGATCAGCCGGTCGACCAGCGGGCGGGGGTCGAACTCGGCCTGAAACGGCCAATAGACGCCGAGCGTGATCCCCGGCCGCTCGGCCAGCACCGTCCACAGCCGACCCTCGATCTCGCGGCCCCACTCCCGGCGCAGCACTGGCGCGGCACCGGTGCGCAAGGCCAACAGGCGCCGCCGCTCCGATCGGCGCCACGCTTTGACTGCGGCGGGATCCACCTCAGAATAGGCCGGCTCAGAACAGGCCGGTGATGCGTCCCTCGGCGTCGACCTCTATGTTGTTCGCCGCGGGCACGCGCGGCAGACCCGGCATGGTCATGATGTCGCCGCAGATCGCGACCACGAACTCCGCACCAGCCGACAACCGAACCTCGCGGATCGCCACGGTGTGGCCACTCGGCGCTCCCTTGGCATTGGGGTCGGTCGTAAAGCTGAACTGGGTCTTGGCGATGCAGACCGGGAGTTGGCCGAAGCCCTGATCCTGCAACTGCGCCAACTGGTCTTGTACCGGTTTGCCGGCTTCGATGTCTTCGGCGCCGTAGATGCGCTGAGCGATGGTGCGGACCTTTTCGAGCAAAGGCATCTCGTCCGGGTAAAGAAGGCGAAGCTTGGCGCTTCCGCTCTCGGCGAGGTCGACGACCGCATGGGCGAGTTCAACCGCCCCCTGGCCGCCCTCCGCCCAATGATCGGCAATCACCGCCTTCACCCCCTCGGCGGCGCACAGCTCCTGAAGCCTTTTATGTTCGCGGGGAGTGTCGGCGCTGAAGCGGTTGACGGAAACCACCGCCGGCACGCCGAATCCGCGGATATTGGCAAGGTGGCGAGAGAGATTGGCAAAACCTTTTTCGAGCGCCTCGACATTCTCCTCACGCAGCGCATTAAGAGCCACGCCGCCATGCATCTTGAGCGCGCGTACCGTCGTCACCACCACGGCCGCCGCCGGGCTGAGGCCCGCCTTACGGCATTTGATGTCAAAGAATTTCTCGGCCCCGAGATCGGCGCCGAAGCCGGCTTCGGTAACCACGTAATCGGCAAGCTTGAGGGCCGATGTGGTCGCGATTACCGAATTGCAGCCATGAGCAATGTTGGCGAATGGGCCGCCATGAATAAACACGGGGTTATGCTCGATCGTCTGCACCAGATTAGGCGCGAGCGCGTCTTTCAGCAGCGCGGTCATTGATCCCGCCGCTTTGACGTCGGCGGCGGTCACCGGCTTGCGCTCCCGCGTCTGGCCGACATGGATATTTCCGAGCCGCCGCTGCAAATCCTGCAAGCCGGTTGCCAGGCAGAACGTTGCCATCACCTGGGAGGCGGCGGTGATGTCGAACCCGTCCTCGCGCGGATAGCCGTTGGCGACACCGCCGAGTGAGGAAATGGTCGAGCGCAAAGCTCGATCGTTCATGTCCATGGCGCGGCGCCAGCTGACCCGGCGCGGGTCGAGACGAGGGTCGAGGCCATAATAAACGTGGTTGTCGACCATCGCCGCGAGCAGGTTATTGGCGGCGCCGATCGCGTGAATGTCGCCGGTGAAATGGAGGTTGATATCTTCCATCGGCACCACCTGGGCGTACCCGCCGCCGGCCGCCCCGCCCTTGACGCCAAAGCAGGGACCCATGCTTGCCTCGCGCAGGCACAGCATCGCCTTTTTGCCGATCAGATTGAGCGCGTCGCCGAGGCCGACTGTCGTCGTCGTCTTGCCTTCGCCCGCCGGGGTCGGCGTGATCGCGGTGACCAGGATCAGCTTGGCGTTCGGCCGATCGGGCAGTGCGTGGACATAGTCAAGCGCGATCTTTGCCTTGTATTTGCCGTAGGGCGACACCGCCTCATCCGGGATGCCGAGCTTTTCGCCGGCGATCTCGCTGATCGGTAGCATCACCGCTTCCTGCGCGATCTCGATATTTGATTTCGGGTTTCTGTGCTGGTCTGCTCCGCGGGCCACGCCGTTTCTCCCTCACTGACGTCTCGTCTGCGGTCTTAGCCCGTTCGCATCGAAAGGCGCAACCGTTTGCGTGGTAGTCGGCGACCACCCCCAGAGGCGCACCGTCCCCCGCGCCGCCAATGCGATTGCCTTTCGCCCATGCTGACGGTTAGGCGTAGGACCGGCAAGTTCAGCAAGTGCACTGCAATTGACATCTGCAGGCCCCGGCTCGGAATTTCCTGGCGCACTCGCGCAGGTGAGCAGCCGTCAAGTTGACAACGTCGCTGCGTCAACCACAATCTGGCTTAAGAGCCGTGGGCTCACTCGCCATCTCCGGCGGTCCCGTCCCTCAAAAAGGGGCGCCGGACGAGCCCGGGCATAACGCTGAGAGGAAGAAGCGCCATGTCGGAGGCGGAGGTCGGCGCAGTCGCGCCCGGACCGGGCGAGATGATGGGCAATGCCGGACCGGGGATGCTGGCCGGCCTCCGGGTAATCGAGATCGCCGATGAACGCGCCGAATATACCGGGCTGCTGCTCGCCGGTCTCGGCGCCGAGGTAGTCAAGATCGAGCCGCCGGAAGGGAACGCGACGCGGCGGATCGGCCCGTTCCTGGATGATCAGTCAGGCCTGGAGCGCTCGCTGTTTTTCTGGAATTACAACCGTAATAAGAAATCCGTCGTACTGGATCTGCAGACGCCGGCCGGGCGCGAGCACCTGCTGCGCCTGTTGAAGGGCGCCGACATCCTGCTCGATGCGAGCTGCGGCGCGCTCAACGAAGCGCTGGGGCTCGACCGCACTGCGCTCAACGCCAGGTTCCCGGAGCTGGTGACAGCGCGGATGACGCCGTTTGGCGACGATGGGCCGTGGCGGGACTTCAAGAGTTCGGACCTGATCCATCTCGCCCTCGGCGGGGTGATGATGAATTGCGGCTATGACCCCGACCCCAATTTCGAATACGACACGCCGCCGATCGCGCCGCAGATCTGGCATGCCTATCACATCGCCGGCGAGCAATTGGCGACCGGGATCATCGCCGCGCTTATCCACCGCGAGCGCAGCGGCGAGGGGCAAGACGTCTCGGTCGCCGTGCACGAGGCGGTGTCGAAGAACCCCGAGCAGGACCTGATGTACTGGGTCATGCGGCGGGTGCCGCTATGGCGGCTGACCTGCCGCCACGCGTCCGAGGGTCCGAACCACAGTCCGAACATTTGCCACACCAAGGACGGGCGCTGGTTCATTACCCACGGGATGGGCGCGCGCGACCTCAAGAACCTCGTGCCGCTGCTGAGCAAATACAGTGCGCAGGCGGACTTACAGCCGCCCCCGCCCGACACCGATCTGCGGGGGCGCCAAGTGCCCGGCACCGCCGGCGCTGACGAAGCGCGCTCGCACATGCTCGACGTCGTGCAACGCTTTGTTCGCGCCTGGGCCTACAAGGACATGCCGTGGCTCGAGGCGCAGAATGCCGGGCTGCTGTGGGCACCGCTGAGAAAACCGCACGAGAACGCGCTCGACGAGCATTGGCTGACCCGCAAGACCTTCGCCGAGATCGAGCATCCGGAGCTCGGCCGCTCGTTCCGCTATCCGACCAGCAAATGGCTCAGCAACAAGACGAGCTGGCAGGTCGGCCGCCGCGCGCCATTGCTTGGCGAGGACACCAAGGCGGTGCTCGACGAGGCCGCGCGCCGGCCGAGCGTGCCGGCAAGCCCACGCAAGGTCGAGAACCCGCGCCTCTCGGCGCTGCACAACAAGCCGTTCCCGCTGCAGGGCATCAAGATTTTCGATTTCGCGTGGTTTCTCGCCTCGGCCGGCGGCACGCGGTTTCTCGCCGCGATGGGAGCGGAGAGCTACAAGGTCGAGTGGAAGGACAATCCCGACACGCGCCTGGCGGGGATGGCGCCGGTCGGCGGGCGCGCCGCGCGCGACGCCGCGACGGGACCGCTACCCGGGGTCAAGGATCCCGACATGGGCGGCAATTTCCTCAACAAGAATTCGGGCAAGCGCGGCATCTCGCTCAACATCCGCCACCCGAAAGGCTTACAGATCGCCAAGGACATGATCCGCATCTGCGACGTGGTGGCCGAGGGGTTCTCGCCGGGTGTTTTGCAGCGCCTGGGTCTCGGCTACGACGTGATGAAGTCAATACGCCCGGACATCATCTACATCCAGCAATCCGGGATGGGCGCGCACGGCACCTATGGCCGTATGCGCACAGTCGGGCCGGTGGCGGCAGCGTTTGGCGGCCAGGCCGAGATGTCGGGGCTGCCCGAACCGGCGATGCCGGTAAGCTGGGGCTATTCCTTTCTCGACTGGATGGGTGCCTACGGCTATGCGCTGGCGCTGCTCGGCGCGATCTACCATCGCGAGCGCACCGGTGAGGGGCAATGGATCGACGCATCGCAATGCGAGAGCGGCATTTTCCTAACCGGCGCGACAATCCTCGACTGGGCGACCAATGATCGTGTGTTCCGCCGCTACGGCAACCGTTCGCCTTACAAGCCAGCGGCGCCGCACGGCGCTTACCCTTGCGAGGGCAAGGACCGCTGGATCGCGATTGCCTGCTTTACCGACGCCGAGTGGCAGGCGCTGGCGCGCGTCGCCGAGCGCGGCGACTGGCTCGACGACCGCCGTTTCGCGACGCTCGAAACCCGGCTGCAGCATCAGGACGCGCTCGACGCCGCGGTCGAGGCCTGGACGCAAACCCAGGACCGCTTCGACTGCATGATGAAATTGCAAAAGGCCGGGATCCCGGCCGGTGTCTGCCAGAACGCCGAGGACCGCGTCGACACCGATCCGCAACTGCGCCACCTGAAATGGCTGACCGAGGTGACCGGCACCAAGATCGGCACCTGGCCGATCTACGAGATCCCGATGAAGCTGTCGAAGACGCCGGCCTATATCGGCGGCCCGATCAACCGCGGCGCGCCATGCTACGGCGAAGACAATCTGTGGGTACTGACCGAGCTGCTCGGCAGAAGCCCCAGCGAAGTCGAGCGGCTCGCCGAAGAGGGTGTCATCTGATTTTCAATCTGGCAGGCTGAGGAATAAGATCGCCCTCACCTCGGCCGGCAACACGCCTAGCGGCTGGACTGGCCCCGATCGCCGTACCCTTCGACAAATCGACTGCGTCGCCCTTGCTCGTCGGTCGGTCGGAGATCCCCTGCCGGGCCCCCGCCGACCGCCTCGCCGCACTCAGCCGCGCGCCAGGGCGTAGATTTGTGTGCCCTCCGGCGGTGACGGGAGCGTGGTCCAGCTCTCACCACCATCCACGCTGTTGAAGACCTCGCCGCCATTGGTGGCGCAAGACATCCGCGATGGCTGGCGCTCGTCAAAGGCCAGGGCGAACATCGTGTGCGCCGGTTGCAAACCCATCTCGACCCGGGCCCAGCTGTCCCCGCCATCGGGGCTGTGCAGCAATACGCCGACCTCGCTCTGGAAGCTACCGCCTGCCGCGACCCACAGTTTGCGTGGATTGCCCGGCACCTCCCGGATGTCGCGGCAATAAATCTGCCCTTTGGCGTTGAGCGGATCCAATGGCACATGCCGCCAATGGTCGCCGCCGTCGGCGCTGTGAAACATGCCTGCCCGCCCGATGCCGAAAACAGTGCCGGGCCTCCAGCGGCTGGCCAATACGGCGTGCATATCGACGGCGTCGTCGTTCACATACTGGCCGTGGCTCAGATTCTCCCAATGCTCGCCGCCATCAGTGGAGCGAAGGGTGCCGCCAACCTCGATCGCGGCGTAGAGCAAATCCGGCTCGCTGGCACTGGCGTCGAGCCGCAGTACCCGCTTCGCAGGATTGGCGCCCGGCGCCGTCGTGATTTCAGGAAAGTGCACACTGACCGGCAACCGTGTCCAATGTTCGCCGGCATCGTCACTGCGATAGATCTCACAGTTCTCATAGCCGACCAGGATCACGTCGGGATCGTGCGGATGGAACAGGATCGACCATACCGGCAGCCCGTGGTCGGGCAGGTCGACCTTTTCCCAATGCTTGCCGCGATCAGCGCTGCGATAGGGCCCGGATTGCGTGCCGGCATAGACGATTTCGGGGTTCATGGGGTGCACCGCCAGGGCGCGCACAGCCGGCGCCTCCGGCAAGCCTCGATGTAGCGCCTCCCATTCGTCGCCGCCGTCGGTCATGCGGAACAGACCGGAGTGCACCACCCGGCCGCGCCCAGTCTCCCCGGCCAGACCCAGGTAGATATAAGATTTTTTGCCATTCTCGCCTTTGTTCGCCATCGGATCGCTCCCTTCAGTTTTTCGGACGCCTCGGACCACGGCTCTCCCGCGTCCGAGCCCTCAACTGTTAGCTACAGCTACACGGCTCCACAGTAGCCGCATCTCGTGGTCCGGATCGTGCGCGACGCGGCAATCTGTGTCGAGGACCATCGTGGCGCGGTCCCGAGCCGTGTAGGGCGGCCAGTCCGGGATTGCCGGATTTCCCGGCCTTCCATTCCGGGCAAAGGCGATCCACGTCGCGGAAACGCGCGCAGCCAGATCATGCGCCCCCGGGGCGCTGGCGGTCGTATCCGGCACATCGACATTGTCGAAGACAAAGGGCAGATCCATCGCGTGGTGCGCCTTCAGGCGACCACCATGCGCCGGGCTCTGCCAGTCGAGCGAGTACATATAGACCGGCGCTCGGCGCCGCGCCGCATAGCGCTCCGCCAACAAGACCGATCGGATCCAGAAATTCGAGCCGGTCAAAGCCGCGATCAGCCGGTCGCCAAGGCTCGCCTGCGGCATGGCTGCGCGATAGGCGGCGAGCAGATCATCGGTCTGCGCGCCCGCCACCGCAGCCACACGCTGGCGCAGCCCCTCCTCGCCGAGAACCCCGTTCCACACCGCATCGTCGCTGGCGAGAAAGAAGGCGCTCTCCTCCCGGATGCCGCCGATCATCAGCGGAATGTCGTCAGCGATGGCGGGCGCGTCCGGCTCGCACGGGTGCTCGGGCAGATCGCTGCCGTCGACGACGGGGCCGAAATCATAACGGTCGAGCAGCGGCCATGCGGTGCGGCCGACTGCACGCGAGGCGGGCGCCATCGCAGCCATCAGCCGCTTGACCGGTAGGGATTGCAGCCGCTCGCACTCGCTGTGACTAAGCCCGACTTCATTCAGCACCGCTTCAGCAAGCGCATTGGCGCGCTTGCGCGTCGACACCCGGATCGCAGCACCGCTCTGGATGATCGCACGGTGAAATAAACCCTGCGCCGCGGGCATTGCGAGCAGCACGCTGACCTTCCCGCCTCCGCCCGACTCGCCAAAGATCGTCACATTGCCAGGGTCGCCGCCAAAATGCTCGATGTTCTCGTGCACCCAAAGCAGCCCGGCGACGAGGTCGAGTACCCCGGTATTGCCCGAATGCGCCCAACCCGAACTACCGATATCGGCCAAATGCAGAAAGCCGAGGATGTTGAGCCGATGGTTGATGCTGACCACAACCACATCGCCGCGCCGCGCGAGGTTAGCTCCGTCTGTGACTGCGCGGTTCCCCGAGCCGTAAGCAAACCCGCCGCCGTGCAGCCACACCATGACCGGCCGTTTGGCTCGATCACCGAGGCCGGGGGTCCACACATTCAAGGTCAGGCAGTCTTCGCCCTCAGGCGTCGTGTCTGCCGGGCCGAGGACGGTTTCGAGTTCCGGCCGGCGCTTGGGCCGGTTCGGCGATTGTGGTGCATGGCCGGCATAGTCGAGTGCTTCCCGCACGCCCGACCAGGGAGGCGGCAGCTGCGGCGGCATGAACCGGTTGCGTCCGGTGGTCGAGGCACCGTAGGGCACGCCCTTGAGCGCGTAGATGTTATCGACATGCACTCCGCGCAGCTTGCCCGAGGCGATCTCGACAACCGGCGAAAGCCTCACACCCGTGCCGGCTATGTCGTTGGCCATTCACCGTCCTCCCTCAATGACGATATCACGTCCCTGACATTACGCCTTCAGCAAGGCCGCCATCACGCGATCGCGGGTCAGCGGGAGGTCGCGAAGCCGAGCGCCTAGCGCGTGCGCAACGGCGTTGCCGATTGCGGCGACGGTCGGGCCACCCGATGCTTCACCGATGCCGAGAGGCGGTCGATCTGCAATAGCGTCCACCAGCTCGACGGTTACCTCGGGCACCTCGCTGAAGCGCAGCACCGGGTAGCTTTCCCAATCGCGCGAGCTGATGCCATTGCCGTCGAGGCGCACCCCTTCCTTCAGCGCCCAGCTCGCAGCTTGGATAATCCCGCCCTCGAGCTGATTGATCGCGCCATCCGGGTTGATTACCAGACCGCCATCCGCCGCGCACCATACCCGCAACAAGCGGACACTTTCGTCAACCTCTACCTCGGCGACGACAGCGGCGTAGGCCGCCAAGTTTTTGTAGCGGGCAAAGCCGATCCCGCGGCCGCGGCCGGAGCCGGGAGGAATTCCGGCCTCCCAAGCGGACAGACGCGCGGCATGTTCGACGACAGCGCGCGCCCGCGCATCGGACAGCACCGACAACCGGTAGGCGACCGGGTCTTGGCCAGCCTGCTCGGCCAGTTCGTCCATGAACGACTCGATCGCGAAGACGTTGAGCGTTGCCCCCAGCCCGCGAAGGGAAGACGTGCGTACAGGGGTCTCGGCGATCAGGTGATGGACGATCCGCTTCGCGGGGAAGTCGTAAAGCGGCTCGCCGTTTCGAGTGCCAGCGCCCGGCGGGCTCGACGACTCCGTCGCCGGCGGCGGGGGCGGAGGATTTGGTAGTGCTTCGGCAGCGAGCAGGTTGCCGCCGCCACCGGGCCGACTGCCGTGCCGGCCGCTCCAGATCTCGGTGGTCCAGTCGGCCGGGCGGCCCGATTCGTCAAGCAGGGCATGCGCCGTCACGACCATCGACGGGCTGACCGGCTCGAAGCCGAATTCCTCCTCGCGCCGCCACCGCACCCTGACCGGCTTCCCCGGCATGCGAGACGCGATGACCGCCGCATCGGCTGCCGCGTCGTCGGCGCCGTTATGGCCATAGCAGCCCGGTCCCTGCACGTGTTTGACCGAAATCGCCGCAGGATCGAGCTTCAAGGTGCGGGCCAGCGCATCACGCAGCGGATAAACCCCTTGCGAATGCGTCCACACCTCCAGCCGCCCATCGCGGAAAACGGCCAGCGCGCAGGACGGTGCGACCGAGGCATGGGCAATGTGCATTCTCGTATAGGTTGCCTCGTACCTGGTCATGCCGGGCGTTCGATCCGATGGCTTAGGGGCTCCGAGGGTCCGATCGATCGAGGGCTGTTGCAACAGCCACCGCGCCTCTTCCTGGAGCGGATTGATCGCATCGACACCGTCCCAGACGACGTGATTTGGCGCTGCCGCGGCGACGGCTTCGACAGTGGTCTCGTCCGTTCCGATAATGGCCAGGAAGTTGCCGTCGCGGATGATCTCGATCGGGCTTTTTGCGGCGTGACGGAGGGCGGCCTCGTCGATCGACTTGATCGTTGCACCACGGCGCGGCTGCCGCACGACGCGGGCATGCACCATGCCGTCGAGCACCATGTCGTGCGCAAAGGCGGGATCGCCGAACACTTTCGCGGCGAGGTCGACGCGCGGCGCATTCTGCCCGACGACCCGGTAGTCCCGAACATTCTTGGTTGGCGACCGCCCAAGGGCGTGACGGCCGAGGTTGACGGCGGCGGCCAACGACCAGTAATCGTGGCCGGTTGCTTCGCCGCGGTGGGTTATGATCCCATCCTGTACCGTCAGGTCGGAGCGCGAATAGCCGAAGCTCGCCGCGGCATAGTCGAGGAACAAGGCGCGAACCTCCGCGCACGCCATGCGCAATGCCACGCCGCCGAATTGGATCGATTGGCTACCCGCCGTGTAGCCCTCGTTGGGGGTCAGATCGGTGTCGCCGGTCTGCAGCAGGATGCGGTCGGATGCGACATCGAGTTCTTCGGCGGCGATCTGCAGCATCGCGGTCAGCACGCCCTGACCGATCTCGACCCTGCCGGTCGAGACCGTAACTCGACCGGGCTCGGGGAACCCGACCCACTGATCGAGGCGTGGATTGGCTGCCAGCAGCGCCGGCAGAGTCGTTGGCACCGCCGCACTCATCGGGAAGCTCCTTCGCGCATCCGCGCGGCGCCACGTTCGACGGCCCGCAGAATACGGTTATGGCTACCGCATCGGCAGATGTTGTCATCCAGCGCCTCGGCAATCTGTGCGCGCGACGGAGACGGATTCCGGTCGAGCAGCGCCTTGGCGGAGATCAAAATACCGGCGAGGCAGTAACCGCATTGGCCGGCCTGCTCGTCAAGAAAGGCTGTCTGGAGCGGATGCGGCCGATCCCGGGTGCCCAACCCTTCGATCGTGACAATCTCGCGGCCGGCGACCGTCGACAGCGCCTTTCCACACGATTTCTCGGGTCTGTCGTCGACCAGGACCATGCAGCAGCCGCATTGCTCCAGACCGCAGCCGAATTTTGTCCCGGTCAGGCCGAGATAATTGCGAAGAATATCGAGCAGCGGTGTATCCCCATCAGCGGTTACGCTGACGGGGCTTCCATTCACGATCAGGCGGGTCGATTGCATCGTCGTCTCACCGACAGGTGTTCGAAATCATCTCACCGTGGCACATAAGCATGGCGCATCAGGCGATGAACAAACAATAGGCGAGACGATGCGGGTGCTGATCTGCGGGGGCGGCGTGATCGGCGCCTCGATCGCTTATTTCCTGAGCCGCCGCGGGGTCAAGGCGACCGTCATCGAGAGGACGGGTCTGGCATGTGCGGCTTCCGGGAAGTCGGGCGGATTTCTTGCCCTCGACTGGTGCGACGGAACCCCGCTCGGATCCCTCGCGCGCCGAAGTTTTGCGCTACATGCGCGGCTTGCCGAGGAGATCAGCGGCGATTGGGGCTATCGCCGCGTGACTACCCATGGCGCCTCCGCCAGTCATCAAAAGGGCGTTCGTCATCGTGACAACGATCACGGCATCGGCTGGCTGTCGGCCGTCGTGAAAGTGCATCAACGTCTGGGCTCTACCGACACGACCGCCCAGGTTCATCCGGGAAAGTTTACCCAGGCCATCATGAAGGCCGCACAGGCGCAGGGTGCAGAATTGCGGATAGGCCGCGTTACAGGCGTGGTGCGGCAAGGGAATACGGGCAGGGTGGAGGGCGTGTTGGTTGATGGCGAGAAGATCGACGGCGATGCGGTCGTAATCGCCATGGGCCCTTGGTCGATACTTGCGGCGGAGTGGTTGCCGTTGCCCACAGTGTTTGGACTGAAGGGGCACAGTCTCGTCTTCGACACCGATGGTCGGCTGCCAGCTGATGCCCTGTTTATCGAATACCGGGAGGCGACCGGCGCGGTGCAAGCGCCGGAAGTGTTTCCTCGCTCCGATGGCACCACCTATGTTTGCGCGATCTCCAGCGACAGCCCGCTGCCGATCGATCCCGCCGACGTCGCCCCGGATCCGGGAGCGATCGAGCGCTTGCTGCGGATGTGCCACGAACTCTCGCCTGCGCTCGCCTCGACAAAGGTCCTGGCGCGACAGGCGTGCTATCGTCCGATCACGCAGGATGGTTTGCCGCTGATCGGCCGAGTGCCTGATGTCGAGGGCGCTTATGTCGCGACCGGTCACAGCGTCTGGGGCATTCTCAACGCGCCGGCGACCGGTGAAGCCATGGCGGAACTGATCGTCGATGGGGCAGCGCACACCCTAAACCTTTCGCCCTTCAACCCCGGCCGCATTCCTGCTCTCGATCCGACACGGCTGCGCAGAAACCCTTGAGGCGACGCGCCCGCGCCTGAGGTCCAATGTCTGGGGGGAGGTTCTGCCCTAGACGCGAAATGCCCGTCACAAGGCCGGGACACGACGCTCGGAACCGCACCGTTTGAGCGCGCCCGAGCATTGGTGCGCCATCCAGCCCGCGGTGACGAGCCCCTTGCTCTGCGGCGGCCGGTGCGCGATATCAGGCCGGCGTTATGCCGATCCTGTTCCTCATTGTCTTTGTCGACCTCATCGGGTTCGGCCTCGTCATTCCGTTGCTGCCGTTCTACGCGGTGCGGTTCGGAGCCTCGCCGCAGCAGGTAACCTTGCTGCTGGCGACCTATTCGCTGTTTCAGCTGTTCGCAGCCCCGATGTGGGGTGCGCTGAGCGACCGGATCGGACGCCGGCCGGTGCTGATGACCAGCATGGCCGCGTCGGCGCTTGCCTATTTGTGGTTCGGTAGTGCCTCCGCGCTGTGGATGCTGTTCGCCGCGCGGGCGCTGGCCGGCGCGTGCGCCGGCAATATTGCCGCGGCACAGGCCTATATCGCCGACGTCACCACGCCAGAGAATCGAGCGAAGGGGATGGGGCTGATCGGCGCTGCCTTCGGCCTGGGCTTCATCTTCGGACCGGCGCTCGGCGGGTTTCTCGCCGGGAACGATCCGGCGACTGCTGATCTTGCGAGGCCGGCGTGGGTCGCGGCCGTGCTGTCGCTCATCGCCCTGAGCGGCGTCCTCACCCTCCTGCCAGAGAGCCTGACGCCGGCGCAGCGCGGGCAGGCGTCGCGCCGCGGCCGGATGGGCGCGATCCTGGCGACCTTGCGCCGCCCGATCCTTTCCCGCCTGATCCTGATCTTTTTTCTGGTCATCCTCGCCTTTGCCGGGATGGAGAGCACCTTTGCGCTGTGGGCGATGCGACAATTCCGCTGGGGGCCAGAGCCGGTCGGCTATGTCTTCGCCTATGTCGGCGTGCTCTCGGCGATCCTGCAGGGCGGGCTGATCGGCCGCTTGACCCAGCGCTTTGGCGAGGAGCGCCTGCTGCTGTGCGGCCTCGTGCTGATCTGCGTAGGACTTTTGGTGCTGCCATTTGCTCGTGACCTGCCGGTGCTTGGTCTCGGCGTCAGCGGGTTGGCACTCGGCATGGGTCTCACTCAGCCGTCGCTGAACAGCTTGATCTCGCGCCGCGCCGGGCGGGCCGAACAGGGCGAGGTGCTTGGCGTCTCGCAATCAGTCGGCAGCCTCGCCCGCGTCGTAGGGCCGGCCTTGGCCGGGATCCTGTTTTCCGATCTCGGTCGCAACAGCCCGTTCGAGTGGGGAGCGGGGCTGATCGCCGTCGCCTTTCTGTTGGCGTTCAACCTGTTTCGCGGGTTCCGCGGGGCGCCGCTCCCCGAGCCCGAGACAACGAGCCACGCGGAATGAGCCGGCGCGGGCGGCCGGTAACGCCGGGTCCACTGCGGCAGAAGGGCCGGCTCAAGGACGAGTTGCGCGCGCTCCGCTCGCTCGCGCCCCATTTGTGGCCGCGCGAAGCAGCCGCATTGCGGGTACGGGTCGTGCTTGCGGTTGCCTTTCTCGTCGCCGGCCGGTTGGCCAACATCACCGTTCCGTTCCTCTATAAGCACGCGGTCGACATCCTGGCGCCGAGCAAGGCTGTCGTCGCCGTGCCGGTGGCGCTGATCATCGCCTACGGGTTTGCGCGGGTGATGTCGCAAGGTTTCAACGAGCTGCGCAACGCGGTTTTCGCCCCGGTCACCCAGCGCGCCGTGCGCCGGCTGTCATTGTCGGCGTTTCGGCATGTCCACGCGCTGGCCCTGCGCTTTCATCTGGAGCGCCGCACCGGCGGATTAGCGCGGGCGATCGAGCGCGGCACGGCCGGCATCGATTTCCTGCTGTCGTTCATGCTGTTCAATGTCATCCCGACAATCGTCGAGATTCTTCTGGTGTCCGGGATCCTGTGGCGACTTTACAACTGGAAGTTCGCCGCGGTCACCTTCACGACGATCCTGGCCTATATCGGCTTTACGTTTTTGGTAACCGATTGGCGGGTGCGCTTTCGCCGCGACATGAACGAGCGCAACAGCGAGGCCAATACCAAGGCGATCGACAGCCTGCTGAATTTCGAGACGGTCAAATATTTCGCCAATGAGGAGCATGAGGCCCGCCGCTACGACGCCGCTCTAAGCGGTTACGAGCAGGCTGCGGTCAAGAGCGAGGCCACCTTGTCGATGCTCAATATCGGACAGGGCATGATCATCGGCGTCGGCCTCGTCGGAGTCATGGTCCTCGCCGCGCAGGGCGTGGCCGCGAAGGCGATGACGGTCGGCGATTTCGTCTTGGTCAACGCCTATCTGATCCAGCTCTACACCCCGCTCAGCTTCCTCGGTGTGGTCTATCGCAATCTCAAACAGTCTTTGACCGATCTCGAGCAGATGATGGAGCTGATGGCGGTCAGGCCCGAGATCGAGGATCGGCCCGCGGCGCCGGCGCTGCTGGTCGGGGCGGGCTCCCTTGCCTTTCGCCATGTCGATTTCCGCTATGATTTTCGGCGGCCGATCCTGTCCGATGTCGATTTCCGGGTGCCTCCCGGCACGACGGTTGCGATCGTCGGCGCGAGCGGTGCCGGCAAATCGACGATCGCGCGTCTGCTGTTTCGCTTTTGGGATGTCGATGCCGGCGCGATCGAGATCGATCGCCAAGACATTCGGGAAGTGACCCAGGACAGCCTCAGGCGGGCGATCGGCGTGGTGCCGCAGGACACGGTGCTGTTCAACGACACGATCTACTACAACATCGCTTACGGTCGGCCGGGAGCGCCACGCAAGGCGGTCGAAGAGGCGGCCCGTCTCGCCCGCATCCATGATTTCGTCGCGGGGTTGCCGGACGGCTATCAGACAATGGTTGGCGAGCGCGGCCTCAAACTGTCGGGCGGCGAAAAGCAGCGGGTGGCGATTGCAAGAGTCATCCTGAAGGCGCCGAAGATCATGGTGTTCGACGAGGCGACCTCGGCCCTCGACACCAAGACCGAGCGCGAGATCCAAGCAAGCCTCTCCGAGGTGTCGGCCGAACGCACGACGCTCGTTATCGCGCACAGGCTGTCGACGGTGGTCGACGCCGACAAGATCCTGGTGCTCGATCGCGGGCGGATCGTCGAGCGTGGCGATCACAGCGAGCTGTTGCGGCATCAGGGCGCCTATGCGGCGATGTGGGCGCGCCAGCAGGAGGCGGCGCGGCGCGAGGCGGCGCTGGCCGCGGAGTGACGGCGGCGCTGATCACGGCTCTGCGCAACGGCGATCGGCGCGCGCTCGCCCAGGCGATTACCCTCGTCGAATTGACCCGGCCGGACCATCGGAGCGAAGCCGAGGAACTCCTGAACACCATCCTCGCGCAAACCAGCGACAGTATTCGCATCGGCATATCGGGCCCGCCGGGCGCCGGGAAATCGACCTTTATCGAGCGCTTCGGCCTCGATGGCATCGCCCGCGGCCGGCGCATCGCTGTGCTCGCCGTCGACCCGGCGTCAAAACGCGGCGGCGGCGCGATCCTCGCCGACAAGACCCGCATGGCCGAACTGGGGCGAAGGCCCGAGGCCTTTATCCGGCCGTCTTCGGCAGGCGCCAGCCGAGGCGGCACCGCGCGGCGGACCCGTGAGGCCATCCTGTTGTGTGAGGCAGCCGGGTTCGATGCGGTCATCGTCGAGACCGTCGGCGTCGGCCAGGCCGAGACCGCGGTCGCCGAGATCGTCGACATGTTCATGCTGATCCTGCCGCCGGCGGCGGGGGACGAATTGCAAGGGATCAAGCGCGGGGTTGTCGAGCTCGCCGATCTCGTCCTCGTCAACAAGGCCGACGGCGACCTGGCCGCAGCGGCTCAGCGCACGGCCGCCGATTATGCGAGTGCGCTGCGGCTGATCCGGCCGGCACTGCCCGAATGGGCGGCGCCGGTGCGTGCAGTCTCGGCATTCGAAGGGATCGGCGTCGGCGAAACCTGGGACGATGTCGCGCGGTTCCGCGCAGCCCTCGAAGCGGCGGGCATCTGGTCGCAGCGGCGCCACGAACAGGCGCGGGCAGCGCTGTGGTCCGAAATCGACGACAGCCTCATCGAGGGCTTCCGCGCCGCGCCCGCCGTGGCGCGCCGTCTAGCCGCGGTCGAAAAAGCAGTGATCGCTGGCACGCAAACACCAAGCACCGCCGCCCGGGCTTTGCTCGCCGCCTTTCTCGACAAGGCGGCCTGCGACAAGAACAGCTGATAGGGAGGAACCAGGATGTCGAGGCTAGCATTTGCCGGCGGCGGCATCGTGTCGTTGGCCATCGGGCTGGATCATCGCCGGGCTGACCGCGGCCGTAGCCGGGCTGATGCTGCGCAGCCGGGTCGACCCGTCGCGGCTGCTGGGCGCAGGCAGCGTGTGGGGCGGGGTCGGTCTGCTGCTAGGTGGAACTTTCCGCGCCCGAATCAAAAATCGACTGTGACCCGGACCCCGAGGACCAGCGCGTTCCTCAATGGCACCGCGCTCTGCGCGGTCGGGATCCGGGCGCCGGGATTAACGACATATTGCAGGTCCGGCTGCAGCTTGAGCCATGGCGTCAGTCTCGCCCGATAGGTAGCCTCGACGATGGTCTCGCCGGGGCTATAGGGCGTGCCCAGCCCGGTATAGAAGATCAGATCATCACTGAACTTTATCGCCGCGGCGCCAATCCCGGCATGAGTTACCGCTACTCCTGCGGCATCGTGCGAACGGCCGGGAATGATCCCCTTCCAATTCAGCCCGCCCTCGACGAACAGGTCGCTCAGATTGCGATCCTCGGGGGCGTGCATGACCTGCACAAAGAGCGCGATACCCTGCGACTTGGACTTGGTGTTCGGCTTTTGCCAAACCATTTGGTCAATGACCGCATAGACGGCCCGGTCGGTGGCGTGCAGCAGCGGCTGGCCGTTGCTTGCCGGATTCGCCAGGGACAAGCCGTCAGAGGCCGTCAATGGGTCTGCGAACGGCCCGCTCGCAATCCACATCCCGAGCTTATACGTGGCGGTCGGAGCCGGGCTCGGCGCGTATTGCAGCTCGACAAAGGAGAGGGTGTGATCGTTGAGGCGGAAGGCCGTACCGTGAAAGTCGCGTAGTTGCGGATCGCCGGGACCCGCTGACGCCGGGTTGCCGCTGTAGACCGCGCCCAGCAACGTGAACTCGCCCCCTTGAAACTCCCCGCGAGCAAACGGCGTGGCCAACGGATAGTTCGGCCCTCCCGAAGGTAAATCGAGCGCCGGTAATGCTGGAAACCCAAAGCTCGAATTGAAGAAGAGACCGCCGTATTGAGTTGCCATGAATTCGTCGTTGGCGCCTTCCTGGCCGAAGCGGTACGAGAATGTGCCGCCAAACAGTTGATGCTGGTCCTCGAACCACAAATCATAGAGCTTGGTGCTGGGAGTGGCTTCAATGCCGCTGATCAATTGCAGCGCGCCGACGAGTTGCGGCGTCGGTCCGATGCCATGGATCTGGTAACCGCTAGCGAAGAAATGGGCACCCTGCCAATGCAACTTAGTACCGAGGTCGACGCACAGGCTTGCTGTCGTCAGGCCATTATAGGTGGCGCCTCGCCTGAGGCCGCCCATCACATTGGCCCATACTTCGTCCTGTTCTTGCAGCCCAAAGGTAATACCGTATTCCTCCAGGCCGGAACGCAGCCCTGCCCAATCGCCGAGCAGCATATTCGGTGTACACGGATCGTTGATAGGACCAAGCCAAATCTGCGCGCACCCGACGGCGGGAGCACCGAACGACACGGTCGCAGACGTCAGCAAAGCCCATATGGATCGATCAAAACGACGCCGGGTCGCGCCGCCGATAAATCGAGCAGCAAGGACGTCGAAGGGCTGGCCAGCGGCGGAGAGCGAGGCGACCAGGGAGTCCCCCATCTCAACAGCTGGTCCCCGATGGGCGAGTGGTCGACTCAATACGTCGCTGTTTTGCTTCGCAACTGTCTCCGGGTCACAACCGCCCGCTCGGTCAGCGCGCCGAAAACCAAGCCGATAGTCGCCCACATTATTAGTTGGGCGCCCAGCGACGCGATCCTGAATTGCCACAGCACGGCCGCCGGGAATTCTGCAGGCACCTCGTTGATCGGCGGTAACGCCAGACCCACGACGATCACGACGATCAGATATGCCGCCGCGGCGGTCAGAAATGCGTTCCATGCGCCATGGCGAGGGAGAAGCCGAAGGCGCAGCATCCCCGCTGCAATCATCGCCGCGAGCGAGATCGCGATCATGCTGAAGTACAGCGCGGTGCGGATGCCGATCGTCGCCGGGTCGCCGACCGAAGGCGGATTTGCCGGATATTTGAGGTTTGGCACAATATAGACCGCGATGAGACCGATAATGGTCAATACGGCCGACGTAGCCCGTGGCCCAAAATCGCCCATGCGGCCATAGGCCAGCGCGAACGCCAGGGCAAACAGCCCGCCGAAGGCCACGTTGTAAATCATGACGCCGGTGAACAGGCCGATGCCTGCCTGGACCCGGCGGCTGACCAGTTCGGGCTCCGGCTCTTCCTTCGGCGCCGGCAGGCCCTTGGCGATCAAGGCTTGCGCCGCAGCCTGACCCTTGGCTTCGTCAAGCCGGGTTTCGAATGCAATGGCGCGATCGACCTGCGGCTCGCCAACGATCCTTAGAAAACTGAAAGAGAGTAGTCCCGCGACGATGCCGATCAGCATCCCGCGCAGCAACAGCGTCCCCGCCATGGCGCAGGCTTCCGCCTAATGGCAAGGGAAACCAAGCAGATGACGTCCGTCGTGCACAAACTCGTGCACATACATTCCGGGGAAGATCGAGGTTGCACCTTCTTCGGCGCCAACGAAATAGACCGCCAGCAACAGAAGCAGGCCGCCCAGGATTGCCCAAGGCAGAACCTCCCGGACCGGAATCGCGACTGGCCGGGCGGAGGGGACGAGGTTGGTGATGGTCATTTCATCTCCTGGGAATTCGCGTCCCGCTAGAGGCCGGCCCGATCACGAAGGGGGTCTGGCTCTCAGCCCAGTGCCTCAGCACACGAGCAGATTACAGTGGCGCGACCGCGCCGGGCTTTCACCGGCTTCCACACTTCGTCTCGACACCGTGGAGGATAGAGAGCGAGCTCGAACGGTGTCAAGTACGGCGGCGCCATTGCCGGATGTCGCAATTATCGATACCGCTGATTTTCAGCAGGTTCATAATGATTGGCTGGGACAACAACACGTTGTTGAACCAGCGCCATCTCACCCGCGACGCTCTGCTCCGCTGCGCACCGCCGCGGGCCATAAGCCCCCAAATTCCCCACCTTAGCTGCCGGTCCGAGCATGCCGGCGTCGGGCGGCCATCATCTCAACATAGCGCCGGCAGGGCCAGGGCGGCATCGGAGCCGCACACGGCCGGCCTTGCCGGGAAGGGGCCAGATCGATGCCCCAGCGTGCAAACACCAGCGCTACATATCGCGTCGACAGCACCGCGACGAGCGCCCCGGCTATCAAATCGCTCGGATAATGTGCACCGACCACAACCCTGCTCCCGGCTACAATCATCGCCGCCAAGACGTAGAACAGCAAATGCTGCGGCCACAGCCACCATAGGGCGCTGAATAGCGCTACGATCGTGGCGGTGTGGCCCGATGGGAACGACCAGTGATCGGGGCGCCAGCTAAGCCAGGTAAATCCATAGAGATCCGATCGGAACAGCAACTTTGGGCGCAGCCGACCAAGGCCGATCTTCATGACGTCCACGACCAGGCCCGACGCCGCGATCGACGCAAACAGAAAGGCTGGAATGGCCGACAGCGCTCGCATGGGCACGATGACCGGGCGCAACCGCGGCAGTTCACCGCCCCAGTGCAGCCCGGCAAAGGCCAGGGCAAAGAAAAGCAGCCAACTCCAGGCCTCGCCCAACCGCCCGATCAGCTCGAACGCAGCATGTAGATCAGCGTCGCGCGTATGCAGGAAAAGAGCGAGAGGCCGATCGACGCTCTCAATCGAAACCGCGACGAGGATTGTGGTGGCAGCGCCCGCGGTGCCGATACGCATGATCGGCGATCTCCAGCTTCGGGATGCGAACCGCCATGCCGCCGCGCCGCCGCGCCCGATCTCGCGATAAATGTGCAGCAGCGACGGCGCCGCAAACCCGTCCCGCTCGACGATCCACGAGTAGAGCAGCGCCGTTGTCCCGAAGACCAGCAGGCCGGCAAAGACGACATCCGACAGGAAATGGGCGCCTTGCGCAATGCGGACGAGCCCGACCACGCCGCCGATTGCCAATGCCGCGCCAATACCTCGGCGGCGCCGTGGTCCCGGCTGCAACAGGAAGGCAAAAGCGACGAGGGAAAAGCCGAGTGCGGCATGACCCGAAACAAAGGAGCAGTTGCGCGCACATTCGGCTGCCGGCAACGGCGCTGCGGTGAACGCGCGGGACCCGCCGAACGCCTCGATCCGTACCGGTCGGGCGCGTCCCCAATGATCCTTCAGCACGGTGTTGGCGAGAAGCCCCGGACCCAGCGCGGTCGAGAAGGCAATGAACAGCAAAGCCTTCTGGTCGAACCGCCAGAGCGGCCGGCCGACAAGAAATAGCCAGATCGCGGCCCCAGCAACGACCAGGACGATGCCCCAGGCGATCCAGGGAACCGCGCGATAGACGAGGATGACCGGCGGCCAACTCGCCAGCACGAACCCGCGGCCGCGAGCATAGAACAGGTCGCTGACCCACAGATCGAGCTGCGGCAGCAGCAGAAAAAGCGCCAGTGCCGCGGCGAGCAGCGTCGCATAGATCGCCACCCCCCTCATGCGCGCTCCCGCAGATCAAACCGGCTCAAAACCAGCGCCCGCAATGCCGCCCCGGCGCGTGCGGTATCGTCCGGCACCGGATAGGACCATTCTTCTATTCGGCCGGCAAACGGGCGCGTAATCCCAGCATTGTGCATGATCTGGTGAAACCGGGCGAATTTGGCGTTGCCGCCGTCGAGGTCGAGGATATGAATGGGTTTGCCAGTTGCCGCGGCCTCACTGATCATCGACACCGAATCGGCGGTCACTAAAAAGGCGTCGGCAAGGGCGAGATAAGCGAAGTACGGATTCTCTCCGGCGCCGTCCCAGATTTCGGCAGACAGGCCTGCCAGGCGCTCTTGTAGGAGCGCCACCCCCTGGACCCCAGTCCTCCGCGACGGCGTCACTAAGGCTGAGCCGCCGCGCTCTCGCAGAATCACGGCGACACCGTCGGTGATTTCCTCGACGCGGCGGAGGGTCAGGCGGTAGGCTTTGTTACTCCCGCCGATCAGTACGCAAAGAATCGGCCGCGGCATCGCCGCGAGCCTTGGAGAGCGGTCCCGCTCGGCCGCGAGTCTGGCTGGTGTCACTCGATGGACCGCGCCCCGCGTCACCACTACCCTTGGCCCGCGAAGCCGGTCGTGCTCGGGAACGATCAAGAGGTCGAATTCGCTACGGCCGATCCCGGGGTCCTGGATCTGAACTGTGATGGTGCGCCCGCCGCTCGCGCGGCGGATCGCCAATGCTGGCATCGCCGTATTGCGCCCGCAAGCAATTACGAAGTCGGGCCAGGGCGGCTCCAAGCGAGCACCGGTACGCCCCGGCGCATCGAGCGGCGCGGGCCACAACAGCGGCGGCAGGCAGGTCCACGGAAAACGGATCTGGAGCCTCTTCTCGGAAAAAGTGAAACCCGCGGCCTCGGCCAGGCCGACAGCCTGGCTCGACATCCCCGCCTTACCATCGTGCAATACCCAGCCGAACGGATCGAACCCCATTGGTGGGGTTTACGGAAATGGCGGGGCCTGGGCAAGGCATGGTCAACGACCGCAACAAAATTGCGCAGACGGCCAGCGTTTTCTATGATCCGCAAATTGGCGAAAGAGGATTGGATGCGGCGGGTAAAACTGGATCAGATCGACCGCCGGATCTTGCGCAATCTGCAGGCGGACGGGCGCATGACCAATGT
This sequence comes from uncultured Alphaproteobacteria bacterium, assembly GCA_963774345.1. Classification (GTDB taxonomy): domain Bacteria; phylum Pseudomonadota; class Alphaproteobacteria; order ATCC43930; family CGMCC-115725; genus AP-15. The sequence continues at coordinate 88,003 of CAVZFB010000034.1, forward strand.
CGAGCTTTCCCGCCGCGCCGGCATCTCGGCGCCGCCCTGCCTGCGCCGGGTTCGCGCGCTCGAAGAAGCAGGGATCATCCGCGGCTATCATGCCGATCTGGCGCCCGAAGCGCTGGGCTATGGCGTGACCGTCTTTGCCCAGGTCGGATTGGCTAGCCAAGCGGAAACCGACCTCAAGGCCTTCGAGCAGCTGATCGCCACCTGGCCAGAGGTGCGCGAAGCGCACATGCTGACAGGAGAAGCGGACTTCCTCCTGAAGATCGTCGCCGTCGATTGGGATAGCTATCAGCGGTTTCTGAGCGCCAACCTGACTTCGGCGCCCAATGTCAGCCACGTAAAATCGGCGTTGGCCCTGCGAGTATCAAAGGACGAGCCGGGCATCCCTATCGCCGACCAACTCTCCCCTGCCACCGCCGAAATCGCCGAGCGCTGACCGACCGGCCATTCGACCGATGGCCAACCGGCGGATTTGCGCTGTGCCTTGCTGCCTGTGCCCTGATTGACTTTTTGTGCACGTCTTGCGAAGCGCGGCGCGCACCGGTCAGCCGAAATCGACGGTGACGACCTCGTAGGATTTAGCGCCGCGCGGGGTCGTAACCTCGACGCTGTCGCCTTTGCCCTTGCCGATCAGCGCGCGCGCCAAAGGTGAGGTCACCGACAGGCGGCCGCGGCTGATGTCGGCCTCGTCCTCGCCGACGATCAGGAAGGTCTGCTCCTCGTCGCTTTCCTCGTCGGCGAGCGTGACTCGCGCGCCGAATTTGATCACCGAGCCCGAAAGCTTGGAGACGTCGATCACCTCGGCGCGGGCGACCTTGTCTTCGAGCTCCATGACCCGGCCCTCGATGAAGCTCTGCCGGTCGCGGGCCGCATGATATTCGGCATTTTCCGCGATATCTCCGTGTTCGCGGGCCTCGGCAATGGCGCGGATGATGGCCGGCCGCTCGACGGATTTCAGCTGCTTCAGCTCCGCGCGTAGCCGATCGTATCCGTCAGCCGTCATCGGGATCTTGTTCATCGCGGACAGGTTCGCATCTGTTGTCGAAAGTGGCGGAAAGTGCCGCCGCGAGGGCATCAAAAGTAAGACTGCAAAGGCGCAACTTCAAGGCTTCCGGCACGCAACGCGGCAATCGCCTGAACTGCGGCCCGGGCTCCGGCGACGGTTGTGTAATAGGGAATCGCGTGGGTCAGCGCTGTGCGCCTCAGGCCGAAGCTGTCGGCGATCGCTTGGCTGCCCTCGGTCGTGTTGAAGACCAGCTGGACCTCGCCGCTCAGCATGCGGTCGACAATATGCGGGCGACCGTCGCGCACCTTGTTGACCGACGTAACGGGCATCCCGTCGGCGCGCAAGGCGTGAGCCGTGCCGCGCGTCGCGATCAGAGTGAAGCCCATCTCGACGAGCCGGCGGCACGGCTCGACCAGCGCCTGCTTGTCATGATCGCGCACCGAGACGAAGACGCAGCCCTCGAGCGGCAGGTTGGTGCCGCTGGCGAGCTGTGATTTGGCGAAGGCGCGCCCGAAATCGGCGTCGAGCCCCATCACCTCCCCGGTCGACTTCATCTCCGGCCCGAGGATTAGATCGACCCCCGGAAAGCGGGCAAACGGAAAGACCGCCTCCTTGACGGCAACATGCGCGCCCCTCGGGCGCCGGTGGCCGCGGCAATCTGCGAGTCGCTCGCCGGCCATCACCCGCGCCGCGATCTTGGCGATCGGAACGCCGGTGGCCTTGGCGACAAACGGAACCGTGCGCGAGGCGCGGGGATTGACCTCAAGCACGTAGATATCGTCGCCCTTGACCGCGAACTGTACGTTCATCAGCCCGACGACGCCGAGCGCCTGGGCGAGAGCCACGGTTTGTCGCTCGATTTCAGCGATCGTCGCCGCCGTCAGGCTGTAGGGCGGCAGTGAGCAGGCGCTATCGCCCGAGTGGATCCCGGCCTCCTCGATATGTTCCATGATGCCGGCGACTTCGACCTCGTCCGCGTCGGCAATGGCGTCGACATCGACCTCGATCGCGTCTTGCAGATATCGGTCTATCAGCACCGGGCTCGTCCCCGACGCGGTGACGGCGTGGCGCATATAGCGATCGAGGCCGGCCGCGTCATGCACGATTTCCATGGCCCGGCCGCCCAGGACATAGGATGGGCGGATCACGACCGGATAACCGATCCGCAGCGCGATCGCCTCTGCCTCAGCGGCCGAATGGGCAGTGCCGTTCTCTGGCTGGCGCAGGCCGAGCTGGGTCAGCAGCCCTTGAAACCGCCGCCGGTCCTCGGCCAGATCGATCGCGTCGGGCGAGGTACCGAGGATCGGGATTTGCTCGCGCTCGAGCGCAGCCGCGAGCTTCAGCGGGGTCTGGCCGCCGAACTGGACGATGACGCCGAGCAAGGTTCCGCGCCGCTCCTCGACCCGCACGATCTCGACCACATCCTCGGCGGTCAGCGGTTCGAAATAGAGCCGATCTGAGGTGTCGTAATCGGTCGAGACGGTCTCCGGGTTGCAGTTGACCATAATTGTCTCGATGCCGGCCTCGGACAGGCTGTAGGCGGCATGGACACAGCAATAGTCGAACTCGATGCCTTGGCCGATCCGATTGGGCCCACCGCCGAGAATCACAACTTTTCTGCGCTCGCTCGGGTCGGCCTCGCATTCGGGCTCGTCGAGCCCGTCGCCCTCGTAGCAGGAATACATGTACGGGGTCAGCGACGGAAACTCGGCGGCGCATGTGTCGACACGCTTGTACACCGGCCGCAGATCGAGCGCCCGGCGTCGGGTTGAGACCGCCGCCTCCTCGATCCCGGCGAGCTTGGCCAAGCGCGCATCGGAAAAGCCCATCTGCTTCAGCCGCAGCAAGCCCGTGCGGTCGCACGGCAGTCCGTCCCGTCGCACCCGCTCCTCGACCGCTACGATCTCGCCGATGCGTTCCAGAAACCACGGCTCGAAATGGCAGACGGCCTGGATTTCGGCAGTGGACAGCCCGTGCCGATAGGCCTGCGCGATCAGCAGCAGCCGGTCCGGCGAGGGTCTGGCGAGGGCCGCTTTGACCGCTTCTTTTCCGGCGCTCTCGACCCCCTCGATCACGACCTCGTCGAAGCCGCCGAGCCCGGTTTCCATCGAACGCAACGCCTTCTGCACCGATTCGGCAAAGCTGCGGCCGATCGCCATCGCCTCGCCGACCGATTTCATCGAGGTCGTCAGCAGCGGCTCTGTTCCCGGAAACTTTTCGAAGGTAAACCGCGGCATCTTGGTGACGACGTAGTCGATCGTCGGCTCGAATGAGGCCGGCGTGATGCGGGTGATTTCGTTGTCCAACTCGTCGAGGGTGTAGCCGACGGCAAGCTTGGCGGCCACCTTGGCGATCGGGAAGCCGGTCGCCTTCGAGGCCAATGCCGAGGAACGCGAGACCCGTGGGTTCATTTCGATGACGACGAGCCGACCATCGTCTGGGTTGACCGCGAACTGAACATTCGACCCGCCGGTGTCGACCCCGATCTCGCGCAGCACCGCGATCGCGGCGTTGCGCATCAGCTGATATTCCTTGTCGGTCAGGGTCAGTGCCGGGGCGACGCAGACCGAGTTGCCGGTATGGACACCCATCGGGTCGATGTTTTCGATCGAGCAGACGATTATGCAATTGTCGGCGCGATCGCGGACCACCTCCATCTCGTACTCTTTCCAGCCCAGGACCGATTCCTCGATCAGCACCTCGTGCGTCGGTGAGGCCCGCAGCCCGCCGCGCACGATCTCCTCGAACTCCCGCGCGTTGTAGGCGATCCCGCCGCCGGTGCCGCCGAGCGTGAACGAGGGTCTGATGATCGCCGGCAGTCCGACCTCATCGAGCGCTTCGAGCGCCTCGTCGAGCGAGCGCGCGAGCCGGCTCTGCGGTGAGGCGAGGCCGATCTTGTCCATCGCCTGGCGAAACAGCAGACGGTCCTCGGCCTTGGCGATCGCCTCTTCCGCGGCGCCAATCAGTTCGACCCCGTAGCGCCTGAGGACGCCGGAGCGGGATAACGCCATCGCCGTGTTGAGCGCCGTCTGCCCACCCATCGTCGGCAACAGGGCGTTTGGCCGCTCGCGAGCGATGATTTGCTCGACCATCTCCGGCGTGATCGGCTCGATATAGGTGGCGTCGGCGAGATCGGGGTCGGTCATGATCGTCGCCGGGTTCGAGTTGACCAGCACGATCCGGTAGCCCTCGCCCTTCAGGGCCTTGCAGGCCTGGGTACCGGAATAATCAAACTCGCAGGCTTGCCCGATGACGATCGGACCGGCGCCGATGATCAGGATGCTGTCGATGTCCGTGCGCTTAGGCATTCGCCGCCATCAACGCGACGAACCGCTCGAAGAGATAATGGCTATCCTGCGGCCCGGGGCTCGCTTCCGGGTGGTGCTGAACGGAGAACACCGGCTTGCCGACGATGCGCAGGCCTTCGTTGCTGTTGTCGAAGAGCGAAAGATGGGTCGGCTCGATTCCGCGCGGCAGACTATCGGGCTCAACGACAAAGCCATGATTCTGGCTGGTGATCTCGACCGTGCCGGTCAACAGATCCTTGACCGGATGATTGGCTCCGCGGTGGCCGCGCGCCATTTTGCGGGTGCGCCCGCCGAGCGCCAGCGCCATCAGCTGATGGCCGAGGCAAATCCCGAACATCGGCTTGCCCGAATCGATCAGGTTGCGCAACACCGGCACCGCATAGACGCCGGTCGCGGCGGGGTCACCCGGCCCGTTCGACAGGAAAATCCCGTCGGGCCGAAGGTGCAGGATGTCGGCGGCCGAGGCGGTAGCAGGGACCACGGTAACCCGGCAACCGTGCTGGGCAAGCATTCGCAAGATGTTGCGCTTGGCGCCGTAATCGACAGCGACGACGTGGTGCCGCGGATTGTGCTGCCGGCCGTAGCCGCGTACCCGCTCCCAGCCCGTCTCATCCCATTGGTAGGTCTGACGGCAAGTGACTTCACAGGCCAGATCCATCCCTTCGAGACCCGGCCACGCCGACGCATACCGATGCAGCGACGCAATGTCGAGCGGCCGTTGAGGATCGTAGGCGATCACCCCATTGGGCGGTCCTAGATCGCGGATAAGCCGGGTCAGCCGTCGCGTATCGACACCCGATATCCCGATGAGCCCGTGCGATTCGAGCCAGGCATCGAGGGGCGTGGTGGAGCGCCAGTTCGCCGGCCCAGTGACCTTGCTGTGGACGACGAGACCGCGCGCCGCCGGTGTGGTTGTTTCGATATCATCGCGGTTCGTTCCCACGTTGCCGATGTGGGGAAAGGTGAAGTTAATGATCTGAGCCGCATAAGATGGATCGGTCAGGATTTCCTGGTAGCCGGTCATCGCGGTGTTAAAGCAGACCTCGCCGACCGCCACTCCGCTGGCCCCCAACCCGCCGCCCCAAAACACTGTGCCGTCCGCGAGGACGAGCGCGGCATTGCAGTCGGGCGGTTGCAGCCACGGATCGCGCATTTGTGAAAATCCGGCGGACAAACCGCACGCCGCCCGATGCGGCGACGGGCGCGTTGCGGAACCGTCCACAGATAATCGTTCAGACTCACGAGGTCAACCCTTGTCTCGATAGAACTGCACGTCATTTCAAATACTTAGGGTCAGCCGTGCCGAATTGCCGCGAAGCGGGAAACGCGATACGCTGAAACTTCGGCTAAGAGGTGGGTGCAAATGCTGCGTCAAGCCTTCACCGACCGCCTCAAACAAGCGATGAAGGCGAGGGATGCGCGCACCGTCTCGACCGTGCGGATGATATTGGCCGGGCTCAAGGAACGTGACGTAGCGACTCGTGGGGAAGCCAATGCGGAGGGGATCGCCGAGCCCGAAATTGCTCGGATGCTGCAGGGTATGATCAAACAGCGGCGCGAATCGATCGCGCTTTACGAGCAAGGCAACCGGGCCGACCTGGCGCGACAGGAGCGCGACGAGATCGGCGTTATCGAAAGCTTTCTGCCGCAGCAGATGACCGAGGACCAAATCGCCGCCGCCTCGCAGGCTGCGATCGCCGAGACCGGCGCTGCCGGCATCAAGGATATGGGCAAGGTCATGGCGACCCTGCGCGAGCATCACGCCGGCTCGATGGATTTCAGCCGGGCCGGGCCGATCGTCAAACGTTTGTTGGGTTAGACGGATTCGTGGCGGCGATGGGGCACATGGGGCGGCGCAGTGCGGCGGGTTTTTTGCCGTCGCGGTCGGCGGCAGCGGGTTGAATCGGCCGAGCCATGGCGTTTCCGCCCGGTTTCCTAGACGAATTGCGCAACCGGATTTCCCTGTCCGGCCTGGTCGGCCGGCGGGTCAAGCTCACCCGGCGCGGGCGCGAACATGCCGGACTCTGCCCGTTTCATCACGAGAAAACGCCGTCCTTCTACGTCGTCGATGACAAGAATTTTTTTCACTGCTTCGGCTGCGGCGCACATGGCGACGCGATCGGTTTTGCCATGCGCGCCGACAACCTCGATTTCCTCGAAGCGGTCGAAAAACTGGCCGGCGAAGCCGGGGTCGCGGTCCCGCAGGCCACTCCGGAGGAACGCGAAAAGGCTCAGCGGCAGAAGACGCTGCTCGAAACTCTCGAAGCCGCCGCCGCCTTTTACGAGGCCCGTTTGTGGGGGCCGGCCGGCAGCCGCGCCCGCGACTACCTGCAAGCGCGGGGGCTCGACGCCGATACGATCCGCCGCTTCCGCCTCGGCTGGGCATCCGATGATCGCCAGGCATTGCGCCGCGCCCTCGGCGGCGATTTTCTCGAGCCGCTGCTGGTCGAAGCCGGGCTGATCCATCAGCCCGAAGAGGGCGAGCCGTTCGACTATTTCCGGGGCCGCGTCATGTTTCCGATCGGTGACCGCGCCGGACGGGTCATCGCCTTTGGCGGCCGCACAATCGGGGATACCCAGCCCAAATATCTGAACTCGCCCGACAGCCTGCTCTTCGAGAAAGGGCGCGTGCTCTACGGCTGGTCGGCGGCGCGAGCGGCCGCCGGGGATAGCGCGGACGCGATCGTTACCGAAGGCTACATGGACGTAATCGCGCTGCACCGCGCTGGTTTTCCCTCGGCTGTGGCATCGTTGGGAACCGCCCTGACCGAGTTCCAGCTGCGCGAGTTGTGGCGCCTCGGACCCGAACCGATCCTGTGCTACGACGGCGACGCCGCCGGCCAGCGCGCCGCGGCGCGCGCCCTGCGCAGGGCATTGCCGCTGCTTCAGCCGGGGCACAGCCTGCGCTTTGCCATCTTGCCGCCGGGCGAGGATCCCGACTTCGTTATCCGGAACTCGGGCAGCGTTGCCTTCGAGGAGGTGCTGCGCTCCGCGCGCCGCATGGCGTCAATGTTATGGGAGATCGAAGTCGGAGCTAAGCCATTGGACACGGCTGAGCGTCGGGCCGATCTGGAGCGTCGACTTGTCGAAGATATCGCGCTGATACCCAATAAAGCCGTCCAGCAGCAATACCGGGCGTATCTGCTGAACGTCAAATTTCGCGAGGCGACATGGGGAGCGAAGGACGGCCGTAAGCATCGGGTCCGCAACCCAGGCGACCCCTGGTTCGTCGAGGATCGAGCCCGGCTGCCGCGCGCGCCGGCCCGCATGCAGCGGGAGATTCTGTTTCGCATCTTGCTCCGCTGCCCGACTTTGATCGGCGAGATCGCCGAGGAGTTTGCGGCGATCGAAATCCCCGAGGCGGAGCTTGACAAGCTTCGCCGCGAGATTTTAGAGGTTGAAGCTCTGCGGCCGGGGCTTGACGCTTCGGCGCTCCGGCAACACCTTCTGCTGAACGGGTTTGCGGCGACCGTGGATGCGCTTCTTTCGCCGTCGGTCGATTCGGGCTTTCTGGTCCGGAGTTCGGAGTTACGCTCGGCGCGCGACGAATGGGCTCATGTGATCGAAATGCTGATGGGAGGTCACCGGTCGGCCTTGACCGAAGCCAGCAATCATCTGACCGATGATGCCTCGGCGGCGAACTGGGAACGTTTCCTGGCCGCGAGGGAGCGGGTGTTGCGCGAGGTTCGGCTCGATGACGATCCGGTCTGACACCATGTCAGACTGGATCGTGGATGGTCGTCGGCAAACCCGCATCGTGGGATATTTTGGCGGTCCACCATGGCGGGACCGGTTCGAAACCAGTTTAGGGATGGTGGCATGGCGAGCAAAGCGGCGAACACGGCTGAAGCGACGGAAAACCGCGATGAGGCAGCCGAGGCGCCTCTGCTCGATACCGTTGCCGCGGCAATCAAAAAGATGCTGGCCCGCGGCCGGGAGCGTGGATATGTGACCTATGACGAGCTGAACGCGGCGCTGCCGCAAGACCAGGTGTCCTCGGAGCAGATCGAGGACACGATGACGATGCTCTCCGAGCTCGGGGTCAATGTAATCGAGAGCGAGGAAAGCGAGGAGCCGGCCGCCCCCCAGGTAGAGGAGGCCGACGGCGAGGTTCGCGGCAATCTCGACGACGATGACATCGGCCGCACCGATGATCCGGTGCGCATGTATCTGCGCGAAATGGGATCGGTCGAATTGCTGTCGCGCGAGGGCGAGATCGCGATTGCCAAGCGGATCGAGGCCGGGCGCGAGATGATGATCGGCGGCATCTGCGAAAACCCGTTGACGATCCGCGCGATCATCGGCTGGCGCGAGGCACTGAACGAAAGAAAGATGCTTTTGCGCGACATCATCGATCTCGACGCTACCTATGGCGGCGGTGGGTTCGAGCCAGTTGTGCCCGCCGTGGCGTTGGCGATACCTGGCGATCGGGCGGCTGAGCCCGAGACAGTGGCCGCGCCCGATGCAGTGGGCGCGCCCGGGGCGGCGGCCGAGGGGGCCGCGGGCGAAGCGGGGGCAGAGGGAGCCGAGGGCGAAGCAAGGGCCGAGGCGGCCGAGGGCGAAGCCGAACTTGTCGAGCTCGAGCCTGAACTCGCCGCGGAAGAGGGCGAAGGCGAGGAAAGCTCGATTTCGCTGGCGGCGATGGAAGCTCAGCTGAAGCCGAGCGTGCTCGCGACCTTCGACGCAATCGCCGAATTGCACAAAAAGCTGCATAGGCTTCAGGACCAGCGCATCAACGCCATGCTGAAAGGCGAACCGCTGCCGAAGGTGACCGAGCGCCGCTACGAGAAACTCAAGAGCAAGGTGATCGAAGACGTCAAGCGCATCCGGCTCAACAACGCGCGCATCGAATACCTCGTCGAGCAGCTCTACGACGTCAACCGCCGTCTTGTCGCCGATGAGGGCAGGCTGCTGCGGCTGGCCGAGAACGCCGGGGTCAAGCGGGCTGAATTTTTGCGCGAATATTTCGGAAACGAACTCGCCGGCGATTGGCTGGAACGGGTCGCCTCCCTGCCCAGCCGCGGGTGGCCGCGGCTGGTCGAGAAGCATAATTCGGAGGCGGCGCGGTTGCGCGCACAAATCGCCCAAGTTGCGTCCGAAGCAAAGCTGCCGATCGCCGAGTTTCGCCGGGTCGTGCAGACGGTGCAACGCGGCGAGCGCGAGGCGGGCCGGGCGAAAAAAGAGATGGTCGAAGCCAATCTGCGGCTCGTCATTTCAATCGCCAAGAAATATACGAACCGTGGGCTGCAGTTTCTCGACCTGATCCAGGAAGGCAATATCGGGCTGATGAAGGCGGTCGACAAATTCGAGTACCGTCGCGGTTACAAATTCTCTACCTATGCGACCTGGTGGATCCGCCAGGCGATTACCCGCTCGATCGCCGATCAGGCGCGTACGATCCGCATTCCGGTGCACATGATCGAGACGATCAACAAGTTGGTGCGCACCTCGCGGCAGATGCTGCACGAGATCGGCCGCGAGCCGACCCCCGAGGAACTCGCCGAAAAACTGGCGATGCCGCTCGAAAAGGTGCGCAAAGTGCTGAAGATCGCCAAGGAGCCGATCAGCCTCGAAACTCCGATCGGCGACGAAGAGGATTCGCATCTCGGCGACTTCATCGAGGACAAGAATGCGGTGTTGCCGCTGGATGCGGCGATTCAGGCCAATCTGCGCGAGACGACGACGCGCGTGCTCGCCTCGCTGACCGCGCGCGAAGAGCGTGTGTTGCGCATGCGCTTTGGCATCGGCATGAATACCGACCACACCCTCGAAGAGGTTGGCCAGCAATTCTCGGTTACCCGCGAGCGCATCCGCCAGATCGAGGCCAAGGCCTTGCGGAAACTCAAGCATCCGAGCCGCTCGCGCAAATTGCGCAGCTTCCTCGACACCTGAGCCCTTCTCACCAAATCTTGTTTGCGTTCAATGTAAATCCTTCTTGTCATGGCCGGGCTTGACTCGGCCATCCACGCGCAACCGGCGAACGCATCTCCGGGTCCTTCGTGGATGCCCGGAATAAATCCGGGCATGACGGGTCAATAGGGGCCCGTAGTTCAGCTGGTTAGAACACGCCGCTCATAACGGTGTTGTCGCAGGTTCGAGTCCTGCCGGGCCTACCATTCCGTGTCCTTAAAAATATCGCTGCCCGCCTGTGAGCCGCGGCGAGTCTCTCACGCGCCCATCACGATACCTGCTCGAGCTCGCGGGTGCGGATCGACTGCGCCGCGGCGAGGTGGTCCTTGGCCAGCACGGTATAGACGGCGGGCAGCACGAACAGCGTGAACAGAGTCCCGATCGACATGCCGGCGACGACAACGACGCCGATCGAAAAGCGGCTCGCCGCCCCCGCCCCGCTCGCGGTTAACAGGGGCACCAGCCCGACGACCATCGCCGCCGTCGTCATCAGGATCGGGCGCAGCCGCACCCGCGCCGCCTGTTCGATCGCGCGCCGCCGGTCGAGCCGCTCGCTGACCTGCAACTCGTTTGCAAAGGCGACCATCAAAATGCCGTGCTTGCTGATCAGCCCGATCAAGGTGACCAGCCCGACCTGGGTGTAGATGTTCATCGTCGCGAGGCCGAAGAACAGCGGGATCATCGCTCCGCAGATCGACATCGGGACACTGACCAGGATCACCAGCGGATCGCGTAGGCTCTCGAACAGCGCCGCCAGTACCAGGTAGATGATGATCAGCGCAAAAATGAAGGTGACCGCCAGCTGATTGCCCTCACGCACATAGAGCCGGGTATCCGATAAATAGTCGTGGCTGAAACCGGCCGGCAGGTCCTTCACTTGGCTCTCTAGGAACTCGACCGCCTGACCGGTCGTCACCCCGGGCATCGGTACCGCTTGGAAGGTTGCGGAGTTCAGCTGATTATACTGGGTCAGCGCGTTGGGCTCGGTGCCCATCTCGAGGGTGACGAGATTCGATAGCGGTATCGGCTGTCCGGCAGCGGATTTGACATAGTAGCGCGTCAAGGTCTCCTGGTTCAGGCGATCGGCCCGCGGGACTTGCGGGATCACCTCGTAAGACCGGCCACCGAGATTGAAACGATTGACGTAGTTTTCGCCAACCAGCAGCGCCAAGGTGTCGCCGATCGATTGCATCGTGACCCCGAGCTCGTTCGCCTTGGAGCGATCGATCTTGACGTGGATCACCGGCTGGTTGAAGTCGAGGTCGCTGTCGACGACGATGAATATACCGCTCTTGCGCGCCGCCGCTTTGATTTTTTCCATTTGCAGATAGATCGATCTGTAGTCGGCGGGTGAATAGATCACCATCTGGATCGGCAACCCGCCGATCGTCGCCGGTAAAGGCGGCAGGTTGAAGACAAAAGCGCGCAGCCCCTCGACGGCGTTGACCTTCTGCTGAACCAGCGGCTTCAATTGCTGCGACGAGCGGGTCCTCTCGTTCCAGGGCTTCAGGATGAACCCGGCGATGCCCTGGTTCGGTCCGAACCGGCCGTTGACGATAAAACGCAAAAAGGTCTCGGGAAACGAGGCCAAGGCTTTGTCGAGCTTGGCGTCATAGGAATCCGCATAATCGAGATTGGAGTATTGCGGCGACTTGGTCAGCGCGAACAACACGCCCTGGTCCTCCTCGGGGGCGAGTTCAGCACTGGTGTGCAGATACATAAAGACGATGCTTGCGAGAACAGCGGCGCCAAAGAGAGCAGTCACCGGGCGGTAGTCGAGCGAGCGTTCGAGGCGGCGGCCATACCAATTCGCCAGCCGCGAAAAGAGGCTGTCGATCACCCGGACAAACCGCCCGTGCAGCATCTTGCGGCTCAACAGCAGCGAGCACATCATCGGCGACAACGTCACCGCGACGACGCCTGAGATGATGACCGCACCAGCCAGGGTGAAGGCGAATTCGCGGAACAGGGCACCAGTCACGCCGCCGAGAAAGCCGATTGGCGCGTAGACGGCCGCCAAGGTCAGGGTCATCGAGATGACCGGGCTGGCAATCTCGCGGGCGCCGATCAGTGCCGCCTGCGCTGGGGTGCGCCCTTGTTCGATATGGCGGTAAACGTTTTCGACGACGACGATCGCGTCGTCGACGACGAGCCCGATCGCCAGCACCATCGCCAACAAGGTCAACAGATTCAGGCTGAAGCCCAGGGCCGCCATGATCATTCCGGCGCCGACCAAGGACAGCGGGATCGTGACAATCGGGATTACCACCGAGCGCAGGCTGCCGAGGAAAAGGAAGATGACCACGACAACGATGGCGACGGCTAAGCCGAGCGAAAACTGAACCTCGTCGATCGAGGCCTGGATGAATTTGGTCGAATTGTAGGCTACCTGCATTTCCATCGATGGCGGCAGGTTGCGCTGGATCTCCGGTAACAGCGCTCGCACGCCTTTGACCAGGGTGAGGGGGTTGCCAGACGGCGTCGCCTGGATGCCGATGAAAACGGCGTGCTGCCCATTCATCACGACGCTCGAAGTCCAACTCTGCGCCGAGAGATCGACGGTGGCGATATCCCCCATCCGCACCAGAGCGCCGCTCTTGGCCTTGACGACCATATTCTTGAACTGGGCGACATCGGTCAGCCCGGTGTTGGCGCTGACGTTGGTAACCGTGAAATAACCCTTCGCCTGGCCGGGCGCTGATTGATAGTTGTTGGCCTGAATCGCCGCGGCGACATTGTCGGCAGAGATCCCGCGCGCCGCCATCCGGACCGGATCGAGCCACAGCCGCATCGCGAAAGTCTGACCCCCTAAAATATCTGCCGAAGCTACGCCGTCGACCGTGTCGAATAATGGCTGCACCACCCGTGTCAAGTAATCCGAAATCGCTGCACTCGATATTTCATTGCTTGAAAAACCGACATACATTACTGCCGTGGTCTGGCCCGTCGCCTTGACGATGATCGGGTCCTGCGAACCAGTCGGCAGCAGATATTTAATCTGCTGGACCTTGGCCATGACTTCCGTCAACGCCTTGTCCGGATCGAAGTCGAGGATGATGTAGGCGGTGATCGTACTGGTGCCCTGAACCGACGAGGAAATCAGGTAGTCGACCCCCTCCGCGGTCGCCACCGCCTGGGCCATCGGTGTGGTGATGAAGCCCTGCATCAAATCGGGCGCGGCGCCGGGATAGATTGTCGTGATCGTGATCGTCGTATTCGACAGCTTCGGATATTGCCGGATCGGCAGCCCCAGCATCGCGCGCAGCCCGATCAGCAGGATCAGCAGGCTGACGACCAGCGCCAGTACCGGCCGGCGGATGAAGATGTCGGTAAACGACATGGTGGAAAAGTCGGGCGTCAGTTCAGCGTCGGATGCTTTGGCGGCTGTGGCGGCGGCGAGCCGGTGATAGCGACCTGCACGCCGTTCTGCAGCTTGACCTGGCCCGCGGCGACGACCTGTTCGCCGGGCTTCAGCCCACTGAGGATCGCCACCCTGTCGTCCCAGCGTGCGCCGGTCTTGACCGGTGTGCGCACCGCCTTAAGGATGGGATTGCCTTTGGCATCCTTGCCGTCCTGGTGGATCACATACACGCTGTCGCCATAAAGCGTGTACTCAACCGCGGTCTCGGGCACGACGATGGTATCGGGTTGCGGCGGCAGTACAATTGCGGCATCCACGAACATTCCCGGCAGCAGCAAATCATCCGGATTGGGCATCGTCGCCTGGACCTCGATCGTCCGTGTATCGGGGCTGAGCTGCGGTTCGATCGTCGTGATCTTGGCGACGAAGTTTCGGCCGGGAAACGCGTCGGAGGTGACGTTGACCCGCTGCCCGACCGAGATTTGCGGGCGGATTTGCGACGGCAACGTAAAATTCACGTAGAGCATCGACAGATCGGTCAAGGTCACGATCGGCGCGCCGGGGTTGAGGTATTGGCCAAGATCAACCTGGCGAATGCCGAGCTGACCGCCAAACGGGGCTCGGATCAATTTTTGCGCGATGACCGCCTGGGTCTTTTGGATCAAGGCATTCATCTGAGCGAGCTGGCTTTGGTTCTCGTCGACGGTCTCCTGCGGGGTGAACTGACGTTTGACCAGTTGGTCGGAGCGCGCCAGCTTGATTTGCGCGAGTTTGAGCTGCGCCTGGTAATTGGCAAGGTCGCCTTGATCCGGCGCGTCGTTGATTTGCACCAGCGGGTCGCCCGCTTTCACGGTCTGCCCCGGCTCGAAAAAGATCTTGGTGACGCGCCCGCCGACTTCGGGGTTGACCGTCACCTGATGAACTGCGGTGATCGAGCCGATGCCAGGAGCAAAGCGCGGGACCGACTGGGTCCGGGCCACAACGGCGCTGATCTGCGCCGGCGGCGGTTTGTTGTGCGCGAAGAAGCTGGCGATCGCCTGGGTTCGGAAACGATTGAATTCGTAGAGACCGCCGAGCACGACGACCAGCAGCAACGTGACGATGACCAACCACCGGACCGTCTTCGGCCGCGGCGCGGCATTGCCACGGCTATCGCCGCTCGCGCGCGCAGCCGGTTCGGGAGCCAGCGCTTGCGACGTTCTGTTCGCCAACTGATCACCGTCCATCGGCTGCTCCCGTAGCGGGGGATGCGAGTTCAAGCGGGTTCCGCGCACTGCTGGCGAGCGCCTCGGCAATCGCCGCGTCTGTCATGCCGATGCCGCGCAGGACGAACCAGGTGGTCTCGTCAATCAGCGCCATGAGTGTCCCCTGATAGGATAAGCAGGCACGCGCCGGCAAACAGACAAACGCCATCATCGCGGCGACATGATGGCCGAACCAGAAGCGATTAGCAGAAGCGATCGGACCGAAAACCAGATCGCCGGCGGCTGCAGCCGCCTCAATCGAGGCCGCGAACAACGGCTGGACCCGTTCGAAAATCGTCTCAAATAATTCGCGCGCGTACTCGCCGTCCTCCAGAAAGCTGTGCAACACGAGCCGCAGCCGCGAGTCGCGCTCGGCCCGATCAGCTTCACCGGCGAGCAGGAAATATCGCACCATGTAGTGGATCATGCGGACGAGGGTGAAGGTAGACGGTTCCAGCGCGGCCAGCCGATCGAGCACCGGATCGCCTTCGCAGCCGAGCTGCAAAATCTCGCTATAAAGATGCTTCTTGCTCGGGAAGTGGCGAAACAGCAGCCCCTCGGAGATATTCGCCGCCTCGGCGAGCTCGCGCGTCGTCGTACCGGCGAACCCTTTTCGGGCAAACAGCGGAACCGCAGCCGCGACGATGGTCTTGCGCCGCTC
This sequence comes from uncultured Alphaproteobacteria bacterium, assembly GCA_963774345.1. Lineage (GTDB taxonomy): Bacteria > Pseudomonadota > Alphaproteobacteria > ATCC43930 > CGMCC-115725 > AP-15. Next base: position 103,490 of record CAVZFB010000034.1, read on the forward strand.
GTCGCTGTCCAATCGCACCGTGGCCATGGCGCGAGCGAAGTAAGCGCTTACTTACCTTATGTCAAGCGGCGCGCGCCGATCGCACAAAGGGCTTGACCCCGCAGGTCAAGCGCCGCACGCAGACTACGATTTATGTGCAACGCAGTTCCCGAGGTTCTCCCGATGGCAGCCTACCAGTACATCTATGTGATGAAGGGGCTGAGCAAGACCTATCCCGGCGGCCGCGAGGTGCTGCGGGATATCTGGCTGTCGTTTTTGCCCGGCGCCAAGATCGGGGTGCTCGGCGCCAACGGAGCCGGCAAATCAACTCTGCTGCGGATCATGGCCGGCCTAGAACACGACTTTGCCGGCGAAGCCTGGGCGGCGGAGGGGGCGCGGGTCGGCTATCTGGCGCAAGAGCCCACGCTCGATCCGGCCAAGGACGTGTTCGGCAACGTCATCGAGGGGCTCTCCGAAACCAAGGCGTTGCTTGACCGGTTCGAGGCGGTCAGCGCCCGCTTTGCCGAAGAGCTGTCGCCCGACGAGATGGAAGCGCTGATCGCCGAACAAGGAGATCTGCAGGAAAAGATCGATCAGGCCGATGGCTGGGAACTCGACCGCGCCGTCGAGATCGCGATGGATGCACTTCGCTGCCCGCCTGGCGAGGCCGAGGTCACCACTCTCTCCGGCGGCGAACGGCGCCGGGTGGCGTTGTGCCGACTCTTGCTGCAGCGCCCCGATCTGCTGCTGCTCGATGAACCGACCAACCATCTCGACGCCGAAGTCGGTCGCCTGGCTGCAGCGCTTTCTCGATGACTACCCAGGCACTGTCGTCACCGTCACCCACGACCGCTATTTTCTCGACGAGGTCGCCGGCTGGATCCTCGAGCTCGATCGCGGCCGCGGCATCCCGTTCGAGGGCAATTATTCGAGCTGGCTCGAGCAAAAGCAGCAGCGGCTCGCTCAGGAAGGCCGACAGGAGGAGGCGCGCCAGCGCACTCTCGAACGCGAGCTCGAATGGGTGCGGCAAAGCCCGCGGGCGCGCCAGGCGAAGAGCAAGGCGCGGCTCTCGGCTTATGAGTCACTGGTCGCCGAGAGCCGGGAGAAGGCGCCGGAGACCGCGCAAATCGTGCTGCCGCCGGGACCGCGGCTCGGCGATCTGGTGATCAGCGCCGAACGGGTCGCCAAGGGTTTTGGTAACCGGCTGCTGATCGAGGCGCTCGATTTTCGCCTGCCGCCCGGCGGGATCGTCGGCGTGATCGGCCCGAACGGCGCTGGCAAGACGACGCTCCTGAAATTGATAACGCGACAGGATACGGCCGACAGCGGCAGCTTTCGGATCGGCGACACGGTCAAGCTCGGCTATGTCGATCAGTCGCGCGACACACTCGCGCCGGCCGCCACGGTCTGGCAGGAGATTTCAGGCGGGCGCGACGAGATCGATCTCGGCCGTCGCAAGATCGCCAGCCGCGCCTATTGCGCGTTGTTCAATTTCCGTGGCGCCGACCAGCAGAAAAAGGTCGGACAACTCTCGGGCGGCGAGCGCAACCGCGTCCATCTCGCAAAGATGCTGAAAGAGGGCGCCAATGTGCTGCTGCTCGACGAGCCGACCAACGATCTCGACGTCGACACCTTGCGCGCGCTCGAAGAGGCTTTGCTCGACTTTGCCGGCTGCGCCGTCGTCGTCACCCACGATCGCTGGTTTCTCGACCGCGTCGCCACCCACATTCTCGCTTTCGAGGGCGATAGCCAAATCGTCTGGTTCGAAGGGAATTATGCCGATTACGAAGCCGATCGCCGCCGCCGGCTCGGCAGCGACGCCGATCAGCCCCATCGCATCCGCTATAAGCCGCTGATGCGGGCGTGACCGGGTACCAGCAAGCGCCTCTCCGGGTTTGGACCAGATCAGCGCAGACCGGCGGCCTCGGTCTTTTGCCGCAACGCCGTGATCAGACCTTGCACCTGTCCTCCATTGCGCTGGATCACCGAGGCAAATTCGGAGCGCTGGGTTACCGCCATGCTGACTCCCTCGACGACGACGTCGCTGATCTTGTAGGTGCCGCCGTGCGGGGTCAGCACCCAATCGACCTTGGCCGGCGGCGCACCGTTGGGACGCACGATCTCGCTGGACACAACCGATCCGTCGGACGCCAGTCTGGTGCCTGTCACACGCAAGGTTTCACCGCTGTATTCCGCCAGCCGGTTGCTGTAGGCGAGGGCGATGTAATCGGCGAACACCTTGACGAATTCCTGCCGCTGCGGCTCGGTAGCGATGTGCCAGTAGCGGCCGAGGACGAAACGGGCAATGCCAGGAACGTCAAAATCCTCGCTGAACAGCTGGCGAAACCGGGCAACCCTTAGATTCGGGTCGACGTTGTTTCCGAGCACTTCGAGCGCGTGGTTCCCGAGGCTAATGACCACGGCGGCTGGGTCGGAGGCCGCCGGCGCGGGGCGCGCTGAAATCAAGATGCCGACGAACAGGACGCAAGCACCGATCAGAAACCAGCGTCGGATCATTACCGGGTTACCTCAGAGCCGCTTTGTGCCGTGGTGACAACAGCCGCCAGCGGCGCCTGGTTCACCGAAGCTGCCGGCGGGGCCGGGCCGCCGTTCTGGGTGAAGCCAGCTGGCGGCGGCAGGTCCTTCCGTTCGCCACGGATCAGCGCCGCCCTGCGCTGCCGGTAGAGCGAGCGGATCGTCGCGTAATAGTCGAGCGAGGTCCGCTCGATATCGGCGAGGGTGTCGAGGTAGCGCGCCCGCTGATCGACACCGCTGACCGCACCCCGCACGTACGGAATCCAATAGAGGGTCCATGGGTCACCAGAGACGAGCCTGTTCCAGGGATCACCAAACGCCTCGGCTGCCTGGGCGCCGAGATCGCGCGCATCGGATGGACCAAGGATCGGCACCACGAGATAAGGGCCCTCCCGGATGCCCCAGACTCCGAGGGTGATCCCCAAATCCTGCTCGTGATGCGGGATACCCCAGCGCCCGGCCACGTCGACGAGCCCGGCCATCCCGATCGTCGAATTGAGCACAAAGCGCACGATGGTGTCTTTGGCCCGTCGAAAATCGCCTTGCAGCGTGTCGTTTGCGAAAACCAGTGGCTCTTGCAGGTTGATCAAAAAATCGCGCAGCGAATTGCGCACCGGTTGAGGCAGCGATGCGCGATAGGCCTTGGCCACCGGCACCAATACGTGGCGATCGACAACTTGATTGAAGTCAAAAATCTTGCGGTTGGTGTCCTCGAACGGATCGTGGAAGTCTTCGCCCGCAATGGCCGTCTGCTCCGGATTTTGCGGCGTCGTGGCGCAGCCCGAGACGAGCAGGGCGAGCATGACGAACGGACCCGTAAAGGTAAGACGCAACGCACGAACATTCGTTAGTTTGGCTCGCATTAGGTTGGCGTCTCCTTTGGGCGCGAGATATTTGCGGGAAATCGGCGGCAGCGGCAAGGGGTTGCTCGCTCCACCCGAACGTCTCCACCTTGCTTCAGGGTAATTCGCTTGTGAACATAAAGATATCTGTATATGTTGCTGTCGAGCATGAAGGAAGAAGCGCGTCTATGGATCATCTCTTAACGGCTTTGCGGGCTGTGGCTGAACCGACCCGGCTGCGGCTCGTTGTGCTGTGCGCCCGCGGCGAACTCACCGTCAGCGAGCTGACCCAGATCCTCGGGCAGAGCCAGCCGCGCGTGTCGCGCCATCTAAAGCTATTGTGCGACGCCGGCCTGCTCGACCGCTTCCGCGAGGGCAGTTGGGTCTTTTATCGTTTGAGCCAATCGACCCCAGCCAGCGCTCTCGCCCGGCAATTGGTTGCCGCGTGCGGCGAGGCCGATCCGACCATCGCCCTCGATCTCCAGCGGCTCGGCGCGATCAAGCAGCAGCGCGCCGATCTCGCCAGCGCGTATTTCCGCGAGAACGCCGCGCAGTGGCATCGGATCCGTTCCCTCTATGTCGACGAGCGCGAGGTCGAGGCGGCGCTGGTCGAGATCATCGCCGCGGCCGACCCGCGCGATCTGCTCGACATCGGCACCGGAACGGGGCGGATGCTCGAGATCCTGGCGCCGCGGGTCGAACATGCGCTCGGCATCGACCAATCGCGCGAAATGCTGTCGGTAGCGCGGGTCAATCTCGAACAGGCGGGGTTGGTAAATGGGCGAGTTCGTCGCGACGACATGTACCAGCTGGCGCTGCCCGATGGGTCCTTCGACGCGGTCGTGATCCATCAAGTTCTGCATTACGCCGACCGTCCGGCCGCGGCGATCGCCGAAGCGGCCCGGGTATTGCGGCCCCGCGGGATTCTGGTGCTCGTCGATTTTGCGCCGCACGCGCTGGAATTCCTGCGCGACGAGCACGCCCATCGCCGTCTCGGCTTTGGCGATGCCGAGATCGCCGAATGGTGCCGCGCCGCCGGCCTCGATCCGGCCCCCTCGCGCGCGTTGCCCGGTGATCCGCTGACGGTTGTGATCTGGACCGCGCGCCGACGCGCGGCGGCGGCGAATCGGCAATCGGGCGGGGATGTGCGCGCGGTGACGCCGTCCGCGCTCGTCGAGGGGGAGCTGCGCTGATGAGCGAGAATTTCGCTTCGGGGCTGTCGCGCGGCCGGCTCGCCGCCGACCCGGTCGTCGATTTCGATCGCCGGTCCGCCGCGCGTTTCGTTCGAATTCTTTCCGCCAAAGACGGCGGAAATGGAGCTGCGGCTGTGGGAGGTAATCAAGCGGCTCGAACCGTTGGCGCCGCGCTTTGTCTCGGTGACCTACGGCGCCGGCGGATCGACCCGCGAGCGTACCCATGCGACGGTCCGCCGCATCCGCTACGAGACCGCCCTCGAACCCGCGGCGCATTTGACCTGCGTCGCCGCGACCCGGGCCGAGATCGATGCGATCGCATGGGATTACTGGCAGGCCGGCATTCGCCACATCGTCGCTCTGCGCGGCGACCCCCCGACCGGCGGACAGGCTTATGCGCCGCAGCCGGGGGGCTATCACTACGCCGCCGATCTCGTCTCAGGCCTCAAAACCGTCGCCGATTTCGAGATCAGCGTCGCCGCCTATCCCGAGACGCATCCCGAGGCGGAAAGCGCCGAGCGCGACCTCGACAATCTCAAGCGCAAGGTCGATGCCGGCGCCACCCGCGCGATCACCCAGTACTTTTTCGATGTCGACCTCTTTCTGCGGTTTCGCGACCGCGCCGCGAGTGCCGGGATCGCGGTGCCGATCGTTCCAGGTATTCTGCCGGTTACAAATTTCGCCCAGGTCAAAAAGTTCAGTGCCGCTTGCGGGGCCTCGATCCCGGCGTGGATGCAGCAGCATTTCGATGGGCTCGACGACGATCCCGACACGCGGCGGCTGGTCGCCGCTTCGATCGCCGCCGAGCAGTGCCGGCGTTTGCACGCCGAGGGGGTGCACGAATTCCATTTCTACACGCTCAACCGTGCCGACCTGATCGTCGCGATCTGCCACCTGCTCGGCGTGCGCGCAAACAAGCCCGCCGCCGCGGTCTGAACGGAGTCGGCTGTGGCAGCCCATTTCCTCGATTATCTCGCCGACCGCGTCGTCTTGTGCGACGGAGCCATGGGAACCCAGGTCCAGGCGCGCAACCTCGATGTCGAGCGCGATTTTCTTGGCAACGAGAATTGCACCGAGATCGTTTGCGAAAGCCGGCCCGATCTGATCCGGGAGATCCATCGAGGTTACCTCGCCGCCGGGTGCGATGCGATCCAGACCAACAGCTTTGGCGGCTCGCCAATCACGCTGGGCGAGTTCGGGCTCGCTGACCGCGCCTTCGCGTTGAACCGCCTCTCCGCCGAGATTGCACGCGAAACGGTCGCCGAATTCGCTCATGACGGCCGCATTCGCTTTGTGCTGGGCTCGGTCGGACCCGGAACCCGGCTGCCCTCGCTCGGTCATATCGGCTATCAGGAACTCGAAGACGCACTGGCCGTTCAATGCGACGGGCTGATCGCGGGCGGGGTCGACGCCATCATCATCGAGACCTGCCAGGATCCTTTGCAGATCAAGGCGGCGGTCAACGGCGCCAAGCGGGCGCGCGAGGACGCACACAAGGACACACCGATCCTGGTTCAGGTCACGATCGAAACCACCGGCAGCCTGTTGGTCGGCGCCGATATCGCCGCCGCAGCGACCATCGTCGAGGCGCTCGGCGTGCCGATGATCGGGCTCAATTGCGCGACCGGCCCGCGCGAAATGGCCGAGCACGTCAAATGGCTTGGCGAGAATTGGCCGGACTTTATTTCGGTCCAGCCCAATGCCGGCCTGCCCGAACTGGTCGCCGGTCATGCGCAATACCCGCTCGGAGCCGCCGAACTCGCCCAATGGCTCGAACGCTTTGTGCTCGAGGACGGCGTCAATATGATCGGCGGCTGCTGCGGCACCGATGTTCCCCACATCGCCGCGCTCGATGCGATGCTGCGCCGTATCGGGCGCGAGCGCCGGCGCCCCGCGCCGCGGCCCCGCCGTCCGATTTGGACGCCCGCCCTCGCCTCGCTCTACGGCCAGGTGGCGTTGCGCCAGGAGAACGCATGGCTGTCGATCGGCGAGCGCTGCAACGCCAACGGCTCCCGCAAATTCCGCCAGTTGCAGGAGCAGGGGGACTGGGACGGCTGCGTCGAGATGGCGCGCGAGCAGGTCAAGGAAGGCTCGCACACACTCGATCTGTGCACCGCCTTTGTCGGGCGCGACGAGGTCGCCGATATCAGCGAGGCGGTGACCCGCATGCGCGGCGCGGTGAATGCCCCGCTGGTCATCGATTCGACCGAATACCCGGTGCTGGAAGCGGCGCTAAAGCTCTATGGCGGCAAGCCGATCATCAATTCGATCAATTTCGAGGATGGCGAGGAAGCCGCTGACAAGCGGCTCGGGCTCGCGCGCCGCTTTGGCGCGGCGGTCATTGCACTGACGATCGACGAGACCGGCATGGCAAAAGACGTCGAGCACAAGCTCGCCATCGCCCGCCGGCTTCACGATTTTGCGTGCGTTAAGCACGGCCTGCCGCCCTCGGATCTGCTGTTCGATCCGTTGACCTTTACGATCTGCACCGGCAACGAGGACGACCGCAGACTCGGCCTCAATACCTTGGACGCGATCGAGCAGATCGCGCGCGCGATGCCCGAATGCCAGATCATCCTCGGCCTATCGAACATCTCCTTCGGCCTGAACCCGCCGGCGCGGCAGATCCTGAATTCGGTGTTTCTCGACCACGCCCTGCGCCGCGGACTGACCGGCGCCATCGTGCATTTCTCGCGGATTATGCCGTTGCACCGCATCCCGCCGCAGGAAGCGCAAATCGCCGAGGATCTGATCTTCGACCGCCGACGCGACGGATACGATCCGCTTCACGCGTTTATCGCGCTGTTCGAGAACCGCACGACCGAGAAGGCCGAAAAGAAGGGCCGACCCGAAAAGCTCGAAGATCGGCTCGCCCAGCGCATCGTCGATGGCGACCGCCAGGATCTCGAATCCGATCTCGATCTGGCGATGCAGAGCTGGAAGCCGCTCGACATCATCAACGACATCCTGCTGACAGGCATGAAGACGGTCGGCGAATTGTTCGGCGCCGGCAAAATGCAGCTCCCCTTCGTGTTGCAATCGGCCGAAACGATGAAGACCGCGGTGCGCTTTCTCGAGCCGCATATGGAGCGGGTCGAAGGTCAGGAGAGAGGCACGGTGGTGCTGGCGACGGTGCGCGGCGACGTGCACGACATCGGCAAGAACCTCGTCGACATCATCCTGACCAACAACGGCTACCGGGTCATCAATCTCGGCATCAAGCAGCCGATCGGTACGATCCTCGAAGCTGCGGTCGCGCACAAAGCCGACGCCGTCGGCATGTCGGGGCTGCTGGTCAAATCGACCGTGGTCATGCGCGAGAACCTCGAAGAGATGACCCGACAGGGTCTCGACGTCCCGGTCATGCTGGGTGGCGCCGCCTTGACCCGGCGCTATGTCGAAGAGGATTGCGTCAAGGCCTATGCCGCCGGCCGTGTCGCCTATGCCCGCGACGCCTTCGACGGGCTCGGTCTGATGGACAAGATCGTCACCGGCAAATTCGACGCGCATCTCGGCGAGGTTCGGGCCAAGAACGAGGGCCGCGTCGTCAAGCCCTCGCGCAAGCTCGGCCGCGCCGCCGACCCGCGGCCGTTGCGGCCGGTCGATCTCGACGAGATCCGCCTGCGCCGCGCCGAGCTGACCCGCGACATCGCGGTGCCGCAGCCGCCCTTTTGGGGCCCGCGCGCAATCACCCGGGTGTCGCCGAAGGCGGTTGTGCCGTACCTCAACGAGCGCATGCTCTACCAGTTCCAGTGGGGCTATCGGAAGGACGGCAAGTCATTGGCCGAGTACCGCGAATGGGCAAGGGACGAGTTGCGCCCGGTATTGACGCGGATGCTCGACATCGCGATCCGCGAGGAAATCCTGATGCCGCAGGCCGCCTATGGCTATTGGCCCTGCGCCGCCGAAGGCAACGACGTGATCCTGTTCGCCGATGATGGACGCCGCGAGACTGACCCGCTTTTCGTTTCCGCGCCAGAACAAGGATGGCGGGCTGTGCATCGCCGATTTCTTCCGCGATGTGGACGCCGCCGAGCGCGACGTGATCGGGCTGCAGGTGGTGACGATGGGCCGGCGCGCGTCCGAAGCGGCGCGCGAATGGTTCGCCGACAATCGCTACCAGGATTACCTCTATCTGCACGGGCTGTCGGTCGAGATGGCCGAGGCCTTGGCCGAATACCTGCACCGCCGCATCCGCGGCGAGTTGGGCTTTGCCGCCGAGGAGGCGCGCGATACCGAGGCGATGCTCAACCAAGGCTATCGCGGCAGCCGCTATTCGTTCGGCTATCCCGCCTGCCCCAATCTCGCCGACCAGAAGCAGCTGCTCGAACTGCTGCACGCCGACGAGATCGGCATCGCTCTCTCCGAGGAAGACCAGCTCGACCCCGAGCAATCGACCTCGGCGATCATCGTCCACCACCCCCAGGCGAAGTATTTCTCGGTGTGAGCCGGCCGAGCGCCGGAGACAGGGTCAGATGCCCAAATTCCCGCGAACCGGGAAATTAACCGGGAAAAGTCGGGTTTGATCCCAAGACGTCTCACAAACCATAACAAATTCAATGTGCTGCGAGGCAATTCCCGTATCGGGGAACCGGGAATTCGAAATGCCCTAACCGGGAATTCGAATCGCATAACCGGGAATTCACGGGAAATCCTCCTCCACTGACGCGCGCCGTTTTTGCTGGGTTGGAGATAGGAGCAATTACGATTGACGCAATAAGCGAAAATGTGCGCTCCGCTACCCCGGGCAGGAATTTTCCGTGTGAGCCTGTCGTACCCCAGCTAAACTGACCTGGCGTTCAACCATCAGGCGCCGCGATGGAGCCGACCATGGAGCCGGGCGAGCCGGTTCCCTGGCACCGCATTTTCTGTCCGCGGCGGCCGAATGGCGGCGTTGCAGCGCGCTTATCAGGCGGCAGCCGACCCTCGCGCGCCAAAAGCGCTGACGGCAGACTGCCGAGACCGCCGAGGTCCGGAACGCGCGTGAACGCGAGCAAAAGAAGGCTTGACATAAGGGGCGTAATATATTCATGTTTCGTTCCCGGCAATGGGTGGCGAGGTGCCGATGAGCCGTAGACCGCCGAACCTAGCGCTGAGTTGCCCCGGTGCGGCAACTGCAATCGTCATTGGCGTCCCGCCGAGGGGGTAGTCGCGTTGCAGGGTTATTGCCCGCGATGTTCGAAGGCACGCCGCGCAGCCGTAACGGCGCGGTTCGATCTTAAGCCCATCACGAACGCCGACGTGCAGGGGCCGTACCTGCTACCTAGGCGCCTTCGTCCTAGAGCCCAAAGTATCGCTCAAGTTCGGCGATAGCCTGCCGGCTGCCGATAATTGTGCCAGATCCATTGAGGGTCATCTTGCGGCCCTTACCGAGTGGTTCGCTCCACGCCGACCATTCATGCCTGCGCTGCGAGTGTCGCTTCCACTCGACAACGTTCAGGCGCGTCTTGGACTGCAGCTCCCAACGGACTAGGTCAGGAGCAACCTTGGCCGACCACAGTGGGACGTCCGGAAGCCGAGCCAGTGCGTTAAGGGCCCGACCGGCTGTCGGGTATCTTGCCGACGAATTGTCATTGAGCATTTTACGAATCGCCCGCCGCAGCTTTTCGGCACATGTGGCAGCCATTTGAGACTATCGGCAAACCCGCCGTTGCGGACAACCGTGTGCGGTTTCGGCGCCTCGTCGTACCACGTCTTCCCATGGAGGAGACGGAATAGGGTCATGCCAAACGCCCAGATGTCAGATTTCGCACTGGTCCCCCTCCCGTGCCAAACCTCATAAGCGATATGGTCGTAGTAGCCAGCTTGTGAACCGTAGCCTAAGACAAGATCGTCGCTGACGAGGCCAAAGTCACCTATCTGCGCCACCCCCTGCGCATCGATCAAGATATTGCCGGGCTTGATGTCGCGGTGCAGCATTTGACGGGCGTGTAGGGCATTCAAGCCCATCAGCACCTCAGTTCCCACCTTACGCACCGCCGCGAGGGTCATCGGTCCCACCTCGAAGGCGCTTTGGAGCGAGCCACCCGGGCACAACGCCATGCAGAAACGGATGCTGTCGCCGCCCGGCAATTCCTCGATGTGGAACACTTGCACTACGTTCCGATGCGTAGCTTTGGATAGACTTTGCGCCTCCGCGAGGAAGCTGGCCTTATACGCCTGCCATTCAACATCGGAGTGCGAGGGTTTCCTCGCGAGGACCTTCACGGCAACCTTACCATGCACGCCGTCCTGCCCGAGGAAGACCTCACCGAAGTGACCGTTGCCAAGTTGTGATTGCAACGCGGGAACGACATTGGCCATTAGCGCTTCCTCGCTGCGACGACGAGCATGGCCGCCTCGCGGCTTGTCTTTCTTAACTTCCCGCCCTGGGTTTGCTCGCCCCAGAAACTATCGTCTTGGAGATATTCGTCCACCTTCCGCTCACCATAAGTGCGGCTAATCACCGCCTTCGGGACGACTTCGACATTACACACGGAAGCCGCCGCAGCGATGATAACTCCTCGAACCTCGGCACTCTTCAGGAGCCCCAGCTTCGCTGCTCCGGTTGGAAGAGCACTCGCTTTCACCACAACCGTTTCCACGCCGTTTTCGCGAAGGTAGTCCGCGCAGCGCTGATGAAGAACGGAATAAGCCGACGCCCTCTCCCCCTTTTGTAACTTCCAAGTGTCGTCCGCTAAGATAGTTAAGGGTTCGACCCCGTCGTCCGGCATCTCTGCGTCGACGACGGTTATCACCTCACCTACGATGACGAAGCCTACACAACGTTCTGCCATTCAAAACATCCTCATCGAATTTGAGTCAGCGCACTATGAAGAGCCGGTAAGGCGATCGGGGTCGGACAACTCTTGCGGTAGCACTTGAACCAAACGAGCCAATGTCGCGAAGATGTCGCCAGTATTTACCCCCACATTCGGCCGGTGTTGCGACGCACAATATCCATTTTCTCGACTTTTACGTGGCATAAAATGACGGGAGCGGTTGTCCGCCCCCGTCGAAGTCTCAACGAGCCGATGCCTACGCCGCTCGGGCGAGGAAGCGCTGGCGCTGTTCGCCTTCCGTCAAGTCCATGCCGAGCTTGCTCTTAATGTAGGTCTTCGTTGCTGCCCGTGCCTGACGGTTCGACACGACCGAATTGGCAACAATGCAGACGTTCTGCCAATCGGGATTGGTCTTTGACCAATCGATCGTTTTGAGCGCCGCCAGCTTTTCCTTCCAATCACTCGACTTGATTAGCTCGGCCCCCAGTCCGCCAAGCGCACGCAGAACCGTGGAATGTGCCGAAATGCTCTCGGAGCGCAGCTCAGTCGCCATCTTGTGACCCGACAGCACCTTGGTCCAATCAGGCATATGCGCCGAGACCGTTGTCCAGAACTCGGTCAACAGTTTGGCGTTCGCCTCCACATTGTCATCGTCCTGATCCTTCAGTAGGTCGCTGTTGGCATCATAAAGAGCGGCCAGAGTGAAGATTTTTTGTGACTTTGCCTTTAGGCTGGCATCGACCTTCTCGGTCAGCTCTTTGAACACCGGAACGTTACCCAGCGCGAACATCGTCGCGATCGACAGCGGGTCGCGCTTGTCGAACAGCACATCAAGCGACTTTGAGGTCTTGACGACATGACGGTTGAGGTCGGTGAACATCTGCTGCATGCGGGTGGTACTCTCCCACGGGAACAGGATCACCGAGATCGTTGGCCACCCAGCTCGGGGTTCTTCTTCACCGCTTCGACAATGCCGCCGCAACGGTGTTGGCCATCGTTAATCGTCAGCTCGTCCCCCATTTTAAGCTTCAGCGTGCCGATATTGTCGGAGCCGTCCGGCTGTGGCGACGACACGAAGATGGGCTCGGATTTGTAGGAGGCCGTGATCGAGGAAAAAAGGTAGTCATCCTCGTTGTTGACGATGTAGGCGGTCAGCGCTGGAACTCGGCTCTTGTTGAGGGCACGCTGCTCGCGTTGCTCCGGACTCAAGTCGGTCCACTGCCGCTCCTCGGGATCGAACTTGAACATATTGGCGATGGCATCGAGCGGCATGAGGCAAGCGTAGTAAGTGCGGCTGCCCATCTTGCCGCGCAGGGCCGGTACGTGGACGTACATTTTGCTCTCCTATGTTCAGCTCTCTCGTCCTGGCAGAGCGACCATCGCTCAAAGGGATGTTGGCGAGCTGGCAGGCTATTGCTATCACAGCTCGATGCCTCTGTCAAGAGAGCTGCACTATCTTTTCCGCAGAGCTGTTAAAATTCTGCCAGAGAGCTGTTCATAATCGCAAGGGGAGCTGTTTTGAACGAGAGTTGAGGTCGGATTTGTGCCCTCGTGCCCACATTCAGCCGGATCGCCTCTCGTAGCCAAATCGACACGCTGCACCTTGGCCACCGCCCGATCGCACTCGTGCCGTAAACGGGGCCAGGGCGGCAGGCCGGGTGTCGACGGCTCTGGGTGCCCGCTTTCGCGACTGTGATCCAATCTCGATTTTGAGTGTCGTGTGGTGTGAGCTATTTGCATTCTCAACCTGACCGTGCGCTACCGTGATCGGCCAAGTCGAGATGCGCCGGGTCGGCGACGTGGTGCGGGCGCAGGACCAGCTCGACGCGGCCGCGACGCTCTATCGCGAGGGGCTGGAGGTCGCGCGCACCTACCAGCAACAACAACCCTGCCCCGATGCCGACATCGTCGTCGCGTATTTCGAGGACAAATTGCGTTCAATGAGCGAGCAAGGGCTCAATCACGCTCGCGCCGCCGCCAAATCGAGTGTATAGATAGGCGCAATTTCTCATTTCACAATGACATCCGGTTTCTTTCGGTTGTAGAATATCGGCTTAGCCGGCATGGCGCGGGGGCGTGGCGCCGGCGGGGGCATGGGGGGCCAAAAGCGGCATGGCCGAGACCGCACTCTATCGCGAGTGTGAAGCGTTTTCTCGAAGCAGCGGGCTTTGCGGTAAAGGGCGAGGTTTGCGGCTGCGACATCGTCGCGGTGCGCGACGGAGAACCGCCGCTTCTCGCTATCGTCGAAATGAAACGCGGCTTCAATCTCGATCTGCTGTTGCAGGCGGTCGATCGCATGCGCCCGGCGGACGAGGTGTGGCTGGCGGTGCCGATGACCAGGCGGGGACGCGACCGCGACCCGCGCGTGCGCCGGCTGTGCCGGCTGATCGGGCTCGGTCTCTTGGCGGTCGACGCCGCGCGCGATCGGGTCGAGGTATTAGCCGAGCCGGGCCCCTACCGACCCCGGCCGGATCTGCAAAGGCGCACCAGGCTGCTCGCCGAGCACGCCCATCGCCATGGCGACCCGTCGCCTGGCGGCTCGACCCGACAGCCGATCATGACCGCCTATCGCCAACGCGCGCTTGCCTGCGCCGCGAGGTTGCGCGCCGGCGCGGGACGCCCCCGCGACCTGCGCGCTGTGGCCCCCGATGCCGGCCGCATCCTGCTGCGCAACGTCTATGGCTGGTTCGAGCGCACCGAGCCCGGCCATTACCGGCTGACCACCCTCGGCGAAGCCGCCGTCGAGCGGTGGCCCGTCCGCGCCCCGGAGATTGCGTCGTCGCCTGACGGCTCCTCGCAATGACAGGCCTGAATTGTCATTGCCCGAAAAGCGAAGCAATCTCCGGCGGAGCCGCGGCCAACCGGCATTCATCATTTGACGTCGAGGACGAGCATGAGAAACCAATTTGACTTGCGTTTGCTGGGAAGGTTTGCGGTTCGCGGGGGCTTGATCGCCCTGGGCATGCTGATCGCCGGATGCAGCGCGCCCAATCCCAATACCGCGGCCGGTCAGTCGGAGATCGCGGGGCAGAAATGTACGGTCTGCCGGGCACAAAACCCGGGAGACATCGACGCGTGCTATGCGATCTGCATGCAGCGTATCGAGGACCAGGGGACATATCTGAAGTCGAGCGGTCACTGACGAGGCTGCTGGCGATTGCCGCACTGCTCTGCGTATTGGTGTTGGCAAGGGGAAAGTAGGACGGCGCCCGGCCTATGCCTATCCATACCCTCCCTGACGATGAAACATGACCCGAAGCCGATCGTCCGCTGACGGAGAGAATAGAATGCGGCGCGCCCGAAAATTCATCCTGACGGTTCTTGCGGTTTCATTCGCGGCGATCGGGACCGGGGCGAGTGCCGCCTATGCGCAGCAATATCCGGCACCGGGCGGTCCGCCGACGCCCCCGTCGACCCCCGCACCTGTCCTGAGCCAGCCACCGGCGCCACCCCCGCCGGGGACGCTGACCAGCGGGCTGCAGGTCAGTGTGACGCCATATCTGTGGCTGACGGGCGTCCACACCACGATCAGCACGCCGCTGGCGCGGGCACCAACGGTCGACAGCGATGTCGGGGCCTTTCAGCTTCTCGGGCATCTCGACGGCGTGCCGTTGATCGGTTCGGCCGAGGTTCGCGACGGGCCGTTCAGCCTGGTGGGCGACATCATTCATCTCCCGGTCGGCACCGACATCACCACCCGCAATGTCTTTTTCAACGGCGGCAGCGCATCGCTGACGGCCAGTATCGGGACCGCCGTGTTTCTCTATCACGCGGTCGAGCAGCCGGTTCAGTCGCTCGACGGCGGCGTCGGCTTTCGCGCCTGGGGCATTTCGAGCGGGCTGACCTTGAATGGCGGGCTGTTGCCGACGACGAGCGTGAACCGCTCGGCCGAATGGGGCGACCCTCTGATCGCCGCCCGCTATCGCCGCGATTTGGGCAATGGGTTCGGGTTGACCGCTTATGGCGATTTGGGCGGCTTCGGCGTCGCAGCACACGTCGATTGGCAGCTACTCGGCACACTCGACTACACCCTGAAGCCGTGGGTGGCATTGCGCGTCGGCTACCGCACTCTCAACGTCACGGCGAGCGGCAGCCAGATCGGCTATGTCGTGCACCTGAGGGGGCCGATCCTCGGCGCCACCTTTCGGTTTTGAGGGCGGAGCGGTGCGCCATTCACATGCGACCGATACCGGCGGCATGCCAGAAGGACAGTACAGGGGCTGGTTATCGACGGGCGGGCGATGCCGCATAGATCTGATTAAGCACTTTTAACATGATGGTATTGGCCGTCGGACGGCCGTCGAGTGAAATAGTCAGGTTCGTCCAGATTATCAGAGTTACATTGTTTGTCGGGTCGTAGCCGATGAAGGAGTTATAGCCGGGCATTTCACCGCCGTGAAAATACAGCTTGTTCGACCCGAAGCTTATTTGAGTGATACCGTAGCCATATTTTTGCCCATCGGGCTTACCTGGATCTTCTGGCTCCGGGCTCTCAAGCCATCGGCGCTGACTGTCGGCATTGAGAACTTTGCCGCCGACCAATGCCCGTATCCAGGTGACCAGATCGTCAGCCGTAGAAATGACGCCCCCTGCCGCCGCGGCATAAGAAGGGTTTTGGTTGGTATCGTCGCTGGGCTTCAGCGTTCCCGCCTTGGCCGCCGCCCGAAGCTCGGCGGGGTAGGGGATATCCGCCAAAGCGTAGGAGGCACTCCCGTACAGGTAGCCATGCGCGTAGGGTTCGGGCAGCGTGGCGGAGGTATTAGCCGGCAGCAGTGTCTGCCTCATGCCGAGCGGTCCAAACAAACGGGTTTGAAAAACACTGGCCAGCGGTTTGTGTTCGATCTTCTCGGCGACCAGACCGAGCAGCGCATAGTTGGTGTTGCAATAGTCGTAAGCCTTGCCGGGCGGGAATAGCGGCGGGTGTTTGAACGCGATGGCCAATACTTCCGCTGGGGTCCACGCCTTAGTCGGGTCATAGTCAAGACTTGCCGCAAGCTCTGGCGCATAAGTGTAGTTATACAGGCCGCTGCGCATCTTCAGCAATTCGGCAATGGTAATGTTCTCTCCATTGGGAACGCCGGGAACGTATTTCGAGACGGGGTCATCGAGACCAATTTTTCCGTCCTGCGCTAGCAGCATAATCACCGCAGATGTCATCGTCTTGGTGTTCGAGGCGATCCTGAAGTACGTGCCGGCACGCGGAGGGACCGCGCCACCCAGCTCTGTCGTTCCATAGCCGACGATGAACTCGCCCTGCGGAGTTTTCAAAAGAACCATGGCGCCCGGAACCATCAGCTCCCTCGCTGTCGTATCGACGGCGTTTTGAAATGCGGCGCGATCAATCGGCTTGAGCGATGTCGCCGACGCCCCCACAACGCCGCCGCCCGCCTGCAGAACGCCGAAGGCACACAATATTAAGATCACAATGCCGGGTATTCTCTTTGACACGATCCATCCCCAACCGTGGGGATTCAGTGTACGCAGGTGTAGCACCGGCCAAGCAAGCCCGGCGCTGCTCAAGATATCTGCATCATCGACGTGTCATTGACAAAATGGGCCTGTTTCGGTGCAGATTTTAGACGCACAATCCCGGCATGATTTACGGCTATGCCTGGGTCTCGACGGCCGCCCAAGACGAAACCGGACAGGTAGGGCAGTTGAAGGCGGCCGGGTGCGAAAAAGTGTTCCGCGAGAAGATCACGGAGACGACCGCCGACCGCCCGCAGCTAAAAAAGCTGATGAAGACCCTCGCTCCCGGCGATGTTGTCATCGCCCCGGCCGTTGACCGCCTTTCCGCGACACAACCGACCTACTGGTTATCGCCCGCGACATGCATCGCGCCGGGGCCGGTATCCGCTCGCTGGCCGAGCCGTTCCTCGATACCATATCCGACTTCGCCGAGATCATCTTCGCCATCCTTGGCGTTGCGGCGAAGCTCGAATGCCGCTGCATTCTCGAACGCACCGCGCGCGGCCGAGCCGACGCCAAGGAGAAGGGCGTCAAATTGGTCGCAAGCCGATCCTCACGCCGCACCAGCAGAAGGAGGCCCGCAAGCGTCTCGAAGCGGGCGAGACACAACGCAGCGTCGCGCGGAGCTATAATGTCAGTCAGGCCACCATTTCAAGGCTGCCAACGACGGCGTGACACAAAGACATGTCTTTTTATGGCGATTTTCACTTTAAGAAAGCTGCAAATACTTGATCGTCGCGCCAATTGTGGTTTACGGGTTTTCCTCCGATGAGGAACGGATAGTGGCGCTGGCTGAAGAACGAGACTCGCCAAGTTCGAATCTCGCGTGACCCCGTAGGGAGTCGCCAGCTCCGTAATTAGGGGAACTAATCGCGCGGGCAGGAGCGTTGGGGAACGAACTGCTCGACGACTTGGACGGAGCCCGGCGCTTATAGCTCGCCGGAGCACAGATTCAACGGGTTGAGGTAAATGGCCCAGGATTCCATAGATTTAGACGATGCCGAATGTCTTTCGCGCCATGCTGGCGGCCGCAAATCAGCGCGCAACCGGTTTGACTTGATTGACCAGGAACAGCTTGCGGCACAAGTCGTAGCGATTATGAACGCGCATTTCCATCGTCCAAGTGATGATGAAAAACGAGAAATCCTGAGCCTCGCTACACAGCAGATTAGGGCCGCCGCTCAGTTAAGACACGAAGAATCTCTTTCACGAGCGCGAGACTAAGCGCGTCGTGCCACTGGAATGGGGCGTTGTTGTAAACAAGCTGCGGAGGTTGACTTGACCCCTGCGCCCCTCCCACATTTCCAGCGTTCAAGGCCGCTGGATTGAATACCATTTCGGGATGCTGCTTTTTGAGCTCTAGCAACGCGATGATGTCGTCGTCTGTCAGTCCGTTGAACGTGATTGATCCAGTGACCACGATGCTGCGCTCCAAAAGGCGGAGCCGGTCGCCCAAATGGGGATAGCGTCTCGCGTCGGCTCTGACAACCGCGAGGCGTCGAGAGGCCGGGATCTCAACTCCCGGCCCCTCATTCTGATACCAGATTTAGGGCATCTTAGCTAGATGTGGTGTCGTTTCAAATTACCTTAGTAGCTATGGCCGTCGCCAAAGCACTGATTGCTCCGCTAAAGAGCAGACCCTGAAGGTGGTTTATCTCAGCCGCCGTTAGCCATCGCCATGATTCCGGAGCTGCAACGTGAACAAGCCAGTGCATATCGATGTCTTGCCTCATCCAGCCCCGGGATGACCGGTTTGTCCTGTAGAAGAGTTTGTTCTTGTCGTGCCGACTCGTCGCCCACTTCCCCCGAGGGTGGCGCTGGGGCCGGAATATCAACCATTCAGAATACCTGGGGATGATATACCTTGCCTGCCGCCGCTGCGGCGCGAGCATCCTTGATAATGCCCTCGTAATGAGCCTGTATCAGATCACGGGGAATCACAGCATTTTGGCCGTATTTTTTCCACGTT
Source organism: uncultured Alphaproteobacteria bacterium (assembly GCA_963774345.1). Taxonomy (GTDB): domain Bacteria; phylum Pseudomonadota; class Alphaproteobacteria; order ATCC43930; family CGMCC-115725; genus AP-15. Next base: position 122,238 of record CAVZFB010000034.1, read on the forward strand.
TTATCCCACGGCGATCCGGGGCGATGAGTTAGCGAAGATAGATACAGCCCTGAATAGCGACCATATTGATCCAAGACGCTATCGACAACTGTCTTATCATCATCGGCTAGCTCCGGTTTCTCAGCAGAGAGAGGAGCCGTAATCCGAGCAGAACCGCCGGGAATGACAGCATAAATTCGGCGTACTACTGGCCCAAATTTCCAAGCCTCCACGTCGTCTTCAAGCAAGGGACGATCGAACAACCCTAACGTAAACCCATGCGCGATATACGCCAGCTTGATCACTTGAAGCGGATCAAGACCGCCTCGGGAATGCTCTATGAGATAGTTCGCAATCGCGCGGGAAGGGTAAACGAGATCTGGCATGCCTGTTCCCTCAGGGCCATGACGCTCATATATTAGCACGAAACCAGCGGATGCCAGCGGTCATGACGAAGCTCCCGCCTCAGCCGACGACCCCAGCCGAAGAGGGGATCGAGCTACATCCCGACGCGTGGAAGCGATTCGAGCGGACGTTCGATAAGGTCGTCAATGCTCCTCCGGTTCATCGAACCGGAAAGACAGCTGCTGCGAATCGGGTGAAGGGGAAGCGCGGCGTTCCCGCCAAGCCGAACGGCTAGGACGCTTCGGCTTCGGGCTGCTGACGAGTTCTTTGGTAGGTAAGCCGCTTCCCGACCGCGCCCTTGGCCACCTTTTCGGTGCGCGCCATGTCATCCACTCCGAGCCCGACGCGGTTGTTGAACCTGAAATCGAACTCGCCGACATAGCGCTTTAGGTGAGTCGGGCTCACGTGCTGATAGGTGCCGTAGATTCCGCGTTTCAGGATCGAAAAGTAATTTTCGCACGCGTTCACGGTTGCGCCGCCGCGCACGTATTCGCCAACCGAATGATCGACCGTGAAATGACCGGCGGGGAAATCGGCCCGAACGCCGCGATAGTAGCTGGCGTCATCGGTGAAGACCATTGCTGCCTTATCGATTTGTTCGCGCAGAATGGGCCGTAGGGTTGCCGCATTGACTTCGGGGACGTGGAACGAGCGAGCCTGCTTGCCATCAACTAAAGTGACGATCGGCTCTTTTTCGGCATAGCCGCGCTTGCGGATCTCGCCGGCTCGGCTAGTGCGCCGCCCGACAAAAGTTTCGTCCGCTTGCACAGGGCTCTGAAATCCACCCATCTGGGAGCCGAAATAAGGCTCGCGCATCGCCTCGCGGATACGGTGCATCAGGAACCACGTCGATTTGAGACTAACACCAAGCATCCGATGCAGCTGGTGCGTACTCATTCCCTTTTTCGAGGCGGAAAGCAGGTACATCGCCTTAAGCCAGATATGCAGCCCGATCTTGCTGCGCTCCATGACGGTTCCGACCGTAACCGTGAATTGCTCGCGGCAGGCGTTGCACTGAAAGCAGCCATCGCGGTGCTTTTTACCTTGAAGCCGGGTCACGCCTTCGCCGAATGAGCCGCAGTGCGGGCATAACGGGCCATTCGGCCAGATGCGCGCTTCAAACCATTCGCGGGCCAAATCGTCATCCTGAAAGGCGGGATTGTCTAGTTCCGCTTCGGTCATTGCCATCGCTCCGATGTAATGGCAAGATTGTCACAAATGACGGCTGCTTTGTCAAGGTGAAAATCGCCCTTTTTATGCACCGGAATTAATAAATATAGTTTATGTAAGTTCCAGACTCTTATTGTTATTGATTGGCGTCATCGCTGCCATAGCGTGGCTACTTCATCGCCGACATATTCTCAAAGAAGCCCAATATCATTGGGTAGTATCATTTGAGAAAATCGTGACTGTTATCTTGACAATGTTGTTTGTGGCAACATCCTTCATGAGAGACACGGTATCCAAACAACAATTAGCAAAGCTTACGGGCGACGAAAAGCGGGCGGAATGCGTACTATCCCAAATGACGAGTCGCCATTTCTCGCCAGACCAACGTGCTAGACTCGTGAGCAAGTTAGCTGCGTTCCCTGGAATCGTTGTTAACACGTGGATGTTTATGGGCACTCCCGGCAGTCAAAGGGTCATTAGCTTCGAAATCGAAAAAATGAGATTCGCGGGGCAGTTAACTGATGTCTTTCAAGCCGCACTCTGGAAAACTAATGGCGTGATTGTCCGGCAGAACCAAGTACCCGACCTTCGGCAGTCAGTCTTTATAATGAAACGGCAGGGTGGAGATAGCCGTATTTGATAAGGCAATGAAAGCATTAGTGGCAGGACTGGATGCAGATTGCATAAAGGTCGATGTTGGCCCGCCCTTCCCCGGCAACGGCGACTACGGCCAACAGATTTTTGTAGACAAGGGGAATTATCAGGTTGACGTACCACGGCACATAATGTAGGATATACCTCAGTTCACGAGGTTCCTGCAATGGCAACGAAAAAAGTCGATCTTCGCAATCCGATTTTCCACGATGATAACGCCGCGCGCGAGCATCTGGAACGCATCCTTTGGGTAAACGGGCCGCACTGTCCGCGCTGTGGCGTCATGGGAAACCGAATCACTAAGCTGCAAGGAAAGAGCACGCGTCCTGGTGTCTACAAGTGCAAGGACTGCCGGAAACCGTTTTCCGTAACAGTCGGCACCGTCATGGAACGCTCGCATATCCCGTTGTCGAAGTGGCTCCTAGCCGCACAACTGATGGCGTCGAGCAAAAAGAGCATGTCGGCGCATCAACTGCATCGCTTGCTAGGAACCAGCTACGAAGCAGCGTGGTTCCTGTTCCATCGACTCCGCGAAGCGGCAAACGATCTCGACGGCTCAAACCCGATCGGCGGCGAAGGAAAGGTGATTGAGGCTGACGAGAGCTATATCGGCGGTAAGGCACGCAACAAGGCGTTCGGTCCGCCGCCAAAGAAAATGGCTGTCTTCACGCTGGTCGAGCGCGAAGGCGAAGCGCGCTCGCAACACGTCGCGAATGTTGATTCGAAGACGCTTCGCGAGGCGATCGTCACACAAGCCAGCCGCAAATCGTACCTGATGACCGATGAGGCGCTGGTCTATGAGCGGCTAGGCCGCGAGTTCGCTGGGCATGGCACCGTCAACCATTCGGCTGACGAGTACGTGCGAACCGGCGGCTTTCACCATACCAACACGGTAGAATCGTTCTTTGCGCTGCTTAAGCGAGCGGTTTACGGGCAATTCCACCATATCAGCGAGGCCCATCTGCATCGCTATCTCGCCGAAGCGGACTTCAAATACAATACCCGTTCCGAGGATGACCCGGTTCGCGCTGACATGCTGCTATGCGGCGCCAAGGGCAAGAGGCTCTTATACCGACAGCCTGACCGAGCCGCGCACGCCTAAGCAGAAGGCGCGCGCTTTCTTGCGCTGGCGCGCTTCACGGGATCCCGAGTAAGCTTCCGCGCGGCCGCAAGGTCGCGCTTTAACTCGGTTTGCGTCTTAGGTGCCATCTTGGCGAGGCGGCGCAATAACTCGTCGCGGCGCTGGTCGTCATCGCTTCCTTGGTCGCTCATGGGCGGAGAATATCATGGCCACCCCCGCTTACCGAAAGGCTTTTAGAGAGTTTATTAGCTCTCTCCCCGGCATCGATGATCTGCCGGCAATGGAACAGGAATTCTATTTAACCCCGTCTGCGCGCGCCGCAGTTCTCCTACAAGCGTCACTTGTAGAGGATACGCTGCGGCGTATGATACAAGCCAAATTTGTAACAGGAATGTCATCCGATCTCACGAGTCGGATCTTTGAATCAAACGGACCAATTTCCACCTTTGGTAACAGAATTATTATAGGTCGTGCGCTCGGTCTCTATGGAAGCGTTTTCCATCACGACCTGGAAATCATACGAGAACTACGTAATGCATTCGCCCACACTCGTCACCCTTTGGAATTTGAGACTAAAGAGGTGGCCGATATGTGTAAACACTTACGTGTCGTGGATTCTAAGCTGCGCCAGCAGCCACCGATATATTCAGAGAAATATCCGGATCGCAAAACCGTGATCAACAAAAAGCATCCAAGAACAAGGTTCACTGCAGCTTGTTACACGATAACGGTTCATCTCATGATGAGCCAAGGACAACTTTTATCCGGGAATATCTATGAGCTCCCTTAACAGGCCGTCAATTCGCAAAAGCCTATAGAGGCTCACTACAATTTCTGGATCCGACAAGCCTGCTTCACGCCCAGCCGCGATTTTCTCTCCAACAGGATCGACCGCTATCCGGTCTTCGTGCGCTTTCCGTTTACTCGTCGCGTTCGCAATGCGCGCCATGTCTACCACCTATTGATTTGGTACGTCAACCTGATAATTCCCCGTGTGCCCGTTAGAGATGACACTCCCCGGAGGATTTCTGGGGGGTGTTTGGGGTGATGGTTCGGCTGATGAGCGATCGGGAGCTGCGGCGGTCGCCGCGGCCTGTGGCTGGCCCGCCGATCTGCCAGAAGAGGAAGCGCTCGCGCGGCTGTTGGCGCTCAATTACGAACGCGCGGCCGCACAAACGGTGGCGTCCGCAGGATTTCGGGATGGGTTAGAGCTCAGACACAGACGGACGATTCACTCAACCGTCTTGGCCTGGCTTGGCCCACGGCTGTCCGGTTAAGTTTTGGTGGACAAGGCGCACGGCATTGATTCCACTCGGGTTCGGGTTGTTGGGAACGATCCGGACACAAGGGGGGGCAATGCCATGCGGCACCACAATAGCGTTTTTCACGGGCTTCTGAAGCAGGTGCCGTGGGACATTTTCGAGCGGCTGGTCGAGGCGCACGGCGCCGATCGACGGGTGCGTCAGTTGACGACCAAGAGCCAGTTCGTGGCGCTGCTCTATGGCCAGCTGGAAGGGGCCGCGAGCCTGCGCGAGATCGAGGCTGGGCTGGAGAGCCATAAGAGCCGTCTCTACCACCTCGGGGCGGTGCCGGCGCGGCGCGCGACGCTGGCGGATGCCAATGCGCAGCGCCCGTGCGGGGTGTTTGCCGAACTTTTTGCCGAGATGGCGGCGCGCTGCCACCGGGCGCTGCGCCGCGCGCTTCCCGAGACGGCGTATCTGATCGATTCGACCGGCTTGCGGCTCGACGGCCGCTGCCTCGATTGGGCACGCTTCTCGGCCAAGGTGTGCGGCGTCAAACTGCACGTCGTCTACGACGCCGACGCCGACCGGCCGACTTACGCCGCAATCACTCCGGCGCGGGTCAACGACATCACCGCGGCGCAGCAGATGCCGATCGAGCCGGGCGCCACTTACGTGTTCGACCTCGGCTATTACGATTACGCCTGGTGGGCGCGGCTCGACGAGCAGGGCTGCCGCATCGTCACCCGCTTCAAGCGCAACACGCCCTTGGCGGCGATCGAGGAACTGCCGGTCGCCGCGGGTGGGCCGATCCTCTCCGACCGCATCGGTTTTCTGCCCTATCGCCAGGGCGCCGGGCGGCGCAACCCGATGCGCCACGCGGTGCGCGAGGTGCAGGTCACCACCGAGACCGGCAAGCTGTTGCGCATTCTGTCCAACGATCTCGACGCCCCAGCCCAGCAGATCGCCGATCTCTACAAACGGCGCTGGGCGATCGAGCTGTTCTTCCGCTGGGTCAAGCAGACCCTCAGGATCACCCACTTCCTCGGCATCAGCGAGAACGCCGTCTGCATTCAGATCGCCGTCGCGCTGATCGCCTTCCTGCTGCTGCGCCTGGCCCAAGCCGGCCAGAAGGCCATCGCCAGCCCGTTGCGCTTCGCCCGCCTGGTCCGCGCCAACCTGATGCACAAGAAAACCCTCGACCGGCTCCTCGACCCGGAACCGCCCCCCATCCACCACCCGGCCCAACTGGCGCTCCAATGGCAACTCAGCTGAACCGGACAGCCGTGGGCTTGGCCCGGCCATCCACGAGACGCGGCACAGGTCTTACCGGTATTCGTGGATGCCCGGCACAAGGCCAGGGCTGTCCGGCATATTTTGTGCTATGGGTGGCGCATGGCGCTGTATCTATTCGTGGTTGGACGTCGCCAAACGTTCCGGACACGAAACGAGGGTCAGCGCCATGCGCCATCACAATAGCGTTTTTCATCAGTTGCTGAAGCATGTCCCGTGGGCGGAATTCGACCGGCTGGTCGGGGCGCACCGAGCTGACGCGCGGGCCCGCCGGTTGACCACCAAAAGCCAGTTTCTGGCGCTGCTGTATGGCCAGCTGGCCGGTGCGGCGAGCCTGCGCGAGATCGTCGGCGCGATGCAGAGCCAGCGGGCGCGGCTTTATCATCTGGGAGCCAGCCTGCCACGGCGCGCGACCCTGGCGGACGCCAACCACGACCGGCCCGCCGATTTCTTCGCCGCGCTGTTGGCGTTGATGATCAGCCGCGCCGATCGCGGGCTGCGCCGCTCTCTGGCCGACACGACTTATCTGATCGATGCGAGCGGTCTGCGGCTCGACGCGCGCAGCCGCGATTGGGCGCAGTTTTCCGCCGGCGTGTGCGGCGCCAAGCTGCACGTCGTCTACGATCCCGACGCCGACCGGCCGATCTATGCGGCGATCACCGCAGCCCGGGTCAACGACATCACCGCCGCGCAGGCGATGCCGATCGAGCCCGGCGCCACTTATGTCTTTGATCTCGGCTATTACGATTATGCGTGGTGGGCCAAGCTCGACGCCGCGCAATGCCGCATCGTCACTCGCCTCAAATCCAACACCCCGCTGACGGTGGTCGAAGAGCTGCCGGTGCCGGCTGACGGTGCGATCCTGTCCGACCGCATCGGCCATCTGCCGGCGCGCCTGGGCAGCGGCCGCCGCAACCCGTTTCAGGATCCCGTGCGCGAGGTCCGCGTCACGCTCGATAGCGGCAAGCTGCTGCGCATCCTGTCGAACGATCTCGACGCCACCGCTCAGCAGATCGCCGATCTCTACAAGCGCCGTTGGGCGATCGAGCTGTTCTTCCGCTGGGTCAAGCAGACCCTCAAAATCCGCCGCTTTCTCGGCACCTCGGAAAACGCCGTGCGGATCCAGATCGCCGTCGCGCTGATCGCCTTTTTGCTGCTGCGGCTGGCCCAGGCCGGACAGAAGGCGGTCACCAGCCCGCTCACCTTCGCCCGCCTGGTGCGCCTCAACCTGATGCACCGCCGCCCGCTCCACCAACTGCTCGACCCCGAACCACCACTTCTCGCCAACCCCGCTCAAATGACCCTGCAGTGGAACCCCAGCTGAACCGGACAGCCGTGGCACAAGGCCGGGCAAGACGATTGGGGTGAGAGGGGAGCATCTGAATGCGTCCAAGCACTAGAGCGACACGGCCGATAATGGCACAACACAGGTGGGGATAATGCCCGATCCAGCGCGCCGCCTTTCTCTTGTCATACCGGCCCACGGGTCCGGCCCTTGGCCGGCCCGAGGACAGGCTCCGGCCGGTATCCATTGCAGAAGTCGGTCCCGGCCTGCGAGCGTGTGAATAAATGCCACCTTGTGTCATTCCGGAGCGCGGGCACCGACCGCGAGCCCGGAACCTATGAAAACCGGCCGGCGATCGGACAAGAGAGGTCCGTGTTCATAGGTTCCGGGCCTGCCCCTCCGGGCCATCCTGGAATGACCGCCGCCTCGGGCAAGATGCCCGGCCCAACCCCTTCAATTCCCTCACACGCTCCTGCGCCGGAATGACTGTTTATGGCGATTTGGCGGTTCGGCGCGCTGCGCATGTCGATTGGCAGGTCGTCGGCACCTGGGACTATTACCCTGAAGCCGTGGGTCGCGTTGCGCCTCGGCTACCGCAGTCTCAATGTTACGGCGAGCGGCAGCGACTTCGGCTACACGTCCACATGAAGGGACGCCGCCTCGTTCCGGTTTGAGGGCGGAGGCGGCGAGCCATTCACCGGCGATCGATCCGGCGCCCGCAAATCGGCTTTCGTTGCGCGATCCGTGGTTAAGAGGCTTCTGCAGAGGGCGATCTAAACCTTGGGCGATGGCATCGGCAAAGTTAAGGTGTGCAGGACCGGCGGGTTCGCCGTCGGGTCATCGGCTAATGCACGAAGGGAGGATTGAATGCATCCAATAAAGCAATCCGTCGTGATCGGGTTTTCTGTCCTTGCGCTGTCGGCGTGTGCCTATTCTGATACATGGTTGGGGGCGACACCTGGGATAACCCACGTGGCAGGGGCAGCCAACAATACAACGAACGCCTTCGACGGGACATACACCGGCATTTCTGCAAATAACAGCAGTAAGGGAAACACTCTGGCGACTACAGGAGCAAGCGCTACATTAAAATGCCAAAATTTCGACCAGCCGCCAACGTTGACTATCACCAATGGCCTCGCGCAATTCGAAGCGCTCGGCGTCACATTCTCAGGATATATAACGCCGCAAGGTCAATTGAGGATGCACAGCGGCTATGGCGCAACGGTGACTGGGCAGGTCAAGCCGGCGCTGATCGATGAAGATCTTGACGGGCAGTTCGATGCCCAAACCCATGTACTGAACGCCCAGATAATCGGGGCCTGCGTTTATAAAGTAAGGTGGCAAAGGACCGCGTAGTCTTTTCCCGGAGCGGGGCACGGGCTCCTCGTCGACCGCTCGGCAAGCGCCTTTGTCGCTCGGGCGATGACGGAGTGGCGCGCGCTCAGTGACTCCACCGATTTCACCGCGGCGTGAAGATCGGTCCATATGTCGTGTCTACTGCAACTAGCCCACGGCAATCGGCTAGTCCGCTCGGCGATGCCGGCGGACCATGGTGAGCGTGAGGTCCCAGGCATTGCGGATGTTGACAATCGCCAGCAGCAAAAGAGTCCCCGCTAGCGCAGTCAGCCCAAAGTCCTTTTCCAGATAGATCGACACGGCGGCCGCGAGCAGCGCGAGATAGGCTAGGTCAGGTAACAAGCCATAGGCGAAGTAATCCTCCGTATAGTTCGTCAGGTCGGTGCGCACCACTTGGATCGTGATGTAGGTCGAGATGATTGCGCCGATCAAAGCAGTGGCGCCAATTAACACGGCGAAGAATTTAGCTTGATGCCATGGGAATAAAGCAACGGCCGACAAAAAGAATACGCTTGTGAAATGGATAACTACCGGGCTCATGAACATTCGCGTCGCCGACTGGTGCTCTTCGGTCAAATAACCGGCGCCGAGCGAAACGGCAACGAACAGCAAGGCGAGTAACGTTGCCCCTGCTGTTCCTAACAACACGTAGAAATCGTGCCATTCCTTCAGCGCTTCGACTGCCCACATAGACAAATCCCAGTGCTTCCATAGATCCGATACCTTGACGATACCGGCTTGGATACGCCCAGCGTCACCTTCTAACGCTTTGGTGATGCCCGATCCAGTGCGCCGCCATTCTCTTGTCATGCCGGCAAAGGCCGGTATCCATTGCAGAAGTGGGTCCCGACCTGCGCCGGGATGACTGCTTTGATTGCTGTCTTTGGCCGTCATGGCCGGACTTGTTCCGTGGCCTTCAGCCCGCGGATTTGATCCCGAGGGCATCCGGCTGCCCGACTAGCTCGCTGCGAAAAAGGCGTGGATAACCGGGACGAGCCCAGTGATGACGATCAAGACACTCCTTGCAATCAGATCCGCTAAACCGGACGGGCTGATCGCACAGACCCCGCCGTGACGGGGATCGCAAAAATGGTCGCGGCAAATCCGCCGAATACCTGCTGCTATGGCTGACAGCCGGCCACGCGTCGTTCTACGATCGCGTCGGTAACCATAAGCCGCCCGGCCAGTGGGCGGCTTCAAAAAGTGCTGTGTAGAGGAGGAAACATCATGGGCGTTACGCCGGCGCCTTATTGTTCGGGATCGTCTGTGCCGCCGCAGGGCCGGGAGCGGTGGCTCGGCGACCCAGCCACAACCAACTTCGCTTTTGGCGGACCCAACAATCAATACGTCTATTTCGAGGGGCGACGAGCGGGACATTCTGGCGCTTCAAGGCGCCCTATCCAGGGCTGATCGGCCCCGGCGGCGTGCGTCTGCCGGCGCAGCCGTAAGGGTTCTTTGGGTCGCGGTTGAGCGGGATCGGCTCTCGGCGCATGATCATCGGCGAGAGCTACGGAATGCGATGTCGCGGACCAGGAGGATATGCCGATGAAAATCGTCAAGGTCGAAGATTTGCACTGCGACGCCGGCTGGCGGGTCAACTCGTTTCTGAAGGTCACGACCGACGAGGGCATCGTCGGCTGGTCGGAATATATGGAGGGCTATGGCGCGCAAGGGCTGACCGGGGTCATCTTGAAGCTCGCCGAGCGCTTCTTGATCGGGCAGGACCCCCGGCCGGTCGAGCGTCACAGCGCCCATCTCTACGCCGCGACACGGCAAGCTGCCGGCGGGGTCAACCAGATGGCGATCGCGGCGATCGAAAACGCGCTTATCGACATCAAGGCCAAGGCATTGGGCGTGCCGGTTTACGAGATGCTCGGCGGGCCGGTACGCGACCGATTACAGCTCTATTGGTCTCATTGCGGCACCTATCGCGCGCGCCATGCCGACAAGATCCGTGAATGGGCCGGGGTCGACCCGGTGCGCTCGCTCGACGACATCGTCGCAGTCGGCGAAGAGGTCAAGCGCAAGGGATTCAAGGGGCTCAAGACCAACCTGATCCGTTTCGACCGCGACAAGCCGTACATGTACGGCCCCGGCACTGGCAACCCGCCGGGCTTTCCCGAGCTCAACGTCGACCGCCATATCGTCGATGCCGCGGTGGCGCAGCTGGAGGCATTCCGCCGCGGCGCCGGCCGCGATGTCGGGCTGCATCTCGACACCAATTTTAATTACAAGATCGACGGCTATATCAAACTGGCGAGGGCCTTGGAGCCGCTCGATCTGGTGTGGCTCGAGATCGACCTCTACGACCCGGCCGGCTTGGCATTGATCCGCCGCTCCGCCCGCACACCGATCTCGTCCTGCGAATCATTGTATGGCAGGCGTCAGTTCCGGCCCTATTTCGAGAACCAGTCGGTCGATTACGCGATCATCGACGTGGCTTGGAACGGCATTCTCGAATCCTTGAAGATCGCGGCAATGGCCGACGCTTACGAGGTCAATGTGGCACCACATAACTTCAACGGCCATCTCGGCTCGTTGATCAGCGCGCATATGTGCGCCGTCGCGCCGAACTTCAAAGTCATGGAGATTGACATCGACGACGTGACCTGGAAGGACGACATCGTCACCGTGCCACCGGTGATAAAGGACGGCGAGCTGCTATTGCCGACCGGCCCCGGCTGGGGTGCCGACGTCAACGAGGAATTCGTGCGCGCCCACCCGCCAAAACGGTAGGGAGGCCGGATAAATCTGCATCCAGCTGCCCGCTGCGGCTGCCCGACCAAATCCGGTCCACCCACCCGGAGAGCGCTGCAGATCCGCGCTCCGACACGACATACCGGGAGACGGCGGATTGACCGGCTTTCCGGCACCTCCTATGGTGCGCCCGCGACAGCGAGCCTGTAGCTCAGCCGGTAGAGCAACTGACTTTTAATCAGTAGGTCCCGGGTTCGAATCCCGGCGGGCTCACCATAAAATCAAATGCTTAGATATAATTATCCGGACGAGCGACGGCTTGTCTTTCGATGCGGACCCCCTGCGGACCTCCCAAGACGCGTGTGTTTCGAGCGCACGTCAAGGCTGGTGGCGTAGAGAGGGGTTGTCCGCGCGCGTTGGTGCCGAGCCCGGTTCCGGAGCGGTGCCGGACCGCGCCGGCGCCTGGACGCGAAGTTAAGGGAAAGAGGGGCGGGGCGGACGGAGGGCTAGAAAATTAGACCCCCCTTCCCGGAACCGCGCGTAATTTCCGGACTTGACGTTGGGTGCTATAGTTCCGCAGATCGCAGCGGGTCCGGTAGGCACAACATTTTGAAATGGCGGAGCGCATCGTGTGCCTTGTGGTGATCGCAGCGTCGCTTGCCGGCTGTGCGACAGGCTGAGTTCGGACCGTCCCGGTATCTCTGAGACCATCGCTTGCACAGCGCCGGAAGCGACCGTCCGCCCGAGCACCGTCGACCGCCGGGTTCGACCTTTGTTGTTAAGAAAGCAGCGCATTTCACCTCGTCTCGGCACAGAATTTCCACACACCTCATCCACCCCCTGATAAACTTGCCGAGGATGGAACGGACCATGCGAGGTTCCATCAAGGCGCGGGCTTGATCGAAATCAATGCACGAGCCTCGCAGATTGGCGAATTTATCAATCGGCGGTTTGGTAAGCGGCAATCTCGATGCGCAGGAAGGCCGGCGGATCGAGATCGACGACGCCTATATCGGCGGCGAACGCACCGGCGAAGGCGCCGGACGCGGCCGGCGCGGCCATACGCCGTTTATCATTGCCGTGGAGACCTCCGCGGATGGCCGCCCGCTGTACACCCGCCTCCAGGTCGTGCGCGGTTTCCAGGCGGGTGAAACCAAACGTCTCTGCGCCCGTGTCGCGGCCGGAACGACGGTCGTCAGCGACGGCGGCCAATGGTTTCGCTGCATTGCCGAGCAGCCGGGCATCGACCATGAGCGCCACGTCACCGGCTCCGATCGCGCCGCCGCGCGCCATCCCGCTTTCCGCTGGGCCAACACCATGCTCGCCAATATCAAGAACAGCCTGCTCGCCACCCACCGGGTGGTCGGCGCCAAGCATCTGCCGCGCTACCTCGGCGCCTTCGCCTGGCGCTTCAACCGACGCTTTGTCCTGAAATCAATCCACGAGCGCCTCGCCATCGCGGCGACGACAACGCCGCCGATGCCCTATCGCCTCCTCAAATTGGCTGAGGCTCGATGGTAAGCAGGACGCCCGTTATGCGGCATCCATCGAGGTCGCATGATTTGCATTTCTCGAAAAATCCGCCTGATCTGGTCGAGCATGGAGAGAGCTGACTAAAACCGCATCGCCCGCATGACCGTTAGCCTGCCTATCGGTGAGGTGGACGAAATCCTGCCATTGCTCGACGATGGGTAACGCTGATTCCGCAACTCGGCCGCGTGATGGCGCAGCCCACGACGGACGCAATCCGTGCCTGCGATCACCGCCGCTAATTTTTTCGCCTAACCTCGGTTGCTGATAACATTTCCTGTTTCACCCAGCCAACTTTTCCCGCCCATCTGCCGCTAACCACAATGACGTTGCGCCAGTCTTTGTGCGTATTGTCCGTTTTATCGGTTAATTCCATACGCGTATTGACGTCGAGATTATAGCTTTTGCCAGTCCCTGGAGTCTCCATCAATACCGCCTTGCTGGAGGCGGCAAACATTTCCGAGGCCACCGGCAAAGCTATCGAGTGTTCATCCTGGGACGTCGTCGAGCCGCTCCACAGCCCGGAGGCGGTCTGAAAAACTGCACTGGGAATTGTTTGCGAGACGAGCGTCAATGGCAGCGGCGTTGCCGCCTTGTCGTTACGGCCCTTCGTATATCCCCAATGCACCGACCCATAGTATGCGCCCTTTTGTGCGCCCTCGAGGGCCAATGCTGTCGTTTCGAATTCCATCTTCACGTCTGCCGGACTTTCCAGACCCAGCTCTGGGTAGTCCCTCATTACCGCATCTTTCGTGTCGGTCTCAGCTATGGACGGGGAACGCGAACCAGGAAACTGATCTATCATCGTGCCGCCCGCCCCCGAAAGATCTACCGGATCAATCGTCCGGCTTAGAACCGTAGCCTTGATCTTGGCCCTTTTTTGGGCCTCGGCTACCGGATCTGTCAAAGGTTTATAATCCCTGATCCCCTTGATCCGCGGCCCGATGTCAGGGTCATTTAAGGGTTGATCTTTTACAGGTTGATCTTTGAAATAGATCGAAATGGGCTCTCCGTCCATGAGTGCCTGGACCGTTTGCACGAAAGCGATCTTGTCGGCATCGACTTTTGCATTTGGCCGAAATCTCAGTTTTATGTCGACGCCGCTGCCGTTGGCGAGCGGTGCATACCAATCAGTGTCGAAACAGCCAGCCCAGGTTTTCAGTTTTGAGTCTTTGCAAGGGTCGTCTTTGGGGGTCCGTCGCAGCACCTGCCGGGAAGAAGAAGGTGTGACGAGACCAGAAATATCAGGTGACGAATTGCCTTTCCGGAGACCGGGCGGCGTTGCCACCGCGGCGAGAGCAAACGCGTCAGCTTCCTTCTCGGCCCGATCGGACCCGTTTCCGATCTCGACCGTGGAGTGGCTGGAAGCCGCCATGCCTTGTTGCTGGGCGACATGCGCTAGCTCGTGCGCGAGTAGAAGTTTGCCGGGCTCGCTCTCGGGAGCATATTCATTTTGACCGAAGACGATGTCGTGACCGATCGTGTAAGCCTTCGCGTTCAAGGCGCTGGCCGATTCGACGGCGCTTGCGCCGGTATGGATCCTCACATGGCCGAGATCACGACGGAGGCGAGTCTCGAAGAAACCGCGCGTTCGCGTATCGAGCCGCTGACCGGCCGCGCCCGACCACGCGGTGATGGGAGACCGCGAAGGTTTGATCGTTGAGGTATCGAGATTCCGGCGCTGATTCCGGTCGTCGCTTACCCGCTCCGACGGTGGATATATCGAAATCCTACTTAGATCCCATGAAGCTCTCGATGGCGCGGCGTTGGTCGTGGTCGCGGACTTAGCCTCTTGGTGACTACCGCCAAAATCTTGTGGCGTCATGATCGGACGCTGGGGGGCTAGGCTGCTCGTCTGGCGAGCGGCTGTATTCGTTTTTGCCCTTGCGACAAGCGGAGCAAACATCGCGCAACATCCCACCGGCCAAGGTTACAAATAGCTGATTCGGCGCGCCCGGGCGACAGTCTCCTGAGCGCACCGCTGTCCAGGCCGAGCGCGAGGGGCAGGGCGCGCGGGCCTTGGGGAGGGTCGTTGATTTTTTCTATATGTGTATGCGAGGCCCTCAATTGCAAACGGTTCTCGTATTGACGCTGTGAGCCGCGAAATCGTGCTCTGGCTAACATTGTAGCTGCGCGCGATGCTGCGCTGCGTCTCACCGGTGGCGATGCGCTGGCGGGCCTCTTTTGCTGCTTCTTAGATCTGTTTTGCTCTGTGGAGTCATTGCTCATTCGATGACTTCGTCGGCGCCGGCGAGGAGTATTGGCGGCATGGTGAGGCCGAGCGCGCGTGCGGTCGTTTGGTTGACGATGAGCTCGAACCGCGTGGGTAGCTCGACCGGGAGGTCCGCGGGTCTTGATCCTTTCAGGATCTTGCTTACGAAGCCGGCGATTTGGCGCCACGAGTCTTCCAGATTGGGCCCATAGGACATCAGACCGCCGGCTTCCACATACGCCTTCCAGCCGAAGACGCTCGGCAGATGGTGCGAAAGGGCAAACTCTGCGATGCGGGCGCGGCTGGCTGCCGTCACGCCATCCGGAAACGCGTGAATCGCATCCACATTGCCATTCGCGACCGCGGTCAGCGCTGCATCGAGATCGGTGGCATTTTTCAATTCGAAGAGTTGCAGGCTCACGCCCAAGGCCCGGCCGGTGTCCTCCCAGGCGCGCCATTCGCTCCGCTCGCCGGGATGGCCGGATGCTCCAATGACCGCCACCCGCGAAATCGCAGGCGCCGCCTCCTTGAGCAGGGCGAGACGCTTGCCGACGAGTTCAGTGGCGAGAAAGGTCACTCCCGTCATGTTGCCTCCGGGACGGGCAAGACCGCCGACGAACCCTGCCTGTACCGGGTCGCCGCTGAATCCGAATACCACTGGGATACTCGCCGACACCGGCTTCGCGCTGAAAGCTGCAACACCCGCCGCGACCAAAACGTCAACCTTCAATCGGACGAGTTCGGCCGCCATCTCGCCGAGACCGGCTCGGTCCGGCGCGGAACGATACTCGTAACGGATGTTTCGTCCTTCGACGTAGCCGAGATCGGCGAGCCCGCGACGGAACGAGTTAAAGACCGCGGTCGGCGTTCCGATGTAAGCCCCGGATACCGGCACGAGAAACCCGATCGTGGGGCCGCCGGTCGCCGGTTGCGCCCGCCCGGCGACGGGCGAGAGAGCGACGGAAGCGAGAGAGCCAGCGAGAACCGCGCGGCGGCTGCTCATCGATTGACCTCTTTCAGCGAAACCGTAGGGGCCGCGAAGCATGTTAACCGACATTCGCTCTCGGGCACCTGGTTGTGACCTCCGCCCGCGGGCAACAAGCGCGAGTTTTTCTCGCGCAAAAAGCTTCTTGCAGCAAATTCCCGATTACTTTATCCGATGGAATGAGCTGCAGAAAATATTTTGCGCTGATCTCCTAAAATGCCATCTCGACGCCCCGTGCACCGCGCGCCCGGCGTGCACGACGCGACCGCCCACCGCGCCGCGTACGAGGCCGCGCGCCCGTCACCGTCGCGGATCTATGGCCGCCGCTGGCAGCGGCTGCGCATAGGGCATAGAATCCATCGGCGCTATCGTCCGCTCGGCCGCGCACAAGCTCGCCCCGGGAGCCCAACATCGGCGTGCCATCGCCCGGCTGACGCATCGGATGATCCGCCGGCAGCGTAGCGGCGGTGAAATTATATCGGCGATCCTCGCCGAAGCCGAGCGGCTCGGCATCACGCCCCAATGTGCGCTCGGGATCGGGCGTGCCATCCTCCGGGACACGGTCGGCAGGCGTCGGCATGCGTGACGACGCGCCGGGCGGCGATGTGTTCGCCGAATATGACCAGCCCGGTGCGCTGGCGATTTGGATCGATGAGGATGCGTGGGTCGGCGGAGCTTCCACCCCGCCCATGGGTCGCACCCGGATACGCGCTGCGCGGTGCGGTCACCATCGTCGCCGGGCCGCCCTCCGCGCTGAAGTCGAGCCTCATGCTTGCCTGGGGCTGCGCGGTCGCTCTCGGCCAGCGGCACGGCCGCTTCATTCCGAACGCGGCCGAGGCCGCAGTCATCTACAACGTCGAAGACGACGCCACCGAACAGCGCCGGCGGCTCTCTGCCGCGCTGCGCCAGTTCGACGCGGGCGAAAATCCCGCGATAAAGCCCGTTGAGTTGGCCGAGCAGCCGAGGGAGAGCGGAACGGGAAGAGCCGGCTTCAAGGGAATCGCCCTGAAGCGATTCCCATGATGCCCTAGACGCAAGCGGTGCTTTGTGAGGGTTGTGAAGGATTTTGCATTATGGACGTTCTCGCGCCCGCACGCCTGTGCGCGCGAAACGCCTTATAATGGAGGATCCCTCCCATCCCTCACAGACGAATTTCGGACCATCACGACAGTGGCTTGGCGATGCCGCTGGCGCTCCTCGCAGGCGCCTGCTGTGACCGTGGTTACGCGATCTTGTTCTCGCGCCGCCCTCACCCGTCAACTGGTCACTTCGCGCTGCTGAGCCTCCGATGAGCGACGCGGTGCGCTGCCCCTGGTGCACGCGCCTGTTCCGGCCGCGGCGCGGCGGCCACGCACAACGGTACTGTCGCCCATCGTGCCGACGGGAGTGTCATGCGGCAGCGCGAGTTTGGACACTCGCGGCTATCGCGAGCGGTGCGCTGAGCCCGGTCGATGTCAGGAGTGGCCCTGCGGCAACGCGCACGTTGCCCCTGTGCGAGGAAGAGCAAGCGCGCAGGGTAGCGCGCAGCTCCGTTGATTTGAGCCTTAGCGTCCTGCCAGATGTGATCGAGGACCTCGGCCGGCTGGGCTGGCTCGGCGGTTTGCGGCGACTCGACGACGCTGTTGCGGACGCTGTTGTGGAACTTGTCGAGCGCGGCATCGCGCTCGGGCTACGGCCGTCGACTGACCCGAAGCGATACAGGCCGGCGTAGGAGTCCGATCGCTCCAGGTGCTCCAGCCTTCCCCGCCGAGCTGGCGCTCTGCCGCCTGGGCTGGCTCGATGGCGGCGATCATCGGGTCGACGCTGCCGTCCTCGACGCCGTGGCCGAGCTTGTTGAACGGGCGATTGCCTTGAGGCTACGGCCATTGTGACCTGCCTCGATCTTTGCAGCGCCCTCAAGCACGAATGCGCCGCCCGAGTGACGCTGCGCCTCGATCGAGAAAGCCCGCACCGCCGAAATCTACTGCGACCGCGTCCTTGGGGTGTCCGAATACATTACGGTACCCGCACAAACGATCCACGGCTTCACGGGCAACAACATCTCAGGGCGCGGCGACCTCGCGTCGCGCACCCTCGGAACGCACATCGACGTATCGCGGCCCGACCCGGAAAATCGCCCGTTCGAACATCCGGACCCGATCGGCTGGACCCAGGCGAACCGCGGCAAAATCCTCCGCGCGCTCTATGTCATTCTGCTCGGGAATCCGCGCCGTTGGCGGAACGACCTCGGGCCGGCGAAGACGCGCTTCAAAGCTTGGTGGGATTTGGTCGGGTCCGCGGTCGAGCATGCAGCGCAACAGCACGTCGAGCAGATCCATCATTTCGGCGCCGATCGGGAGCCGAGCTGTCCGCCGACGCCGGTCGACTTCGCTGCCCGGTTTATGGTGAGCGAAGCCGGCGATGAACAGGGGCTCGGCCTCGCCACCGTGCTCGACACTCTGCGCCGCCGGTACGCCGCCGCGATGTTCACCGCGGCTGAAGTCGCCACCTTCGCCGGCCGCGGCGAGGACGAGGCTATCGCCTTCAAGGGGGCTCTCGAAATGGCGTCGGGGAAGGCGCTGGCAATCATCTCGGCAATGAGTGTCGCGTCACGGCTCAAATCGTTGGTCGGCGCACCTGTGGCTCTCGATGATGCTACCGTCGCGCTGCGCTACAAGCCGCATCATCAAGGTGGTAGCTTCTTCGTCGCGCGGATCGCCGTGGCATGAGCGGGACATTGCCAGCCGGGAACCTTGGGAGAAACGGGAGCCTTTTTGGCCGGCCCGGGGCGCCGAGCTTCATTAAAAATCCAGGTCCATCTATCGACTCCACACGTTCGCTGATGGCCTTAAAGTTTCCCATTTCTCCCAAGGTTCCCATCCGGTCTAACAAATTCAATCATTTAGGTGGGTACGGTTTCTTCGCCGTTTCTGGCGGGTTTCGACCGAGCGAATCGCTCCGATGACTGGAAAAAGGGAGTCTCAACGGCGATGGATCAAAAAAGAGCCGCACGCGCGTGAGGCGTACGCGTGGATAGTAGTGGAAAAACCGCTGACTTCACCGACGACCACTGACCGGGGCCGCCCGTATGGCACCCCGAAACCCGCAGAAATTCTAGCTTTCAGACCGTCGGACCGGGTTCGCGCGCCAGTCAGCGTTTCCAACCGCCTGGGGGCGGATGCGCCGCCACCGGGACCGGCGTCAGAAAGGGCTGCGCTGCGTCAGGATCGAGTTGCGCGAGTCGGAAATTGATACGCTGATCCGACGCGGGAGGCTCGCTCGTGACAACAGCGCCCGAGTGACGCGTCACAGATTTCTCTTTCGCCGCCCCATTTCGATCGCTTGCCCGTCTGCACCCTTCCTGACCATCGGGATATTTAGTGAGGCTTGCCCTGCGCCGCCGTCGTCGGTCGCAGCGTCCCGACGCCGCCAGCAGGCTGCCGCCGCAGTCCATGCGTCCGGTGACGCATCTTCAGCCGGCGTTCCGCCTGCTCGTCCAGCCACGCCTCGACCTGCTCGTCGGTCATGTTATCGAACTCGTCGACGACCTTGGTTTCGCGCTTGTCGATGATCCACCCGAACAGCTTGGCGATGTCCATCAGCGCACCGCGCTTGTCGCCGAGCTTGAATTTGACCTTGCGCACGTCGCGCGCATTCTCGCCACGGCCGTCAACGTAGTCGTCGACCGTGACCTCGGTCAGCGCCCCCGCTTGCTCACGGGTTAGGTTCGACCAGTCGAGCACCGGATCGCCGCTCGGGCCGATCCGCATGTAGTCCATCATGTTCGCGAACCCGACGCGGCCGAGCTCGACCGCGACACGTTCTCTGGTGATGCCGCTGCGCTCGATCGCGAGTTTGGTCGACTCGGCGCGGATGCGGTTGCGCTCCTGTAAGATTTCGGCGACGCGCTCACGGATACCGGCACGCTGATTTTTGAGCAGTCGGGACGCACTCTGAGCAGCGCCCGCCTTAGCAAATCCGGCATCAATGTAAGCCTGATAAGCCGGCTTGCCTTCAGCTAGCCCCTGGGCAAACCGTTCATATCTCGGGTTCCGCAGCGACATGGTTCGCAAATATTAGCACAAATGAGCGGTTTCGCGAATATTCATATTCGCTCCGGTTCTTGCCCGACCCCGAGGCCCGAAATGGAGCAAAGCGCAGGGAATGATCGACCTTGCCACTCGCTTCGTCGTCTCTACCAACTGCACCAGACGCAGAGCGGCATGCAGCCGCCGAGCATCAACAGCGCGGTCTCGGCCCTGCGCTTTTTCTTCACGGTGACGCTCGACCGGCCGGATCTGGCGCGGCGGCTCACCGTCGTGCCGCAGCCGCGACGCATCCCGGTGGTGCTCGACATCACCGATCAGTCCTCAATCAAGCCCTCGGCTGCGCTGGCAGGGCCCGGTCCGCAATCATCAGAGGCTTTCTGCTCTCACCCTCTTTGCAAAACCATCCCGCGCCAACGCCGCGGCGCGACCAATTCCCCACAGACGGCCAACTGCTCGCCGCTGTCCCGCGGGTTCGTTCTCCGGAGGCTTTCGGACGCCGGCCGTCGGCCCTTGCCCGGGTCGACTGCTCACGCCGCGCCGGCATCCGAAACCCTAACCGGTAGCGGCCGTTCGCAGGACCACGCCGGAATCAACCCTCAACGGGCATTCGGGGCCTGCGCTGGCCGGGCGCTTGGGTCGGCGGCGGCGGCCATTCGGATATGTCATCTAGGGGCCCGCGCCCGGCGCAACCTCGTCATCGGGACACTCGCCTGTTACCCACCGAAATGCCGGTGGCTAGAACTGACCTTTACTGATCGTGAAGACGTCCGGGTGGGCAGCATCTTGGATATACGACAATTCAAGGGTCAGGGGTGGTAACCGTATCTCTGGTTTTGCCTGGGCGCGGGCTCCCGAGGCGGTCCCGCTTAACACCAGCGAAATGATCTGCTTTTGCTCGTCGCTGCCGCGGAAAACCAAAATCGTGTTGCCGGGGAGCTGACGGTTGGCGACTACACTGTCCGACCGCAACTTCTCGGAGACAAAGTAATCCCTCAGCGAGTTCGCCGCCGCGACGATCGCCGCGTCGCCCGCAGGTGTTCGGTCGCTTACCCACACGATATTTACCTGGATCAATTTTTTTGAGCGATATCCTAAGATGTAGGAAATGCGAGCCTTACCGGTATCTGGCAAAAGGTCGGGCACGGTCAGCGACAGCACCGTGGTCTTTTCTGCCGGATTGATTGTGCTAGTGAGCCTCGCCGCCGCGGCCGGGAAATCGCTGCGCACCGCGACTCGGACCTGCTCTTCTCTCATCCCGAACCGGGCACTGCGAAACCCGTTGATCGCCGCCGATGAGGGGTTTGGCGCGTCCGGTGGCGAGGCGCAGCGATTTCCCGGCTCAGCCTCTGCAACCATCGGCCGGTCGGCTGCGAGGACCGGTTGGACGGGGGAACAGACGGCCGCGGAGACGAGCAACGCACACTCGACCACAGCGGACAGCCGAAAAGCTCTGAAATCCGGCCAAGCCGTCTTGGCTGAGCCTATAGAGAGGGTGTCGGTAAACGGGCCGATATGTCTTAATAAAGTGGTTCTGTACCGACGACGCACCCGCTCAAGTAGACGTAAGCGCGCAAGGCGCCGAAATTGGTGGGATGGCATTATCAAATCGGGCAAATTTCGGGACGAAAAGCCTCAGGATCCTGAAGACGCGGCGATCGCCGGAGGATCATCAAAGGCTTCGCAAGGGTCAAGATGGCGTCCGAAGGCGTCGACCGACGCGCTTTGGATTTTTTCGGTTGGCAACTCCGAAACTGTGATATTCTGGAGGGTAAGCATGAAACTTTAGGGGTGGGGATGACCCGTTCGGTTATGTTCCGCTATCATCTGCCTTATCTCGGCATCGCCGTCATCCTAGCGGCGGTTGCGCTGACGATCCCACAGGCCCAAGCACGCCCGTTGCCGACAAACTCTAAGAACCACACCGTATTGTGTACTTGCGGCGATTTACTGTTCACGAGTTCAAACGTGGTCGGTAATGTGTCAATCGCCAATGACGGCGCGTTCATTGGCAGCACCGCGGACGGGCCCGGCAGCATTATCGGGACGGTCGGATTCGCGGCGGCAAATACTGGACAGTACCTCCCGGACGGTATAGCGGTCACCGGAGGGGCCACGTTTGGGAACGCCAGTGTCCAGAACGATATCAGCAACTTTAACACCACGTCCCAGGCACTGAGCGGCGAGGAAGGGGCACCGCTGATCGTAAGCGCCGGAGGGTCGGTTAACGCTTCCGCCGGGGTAATGGACGAGGCCGGCAACAAAGTGTTCACTGCCACGATTGATCCCAGCTTCGTCTCCGGAACCAGCTTTACGATCACCGGCACCGGCGACCAAACCGTGGCCATCAACATCCCGGCGACCGGGACGATCAATTTCGCGGGCAGCATTCTACTTGCCGGCGGAATTACCCCTGACGATGTCTTGCTCAACTTCGATGCCGGCGATTTCGAAACCAACACCGGCGGCCCGTCCTTGGTAATCGGAGCGCCGCCGACAGAGAGTATAGAAACGCTGCTTCAGGATCAAGCAATCGAGAGCCCGCCAACGATGGGTCAATATTTCGATCCCAATGGGTCGATCGATGTTGTCAACGCGATGATCGACGGGCGTGTTTTCGGCGGGCCGACGGATTTTGAGGTCACCGAACTCGACGATAATCGCACCGGCGCCGGAACCCGGCTCGCTGTCTCTCGTCGGCGCCGGCCTTGCCGCTTTTGGTGTTATCCGCCGGCGGAAACGAGCCCGGAATCACCTACCTCTGGTGCACTAGTTTCTCAGCCGCCGCCTCGGTCGGTTGCCGACACGAAACGAGGAGCGGGTCTGTCGCGGGGTTTTCCCATATACAGCGGTCCCGGTTTCGGCCGGAGTTGGTACTCAGGCAGCTGTATAGCCGTACTCGTTGGGCAGATACCAAGTGAGACGCTGTATCGCTTCCGCAACCGCCGCAGGCTCTGCGCCTTACGCTTTCGCACAAGGGCGCGGCATTGCGGATTTCCTGCTATTTGATTACAGCGTTTCGGATCCTGGACCTTTTACGTCCAAAGGTGAAACGGAGTCCGTGGGGCTGTTTTCTGTCACCTCGGTCTGGACAGCATCATCAATTTGTAGCCGGGGAAATTAAGCGTGGCAGTGCCAGGTAAGCCTCTACTCGTCGTTTTCGCGACGTGCCTGCCGGCGTTAATGCTTCCGCGCGAGGTGATAGGAGGATCACTGGCCCACAACATCGCGACCGACGGGTCGTTGGGACCAGCGGCGGTGACGCTCACCGGCCCGAGTTACGCGATCACCGCCAGCCTCGGCAAGCAGGTCGGCGGCAATCTTTTTCACAGCTTTGCAAAATTTGGGCTCGCCACCAAGGAAACCGCGACCTTCAGTGGCCCGACGAGCGTCACCAATGTGATCGGCCGGGTGACCGGCGGGAATGCGTCGTCGATCGACGGCACCATCAAATCGGCGATCGCCGGCGCAAATCTCTATCTGATCAACCCGAATGGCATCGTCTTCGGCCCGAACTCGAGCGTCAACATTTCGGGAAGTTTTCACGCCACGACTGCCGATTACTTAAAAATGGCGGATGGGGCAAAGTTTCAAGCCACCAACCCGAGCGGCAGCAGGTTGAGTGCGGCACCGCCCGTCGCCTTTGGCTTTTTGACCCCGAGCCCGGCCAAAATCACGGTGAACGGCAGCACCCTCGGGCCGGTGCCGGGCACCCTCGGCCTGGTCGGCGGTCCGGTAACGGTTACGGGCGGTACCTTGCAGGCGCCGGGCGCACCAACTGCGGCCGGCACCATTCACATCGCGAGTGCGGCCGCCACCGGCGAGGTGCCGGTCGACCCGCGCAGCACTGCCGGTCTG
Source organism: uncultured Alphaproteobacteria bacterium (assembly GCA_963774345.1). Taxonomy (GTDB): domain Bacteria; phylum Pseudomonadota; class Alphaproteobacteria; order ATCC43930; family CGMCC-115725; genus AP-15. The sequence continues at coordinate 146,012 of CAVZFB010000034.1, forward strand.
ACCGTGAGCCGCTTTGGTCCGGTCCAGATAACCGGCCGTTCGACGCTTGATGTCCGTAACAGCAGCAATCCCGGTCCGGGCGGCAGCGTCTTCATCCATGCCGGGGCGTTGAGGATCGAAGCCAGCGAAATCAACGCCGACAATTACGGAGTAGGCGCCGGTGGGCAGATAGTCCTCCGCGGTGACAGTGGGGTGACCCTGACCGACGCCGCCGATGTCCATGCCGTATCAATGAGCACCGGCAACGGCGCAGATGTGATGATCGCCACGGCCCAGTCGGCCGCAATTTCGGCCGACGCCGCCATGGTGCAGACCGGCAGTGTTGGAACGGGTAATGGGGGGAGACTGTCGGTAGACACTGGTCAGCTCGTGCTGACCAATGGCGCTGGTTTCTCGAGCCTCGCCCAGGGCGCGGGCAATGGCGGCTCGATCGCGATCACCGCCCGCTCGGTGCGGCTCGATATCAATCCGCCGGTCGACCCGAATACTGGGCTGTTTTCGCCGGTCGGAGTTTTTTCGGACACCCTCGGAGCCGGCCATGGCGGCTCAATCGCCATCACGGCCGGCCAACTGACGTTGCACAATGGCGCTTCAGTGCTGGCGCAGAGCGATGCCGCCGGCGTCGGCGGTTCGGTTTCGCTCGAGGTCGGCGGCGCGCTCACCATCGATTCCGGCGCCTCTCTCGGCACGTTGGCCACCGCGGGCGGCAATGCCGGCGACGTCTCGGTCCATGCCGGCCAGGTCACTGTCGACATGTCGACCGGGTTCCAAAGCATCCTGCTCGGCGTCGGCTCCTGGACGATCGGTCAGGACGCGGGCAGCGGCAACGCAGGTAATGTCTCGATCACCGCCGATTCCTTGACGATCCAGAACAATGCCTCGGTTTCGAGCCTGACGCTCGGGGCCGGAAATAGCGGTCGCCTAAATATCAACATATCCGGCCCGTTATCGGTCGGCGGCCCGACGAGCGACGGTATCGACCAAGACATTACGTCCGCCGGAATCCTCGGCGGTTCCTTCGGCAGTGGAAACGCCGGGACGGTCGCGGTCACCGCGGGGGAATTATCGATCGTCGCCGGCGGCCTCATTGCCAGCGACGCCTTCGCTGACGGCAATGCGGGCAGCGTTTCGGCCAATGTTGCCGGCGGACTTACAATTGATGCGGCGGCGGCACCGAGTTCGTACACAGGAGTTACCGGGATTACCGCTGAAGCCAACCCCGGTAGCACGGGGAGTGCGGGCGACGTCAGTGTCAACGCCGGAGGCGTGCTATCAATTGTCAATCTCGGCGAGATTTCGAGCGACACCTTTAACCTCCACGATGCTGGACATGCTTCCGTTACCGCCGGTTCGCTGTCGATCATCAATGGGGGCGAGATCGTCAGCAACAGCTTCGGATCGGGTAACGCCGGCGGCCTATCGGTCAAGGCGGGCAGCATCTCGTTGGCCGATTCTGGTATGATTTCCAGTGGTGCGGTGTCCACCGGTAGCGGCGGCCAAGTGACCGTTTCCGCAGGAACCTTGTCAATTACCAGCAATGGCGCGATCGCCAGCGGGACGCTCGCATCCGGGAAGGGTGGCAATATCGCTATCGATGTCGACGGAGTGCTGACGATCGACGGCGCGGGCGGTATTGCTGCCAACCTGACCGGGATCAGCGCGCTAAGCGAGGGCAGTGGCGACGCCGGTGCCGTCGCTGTAACCGCCGGAGAATTGACGATTGCGCATAACGGACTGATTTCGAGCAGTACCGCCGGTCTGGTCTCGAGTAGTGCACCCAAGTCCGGAAACGGCGGCGAGGTCTCGATCACGGTGGATGGGCAGCTGACGATTGACGGGTCGAGCACCGATCCCAGCTTGCCGACCGGTATTGTCGCCAACTCCTATGCCGGGGGTACCGGCGATGCGGGCAATGTCGCCGTCACAGCAGGCTCTTTGGTGGCTATCGCTGGTGGCTCGATCTCCAGTGCGCTGCAGACCTTCAACCCTCTTCAACCCGGTGGAGCCCTTCCAGCGAGCAAAGGAAATGCCGGCAGCGTTGCGGTTAAAGTCGGCGGCCCGCTGACCGTCACAGGCACGGGGTCGCGGATTGGTGTCCAAACCACGCCCGGCGCTATCGGCAGCGCCGGGACAATCGCAGTGACCGCGTCGAGGATCGCGGTGACCGATAACGCCCAGATCACTTCGGCAACCTTCGGTTCCGGACCTGGGGGCAGCGTCAGCGTCGACACGGGCACCCTGTCGGTTACCACGGGCGGGCTGATTTCTGCGGCTGCCTTTGGTTCGGGGCCGGGCGGCGACGTTTCGGTCGGGGTTGCTGGGGAAGCAGTGCTCAATGGCGGCGGGGTCGACGCCGACGCCCGCAGTACCGGTAATGCCGGCACAGTTGACCTGAGCGCGGCCGGGCTGTCGATCGCCAATGGCGGCTTTATCTCGAGCGCCACCTTTGCTTCCGGCAACGCCGGCGATGTCTCGGTCGCGGTTGGCGGTCCGCTGACTGTGACAAGCGACGGATACATTACCACTAGCACCATCGCCTCCGGCAATGCCGGCGACATTATGGTCGCAGTCGGCGGCCCGCTGTCGCTGACCGGTGGAGGCCTGATTTTCAGCACCACTTCCGGGCCCGGCAACGGCGGTGATGTTGCGGTAATGGGACAAGGTCCGGTCATGTTGGCCGGCATCGGCGCCATCGGCTCGCCGGGCGGGATCGCCGCCTCGGCGCTGGACGGGTCGAGCGGCAACGCCGGCTCAATAAGCTTGAGTGGCAGTGCGATCATGATTTCGGCGGGCGCTAGCGTCGAGAGCGAAACCGCCGGAACCGGCGCCGGCGGGTCGGTGGTAGTGACCACACCGGGTGCTTTGGCGATCGACGGCTTGGGCAACGCGACCACGGGGATTGCGGCTTCGGCGATCGGCGCGCAATCCGGGCCCGCAGGCTCGGTGGATGTGGCGGCCGGTACCCTGAGCCTGGGGAGTGGAGCACAGATCGCAAGTTCGACGGCTAGCCCCGGGCGTGGCGGCGACGTCATGGTTCGGGTTGCTAATGATGCCATGCTCGCTGGTCTTGCCAACGACGGCACGCCGACCAGAATAAGCGCCGCCAGTCTTGGTGGCTCGACGGGCCGAGCGGGGCAAGTAACGTTGACCTCGGGCGGCGCCCTGACCTTGGCGGATGGCGCTGAGGTGAGTTCGAGCACGGCGGGCATAGGCGACGGGGGCAGCGTGGAAGTCTCGGCGCAAGGGCCGTTGAGCGTGACCGATCCAGGCAGCCGCGTCGTCGCGTCATCGAGCGCCGCCGGCAATGCCGGGGCGGTCGCGGTAACCGCACCCACGATCACACTGAATGACGGTGCGCGGATTGCCAGCACCGCATCTGGAACGGGCGCCGGCGGGTCGGTGGTGGTGACGACGCCGGGGGCGTTGATACTCGACGGCGAGGGCGATGGCGACACCGCCATCGCCGCCTCGGCAACCGGACCACAATCGGGAGCGGCGGGCTCGGTCAAGATCGCGGCCGACAGCCTGGTGATCGAAGGCGGAGCGCTGATCGCGAGTTCGGCAGCAGGCCTTGGCAATGGCGGCAGCGTCGATGTTACGATCGGCCGTGACGTGACCCTCTCAGGGGTAGCGGCGGACGGCACGGCTGGTGGCATCACCGCTGCAGCCTTGCCCGGCTCGGCCGGTCAAGCGGGTCAAGTGGTGCTGACCGCAGGCGGCATGATCACGGTCGCAGCGGGCGCCGAGGTGACCTCGAGCACGACTGGCGTCGGCAATGGCGGTAGTGTCCAAGTCACCGCGCGAGGACCTTTGATGTTGACCGATCCTAAGAGCCGGATTGCGGCTGTCGCGAGTTCGACGGCGACCGGGAATGCCGGTTCGGTTGCTGTGAATGCGCCGCTGATCACGCTCGCCTCGGGAGGCGCCATTGTCAGCACGACCGCCGGAACAGGAGCGGGCGGCGCAGTCACCGTGACGACACCGGGGGCGCTGTTGCTCGATGGCCAGGGCAACGTCGCAACCCAGATCGCCGCTTCGGCGCTAGGTGCGAATTCCGGGTCCGGCGGCGATGTCACGGTCAAGGCCAACAGCCTCACGGTTGACGGCGGGGCCGAGATCGCCAGCTCGACTGCCGGCCTCGGCCGCGGCGGCAATGTCAATATCGTGGTGGCTTCGGATATCGTGCTCCCAGATCCAGGGCCGCAGATCAGCGCGCGCTCGACCGGCAGCGGCGACGCCGGATCAATCACTGTCTCAGCTATGAATTTACGGCTGAATAACGGGGCGACGATTTCGACCGAGGCGCTGACGTCGACCGCCAATGGCGGCAATATCGCGCTCTCGATCGGCGATTTTCTCTATCTCGCTTCGAGCGAAATCACGACTTCCGTCAAAGGCGAGACCGGCAACGGCGGCAACATCACGATCGATCCGGATTTTCTTATTCTCAACCACAGCAGCATCATCGCCCAGGCGGTCCAAGGTCATGGCGGCAATATCAGCATCACCGCCGGCGTCTTTATCCCGTCGGCGGACAGCATCGTCTCGGCGAGCTCGGAACTTGGGATCTCCGGCACCGTGGTGATCAACGGGCCGCTGGTCAATTTGAATGGCACCCTCGTGGTACTGTCGAGCGAATTGCGCGGCGCCGTGGCGCTGACCCGCGAGGCCTGCGCGGCACGCGGCAACCGCCCGCAATCGAGCTTGGTCGAGGCTGGACGCGGCGGTCTGCCCCAGGACCCCGACGCCACTTTGCCGGCGCTCTACATCGCCGGCCGCGACCTCAGCGTGGCCCCGCGGCGCGCCGCCGAAGTGATGCCGCCGCCGGTTGAGGCTCTGCAGACCGCAGTGCATCTGACGATGCGCTGCGGCGACGGATGACCAGCCTCGCCGCCGCGCTCACAAGCCGGGCGCGCCCGGTGCGCAACCGGCTTGCACGCCTGCTGCGAAGTACAGTCCTCAGGGCGCTGGTCGGCGGCAACATCGTGGCGGCGATCATCATCCTGCTGCGCGGCTATGGCGTGCTGCAGCCGCTCGAACTCGTGATTTACGACGAGCTGGTGGTCGCCTGGGCGGGACATCAAGCGAGCGATCGCGTGGTCCTTATCGGCGGCACTGAAGCGGACGTCGAACATTGGGATTGGCCGTTGCGGGACGGTGATCTTGCCACATTGTTGGATCGGATCGCGAGCTGGCACCCGCGGGTAATCGGGGTCGATCTCTATCGTGACCATCCCGAGCCACCGGGCACGGAACGGCTGATGGCGGTGCTCGCGGATCACAAGGAAATCATCTGGGCTTTCAAGCTTAAAAGCCCGAACAGTTCGGGTGTGGCGCCGCCTGCCCAGCTGCGCGGCACCGCTCGTGCGGTGCTGGCCGACACGATACCCGATGCCGGCAATATCGTTCGCCGCGGCCTGCTGTTTGCAGATGACGGTGTCGATAATTACGCGACGATGGGAATGGCCCTGGCGCTCGGCTATGTTGCCACCGATCACCTCAAGCTGGCGCCCGCGCCCGGCGATCAGCTGCGCCTCGGCAGGGCGGTCATCGCGCCGCTCGACGATACGCGCGGGCCTTATGTCCAGCTCGACAGCCGAGGATATCAGGTCGCGCTCGATTATCGCGGCGGCCCGGACCCGTTTCCGTTCAAGAGCGTCGGCGACGTCATGCACCATAATGACGCGGCGGCGCTGGTTCACGACCAGGCGGTCATCGTCGGGATCACATCGGAGAGCGTCAACGATTCGTTCTCGACGCCATTCAACAGTGGCTTTCACAATGCCGACCCGATCAGCGGTATCGCGCTGCACGCTCATCTCGCCGACCAGCTGATCCGCGAAGCCATTCACGGCGATCCGGTCCCGACCGGTCTGCCGCGCGCGGCAGAGGATTTATGGATCTGGTTTTGGGCGATGGCCGGCACCTTGCTCGGCATGCGCGTCGCCTCGACAGTGCCGGCGATGGCCGGCACCGCCGCCGGGCTCGCGGCGCTCGTTGGCGTTGTCTATGCGGCATTCGGCGCCGCTCTACTGCTGCCGGCGCTTCCCGGCGTGATGGCCTGGATCGGCGGAGCCGGATTGGCCAACCGGATCATGCATGCAGCCAGTAACCGTACGCGCGCCTTATTGCGCAGAAGTTTCGAACATTATCTCCCGCCCGCTGTCATCGCGGAGATGCTGGAGTCCAACACCCTGCCGAAACTGGGCGGCGAGCGGCGAGAACTGACGGTGCTGTTCACCGATATTGAGGGATTTACGACACTCTCCGAGAGCATCCCGCCGGAATTTCTCGCCTCTCTCTGCAACGATTATTTCGACGGAGTGTGCGGCGCGATCTTTGGCGAGGGTGGCATGGTGAACGAGTTCATCGGCGACGCAGTGCTCGCCTTTTTCAACGCGCCGCTCGAACAGCCCGACCACGCTGACCGAGCGGTCGCCGCCGCGCTCGCGGTTGACAGCTTCGCGTCACGCTTCAGCGCCGAGCAGCGGGCGAGCGGGGTCAATTTCGGGCGCACCCGCATCGGCGTTCACAGTGGCGAGGCGATTGTCGGCAATGTCGGAACCCATCAGCGGTTGAAATACTCCGCGCTTGGCGACATGCTGAACACCGGGGCGAGACTGGAAGGGCTGAACAAGGCGATCGGCGGCCGGATTTGCGTTTCCGGAGAGACCGCTGCCAGATCGACGCGACACCGGTTTCGTCCGATCGGCAGTTTTGTTGTCAAGGGCCGCCAGGGAGCGACAAAGGTACTTGAGCCGCTTGACGCTGCGGACGCGCCGGACGACCGGCTTGACCGCTATAATGCGGCGTTTCGAGCGCTGGAAGCCGGACTGACACAGGCAAGCGAGCTTTTTGCTGAATTGCACCGCGACTATCCCGAAGACCCTTGCATCCGTTTTCATTGCCGGCGGCTCGCTGAGGGAGAATCGGGAGCGGTCATCGTGATGGCCGAGAAATGAGGAGAAGTATGTTCGCGGCGGCGCTGTTTGCGACAATGCTGCTGCAGATCGGACCGGCATCAGCGCAGAGTGCCAGCGGGCGCGCCGCCGAGCTCGACTATATCGGCCGCGGCACGGCGGCGTTCCGGGCCGGCGATGTTGTCGCGGCAACCCAGCAATGGTCGGAAGCGATCCGATTGTGCCGGCAGAGCGGCGACATCGATCTCGAGGCACAGGCACTCGCCCGGCGCGGCGAAGTCTACCGGCTCGAAGGCTATTATCGCGACGCACGCAGCGACCTCGCGGCGGCGCTGGCGCACGCCGAACACAGTGGCGATCAGGCCCTGATTGCCGCCGCGGCCGGTGCGCTCGGCAATCTCGCCTTGATGACGCAGCGCACTGCGATGGCCGAGCCGCTGCTCACCCGCAGCCGCGATCTCGCGCAGCGCGTGCATGACGACGCAATTCTCGGTGCCAGCGAGAATGATCTCGGCAACCTGTACGCCTCGACCGGTCGGCCAAACGATGCGGCCCGCGCCTATCAAGCCGCGATTGCCGCCGCAACGGCGGCGGGCGACAAGGCGCTGACCGCCACCGCCGAGACTAATGCTGCGCGGCTTGCCTTGCGCGGCGGCGATGTCGCAGCTGCAACCGGGCTGCTGTCGCGCGCGGTCGATACGCTGTCTCGAATGCCCCCGTCTTACGCCACCGGGATGGGGTTGATATCGGCCGGATCGGCGGTGTTGGAGGATCGGGGCAGAGTCCTTGCCGATGCCCAAGCGATCGGCGACCGCGCCTTTCGCGCCGCGTTGGCGACCGGCGAGAGCCTGCGGAATTTGCGGATCACCTCGCTCGGCGAGGGCGGCCTCGGCCATCTGTATGAGCGGACAGGCCGGCTCGATGACGCCGCGACCCTGACCGAACGCGCGTTGGTTGCGGCGCAGCAAGCCTCAGCGCCCGAACTGGAATACCGCTGGGACTGGCAGCGCGCCCGTATCGCCCGCTCACGCGGCCAAACCGAGATCGCGTTAGGCAGCTATCGCCGCGCGATAGCCGAACTGCAATCGGTGCGACAGGACATACCGGTCGAATACCGCGACGGCCGGTCATCGTATAGAACGACCTTTGGACCGCTGTACTTGCAATTCGCCGATTTGTTGCTGCGCCGCGCGGCGATGGACCCCGCGGAGCGGCAGGAACTCCTTCGCGAGGCGGTTGACACCGTCGAGCAATTGAAGGAGAGCGAGTTGAGGGATTATTTCCGCGACACCTGTGTTGCGGCCTTTGAAGCGACAAAGCGGCCGATCGAAGGCATTGCACAGGGAACAGCGGTGATCTATCCGATTTCGCTGCCCGACCGGCTCGAAATACTCGTCAATATCGGCGGTAACGAAAACCAGTTCACCGTCGCCGTCTCCGAGCCAGCCTTGCGGCAGGAGGTCAAGGAGTTCCGGGCGCTCTTGGAAAAGCGCACGACAAATGAGTACCTGGTTCCGTCCTGGCGGCTCTATAACCAGATCGTCCGGCCGATCGAACCGCTACTGTCGTCTCGTCAGATCAATACGCTGGTCATTGTCCCCGACGAGGTGCTGCGCATCGTCCCGTTTGCCGCGCTTAACGACGGCTCGCACTTTGTGGTCGACCGGTATGCAACCGCAATCGCTCCCGGTCTCAAACTGGTCGAGCCGAAACCGCTCGCGGCCAGTTCCGGCACGGCCCTGATCCTCGGTATCTCGCAAAGTCTCGAGGGTTACGTTCAGCTCCCGAACGTCCCGCACGAGATTGCCCAGGTTCATTCGATCGAGGGCGGCGACGTTCTGCTCAACGACGCCTTTACCCGGGCGCGATTTGCCGACGATTTGAAGACCGGACGCTACGATATCGTGCATATCGCCTCGCACGGGCAATTTGGCAGTGACCCGAGCCGAACCTTTGTCCTCGCCTATGACGGCAAGCTGACGATGGACATGCTCGAATCCGACATCAAATATGGCCCATCGCGCCAGAACCCGCTCGAACTCTTGATCCTCAGCGCTTGCGAAACCGCCAGCGGCGATGACCGCGACGCGCTAGGGCTTGCCGGCGTGGCGCTAAAGGCGGGGGCGCGCAGCGCGCTGGCAACGCTTTGGTATATCAATGACGTCGCATCCGGTGAACTGGTGGCGGCGTTCTACAAAGGGATACGGTCGGGGCAGTCGAAAGCGCAGGCCTTGCGCGAGGCGCAATTGGCGCTCGCTGCCGACCCGCGCTTTGCCCATCCCGCCTATTGGGCGCCGTTCTTATTGATCGGAAATTGGCTGTGAAAGACCGTCGGTGAGCAGCATCTGGGCTGGTTTGACGGGTATGCTGCTGGCGGCGGCAGTGCTGGTTGTCCCTATCCCTCTGCCGGCGCAAACCAGCCCGGGCGCTGCTCGGCAGGGCGAGGTTCCCGAATACAAACCGCCGCCGAGGGGCGCGCCCGGCGGACGCGTCGGCGGTGCCTCGCGCGGCACGTACAAACCGGCTTTCCCATTGCCCACCATCGATGCTGTGGCCCCGCAGCAGCAAAGTGGTCTCAGCGAAAGTACGTCACCGGTTCTTTATTTTATTGTGTCAGGCCCAGTTTATTGGCCGACCCACTTCACGATAAGCGCACCGCTGCAACCCGCACCGATTGTTGCGGTCAATATTGCCCCTCCAAGAGATGCCGGCGTCTATTTCGTTCGGCTCTCCGACCTTGGTGTCCAGCTGAAGCCGGGAATTGTCTATACCTGGTCAGTGGCGGCGATACTCGATCCCAATGCCCGCTCGCGCGATATCCTGGCGAGCGCCTCCTTACTGCTCGCGGCCCCCGACCCCGCGCTGGAGAATGCCATACGCAACGCGCCGCTTGTCCGCCGCGCTCCGCTCTGGGCGCAGACCGGGTTCTGGTACGATGCAGTTGCCGCAGCGGTGGCGGCGAGCCCTTATGATCGCGGCACCGCATTGGCAGCCCTGATCAAGCAGGTAGGACTTGCCGCGCCGGGTACCACGGTACGACCGGCCGCTGCACTCGGCAGCAGCGTCAGCAACAGGTAAGCCGCTGGCCGCCATTTTCTCTGGCTCAGAAGAAGACAGTGGTCAGGCGGAAATAGATTCCTTTGTCTTCGAGCGAATTGCCGATCGGAACATTCCGCAGCGCTTTCCCATAATAAAGCTCTGCAGTAACCCCGGAACCTATCAGCCAACGTAACCCGACCCCGGCGCCCGAGATGTTGGGCGGGAATGGGGTTGGCCGGCCGACATTCCAGCCTTGACCAAAATCGTAAAATGGGACGAGTTGCACGATACCGCCATCATCGCTGCGAGAAAGGTAGGGGAGGCGCAGCCTGCCGATCGGGATATGCAATTCGGCCGAAGCCAAGATAGCATCGTCCGTGACCGTCAGATACTCGCGATAGCCGCGAACGGTGTCGATGCCGCCCAAGGCGAACTGCTCGATCTGGAACAACGGTGCATCGGCAAGCTGCAGATCGCCGCGCACCAGCCCCTCGATGTCATGCCAAATTCGCTGCACATATTGGGCTTGACCGAGCCAGGCAAAAAATCTGCCGGTCGGCGACGTCTCGGTGATCGTGGCGCCAAAAACCGGCAGCCCGACGCTGAAGGTCGAGCGGAAAGCCAGGGCTCGATTGGCGGTGCGGTAGAGGTAGTTCTGCGACAAGCGCAATGCGGTGACATTGGTGTTGCCGTCTTTGGAACCCGGGACAAAATCGAAGGGCATCCCAAGCAGAAAGGTTTGCTCGTGACGCCGCTCGAGGCTGACGCCAAGCGTCACATCCTGTTCCGCGGTGCGGTAGAACGGCCGGCTCAGACCCAACCCGACGCTCGAATAGGCGCTGCTTACGTCCAGCGGGACCAGAACGGGGGTGACCACCACGGTACCGTTTTTGTCGTAGCGCAGGCTGAGCCGCGTATCGTCGGGGGCTATCGGCACCGAATAGCCGACAAAGCCGTCGTTGAGCGAGCCGCTGCGGCCGTAATTCGCGGTCAGGAGGTCGCCGACGCCGAAGAGGTTGGCAAATGTGCCCTGGGCTTGGCCGCGCACCTCGCCTACGGTCGGTGACTGGTCGTCCGCAACCTGGGCGAACAGCGAGTAACGACTGGCTTCCTGGACGTTGGCGTTGAGGCTCGCCTCACCCGGCACGAGCCCGGGTACAAGCTCGATATTGAGACGTTTAATCAGCGGGTCCTGCAGCAGGATCTGTTGTTCGGTCTGCAGATTTTCGATGTTGAACGGGGCTGCAGATGCGCGCGCGAACCGCGAGCTGAAGTATCCCGGCTTGAAATGATCGGTGCCGGCAACATTGATGTCTGTTACCCGCCCTTCGACAAAGCGATACGTGACAACGCCGTTGCTCACGTTCTGGTCGGGTAGCACCGCGCCCGAGTTGATGTAACCGCCATCGATGTAAAGACGAGTAAACCGGCGCCGGATCGTCTCGAGATCGGCAATCGTTATCGATTTGCCGATGTAGGGCGCGACGACAGCGCGGATCGATTCTTCCGGGATCACCGTGTTGCCAGCAATACTTACTCTGCGGAGAATGAAACGCTTACCCTCGGCAAGCGGCGGGACCGGGGCAGCAGGTGACGTTGCGGGCGCCCCCAGATTGGCCGGCGGAGCTGCCCTCGGCTGCGCTTCCTCCAATTCTTGAGCCCCGCTTTCCGGCCGTTCCCGTTGAGGCGCGATCGGGGCGGTGAACTCGGTTTGCGCCAGCCCGTCTGTCCCGGCGGCAATCCAGACCAACATCGCCAGCATTGCGCGCGCACGGCGAAGCATACAGTTTAATCGCAATCTTGTGGCCCAATTGCCCACGAATTTCCAGATCGGCACAAAGGCGGATATATTATAGATAATTTTATCTCAAGCGATTGAGAGGTGTCGAGTTGAAATCTTGAAACTGACTGGCCTGCGCCGAAGCGCGCTGGTCGGCTCGCGGCTTACACCTCCAATGCGGCAGCGAGTCAAAGCACTGAATATAATTCCATGCAAAGAAAAGCCGTTTACCGCAATCTTCCCGGATTTGAGGGTGGGACACGGGTGTGCCTTAAAGTCGGGACGCGCCGAGCAAGAGTACCACGTTCATACACTCATATCATTTTGAGCATCGGTCATACGTCTGCGCCGCCTGGGTGCTAACCCCAGCCCGCGTTCGCCACGACGCCTGAATGGTCAAACTGTCACGGCCAGAGTGTATCGGCCCTCGTCCGGCAGTTCCGTGGCTCCATCGTCGGCCTCATCGGCGGTTCTTGCCTCGCCCTGCCAAACTCTTGAAAATCCCTTGTGTGCGAGAATGAGTCAGGAGACCGCCGTGGAGATTGGCGAGAGGCGCCAGGCCAACATCCTTGTTTTGAGGCCGATCGGACGCATCGACGATCTCACCAGCGCCGAGTTTCAGTCGCGGCTGCTCGCGGCCGTTACTTCCACCGCTGACGAACTTGTCGTCGATTTTTCCTCGGTCGAATACATTTCAAGCGCCGGTCTGCGGGCGCTGATGACCGTCTCCCGGTTGAAGCCGAAGCAGCGGCGGCTCGCCGTCGCCTGTCTCAACTCGATCGTCAGCGAGATCTTTGCGATCAGCAGGTTCTCGTATGTGGTGCCGATCTTCACCACCGTCGAAGAGGCGAGCGCCGCCTGGCACGCGCCGCCACGACCGGAGCCGGCCGTTCCGCATCCCGAGGCCCAGGCGGCGGGACCGTTACGCATCCGATTTCTGGGGCACCCGCGGCTCGTTGCCGGCTCCGCTGCGCGCGCGTGGGGTCCGCGTCAAGATCCGCGACGCACTCCTCGCCGCGCGCGGTCAGACGCTCGAGACCGAGGCGGCGATTGACGCTTTTATAGACAGCAGGCTGCCATTTTCAGTGCGTGGCACCTTCGGCGGCGACACCAGTTGTGTGGAGATCATTACCGGCGGTGACGAGTACGTCATCTGCGATTTCGGCACGGGTGTGCGCGAATTCGGCAACCACGTGATGGCCGAGCACGACCCCGCCGCCAAGAGGTGCTTCAACGTGTTCCTGTCCCACTTGCATTGGGACCATATCATGGGGTTTCCGTTTTTCCGCCCGGCCTACATACCCGGCAACCTCATCCGCATCCACAGCAGCCACGCGGCTGTGAGTGAGGCGCTACACAATCAACAGTCGGAACCTTGCTTTCCCGTCGATTTTCGGGCGCTACCAGCGACCATTGAGTTCGTCGCTCTCGAGCCTGGCCAGACCTATCAGATCGCCGGCTTATCCGTCACCACCATTAAGCAATTCCACGCCGGCGATTCCTATGGATACCGGTTTACTCGCGGGGACAAGACGATTGTCTATTCGACCGATTGCGAGCACAAATATTCGAACCTCGACCAATCTTATCCGTTTATCGCGTTCTACCGGAATGCCGATGTGCTGATTTTTGATGCGATGTATTCGCTCGCCGACGCGATCTCAGTAAAGGAGGACTGGGGTCATTCGAGCAATGTCGTGGCAGTCGAGCTGGCGCAGGCGGCGCGGGTCAAGCGCCTCGTCCTGTTTCATCACGAGCCGGCATATGACGACCACATGATCGAGGAGGTCTTCACCGATACCGTCCGCTTCGAAGAGATCAGCCGGCCCGGCCACAAGGTTGAGGTGATCTCGGCCTACGACGGGCTAGAACTGGATTTGTGACTTCGCGTGACCAGGGGCATCGCGCTGCTGCGAGGTCCCGGCCGTGCGGCCGCGCTTGTGCTGATCGCTGGCGTCTTGGTGCTGCGCATCGTTGACCCTGGCTTCATCACCGAATTGCGCGTGCGTGGCTTCGACTTGGTTGAGCGGCTCTGGCCGCGCGCCGAGGATCCGGCACGAGTGGCGATTGTCGACATCGACGAGAAGAGCCTCGCCGAATACGGGCAGTGGCCGTGGCCACGCCACATGGTGGCCGAACTAGTCCGCCGTATCGCCCAGGGGCATCCGCGTGTTGTCGGCATCGACATTGTCTTCGCTGGACCGGATCGGCTTTCCCCAAGCGAGATCGCACGCGAGGTGCCGGGCCTGCCTCCAGCTTTGGCCGACGCGTTGGCGCAGCTGCGGCCCAGCGACCGCGACCTCGCCGAAGCGATCGCGACGGTCCCGACGGTGCTGGCGCTCGCCCCCAGCCGAGAAGAGAAAACGCGATCTTCCGATCCTCTTCGCCTCGCTCCGATCCGCCAGGCAGGGGGCGATCCGACGCCGTTCCTGAAAAGTTACAGATCTCTGGTGCAAAGCCAGCCGGATCTCAGGGCCGCTGCGGTGGCCGCCGGGGCCATCGCCACAGAGCCGGATACCGACGGCGTCGTCCGCCGGCTCGCTCTCGCTGTGGCCTATCAACAAACGATCGTCCCGAGCTTTGCGCTCGAGGTCGTCCGTATCGGTGGTGCCGAGCGCTCCATCGTGATCAATACCGGCGCGCTCGGGATCGAAAACATTAGGATCGGCGACACCATCATCCCGACGGACAGACGGGGCCGCGCGGTCGTCCATTTTGCGCCGCCACTGGCCCGATACATATCAGCCGCGGATGTTCTCGATCGGGCATTCGATCCAGCTGAGCTGCAAGGCCAGGTGGTGTTGCTCGGGGTTGCCGGCCTCGACGTCGCCGGACTGCGGGAAACGCCGTTGGGCCTCGTCCGCGCGGTCGACCTCCATGCCCAACTGATCGAGTTGATCCTGCTCGGCGATCTGCTCCGCCGTCAACCATATCTCGATTGGTTCGAGCTTGCTGCTGCGCTATCGGCCGGGCTCGCGGTGATCTGGTTGCTGCGCTACGCAAGACCGGTGCGTGCGGTCGCTATCGCTCTGGTGATCGCGGCGGCTTTTTTTGGCATCGAACTGGCACTGTTTCGCTTTGCAAATCTCCTCTTCGATAGCACCTTCCCGGCGCTGACTCTGTTTGCGGCATTGGGTGTCATGCTGGTTGCCGGCCTGCGCGCCGCCGAGGCGGAACTCGTCCGTGAACGCGAGGCGAAGCAGCGGATCGAAGGAGAGCTTGCTGCTGCGCAGGCCATCCAAATGGGGCTTCTGCCGCGGCGGTTCCCCGCCTTTCCCGATCGTCCCGAAATCGATATCTACGCCCGCATCGAGCCGGCGCGGATGGTCGGCGGCGACCTCTACGACTATCTGCTGATCCAAGGAAGCAGTCGCCTGTTCTTTCTGATCGCCGACGTGTCGGGTAAGGGCATTTCGGCAGCGCTGTTGATGGCGGTGACCAAGGAGGTCGTTCGCGACGCGGTGCTGACATTCGCGCCAGCGCTCGACCGTATCCTCGCGGAGGCGAACCGGAAGCTCGCAGCGGCGAGTGCCGAGCTGCAGAACGAGGGCGGAGTATTCGTGACCGCTTTCGCCGGAATTCTCGACCTCGGCTCAGGCCAGGTCGACTTTGCCAGTGCCGGTCACGATTCGCCTTTCATTCTAGGCGGCGCGACCGGGTTGCGGCAGCTCGTCACCGAAGGGGGCCCTCCGCTAGGCGCGGTTGAGGAGTTCCGCTATCCGATCGATCGCGACCGGGTCGAACCCGGCGAGATTTTGCTGCTGTTTACCGATGGGGTCACCGAAGCACATAACCGCGAACACACGCTCTATTCCTCCGAGCGGCTGGCCAAGGCTTTGGCGGCGGCTCAGGTGTTCGATGCCCAGCGCGTTGTTGCCGCGGTAATCGATGACGTCAACCGTTTCATTGGAGGCGCCGAGCAAGCTGACGACATGACGCTGCTGGCCGTCCGCCGGGTGGCCGGCGTGGCTATCTGACGGTTGTCGTCGCAAATTGCGGGGCGTCGGACCGCGATGAGGGCTTCGATTGCCCTGCGAAGCGAGGCTACCGAGCTTATCCGACTCGAAGCCTTTACCGAGGCATTCGCTCGTGATTGTGGGTTCCCCGACGATGAACGGGCGCGGCTTCTCGTCATCCTGGAAGAGCTCTTCACCAATGTCGTCGCGCACGGATACGGAGCGGCCAGTGTCGCCGTCGCGCTCGGTTGGAGGCGCGGCTGGCTGACGATCGATTTTGTCGACGACGGGCCGCCCTTCGATTCGCTCGCCCACGCCAGGCCCGATTTGGATGCTCCGGCGGAACAACGCCCGATCGGTGGGCTTGGTATCGCCATTGTGCGCGCCTTGATCGACCGAGGGCGTTACCGGCGGAAAGGCGCCTGTAACCACCTGCGACTGGTAGTTCTCACGTCAGGAACAAATGCGGAACCTAGATCAGTCGGACCACCGCCCGCCGATGACCCTCGGCAACGCCGCGGCGACCCGAGTGCGGCTCATGACCTTCGGCCCCCGCATTCGCCGCAGACTGGTCGGACCTGCCAATCCGGGACGGTCGTCTCGGCACCGTAGCGCTCTGCCATTTCGGCGGGATCGGGCTCAACCTGACGCCGGCATTGCAGACACCACACGACCTTATCCGACGCAAGGCTGGCAAAACGAAAGGTCTGATGCGCGACAGGACGAACTGCGCACTTCGAGCCAGACCTCCTCAATTTGGGGAAGGCGGGGCCGCCGACTTCGGACGTGTCGGGTTTTTTTACAGAATCGTTCTTTAGTATAAATGGGCGTTGTCGATTTCGTGGTCACGGGAACTGAGCATCGCTAGCGCTTGGAGAGCCAAAGGGTGAGAGATCTCGACGTCATTTTTGCGCTGGCCGCAGCAGCCACCGGCTTTAGGGCTGCTTGGTGTTGGCGCCAGTCGAGCAAAGTTCCGATTGACCCCGGCTGGTCAGAGCCGAGTGGTCCTGGTCTTCCAGAACCGGGAGAGTTTGAACAACAGATAATTGAATGGAATGCCGCCGCCACAAAGGCATTTGACGAAGCCGCCGCCTTATACCGGAAGGCCGCATGGTGGACAGCGTTGGCGGTTGGTCTTGCTGCCGTCGCGTCGATCTTTGGCGCGCTAAGCTGAGTGGAACCGAGCGGCTGTGATCAAAAGCGTGGGGTGGGCTCAACAGGGCTCGTTGCCGCGACGATATTGCTGAAGTCGGGTGGCGCGCAGACCGGGCAGACCGTGAGCCTCAAACGCTTCCTCCCAGCCCCGGAACTCCTCCTCCGTCAACTTGTAGCGGCGGCAGGCTTGCTCTCGGGTCAGTAAGCCAGCTGCCACGGCGATCACGACCGCGACCTTGCGGCGGAAGGTCCGCCGTTTGACATCAACAGGCGGCAACAGCCCCCGCACAAACGGCCCCCAAGTTCAGCGTTTTAGGATAGTCGGGCAATTGTCATGCCATCCTGTGAAATGGCCGAACCTCCGAGAAAAGCTCCATTTATTTGGATCGGTTAGATCGCGATTGAGGCTAACCTCGGACGTCGCCAATGTCTCAATCAGGGGCTGAGACAAATGAGACCCTCGTGCCAGCGTGGGGTTCCGTACTGATAACCATGCCGGTGCGACCAAGGGTGCGCCCTGCCGGGGAGGACGGAATTTTGACGCTTGGCAGATTATTTTCCGCTCCTCCGCGGGAGGCAGCCAAGATGAACACTGCCAGCGCCATGATTTGGTTCGGCGTCGCGATAGCTACAGTACTTATTCTGGTCCTCTGTTTTACCTAATCACGTCGTACAGGCTGCGCATGGCGCTAAGTCGGGCGAAGTTGGCGATGGCGATCAAATCCGATACCGGAACGCGCCCAATGACGCTCGGCAACGCCGCTGCTGCTCGTGTGCGATTGCGTTTCAGAGCGTGGATCGTGCGCCGCACGCAAGAAGACGATCGGTCACGTGCCTTTCGCTCAGAGGGGCTGGCGCGGTCAGACACTAATTGTAATGGTTCTGAAAGTTGGATTGCCATCTCGCGTTTGGCGTTATCTTGCACTTTTTGCATTTGACGGAGACGTGGCTTGCTCAAAATCATTAACCGCCTGTGTGCATAACACTGGAGTTGCAGACGATAACCCTACCATCGCAAACGCAGCGCGCAGAATGTATGGCATTTCTCTTCCGCTTTGCTTCTCTCTTGCCGCCCCGCGGGTCGCATCGTCAGCACCGTAGCGCTCTACCATTTCGGCAGGATCGGGCTCCACTTGGTCCCAGCATTGCCGACACCACACGATGAGCCGCACTCGGGCCACCGCGGCGTTGCCGAGCGTCATCGATGGGCTGGGGCTGGGTGTTCATGGCCGTGACGGGGGTAGCTTCACAAGTTCTCTGCAGGCGGCTGCGAGACGTTGACTGACACGGAGGTCGGTTGAGCAATTATCCTGATTGATAAGGATGGCGGACGCCGCACCTGTGGAAGCTGTAATTCGCTCGACGTGAGGTATTTGCACCGCGAAGGAAAGCTGCGGCTGGGACGACGATCAGGCTTGAGATGGATGCAGAACGGCGAGCCCTCCGGCTCGATCGACAATCGACGCCGAGCAGGACGCCATCGTGTTGCGCTACCGTGCTCGCCGTTACGGAGAGACCGGATGGCAAGACATCCATCAGCGCGTCCCGATCACCTGGACCGGCTGCGTGGAACTCAGGGTGGAAGAGTGACCCGGCTATTAGGGTAATCAGCGTCGAATAGGGACCCACCCCGCGAATCATCGAATGCTCCCTTTGGTTGCTGAGGGGAGCATGGCCGGGGATGGCGACGGTGGAAACGATCGGCCGGATTAGGCGGACGTTTTGGGTTGACAAGAAGCCGATCCGCCAGATCGTGCGCGAGTTGCGGATCTCACGGCGAACGGTGCGCAAGGCGATCCGGGGATCAACGACCGAGTTTCGCTACGAGCGCCGGTGCAGCCGCAGCCCCGGTTTGGACCGTTTCTCGCGCGGCTTGACGGATTGCTCGATGCGAACAGCCGGCGGCCGGCGCGCGAGCGGCTGACAGCGCGGCGGCTGTTCGAGTTGCTGCGTGCCGAGGGCTACCCGAGCGCCTATGACAGTGTGCAGCGCCATGTGCGGAATTGGCGCCGGGCACGCTCGCAGGGACCGCGATGCGCGCTGGACGGTCAAATACACCAAAGCGCGGATGGCGCACCGCGCGTTGATCTCGCGGTCCCGGCCTTCGGTTACAAAAATCACGCCGGCATCGAACGCCGGCATCGCCTGATCCGCCGCTGGACGGTCACCGATGCGGCCCGCCACGAACGGGGCGTCCGCGAGCTGATCGACACCAACAACACCGCCAGCGAGGCTGGCAATCGATCCTGATAGCCTTTCTCGCGGCTGTACGGTGCCAGCCGGGGAAAGAGGCGCCGAGAGGCCCTATCATCGCTGGCGATGACGACGGATACGAAGATACGTCCGGTCGGGATATCGGCATAATGGTGCGGGCGTCCGCCGCGAGTAGAAGCCGTTCGATTCCTGGCAATAGCCCTGCAGTCTAGCGCGCCCGAACGTCCCAGCGCCGGCTGTTCGGCGGAACTTGGTTTGAATGCCACGCGCGCTCGCATCGGCACTGTGCCGGTCTACAGCGTCGTTTTAACGCAGCACGACGCTCCCGCTCGTCCCATGGCGGACAGATTTCTCCGATGAACCGCTCGCCATCCTGCAAGCGGATCCATTTTGCCGGCCGCTGTTTGCCGTATTGCTGCCCCGCCGCTGGCGCTCCGCACGGTGGCGCGGCGAAAGCCCGGCGCGGAGTCGGGCTTGTCGGGTTTCAATCCCTATCCGCCGCAGGTTAAGCCTATCTGCGTTTGGCGAGCGTCACCACTGCCGCAGGCTCGATCCTGCCGCCCTGACCACTTGCCATTGCCGCAGCGATCTTGCCAGCGACGGCCGCCGCAACCGCCTTCATCGGGTCGCTCGCCAAATGCGCGTAGCGTACGGTGGTTTCCCGCTGCGAACGTCTGAGCATCTTGCCGATAATCGGCAACCTCAGGCCCCTCGAGACGGCGATACTGGCAAAGACGTGACGCAGATCGTGCAGCCGTACGTGGTCGAGCCCAGCCGCCGCTCGGACTGCCCGCCATGGCTTTTGGAGTTCGACCAGCGCCTCACCGGCCTTGGCCCCGACGATGACATGGGGGTTGCCCTCGATCTGCGGAAGCTCGGCGAGAACCTCCAATGCCGGCGGCGGCAGATGCAGCGCCTTTACCCCAGTCTTACTGTCGGGCAATCGCGCCTCGCTGCGGTCGAAATCGATCCATACCCAACGTAAGCCGAGAATCTCACTGAACCGCGCACCGGTAAAAACGACCAGCTTGATCGCCGCGACGTGGTAGGGCGAGCCGTCATAGCCGGCGAGTGCATCGCCGAGCCGCGACAGTTCCGCTGCGGATAAAAAGCGCTCGCGCCGCCGCTGGGGATATTTCTCGACATTCCGGCAGGGGTTGGAGCCGTCCGGCCGCAAGCCCCAGCGCTCGGCCATGTTGAACATCGTGGACATGGCGGCAAGTACCCGGTTGGCTTCGGTCGGCGTCTTGCGGCGGGCATGATGCAGCCGCGCCATGTCCTGGCGGGTGACGTCCGCCACCCGCTTCTTGCCGATTGCCGGCAACACGACATGTTCGAGCAGACGGCGGTATTCCTTGCCCGTGCTGCCCTTGCGCTTCGCCTCAGCGTGCTCGGAAAGGAACCGCTGCACCAGCTCAGCGACGGTTGGCGCGGCCTTCTCTTCCACCTTCGCTCTGGCCGGGGCCCTGCCGGCTGCGAGGCTCAACAGCCGCGGTGAGCGGGGTGTCCGGTGTCCAAAGCGGGCCGTGTTTACCGATCGCACACTGTCCCGCAAGGTCACTTCCTTGCTGTTCTCGGCACTGAGCGACTCGACGCTGCTGATCGTGATATTGCCACGCATCTATGGGTCCCTCCTGTCGAGGTCACACCGAAGGGAGGCATGCGAAACCGTAAGCTGTTAAGGCTAAGGTCTGTCAATCTCGGGGCTATCGCCACATATCAGCCCCGTGACGATTACATACCTCCGTTATATACCGTCGCGAAAAAGGATACGTTCAGGTTGATTTAATGAGGAATTGTTATTGCTTTCGAAATACGCAACTCGACGGCTCCGACTGCGCCCCAGCCTGTGGAATGCGGCTTCAGTTCGATCGTTCGTAACGTCCGACAATCTTAGCCGTCGTCAGTGCGTTGGAACGCAGCATAGAGGTGATCGCAGTAGCACTAGCACTCCCGCAACGCGAAAACGGCGCGATCCGAAGATCGCACCGCTGTTACCGGCCAACAAGTGTCGGCAGAGTTTACGTCGACTTTCGTCGCCGCCGGATCGCGCCGAAGCCCACGAACGCACTTCCGAGGAGCGTCAAGGCGGCTGACTCCGGAACGAGTGCCGGGGCACAAGTAGAATCATTGGTGGAGCATACACCAGATACGCGCGGCTGCTGGTATTGGCATTCATGCGGTTTGTCGGGCTGGCGTTGCACGACCCGGTCCCGGACGCCAAGACGATCTGGCTGTTCCGCGAATAGCTCGCCCGGACCGGCGCGGTCGAGCGGCTGTTTGCGCGGTTTGACGCGCTGCTGCGAGCCAGGGGCTGGTTGGGGATGGGTGGTCAGATCCCCGGATCAAGTCACACGGCTGTCCGGTTCAGCTGGGGTTCCACTGCAGGGTCATTTGAGCGGGGTTGGCGAGAAGTGGTGGTTCGGGGTCGAGCAGTTGGTGGAGCGGGCGGCGGTGCATCAGGTTGAGGCGCACCAGGCGGGCGAAGGTGAGCGGGCTGGTGACCGCCTTCTGTCCGGCCTGGGCCAGCCGCAGCAGCAAAAAGGCGATCAGCGCGACGGCGATCTGGATCCGCACGGCGTTTTCCGAGGTGCCGAGAAAGCGGCGGATTTTGAGGGTCTGCTTGACCCAGCGGAAGAACAGCTCGATCGCCCAACGGCGCTTGTAGAGATCGGCGATCTGCTGAGCGGTGGCGTCGAGATCGTTCGACAGGATGCGCAGCAGCTTGCCGCTATCGAGCGTGACGCGGACCTCGCGCACGGGATCCTGAAACGGGTTGCGGCGGCCGCTGCCCAGGCGCGCCGGCAGATGGCCGATGCGGTCGGACAGGATCGCACCGTCAGCCGGCACCGGCAGCTCTTCGACCACCGTCAGCGGGGTGTTGGATTTGAGGCGAGTGACGATGGGACCAGCCGGTCGAATTCCGCCCACGGGACATGCTTCAGCAACTGATGAAAAACGCTATTGTGATGGCGCATGGCGCTGACCCTCGTTTCGTGTCCGGAACGTTTGGCGACGTCCAACCACGAATAGATACAGCGCCATGCGCCACCCATAGCACAAAATATGCCGGACAGCCCTGGATCAAGTCCGGGGACCTCCGCCACGGTCATCGATCCGAGCGCGCCAGCACCATCTCGAGATCGGTGCGAAACACTTCAAAATCCGCCACCTGCGCCAGTCGTTCCAGTGGATCGCCCGGCCCCTGACAGCGCCTTCAGCCGTTCCTCGCCATCAAAAAATCCGGTTGCCCCGCCATCGCCGATCCCCCTCGTCCCGGACGATACGAAGTCAGCGATTCGCCCCAAAACGCCAGCAGTTCTTAGTGGTGTCCACCAAATAGAGATGTCACCGTTTCTGCCATTTAGAAATGTCACTACTTTGGGCCGGGCGGTGGGCGGGCGCGGAGCCCCCGGCGTAGCGCAGCGCCCGACGGGCGCCCGCAACACGGACCGACGAAACCGCACCGCTTTTTTACCGAGCGGGCGTCGGCCTGCTCGGCTCGTAGAACAGCTCAGCCGACCTTGAACAGGCGAGTGTTGCGCTGATCGCGTCGGCGCGGCGCTTTGGTGCTGCGCCGTAGCGGCTCGCGGCGCAGCTGCTGCTCGCGGATAAAGGCGAGCGCGGAGCCGAGGCGCTTGTTCTCGATAATTGCCCCCTGGTCGACCTGTCGGATCTTATCGAAGGTGTGGTAGGCGAGCTCGACGCCGCGGTAGCGGATCGATAGCCGGCCATCGGGATAATCAACGACAGTCACCCGCTTGCCGATCGCCGCTGTGGCCTGCTCGACCGGTTCCAGAATGAAGAGGATCTTGTCGTATTGCAGGGTCAATGCCCGCGAAAGCGTGCGCTCCTCCTTCCAGGCAAACGCGTCGTCGAGATCGTCGCCGGCGCGCAATGGACGGTGCAGGTCTTTGTTATTCGCCGGCGTTTTGGCGAAGCGCGCGTTGTAGTCGGCGATGAACGCCGGGAGCAGGGCGTTGCCTTCCGCCAGGGTGGCCGCGCTCGCCAGCCGCAATTCCTTGACCAGCCGATCCTGTAAGGTCCTGTTCGCTCGCTCGACCCGGCCCTTCGCCGGGCTCGAATTGGCGCAGATGATGTCGATATTGAGCGCGTGCAATGCCCGGCCAAACTGGGTCATGCCGTCACCGCCAAGGGCGCCCGGATGATTGATCCGAAACACCCCATGCTTGTCGCTGTAGAACGCCACCGGCTTGCCCCAGGCCTCCAGATAGGCGCGCGCCGCGTGAAAATAGGCAAAGGTCGACTCGCTCTCGACAAATTGCAGATGCATCAGCCGGCTGGTCGCGTCGTCGACAAACACCAGCAAGGTGCATTGCGGCCCGCGATCCTCGAACCACCGATGCTCGCTGCCGTCAACCTGAACCAGCTCGCCGACGCACTCGCGCCGTGGCCGCGGTTGATGAACTCGTCCTTGCCGCTGCTTGCGATCGAGCCACAGCCCGTCGGCGATCATCCACTTCCGCAAGGTCTCGCCGGAGAACCCAAAGCCGTGCTCGGCGGCGAGCTTCTCGGCGGCCAGGGTCGGCCCGAAATCGGCATAGTTGTGGCGCACGATCCATAGCGCCGCCATCCGCACCGAGGCTGTCGTCCGGCGGTTGCTCGGCCGACCGCGCTTCTTCGAGATCAAACCCGCGACGCCGTCACGCCGAAACGCCTTCAACAACCGCCATACCTGGCGTTCGCTACGCCCTAACAGCTGCGCCGCTGCACGCACCGGCAGACCTCCACGATCGACGTCGCGCAACACCTCGAGACGCCGCAGCTCGCCATCGCTCACGCTCAGCACCGTCATCGATGCCGCCCCCCACAGCCCGACAAAAAGCCGCGGAGACTGACATTTTTAAATTGGACGTTGCGCTCACATCTTAGAGGGGTCTAATTGCGTATTATGGAAAATCTTTTGAAGTGCTCGGGAAGTCCTGATCTTAACTTTAAGGAAAATCGGCGACGCTCGACGTGTTATATTTACTTTTTAGGCACACTGCCTCGAGGAGGGTCTATACTCTACTGTTTCGGCGATTACTTCACCCTGCACGACCACAAGATGTAGGTCAAGGCATCCCAAAACCGAGGATTCTCTCCTGGGACGCCGATACCTGTAGCGCTGACGCTTTATTGACGCAGGCGCGGGTAGGGTATGCGCACCAGAACCACTTCGGCTGGAGAAAACGAACCATGCGCAGGACAGTTACCTTCGCCAGAATCAACCGTGACGGCACCCTCATGCACGTGGCATCCGATGGGAGCGAGGAAGCGCTACCGGCCGAGCCGACTGCCCCGTTGATGCCGGAACAGGTCAAGGAAGCCGTGCCCCAAGGCCCCGATGGGCAACCGCTCAGCGCTGAGGATGCTGAACCTCTGCATTTAACGCCGCCGCATGTAGCAAGCTTGCGACGCGCACTCTTTCTGACACAGACAGAATTCGCGGCCCGCTACCTCATCCCGCTCGCTACGCTACGCGATTGGGAGCGGGAGCACTCGCAACCAGATCAGCCGATGTGCGCCTATCTCGCCGTCATCGCGCGCCACCCCGAGTTAGTGCGGCGCGCCTTGCAAAGGCGAGCCCGAGTTGACCGATCGCGGGCTCAGATCACCTGATGAACTGCACCGATCAGCACCGTTACGGACAGCGCGCCGGCGCCATCTCGCGCCGCCATTTAAAAACCTGGTTCGCGTTTACATAATAACGCCGCGCCACGATCGAAACCGACGCGCCAGGCCTCCAGCGTCTCGGCCACGATCCGGCGTCTCAATGCCCGGGCCTATTGGCGGCGCTTGGAGCTATCAGAGCTTCGCTTAGTGTCCACTACGCCATTGGTGGACACTTCCGTTACGGTCTCTGCCATCTCCAGATCATCGCCTCGCACGATGATCAGCGGCAAGCGCTCTCGCCGAGCGCTTACCGTAAGCGCTCGACGAGGGCGCCGACTCAGGCAGCGGTGCGTCCGCGGTCAGCAGGCCGCCAGTGCCAAGGCAGCAGGTCGGCGATCTGCCGGGCGGGGTGGTCGGCGATACGGGTGAGAACGTCGGTGAGAGTAGAGCTGCGGGTCGGGAGGGGTGCGGGCTTAGCCTAGCGTCCATGCAGGGCGCGTGGTCCCGGCACGCCTGTGGGGAGCGGTACCATAGACTACTTCTATTCGCTTGGCTCACCTTGCATCATCATCGCCAGGCAGCGCACCCACAAATGGCACCCTAATGGACAACGACGCTTATGCGGAGTGGCAAGGTTTTGGGGGCTGGTCGTCGCCAGCGCTCACTCAGAGAGAATAACGATGTTAACCATAAGTTCTCATTAACCTTGTATTGGATCCGTTAAGCCTATTGAAAGGAATCATTAAATTAAACCAGGTCGTTAAACATAAATAAACTTGAAAATGGTGCTCGTTCCCGCTTATGAATACGAGAATATGATTCGGCTACCATTCTCGGTGTAGCTTGATGAAAGAGGGGCTTTTGTTCGCCCTGTCGCGGCGGATGTCGCGCAAAAGCCTGCGGATCCTGGCCTATCATGGGTTGTGGACGACGCCGGGGTATCAGTACGGCAATCATTTATTCATGCAGCCGGAACAATTCGAGCGGCGGATGACCTGGTTGCGGAATTCGCGCTATCCGGTATTGCCGCTCGCCGAGGCGGTGCAGCGGCTTGAGGACGGCAGTTTACCGGACCACGCGGTGGTGATCACCATCGATGACGGCTGGAGCTCGACCTACAGCCATATGCTGCCGATCCTCGAAGGACTGGCCTTGCCGGCGACCGTCTATGTGACGACGTGGTACGCCGACCACCAGATACCGGTGGTCAATGTCGTCGTCGATTACATCTTGCGACGCGCCGGCCGGTCGCCGAGCGAGCGCTTAGCGATCATCGCCGAGATCGTGAAGTTGCCCTCGCTGGCGCAACGCGAGCAGGCGCTGCGCGCGTGCGCCGCCCGGTTTGGCGTGACCACGGATGAATGGTGGGAGAGCCGCCAGTTTCATCTGATGAGCGCGGCCGAGATCGGCGCGGCCGATCGGCGCGGCCTGGACATCCAATTGCACACCCATCGCCACCGCTCGTCCACTGTGGCCTCCGACCATCTCGAACGCGAGATCGCCGACAACCGGGCGGCGTTGGCCAAAGCGTGCGGCCGGCCGGAGCAGAGCTTTAGACACTTCTGCTATCCCAGCGGGCTGGCTCATTCCTCCGCGGTTGCGGTTCTCGAAGCTGCCGGGGTCGGTTCGGCGACCCTGACCGAGAGCGGGATCAACCCGCCGGGCGCCAATCCCTATCGGCTGCGCCGGTTTCTCGATGGCCGTCTGGTGTCCGAGGCCGCGTTCGAGGCCTATTTGTGCGGCGCCCAGGCGCTGTTCCGCACCGTCAAAAGTCTGGTGACCGAAGGCTGAATTAGATGGTTCGTTGATTAGGCAAAGAAGGCCGTCCCGCGATGGGCTGCGGTCTAGCACGTTGCCGGTTCGGAGTGCGGCCCAGCTTGGCGTTGCCCACTCGTACGGCCAGAACGCAAAGCAGATGCTGGACGAGTTCGAAAAACAGGGCGATATCGACCCCATTTCGCCAAGCTCACGACGGATGCTCCCTTATATATTCCCGTTTTCAATCATCGTGCCGGGAACGTCTTCCCTCAGTTACGCCGCGAACGGTGCAACATACGCCGACCGCAAGCCCCGGCACGGTGCTCTACCATGTCGGCGACCGTTCACGGCACAACCACCGCGCCGACTTTTGATCCTCGGTGGCCATACGATGTGCGGGCTGATCACGGTGTAACGGGCTTTTCGGCGACGACGAAGAATTTGCAGAAGGGCGCCGAATCCGGGTCACTCTTCCACGCTGAGTTCCAGATTTACCAGCTACCGCACCTGCCGCTCGATCTCGAAACGGAAGGCGATCGTCAATTCTCCGTCAAAACTTGTGGCACGGGCAGAACGCCTACACAGGAGGAGGAGAGCAGTCGGGCTGCTGCGTCGTTGCAAATGGTATCGGCGCGGAACTGTTCGTCCCTATCCTTTAGGGGGTGATGCTCATTACGCGATGGCGATTTAATCGTTGCCCAAGCCGCCCCAAGGGGCGATCGTGGCCTCACAACTACCGGGAATCCGGGGAATGTCAGGTCAAGTGTCCCTTAACGCTCACATCCAAAAGTGTCGGCCGACGTCGGGGGGTGAAAGTCGGGCCCTATAGAGGATACCGAGCATGCTGTTCTTTGGTTATTTATCTATCGCGGTAGCTTTCTTTGTTACAACTGGAGCATTCGCTACTACTTCATCTGCGCTGGGCGTGACCAATTCGATCACCGTGACGAATGCGAGCGGCGGCGCGATCAGCAACTATCCGTATCAGTTTGGCCGGCCGTTTGTTGACGGCGCGATCGCCAACCAGCCGCAGGTGCTGGTCAATGGCCAGCCGGTTGCCACCCAGGCCGACGTCAAGAACCGCTATCCCGACGGCTCGGTCGAATTCGCGGTGGTCGCCGTGGTGATCCCGGCCCTCCCGGCATCGGGCTCGCTGACCCTGACCTTCCAAAACCAGAGTGCCGGCAGCAACACGCCGCTGACCCAGGTGCAGATGGCGGTGATGTTGCCGGTCGGCAGCGCCACGCTTACCCTCACCCCGAATTCCGGCCCGATTGGAAGCGCCGACGTCGGTCAGATGCTCGCCGACGGCAATTGCAAGCCGTGGACCTCGGGGCCGATCGCGCAAACGGTAGAGTGCGCTGGCGACACCGCCGCGCGCAAATACGACATCGGCTTTGGCGACGGCTACCATCCGTTCCGGCCGCGCTTTTATGCGACCTTCTGGCCGGCGACGCACCAGGTCTTCATCCGCTGTGTCGGCGAGAACGGGTTGACCACCGAGGTCGAAGACCTGGCCTACAAGCTGGCGATCACATCGAACGGGGCGATGGTCTATTCGGCCGACCTCTCCGGCACGCAGGCGACCCATCCAAAGCTCCATTGGGCGTTGAGCCGATGGACCGAAAAGTTTTGGATTGGCGGCACGCCCTCGGCCCAAATCAACATCGACAACAATCTGGCCTATCTCGAAAGCACCCGGTTCCTGCCGAATTTCGACACCTCGATCGCCATCCCGCAGACCTCGATCGCCAACGAGTATGCCAATTTCAGCAGTAAGCCTTTTGGCCCCCTGGACGGCATCTGGAACGGCAACGGCTGTTGCTTTGTCCAGGCTATGGGCCAGGCCGGCGACAACCCCCATATCGGCCCCTACCCGCGCTGGATGACTCTATGGCTGTTCACCAGTGATTGGCGCATGCGGCAGATGGCGCTCGGCATGGATAACAATGCCGCAGCATACCCAATGGGTTTGCGCGAAAGCGATCCGACCCGGCGCTATTCGCGCGCCGATGCGGTCGGCAGCGGGACTGGGCTCGGACGCAACGTGTCGCTCGCCGGTCGGCCGTACACCCAATTCAACACCCCCAACAACATGATCAATTACGACTTCATTTCATGGAGACAATCCCATCAAAGTTGGTCCGTTCGCCGGGGTGGCTCAGCCGTTTACTTGGGATGATGGGCATCAGCCGAGCGCATGGTTTCCGCAATATATCCTGACCGGCGACCCGTGGTATCTCGACATGATGTACGCTTGGGCCGGGATCACCGCGGCAATCACCAATGGCGACGGCGGCAATGGTGCTCAATTTCGCGGACCGACCGGGGCTTACGGCGGCGTCGCCAGCGAGACCCGCGCCGCCGCTTGGACCATGCGCGGCCGCGCCGAGACCGCCTTTGCCGCACCGGACGGCTCGCCGGAAAAGGCATATTTCACCTATCTGACCAACGATGCGCTGGCACGTTGGGAAGGCGGCTTGGGTGTCACCGGCACGCCCTTCGATGGCAGCGCGGAGAAGGTCTGGGGAGCGACATACGGCAACTCCTATTCGACAAACTCCGGCAAGCCGCTCAGCCCGGTTAACGGCAAGGGTCCGGCCTTGAGAAACTGGGGCAGCGTCTGCAATGCCGCCGCCACCCCGACATTGTGCGGTTACTCGGCAACCCAGCAGACCGCCTGGGGCATGGCGGTCGGCGCGAACGGTTCGTTCGACGACCCGTGGATGATGTGGTTCGTGCAATACGCTCTCGGCAGATTGTCCGAATTGGGCTTCGCCAGTCAGGCGTTGCAGTTGTACACCGGCCAGTACATTATCGGGATGATCGGATCGTCTGCGCCGATCTTGGTGGCGCAGTATCAGATCCCGGTCGAGAAGGCGGGGGGCGGCTGGTGGGCGACCTGGCCCAGCCTGATCGCTGGCGGGATGGACCCGACTTGGATCAGCGGCAGTCAAACCGGTGGTGGGCTCCCTGCCTACTTCGCCAGCAACATATCCGCCAGCGGGCGTCAGGTGTGGGGAGAGCCGGGCATAGCAATGCTGGTCGATCAAAATGCTCCCGGCATTGCCTCCGCGTGGAGCTGGTGGAAAACTAATGTTTACGGGCCCACCTACGCTCACGGCATTATTCCGTTCAACCGTGATCTGAGATGGACGATCGTGCCACGCGCCGACAGCAACACCTTGCCGGCACAATCGACCACGATGCCCTAGGCCCGACGGGCTCCCGGCCCGCACCTACCGTGCCGCCGCAACGGCTGGCTTCCACATCTGCGAATTGCCGGTCTGCTCCCCAAAAGTGCTGCCGTAAAGGGGATCTTCGACCCGTAGAACGTCGTGCTTCGAGGTGTTTTCCGAAATGGCGGCTGGTGACACGACTGTTGGGTCTAGGCCAGGATCTAGGCAAGCCGACGGCGGCGAAATCGGGAGCCTCCATGCGTCCGCCTGTCATCGCGTCGCGTCGTGCGGGTGGTGGTGACGCGGGCGCGGGCGGTTTGGGATCCACGAACCGGCCCGGCCCGATGATGCTGGGTTTATCGCGCCACGCTTGGCACGAAGGCGGCAGCCGTGACGTGTACGCGACGGGCGAGCGTCAGCGCTTCGTCCCTGCGGTTGTCAACAGAACGTCAGCTCAGCGTCCTTGTTCGGCTTCACCGCCGTGACGGTACAGCCTTAACAACAAAGGGGAAGGGCTTCCCGACAAATCTCTCACAGGTGAGTTCATCGCGCAACAGTTGACTACCTTTCAGATTTTCTCGCGTGACCAGTGCGAGAACCGCGAGCAGCCGCCCGTATGGACGCTTTTTTGACGCTGCGTCCTATAGGTGGGGCCCTGAACCGTATCGGTCGGAGAAAACAAGCCGTGATCACCTTCGCCAGACTGAGCTCTGACGGCACCCTCATTCCATTCACACTCGACGGTAGTGAAGACGCGCTGCCGGGTGAGCCGATTGCCCTCTTAATACCGAAGCAGGTCGAGAAAGCCGTGCGCCGACGCCCCGATACCCTCGACGAGTTACCGTCCCTGAATGTCAAAAGGTGGACGGCCCGCCGAAAGGCAGCGGTAGTGATTGCGGTCAGCGATGGTCGGATTCTTCGCGAGGAGGCCTGCCGTCGCTACCAGCTATCAAGCGAGGAATTCCTCGCTTGGGAACACGCGTTCAAGACATACGGTAATGCCGGTTTACATATCGCCCGACTTCAGCAACACGATCGTCCTCCCGAGACCCCCTGCCCAAAAGTGCAAAAAGCGCCCGGCGGCCTAGCAAGGATACGTTGAGCACAGGCACCTCTCTTTTTGCGTGACGGTACTGGATGACACATGCACGCAAGACGCCTTCGTTCGACAGTTTTTGGCTATAGCGATGCGAAGTCGTCGCGCAGTGGCTGCGAGATTGCAGAGGACGGCGAGATCTCGCAAGGTCACAGGAACAATTCTTATCATTTTGGGAATAGTCCTGTGGGTGGCCGCAACCCTGTCTCTGATCCGTTTTGAGCCATCCCTCGGGGTCATATCCGGCGGGGTGTTGGTCGCGGGTGGCGTCGTCCTGATCGCCACCTGAAATGCATCGCGCTCGGCGCGTGCTCAACCCCCGAATTTCGACCCCCCCGGACGCTAACCCCGAATGCCCATTGCAGGCGCTGCCTTCCTGCCCGCTTTAGCTCGCACTTTCGCTTGGATCCATGTCGATGACGACGATCCTCGCCGGCCGCCTCTGATGCACCTTGCCGATCCACTCTTAAACGCCGATCCCCCGCATCCCTTCTCACCAGCCGGCGATACGTCACAAAAAAGCAATCGGTTTTTAGAGATTTCCGCCTGATGGCTTGGGCCGGACTGCGGGGAGCTGGCGTTCACCGGCGGGTGAGAGGATGCTCCGTTCCACGATCATCACGACGACGCCAAACGCGTTAGGTGTGGAGATTCCCGACCGGATGCCCGTGACCCTCGGCCCTGGAGAATTGGCCGGCCTGGCTCGGGGAGGAGCTCGCCGATCCAGCGTTAATCGGAGGGACGATGGTGTGGCGTCAGAGGCTGGCTGTGGGTTCTCGTCATGCCGGTGCTAAGTTATCGGCGCAGGAAGTCCCGCCTCCAGACTCTCTTGCGACATACGCCTCCAACCTAACCCGTTTCATCGTTCAGAACCCAAATTCGGCCTGCTGGTTGGCGCGCAGCAGGGCGACGTTGGCGGCGCCGAGCGCGGTGGCGAAACTGGTGTCGGCGCGATCGCCGAACATCAGCACTTCGCTGATCTGGCAAGTGCACGAATTGCCCCCGTGGAAGTGGCGCCGATGCCCATGCCAACGGCACTGAACCCCAGCTTCGTCGTGGTCGGGGTGCTGGCGTAACCGTCGGAGTAGAGCACGATCGAGGGTGTCATGGCCCCGTCCAGGGTCATGCTGTGGACGGCGTTGTACACGCAGCCGGTCGATAGGGTCGGGCCGCCGCCGCCATTGTGCATCGCGCCCAAGCAAGTATTGGCGGTGTTGCCGAAGCCCAAGAAAGTCTCAGGACCCGTGCCGGTGGCCGAGGTAATGATGCCGCTGGTCGAGGTGAACGAGCCGGTACGCTGGGCCACCGCCGAGAGCGTGTAACCATTGGTGCCGGTGTACAGGCTGATCACCCCGCCGCCGGTGAAGTAGTGAGTCGGGCTGGTGACGATGCAGACCGTGATATTAGAAGTCCCGCAACCGGAGAAAGCGATCGCCGGTCGCGCCGAGGTCGAAACCGCAGTGAAGTCGAGCGCCGAGTTGCCGCCGGCGACCGTGACGCTTTGGTTGAGCGCGCTGTTGTACCACTTCTGCACGGTGCAGTTGTTGAGGCCGCTGACAGGTCCGCAGAAAGCGGACAAGGTCGTCGTATCGATATCGTTTCCGCTAAGCCCGATGTCCTCGCACGGCGAATTGGGACCCTGCCCCTGACAGGCATTGAGCAGTGGCCCCATGTAACCGGCATAGGGTTTGCGCAGAGTGTAGGCGGCGGCGAGGTATTGCATCTGGCCAATATGCCCGTTGGTCACATTCGGCGTAGTCCCGTACTCTCCGAACAGATCGCCCGGCCCCTGATAACCGAGCGTCAATGTCGCTTGGAACGCTGCCTCGTTGGCGTAGAGGGCCGCCGCTTGGCTGGAATTCAAGTTTGACGTGTAAAATGCTTCGGATCTATTTATAGCTGGCCCGTTGTATTTGTGGTCACCGGTAGCCCCCCACGTCATCCGGCCTTGCGTGACCAGCGGCTGGGCAACGAAACCATTGGTCACAATCTGCGCGTTGTTCACCCAGGCATTATTTGGTCCCCTCCCCCCGGCGGTAGCGAGTACCTGGATCAGGTCGCCGTTCGAGGTCGACGTGAGAGGCGCCTGTGGTCCCTCGCCTTCGGTGTCAAAAGCGCCGCAAAACCCTGTAGCCGCACAAGCACCGAAGCTAACCCCGAACCCCACATAGGCCGAGAACATCGATCCCAAAGGGGCGGGAGCCGGGGTATTCTCGTTGAGTCCAGCCTGTCCGCCGACCACACTCCAATAAAGGTTGCTGCCCGAATAGAACAGGGATTGAGCGCCACCGGTGAGCGCGGCGCACCCCGTCGCGTCCAGGTAAAAGTTCGTACCGGTGCCTTGCCAGCCCTTCTGGAACTGCGGCAGGTTGCTGTGGTCAGGCCAGGTCAAGTAGGTTGGCATGGCCGAGGGCGTTGCATTGGTGATGTCGCAACCACCCGTCGTGCCGTTAACTGCCTCATAGGCCTGGTCGTAGACCGTCGACAGAAAGCAGTTCCGCGATATCATGCCCGATACCGCTGCGTTGCAGAAGGCTTGGACTGCCGCCGTGTCCGTCAGCCCGCTGCTGGTGAAACCAATGCTCTGCGTCGCTCCATCAACCGAGCGGTAGACGGCTATCCCCGTGGTCGCACCGGCGACCATCTGCCTCTCGGTGGAATAGGCATAAGTGCAGGTCGGGTTCGACCCGCCGCAGAGGGGAGTGGGCACATTCTGCGCAAATGCTCCGGCAACTGTAACAAGCATTGATCCGACAAGACACAGATAACCATAGCGCAGCATGCCCGGTATCCTTTATAAGGTTCGACTCTTCCAACGATCGTTGGCAGCTGCAGACAGTAGAGGTTAAAGAACATTTTACAGAACTCTTGGTTCTTTCTTTCTACGTGCCGCCACTTTTGCCATACACTGTCTTGGCATCGTCGCAACCGTTGTCCAAAGACTGCGTCCTTTCGATTTGAGCGGACATTCCCCGGATTCTCGCCAGTTGTGGACCCACGATGGCCCATTCGGGCGGCTTGGGCAACGGTAAATCGCGCATCACGTGCGTTGCACACGGTCGAACCGGTCAATTTTGCTGCACCGAGGCGATGAAACGCGCTGATTGCCTGCATTAAGGCGAACCCATCCGCGACGGCGCGGTATTCCTTCCGCCGGCGATAGATCTGCCCGGGGCCGACATCGGCGCGACGGGCCATCTCGCTGATTATCGCTCCCGGCGCCAAACTCTCGGCGACGCGATCATCCGCTTCTGTTCGTCAGATCAGCGCGTCGCCGTTCCGCGCCGGTAATCACCTCAATTCGCGCCGCTGCACCTTCTCATGCACTGGTGCAAGCACTGTTATCTACACGGTGCCTTCTATCTACACCGGTGCTTCCAGACGGCTCCCAACCCTCGCATCAGCACAAGGCTTCTTCGCCGGATGGGTACTGTTCAACCAGCTCGGCGATGTCGAGCGTTGCGCTTTACGGCCGGGCAACGTGCACCGCGCCGACGGTTGGCGCGCGGGTGCTGGAGCTGGTGATCGCCCGCTGCTACCGGGGTGTGAAGCACCGCTATTCTCCCGGCGACGTGGTCTTCTTCTCAGTATCGAGATTCCACGCCTGCAATTCGCCGATGTGATCCGCCCCCGGCGCAATGTACAGGGTCGTTATCGCACCGACGAAACGATCGCCTGGTGAGTGAGTCGCCTTTTCGCCTATCGAGGCACCTACATGATGGGCTATCTGAAGGACACGACGGGGGGTTCAGTGCCGGTCTGCTGGCGGTGTCGATCTTGCCTTTCTTGTCCTTCATCCTGGTTCTCGCGCTTGGCAATAACCCGGCGCTCGAACGCGCTGTGGCCCGGCCGAGTGAGCCACCAGAAAAGTGCCGGGTGCTGCGGCTCAGCTGTTCGGCGGCATAACCAACGCAAACGTCTCATTAGGTTGTGAACCCTGCTTTGGTGCCGTCTTATATATGCTTGTTCAATGCAAAAGGATGGGTTGCGGCGTCTCATCTCCATGCCTTCATGCCGCCCTCGCCGCTGACCGAGAAACATGCCGAAGGGATTGCAGCGCGGCCGAGAAACGGCAGATACAGGCCGCCGCCGACCGCGAGGCGGCCGAGAAGGAAGCGCGCCAGCAAGAATTGCTTGAGCAGATCAAGCGCGACGACGCCGAGCGGGATAGAAACCGCTCCTTCTGCCGAACGCTATCGCCCCGTGCGCGACACCGACGACGACCGCGACCGCGACGATGACTACGACCGAGATAGATGAGCCGCGCGAGGCCGGGGCACCGGGAGCGCGGCGAGAGCAGCACCAGCCCCGAGGCTCCCGGCTGTCATGGCGTAAGGTCGCGCGGGTGGTGGTGACGCGGGCGCGGCAGTTTGGGATCCACGAACCGGTGCGACCTGAGGGTTCTGGGTTTATCGCGCCACGCTTTGCACGAAGGCGGCAGCCGTGACGATTTGGCCAGTCCGCACCGCGTCCTTGCGGCGTCAATAGATCGTCAGCATGGCGCGCCCCAATAAGCCACTTAACGCTCAGATTTTTTGTGCAATGGGCTTCGCCTCACGCGTCCTTACGGCGACGATAGCCCAACCAACTCAAGCCAATGAGCCCCGATGCAAGAAGCACGAGCGAGCTCGGTTCTGGCGCGTCTGTCTCTGAGAACTGCTTGCTGATCACCGATAGGTCAGCATCGGTCGTCAGCACAATGTCCTCTAGCACGTTAAGGTGGGTCAGACCCGGCGATGGAAAGTTAAATTCGCCAATCGTGTTTGGTGCGGTGATCTGGAATACCTGCGACCCATTGACCGTCTCGGTGTCGACAACCGTGCCTCCTGGCGAACCAGGGGTGAGGCTCGACGTGGTGTCAGTTACCGGGTTGCTCGTAGGTGCCGTAACGGTGAATTGCAGCACGATGTCGGCAGGGTTCACGCCAGGGGGTACCGAAAACGCGCCATTGAACTGAAGCCCAGGGTCAGAGAGCGTTCCTATCGGGGTCACGTTCACTTGTCCCGCTTGGGCGAGCCCGTCGGTCGCGGAGTAACTAGCGCTGCCGAGCGGAAACGAGAATGTCTTATCAAATACCGCGCAGCCTGCCGCGCCAAGACTGATATAGGTCGTCAACGGCGTCGGTGCCGTCGGGCACGCGCCAGCGAAAGCAAAGGTTGCACCTGCAATCGTTCCGAGGGAAACAAAGCCCGCAGCCATCATCGATTGCAGTATAGTTCTCATTTTAGTCCACCCCTTCGGATCGAATTACCTATAGTTGTCTATACGAAGGCCGTTGCTTAGCCTAAGGTGAAACGAGCAATTTTCGTGCCATAGTTGACAATCCTATGACGCACGAGCATTTTCAATAGGATAAGTGAAACTCCGCCCTCCCACGAAGAGATGTGAACGTCTCAGCGGGACAGATGTTGCATGGGGATGTGGGACAGATGTTTTGCCCGAGGCCGCCGAGGCTGAGAGCCCGCTCTCGGTTCACTAAAGGGACCTTCGCCAGGACGAACGGGAACGGGCGAGAAGCGCCGATTGTGTTGAAAAAGTCGTCGAATACTCAATGGCAGATCGATTTGTGTAATATTGTTGTTCCTGCCCATCTCCTCGCGGCTATTTGTTGCAATGAGGGGCTTTACTGTGAACCATTATTTCATCCCAAATCCGGCTCTGGAGTTTTTCAACACAATCCGCCGATTCCGGCCGTTCGTGGGGCCACTATCGCTACGTCGCCGCCAGTTGACCGAAGATGGTAATGTCGAGACCACCGGGCGCGACCTCCGGGAGGGGCGGGTGGGGCGGCTGGAGCGACCGAGCGTCGCTCAGTTGCCATCAGCTACCGCCATAGAATGGGCTGCGCGCGATCTGGACGCGAGCTAGTTTCGCCGGGATTAGGCGGGCGTAGAACGTGTCGCGCTTGAAATCGCCCACATCGTCGCCGCCACCGGTCGCCCAAGCGCTCAGCGATTGGATCTGGACGTAAGCTTCCTCCCCGGCGGGAAGGTCGATGTCTGAGGATTGGACAGTATCGGTGCCATAGCTTGCGACGGCGATATGATAATGACCGGGTGGAACATCTCGATAGAAAGCCCCGCCGGCTGGTTGCGCATCGCCGGCACTGGCACCATTGATCGTTACCGCAGCCAGATTGGGGCTCTCAGAAGGCTGGTAATCCCGGTAGATCCAGATCCGAGCCTCGCTCGGTGAGATTGACGGGATCGCAACTGCGGAGGTGAGCACCGGCTGGGCACAACCGGCTAGCGCCAGCAACAGCACGCGCTGGAACAGCTGGAGTAGACGCGACGATTGCAATCCAGCGTTGAGCTTCATATGGCGCTCTCGGATCATGTGGCGCGCGAGATAGGGCCGGGGGGCGCAATGCTAACCAGAGACATCCTCTTCGCACCACTATCACTCCGTTCCTGGTCACCTCGCGCGATCAACCCTCCAGCGAGATGTTCGACGACTTAGGATTAGCCCGAGACCAGCAAGAGCGGTCACGAGCAGGACGAAGGTGGCAGGCTCGGGAGTGGCAACCGGTCCGAATTCGATTTCCGGAATGTTGAACGATCCGATGCTGACGTTGGTGCTCGCGAACGTGACGCTATTGAACGACGTAGTCGACACTATCCCATCAAATACGAACGAGCTGGTGTCGAACGCTATGCTGTCAGTGCTGACACTGCCCACCGATGCGGTCAGCATAAAAGTTCCGGAATTCTTATTCACGTTGAAAAACACGCCGGCGTCCAATATCGGCGTCGGAAACGTAACGGTGACGTTATTGCCCCCGAAGAAGAAATCTGCGCCGTCACTTTGTTGACCGCCGAGACTGAGGCCGCTGAAACTGGTGAAGTTATTGGTGATGACACCACCTAGAAGGGTGGCGAGAGTATTTGTTCCGGTCGAAAAGTTGTACGTCAAAGTGTTGAACTGGCCGCCATTAGCGATCGTTTGCCCATTGGTGCCGGTCGCGTAGGTTTCGGCGGTTAGCCCGCTTGCCACGGCGTTGAACGCGGTCGAGCTGGTAAAGGTCATGACGCTCGCCGTGGCCGGCAGCGACAGGCCGGAGCCGATCGCCATCGCCGGGATCGTGATCGCAATTGTGGCGAGGAAGCCGCGTTGGCGCGAACGACGGCAAGCCCTGTTCATTGGGTTTCTCCCGGCATAAGGATTTGGTTAACGTCGCTGCGATCAGATGCGCCATTTTCTCGGCTTTTATCAGCCTGCGACGTGGGTTCAGCTAGCGTCAAGTGCAAAAGCGATCGGCCCGATCAGGCAGGGATCGTTGTGCTTGGCGCTGCCGACACGCGGGCTCACCTGCCAGCACGCCATCCCCCACAGTAAGATCTTGTCTGCCGCGCGGGGCCGCAGCCCGCAAAAGCTACAGATCAGTCTAGAGGGCTTGGAGGGAGGGCAACCCGATGCTGGCTCTCAGGTTATGCCAAGAGCCCGGATATCGTGCGGCAAGTCTGGACCATGACCCGATTAAAGCTTGGACAACGGCAGAAATACTGGCCATCGCGTTCAAACATCCCACTATTCCCGCCCGGACAGGCTTACGACTATTGCAACACCAACTATGCGCTGCTCGGTCTGGTCGCCGAGAAGATCGAACACAAACCGCTGGCCGGTGTTTTCCAAACCCGTTTGTTTGGACCGCTCGGCATGAGGCAGACACTGCTCCCGGCTGGTACCTCCAACACACTCCCCGAACCCTACGCACATGGTTACCTCTACGGCGGTCCCTCCTACGCTTTGGCGGACATGCCCTATCCCCCCGATCTTCGGGCAGCGGCCAAGGCCGGAATATTGAAGCCCAATGACGACACCAATCAGAACCCCTCCTATGCCTCGGCGGTCGGGGGCGTCATTTCTAACGCCGATAATCTGGCCACCTGGATTCGGGCATTAGTCGGCGGCAACGTTCTCAATGCCGACAGTCAGCGCCGATGGTTCGAGAGTCTGGAGCCCGAAGATCCCAGTAAGCCTGATGGCCAAAAATATGGGTATGGTATTACTCAGATAAGCTTTGGGCCGAACAGCCTGTATTTTCACGGCGGTGAAATGCCTGGTTATAACTCATTCATCGGCTATGATCCGATCAACGAAGTAACGCTCATAGTATGGGCCAATCTGACTCTATCCCTCGACGGCCAGTTGACGGCTAATTCTATAATGCTGAAAGTGCTCGATCAAATTTACGTGGAATCACCGCTTAAGCAAAGGCAGTGAAATTTTTGACAGCAGAATGGATTGATGGGGGTCGCGGTCGTCATTTGATCTCCGTGCGGTGAGATGAGGAAGGCTGAATTCAAGTTTAATGGAGACCTTCCGGGATAAGCGGTACTTTCGGGCAAAATTCAGTTTAATCCGCTGCGGTCGTCGGAGGTGACTATGCGCTTCGCCATTGCAACCACCCTCGTAGGAGTGCAGCCGATGCAGCACGCCGCCGCGCGACAAACAAGCCGGACAGCGGGAGGATGAGCAACGCCGCTGTCATCGGCTCCGGGACAGAGGTGACCGCAGCGATCGTGAACGTCCCGTCTTCCTCGAACGGGGTGGTGGTCGGGCTGCCCATTTGGAACTCGGCATCAATGCGGTCCGCCGCCGGGTCGCTGTTGCCAACCGTCTGACTGGCGAAGAAAGCGTCGTGGTTGGTGGCGAAGAACCAGAGCTGATTGGTCGCACACGTGGTTGTCCCGGACATCACGGCAAAGCTGCCGGCACTGTTCGACGGCGTGCCCGGGCAGTCGTCGCCGCCGTTGAGTCCGGAGTTTGCCGTGCTGGTGAAATCGAGCACTGCCAGGCTGCCGACATGCACGATGAAATTGCTGAACGTTTGCGTCGCGGCGTCGTAGGTGAATGAGCCGGTCGGCGTAAGCAACCCTTGCGTCCCATCCTCGTTGGGTGGGTGCGCTATTATGGCCGGTTCTATCCCTCCAGGATTCGTGCGGAGTTCCCCACGACTGATGCTTTCCTCGTGCACTGGGTGTCTGAAAGTAATGTCGTAGGTCAATGGCGCGGCGTTGGTTGAGACGGCGAGGCAGGGAGTAGTGGCGATGGCCGCTAGCGCCGCATTGCGGATGGTAGAGAACATCGTTACCCCCTAGGTTGTTCTGCCCATTCTTTCGGATAATTTGCAGTAGCGCAAGCGCGACACGGTTACGCCTGGGGGACTGCGCTGTCGGCGCAAGAT
Organism: uncultured Alphaproteobacteria bacterium; assembly: GCA_963774345.1. Classification (GTDB taxonomy): domain Bacteria; phylum Pseudomonadota; class Alphaproteobacteria; order ATCC43930; family CGMCC-115725; genus AP-15. Next base: position 185,912 of record CAVZFB010000034.1, read on the forward strand.
AGATGGGGTTACGGGCCGCCAACCGACCGTGGTTGCGGCAGTGGCCGTCCCTCAGAGTGATGAAGTCGAAGACGGGGTCAGGCTTGGCCTGCCCCAAAACATCATCGAGGGGCGACCATGGAGCACTATGCCGGTATCGATGTCTCATCGGAAAGCGCGAGCGTTTGCGTTGTCGACGCGACCGGGCAATCATACGTAGCCGACGCCGTGACCATCGGCAGCTTGCATCAGCGGCACCCTCAGCAGCCCGCCGGCACAACCTCAACCACGATAGGGTTGACGATGATCTCAAGGCGCTATGGCTGATAGAGCCTCCGCGTCGAACCAGACCTACATTTTGTGCCAGCGAAGACGATCCGCACCCATGCCGACGAAACCGGCGCTTTGGGCTATATCAAGACATGAATAGCTCAGCACTACCAAGGCGTCGATGTGAAGCCCTCCCGCATACCCGCTGCCGTCATCTTCGACATGGACGGTCTCCTTTTCGATACCGAGGTGCTCTATCAAGGAGCCATCCTGATGGCGGCGACCGAGGGAGGGCACGACATATCCTCGGGCATTTTTGGCCAGACGATTGGTCGCACCTGGGAGCAAACCCGAGCCATCCTTCTCGACCATTTCGGGCCGGCTTTCCCGGTTGACGAATTCATAACCGCCTGGGTGCGCCATTTCGAAGTGCTGTCGTCGGATCGTCAGTTCCTGAAGCCGGGGGTGATTGAGTTGCTGGACACACTGGACGACTTGCAGCTCCCTCGGGCTATCGCCACGTCCTCGCCTCACCACAGGGTGAACCATCATCTCACGGCTCATGACTTGGCCGGTCGCTTCCAAACGATTGTCGGTCACGGGGATTACGCGGCAAGCAAGCCCGCGCCCGATCCATTCCTGAAAGCTGCTGAGCTGCTCGGCGTCGAGCCTGCCCTGTGCTGGGCTCTGGAGGATTCGCACAACGGGGTCCGATCCGCGTCGTCAGCCGGGATGACGACGATAATGGTGCCCGACCTTCTCCAACCTACGCAGGAGATGCGAGGGCTCTGCGCCTTCGTCGCCTGCGATCTGCATGAGGTGCGTCGTCTCATCCAGAGCCTCTAGAATGGATGGACCTACCCGACCAAGGTGGTTCTCGCAGGTACAGGGCGGCGCGCCCGAACATGCGCGAGCGAGGATATCGCTCCAACCCGGTCATTTGCCGACGCCACCCGGATCGTCTCAGGTGGGTAGAGTCGGGATGTGGCGCGGTGGCGTTAGGTCGACCATGTCGGTTGCCGCCCCTTTCGTCTGGCGGTGCCTTAGTGGGTCGGCCATAACTCCGTTTCCACACCCCGCTCATCGAACGCAGCAGGCGGATTTCCCGCACTGCGCTCTCGGACAAGACCTCACGCCTTCACCCACGACGGGCCGCGGCCGAGCCGGGTCAGACGTACGAGCCCGAAGTACCCGTAAAGGTGCGAGAGTGGATAGCTCCCGCGCTTGCGTCGCCTGCCCTTGTGCTTGAACCGCAACCACCGGCGCAACCGCACAGCCACGTATGTGTCGAGCGCGCGATACGCCTTGCTGGTGGAGCCGACGCTGAAGTAATTGGCCCACCCGCGGAGCACGCGGTTCAACTTGTCTACGAGCTCTGTGGTCTCTTTGCTGAT
>CAVZFB010000035.1:0-57914 GCA_963774345.1 uncultured Alphaproteobacteria bacterium
ATTTCGAATCCGGTAGGGGACGCCATAAGGTCCAACGACCGACGAACATCCGGCGTACACCATGCCCAACTCATATCCAATGTGGTCCGTCTGATCTGATTTCCGGTCGGGCGCGTCGAGCATGCAGCGAACCGCTCCCGGGAGCGAGACAGATTTGGGTCGCAACGGGCGTGTGAGGGGCGGATTGGAAGAAAGGCATCGCCGAGCATGGTGACGCTGGCCAAATTGGAAGAAGTAAGCACCACGCGCGCGCCGGCGGAGACGGATCTTGTCGAATGGTACTTCGAGCAAGGCTGGACTGACGGATTGCCGGTGGTGCCGCCGACCCGCGGCCGGGTCGATGAATTCGTCGCAGCACTTGGCGGCGAACCGCACCTCGTCGAGTGCAAGGTGCCGCCGAGGCATGGCAGCCTGACCCGGGAAGTGCTTGCGATCAACATGATAATGGCCGGCTGCAAACCTGAATACGCGGCTGTCGTCCGCGCTGCGATGTTGGCGTTGACCGCGAAGGCGTTCAATCTAAACGGGGTGCAAGCGACGACGCACATGGCCGCACCGTTGCTGATCGTCAATGGCCCGTTGGCGCGCACCAGCGGCATGAATGGAGACTGCAACGCGTTCGGCTCCGGCAACCGCGCCAATGCCACGATCGGCCGCGCATTGCGCCTCGTGCTGCTCAATGTCGGCGGCGGCCGGCCGGGCGATCTCGACAAGAGCACCTTGGGCCACCCCGGCAAATACACCTATTGCGTCGCCGAAAACGAAGCCGCGAGCCCGTGGGCCCCGTATCACGTCGAAAAGGGCTTTGGCCCCGATGATTCGACGGTTTTCGTGCTTGCCGCCGAGCCGCCGCACAGCGTCACCAACCACGTCGCCAACGACCCTGAGGGCATCCTTGACAGCATCTGTTCAGCGATGAGCACGATCGCCAACAACAACGCGGTATCGAGCGGTCATTGCGCCGTCATCATCGGACCCGAGCATGCGCGCACAATCGCCGGCAAAGGCTGGACCCGGCACGACGTGCGCAGCTATCTGCACATGAACGCCTACAATCTGTTTTCCGAGCTGACCTTCAACGAGCGCTACGGCAAGATCTACAACCGCAATCTGCCGCGCTGGTACAAGCGCGAACAGGGATCTCGAATCCCGGTCGTCCCTGATCCAGACCACATTCATTTATTTGTCGTCGGGGGCGAGGCCGGCCGGTTTTCGGCCTTTATCCCCGGCTGGGGCCATATGTCTTCGCCGGTCCTGCGCAGCATCGAAAGCGGCGCGCTTGCCGAACGTGAGCCCGTATGCGTCGACGGCGCCTGTTATCTGTGAGACGGGAGAATTCAACGATGACGAATGAATCCGATTGGGCCGTTTTCGACCCGCGCGGCGTGGTCGAGGCGGAGCTGATGGCGCCGGCGCCGCGCGCTCGAGATCTGAACGGGCTGCGGCTGGGAGTGCTCGACAACACCAAATGGAACGCCAATCGGCTGTTGCGGAAAACGGTGGCGCTGCTTGGGCAGCAGGCGACACTTGCTGCGGTCAACTACTACCGCAAGGAAAGCTTTTCGAAAGACGCCGACCGGGCGCTGATCGAAACGATTGCAGCCAACAACGACATCGTGTTGACGGCGATCGGCGATTGAGGCTCGTGCACATCGTGCTGTACGCATGACGGTATTAGTCTCGAAGCCCTGGGCCGCCCGACGGCAGTCATTGTCACCGCCGAATTTCTGCACGAAGCACAGATGCAGCGTGATGCGCTCGGCATGCCCGATCTCGCCCCGATCGTGATCGATCACCCGCTCAGCACCCTGACCGACGCGGAGATCGACCGGCGAGCGGAGCAGGCGGCGCCGCAATGCATCGCCGTGTGGCGAGGCGATCGGCGATAGACCGGGAACCGTAGCGACGGTAACTCTTGGCTCAATGGAGGGTCGTGCTTCCTTCGTCGATCGTCCGCGCGACAGCCGACAAAAGATTGGCACGTTCGCCGGGCTCATTCACCGGCAATCGTCGCCACTCCCTGCCATCCCGCAAATCTGCAAAGAGACCGGTGCGGTCCTCATGAAAATGCAGAAAGGCCCTGCCTTTGATATAAAATATTCCGGGCCGCCTCTCGACGAGGTCGGTCCGGGCCCTGAGGTTCATCAGCAAATCGTTCAGCGCGTCCAATGCGCGTGCGCCAGCGTGTTTCATCGCCCGTTCCGCGATCGATCAGCGGCCTCGATCCGGGCGCGCCCAAACTTGTAGCGTAGCACTGATCGGCAGCGGCAAGTGAGGCCCGAGATGAGTGTGGAAGGCGGCTATAGCGGCCTGCACGTGCTGGATTTGGGTCAGGGGGTGGCCGCACCCTATTGCGCGATGCTGCTCGCAATGCACGGGGCTGAGGTCGTCAAGCTCGAACCGGTGGCGGGCGACTGGTCGCGCGGGCTCGGAACGCAATATGGCGACCACACCGCGATGTCGGCGCATTACAATCGTGGCAAGCGCAGCCTTGCGCTCGACCTCAGATCGCCGGCGGCGCGGGAAATCGCGTCAGCGCTCGCGGACCGCGCCGACATCGTTATCGAGGGCTTTCGGCCGGGTGTGGCGGATCGGCTCGGCCTCGGCTACGACGTACTCGCCGCGCGAAATCAGCGCCTCTTATACCTGTCCGTCAGCGGCTTCGGCCAAGACGGCCCTTATGCGCAGTTGCCGTGCACCAACTCAGTGGCGCAGGCCTTTTCCGGGCTGATGTCCGTCAATCTCGGCAATGACGGCATGCCGCATCGGGTCGGAGCGATCATTGTCGACACGTTGACCGGGCTCTATGCGGCACAGGCGGTCGGCGTAGCGCTGTATGCGCGTGAGCGCAGCGGCAGGGGCCGGCGGATCGAGATCAGTTTGACCCAATGTGCCGCGGCGATCCTCGGCCACAAACTCGGCGAACACATTCTTGAAGGCGGTGCGCCCAGGGCATTGAACGTCCCGACCGGCGCCTATCGCACATCAGACGGCTGGATCATGATCGCTTTGGTCAAGGAGGAGCAGTTCCCCCGTCTCGTAGGCGCGCTCGGCCAGCCCGACCTCACAGCCGATCCGCGTTTTGCCGATTTCGCCGCGCGCGCCCGTCACGCCGGGACACTCAGCGAGATTATCGGCGCGATCTTCCCGACCGATACGACCGCCGGCTGGCTCGCGCGAATGCGCGCCGCCGACATCCTCGCGGACCGGGTCAACGGCTTCGACGACTGGCTCGCCGACTCCCACATCGTCGCCACCGGCGGGGCGATCGCCGTCGACCAATCCGGCATGGGACGGTTCCGGACCCCGCGAACCCCAGGTATTTCGGCAGAGGCCGATGCCGGGTTGACGCCGGCGCCTGAGATCGGCGAGCACGGGCGGGCGATCCTCACCGAACTCGGCATCGACCTTGCCGCCGTCGAGCGACTTGCCGCCGAAGGCGTGCTGCGCCTGCCGGAAGTGTCATGAGCGAGGCATTCGATCCCCGCCGGCACCGGCTCGCCGACAATCGCTGGTTCGAGGACCTCGCGATCGGCGAGCGTTTCGCAATCCCAAGCCGCACGATGACCGAGGCGCATTTCTCCGCGTTTCAGACGGTCTCGGCGGATAACCACCCGATCCATTACGATGTCGAATATTGCCGCGAGCGCGGCCATCCGGCGCCGCTTGCACATGGCTTTCAAATTCTCTGCTTTACCGCCGCCGGCGCCGGGACCTTTGCCCATGCGATCGGTGATGCGCTGTTGGGGTTTATCGAGCAATCTTCGAAATTTCTGAAGCCGGTCTATGCCGGCGACACGCTCTACCCGATGCTGGAGATCGCGGCGCTGACTCCTCAGCGCACCACCGGGATCGTCTCGGTTGCCGTCACCATGCACAACCAGAAGGGAGAGCTGGTGCTGACCGGCGAACACAAATATCTGCTGCGCAAACGCAACCCGGATCTCAACCCCGCTCGATGACTCCTGCGAGGAGGTCGGCAGCGCGGCGGCATTGATCGCGGCTCACGTCAAGGTGAGTGACGGCGCGCACGGTGCGCGCGGCAAAGGCTGAAACCAGTACCCCCAGCTCCTGCGCGCGCGCAACGATCGTTGCGGCGTCAGGCGCGTTCTTTGCCATATGGAAAATCACGATATTACTCTGCACGGTGGCAAGATCGAGTTCGACGCCGCGCAACCCAGCCAGCCGCTCGGCCAGCAGCCGGGCATTGACGTGGTCTTCGCCAAGCCGGTCGATATTGTGGTCGAGCGCCCACAGCCCGGCGGCGGCGAGAATTCCGGCCTGCCGCATCGCCCCGCCAAACATGCGCCGCGCGCGGTGGGCGCGGGCGATCTCTGCCCGCCTTCCGGCAAGCACGCTGCCGACCGGGCAGCCGAGACCCTTCGACAGGGCCACCGAGACCAGATCGAACGGCTCCGCCAGCTCTGCCAGCTTCCGGCCCGAAGCCGCCGCGGCATTGAACAGCCGTGCGCCGTCGAGATAGCTTGCCATCCCCAGTTCGCGCGCAGCGGTGCAGACCGCGACTGCATCCTGCTGGGGAAAAACCACGCCGCCGCCCCGATTGTGGGTGTTCTCGACCGCGACCAAGGTTGTCGGCGGAAAAACGACATGTCCCGGCGGCTTATAGGCGGCGCGCAGGTCGGCCGCCGTGAACAGCCCGCCTCGCCCGACCGGAGTGAACTGCACGCCTGAATTGGCCGCGCCGGCGCCCGATTCATGCCAGACGATATGCGCCTCGTGCCCGAGCACGACCTCGTCGCCGGGCCGGGTCAGCACTTTGAGGCCAATCTGGTTCGCCATCGTCCCGCTTGGCACGAACAGCGCCGCTTCCTTGCCGAGCAATTCGGCAATGCGCTCCTGTAATCGGTTGACCGACGGGTCCTCGCCATACTGGTCGTCGCCAACCGGCGCGGCTGCCATCGCCTGCCGCATGTCGGCAGACGGAAGGGTTACCGTATCCGAACGAAGGTCGATGCGGGTCATCGAGTGCCTCCCACCATCAAGTCCATAAGCTCGAGTGCCGCGCGTCCGAGGAGACCATACGGGTTGCCGAGGGTTTCGGGTAATTCGAAATGGTTGTAGTGCTCGCCGACCAGGAGCCGCACCGGCTTGCCGGCGGCTTCGACCGCCGCCGCGAATTCCCTATTCTGCCGCTGAAATTCGGGGGTCTCGCAGGTACCGTAGGCGACGATCACCGGCGCCAGCAATCGGTCGAGATGACGTATAGAGCTCAGCTCGGCGACCGTCGCGTCGTCGAACGCGACATAGCGACTGCGTGCAGAAAGCCGCACCGGCTCGAGGTCGTACATGCCGCTGATGCACATCCCGCCTTTGATGATGTTTGCCGGCAGGCCGAATTGATGCTGCCAGTCGGTCGTCAGCGCGACCCCGGCGAGATGTCCGCCCGAGGAGTGGCCGCCGACATAAAGCCGGTTCGGGTCACCGCCGAAGCGAGCTATGTTTTCGTAAACCCAGGCGATGGCGCGGCGGACCTGATCGGCGAGCACCATCAAGCTGCCGCCGACATTCTGCACCCAGGCGAAGTCGGGCACGATGTAATGCGCCCCGGCGGTGAGGAACATCTCGGCCGGCACCGCGAAATCCTTCGCGCGTCCGCTGCGCCACGCGCCGCCATGGATAAAGACAAAGACGGGTGCCGCGGTGCGCCGGGTTCGGTAGATGTCGAGCCACTCGATCTCCGCCGAACCATAGGCGATGCGCTCGGGCTCGCCGATGCGCCCTCGCGCCATCCCGCTGTCGCCGATGCGGCGTTCGATCAGCTGCTCGCGGTTCGGCGCATAGGCGGCCTGGTCATAGGCCGCGTCGAGTGCTGCCTGGTCGTAGTTGAGGAACACCGGCGGGCCTTTTTCGAGCATCAATCCCCCGCTATTTGTGCTGTTCGCCGCGATCCGCTGCGAGAAGAGGAGAGTTAGCCATGAAGCTCTACACCTATTACCGCTCGCAAGCGAGTTTTCGCGTGCGCATCGCGTTGAATTTAAAGGGGATCGCGCGAGAGGACAGGTACCTTCACCTCGAAAAAGGCGATCAGTTCGTAGCCGAATACCGCGCACTCAATCCGCAGATGATGGTGCCGACCCTGATCGACGATGGGGTCGAGCTCTTCCAGTCCCTGGCCATCCTGGAGTATCTTAATGAGAGGTACCCGCAGCCGCCATTGCTGCCGGCCGAGCCGGGCGCGCGCGCCTGGGTGCGCGGGCTGGCCCTGATCAATGTCGCCGATTCTCACCCGCTGATCGTCCCGCGGGTTCGCCACTATCTCGCCGATGTGCTGAAGCTTAACGACGCACAGCGGCTCGCCTGGATCCAACATTGGCTGGGCCTGGGCCTCGAGGCGATCGAAGCGCAGCTCGCCCGACATCCTGAGAGCGGCGATTTCTGCCACGGCGAACGGCCGTCGATCGCCGATATCTGCCTGGTAACACAGGTGACTCCGGCCAAGACTTTCGACTGCCCGCTCGACGCCTATCCACGGATAATGCGGATTTACGACACCTGTATGGCGATACCCGCTTTTTCCGACGCTCACCCGACAAGGCAACCCGATGCCGAATAAGGGCAGCCCGCGACCGCTTGAGCGCGAAGGCTGGACACGGCGTTAACGATTTGGCACAGTGTCGCCGAGGCTTTTGTTTCTGCACGGCACGCTTAGATGAAGTTTTGGGTCCTGACCGCCGTGACCCTCGCCTTTAGCGCCGCTTCGGCGGCGAGTCCGGTCGGCGCCGCATCCTGCGGCTCAAAAAAGCACGGCAATTGCATTAAACTCCCCGCGACCGTCAATTTCAGCTCGGTTCCGGACATCTCCAAACAGATTGTCGCCGAAGAACCGGCCGCCGTGAAACCGAATACCCGCACGGTCGAAGCGCCGCCGATAACCACCTACACGGGTCCGACGGCCGGGTACAGCTCGATGGCCCGCGTGCCGACGGTCGGCTACTACTGGTCGCTGGAACCTCAGGCCGATACGCATTGACCATTATCCGGCCGAAAGATTAAACGCAGTCGCACGACTTGCGGCCCGGGATGTTGCGTCGAGACCAGCGGGAGCGCGGCGATGACCATCCGGGCGACGGCGGTATCACCTCGCCGCCGGGCCGAACGCTGGGCCGATCTCTGCATCCTGGCCTGCGGCCTGCTCCTCGGTGCCGCTGGCGCGATCGCGCTTCTGGTGGCAACGATTGCTCGGCGTGATACCCGGCTCCTCATCGGCGTCACCATCTATGCCGCGGGGCTGTTGGCTATGCTCGGGAGTTCGCTCGCCTACCACGCTGCTGTCGGACCGCCGCGTCGCGGAATGCTGCGCCGTTTCGACCACGCCGCGATCTTCGCGATGATCGCCGGTACCGTCACACCGTTTGCGCTCAGCCGCGGCGACGCAGTCTGGGGATCCGCCGCGACTGCGGCAGTCTGGGCTGCGGCGGCGATCGGGATCGTCGTCAAGCTGTGCTTGCCGACCAACGCCAGGCAATCGGTAATCCCCTATCTGATCCTTGGCTGGGTCAGCGCTGTCGTGCTCGTGCCGTCGGTCTCGCCCGCTACCGGACTGCAGCTTGCCACCGGCGGCGTTCTATATACAGTCGGGGTCACATTCTATCTTTGGCGTCGACTGCCGTTTCACAGCGCGATCTGGCACGCCTTTGTCTTGGCCGGGGCAGCCTGCCATTACTTAGCGATAGCAGACGGCGTCGTTATGGCGTGAGGCCGGTGCGTGCGGTGCGTGCAGCCGACCGCGACCAATCAGTCGAATGCAAGTAGCAGCGGTGCTGCCCGCGCGCGGATCTCGTCCGGCAATGGCGCCGGCCGCCGTGCGTCGAGGTCAAGTTGCACCCCGAACTGGCCGAGGCGGGCGAACTCGGCGCCGTTGCGCGGATCGGACATGCGGTGGAGAAAGCGGATCGAGGAGCTGCCGAGATGGGCGATCCCGGTTTCGACCAGGTACGGCTCACCCAGCCGCGGCGCGTCGGTGATCCGCAGGGCGAGCTCAAAGGTCGAGAAGCCGCGGCGCTGCGTCTTTATATACTCGGTGGTCATGCCAATCGCTGCCGCCGCCTGCAGCAACGCATCGGTAAATCGGTGGACAGAGGCGGCAAGGGAGAAACGCCCGAATTCGTCAAGATCGGTCGGTTTGACCCGACCGCGCGCACTTGGAATGGCGCCGGCCATTGTCCGCGGCTCGGGGCGTGCCTCCGACGCCGGCCCTTCCCAGGTCGCCAGCCGCCGCGCGATCACATCGCGCCGTTCGGTCGTCAGCAAGGCGGGCGGCACGTCCCACACCTCCTCGATCCATGTCACCCGGTCGCTGTTCGCCGAATCGACGACGCGGTGCCCGAGCCGCAAGGCCGGGTCGAGCCCAATCGCAGCGCTCTCGACATGAAAGCTGTCGCCGGCCCGCAGCTCACGCGTGAAACGGAGGTTGAACCGGCGCGTGAAACCGCCGCTGCGGAGACCTTCGGCGACGCCTAGGGTTTTGGCAATGTTCGCGGCGGCCTGGTCAACCCGATCGAAATAACAGGCTATCGTAAAATGTTCGGTGACGTCGCATTCCCAAGGCGCCACGGTGCCGCGATAGGTCTCGGTCCACTCTGTCATTCGAGCTCCTCGTGTCGCCAGCGCCACCTTGGCTTACGAGATCCGCCAGCTCCCATCCGGCAGCAGGCAGCTGTTCAGCATATAGTGCTCCGGTGCGGTCGACATCTTTCGCGTCGCCAACGTGTATCCGACGGATTCGCAAGGCCGACCGTTCGCGCTGTATTTTTTGATCAGCTTTATGCTTCCGTAATTGCCTGATTCGGTATTGCTCCATGAAGCGGTCGTGCCGACCGCTTTGCCGTGGACCTGCTCGTCGACAACGCGGTGAATGATAGCGAGGTCGTTTTTGGTCAGCTCGATGTTCAATTCGAGGCCGAGTCCCAAAAACTGCGCCTCGGCCGGCAGCCACGCAATCAGCGCGACGATTAGAACCATCACCTTCAACGACATCGACATTCCTGATCTCCACCGCGACCAAGCTGAATTTTCAGCAGAAAGCTGCCGTCGCGCGTTGATCAAGGTCAACAAAAAACCCAAAAGCCAAGACTTGGACCTGATCGAAACGCGGCTGGCATGGTTATTTGCCGCAACCCGGATATTTATGGCGAGCCTGTCACCACCCGTAAACGGCAGGGCTGATGGAGTTGGGTATAGTGTCTGGACGCGATAGCGGCGCCGGCGGGCGGGCTCACCGCAACATGGTACAGCGCGCGGCGACCGCGGCTGTGCTCAGCTTTCTGCTCGGCTGCTGCGGTGGATGTGCCAGTCGGTCGGGCGGCGCGCCGGCCGCGACCGATACCGACACCGTCAACGACCCCGGCGAGCCGGTCAATCGAGCGATCTTCAAGGCCAATCTCGCCGCCGATCATGCGGTCGTGCGCCCGGTAGCGCAGGCCTATGTCGACCACGTGCCGCAGCCTGTTCGCCAAGGCGTTGCAAATGTCGTGCAGAATCTCAAGGAACCGGCGATTGCGGTCAACGACCTGTTGCAGGGGCATGTTGCGCAGGCATGGCAATCGGTTCGGCGGCTAGCGGTCAACACTACCGTCGGCGCCGGCGGCATTGTCGATGTCGCGAAGAAGTGGGGGCTGCCGCCGCACAGCGCCGATTTCGGCCAGACGTTGGCCGTCTGGGGGGTCGGCGAGGGGCCCTTTGTTGAGTTGCCGCTGCTCGGCCCGTCAAATCCCCGAGATGCGCTGGGTACCGCGGTCGACCTGGCGCTGAACCCGCTGACCTTCGTCGGTGGTGCGCCTGCGACCTATGCGAGCGCCGCCGCTACGGGCGCCAATATGGTCGACAGCCGCGCGCAGCACCTCAAAGATCTCGACGAATTGGAGCGTAACTCGCTCGATTATTATGCCGAGCTGCGCAGCGTTTACCGGCAGCACCGGGACGCCGAAATCGCCGCGGCAAAAGCGCCGGAAAAGCCCCAACAGGGTCGGGTCGACATCACCTTCCCCGATGCCAAGCCGTGACCCTCCTCGGCTGGCATCGTGCCGGAGAAGGCGAAGCCTAGGCGCAGTTATCGCGGTAACAGGCTGGTTCCCATCAGGAACTCGTCGATAGCCCGGGCGCACTGACGGCCCTCGCGGATCGCCCAAACGACAAGGGACTGACCGCGGCGCATGTCCCCGGCGGCAAACAGCTTGGGGACGGAGGTCCGGTAGTCGAGGGTATTCGCACCGACGTTGCCGCGGGGGTCGAGGGCGACACCGGACTGCTCGACCATCCCCGGCTTATGCGGACCCAAGAACCCCATCGCCAAGAGGACGAGGTCAGCCTCCAACAAGAAGGCGCTGTCTGGGACTTCCTGCATCACGAAGCGGCCATCGGGGCTCCTGATCCATTCGACGCGCACGCATTCGAGCGCGGTGACTCGGCCGTCCGAGTTCCCCGAGCCTGCCCCGGAGATCGCCCGCTTGGTCAATACCGACCAGTCGCGCTCGCAGCCCTCCTCCTGCGAGGACGAGGTACGCAATTTCAATGGCCAATCGGGCCAAGTCAGCGCCTTGTTCTCGCGTTCGGGCGGCTTCGGCAGGATTTCGAGCTGGGTGATCGATGCCGCACCATGGCGCACCGAGGTGCCGATGCAATCCGAACCGGTGTCGCCGCCACCAATTACGATAACATGTTTGCCGGCCGCCGTGATGGTTCCATTAGGAGCTGCCCGCTCCTCGCTGTCACCGGCATTGCGTTTGTTCTGCTGCGGCAGGAAGTCCATTGCGAAATGTATGCCGTCGAGCGCGCGTCCCGGCACTTCGAGGTCGCGCGGCGCCTCGGCGCCGCCGGTCATTGCGATCGCGTCGAATTCCTCGGTCAGCGAGGCCATCGTCAGATCGACCCCAATTTCGACCTCGGTACGGAAGGCAACCTCCTCGGCCTGCATTTGCGCGACACGCCGGTCGATCAGCGACTTGTCCATCTTGAAATCGGGGATGCCGTAGCGCAGCAGGCCGCCGATACGATCGCTCTTTTCGAACACCGTCACCGCGTGACCGGCGCGCGCCAGCTGTTGTGCGCAGGCCAGCCCCGCCGGCCCCGACCCGACGACGGCGACACGCTTGCCGGTCCGCCGCGGCGGAAGCACCGGCTCGATCCATCCCTCCTGCCAGCCGCGGTCGACGATCGCGCATTCGATCGTCTTGATCGTGACCGGATTGTCGTCGATGTTCAGCGTGCAGGATGCTTCGCAGGGCGCCGGACAAACGCGGCCGGTGAATTCCGGAAAGTTATTCGTCGAGTGCAGCGTCTTCAGCGCCGCCTGCCACTGGTCGCGATAGACCAAATTGTTCCAGTCTGGGATCAGATTGTTGACCGGGCAGCCGTCATGACAGAACGGGATGCCGCAATCCATGCAGCGCGCCGCCTGCTTACGGGTCTCCGGTTCCGGCAATGGCTTGACGAACTCGTTCCAGCCGCGCCGGCGGACATCAGGCTTGTCGTAGCCGCGGTCGTGACGCTCGATTTCGAGAAAGCCGGTCGGTCTACCCATCGGTCGGTCCTTGGCGTGTTCCCGCTGCGCCGGTCAATATTACTGACTTATATCAATGTAGACCGATTTCGCGGCCGACATCAACGCCGGTGCGGCCTCCGGCTCATTCAATGAGTTCGTCCGCTTGCGCCAGCAACGATGGCGGCGCGGTCAGGCCGAGGGCCTTGGCGGTCTTCAGGTTGATGACCAATTCGAATTTGGTCGGCTGCTGGACCGGGATATCCGCCGGCTTGGCGCCCTTGAGGATCTTGCCGGTGTAAATGCCCTTGAGGTGATAGATGGCGGTGAGGCTCGGCCCATAACTGGCCAGGCCGCCGCCGTGCGCGAAATCGCGCTGCAAGGCGATCGTCGGAACACGGTGATGCAATGCCAGCGCGGCGATCTCGGACTTGAAAGCGCTCTGGGGCACCACGAGCCCATCGGCATTCATCCGACGGATGGTCCCGAAAGCACCATCCAGCTCGCTTTTCGCGCGGACCTTCAGAATGATGAGTTCCACCTGCTTGGCCCGTGCCGCCGCCTGCCCCGCGTCGATCAACCGCTCGGCGTCAGGGCTATCCGGATCAGCCAGCAGCGCCATCACCCGCCCTTGCGGAACCAGCTCCAACAGCAGCTCGAGCAGTTTGGGCGTCAGCTCGACCCACAACATGGCGACGCCGGTGAGATTGCCGCCCGGCCGAGCGAGGCTCTGGACCAGACCGTCCGCGACCGGGTCGCTGGAGGAATGGAATACGATCGGGATCGTCGAGGTCGCAGCTTTTGCAGCGAGCGACGCTGGATCGCCACCTTGGGTCACGATCACGTCGACCTTGCGGCTGACGAGATCCGCCGCCAATGCCGGCAGCCGATCAAAATGGCCCTCGGCGGCACGGGTGCATTCGATCGTGACGTTGCGACCCTCCACATAGCCGGTTTCGGCCAGACCCTTGCGGAAAGCGGCGAGTTCCAACTCGATTTGAGCGCTAGCACTGGGGTTGAAGCCGCCAAGAATGCCGATCACCGGCATCGCCTTCTGCCGCTGTGCAGCAGCGGCCAGGGGGCGGAGGGCCGCAACGCTGGCAAGAAGCGTGAGGAGCTTGCGCCGTCTCATTCGATGATCTCGTCGGCCTGGGCGAGCAGCAATGGCGGGATCGTCAGGCCGAGCGCCTTCGCGGTTTTCAGATTGAGGACCAGCTCGAACTTGGTGGGCTGCTGCACCGGCAGATCGGCCGGTTTCTCGCCCTTGAGGATTCTTCCGGCGTAGACCCCGAGCTGACGATGGACGCCTGGGATGCTGGTTCCATAGCTGATCAGGCCGCCGGCCACGACGAACTCACGCCATTCATGCATTGTGGGAACCGCATAGCGCGCCGCGAGCGCCACGAGCTGCTCGCGTCGGCTGTTGAAGTAAGGATCGGCGTCGATAAGGAGCGCTCCGGCTTGCTGCTGGACGAGGGAGGCAAAGGCGTCGTCGATCTCGCTCTCGTTACTCGCCTTCCGGACAGAAAGCTCCACCCCCTTCGCGCGCGCCGCATCCTGCATTTCTTTGATCTTATGCTCATAAGTCGAAGCGTTCGGGTTGGCGAGCCAGGCAATCACCCGGGCCTGTGGTACCAGCTCGGACAGCAGCTCGAAACGCTTGGGCATCAGCTCCCCGGTGAAGTTGCTGATGCCGGTGAGGTTGCCGCCCGGCCGCGCGAGGCTAGCGACCAGGCCCAGCTCGACCGGCATGCCGCAGGAGAAGACGATCGGGATCGTGGTGGTTGCCTCTTTCGCCGCGCGTGCCGGGCGAAAGCCCCCGGCCGTCGCGATCACGTTGACCTTGCGAGTGACGAGACCCGCGGCCAAGGCGGGCAGGCGATCATTGTGGCCCTCCGCCCAGCGGTATTCGATCGCCACGCTCTGGCCCTCGACGTAGCCGCGTTCGCGCAGTCCCTGGCGGAACGCGGCCACATAGGAAGCACTCGGGCCGGGCGAGAAGCCGGAGAGGTAGCCGATCACCGGCATCGCCTTCTGCTGTGCGTGCAGCGCGGGCGTCGCCGTCAACGCGCCGCCTAGCAGCAGGAGCAGGTCGCGCCGCCTCATTCGAAGGCATCCGGTCATCGCGGCAGGTGCTGGGCCAGTAGGGCCATCTCGCTCATTCACGGTCGCTTTTGACGCAACCGGCGAGCGATGGCAATCTCCGATGTAAGCTTTGTGAAAGAGAAAGCCCCCCAACGCATGACACAGCGCCGGGGAAGGACGCCTCGTTGCGCTGCGCTGTCTACTCTGCAGCCTCGGTTTGCGCCACGGCCTGCTCGGCCTGCAATTCGAGCAGGGCGCGCCGGTAATCCTTGGGCATGACCTTGATGAAACAGGCTAGCGCGTTGTCCCAGTCCTCGAGCAATTTGCGAGCCCGCTGGCTGCCGGTGAACAAATAATGACGCTCCAAGAGGATGCGGAGCCGGGCAGCGTCAAAGCGCAACAGATCGCCCATGCCGGCGTCCTCGACACTGGGCGAACGTTGGTGCGGCCGATCGGGGTTCTCGCTCTCGCCCGGATCGGGGGCAGTGATCGCCTCGAGACCAACCGTCGCAAGATTGCATAGGCTAGGAAACCGGGACTTCGGGTCCCAGACATAGGCGATCCCGCCCGACATGCCGGCGGCAAAATTGCGGCCGGTATCGCCGATCACAACGACGACCCCGCCGGTCATGTATTCGCAGCCGTGATCTCCGGTCCCTTCGACCACCGCCACCGCGCCCGAGTTGCGCACTGCAAAACGCTCGCCGGCGACGCCCTCGAAATAGGCCTCGCCTGCGATCGCCCCGTAGAGCACGGTGTTGCCGATAATGATGTTTTCGGTCGGCTCGCGCGTGGCCTCGGGCGGCTGGCGAACGATCAGGCGGCCGCCCGACAACCCCTTGCCGACATAGTCGTTGGCGTCGCCGAACAGCTCGAGCGTCACGCCGCGGGCAAGAAAGGCGCCGAAGCTCTGTCCGGCGGTCCCGCGAAAGCTAGCCCAGATCATGTCCTGCGGCAGACCAGCGTGGCCATAGCGCCGTGCGACCTGGCCCGACAGCATGGCGCCCACGGTGCGATGGACGTTGCGGATCGGGAGCTCGATCCGCACCGGTTCGCGGGCATCCAGTGCCGGTTGCGCCGCCGCGATCAGCTCGTTGTCGAGCGCCTTGTCGAGATGATGGTCCTGCCGTTCGCAATTGTGGACCGCCACCCCCGGCTTGGGCGCCGCATAGTGAAGCAGGCGCGAAAGATCGATGCCTCTGGCCTTCCAGTGTTCGATCGCCGGGACCATGTCGAGGCGGTCGGTGCGACCGATCATGTCGCTGAATTTGCGGAAACCAAGCCGCGCCATCAACTCGCGCACTTCTTCGGCGACAAAGAAGAAATAGTTGATTACGTGCTCGGGTTGGCCGGTAAAGCGCTCGCGCAACACCGGGTCCTGGGTAGCGATGCCGACCGGGCAGGTATTGAGATGACATTTACGCATCATGACGCAACCGGCGGCAATCAGCGGAGCCGTCGAGAAACCGAACTCGTCGGCGCCTATCAAAGCCGCAACGACGACATCTCTACCGGTCCGCAAACCGCCATCGACCTGCACCGCGATGCGGCCGCGCAAGCCGTTCAGCACCAATGTCTGTTGGGTCTCGGCAAGCCCGATCTCCCAGGGCGAACCGGCATGGGTCAGCGAGGTCAAAGGGCTCGCACCGGTGCCGCCCTCGAACCCGGCGATCGTCACATGGTCGGCGCGCGCCTTGCTCACCCCGGCAGCGACCGTGCCGACACCGACCTCGGAAACCAGCTTGACCGACACCGCGGCCCGCGGATTGGCGTTCTTCAGATCGTGGATCAGTTGCGCCAGATCCTCGATCGAGTAGATGTCGTGGTGCGGCGGCGGCGAGATCAGCCCGACCCCCGGCGTCGAATGCCGCACCTTGGCGATCGCCTTGTCAACCTTGTGGCCGGGCAATTGTCCGCCTTCGCCGGGCTTCGCCCCTTGCGCCATCTTGATCTGCAGAACATCGGCGTTGACCAGGTATTCGGTGGTGACGCCGAACCGGCCCGAAGCCACCTGCTTGATCGCCGAGCGCTTCGAATCGCCGTTTTCAAGCGGCCTGAACCGCTCGGCCTCCTCGCCGCCCTCGCCGGTATTGGATTTGCCGCCGATGCGGTTCATCGCAATCGCGAGGGTGGTGTGCGCCTCGCGGCTGATCGAGCCAAAGCTCATCGCCCCGGTCGCAAAACGCTTGACGATCTCGGCCGCCGGTTCGACCTCGTCGAGCGGCGCCGGCTCCGGAGCGAAGTCGAGTGACATCAGTCCGCGGATGGTCAGCAGGCGTTCGCTCTGATCGTTGATCGTCGCGGCAAAGGCCCGGTACTCGTCGAGCGAATTGCCCCGTGCCGCGTGCTGCAGCCGCGCCACCGACTGCGGCGTCCAGGCGTGGTCCTCGCCGCGCAGGCGAAAAGCATAATCGCCGCCGACATCGAGCAGTTCGTGGTAAATCGGGTCGTCGCCGTAGGCGTGGCGATGGCGCTCGACCGCTTCTTGGGCGATCTCGCGCCAACCGACTCCCTCGATCGTCGTCACAGTGCCGGTGAAATATTTGTCGACAAAACTCGTGGCCAGTCCGACCGCGTCGAAGATCTGCGCGCCGCAATAGGACTGGTAGGTCGAAATGCCCATTTTGGACATGACCTTGAGAATGCCTTTGCCCAGCGCCTTCAAATAATTTTTCTGCACGGCTTCGGCGCTGAGCGCGAGCCCGTTCTCGATCCGGATCTGCTCGATCGTCGCAAAGGCGAGATAGGGATTGATCGCTTCGGCGCCATAGCCGGCGAGCGCGCAGAAATGATGGACCTCGCGGGCCTCGCCGGTCTCGACGACGATCCCGGTCAAGGTGCGCTGTCCCCGTTGGATCAAGTGATGGTGGACCGCAGAAGTGGCCAGCAACGCCGGGATCGGCACCCGCTCGGCGGAGGTTGCGCGGTCGGACAGGATCAGGATGTTGTGACCGGCCTCGACCGCCTCGGTGGCCTCGCGGCACAGCCGCTCGAGGGCCGGCGCCATGCCGTCGGCGCCCTCCGCCGCCGGCCAAGTGGCGTCCAGCGTATCGGTGCGGAATGCCGGAACCAGTGTCTCGATGGCATGGATCTTCTGTAGATCGCCGTCGGTCAGGATCGGCTGAGACACCTCCAGCCGATGATGCGTGCCGGCTTCGTGGCCCAACAGGTTCGGCCGCGGCCCGATCATCGAGACCAGCGACATGACCAGTTCTTCGCGGATCGGATCGATTGGCGGGTTGGTGACCTGCGCGAAGTTTTGCTTGAAGTAGTTGTAGAGAAGCTTGGGCTTGGTCGACAGTGCGGCGATCGGCGTGTCGGTGCCCATCGAGCCCACTGGATCATCGGCATCCCGCGCCATCGGTTCCAAAAAGAACTGGATATCTTCTTGGGTATAGCCGAACGCTTGCTGTTGATTGAGATGCGTCGCGGGGTCGTTCGGCCGCGCCGACACCCCAAAGGCCTTTTCGGCATGCTCTCCCGATAATTCCGGCAACTCGGCAAGCTTGAACTGCGTCGCCTGCAGCCAAGCTTCATACGGGTGCTCGGCGGCGAGTTTGCGCTTGATCTCCTCGTCGTCGACGATCCGCCCCTCTTCGAAGTCGATCAGCAGCATCTTGCCCGGCTGGAGCCGCCATTTGCGGGTGATTTTTTCCTCGAGCACCGGCAATACGCCCGCCTCCGAGGACATGATCACGTGATCATCGTCGGTGATCACATAGCGCGCCGGCCTGAGCCCGTTGCGGTCGAGGGTGGCGCCGATCTGACGTCCATCTGTAAACGCGATCGCGGCCGGTCCATCCCACGGCTCCATCAACGCCGCGTGGTATTCGTAAAAGGCCCGCCGCTGCGGCTCCATCAGCGGGTTGCCGGCCCAGGCCTCGGGGATCAGCATCATCATCGCGTGGGCTAGGGAATAGCCGCCGCCGATGACCAGCAACTCCAGAGCGTTGTCGATACAGGCGGTGTCGGATTGGTTCGGACCGATCAGCGGAACCATCTTGGCCAGATCGGCGCCCAGTAGCTTGGACGTCATCGCTTGGCGGCGCGCGTGCATCCAATTGACATTGCCGCGGACGGTGTTGATCTCGCCGTTGTGACATAAAAACCGATACGGATGGGCGAGCCGCCACGACGGGAAGGTGTTGGTCGAAAACCTCTGATGGACGAGCGCCAGCGCCGAGACTGTCAGCGGGTTGCGCAGATCCTCGTAAAAGCCGCCAACTTGCGGCGCCAGCAGCAGACCCTTATAGACGATGGTCCGGGTCGAGAAGGACGGCATGTAGAGTTCGGGCAGACCGGGCATGCCGTGCTGCTCGGCCAGCGCTATGACGCTGTTCAGCGCCTGTTTGCGGATCGTCAGGACCTTGCGCTCGAACGCGTCTTGATCCGGGAGCGACGGATCGGCCGCGACAATCGCCTGGTGGATCGCCGGCATCGTTTCGATCACCCGCTCGCCGAGCCCGGTGGTGTCGGTCGGCACGACGCGCCAGCCGATCAGCGACTGCCCCTCGGCCTCGATGAAATGCTCGATATGTCGAATTGCGAAATCGCGCGCTGCCTGGTCGCGCGGCAGAAAGCACATGGCGACGGCATAGCGCCCAGCTTCCGGTAAGGAGAGACCCTGCGCGCGCGCCCAATCGCGCATCAACGCGTCCGGCATCTGGATCAGGCAGCCGGCGCCGTCGCCGACGAGCGGGTCGGCCCCGACCGCGCCGCGATGATCAAGATTGACCAGGATCTGCAGGCCGCGCTCGATGATATCGTGCGATTTTCGTCCCTTTATGTTGGCGACGAAACCGACGCCGCACGAGTCATGCTCGTTGCGCGGATCGTAAAGACCCTGTCTCCCAGGCAATGCCATCGCGGATGCTCTTCACCAAGCGTTGTTTCACGAATTGCATCAGCGCTTCCGCGAGCGGACGCGCAGAGTTGATAATAGGCATGTCCCGCCACGCGAATCGAGGCTTAATCTCGTCGAGCCGGCAACCGGCGCCGCCGATCGTCGAACGTCGCAGCGCAGCCCTTTCGGCAAGCGGGGCGAAGGCGGTAGCGGATGCGATCCCGCGCCCGACGTTGAGCTCCCAATTGCCGCCTCTCGGTGGCTGCACAATTGAAAGCGTGTGAGAACTGTCAAGATTTTACTATTAGAGGTCTGTACTCGCCGATCAATCCATCGACAGGAGGAGAATATCATGGTCAAGAGCTGTTTGGTGGTTCGCGCCGAAGTAGCCGACAAGGCTGATCGGGACCCGTTCGATCACTGGTATGAGACCGATCACCTGCCGCTCGCGGTCAAAATCTTTGGCGCGCGGCGGGGCTGGCGCTGCTGGAGCCGCACCGATCCGGCGGTCCACTATGCTTTTTATGAATTCGACGATCCGAAACAGGCGGAAGCCGCGACCGCACCCGACAGGATTAAGCCGCTAATCGCCGATTTCGATCGCGTCTGGGGCGACCGGATCTCGCGCCACCGCGAAATCCTCGAAATCGTCCAGGAAATAGCTGGATGACCTCTAACTGCTGTTTTTACGCTAGAATTGCCGTGGTCTTAAGACGAACTTTTCGGAGAAGCTTGCGATAAAAGCCGTCGCCGAAATGCGAAGCGCGTGACTTTCTGCTCGCTCATCGCGAGGAATACGAACGCGCCTATCGCGATTTCCTCTGGCCGGTGCTCGATCGGCTTACTTGGGCGCTCGATTATTTCGACCCGATGGCGCAAGGCAATGGTCGGCCAAGTCTCATCCCGGCAACAACTCTGTTGAACCGCAACGATCTCGTCGACCGCTTCGAGCGCGGCCCGGTCCGCCATGTGACCCCCTCCGCCTCGCAGCCCCGAAAGCCCTCATCTCACTGGCGGGGAACCATCTGCCCGACCGAGACACGGCACTGTCGATCTTCCGCCACCTGCGCGCCCAACTGGCGCCCTACAAGCGGGTCCGCCGCCTCGAATTCTCCGATCTGCCGAAAACATGTCCGGCAAGATCCGCCGCGTCGAACTGCGCAGCGCCGAAGCGGCCCGCGGGGGCGAAAACCGACGCGTCGAGGGCGAATTCTGGGAAGAGGATTTCACGGAGCTCGCGTGAACCGCTGAACTCAGCTGCGACGGCGATCAGGATTGCGGCGATGACGGCGATTAGGTCTTCGAGGAGAGCGATTGGTAGATCGGGGGCCGCCGATGGCGTTGATCAGCCGGGTGCGGAATTCATATTAAATCAGAAGCCGTCCTACAGGAAATCACTCTGGGTGGCGTTCTCACGTCACCAGCGTGAGCAGCCGCGGCACAGCGGCCGATCGCGATGACCCAATGCGGCTGACGATGATGGCGTCGAGGCCGAGGGCGCGGCCATAGCGGTGCACGCCAAAGGTCAATTGCAACAAGAGCAAAAAGAAATAGGTCCATGGCCATTCGCCCGGCGCCCAGTACAGCCCGAGCCACAAATTGAGGATTTGCAATGCGCCGATCAGCCCCCACAGGCGCACGAACAGGCCGAGGATCAGGGATATGCCGGTCAGGACCTCGGCAGCATAGACCACCGGCGCGAACAAATAAAAGTGGGGCAGCACGATTTTGTTGACGAAATCGGACTGCAACGGGGTCGCGGCGTACTTGCCCATCAATCCCATCCAATAAGCGAGCCCGGTCGCGCCGAACGGCTTATCAGGATGGTCGGTGTAATAGGGCGGCAGTTTCCATAGGCTCTGCTGCCACCAGAACGCGCCGATGAGAAAACGAGCGGCCCAGCCGAATAAATTCGCCCCGGTGCGCTGGGCGGGGATCGTGCGCCACGCGTAAACCGCGATCGCGATGCTGGCGATAATCAGCAGCCAAAAAGCGGGCGTCGGCCAGCCAGGCTGGATCAGGAATTTGGAAACATCAGAGATCGGATTGGGTCTCATCACCGCCGTCCTTCGCAGGCAATCCGGGTCAGCGTCGCGCCGATCCGCAGGCTCGCCCTGATCGTTCCCGACAGGCTGCCGGAAACCTTCGAGACGCCACCGGCCCGCCGGCGGTGGTCGACCGGGATCTCGAGGATGCGCAAGCCGGCGCGAGCTGCCCGCATCTGCATTTCCAGGTTCCAGCCATATGTCATCTCGCGCATGTCGAGCCCCGCCAGTGCTTCGCGCCGGATCGCGCGAAACGGGCACATGTCAGTGTAGCCGACGCCATAAAGCAGGCGCAGCGCAAAACCGGCGGCATACCCGGCGATAATCTGGTGTGCGCTCATGCTGCCGCGCTCGCGGTGCCCGCGGGTGCGCGAACCTATGACGAAATCGTACCCTCCCTCGGTCATCGGCGCGAGCAAGGCCGGAATCAGCTCCGGCCGATCGCTGCCGTCGCCGTCGAGAAAGACGAGGATGTCGCAATCGCCCGCGGCCTCGGCGCCGGCGTGGCACGCCCGGCCGTAGCCGCGGCGGCTCTCCGTGACGATCCGAGCTCCACAGGCTCGCGCCCACTCGACGGTGCGATCAGTGCTGCCGCTGTCGGCGACAATGACCTGATCGACCACATCGCGGGGGACCGCTGCGAGAACCCCGCCGATCGCCTCCTCTTCGTTGAGGGTCGGGATGATCAGCGCGACTCGCGGCCGCGCCATCTTCATAAGCTCCAGCGCAATCCGCACCCGGCGCAGGCAGGCGAGGGCGTGTCGCTCAACAACGCGCTGCGGAATGCCTGATATCGCTCGCCGTTCCAGATCTCGCGAAGGCTTTGCTGGGTCGCGTCACCGAGCGTGAAGCCGTCATAGCCGCGCATCGAAAACGGAGCGATGCAGCACGGGATCGCGCGGCCATGGGCGGTGAAATACATCAATGTCCAGGGCCGCCGGCACAGGGACCAAGGTTGCCTGTCTTCCGCCTGCTTCAGGCTGGAGGAAGGATCGGTGGCGCCCGAGGCGTTGAAACTGATCCCGAGCTGCCACGCCAATGCTTCGGCCTGGCGAACCAGCCGGGTCTCCTCGCCACCATCACCTTCGAACAGGGCCGATTGCTCGCGCGCCAATCCTTGCCCTTCGGCAAAGTACACGAGTCGCTGCAGGTAAACTTCGGGAATGCCGAGGTCGTGGGCCAAGCTGACAAAATCGTCCAGCTGATCGATCGTCTCTTTGAGGCCGGTCAGCCACAGCGACAGGCGTGGCTTAGCAGCGCCGATCTCCTGCTGCAGTGCGCGAAAAGCGCGGATGTTGCGCACGATCCGGGCAAACATATCGCGCCCGCGCACTAGTTCGAACGCCTTGGGCTCGGCGGCATCGAGCGACAGCCGCAATTCGTCGAGCCCGGCCTCGATCAGCTCGCGCCCCTTGCGCTGCGTCAACAGGGTGCCGTTGGTATTGAACAAGACATAGGTGCCGCGATCCTTTAGGTAGCGGATCATGCGCGG
Source organism: uncultured Alphaproteobacteria bacterium (assembly GCA_963774345.1). Classification (GTDB taxonomy): domain Bacteria; phylum Pseudomonadota; class Alphaproteobacteria; order ATCC43930; family CGMCC-115725; genus AP-15. The sequence continues at coordinate 21,963 of CAVZFB010000035.1, forward strand.
CAGCGCAGGCACCATCATCGGTTCGCCCACGCCGTGCAAAACGACACGGGCAATCTTCGGGAACTGGTCGACGATTTTGGTGAATAAATCCCAGCTCATGTCGCCGGGCGGCTCCAGCGCTTCGAAGGTGCGCGGGCAGGTCGTGCAGAGCAGATTGCAGCGGTTGGTGGTTTCGAGATAGAGGCAGACCGGCTCGGTTTCGCCGATCGGGCCGCGCTGCGTCGGCGATATGGTCGAAATAACGTCTCGGATCAGAGGCGGTTGGGGTGCCAAGGGTGTCGGACATGCTCAACAACTCCGGGCTGTAGCTTGCCGACGACGCCAGATATCGACCATCGCCAGGACGGTAAACGGCACGTAAATCGCCGCTTCTATCGGCAGCCGGTAACCTTGTCGCGCGAGGGGCGACCCGACTTGAACGAGGTAGAGCAAAAGGGTCGCGTTGGTCAACCACAGCAGCGATAAATAGGGGGCGAAACAGACAAAGATAATCAGCCAAGCAAAATACCAAGGATAGTGGGGCGACAGCAGAAACATGAATGTACTCGCCAATAATGTCGCGCCGGCGAGATGGTCGGTGCGAGGTTCGCGGGCAAAGGCTATGGCGGCGGCGAGCGCAGTGAAAATTGTCGCGGCGCCGGCGATATAAAAGAGCGTCGGCAGCCCGGTGAGTGGCGGGAAGGTCTGCAACACATCCCATAAAAAGAAGCCTGCACCGTTCGCCGTAAAGCCTTCCTCTCTGGCATATCCCGGCAAGAAGCCCAGGACTCCCCAGCCTGCGCCGATAAAGGGCAGATAACCGAGGATCATCGCCGCAGCGAAGGCAATCGGTACGCGCCACTCCCTGCGTCCGGAAAGCGCCGGTAGCAACACTGCGGGATAGAGCTTTACCAACGTAGCACCGGCGAGCGCGAGCCCGGCGAACCATGCCCGGTCTTGCCGCCGGGCCCACAAGGCCAGCACGACCAAGGCAATCAGGGCGGCGTCGATATGGCCGCTGCCGGCAAATTCCCAGATGGGCAGCGGGTGCCAAGCGTAAACGAGGATGTGCCCAGACGGCAGTCCGGCGGCCTTGAGCAACCGCAACAGAGCGGCGATGGCAATGGCTTCGAAGACTACCATTGCCGCTTTCATCGCGACCAGCGACTGGCTGATCCGGGTAACGACGAAGAAAATCCCTTCCGCCACCGGGGGATAGATCGTCGGCGCGTAAGTGCGGCGGTTGATGTGCGGGAAGATCTGGGAGTCGCGCAACCGATCGAGGTGCGGGTCGACCGGGACGTACCGATAGGGGTTAATGCCGGCACCCTCAACCCACCCATCCCAAACATAGCGATAGATGTCGCTCGAAAGATAGGGGGGCGCACAGAGAACGAGCAGCCGCGACAACGCGGCCACGGCAAGGATCACCACCAGCGCGCGCCAGGACGTCCGCCGGTTCCAGACGAGGCCGACCGATACCAGATAGACAACCGCTTGTGCCATGGCGACCGTGACAAAGCCGTCGATGTCGTCGCGCTTTTGCTGATAAAGGCCGACCGCGGTCAGGCCGAGAAGAGCTGCCGCGCAAGCTAGCAACGAGAACAGGCGGCATCGCGTCACAGTCGCTGATCGCCGATCTCGGCTATCGGCAAGCTAACACCAATCCGCCGGTCCCCGCCATTGCCGAGCAAGTGCAGCAGAAATCGGGCGGTATGCGGCGCCGCGAACCGCATTCGCCGATTTTCTTGGATGGGACTGCCGAGCAGCTCCTCGGTCAGGCGGCGCAGCGATGCCAAATCGTCGACGTCGTACCACATCGGCAGGATTGCAGTGTCGAGGCCAATTTCGTGTGCGCGTTCGAGAGTTTGCGCCAAGACTTGTTCGGTGCTCCAGGCGATATCCTCGAACAGACGCACATGCGGGCTCTTGCAGGCCGATGCAATAGTAGCCGCCATCCTCGGCCGGGCCGAGCACGACCCGATCTCCCGATGCCAGCAATGTCTTCGCGGCCTGGATCAAAACCGAGGTCGGCAGGGTCGGACTGTCCGAGTTGACAAGACAGACTGACCCGTAACCGGCGGCGAGCAAATCTTCGACAGCATCGGCCAGACTGTAGCCGAGGCCGCCCCGCCGCGACGGCAACAGCCGGATCGGCTCCGGCAGCAAAGCGCGAAACACCGTCTCGGACTCCGGGGGCGAATATGCAACATGGCCGTAAATCGGGGCCGATTGCGCCGCGGCAATGATGTTGTCGGCGGTGTCCCGGATGAAACAACTGCTCAAAGCAGCCGCCTCGGTCTCCGATAAGGGCGGAGCTAGCCGCGTCTTGGCGTCGCCGATCCGTGGCGCCTTGGCCATGATAGCCACGGCGCAGAAATTGCCGAGATATTCGGGGAGACTTCGCTCATCGCGCAGGGCCGGCAGTACTGCGCCAGGCCCGCGCCGCGGCGGCGATCACCGCCAAGGAAGCCTTGGCCCCGTCGGCTTCGCCCTTCTCGAAATCGCCGGCGACCACGGCCATCCGGTTGGTCACATGCGCGAAACACAGAACCGGCTTTCCGCGCGCTCGGGCGAAAGCGTAGAGCGCAGCCGCTTCCATCTCGACAGCTAGGATATTTTGGGCACAGCACCTTTCGATCGCGCCGGAGGTCTCGCGAAATGGCGCATCGGTCGTCCACGAGGCGCCGCGGTAGACAGGTTCGGCCAGGTCCGAAAGGACACCGAAAGCGCTGCCGACCAGCGCGGCGTCGGCCTCGGCAAATTCTGCGGGCGGCAAGTAATGGTAGCTCGTACCTTCATCCCGAAGGGCGCGATCGATCAGCACGAAATAGGGGGTTGGCGCGCGGGCGACGATCTGACCGGCCGAGGTCATGCTGATCAGAAGGTGGCAGCCGGAGACGAAGAGCTGTTCCGCGAGCAGCACCGCAAACGGGGCGCCGACGGCGCAGCCGATAATGCCGAAACGCTCGGGGCCGTAGTCGAACTCGTAGAGATCGGTGTGGTAGCACGCCCAGCCTGGTGAACGCCGCGCCTCCCCGGCTCGGCGCAGCCCGCCTAGAATGTCGCCGTCGGGGTCGAGGATGCAGATTTCTGGGACATCCGCGGCCGCCAGCCCCTTCTGACGCCGCGCCTCCCGCAACAGGTTTGCCGGCTCGAAGACCGATGCCGCCGCAAAATCCTTGCCCGCCAGTATCGGCGCCGCGGACGCGCGGCCGCCGTCGTTCATGTTTCGGTTACTGGGCACAGCATCGGACCGGTCAAGACCGCAGGATTTGCAGGCGCGATGGGCAAGGGATCCACATACGCTCGGGGCCGCAGGAATAGCGGTGTAACCTTAGCCTTAGGGATCAAATTCCTGTGAGAGGAAACCGCCATGTCGCTGAGCCGCGAGTTCGCCGCGTTCGTCGCCAACCTCAGATACCAAGACCTGCCGCCCGCGGTGATCGACCGGGCCAAGGGCGTCACCTTGGAGGCATTGTCCTCGGCGCTCGTCGCGCACGATATGCCGGCCAGCAAACAGGCGTTGGGGCTGATGCAGGCGGAGGAGGCAGGTGGCGGCGGGGTTGCGACCGTGCTGTGCAATGGCGCGAAACTCACCAAGGCCGGGGCCGCGTTTGTCAACACCGAGACGATCTTCGCCGGCGGCAAGTGGGACACGTTCCGCATGCTGACCCATCCCGGCACGGCGATCCTGCCGGCGGCTCTCGTGGCAGCTGAGGTGACCGGCGCTTCGGGCCACGCGTTTCTGACCGCGGTCGCTGCCGGTTACGAGGTCATGGAGCGGATGGCCGCCGAGTTCATTCCGACGGTCATGTCGCGCGGCTTTCACGCCGGTCCGGTATTCGGCATCTTCGGCGCCGCGATTGCCACCGCCAAGCTCGGCGGTCTCGACGAGAACCAGATCAACGGCGCGATCGCCCAATGCGTCAATCTCGCCGCCGGCAATCTCGAAGGCGCGCGGAGCGGCGGCCGCTCATTGCGCGAGGGCGGTGCGGTACGCAATGCGCTGCTGGCGGTCGCATTGGCCAAGCACGGGACGCCGGGCGGCGAGACCACATTGGAAGGCGAGGCCGGCTTCTACCATTCCTATGCGGGCAACAATCGCGGCGAGCTGCGCTACAGCTTTACCGGCGACAACCGCACCGACTTTGCCAAGATTACCCAAGGCCTCGGCCGCGACTGGATCTTTCTTGAAACGCTGTACCGGATCTATTCGACCGCCGGCTACAACATCGCCCATATCGACGTGACCGCGAAGCTGTGCGAAGAGCACGACATCCGTCACCAGGACATCGACCATATCGAGGCCTTGGTCAACTGGCTGGAGACCGAATATCCGAGCCCGGCCTTTCCGAGCCGCGGTATCGACAACCCGCCACAAATCGGCAGCACGCAGTATTTCACCGCCTATGGCGCCGTCGCTCGCGGCTATCCGCTGCTGCGCGGCGACCGGCCAGGCCCCGGCGAGAGCGACCCGCCGGCGGTACTCGAGCTGATGCACCGCGTCACCCTGATCCCGACGGTGCGCCGCACCCTGTTCGGCCCGCGCATCACCGTGTTCTTGAAGGACGGCCGCAGTTTCACCAAAGAAGGCACCGGCCGCGAATTCATCTGGGACTTCGAGGAGGAGGCCCGACGCATCCGCCCGGTCGCCCCCGGCCTTGCCATCTCCGAAACTCAATTCGCCGAGCTGATCGACGCCTGCCGCCACCTCGACCGCGCGGAGCGCGCCGCGCAAAAGCTGATCGCGTTGACCATTCCCGTCTGACCGGCACGATCGGCAACCGCCTCCGCCGCACGATCTTCTTCTCCGGCCGCAGTCATGGCTTGCGGAACGGGCTGCCAATCGGCTGAGCTTCCGCGTCGCCGCGGGCGAGCGGCGCCAACCCGTAGAAATCCTCGATCGTCCGCAGGACGGAAAAATGGTCGATTCGGTCCTCGTAGCGGCCCGGCGCGACCCCCTGCCCCGCCATCACCGTCGGTATCAGGTTGATGTAGCGCTTGGCGACGCGCGCGCCCGCGGCGTCGGTGACCGGGGTATAATCGTCCTCGTCTTCATCCCAGGTGATGATCAGCAGGCTGTTGTGCGTCATCGCCCAATGGCGGTAGGGCTCAATGTGGGCGCGCAGCCAGGCGTCCATCTCGAGACCGTAATTGGTCCCGGGCGGAGCGGCCGATGATCCGTGCGCATCGTTGATCTGATTGGGTACGACGATGGCCAAATGTCGGCAACCGAGCAAAACCCGCATCGTCGGTGGGAAAGGCGGTAAACGGCAGATTGACCGTGGAGGGCAGCTGGTTGCGGCCGATGGCAGTGTCGCTCACCGCCTGCCAATTGACCCACGGATTGTGCTTGCGCTGATAGTCGATGCCGCTTCCCGCCGGGCCGGTGTGCGAGATCCCGGTGAAGCCGGGATAAGGGAGATCCTCGGAATATCCGGCAAAGCTGTGGCCGTCGCGAATCAGCGCAGCCCCGAGATTAGGCGTGTCGAGAGGGGTGTCGGCCGGCGGGTCGTCGGTTCCGACCTGGGTATGACCGCCGACAATCGGGTTGGAGCCGTCGGGATTGCGTTTTGCCTGCGACCCCGTGCCTTGCGCGTCGCCTGAGAACAGCGCCAGGTAATTGGGCTGCGAGGGGTGGTCGATGGCGTGCGAATTGGTGAAGTTCGCGTTGTCGCGCATCAGACCGGTCAAATAGGTCAGTTCCGGGACGAGATTGCGCGGCGAGAGATTTTCTTCGATGACGATGACCACATGGTCCGGCGTCCATACCGCGGCCACGGCCGGCCACGCGGCGAATAGGACGAGCGCGCCCAACCCGCCGGCGATGCGCGCCATGTCGCGCAACCTTTCATTGAGGAGATGAAAACAGCTGGCTGCTCCTGCAGCAAATCAGCAGCAAAAGACCTGTTTTGGTTGCCGTCTCCGCCAAACCCTAGCCGCTACACTCACCACAGCGTGCTCATCCGCCACAATGTTCCGACGCCCCATTGCTTACGATAATTGCAACCATCCTGTTCTGCGCCTCTGCCTTTTCATCGGCAGTGGTCGTAAATGGTAGGTGCTCGCCGGTCCAGTGCAATTGCACCCGGTTCTCTGGCACCTTGTTGGCATAGACAAGAGCCTCGAATACCGCTTCGGCGCGTCGTTGCGATAGGTGCGCATTAAAATCCGCAGAGCCAACCGAATCCGTCTTGCCGACGATCGTGGCGACGAAGACTGGGGTGCTATGCATCAGTGCGGCCACGTCGCGTATGTGGTTTCGGTCTTCGGGCGTCAACGCGTGGCTGCTCGTGGAAAAATAAACAAAATGGGTCGTACACGTCGGTGGCGGATTCTGCGTCTGCTGTGCTGTCGCAGCATGAGCTGAAAAAAGGCCCATAACCGCCGCAGCTGCAAGGCTCTTCGTTACTATGCTTCTTGACATTGGCCCCCCCTTTTTCGGATTTGACCGGGATTGCCCATATAGCCGTCGATCCCTAGCCTTCTTGGCGAACCGTAGCCTTCGCCCAAGCCTCTTTCCAGCGATTTTGTTGGCAAGCGCCCAGCTGACGCCTCTACTTAGTGCAGCGATGGACAGAGTGTCGCGCCTTCTGGTCGGTGGCGCTGGATTTCGACACACCTCTCCATCGGCAGATAAGCAGGCCAGCCAAGCGGGGCATCCCGACGTCGGGCCGGCGTCGATCGACGGCATCCCGGCATCCGCGCACCAGGCCACAATCCCGCATTGGTTGCAGCCTCCGCCCGATCCGCAGCCGTCCGACCGGATGCCCAAATCCCGGCAATGCCGCCCGCCCGCTTTGCTGCTTTTGCTGTTATTTGCAGCAAAATATCAGCCATCGTTCGTTTCGTCCCGGTCAACCCTGCCGCCCATTACCAGGCCAGCACCGAGGGAAAAGTATATCATGCGATCATGGCAATTTTGTCGTCGCCAGTTATGCTGTAAGGCGCATTTCGCCCCCTCGCGCGTCTCTACTTGATAATCCAGTCGTTGCCACTTACTAACCAACCCTAATACACGAGGGAGGACCAAGGTCATGAGCGGTGTGACGGACCAATTCGAAGGTGGCTGCCTGTGCGGCGCCGTCCGTTTTATTGCTACTGGTCAACCGAAAGGCGTGTATTGGTGCCATTGTGAAAGTTGTCGTAGGCATAGCGGCGCACCCGCGTCGGTTTTTGTCGCGTTCGAACGAACGGCTTATACGGTCACGCGGGGCGAGATAACGAAATTCGATTCGACGCCGGGGCGAACCCGGCGCGGGTTCTGCAGCCAGTGCGGATCAACATTGACCTGCGAAAGCGCGGGCTTGCCGACTGAAACACATTTCCATATCGGCGCGTTTGATCGCGCGGCCGAGCTTAAGCCCACACGGCACGTATTCCGCGACGAACACCTGCCGTGGTTCCACATAGCGGAGTGAGCGCGCGATTTGCAAACAGGTCGCGGGCTCAACACTTCCGGGAATTTGCTATTTCGATTTGCCGGCCAGGTGTAGAGCGGAACAGCGCAGCGCATTCCGCCTCCACCAGTCCCTCCGGGGCCCTTGCCCCGACGGTCGTAGCGTCGACGAGTGAGGAGCAAATGCGAAGGGGCTTACGGGCGAAAGGTCAAGCCGGGCCAATAAAGATCGTCAAGACCCGACGCCGGCAAAAGAGGCGGAAGGCGCTGCCCTTCCCTTGCTACGCGCCCGGGCGGGTTGCGGCGGCAGCTCCTGAACCCGCAGGAGGTTGGCTGTTTTGTGGTTGATAAACCAAGATCGTATTTGTTGCGGTGGAAGCAGGGTCTTTAGTTACTCTGAAATTGTCACCCCAAACGTTTAGAACTTTGTTCGACAGGGTGGCCGATTCTGTGGAGTCAGATTGATAGTTGTAAGCACCATTTGCTGTGAATATTGTTGCCGCGGTTATAGAAGCCGTATCGTTCACTTGTTTACTGTGCTCAACATTCATAGTTAGAGTTTGCATCACGTAATATGTGTTGAAGTAGGTGCAAATTACGTTCGGATCGGTCGTCGCAGCTAATAACGCTTTTTTATCATTTTCAGATAGACGACTAAGCGCGGTCGGTATGCTGAATGTAACACTATCTTCGCGCTTATTCTGTACGCCAAAATTTGTAAAACCGATCGTTTCTTTGTCGACACCACTGGTCCCAACTTGGGCCTTGAGCGAACCGTATACCGGCACAGACGCTGCAACATTTGCGGATGCTGCCTGTGTTACTTGAACAGTCTGTGTTGATGAGCCTGAAGGAAACGGATAAGGATTTGGAATTGTGTACACGGTACTGAAGACTCCTGGTGGGGCCACCCAGACTACATTGGCGAAGCCGCCAGCTTGACTTGGTGCGTTGTAGCATCGAACGGCACCAACCACATTTGTAAGAGCATCATTTAAATCATCAGGCGGAAATCCAGTTTGTGGGCCAATTACGAGGAAGGCATTTAGCAGCTGTTGAGCACTGGAAGCATCTGTCACGAGGTTAGCTGCGGCAGGTAGCGGGACTGTAGCTTTCTGAGTTCCGTCTCCAGCGACGACGCTTATCTTCTGTGTCGATCCAATTCCGGCGGCACCGGTAATACTTAGGTAATTGCCTACTTTACGATGCGCAAGTGGATAATGATAAAGGGTTTGTCAAATTCAGGTCGACATCTCGATATTGGCAACCCGAAAGACCCACTAGGGTAACCGTCAACACGGCTTTCGTGGTGAGCTGCTCGGCACACATGGGCCACCTCAGCGCGAGAAAGTTTCTGTGCAGTTCTATCGTAGCGACAAACTGAGATGATGTCACGAAAAAATGCTAATTCAGGTAGAGGCGTCTAGGTTCAGATCACGATCCGCTGGACTTCATCGAGGCTGACTTGATCGCACCGACGATCGTAGAGCTGCGTCCTGCGCATCGAGGCATAGTTCGCCATTGCCGCGGCTTTTTCAACGTGCCGCCGTTCTTGAGATAGGCCGGGATCCCGGTCGCCCGGAAATTGTGGTTGCCGAGCCCCCAGCATCGGCGTACCAGCCGAGAAATTCGTCGGCGGCGCGGGCATCGGCGCGGCGCGTGTGCGGATTGCAGATGTTGGCGGCGAAGATTTGAGGAAGCGCACGCCGGCGCGCTCGCCGGCGGCGGCGATGAGCGAGGGAAGAATTTGACGGCCAGACACGGGCGAGCTCGTTCATCGGTCAGTCCCGTTAGCGCTGCGCAACTCGGCCAGAACGCGCTTTATCTCGCGATCGCGCCAGCCAAGGGGGTCGCTCAGCAAATCCGGGGCATTCCTATATTCCCAGAAGTCCGGCGCTCGCTCCGCAGGCGGCAGCTCTATCGTCGACTTCGACCAGCCCGCGCTTCGATGCCACTGATAGAGGGCCTTCTCCTCGACCCCAAAAACGGCGTGGATGAATGCCCGCGTGTATTTCGACGCGGCCAGGCTTTGCAGCGTTGCGGCGTCTAGCGCGTCTGTGCTGAGCCAAGGCGTCATAATCGACGTGGCGCCGATCGCTCCCCATTCCGGCACACCGGCGCACATCAGCAGCCAAAATTCATCAAAACCAGCAAACGACATCCGCGCTTTCCGCGTCACACTGCGGACAATGGCGGCCATGATCTTCTGAAATCATTCTGCGCCCACGTGCTGTAGGTGTTTTCCCGCTTCGTGGCATCTTCCGCGAGCTTAGTTTCTGCGGCACGGACTTTGCCCGCCGGTTCGCCAGTATCCAGGTCCGTCACCTGAATTCCGATGCCCCGCTCGCCGACGGCAACCACTACGTCGGCGCCGGTCTCCCCGACCCCGCCCGCGCTCGGGTCTCGATATTCGTCAGGTGTGAGGCCGAGCCGTTGCATCAACAGCACGACCCGACCCTTTTCCTTTTGGAACAACGCCATAATCAATCCCCTCGCCCGCGCGGTTAGACTATCCGATAGAGGACATTATCACACGGAAGGCGCTGCATCGCTGATGGCCACGGCGCGTGCTGGCCGCGGCTGACGGTCGGGGTTAGAGTCGCGTGCCGGCGATGGGGAGGAGGGTTCGCATGTATGATCTGGTGATCCGCGGGGCGACGGTTGTCGACGGGCTCGGGCGTGAGCCGCGGCGGGCGGATGTCGCGGTCGAGAACGCGCGCATCGCCGCGATCGGCGAGGTCGGCCGCACCGCCGAGCGGGTCGTCGACGCCGGCGGGCTGACCCTGATGCCGGGCATCATCGACATCCACACCCATTACGACGCGCAGGTCACCTGGGACCCGACCCTGTCGCCGTCGCCCTCGCTCGGCGTCACCACCGCGGTCATGGGGAATTGCGGCTTTGGCATCGTCCCGAGCCCGCCTGATCTGCGCGACCTGATCATGCGCAATCTCGCGGTCGTCGAGGGCATGGACATCGAGGCGTTGCGCGCCGGCATCAATTGGGAATTCGAGAGCTTTGCCGAATACCTCGCTGCGGTCCGGCGGCGCGCGCCCTATGCCAATCTCGCGGTGTTTGTCGGCCATTCGGCGGTGCGCACCGCGGTCATGGGCGAGGACGCCTCGGTCCGCAAGCAGCCGACCCCGGCCGAACTCGCCGAGATGAAGCGGCTCGTGGCCGAGGCGATGAGCCAGGGGGCGGTCGGGCTCGGCGCCTCCTATTCGCTGAACCATTCCGGCTGGGGCGGCGTGCCGATGCCGTCGACGATCAGCGAGATCGGCGAGTTCGACGCGCTGGTCGGCGCGATGGGCGCGCGGGGCAAGGGCGTGGTCGAGATCTCGTCCGGGCAGCATAGCGTCGCCGAGATGGAGGAGATCGCCGGGCGCCACGGCCGGCGCATCTTCATGGGCACGGCATTGGCGCTCTACAACGAGCAATACCCGCGCCGCGCGATCGAGATGTTCGACGCCTGCTCGGCCGCACAGGCGCGCGGCAACGGCGTGCATATCCAGCTGACCTGCCAGCCCTTGTCGTTCGATTTCACCTTGGCGAGCGCCTATCCGTTCTACAGCCACGAAGCCTTCGAGCCGATCAAGGCGTTCTCGCCCGACGAACTCAAAGCGGTGTTCCGCGATCCCGGCTTTCGCGAGCGGTTCCGGCAGAATTTGGCGCAGCCGCGGCCGGGAACAGTGTTTCAGGGCAACTGGAACCGGGTCGTCGTCGCGGTCCCGGCAATGCGCAAGAATGCCGGGCTCGCCAACCGCAACATCGCCGAGATCGCCCGCGAGCAAGGGCGCGACCCGCTCGACGTGATGCTCGATCTCGGCCTCGAAGAGGATCTGCAGACGGCGTTCCTCGGCCTGTTCTTCAACGCCGTCGACGAGGGCGTGGCCGAGTTGTTGAAGCACCCGGCCGGGGTCGTGGCGTTGTCCGATGCCGGCGCGCATCTGATGTATCTGTGCGACGCCGGGTTTGGGCTGTACCTGCTCGGGCATTGGGTGCGCGAGCGCGGCCTGTTCGACCTGCCAGAGGGCGTGCGCCGGCTGACCAGCCATCAGGCCGGGCTTTACGGCATTCCCGATCGCGGCCGGATCGAGACCGGCGCCTTTGCCGATTTGCTGCTGTTCGACCCGGACAATGTCGGGGTGTCGCCGGCGCGCCGCATCAACGATTTGCCGGGCGGCGGCCCGCGCACGATCCGCGACCCGAAGGGGGTCCACGGCGTCTTTGTCAATGGCGTCGAGGTGTTCGACGGGAAGGACTATCGCCCGATGCCCAAGGGACCGGGGCAGGTGCTCGACCGCTTTCTGCCGACCGGTCCCGCCGCGGTGCGCAGCGCGGCGGAGTGAGACGGTTTGAGGGAAAAGTCGCGCTGGTGACCGGTGCTACGGCCGGCATCGGGCGCGCCACGGCGATCGCCTTTGCCCGCGAAGGAGCCAGGGTCGTTGTCGCCGGCAGGCGGGAGAAAGACGGGCGCGACACGGTCCGGGCGATCCGGCAGGCCGGAAGCGACGGGATCTTCGTGCGGACCGATGTCTCGGTCGAGACCGAGGTCCAATTGCTGATCCGCCGGGCGGTAAGCGAATACGGCCGCCTCGACGTCGCCTTCAACAATGCCGGCACGATCGCGCTGAACCCGGTCGCGGACGAAACCGAGGAGAATTTCCGCTCAATTGTCGACACCAACGTCAAAGGCGTCTTCGCCTGCCTAAAGTACGAGATCCGGGAGATGCTGAAGACCGGCGGCGGCGCGATCGTCAACACGTCGTCGCTGGCGGGGCTGGTGGGATCTCGCGACCGCAGCCTCTATGCCGCCAGCAAGCACGCGGTGATCGGCCTGACCAAATCAACCGCGCTGGAGGTCGCCGCCCACGGTATCCGGGTCAACGCCGTCTGTCCGGCGGCGATCGAAGGGGCGATGGACGCGTTGTTCATGGACTACTTCCATCTGACACGGGAACAACTCGCCGCTGCCGTGCCGCTGGGCCGCGCCGGCGCCCCGGATGATGTGGCGGGCGCGGTATTGTTCCTGTGCTCAGCCGACGCCTCGTTCATTACCGGCGCGACGCTGGCGATCGACGGCGGCATGACGGCGCAATGAAGAGCCGCGCTCAGCCGCGGTGCTGGCGCTCGACCTGCATGTTGGCGAGAAACGGCACCAGCGGGTGGCCGCCCATCGCAACGATCGCGCGCGTGTCTAATGCGACCAGCGCCTCGCGCTGCGGCGGGGGCAGGCGAAAGCGGTCGGCGTAGGCGCCGGGATCGGCGAGAAAGGCGGCGCGGCTTGCCTCGTCATGGGCGAGGCCTTGGAGCGCCACGGTCAGCTCGACGAGGTCGGGCCTGATCGACGGGTAGTGGGGATCAGGCGGTGGCTCCGGCGGGCTGAACCAGCCGAGCGAGGCGTAATTGTGGTGCCAGCTCGGCTCCAGCGAGACGATGTCGGGTTTGCGCTCGCCAAGCGCGCCGGCGGCGCAGGCCCAGCAGCGCAGTTCGACATTGCCCGAGGCGTCGAGCTCGGCCGCGTCATAGCCGATCAATGATTTGAGGTGGCCGGCGGCGAGCCGGTCGAGCGCCCGCTGATCCCAGGCGAGATCGGGCTCGGCATAGCGCTCGGTGCCCGGGTAATGCGACATGCCGCCGCTCGCCAGCACCGCCGTCTTCAACCCCATCGCCGTAACGATCCGCGCCAGGGCCTGGCCAAAGGCATAGCAGCGCTCCATCGTCGGCTGCGGCGGCAGATAGGCGTTGACGTAGATCGGCAGGACCGGGTCGCTGACATCGAGATGGGTCAGCGGGATGCCGAGCGCGTAGTCGATCTTGGCGACGCTGGTAAAAGCCGGGTCGAACCCCTCGGCGTACATCCGGCGCACGATCTCGAAGCCGATCTCGCCCGGCACCCGCCAATCAAACTGGTGGCCGGCGAAGGAGCCCTTGGCTTCGCCGCCGACATGGATCGTGAACGGCGGGGCCGCGGTATGAAAGAACTGCTCGGCATGGTCGTTGGCAAAGATGACCCACAGATCGGGACGCAGCGCCCGGAACCGAGCACCGATCTCGGCGGCCGCCTGTTTGACGCGGGCGACCGTGCCTCGGTCCTCGGTTTCCGGCATCGTAAAGAATTGCGGGGCATGGGGCAGCATCGCCCCGCCAATCACGCTTGACATCGCAACTCTTTCACCGGATCGATCGTCGATCGACAATATCGTGGCTCATGCCAGGCTCGCGAGCGCCAAAATGTTGCCCGAGGAAACGCCCCAAATGCCGCCAGCCGCCGACGATCCGCAGAGCGATCGGGTCAGCGCCGACCTCCCCGCAGGCCCATCCGCAGATGCAGCCCCGGATGCGCCGCCGAGCGTCGCAAGCGAGCCCGAGGGGAGAAGCGAAGCCTCGCCCGGTGAACAGCTGCGCCGTCGCCGGCGACGTCGGCGACGACGCCCGCCCAGTGAGGCAAACCCTGCGACGGGCGGAGACCCTGCGGTGATATCGGCCGATGAAGCGCCGTCAGGCGCGAATGCCACCGTCGTCGATCTGGGAGGCGGCGACGGCAGCGGCGAGGCAGGCTCGACGCCGGGTACGGCAGCATATACGGCCGGCGATCGCCTGCCCCGCCGGCGGCGGCGTCGGCACCGTCCGCTGCCCCATGGTTTGGGATCCGCGCTGCCGCCGGCCGATCGCGATGCGGCGACACAGAACGCAACAGGTGACGGCTCTCAGCCGGAGAGGACGGCTAACGAGGAAGCTGGCGCAGCCGCGGCCACGCCCTACGGCGCGGGTGGTACGACAGGTTATCTCCGGCTGCCGGTGCGACGCCGGCGTCGGCTTCCGCGACCGCCGGGCCTGCAACGCGGAACGGCGGAGGTGGCGCCACCAAACGGGGATACGCCCGCGGGCGACACCGCGACTGACGCGCCGCGTGCGGAAGGCGAGTTCCCGCCCCGCCGGCGCCGGCGACGCCCACCCCCGCGTGTCGGCGAAGCTGTGCCGGCCGGCCAAGACCAATCAGCCGACGGCGCGCGGCGGGATACCCCTCGACCGCCGTACGGCCGGGAACCCCACCGCCGCCCTGGCGAGGAAGGGTCACGCGACGGTCAACCCCAGCGATTTGGGGAGACGCCCTATCGCGAGCGCGGCCGTGGACCGCGTGATGGGGACAGCAGCGGCCCACGCGGCCGCGAACGCGGCGACCGCAACGACCGCGGCAGGGGCCCGGGCGGCCCGAGAGATGGGCAGCGCGGGCGGGGACGCGACGCGCCGGCAAGGCGCGTCGAGCAGAAGCTCTATACGTTAGAATCGATGGTCGATCGCGGTTTCGAGGATGTCTCCGACGAGGCCGAGGATAGCGGGACCCGGCGGGTTCACTGGACGATCATCAAGCGATCGATCGCCGACCAGAGGAGCGGCAAGGCGATGTCGACCACATATGTCTTGCAGCGTGAAAACGCCGAGACCGAGTTTCCCAATCTCGGGGCCGCCCGCGCTGCCGCCAACAAGACCATCGTCCACCCGGAAAAGCTGACGATGTCAAAGGCAGAACACGTCGCCGCCAAAAACAGCAAGTGAGCTGAGCACCCCCGCGGCGGCCCAGCTGTCGGCGGCGCTATTCGGCGGCGCTGCGCTCCCGCATTTTCTGGTACCGCCCCTGCGGCACGATTTCGGCGACGGTGCCGTCGGGCGAGCGGTATTTGATCGGGATCTCGCCGGGCTTGGACAGGATCGTCCCGCCATTGGCGACAACCTTCTCGGCGAAGCCCTCGTGGTCCTCGACTTCGATGCCGAAATGGTGGATCGCCGGGCCAGGGCCGACCATCTTGGCCTCGGCGTCGTCCTCGCTGTCATAGACCATCAATGCCAGATCGATATAGCCGTCGGTCATGTGCCGCGAGATGTGCCCGCGCGACCGGCCCGTCCCGACCTGGCGGAAGCCATATACATTCTCATAGAACCGGGTCGCTTTTTCGAGGTCGGTCACCTTCAGCGCGACGTGGTTGATCCGTGCCATTACCTTTCTCCTATTCGCTGCCGCCGTCGTAGGGCGCCACAACCGTCCCGGTCCGGTATTGTGAGGGCTCGAGGATCACCTCGGTTTTGGTATCCTTGAACTGGTCGAGGCTGTTGCTTTTGATGTTCTGCCACTGCACTTCGAGCACCCGGGACTTCGACCATTCACCGTCCTTGCCGAAGGTGATGTCGCCGACGATGGTCTTGAACGGATGACTGCGGATGTAGTCGGCGACCTTGTCTTGGTCGACGCTGTTGGCGCCGGTGATCGCGTCACCCAGCACCTGCAGATCGGCATAAGCGAACGGCGGCAGATACCACCCCACCGGATCAACCCCGGCCTTACCGGCTTTCGACTGGTATTCCTTCAGGAAATCGAGGATCCCGGGGAACTGCATCGTCTGCGCCGGGATCCAGAAATCGTAATCGATAATGTTGTTGAGCTTGGGTCCGAACTGCTTTTTGATCGGTGTAAATTGCAGTCCGACCATGCCGCCGCCGAAGAAACGGGTCTTGAGCCCCAATTCGGTCGCGGCGCGCAGCATCCCGACCGAGCCCGGCGGGTAGGAAGCGACATACACCATGTCAGGGTTGGTGGCCTGAATGGCATGGACGATCGGGGTGAAATCGGGCGTGCCTGGCGGATAGGTCTTGTCGTAAACGAGCTGGAGCCCGTTTTGCTTGACGATGTCACGAATGCCCTCCGAGGCGTGTCTCGGGAACTCGGAATCCTCGGCGAGCAGAGCTAGGGTCTTCGGTTTCGGGTTGGCTGCCAGCGCAACATCGAAGAACGGCTGGGCGTTGGCATGCTTAGGGTCGGGCCCCATCGGGAGCATCGAGAAATATTTCGGATAGTGGAACTCGCTGTTGACCGCGAGCCCGAACAGGCCGAGGAACACCTTGTCATGCGCAATCGCGATCGGCATCGCTGGCGCGATCTGGTTGGTGCCGTAGCCCGAAATGATGAAGTCGACTTTGTCGACGTCGAGCATCTTGGTGTAGATGCCCGGCACCGTTGCCGGGTTTGACTGGTCGTCGTAGTAGATCAGCTTGACCGGCCGGCCCAGCAGGCCGCCCTTGGCGTTGATCTGGTCCTGCCAGATCTGCATCGCCAGCAAGGCCGATTTGCCGCCACCGGCGAGCCCTCCGGTCAGCGCCATGCCGAGGCCGATCGTGATCGGCTCCGCCGCCTGTATTGCACCCGATACCAGCACGCACGCAGCCAACCCCGCAGCTGCGCCGCCGATCACATGACGAATCTTCTGCCGAAACATCTGCTTCCCTCCCCGTTTGCCTGTTCCGCGCTTAGCCGCTCGCGCCGACAAAGCGATAGACACCGTCGGAACCGAGCACGCGGTCGAGCGCGCCCTGCGCCATCAAATAATGCAGGTGGGCGAGAGCCTCGCCAAGCGCAAACGCCGTCTGGTGCTGATCGAGCGGACGACGGAACAACAGCGGCAGCAGATCCACCGCGCTCTGCGGGGCGACGCACGCGCTCAGGATCTCCTTGCACCGCGCCTGGTGGTGCGCGGCGAGCGCGTCGATGCGCGCATGCAGACCGAAAAAAGGCAAATTATGCGACGGCAATACCAGGACTTCGGGCGGAACCGCGGCCCGTAACTTGGCGAGCGAGGCGAGATAGCGCGCCAGCGGGTCGCCGTCAGGTTCGTGCGCCTGGACCGAGACGTTTGGCGAGATCTTGGGCAATACCTGGTCACCCGAGATCAACACGCCCGCTTCGGCGCAATAGAGACAGGCCAGTTCGGGGGCGTGGCCCTCGCCGACGATAACCCGCCATTCCCGCCCGCCGATCGCCACACTCATCCCATCGGCGAGCCGTTCGAACGAGGGCGGCACCGAGGGCACGCCGCGACGATACCCCTTTCCATGCTCGCCGAAGAGCTCGCTCGACGCGACGTCGAGCCCGGCGCGGCGGGCAAATTCGCGGCGCGAGGGCGCGAAGTCGTCGCTCTCGCGGCTCATCACCCGGGCATGAAGCCACTCTTTTTCGGTGGTCCACAATCGCACCCGCCAGCGCTCGCACAGCCAGCCGGCGAGCCCGATATGGTCGGGATGGTAATGGGTGACGATGACCCTGGTGACTGGCCGCCCACCCAACTGCTCGGCAAAGATTCGCTCCCATAACGCCCTGCTCTCGGGCATCGCATAGCCGGTATCGACGATCGTCCAGCCGTCGCCGTCCGCGACCAGCCACAGGTTGATGTGATCGAGCGCAAAGGGCAGCGGCATCCGCAACCACAGCACTCCGGGCGCGATCGCCACGGTCTCGCTCGGCATGGGCGGGTTGGCAACCGGAAAGCGCAGCGGGGCGAAACTTCCATCCATGATCGGTTTTATTCCCGGGTCGCGAATTGACGCCTAGGGTAAGACCGTGCATTAGTCCTGGGCAAGCGGCGAGCCCGCCGGTCAGCATTGCTGCGCCGGCGGGCGCTTTGCACTTCGGGCGAGGATGGGGCGATGCGCGACTTCAATATTCCCGGACGCTCGGCGGCAATGGCGGCGAACGGGATGGCGGCGACCTCGGCCCCGATGGCGACATTGACGGCACTCGACGTGCTGCGGTCGGGCGGCAACGCCGCCGACGCCGCGATTGCCGCAGTCGCCATGCAATGCGTCGTCGAGCCGCAAAGCACCGGGATCGGCGGCGATTGTTTTGTTCTCTATTCGCGCGGTGGCGCGCTTCCGGTCGCACTCAACGGCTCGGGACGGGCGCCGGCCAAAGCCAAGGTCGAATGGTATGTCGAGCACGGCATTCACGAAATCGCAGGTTCCCACACCGCATGCCGTAACCATCCCCGGCGCCGTCGACGCCTGGTGCATGTTCAACCGCGAGTACGGTACGCGACCGCTCGCCGAATTGCTCGAGCCGGCGGCGCGGGCGGCCGAAGCGGGTTACGTCGTGAACCCCCGCGTCGCCGCCGATTGGCGGCGCAACCAGGCGAAATTGCGCGATCCGGTGACCGCCGCATTGTTCCTGCCTGGCGGCAAGCCGCCCCAGGCCGGGGACCGGATGGCGAACCCGCCGCTCGCCGCCACCTTGCGCCGGATCGGCCGCGAGGGTCGGGAGGCCTTTTACGACGGCGCCGTTATGCGGGACATCGTCACTCGCCTGAAATCGCTCGGCGGATTGCACGAGGAGGAGGATTTCGCGGCGCAGCACTCAAACTGGGTCGAGCCGATCACTGCCCCCTATCGCGGCTATGATGTCTATGAGTGCCCACCGAATGGGCAGGGCATGGCGGCGCTGATGATCCTGCGCACGCTCGAAGGCTATGCACTTGGCGGCGACGGATTCAGCGAGGCTGACCGCCTGCATCTGCTCGCCGAGGCGAACAAGGCGGCCTATTGGGTGCGCGACAATTTCATCGGCGATCCCGATCATGTCTCGGTCGACGTGGCGGAATATCTGTCGGAGGCCAGGGCGGAGAAGACGCGCCGCACGATCCGGCTCGATCGTGCATTGCCGGGGCCGCATTGGGCCGAGATCGAGCAGAAGGACACGGTCTATCTCTGCGTCGTCGACCGCGACGGCAATGCCTGCTCGTTTATCAACTCGCTATTCTCGGGTTTCGGCAGCGGGATCGTGGCGCCCGAAAGCGGCGTGTTGCTGCACAACCGCGGCACCGGGTTCCGCACCATCCCCGGCCATCCCAATGCGATCGCGCCGCGCAAGCGCCCTTTGCACACGATCATTCCCGGAATGCTGGTCAAGGACGGCCGCGCGGTGATGCCGTTTGGCGTGATGGGCGGGCACTACCAGTCGGTCGGCCATGCGCATTTCCTGCACCGCATGCTCGACCGCGGCCTGGACCCGCAGCAAGCCGCCGAGCAGCCGCGCATCCTCGCACTTAACGGCGTCTTACAGGTCGAGCAGGCGGTTCCCGAGCCGATCGTGGCCGACCTTGCGCGCCGCGGCCACAAAATCGCGGTACAGGAGGTGCCACTCGGGGGTTGCCAGGCGATCTGGATCGACCATCAGCGCGGCGTCCTGATCGGCGGGTCGGAGCCTCGCAAGGACGGCCTCGCGCTCGGCTATTGACGCACGGGATCGCCGAAATCGGCTTTGCCCGCCGCGACGGGGTCACCCGCCTCGCCCATCTTTATCAGGCCGACCCGCTGCGCGTGCTGTTCCCGACTCCGGAAGCGGATGATCCGATCCAGGCAGCGCTCGTCACAACTTCGGGCGGGCTGGTCGCCGGCGACAGAATCGACATCGCCGTTTGCGTCGATCCCCGGGCGAGCGCCCATGTCACGGCCTCGGCGGCGGAGAAGATCTATCGCTCGACCGGCGTGACGACGGTGGTGCGGCAAGCGCTGACGGTGGGCGACGGCGGCGCACTCGAATTCCTGCCGCCCGAGACGATCCTGTTCGACGGCGCGCGTCTCGAGCGGGAGAGTGTGATCGAGCTTGCGCCCGATGCTGCGTTCCTTGGCGGCGACATCGTGGTTTTTGGCCGCCGCGCCCGCGGTGAACGCTTCACCCACGGATTTCTGCGCGATGTCTGGGAGGTTCGGTGCGAAGGCTGCCTCGTTTGGGGCGATGCGCTCCATCTCGACGGCGATATCGCCGCGATCGTTGCCGATCCCGCCTGCTTCGACGGCGCTGCGGGTTTCGCCACCCTGATGCTGGCGCCCGCTGGTCGCGATCCGCAGAAATTTGTCGATGGCGCGCGCGCGGTCCAGGCAGCCGCGCCAGAGGGGGTCAGGGCTGGCGTTACCGCGATCGCCGGTCTTGTCCTCGCCCGCTGGCTGGCCACCGACGCGGCCCTGCTGCGACGCGCCTATGCCGATCTCGCTTGCCATTTGCGTTGCGAGGCGATGGGATTGCCCGGCCGCCTGCCGCGGATTTGGCACGTATGATGCTGGGTTATCAGATGCGATGAACCTGACCCCGCACGAAAAGGACAAGCTGCTGATATCGGTCGCGGCGATGGTTGCCGAGCGCCGGCTGAGGCGCGGCGTCAAGCTCAACTACCCTGAGGCAATAGCACTGATCACCGATTACGTGCTCGAAGGCGCGCGTGATGGCAGGAGCGTCGCCGAGCTGATGCGCGACGGCGCGACCGTGATCGGCCGCGAGCAGGTCATGGAGGGGGTAGCGGAGATGATCGGGGAAATTCAGGTCGAGGCGACCTTTCCCGACGGCACTAAGCTCGTCACCGTCCACGAGCCGATCCGGTGAGTTGGATATTGATCCAAGCGTTTTTTGTCGTCACCCCCGCGAAAGCGGGGGCCCAGGGATACCGCCGAGACACCCGCCCTCCCTGGGTTCCCGCTTTCGCGGGAACGACGAGGCCGCGATGATCCCGGGCGAGTTGTTCCCCGGGCCGGACGACGTCGAAATCAATGCCGGACGGTCGACCGTGACCTTGACCGTCGCCAACACCGGCGACCGGCCGATCCAGGTGGGCTCGCATTATCATTTCTACGAGACGAACTCCGCCCTCGCCTTCGACCGCGAGCTGGCGCGCGGCTATCGACTCGACATGCCGGCGGGGACCGCGACGCGCTTCGAGCCGGGGCAGAGCCGCGAGGTCAGGCTGGTCGCCTATGCCGGAGCGCGCCGCGTTGTCGGCTTCAACGGCAAGATTAACGGCTCGCTGGACTAGAGCGATGGCGATGACCATTTCGCGCGCCGCGTATGCCGGGATGTTCGGCCCCACCACCAGCGATCGGCTGCGGCTGGCCGACACCGAGCTCGTCATCGAGATCGAGAGCGACCACACAATCTATGGCGAAGAAGTCAAGTTCGGCGGCGGCAAGGTCATCCGCGACGGCATGGGGCAGAGCCAGCGGAGCCGCGCCGACGGAGCGGTCGACACTGTTATCACCAACGCCGTGATCCTCGACCATTGGGGCATCGTCAAGGCCGATATCGGCATCAAGGACGGCCGCATCAGTGGCATCGGTAAGGCTGGCAATCCGGATATCCAGCCGGGTGTCGACATCGTGATCGGGCCGGGGACGGAGGCGATCGCCGGCGAGGGCCGCATCGTCACCGCCGGCGGGATCGACTCGCATGTCCATTGGATCTGCCCACAGCTTGCCGAAGAGGCGCTTTACAGCGGCATCACGACAATGCTCGGCGGCGGCACCGGGCCGGCCGCCGGGACCGCGGCAACGACCTGCACGCCGGGGCCCTGGCATCTCGCGCGGATATTGCAGGCGGCGGAGGGGATCCCGGTCAATCTCGGCTTCTTCGGAAAAGGCAACGCCTCGGAGCCGCGGGCATTGGTCGAGATGGTCGAGGGCGGCGCCTGCGGGCTCAAGCTGCACGAAGATTGGGGCACCACGCCGGCGGCGATCGACACCTGCCTCGGGGTCGCCGAGCAGCTCGATATCGCGGTCGCGATCCACACCGACACGCTCAACGAATCCGGTTTCGTCGAGGATACGATCGCCGCCTTCAAAGGCCGCAACATCCACGCCTTTCACACCGAAGGCGCCGGCGGCGGCCATGCCCCCGACATCATCAAACTATGCGGGCTGGCGAACGTCCTGCCGTCTTCGACCAATCCGACCCGCCCCTACACGATCAACACCGTCGCCGAGCATCTCGACATGCTGATGGTGTGCCACCACCTCGATCCGCGCATTCCCGAGGACGTGGCCTTCGCCGAGAGCCGCATTCGCCGCGAGACGATCGCCGCCGAGGACATTCTGCACGACCTCGGCGCCTTCAGCATGATGTCGTCGGACAGCCAAGCCATGGGCCGGGTCGGGGAGGTCATCATCCGCACCTGGCAAACCGCCGACAAGATGAAGCGTCAGCGCGGCCCCCTTCCTGAAGACAGCGAGCGTGCCGACAATTTCCGGGTCAAACGTTATGTCGCGAAGTACACGATCAACCCGGCCTTGACCCATGGGCTGGCCGAGCAGGTCGGCTCGGTCGAAGTGGGCAAGCTCGCCGATCTCGTCCTATGGTCGTCGGCCTTTTTCGGCGTCAAGCCGGATCTGGTGCTGAAGGCGGGGATGATCGCCGCGGCCTTGATGGGCGATCCTAACGCCTCGATTCCGACCCCACAGCCGGTCCATTATCGGCCGATGTTCGGCGCTTTCGGCCGCGCGCTGTCCGTCTCGACCGTCACATTTCTGCCGGTTGTGGCGATTGAGCGCGAGCTGCCGGCCCAACTCGGGCTGCAGCGGATGGTGCTGCCGGCGCGCGGCATTCGCGCCATCGACAAGAAATGCATGGTCCACAACGCCGCATTGCCACATATCGAGGTCGACCCGGAGACCTACGAAGTACGGGCCGATGGCGTGCACCTGACTTGCGAGCCGGCCACGGTATTGCCGCTGGCTCAGCGTTATTTCCTCTATTGATTACGGCCCGGCGGCATTGGTTAGCAAGTGAAAATCGGCCGGCGGCATGTTCTCGTTTTGCTGAGCACAACGTTCGGCGCGGCGCTTTCCGCATACGCCGCATCTGCGAAAATCCCCAAGATTGGCGTATTAATCGTGGCTAAACCCGACCAGGAACCAGCTTTGCGGGAGTTTCGGGCGGCCTTGCGCGATCTGGGATATGTCGAGGGACAGAATATTTTTATCGAAGTGCAATCTGCCGAGGGAAAGCTCAACCGGTTGCCGGAACTTGCGGCGCGACTGGTTCGCGACAAGGTCGACATTATTGCCGCTTGGATGACGCCGGCGGTGACGGCGGCGAAGGATGCGACAACCGAAATCCCGATCGTGATGCTGGGAGCAGGCGACCCGGTCGGCACCGGGCTTGTCGCCAGCCTCGCGCGGCCTGGCGGCAACGTTACCGGGATTGCCGGGGTGACCGCGGAGTTAGCTGGTAAGACCATTGAATTACTTAAGGAGACGCTCCCGTCGATGCGCCGAGCCGCAGCCCTTTGCAATGCGTCGGACCCATTCTCACAACCGTTTCTGAAGCAGATCCAGCTCGCCGGTCATACCCTCGGCATCGAGGTGACGCCGATTATGGTGATGAAAGATCATGATCTTGACTCGGTCTTCGCGGCTGCGCTCGAAAAGCGGGTCGACGGCGTGATCGTCCAGCCGAGCCTGCAGCTCAAGCATGCCGCCCAAATGGCGTTGCGCGATCATCTCCCGGCAGCCTCGCCGTCACCCACGTTTGCTGGCCTTGGCGGGCTATTGGGGTACGGCGGCTTATCGTCCGAGGGTTCATCGCGGGCGGCCTTATTCGTGGACAAGATTTTAAAGGGCCGCAGCCCCGCCGAACTGCCGGTTGAGCGGCCTACCCGATTTGATCTGGTGATCAATTTGAGAACCGCCAAAGTACTTGGGATAACCGTGCCAGGAAGTCTGTTGGCGCGCGCCGACCAAGTAATCGAGTGACGGTGAAAGATGCGCCGGGCGATCGCTGTTCACCGCTGCGGGCACTGGCCCGAGTCGGAAACGGCCGCCGCCGTGACGCTCGCCTATGTCGACCGGCATCGGCGGCGTATTCGCTTCGTCACCGATTCCGGCGTTACTTTTCTGCTCGACCTTGCGCGCGCTCAGCATCTTCACGATGGCGATGGGCTCGAGTTCGACAGCGGCGGCTATGTCCGCGTGTGCGCGGCGCCGGAGCCGGTATTGGAGATCGAGACGCCTGATCGCGCCAGTCTGTTGCGGATCGCCTGGCATCTCGGCAACCGCCATTTGCCATTGCAGGTCGCCGGTGAGCGTCTGCGTATCCGCGCCGACCACGTCATCGCCGAGATGGTCGCCGGTCTCGGCGGAAAACTAACCCCGCTCGACACTCCATTCGACCCGGAAATCGGCGCCTATGCCGGCCCCCAGCATCACCGGCACGATGACCACCATCACGACTGACGCCGTCCTCGCCGATGCCGGGCTCTACCGTATGCTCGCCTGGCTGTCGCCGGGCTTTCCGATCGGCGCCTTCAGTTATTCGCACGGCCTCGAAGCTGCTGCCGAAGCCGGTCAGGTGCGCGATCGCGCGTCCTTGCAGGGCTGGATCGCCGCGGTCGTCGCGCTGGGCGCCGGGCGAGTTGATGCCGACATCCTACGGGACGCGCATCGCGCAGCCGCGGCGAACGACATCGAGTTCGCTGGCCGCCGCCAACCGCCACGGCTTGGCCTATCGTGCCACAGCCGAGCTGGCGCTCGAAACCGGCGCCCAGGGCGAGGCGTTTCTGGCAACGTGCCGCGCCGCCTGGCCCGAACCGTTCTGCACCTTGTGGGCGACGAGCCTCGACGCGGTGTGTCATCCCGCGGCCGTTGGCGCGGCAATGGCGCGCGCCGGAATCCCCATCGCCAGCGCGCTAACAGGATATTTGCAGGCACTAGCCGCCAATCTTGTTTCGGCCGGACTGCGGCTGGGGATCATCGGTCAGACTGATGGTCAGCGGATCCTGGCCGCATTGGAGCCGGCCGTCGTCGAGGCGGCCGCGGCGGCGATCGCGCGGGACCGGGCCGAGTTTGGCGCGGCGACCTTCGCCGTCGACCTGGCCTCAATGGCGCACGAAACCCAATATACGAGGCTGTTCCGCTCATGAGCGAAGAGACGAGACGCGATCCGTTACGGATCGGGATCGGCGGGCCGGTCGGGTCGGGCAAGACCGCGCTGATGGATTGGCTGTGCAAGAGCATGCGCGGCCGCTGGGAGATCGCCGCGATCACCAACGACATCTACACCCGCGAGGATGCCGAGTTTCTTACCAAGAGCGGCGCATTGCCGCCTGAGCGGATCCGCGGCGTCGAGACCGGCGGGTGCCCGCATACGGCGATCCGCGAGGACGCCTCGATCAACCTCGCCGCGGTTGCCGAAATGAGCCGGTTGTTTCCCCGTCTCGACCTGATTTTGATCGAGTCGGGCGGCGATAATCTGGCGGCGACTTTTTCACCCGAGCTAGCCGATCTGACGATCTACGTCATCGACGTCGCTGCCGGCGACAAGATCCCGCGCAAAGGCGGTCCCGGCATCACCCGTTCAGACCTCCTCGTCATCAACAAGATCGACCTCGCCCCGTTGGTCGGCGCCAGCCTCGACATCATGGACCGCGACGCCAGGCGCATGCGTGGCGAGCGGCCCTTCGTCTTCACGAACCTCAAATGCGGCGACGGGGTAGACACGATCGTCGATTTCATCGCCACGCAAGGCGGGCTTGGCGTCTAACCGCGCGGATCAGCTGATGCCAACTCTTTCCTGCCTCGCTGCGCACGGAGCCGGCCCGCAGGGCGGGGTGGATTGGGGCAGCGCCGCCGCGCCGCTCGCGATCTACATCCATTGGCCGTTCTGCCGGTCGAAATGCCCTTATTGCGACTTCAACAGCCATGTCCGCGACGGTATCGACGCAGCTCGTTGGACGCGGGCCTTGCTGGCCGATCTCGATTATCAGGCGGCACTGTTGCCTAGGTGCACGGTCGGCTCGGTCTTTTTCGGCGGCGGTACGCCTTCGCTTATGCCGCCCGAAACGGTCGCCTCATTGCTCGAAAGGGTAAAGCGGCATTGGACGGCCACGGCCGATGTCGAAATCACCCTCGAAGCCAACCCGAATTCCGCCGAGGCCGCGCGTTTCCGCGCCTTCGCCGAGGCCGGCGTCAACCGGCTTTCGCTCGGCGTCCAGGCGCTCGACCCGGCGGCGTTGCGCTTTCTCGGCCGGGCACATGACCGCGCCGAGGCGATCGCCGCGATCGAGCATGCCCGCGACAATTTCGCCCGGTTCTCGTTCGATCTGATCTATGCCCGCCCCGGCCAGAGCATCGCCGCTTGGCGGCGCGAACTCGACGAAGCGCTGGGCCTCGCCGGCGACCATCTCTCGCTCTATCAGCTGACGGTCGAACCCGGCACCGCCTTTGCCACCTTGGCGCGACGCGGCGATCTCGTACCGCCTGACGAGGACTCCGCCGCCGCGCTGTTCGAGACGACCCAGGACCGCCTCGCCGCCGCAGGCCTCCCGGCCTACGAGATCTCGAACCACGCCCGTCCCGGCGCCGAGTGCCGCCACAATCTCGTCTATTGGCGTTATCAGGACTATGCCGGCGTCGGCCCCGGCGCGCATGGCCGGCTGACCCGCGCCGGCATCAAATACGCCACCCGCCAGCGCCGCGCGCCCGAAGCCTGGCTCGCCGCGGTCGAAGCCACCGGCACCGGCCTCGAAGAGACCGCCGCGATCGGCCGCGACACAGCGATCGAGGAAATGCTGATGATGGGGCTCCGGCTGACCGAGGGGGTCGCGCGCCCGCGGCTCGAGCAAGCCGCCGGCCAGATCATCGAGGCGCTGTTCGCCGATACTCTCCCGCCGCTGATCGAAGGCGGCTTCCTGACCCTCGACCGCGACCGCCTCGCTGCCACCCCTGCCGGCCGCCAGCGCCTCAACGCCGTGCTCGCCGCCCTCCTCGGTTGAGCGGGCGGCTCCAAGACTGTAGCTAAATCTAAGCTCCGGCCGTCGGCGCCGAATGCGGTAACCGGATATCGGGTTTACCAAATAGGCGCGGGCCCGAGGGTGGCCTTCGAGCCCAAGGGCATCGGCAATTCTCGGGCCGGACCGAAGGTCCGTCATCACTTGAAATCGTTGACAGTAAATTGACGGTTGATCGCTTAAGGATGATTGCTGCCCATTACGATAGGTTCAGGTTCACATGCTCCATATACGACGTAGAGGTTTTGATTTTGTCGTTTTCATTCTGCTGTCAGTATTGTCGGCAATCGTGCCAACCAGCTCGACTTTCGCGGCGACAGCCACGACGACATTCCAGGTCACCGCGACGGTTCAAGCTACCTGCTTGATCTCAGCCACAAATCTGGCCTTTGGCACCTACACCGGCGTCCAGATTGCCGCGACCTCCACGATCTCGATAACCTGCACCAATACCTCACCCTACAATGTCGGGCTCAACCCCGGGACCGCGCCCGGGGCGACGGTGACCACGCGCAAGATGACTGGTCCCGGCGGCGCCCTGCTGGCTTACGCGCTCTACCAGGACGCCGGCCACACGATAAACTGGGGCCAGACCGTCGGCACCGATACCGAGGCCGGCACCGGCAATGGCAGCGCTCAGGTGTTGACCGTCAATGGTTTGTTGACGGCTGGCCAATTTGTTACGCCGGGCTCGTACGTCGACACGATCACCGCGACCGTCACCTATTAATCCTGCGCCGGCGGCCGGGCCCGGATGACCCCGCAATTCCGCGCGGCAATGCTTGGCGCATTGTTGCTCTGTCTGTCCGCGACGATGGCCGCGGCCGACGGACTGACCGTGCTCCCCGTCACCATTCAGATGGCGCCGGGGCAGATGGCGACGAGTCTGACGGTCAAGAACGAGGCTGACGCGGCGACCTCGCTGCAGGTCCGAGCCTTTGCCTGGAGGCAATCGGCCCACGGCGAAGAGCGATTGGAGCCGACCACGGAACTCATGGCGAGCCCGCCGATTTGCACGATCGCGGCGGGGGCCAGCCAGGTCGTAAGACTGGTATTGCGGCTGCCGCCGCAAGGCGGGGAGGCGAGCTACCGCATCCTGCTCGACCAGATCCCGCCACCGGCTGAGCCGGGAACGGTACGCATCGCGCTGCGCCTATCGATTCCGATTTTTGCTGAGCCAAATGTACGCGCCGCACCGCATCTGCGATGGCGCATCGAGACCGGCGGCGGGCAGGCAGAGCTGGCGGCGGCCAATGACGGCAACCGCCACGAAAAGGTCCTCGATATTTCTCTCCTGGCCGTCGGCCGCTCTTTGCCGGTGGAGGCCGGCATTTCCCCATACATTCTTCCCGGCGCTACCCGCCGATGGCGCATCTCCGGGTCCAACTCGCCGCTCGTCCCTGGGACGACACTCCGGCTGACCGCGCGGGCCGACGCGGGCGAAATCGATCAGTCGGTTTCGGTGGTTGCGGGTCCATAATCACCGTTGCACCCCGGCAACGCTGCTCCGCGCCGTCGCGACAGTCATTTTAGTTGTCGTCATCGCTCCCACGCGAGCCTCGGCCGACCAGACGTTGCTGTTGGAGGTCGTGGTCAACGGTCACCTGATCGGCAAAATCGGCGAGTTCGTACAACGCGACAACGAACTTCTCGCCCGCCCCGGTGAGCTACGCGATCTCGGCATCCGCGTTCCGGATAGGGCGCCATCGAACCAGGCTGATCTTGTCCCTCTCTCGGCAATCGAGGGCCTGGCCGCCCGCCTCGATATGGCGACGCAGACATTGTACGTCACTGCCGCGCCGGAGCGCTTGTTGCCCGAGCTATTGCTGGCCGCTGGGGTCTCCGGCAGCAATGTCCCGGTCGAAAGCGGGATCGGGGAGACGCTCGATTACGATGTCGTCGGTACCTCGGTCAGCGGGCAGAACCTCGGCAGTGGGCTGTTCGATTTGCGCGTTTTCTCGCCGTGGGGCGTGGTTTCCTCGGGCTTCCTAGGCTACGCCGGGACCAATCCCAACGGCCCCCTTCCGTATTCGGCGATACGGCTCGATTCGGTCTACACCTATGCCGATTTCGATAATCTGCGCTGGTATCGGGCGGGCGATTTCATCAATGGTGGTCTCGGTTGGACCCGTCCAGTGCGGATCGGCGGGGTGCAGATCCAGTCGGATTTCTCGATGCGGCCCGATCTCGTGACGTTTCCGCTGCCTTCGGTCGGCGGCTCGGCCGCGGTCCCGTCGACGGTCGACGTCCTGGTCAACGGCACGCGGGTCCTTTCGCGTCAAGTGGCGCCCGGCCCATTCGAGATCCCGCAACTTCCGATCGTTACCGGCGGCGGCGCGATCCAGATGACCGTGACCAACGCACTCGGCCAGCAGGTCACCACGACCTTGCCGTTCTACGCCAGCTCCAATCTGCTCGCTCCGGGCCTTCAAACCTATTCGGCAGAAGTCGGCGCGGTGCGGCGGAACTGGGGCGTCATCAGCGACGATTACGGTGCCCTGGCCGGTTCCGCCACCTACCGCCGCGGCTTGTCGCCGGTGGTGACGATCGAGGCCCATGCCGAAGGAACGTCCGGTCTGATGGCCGCCGGCGCGGGCAGCGTGGTGAACGTCGGCGATCTGGGCGTGATCAATTTCTCGGCCGCCGGCAGCGGTCTCGATCTGCCCGGTGTTCAGTTCACGGCCGGTGCTCAGCGGATCGGTCCAGTCGCCAGCCTCGGCGCCTTTGCCAGTGTCGCCAGCCGAAACTTCCGCGACATTGCGACGGTGAACGGCGATCCCGTGCCGCAGCGTCAGCTGAATGCTTATGCAAGTCTGTCGTTCGGGCGCTTCGGTTCCGCCGGCATTTCCTATATCGGCATCGATCGCAGCGCGGTCTTCACACCGATCAATTTCGTGGCTCCAGCCAGCGGGTTTCTTGCCCAGAACACCGTCCTACCGGGCGGAACCGTTTCGACCACGAGCGGGGCAGCCCCCTTTCTTCCGGTTCTACGGGCCCGAATCGTCTCGGCGAATTACTCGGTGCAGATCGGCAAGCTGTCAATCTATGCGACCGCTTTCCGTGATTTCGCCCAAGGTGGCGGCAGCGGCGCGATATTGGGGGTGACGATTCCGATCGGTCCGCGCAGTTCGGCCGGCGTCAGCGCCGGCTCCGGATCGGGTAGCGGTTATGCTCAGGTGCAGGCGACGCAGTCGCCGGTGCTGATCGGCGATTGGGGCTACCAAATCTACGGCTCAGCCGGCAATCCATATCAGCAATTTGGATTGGTGCAATACAAGTCGCCATGGGGGCTGGTCTCCGCCGGGGCCAGCCGGGTCGGCACGCAGACCGCCCTGCGTGGCGAAGCGCAGGGCGCTCTGTCCTATGCCGATGGCGGGCTGTTCGCATCCAATACGATCAATGATGCGTTCGCCGTGGTCGACACCACCGCCCCCGACATTCGCGTCTACAGCGAGAATCGCGAGGTGGAGCGGACCGACTCCGCCGGGCGCGTATTGGTGCCCGATCTTCGCTCTTTTGATCTCAACAATTTGTCGATCGATCCGTCCGATGTGCCGGCTGACGCTTCGGTTCCGTATATGACCAGGGAGGTGCGGCCGCAGTACCGCTCCGGGGTCGTGGTGCGTTTCCCGGTCCGCGCCAGCCACGGCGCCCTGCTGCGGCTCGTCGATCAGGCGGGCCAGCCGCTGCCCGTCGGCAGCGTTGCCACCCTAAAAGCGACAAAGGCCTCGGTTCCCGTCGGCTATGACGGCGAAGCCTATGTCCAGGATCTCCGCCGTCACAACGGACTCGCCGTCGAACGGCCGGATGGGTCGCGTTGCACTGTAGCCTTCGACTATCAGCCGGCGCCGGGTGAGATCCCGACGATCGGACCGCTGATCTGCCGGCAGGAAGCTCCGTGACGCGCGTAGCCGCTTTGGTCGCGATTTTGCTGCTTCTTCCGGCATTGGCCCGGGCCGCCACCTGCACCGTCTCGGCCACGCCAGTCGCTTTCGGCGTATACCCGCCCTTTTCCGGCACGCCGACAACCAGCACCGGCTCGACCTCGGTTCACTGTGTGGCAGGGGCGGCAAGTATTGTAATTTCGCTCAGCACCGGCGGAGGAGGCGCTTACGCCAACCGGCGAATGAGCAATGGCGCCTCCAATTTGACCTATCAGCTGTATTCGGACGCGGCTCGCACGATGATCTGGGGCGACGGCACCGCCGGCACTGTCACCGTTTCGGCCCATGTCGCCAGCAATGGCACCCAAAACAACACGGTCTATGGACGAATTCCAGCGCTACAAGGGGTTCGCCCGGGCGCCTACACCGATACGATCACCGTCACGGTAACATACTGATCGTCCCCAGTGGGGCTTCGTCGTTATCGCTACCGACCTGCGCAGCTGCCTGAGCTTCCGCTCGGCCCCGGTCTATCAAATCACTTGCGGATCTCGATCGTCGCAAGACAATCGATTGGTTGGACGAGGATCGGGGAGTGGCCAAAGCATACGCCTACATCATCGTCGGGGCCGGATCGGCCGGCTGCACCTTGGCCAATCGGCTGAGCGAGGACGCGGACGCGCGCGTGCTGGTGCTCGAGGCGGGCGGCTGGGACCGCGACCCGTGGATCCATATCCCGCTCGGCTGGGGCCGGATGTTGCAGCGTCGCCGCCACGACTGGATGTACTTCGCCGAGCCCGAGGCGACGATGGACGGCCGTCGCGTCGAGTGCGCCCGCGGCAAGATCATCGGCGGCTCGTCTTCGATCAACGCCATGGTCTATGTGCGCGGCCATCGCGGCGACTACCAGCGATGGGCGGCGGACGGGCTCGACGCCTGGTCTTACTCCCATGTGCTTCCCTATTTCCGTCGTCAGGAAAGCTGGGAGGGCGGTGCCGGCCCCTATCGCGGCGGCGATGGGCCGCTGACGGTGCGGCGCTCGCGCTATTCCGACCCGCTGGTCGATGCCTATATGGCGGCGGGAGCCGCGGCCGGACATAAGCTCACCAAGGATTACAACGGCGCGCAGCAGGAGGGCTTCGGCCGCTCGCAGATGACGATCCGCGACGGGCGGCGCTGCAGCGCCGCGGTCGCCTATCTGCGTCCGGCGCTGACCCGGTCTAATCTCGAAATTGTTGTGGGCGCGCTGGCGACGCGCATCCTGTTCGAGGGTAGCCGGGCGGTTGGCGTCGAATACCTGAAATCGGGCCAGCGCATTGTCGCGTCTGCCGAGCGCGAGGTGATCCTTGCCGGCGGCGTCATCAATTCGCCGCAGCTGTTGATGCTGTCGGGGATCGGCGACCCCGCAGAGCTCGCCGCGCACGACATCCCGGTCAGAGTGCGCCTGCCCGGAGTCGGGCAAAATCTGCAAGACCACATCTCGGCGCCGGTAAGCTACGCCCGTAAAGAGCCCGGTCCCTTGCACGCCAGGATGCGCGCCGATCGCATTGCCCTGGAATTGGCCAAAACCTATTTCCGCGGCGCCGGCATCGCCAGCGACTTGCCGGGCGGGCTGATGGCCTTTCTAAAGACGGCGCCCGAGACCGCTTTGCCCGACTTGCAGCTGCTGTTTAACGCCGCGCCGATGGCGGCCTCGCCGTATTTCCCGCCCTTTGTGCCCGCCTATGCCGACAGCTTCGCCTGCCGCGCTGTGCTGTTGCGTCCCGAGAGCCGCGGGCGGGTCGAGCTCGCCTCTTCCGACCCGAAGGTCCCGCTCCGCATCCACCAGAATTTCCTAGCCACCGACAAGGACTGGGCGACCTTGCGCGCCGGGATTCGCCTGGTTCGCGACATCGGCCAGGCCGCGCCCTTGGTCCCGTTCGCCGCGGGGGAGATCGCGCCCGGCCCCGCTTGCCACTCCAACGCCGAGATCGACGCCTACATCCGCGCCAGCGCGATCACGGTTCACCATCCGCTCGGCACCTGCAAGATGGGCCGGCCGGCCGACCCCACCGCCGTCGTCGATCCCGAACTCAGGGTCCTGGGGGTAGACGCGCTGCGCGTCGTCGACGCCTCGGTAATGCCCGACCTGATCGGCGGCAACATCAACGCGGTGGTGATCATGATCGCCGAAAAAGCCGCCGACCTGATCCGCGGCCACCCCCCGCTCGCCCCGGTCAACGTCTAACAGCACAAGCTTCAGGCCCGTAAAACCTGCGGTCAGCCTACGCGCGCCGATTTTTCACCGCGCCGCTCTCGGATTTTGAGCAGTCTTGTTATTCTGATCCCTTCAGGTCGAAGTTGCCGATCGGGCCACGGTCATCGCCACGCGGAGGGAAGAATGCTCACCATCCTCGATCTCAATGCCGAGTTCGCCAAGCTGAAGACGTTGCGCGGACGCACTCCGGAAACTCCGGAGGCTGATCGCCAGGGCGCTTTCGCACGGTTGGCGCCGTACCGGGACAGCGCCATCAACGTCGCCAAATTCTCCGGCGAAGGCCCATGGGAGCGCCACATCAACGGGGACGAAATCGTACAGGTCGTCGACGGCGCCACGACTTTCCACATCATGTTCGAGGACGGGCCGCAATCCTACACACTCAAGGCCGGGATGGTGGTCGTCGTCCCGCAAGGGAAGTGGCATCGCTTCGAGGCGCCGGACGGGGTGAGCCTGATGACCACCACGCCGCAACCGACCGAACACCTCACCTTCGCCGTCGACGATCCGCGAACCCTCGACTGACGGGTATGTCGAAGCGGTGCGATCCCCGCTCGACAGCCTTTTGACGGATGACAACTTCTCGCGGTTGGGCTAGCCTAGTTACTGGGCCTCGATGGGGCCGAATAAGGCGGCCGAAAACAGAACGCCGCCGGACATGGAACAGGAGCAACGTCGATCCGGCGGCGTGTCGTGCGGCTGCCAGAATTTGCGAGGCGCGTACCGAGCGACGAGCAAGCAATTTAATCTAGATCCCCGATAACGGCGACGGGCCCGCCTCGTCCGTTTTGCGCTTCCGCATGGTCCCCGGATTTCGACAATCTGGGAGGTCACCCATGGCAGAAATTCGCTCGATCGCCCGATCGCCAACGGCCGCTAGCTTTGTGCTCGGTCGTAAGCTCGACAGCATCCCGTTCAGCGCTTACCACGTATTGATCATCGCCGTGCTGGCTCTCGTCGGCTTCGTCGAGGGCTACGATCTGTCGCTCACCAGCTCCTTGCTGGTACTGGCCAAGGCGCCGCTGCATCTGACCGGCACCGACATCCGCTGGCTCGTCGCCGGCCCGCCCCTGATGGCTTGCGTCGGCGGCTTTGCGTTCTCGGCAGTAGCCGACCACTGGAGCCGCAAGATGGTGATGCAGATCGGGGTAATTGCTACCACGTTTTTGACGTTGTTGATCCCGCTGGTGCAAACCGCCGAGCAGCTGATCATCCTGCGTCTGCTGACCGGCCTCGGCGCCGGCGGGGTCGTGTCAGCAGCATTCCCGATCGCCGCCGAATTAATGCCGGCGCAGCACCGGCGCACCTACGGCGCGATCTATGAAATGGCGCTGGCCGCCTCGTTTACTTTGGTGCCCTTTATCTCCTTCCTGCTCGCCGGCAGCCCTAACGCATTTCGATTTCTCGCGTTGCCGGGCGGGCTAGTGATAACCGTTGTGCCGGTGCTGATCTATTTCGCGCTTCCCGAAAGCCCGCGCTGGTACTTGCGCAAGGGCGACGCGCAGGCGGCGGCCGATGCCGTCAACCAGATCATTCGGCGGGCCGGCGATCGCGTTCCGCCACTGACCGTCGAGGCGCTCCGCGACAGCCCACAGAGTATCCGCGAGCAGTTGCCGCCCTATTGGGCATTGTTCGCCCGGGGCCAGCTGCGCTGGACCACGGTCGGGATTTTGAGCGGCGTCTGCGCCGGCACCGCCGGTCTTCTGATCCATGGATTGCTGCCCAAGGCGATGGTCGATCAGGGCCTGGCCGTCGCCTCCAGTTTCGGTTTGAGTACGCTGGTGTATCTCGCGAGCATCCCGGGCAAAGCCTTCACCGGCTTCCTGATGGAGATCATCGGGCGGCGGTGGACCATTGCCTACGCCCTCGCCGGATCGCTGCCCGGCCTGTTCATGATGCTGCTGGCGCATCGGGCTGGGGAATACGCAACGGTTGTAATGGTCGCGGGCGGGCTGATCACCGGCTTCACCGTGCTGTCGGCGTTCAGCGCCACCCGCGTCTACCTGTCCGAGCAGTTCCCGACAGCGTTGCGCGGCCGTGGACAGATCTTCGGTGAGTTGTTCGGCCGGCTGTTCGCCGGCGTGCTGGCGCCGTTTTTGATGGTGCCCTACACAGGCTCGCCGACGATCTTTTTCGGCACGATCGTGGTCGTGGTGTCGGTCGGCGCCTTCATCCCGCTGATCTTCGGCAAGGAGACTGTCGGCCAGCTCGAAACCGTGACCGAGGGCGTACCCGCGTTCGCCTGATCCGCCGCGGTCGGCAATGGCGAGGCCAACGGAAGCCCTACGACGCGAAAATCTCGCCAAGGCGCTGGATCGAGCTCAGCACTTGCTGCTGGGGCAGCCCTGGCCACTGGCAGCGCATGATGAAGTGATCGACGCCGAGCAGCTCGTGATAGCGCGCGATCTCCTCCTTTACCGACACCTTGTCGCCGATGATGAACCGGTCGCGCGCAAAATCCTCGAAGTCGGGCGAAGTGCGGTCCTGAAGTCCCC
Source organism: uncultured Alphaproteobacteria bacterium (assembly GCA_963774345.1). Taxonomy (GTDB): domain Bacteria; phylum Pseudomonadota; class Alphaproteobacteria; order ATCC43930; family CGMCC-115725; genus AP-15. The sequence continues at coordinate 57,350 of CAVZFB010000035.1, forward strand.
AGGCGGCATAGGCGTTGTATTTGTATTCGAGCGGCCCGCGGCATTCCTCGTGCGCAGTTGCGTGGCTCGCGCCGACATAGCATTCGACAGTGATCGGGTACTCCATCGGGGTTCGTCCGAATTCCTTTAATGCCGCACGATAGGTTTGCATCAGCGGCCCCACCGTGCCGAGCCCGCCGCTGTTGACGATCAGCCAGGCGTCGCCGATCCGCGCCGCGCGCCTGACCGACACATCGGCCTGCCCGGCGATATAAAGCGGCGGTCCGCCCGGGCGCACCGGCTTCGCGCCGATGCCGGCGTCGTTGACCGTGTAGAACCGGCCCTTATGGCTGATCCGGTCCTCGGTCCACAGCCGGCGCATCAAGGCGATGCTTTCGTTAAACCGCGGCGCCCGCTCCTTCAAGGCGATGCCGAAGGCGTCGAACTCCGGCTGGCGGTAGCCTAAGCCGATGCCGAGGATGTAGTAGCCACCGGTCAGCACGTCCAAGGTGGCCGCTTCCTCCGCCACATGCATCGGGTTGAGCGGCGGTAGGATCAGGATGTTCGGTCCGATCGTCATGCCCTT
>CAVZFB010000036.1:0-117026 GCA_963774345.1 uncultured Alphaproteobacteria bacterium
AGCGTGGGCCGCGATGTAGCCCATCACCGGCGTGATCTGCAGCATTTGCAGCGGATGGGTCAGCCAATGATGCGGGAACCACAACGATGCGAACCCGGCCTCGCGCGCCGCGCGCACCTGCGCCACCATCTCGGGGACGCGCTCGGCGAGGTTGAACCCCTCTGGAAACTGCGTGTTGATAAACAGGCCGACTTTCATGATGGGCTTCTCCTCCCGCTCGCAGAACTGCGCGCCGCGATCTCTCAAGTTAAAGCTTTGGTTGATGCGGTCCAATCGGCTCTGTGATGTTGGTTCTTCCAGCCATTATGCGCCGCCGGTCGAGATCGTTTCGCCGGCGGTAACTCCAAGGGTCCGCAGCCGTCGGCGATCGCCACTCGTCCTCCGTCGGATTTCTTTACAGTCGATTTCGCGGGCGCCGGGGCCGCCCGGCTCGGTAGGCCGCATTCTCTTGCTGGGCAGCCCGCTGAAAATGCTGCTTTTCTTTTACACCCTTGACCTTGCCTGGCGGTGATCGCCGGAATCAGGGATGTTCCGGCTCAATCGGGGCCGCCAACGGTGCGCCGGATATCTTTACACTTTCCCCGCCGCTCGATCGGTCACATAAAAAATATTGCGTGATATCAGATATATACTGGGTTGGCATGCCGATTGCTCTGATTCAGGCATCTGGCTTAGCCGGGCCCTTGGCCGCAGGCTCGGCGGAGCGATCGACGCGTTATCCTTGACTAAGAGGAGTTATCCTATGTCGTTACGTAAATCAGCCCTAGCCGGCGTCTCTGCCATCGCCCTGTCGGTGGGCTTGGCCTGTGGGGCTCAGGCGGACGTGCTGACCGTCCAGAACCTCGAGTTCAATCAGAACCCCTTAGTAAATAACACGAGCAAGGACTTTTTTACGGCAGTAAATCCGAATTTCTGGCACATAGGCGCGCCCGCGATAAGCTCCAACCTTATCTATGTCGGCACGCAAGGCTCCGAAGGGTTTTCTAGCCAAGCCCATGGCAATATTTACAAGGTTTATGCTGGCAACACAACGCCACCAACGCTCGGCCCAGGGTTCTCGGTTACCGTTCCGCCCGGCACCAACTTCTTTCAGGCGGACGGCAATCCGGAGTTCGAGAGCACGATCTTTCAGACCATTCCAAATCTGACAGCCGGCGTCAACTACACCCTTCAGTTCCAGCAGGCGGCCGGTCAGCAGGTGGGATTTAGCGGCGACACCACCGAGCAGTGGAAAGTGTTTCTGGGCTTAGGCGGGATCGGTGTATCCTGCCCGACGCCCAACAGCGTTTGCACAGTCACCGGCACCGCGAACAATCAGGAGTTGGATTCGCCGCTGATGCACACCCCGTCCATGTCGAATGTTGATTGGAATAACGTCACCACCGTCAACTTTACGCTTACTAATAATGACATCATCGGCGGCGGGAGCACCGGGAGCGCGGTATTGACATTCCTGGCGTGGGGCAACGGCGGCAGCAACGTTAATGAACCGCCGACGGTGTTCCTCGAAGGCGTGAATACGCCGCCGGTGGTACCGGAGCCGGCGACTCTGTCGCTTCTTGGCAGCGGTCTTCTCGGCCTCGGCGGGATCGCTTGGCGTCGGCGCAAGAAGCGCAGCGCCGCAGTCTGATCACCTGATCGGTATGGGCGCCTGGACGGGACCCCGTCCAGGCGCCTATACTCTGTCTGGTTGTGAATTGAAAAATCCGGATAGCGTCATTGCCAGCGTTTTTGGACCACGCCTATCTCCAGGCGTTCCTTTTCACCACGGTCAGGCTTGGAGCGTGGCTGCTGCTGCTCGCCGTGGTCTTCTTGCCGCTGGAACGCCTGTTCGCGGTCCGTCGGCGAAAAATCGTCGGCAAGAGCCTTGCCAGCGATATCGGCTTTTATTTTATCAGCGGCCTGGTCCCCGCGCTGCTGCTGACCCCGCCGCTGGCCCTGGTGGCTCTTGGCGCACACGCCGTCGTGCCGTGGCGCGTTCAGGCGGCGGTCGCGGGCTGGCCGATCTGGGCGCGCGCACTGGGCGCCCTGGTGGTGGGCGAGATCGGCTTCTATTGGGGCCATCGCTGGACGCACGAAATTCCATGTCTTTGGCGTTTCCATTCGATCCACCATAACCCGGCTGAGGTGTATTTCCTGATCAGCGCCCGCGCTCATCCGCTCGACAATGTATTCACCCGGCTGTGCGGTCTGATCCCCGTTTACGTTCTCGGGCTGGCCACCCCGCTCACCCCCGCCGGTGGCATGGTGTCCGCGCTGCTCGTGGTAGTCCTGACCATGTGGGGCTTCCTGATCCATGCCAATGTGCGCTGGCGGCTGGGTCCGCTGGAATGGTTGATTTCCACGCCCGCCTTTCACCACTGGCACCATACCCTGGCCGAGCCGCGGGACCGCAACTTCGCGTCGATGCTGCCGATCATGGACTGGATCTTCGGCACCTATTACCTGCCTCAGCAATGGCCATCGGCGTACGGTACCAACGATAAACTGCCGAGTTCGCTGGCCGGACAACTGGTGTATCCGCTACGCTTGGAATCGCCGCAAGCCAGCTCGCCCGAGCCTGTTGCCGCTGACCGGTAAGCGGCAACGAACTAAGCCTACGCCCCCGTTCCGCGATCGGCTATCAGCCGACGGCAAAACTCCGCAGGTCGCGGGCGACCTCGGCCACGACCGAGTCCCAATCGCCGGGCCGCGGCTGACGATAGAGGCGCAAGCCCGGATACCACGGGCTGTCGCGCCTCCCGACGAACCAGCGCCAGCACGGATCGAAGCAGTTCAGCAGCCACACCGGCTTGCCCAACGCCGACCCCAGATGAGCAGCGGCAGTATCGACCGAGATGATCAGATCGAGGTTCGTGATCAGCGCTGCGGTATCGGCGAAGTCTCCCATCTCGCTCATGAAATCGGTCAGCGGGAAGTGCGCGGGCGCCGCCAGGCCATCCTTCTGCAAGCTGAAGAACTGCACGCCAGGAAGCTCGAACAATGGTTCCAGCCGAGCCGGGTCGACCGAGCGCTGACGACCGAGCGCCGCCGCAGCGATCAAGTGTTTGCGCGGATTGCCCGCCCATACCAAGCCGATTCGAGGACCGCGGTTTCCCAGCGCGGCCAGGCGTGTCCACCAAACCGCGACCTGCGCCGCATCGGCGCACAGATAGGGCACATCGTTGGGAATAGTCGTAATTGTGGTCCCCAGGGCCAATGGCATGCTGAGCATCGGACAGTGCAGGTCAAATTTCGGCAGTGGCTCGCCTTGCGCCACCAACCGGTCGACTCCCGGCAGACTCCCGAGCAGCCGAATCAACGGCTTCGGCGCCTCTAGGATCACCCGCAACCCCTTGGCTGCCGCCAATGGCGCGTAGCGGCAGAATTGCAGGGTGTCGCCCAATCCCTGCTCGGCATGGATCAGCAAAGTCCGCCCGTCCGCAGCTTCGCCACGGCACTGGGGCTTCGCAAAGTCACGACGGCTCGGGGCCAATTGCGGCGTCTTCCAGCGCCATTCATGCTCCTCCCACCCCGCTGGCATATCTCCGCGCGCCAGCAATGCCATCGCCAGATTGTAGTGCGCTTCCGGATCGTCTGGCCTGAGCTCGAGTGCCCTGTGATAGCTGGCGACCGCCTCGTCCAGCTGCTTCTGCGCCCTGAGGGCGTTACCCAAATTGTTCAGCGCCTCCGAAAAGTTCGGCTTGAGCTCGACGGCCTTGCGGTAGCAGGCGACCGCTTCGTCCAGCCGTCCCTGTTCCTTAAGCAAATTGCCTAGATTGGAATGCAACGAGGCTTCCCTGGGGTTGATCACGATCGCTTTCCTGATCATGTCGACCGCCAAATCATGGCGTCCGGTTTGGTAAGCGATCACCCCGAGCAGGTGCAGGCTGTCGGCGTGACGGGGATTGACCGCCAGAACCTGCCGGAAGAGCCGCTCGGCTTCGTCCAGGCGCCCAGCCTGAAACTGTTGGAGGGCAGCAGCCCACAACCGCTGGGCGGCAAGCGACGCAGTTTGCATCGCCGGACCGCCCTTTTTCGCTTCCGTCCGACGTTGTTTGCGATTCATGCGTCTGCTGCTTCAAGCTGCCGGAAATGGCCAAAAAACCAGGCTCGCCGCGGCCGGGGCCGATCCGCGTTGGCCAGCGCTTAACACTGCTTTACGGCGACCCCAGCGCCGTGGAACGCTGCAACTGCGCGATCGCCGGTCATTGGGTGGCGGCTGCGCATCCGGCAATCGGCAGGCTGCGCAAGTCACGGGCGACCTCGGCAACGACTGAGCCCCAGTCGCCGGGGCGCGGCTGACGATAGAGGCGCAAGCCCGGATACCACGGACTATCGCACCGTCCAACGAGCCAGCGCCAGCACGGGTCGAAACGGTCCAGCAGCCATACCGGCTTGCCCAGCGCCCCTGCCAGATGGACAACGGAGGTATCGACCGAGACGATCAGGTCGAGGTTGGCGACCAGGGCCGCGGTATCGGCGAAGTCTCCCATCTCGCCCATGAAATCGGTCAACGGGAATTGCTCGAGGGCCGCGGGGCCATCCTTCTGCAGGCTGAAGAAATGCAGGCCGGGCAGTTCCAGCAAGGGCGCCAGCCGATCCGGTGCCATCGAGCGGCGGCGATCGGTCGCCGCGTTGGCGAGCCGGTGTGCGCGGGGATTCCCGGCCCAAACCAAGCCGATCCGAGGACCCTGGTTTTCCAGCGCGGCGAGGCGGGTCCGCCAGGCCTCAACTTGGGCGGCATCGGCGTGCAGATAAGGGACACCGCCGGGAATCCTCGTGATCGTGGTCCCCAGCGCCAGCGGCATACTCAGCATCGGGCAGTGCAGATCAAATTGCGGCAGCGCCTCTCCGTACGCCACGACCCGCTCGACCCCCGGCAAGACTGCACAGCAGCCGGGTTAGCGGCTTGGGCGCCTCCAGGATGACCCGCAGCCCCTTCGCCGCCGCCAACGGCGCGTAGCGACAGAATTGCAGGGTGTCACCGTATCCTTGCTCGGCATGGATCAACAGCGTGCGCCCCTCCGCCGGATCGCCGCGCCACTGTGGTTGCGCGATCTGGCGATGGGCCCCTATCAACAATGGCGTCTTCCAGCGCCACTCATATTCTTCCCATCCCGCCGCCATATCGCCGCGCGCCAGCAACGCCACCGCCAGATTGTAGTGTGTCTCGGGATCGGCCGGCCTGAGATCGAGGGCTCTGCGGTAGCTGAGGATCGCCTCGTCCAGCCGCTTCAGCGCCCTTAGCGCGTTGCCCAAATTGTTTAGCGCCTCGGGGAAGTTCGGCCTCAGACGGAGGGCCCGGTGGTAGCAGGCGACCGCCTCGTCCAGCCGACCCCGATGCAAAAGCAAGTTGCCGAGATTGGAATGGGATGAGGCTTCCCGGGGATTGATCGCGATCGCTTTGCTGATCAGTTCGGCCGCCAATTCGCGGCGCTGGGTTTGGTAAGCAATCACCCCGAGCAAGTGCAGACTGTCGGCATGGCGGGGATTGACCACCAGGACCTGCCCGAAGAGCCGCTCGGCTTCGTCCAAGCGTCCAGCCTGAAAATTTTGAAGGGCAGCAGACCATGCCTGTTGAACGGCCGACGACGCAGCTTGGCTCACCGGCTTGCCCTGTTTCGTTTCTGCTCGGCGTTGTTTGCGATTCATGTGCCTGCTGAGCGGCTTCCTGGCAAGGTGGACGCTATTCTTACCGGGCTTCGCCCAATTCGACGCCCAACTCTTGGATCAAGGACTGCAGGAGGTGCCGGTAAGGCTTCCATCGGCCAACGGAAGTGCGGTAGATGGGCTGGCGAACCTGGGTCACGCTCGCCGTCCGAATCGTGCGTTGCGTCTTGTAAAAAGCAAGACACGCGTCATCCCATTCGAGACCGCAATGGGCGACGATCTGACGGGCCTGCCGCTCGACATCGGCAACCACCTCCTCATACTCAACTTCGAGCATCACCCCGGCCGGCAGCACCCGGCGCCAGTGCTCCATCAGCGTTTCATAGGCGCGATAATAGCGACCTAACTCCCCGAGATCATAAGAGTAGGGCAGATTACCGGAGAACAGCAGCGAAAAGCACGAAAGACACGTGTCGACCGGGTCGCGGTGCATGTGAATGATGCGCGCATTGGGTAGCGCCAGATGAATGAGCCCGACAAAGCGGAAATTCGCTGGCATCTTGTCGGTGATGTGCTCTGCCCCTGGTGCCGCGGCTCTGACGGCATCGAGATAGCTTGTGCCGAGCTGGTGCAGCTGTCCGGCCGACAGAGACGAAATGGCCTCGGGGAAGGACAGAGCTCCATCCGGCATACCGAGGCTCGTCACCGCCTTGCTGAATTCCGCAATCTCCCCGGCGCCGAAGACCTTGGGGTGACTTGCCAGGATTTGCTCGACCAGGGTCGTGCCCGAGCGCGGCATGCCCACGATGAATATCGGAACCGTCGAGGGATTGCCGAGACCCCGCTTGTCGTGCATCAGTTTAGCCGTGAATACGGTGCGGATGCGATCCAACAACCCCAACACCTCTGACTCGTTATAAACAACCTCTTGTCGCTTGAGCGCGTTTCCTTTGAGGAGGTGACGGAAGGACCGCTCGTGCTGTTCCAGGTCCCCATAGGCTTTGCCCAGCGCGAAATGCAATTCTCGCTGATCCTCTATCGGCAGCGAGGCCATGTCCTCGGCCAATTTCTCGGCAACCACAAGGTGCCGTTCGCCTGCAACAACTCGCCTGCTATCGAACAGCTGGTGGTAAGACCGGCCGCTTCTCGGCGCCAGTTCAAGCGCTCTTTCGCAAGCGCGGTGCGCCTCGTCGAATTGACCCTGTTGGTTGAGGGCGTTGCCCAAATTGTTCAGCGCCTCCGAGAAATCCGGCTTGAGCTCGATGGCCCTGCGGTAGCAGGCGATCGCCTCGTCCATCCGCCCCTCTTGCATCAGCAGATTGCCCAGACTGGACTGTAATGAGGCGTCCCTGGGGTCAATTGCGACCGCTTTAGCGATCAGATTGACGGCCAAATCATGACGGCCGGTCTGGACAGCGATCACCCCGAGCCGATGAAGGCTGTCGGTATGGCGGGGGGTGACCGCCAGAACCTGCCGGAAGAGCCGCTCGGCTTCGGCCAAGCGCCCAGCCTGATGATGTTGAAGAGCGGCAACCCATTTCTGTTGAACGGCCGATGACGTGGCTTGAGTCACCGGTCCGCCTTTCTTCATTTCTGCTCGGCGTTGCTTCCGATTCATGTGCCTGCCGGGCGGGGTCTTGACAAGGTGGGCGTTGGTCTTACCGGGCTTCGTCCAATTCGACGCCCAACTCTTTGATTAGGGGCCGGAGAAGGTGCTGGTAGGGCTTCCATCGGCCAACGGAAGTGCGGTAGATGGGCTGACGGACCTGCGTCACGCTCGCCGTCCGGATCGGACGTTGCGTTTCATAGAAAGCAAGACACGCATCGTCCCAATCGAGATCGCAATGGGCGACGATCTGACGGGCCAGCCGCTCGGTATCGGCAACCACCTCCTCATATTGAACATCGAGCATCACCTCCGCCGGCAACACCTGTCGCCAGTGCTCCATCAGCGTCTCATAGGCCCGATAATAGCGGCCCAACTCCCCGAGGTCGTAACAGTAGGGATGATCACCGGCGAACAGCAGCGAAAAGCAGGAAAGACACGTGTCGACCGGGTCGCGGCGCATATGAATGATGCGCGCATTGGGTAGCGCCAGATGAATGAGCCCGACGTAGCTGAAATTCGCCGGCATCTTGTCGGTGATGCGCTCCGCCGCCGGTGCCGCGGCTCGGACGGCATCGAGATAGCTTGTGCCGAATTCACGCAGCTGTCCGGCCGACAAAGCTGGAACGGCCTCGGGGAAGAACAGAGCTCCATTCGGCAGACTGAGGCTCATCGCCGCCTTGTTGAATTCCGCAAGCTCCCCGGCGCCGAAGACTTTGGGGTGGCTTGCCAATATCTGCTCGACCAGGGTCGTGCCCGAGCGCGGCATGCCAACGATGAACGTCGGAACCATCGAGGGATCGCCGAGACCCCGCTTGCTGTACATCAGCTCAGTCGTGAATACCGTGCGAATGCGATCAAAAAAGCCCAACATCTTCGGCTCGTCATAGACGAGCTCTCGTCGCTTGAGCGCGTTTCCTTCAAGGCGGTGACGGAAGGACCGCTCGCGCTGTTCCAGGTCCTCATAGGCTTTGCCCAGCGCAAAATGTAATTCTCGCTGATCCTCGATCGGTAGCGAGGCCATGTCTTCAGCCAAGTCTTTCGCCGCCGCCAGACCCCGGTCCTCAGCGACAACACGCTTGCCATAGAACACCTGGCGGTAATACAGACCGTTTCTCGGTGCCAGCTCGAGCGCGCTCTCGTAAGCGCGTTGCGCCTCGTCGAATTTTCCCAGTTCCCTGAGAGCAACACCGAGATTGTAGTAGGCCTCGGCGAAGTCCGGCTTGAGGGCGACGGCGCGTTGATAAAGCGCGAGTGCCTCGTCGTATTTGCCATGCTCCTTAAGGACGTTGCCCATATTGTGGTAAACTTCAGCGTAGTCGGGCTTGAGGGCGAGGGCGCGCTGATAATGCACCATGGCTTCGGCGTATTTGCCCTGCTGCTTGAAGACGTTCCCCAGATTACTGTGAGCGTCGGCAGATCCCGGTTTGAGGGCGGCGGCGCGCTGACAATGCACCATCGCTTCGTCCAATTTATCCTGTTCTTTGAGAATAATACCCAAATTGTTGTGAGCCTCGGCGTAATCCGGCTTGAAAGCGATGGCGCGCTGATAATGCGCCATTGCCTCGTCAAGCTTTCCCTGCCGCTTGAGGCCGTTGCCCAGATTGTTGTGAGTCTCGGCGTATCCCGGCTTGAGGGCTAAGGCGCGCTGATAATGCGCTATCGCTTCATCCAGCCGACCCTGTTCCTGAAGCGCGTTTCCTAGATTGAAATGGGCATCGACGAAATCTGCCTTGAGGGTCAGCGCACGCTTATAATGCGTCACCGCCTCACCGAATCTGCCTAACTCTCCAATCGCGATGCCCAAATTGTTATGATAGGCTGGGATATCGTTCCGGAGTCCGATCGCTTGGCCGATCAGATCGACGGCAGCTGCATGACGGCCACTCTGATTGGCGAGGACCCCAAGCAAATGCAAAGCGTCTGGCTGCCGGGGGTTTAGCTCCAGGAATTGCCGGTACGCCCGCTCGGCTTCTGACAACCGGCCGGCTTGGTGGTGACGACAGGCCTCCGCGAATAGGTTTTGAACGGCCATGGGAGCCGCCAGCTTGGGAGAAGCAAAGTCACCCTGCCCTTTGTGCCCCAGGCGGCGTTGCTTACGGCTCATGGTTCGCTTCGGTCCAGGTGATTCGGCACGTCATCAATGAAGCCAAGTATACCGGCAATCTCCTTGCCCGCCCATAAACATCCGTCATCACCAACCCGGCCCGAGGTGGGTTTTAGCTGCCGCTCACACCGAAGGCCGGCCGCGGCTTCGGAGACCCGACGCCCGCTATGCGAAAGCGCCGCCAGGTACTGACTCAATCCCCGCTAGAGGTGCAAGTTGGGTTGCCCTTGTGCTCGTGTGGCCAATCGGGGAAACTCGCCGCCTCGCGTCAAGGGGAGGCATCGATGCGCAGGGTCGGAAAGAATTCCTTTACCGAAATCTATTTCGCCGGCTGCAACCCGAGCTTTGTCGAGACCAGCGACGGTTATGTGATGATCGACTCGCCGCAGCAGCCGATCGATGCGGTGCGCTGGCGCGAGCGCATGGAGGACAAGGCCCCGATCCGCTATCTGATCAACACCGAGCCGCATGGCGACCACATCTCGGGCAACGCCTATTTCACCAACACGAAGATTGTCGGACAGGTCCAGCTCCAGGAATGCTTCGAGCGTTATCTCTATGCGTTCGGCTCGCTCGACGAGAAGCGCGAGCGCTTCAAAGAGACCGATCCCGACAGTGTGTGGCTGGTCGGCCATCCGGACTACCCGGCCGCCAACCCGCCGACCGTGACCTTTACCGACACCATGACCCTCAACCTGGGCAACCACACCTTCAACATCATCCACATGCCCGGCCATACCGCGCCGCAGACCTCGGTCCATGTGCCGGAAGAGGGGGTGGTCTTTACCGGCGACAATGTCTTTTACAAATGCCGCAGCTGGCTGCAGGAATGCGATCCATGGGAGTGGCTGGCTGCGCTCAAAAGCATCGAGGCGCTCGATGTCGAGACCATTGTGCCGGGGCACGGCGACCCCTGCACCAAAGCCTATCTGAGGGAACAAGGGCAGATCGTCGAGAATTGGGTCGGCTATGTCGAGCACCTTGTCGATCGCGGCATCAGCGCCGACGAGGCGCTAGGGGAACCCATCGAGGTCACCAAGCAGGACCCCTACCCGATCGGCCAACGCCTGTTCATGCTGGACGAGCGGCTAACCGATATGACCGTGCGCAACCTCCATAAGCGGATCCTCGACAAGAAGCAGCAGGCCGGCGCTTAGGGCGGCCGGTGGTGAGAACCCCCGCACCCCGGCCGCTAAAATGCGGATAGCCGCGCCGCCGAACATGAGCGCGGATTACACCGCCGAATGGCATGCCCGCTTCGGCGACGACGCCGAACTGCCGGGCGATCTTCCCGACATCCCCTGGCTGCGCCAGGTATTGCTGCGCCGCACCCATCGCCGCTATGCCCCGCGCCCTGTGCCCGAGGCGTTGCTGCGGCTCTTCCTCGCCGCCGCGTTCTCGGCCTCCTCGAAATCGGATTTCCAGCAGGCCTCGGTGATCCGGGTCGAAGACCGCGCCAGCCGCGACCGCCTCGCAGCGCTCGTTCCGGATATGCCGTGGATCGGCAATGCGCCGGTGTTTCTGGTGTTCTGCGGCGACGCGCGCCGTCTCGAGCGGATCGGCGAATTACGCGGCCATCAGCAGGACAACGGCCGGCTCGAAGGCTTCTTCAACGCCGCGATCGACGCCGCCCTGGTCATGCAGACCTTCATCCTGGCGGCCGAGACCGCCGGCCTCGGCTGCTGCCCGATCAGCGTCATCCGCAACCACGCCGGCGCGGTCGCCGAGATCCTGAAATTGCCGGACAAAGTCTTCCCGGTCGCCGGGCTGTGCCTCGGCTATCCCGCCGCCGAGGGCTTTGTCAGCATGCGCCTGCCGCTCGCCGTCACCCTCCACACCGACCGTTACGACGACTCCGCGCTCGCCGCAAACATCGAAAACTACGACCATCGCCGCGCCACCCGCTACGCACCGCCGCGCGAGCAGCAACGCGCGGCCGAAACCTTCGGCTACGCCGATTTCTACGGCTGGTCCGAAGACAAAGCCCGCCAAGCCGCCGCCCAGCCCGAAGGCCAAACCTTCCCACCCCACCTGCGCGCCCGCGGCTTCACCTTCGATTAGCCTGCGCTGGGCTCACCCGCTGCGTGCACGGCCGTTCGCGGGGCCGCCGCAACCGCGCCGCGCTGCGCCCGTCCTTGCCGGCCGCTCCCGAGAGTGCGATCTTCAATCCAGGGGCAAGAAGACCATAACCGCCGGTCACCACCCCGGAAATCGGGGAGATGTCGGCTCATCTCGGGGAGAATCGCCATGCCGATGCCGGACACCGATGATCTGGCGCTGTGGTATGCGCTCAATCGGCTAATGATCAACTACTGGGCCGATGTCGATCACAACGGCGGCAACCAGGCGCACGAGTTTTATCTGCCGGATGCGCTCTATGCCGTGGGCAACAACCGATTCGAGGGAACCGAAAAGATCCGCGCCTTCTATGCCCGGCGCCGCGAGCACGGCACAACCACCACGCGGCACTTGGTCGACAATCTTCGGGTCTTTCGCGGCGACCCGCGGCATGCGCGGGCGGTCGGAGCGATGAGCCTCTACCGCGCCGACGGCCGGCCGCCGTTCCGGGGAGCAAAACCGCCCGCGATGATCGCCGATTTCGAAGCACAATGCCTGCTCGCCGAAGACCGGCTGTGGCTTTTTCAGTCGCACCTCTTGCGGCCGATTTTCGTCGGCAGCGACCTCCCCGCTTCGATCACGATCGACCCGCAACGCCTCTAGCGCCGGCGCGCGGCCGGCAGCGCGCCCCCACGCATGCGCTTTCAAAGAATCGGGATTGGAGACCGACGCATAATTTCGGGGAGAGGGAGTCCGAAACGGTGAAGGCGAGAGGCATCGGCGAGCCGGTCACGCTGGCCGCATTGTTTGTCGGCCTTCTGAAAGTCTCGCTCTACGGTATCGGCGGCGGCGGCGGGATCGTTTGGGCGCGCCGCATCGCCGTCGAGAACCGCAATTGGATCAGCGACGCGGAATTTGCCGACATCGTCAGCCTCTGCCAGTTCATGCCCGGGCCGAACATCGTTGGCATCGCCGTTTGCGTCGGGGCCAGGATGCGGGGTGGGGCCGGCGCGATTGCGGCTCTCTGCGGCTTCCTGGTCGTCCCGTGGGCAGTTGGCTTCTCGCTCGGCGTGTTCCTCCTCAAATATGCTCACCTGACGATCCTGCGGAACATCCTCGGCGGGATTGCCGCGACGGCCGCCGGGCTGCTGATCGCCACCGGCATCAGGCTGCTGATGCCATATCGCCGCCGCGCGGCGGCCTTGATTTTTGCTGCGTTAGCCTTCGCCCTTGTCACCTTCGGCAGACTGCCGCTGCTTATCGTTCTGTTTGGCCTCGTGCCGCTCAGCATCGCCGTCGCCGGCGTCGAACGCGCGAGAGCCCGATGACCGGCGCCTCCGCGCCGATTGCGCTGACCGCGCATCTTGCCGTGCTCTCGTCAGTCAGCTTTGGCGGCTTCCCGACTGTGCTGCCGGATGTCCGCAACTTCGTGGTCGGCACCCATCGCTGGATGACGGATCAGGAATTCGCCAATATTTTCGCGATTGCCCAGTCCATCCCCGGGCCGAACATGATCCTGATGATGAGCTTTGTCGGATGGAAAGTATGGGGATTTCCCGGAGCCGTGACGAGCGCGTTTGCCACCTTCGGACCGCCTTGCGCCATGTACTTCGCCGGGTATCGTTTATGGGATCGGTTTCGCGACGCGCCATGGCAGCGGATCGTGCGTCTCGGCCTAGTGCCGGTAACCATGGGGATCGTCATCGCCAGCGGCGCCGTGATGGCGCGTGCGGCGGATACCGGGTGGCGGACCGCTGCCGTCACCATCGTCGCGGCTGCGATCACCCTCGCGACACGGCTCAGTCCGATGTGGATGCTTCTCGCGGGCGCCGCTCTCGGCGGCCTCGGCCTGCTTTAATACGGCCTCGATCGCGTTGCCACTCCCGAGCACTCACTCGCGCGATTTCACTGGTTTAATTTCAATGCTACTCATACAAACATGAAAATCCGAGACCCCATCGAGACCGCTGGTATTGCGGCGCAGCGGCGTTTCCAGCTCGTCTTGATCAAGCCATCACATTACGACGATGACGGCTTCGTAATACGTTGGTGGCGATCGATCATTCCATCGAATTCGCTCGCTGCCCTTTACAGCATTGGGGAGGACTCCGCGGTACGAGGCGTGCTTGGTCCCGACATCGCCATCGACATCGAGGCGATCGATGAGACCAATACGCGCGTCGATGTTCCCGGCTTGCTGCAGAGGTTCCGCTCACACGGCGGCTTCGGGCTCGTCGCTCTAGTGGGTGTTCAGTCCAACCAGTTTCCTCGCGCTCTCGACATCGCACGCCCGTTCCGCGAGGCTGGCGTCGCGGTCGCCATCGGCGGCTTCCATGTCTCCGGCGTCATTTCGATGATCGACGGTCAGGCGCTTGGACTAGACACCTGCCGTGAGATGGGCATCGCTGTGTTCGCGGGCGAGGCGGAGGGGCGGCTCGAGCAGTTGCTGCAGGATGCCGCAACCGGCCGCCTGGCACCCGTTTACGATTTCATGACCGACCTTCCATCGATCAGCGAGACTCCTGTTCCGTTCCTGCCTAAGCGATATGTCACGCGTACATACGGCGTGAGCTCGAGCTTCGACGCAGGACGTGGCTGCCCCTATCAGTGTTCGTTCTGCACCATTATCAATGTGCAGGGCCGTAAATCGCGCCATCGTTCCGCGGACGACGTGGAGCGCCTCGTGCGACTGAACTGGTCGCACGGCATTCACAAGTTTTTCGTCACCGACGACAATTTCGCGCGCAACAAGAACTGGGAGGCGATCTTCGATCGCCTGATCTCGCTCCGTGATAAAGACGGTATCCCGCTCGGCCTGATGATCCAAGTCGATACGCTCTGTCACAAGATTCCGCGCTTCATTGAGAAGGCCAAGCGTGCCGGCGTCACGCGCGTGTTCATCGGGCTCGAAAACATCAACCCCGACAATCTCCTGGCGGTAAAAAAGCGACAGAACAAGATTGCTGAATATCGCAAGATGCTGCTTGCCTGGAAAGCGCGTGGCGTCATCACGCTCGCGGGCTACATCCTCGGCTTTCCTGCTGATACCCCGGACTCGATCCGCCGCGATATCGCCATTATCCAACGTGAGCTTCCGATCGACATACTGGAGTTCTTCTGTCTCACACCGTTACCCGGTTCGGAAGATCATCAGAAGCTCTGGCGGCGATGCGTGGCGATGGATCCAGACCTAAACAAATACGACGTCGAGCATGTCTGCACGGCCCATCCGAATATGAGCCAGCATGAGTGGGAGGAAATCTATCGCGAGGCATGGTCGCTGTATTACTCGAACGACCACATGCGCACGCTGCTCAGACGTGCAGCTGCGACCGGGCTGCCGATGGGCAGCCTTGTGCGCCTACTGGTGACCTTTGCGACCACCGTTCCGATCGAGAACGTACATCCGCTCCAGGGCGGACTGGTACGGTTGAAGCACCCCTCAGAGCGCCGCCCTGGCCTGCCGCGCCTCAATCCCTGGCTGTTTTGGCCAGCTTTCGTGTTCGACATCATGCGCAAACACGTCAGCCTCGCTGTCGTGAGCGTTCGGTTGTTACTGATCGCCCACGCGATCTATCGCGATCCCGCCGCAAAAGCCTATACCGATCGGGCGCTGACGCATGGTGCGCCGGAGGACGAGGCGAAGCTTGAGCTGCTTGCCCCCGTCGCCGCCGCTGCAAAGCGTCAGGCCGCTTGAATCAGCTGTCGCCGCCTGCATGTTCTAATTTGTCCTGGCGACGCTTATTAGCTTCGACCTTATCTCGAATGCTTTGACAGCGTCAGAATCATCGATGCGGGCGGCCCAAGTGTTGACGCGCATCCCCATTAATGACTTGCGGGCGGTGTCGCGGTGGTAAGCCGTGGCAAGGGGGTCGGTCCCTTCGTCACACCGAAGGCGAAGGTCACCCCAGCGCGGATCTCGCTCACTGTGTGGTCGTTGACGCGCGCACCGCGCATCGCAAAATCAACCGCTAAATTGTCTTTGACCTGCCAGATGGCTCCGATCAGGCCGGAGCGGGTCTCGAACCGGCCGACATCGAGCTCGTAGAAGAATTCACTAGACCGGCCGTACCGGCCAGTCGTGCGGACCCTCGACAATGGTGTCGACAATATAATCGGCATGCTGATCGCGGGTCAGCGCCGCCTCGAGGTTTAGATGGATTGTCGCCCGGCTCCACTGCTGCGAGACGATGCCGATTAGACCGACCCCAGTGCCCGGCTCGTCACGGATGCCCGGAAGCAACACGTCCCATTCAGTCGCGATGCTGGGTCCCGGTTTCTCTTGGAGGCTGCCTTCGCGCAGCACGGTTTTGAGCGAAGCGATGTTGCCGACCAAGCTGGTTCCCGGCAAATCGCCGGCAAGCGCGTGCGCAAGATCGCCTTCGATCGTCGCTTCCCAGTCCGGCGTAAACCCGTAATTGACCCTTAAATCGGGTGCAAAGAGCACGCGCTCGGCTCCCTCGCGAAGGTATTCGACGGGACCAAGCTCGATTTCGATCTCCCCCGGATCAGCCACGGCCGCATCCGTCCCATCGAACGGACGATAGGCCTGTGCAGTCCCGCACCAGCACGCGAACACAGCCGCCGGCGCCAAAGCCGTAGCGGCCTCTCTCGCCTTCATGAGGCAGGACGGAACACCCAGATCGCCGCCGGTTCGTTCGACCTTGCCCGCACGGCCACGAAGAGCCGGTCGAGTTCGGGAACAAACAGCGATGTTCGCGCACCCGATACCGTCGGCACCCGCGCGATCCGGCGATAACCGGCCGCATCAGCGGCGAAAACATCGACGACGCCCTCACCGCAGCTCACATAAACGCGATGACGCTTGGCATCGGCAAACACGTCGTCGGCATCGCCGCAGGTCGCGGTCTTGGCTACGACTCGCCCATCCTCGGTGGACAGCGCCATCAAGACCGGCGGGCTGCGAAAGACGACAAGAACCCGGTGCACGTCGGCGTCGATCGCCATTGGAAAGTTCGATCCAGCGCCCGGCGTCGGCAGCGATCGGCTGGTCCCCGCCGCGAGGTCCACGACCTCGATCGCGCGGGCATCCGGCACGTTGATAAAAATCCGCGCGCCGGCTGGATCGAGCCGAAAGCTCTCGGGGTGGCCTTTGAGACGGATATCGGCGACCTTGGTTCGGCTTTGCGGATCGATGACTGCGATCGCGCCGTTGCCATAACCGACCAGCACATGATTACGCGAGGCGTCCACCCGAACGTTGTCGGCATCGTCACCGAGCTTGATGCGGCCGATCGGCGCTAGATCGTCGCCGCGCAGTGCCCGTACCGAGCCGTCGCCGCCATTCGCCACGTAGACGCTGTCGGCAGAGGCGACGTACGCCACACCCTGCGGCTCGCTGAAGCCGGCGATTGTGCGCACCTTCCCGCTCGCCAGTTCCACGACCCCCAGGCTGTCATTGCCGAGTTCGGCGACAAACAGCCGCTGGCGCTTTACATCGACGCCGAGGTGATCGATGCGGCCGCTCACATCGCCGAGCGGGATCTTCGTCTCGAGCACCAGAGGCGGCCCCGCCGTCTGAGCCACCGCGGGGGCAGCCCATATGAGGCTTGCCCCCAGCAGCAAGATCGCCCGCGCAAACACACCTAGCTCTTGGCGATGTTGATCTGCGCCAGCGCCGCCTTTAGCCCCTCGGCAAGCTTCACCGCATCGTCATTGGCCCAGAAGTGCATGAAAAAGAGGCGCGGCTGGTCGTCGAGCATGTGGTTGTGGATCGCGGTGACCTCGATCCCATGGTCGCGCAGCACCTTCAGCACGGGGTTCACCTCACTGGCTATCAGCACGAAATCGCCGGTAATCGCCGCCTTGCCGCCGCCGGTCGGCTGAAAGTTGATACCGATCGCCGAGCCCATCGCCGGTGGGACCACCATGCCACCGTCCCTGATCGTTTCCGCGCGCGGGATGCCAAACTGGTAGACGCCACCCACATTCTTACCCTTGGCGCCGAGCGCCTGATCGATCGCCGCGGTGTCGAGATCGATCGGCGGCGGAGCTGCCCCCGGCGCAGGCGCAGCGAACGGGGTCTTGCTCTCGGCGAGCGCCGTGTGCAGCTCGGTGGCAAGCGTCACCGGATCGCCATGGCCGAGCACGTGCATGTACATCGTGAAAGGCCGGTTGCGCAGCAGATGGTTGTGCAGCGCGGTGATTTCGATGCCCGCCGCGGCGAGCTTCGCCATGACCGGATTGACCTCCTCTTCGGTCAAGACGACGTCACCCATGACCATGCCTTGATCGCCGGTCTTCTCGAAGGCGAGCCAGCCGCCGAGTGCAAAGCCGGGTTTGAGGGCGACGCCGTCGAGCGTCGCTTTCAGATCGGTGCGCGGCAGACCGACGCGATAGACACCGCCCGGCATTGCCGCACCAGTTTTTCCGAGCGCCTTGCCAACTTCCGGCTGCCAGTCGTTATCGGCCGCGAAGGTGAGGCCGGGTATCCCGGCAAAAATAACCGCAAGCGCCAGCTTTCGTGCATAAGCCTTCATGGTCGTCCTCCCTTGTTTAAGCAGCCCGAACGGCGCCCCGCCGCCTTCAATCGAGCTTCTCCGTTACCTTCTTGAACGTCATTCCCTGCACCAGCGTCACCTCGGCGATTGCGTTGCCGTCTTGCAGTTGCGGGTAGATGCTTACCGCCCGGGATCCCGGATTGGCGTTGACCGCGGTCTCGGCGGCGGTCAGCAAGGGCACTTTCGCCTTTGCCATCGCGGCTTTTTGCGCTGTCGCCTCCTTGAGATCGTCGGCATCCTTGATCTTCTCGGCTTCGGTAACCGCGCCGGTGCCGGGATCGGATACCACTTCCATAAAGTCGGCGCCCTTCATCGTATAAACCGACAATTGTAATTTGCCGTCATCGATCTCAAACTTCGCCGAGATCGGCGTTCCGTCCGGCTCGCTCGCCTTCAGCCCGCCCTGCAAGGTCGCCGTTGCGTCACTAACGGCGGCCGCCAAAGCCGCGGGATCGCTGCCCTCTGCCCGGGCAGGAGGCGCTCCGACGCTGCAAAACTCGATCGCAGCAACCAGCAATGCCCATCGCACCGCTCGTGAACTCATCGTCCAATCCTCCCTCGAACGACAGGAGCGGCGGAGCTTGGCAGCGGTCCTTTAAGGCAGTTTTAACACCTTCTTCACGGTCGATCGGCCGCGGCCAAGCCCGGTTTGGCGGCCGCGGGTGTCAGACGCTAAAACTGCCTTAAACTTCGGGCAGCTCCATGCTGTGACTTAACCAGACATCTTCGCATGAGCGGAGACAGCCATGCGTCTATTGGTCATCGAAGATGAAGCGCGCCTCTCCGGCATCCTGAAGGCGAAGCTCGGCGATGGCGGCTTTGCGGTCGACATCGCCGGCTCCGCCGCCGACGCCGGCGCCGCGCTCGAACTCATCAATTACGACGCGGCGATCCTCGATCTCGGCCTGCCCGACGGTGATGGGCTCGCCGTCCTTGCCTCGGCCCGGCATATCGGAAAGACCCTCCCGATCCTCATCCTGACGGCGCGCGACGCCGTCGACGACCGAGTCGCAGGGCTCGACGCGGGAGCCGACGACTATCTGACCAAGCCATTCGCGATGACGGAGCTCATTGCGAGGATCAAGGCGCTTTTGCGCCGCCCCGGTGGTGTGCTCGGCATAACCCTCGAAGCCGGCAATCTCAGCCTCGACACGATCGGGCGCGAGCTCACGGTTGCCGGCATTCCCATCCGCCTCTCCCGCCAGGAACTGGCCATCCTCGAACAGATGATGCGGCGCTTTGGCAGGATCGTGCCGAAAGCGGTGCTGGAGGAGAAGCTTTATGGCATCGGCGACGAGCCCAATTCAAACACGATCCCGGTCCATGTCCACCACTTGCGGCGGCAGCTGCAGGCCGCCGGCGCCAGCCTGATCATCCACACCGTCCGGGGCGTCGGCTACATCCTTTCCGATACACAGGCATGAAGCGACGGATCAAATCGCTGCAAGTGCGGCTGACGATCGAACTTGCCGCCCTGTTTCTGGTAGCGAGCGGGCTGGCGATAGCCGGGCTCATCTACAGCGCATCCCTGACCGCCGGCTCGGTCGCCGACCGCGAGCTCGATCTGCGCGCCGAAGACTTGGCACATCACGTTTTGCCAGATCCAACCGGGCGTCCGCGTCTCGAGCTGCCGCCGACCCTGCGGCAAGCTTACGATGCTGCGGCTCAGCAATCGCTATTCGCGATCCGAGATAAAGACGGGCGCCTCGTTGCCGCCTCCATGCCCGCGCTCGATGCGATCATCTCCGCATGGCCCCAGGCGAGTTCGGAGCCGAGCTATTTTCAGCTGAGCAAGTTCGGCTTGTCGGAACAAAGCTACTCAGGCGTCAGCGTGCGCCTCGACAGCGCGGCCGGGCCGCTGTCGGTGCTCGTGGCCCAGGTGTCGGGCAGCACCCAACTGATCCATTCGATCCTGCGGGAATTTGTCTTTGATATCGCCTGGTATGTGCCGCCCTTTGTAGCCGTTGCCTTGCTGCTCGCCGCTTACAGCGTTCGCCGCAGCCTGCGCCCCCTGCGCACGGCTTCCGCTCAGGCCGGCGCTATCGGGCCCGGATCGATCTCGATCCGCTTGCCGGAGACCGATGTGCCCACTGAAGCGCTGCCTCTCGTTACCGCAGTCAATCGCGCGCTCGACCGGCTGGAAGCAGGCTTTGCCATCCAGCGCCGGTTCACCGCCAATGCGGCGCATGAGCTTCGCACGCCGTTGACCATAATTACGGCGCGCCTCGATACACTCGAAGGCAACGATGAACTGTCGGCGCTCAAAGAAGAGGTTGCGCGCATGAACCGGCTGGTCGAGCAGCTGCTCTGCGTCGCGCGCCTGGATTCGGTGGCGCTCGACGTCTCCTCACAGGTCGATCTGTGGAAGCTGGCGGAAGAGGTGGTCGGTTCGATGGCCCATCTCGCATTGGCACGCGGCCGCGCGATCGGGCTTGCGGGCGCCGACCGTCCCGTTGTCATCCTGGGCAACGCAGCCGCAATCGAGGACGCGCTGCGTAACCTGGTCGAAAATGCGCTCACGCACACCGCGCCCGAAACCGAGGTGATCGTCGAGGTCGGCCGGGATGGCGCGCTCAGTGTCCTCGACAGCGGGCCGGGTATTTCTGTTGAGGACCGGCCGCGCATTTTCGATCGCTTCTGGCGGGGAAAGAGTCCACGAACCGACGGTGCCGGGCTTGGACTGGCAATCGTCATGGAAATCGTCAGGGCGCACGGAGCCAGCATCACCGTGAGCGATCGCGCTCCGCACGGGACGCGCTTCGATCTCCGGTTCCAGCCCGCCTAACGTTCATGTCTGACGCTGCCCTCACGGCCGCTCGGGGCCGACCGTCGCCATGTCGACGCGAACCCGGGCCGCGAAGGCAAGCGCGATGACCGCAATAATCGCAGCGATGACATCAAATGCCGGCTCATAGCCGATTTGGCCGATCAAGATGCCCGCAAGGATCGGCCCCGCGGCTTCGCCGATGTCCCAGATCGTACCGAACACCCCCATCCCGGTGCCGAGGCGCCGCGCCGCGACCAGATCGGCGATCAGCGCATTGGTCGCTGGAGTGACCGCGGCAACCCCAAGGCCAAGCAACGGCACGACCGCGACGAGCCCGGCAAAGCTCGTCATCCGAAAGATCAGGGGCAATGCTGCCGCGGACGCCAACAGCCCCAACACGATCATGGGCTTGCGCCCCAACCGATCGGACAGATTGCCCGTAACAGGCTTTGCGAGGACTGCAATCGTCAGCTGGACCGCAAGGACCACCGCGATCGCAGCGTCGTTGAGACCGACGGTCCGGGCATACAGCGGCAGAAAGCCGAGAAAGGCGCCAAAGCCAAGATACAGGGTGGCCTCGGCGGCGGCGGCGATCAGCACCGCCGGCGTCGTGAGCACGTCGCGCAGGCCGTCCCGAAACTCGGCCGCGCGCGCTGCCAAAGAACTCTCGACTGGCGTTCTCTTCGTCTCCGTCTCCGGCACAAGCAGCGCCGCCCCGAATGCCAGCACACCAAGCAAACCGACAAGTAGATAGCTCGCCGCAAAGCTCGACGTGGCGTAGAGGATCAGCCCGCCGACCAGCGGCCCCGCCGTCGCGCCGAGATCGTTGGCTGACGAAAACCAGCCAAGCCGGGCGCCGCGCCCCGCCTCGCCGAGCCCAGCCACATAGGCAGACGCGACCGGCGCGAAGATCGCGGTCGCAAAGCCATGTACGAAACGCAGCGCGAGCAATGTGCCGGCATCTTTGACGATCGGGTAGATGAAGGGCGGAACCGCAAAAAAGACCGCGCCCAACAGCATCACCCGCCGCCGCCCCAAAAGATCGGACAGCGCGCCGGCCGGGAGCTTGAAGAGCACGCCGGTGACGGTCGACGCGGCGATGACCATGCCGATCAGTTCCGGTGCGGCGCCGAGGCTCTCGGCGAATCGCGGCAGCACCGGGCTGCGGGCCATCTGATAGGACAGGCGCCCAAGAAGGCTTGACGTCATGACGGCCAGAAACGGGTTCATCGCTATTCTTCGGGCTCGAGGTCGGGGCGATGCATGCCATCGTCCCGTCCGGTGTTTTGACCGGCAGGGTTCCGGTAGGCGTTCCCGGTATCGCCTCGGGCGCGTCGAAATCGACGACCGGCATTCGCGCATCGAAGCCGGGGTTCTTGTGGGTCACCGTCATCGACAATGCGACCGCAACTTCCGCCTGGATGAGGCCGAGTTTGCGAGCGGCGACCGCGATGCGGGTCTGACAGCGCGTATCGACGCTATAGAGGCTCGCGGCCTTGGCGGCCGAACCGACCGCGATCCCCAGATCGATGTCGCGCAGGTTGCACTGCGGCCCTTTGAACTCGAAAACCTCACTGTCAGCGCGGCGCTGCCGGTTCGCCTCGGTAAACTCGGCGCAGGTCGCGAAGCCACAGGCACCGCAATCGTAGATCGGCGGATACCAATCCTTGAGCCCGATGAACAACACGCCGTCGAGCCGTTCGGCGAGTGCTGCGTCACGCAGCCAGATCGGCTGCCGCCGCTCATGCCCACGCTGCCGCATCCAGCCGGCGAGACGCAGCAACGTCTCGCGATCGTCGATAAACACCGTCTCAATAAAGAGCGGCTTTCCCCGCAAGAAGAGTTGGCCGCCCGATTTCGGTGCGGTCACCGCCGCCGCGGCGCAAAGCCGGGCCACATTGCGGATCAGTTCACCCTTTGCTTCGTCGATTGAATTAAACAACTTTTGCCTCCTTTGCGTGGCTGCTCACCGCCCGAGGGGTCGCGGTGTGGGCTCAAGGCGGGCTGTGCCGGCGGTACGCACGACCGGCGCGGCGTCGTTACCGAGCCGGAGACGGAGGCCTGGTGCTGAAACAGAAAGGCGGCCGTCGTCCGTGAGCATGCGCTCCTCGCACAGCGAGTGGCGCAGAACTTGGACGGGAACCGTCTAACGGGGTGTCCGCACGACCCCGTAACAAAACCACCTAGGTCATCTGGTCATGGGCTGCAAGGGGTTAAACCTATCAGCATCAGTCAGTCACCCTGGGCGCTCTGCAGCCTGCTCAAGGTAAGACGCGCAACCGCCGCCGGCGCCTGGTCCGGGATGGCGAAGACCGAACTGACATTGATCTCGCACAAAACATAGCTGTCTTCGCCCGACGCGGTGCGTGGCCCGTAAAGAAAGTCGGCGTCCCAGATGATCGGAAGCGAGGCGGCGTCGATGCCCGAGAACCTCCATCATTTGCGGCGTCCACTCGGCTTCCATCTTCGCCCTGAGCAGCTGAAACGGCTCCGCGTCAGCGCCATGCATGATGCGGGGGCCGGGCTGCGCAGCCGGGGAATCCGGGCCTTCGGGAGGCGGCGGTATCAGCGCCTTGATGTATTGGTGTCCGAAGCCTACGACCTTGTCGGCGCCCATATAGCAGCGGATCATGCCGTCGGGCAGGCGCGGCTGAAACGGTTGATCAACAATACAACCACCGGACGCGAAATAGGGCTCGCAGCGCGCCATGAATTCCGCCAGCGGCAGTTCTTCAGGCAGACTTCCGCGGAGCGCATGCAGGACGCGCACGACGCTAGCCCTGCCCGCCGGCCCGGAAACCAGTTCGACCTTCCAAACCCCCTGGCCGCCATTGCCCCGGTTTTGCTTGAGAACACGCGGGCCGGCCGACTGGAGCCGTGGCGGGAACCCGGCACCGAAATCGGCCGTCGTGCGGTAGAGGTGGGTATCGGCGCCCCATCCAAGATGTTTGGTGCGCTGCAGGACTTCCTTAACGCCCATCTTGAGGATCACGTCGGGGTGCGCGCTGACCCACGGCCCCCGTGATGCCACATCGCGCAACAATGCGTCTAACACAGTTCGGGCCTTCCCCTCATGCAGCGGATCGACCCACACGAGCACGCCGTCAACCGCCAAAAGCTGCTCGCGCACCTCGTTAACGAGGTTCTCGTCAAAAACTGCCGGCTCGGCCTCGAGGCCAAGTGCAGCAAGCTCTTCGAAGATGCGGTAAAAGCGGTTGTTCTGGGGAGTTGCGGCTTGCCGTGCCTCGCGATCGCCGCGCCAGACAATCGCGATTTTACAGGGTTTGGAGTTGAGTTGGTGTCCGTTCATGCAGCACTCCTCGCATAGCGAGAGGCGCAGAGCTTGGACGGGTGTCTAATGGGGTGCCTGCTTAGACCCCAGGATCGCGATATAGGCCCTCTCCGCTGAGACGGCAAGTGGGAGTTCCGCCTTTGACAGCGCTACGGCAGGACGATTTCGTCAGGTCGTCGGCAACTACCCCACATCTCCAGATAAATCTCCACCACGAGCTTCAAAGGTCTCTGCGGGTAGAGCGGCAGTCGGCTATGCCGGCTTCGGCCGACCCAGCCGATCGAGCCGGAGGCGGTGACGCCCGTCGGTGAGGCGGTAGACACCACCGAGCACCGCCGTTACCGCACCTAATCCTGTGCCTCCGGCAATCAGGAACATGATGAGGATCTGGTACTTAACCGCTTCTGCCGGGGGTACCCCGCCGAGGATCTGCCCGGTCATCATGCCGGGCAGGGAGACTACGCCGGTTGCCGACATCGAATTGATGGTCGGCATCAGCGCGCTACGGAGCGCCTGACGCGTCACCGGCGCTACGGCCTCCTGCCTGGTAGCACCAAGCATGAGCTGCGCTTCGACACCGGCACGCCGGCTGACGAGGCTCGTCGTCAGGGTGTCGAGACCGAGGGCAATGCCGGTCATGCAGTTGCCTAAAATCATACCCAGGAGCGGTATTGCATAGCGTGGATCGTACCAGGGATTTGGCCGCAGCGCGGTTAAGAGGGCAAAGACCGTCACCACAACCGATGACACCATCATGGAGCCAGTGCCCAGTGTGCTTGCGGGATTGCGGAGCGTTGCCCTCAAGCGGTGGTGCTGGTGAAGGTTAATCTGAGCGGCGGATTACATCCGCTCTACGCTTGCTGGCTTCCCGCGCCCAGTCGAAACTTCAACCTGGCCATGCGACTCTACGGCCCGGAGACCCCGATCCTCGACGGCTCATACCGCCTACCTCGCGCGGAGCTTAAAGCCTGACGATCCGACAAAGGTCACGGTCGAAATTTTGCGCGAAATTCTGGCTGTTCGGAAAGGCAGGGCGGCAATGAATATGACCAGTACCTTAGACTGGTCTCGATCCACGAGGCGCTGACGAGCCGGGGGGCGCAGTCCGATCCCACCGCATCTCCGTCATTTCGCTGGTTGGGTGCTGACGAACGGAATCCGGGTCGTTCAGGCCCGGAAGGCCGATAAGTCGTCATTGGAATCGAAGCGCAAGATACGGATATAAACGCCACCCGGCTCGGGCGTAGAGGTGCACCCGTCGAGAGCGTCAGCGCCTCAACCCACCGGGAGTTCGATCAATGCTGACCCACCTTTGGCACCTCCATGCCGTTGCGGCGCGGCGAGGTGACGGGCTGCGTCCCGAACTGGCGAACCTATTGGACCGTGGCGCGAGCGCTCTGCGCACTGCACCAGGAGAGATGAAGATGTCACGCGAACAGGACAACAAGGCGCTCGTGGGGCGCTGGTTCGAGGGGTTCTGGGGTAACCCGTGGAACCCGCAGATCATCGACGAGCTCGCTGCCCCCGATATACTGCTCCAGTATTCGCTGCACGCGCCGCGTCGGGGTCGCGGGGACGTGCGGAACTTCATGAACGATTTCCGCGCGGCCTTCCCAGACCTCGAGTTCTGGGGCGCTGCCGATCTCATCGCCGAAGGCGACTACGTCGTCGGTCGTTGGGAAGGTGGCGGCACCCATACCGGCCCCGCTTTCGGCGATTTTCTTGCTGGCTCGCTGCCAGCAGCGTCGGGTCAGAAGATGCACTTCACGGGCACGACCGTGCTCCGTGTCGAGAACGGCAAGATCGCGGAGGAGGTCGGGCTCGACGACGGGGTCACCGCGCTCACGCAGCTCGGCATCCTAAAAGCCGCCTGATCGCAACCGGCTGGATCGGGCTCGAACCCGGTGCAGCTTGTGTAGGGCGAAACAACGCAGAAGCTGGGCAAGAATTCCGTAGCATCGGCACCGTGCGTGGTTCGAGACGCAGCCCGGCTTCGCCGGGGACGCTCCTCACCATGACGTAAGCCTATGATGGCATTTCGTCATCCTGAGGCGCCTCGCAAAGCGAGGCCTCGAAGGACGCATGATGTCGATCCAATCTTCAGACGATGCTTCCTCAGCCTCGCAGCGCGTTCCGTCGACCCTTCACGGTCCGAAGGGCGGCATAACCGTGGCCTGCGTCCGACCTCCCTCAAAAATTGCTATAATAACAAATTATGGTCCACTACTCTATTCCGCACCCCGAGAGCCATCATCGGGATCGGTCGCGTCCGGGATGGCGGGCGCAGGGTCGGCGGCAGGCGGGTCGCCTTGCGGGTCGTCGACGGGCGGGATCAGGCCTTGGGCGCGGGCGAGGCGCTCGAGTTTCGCGCGGACCCGGGCGATCGGGTTGTCGTCTGGCGCGATGCCGGTAGGATCGCCCACGTCGGAGGCAGCTTGTGCCGGGTCGGTAGTAGAGTCGTCTTCCGGGTCGTCGGACGGCGGGACCAGGCCTTGGGCACGGGCGAGGCGCAGGAGCTTGGCGCGCACCTGGGCGATCGGGTCATCGGCTGGCACGAAGCCGGCGGGGTCGGCCGGCGTGGTGACCATGCGCGGATCGACCTTGCGCAGCAGTTCGAACAATAGCTTGGTCGCGGCCAGATCGGCCCCGGCCGATCGCTCGACGAGCCGCGCCACCACCAGCTCGCGCTTGGTCAGCCGGCCATGGGTCTCGCTGGCATCGGCGTCGGCCGCCGCGTCGAGCGCGCGCTCCAGCAACGTTGCCAGATTCTTCGAGCCGCGCGGCCGGCCACGTGGGTTGGCGCGATTGCCTTTCTTGAACCGGGTCGCGACCGGTGGCTTCTTGTAGCCGATCTGATAATCGCGCGGAGCGTCAGCCGGCAATCGCCCGTCTCATAACTCGTCCTCTTTTCAAACCGGGATGCACACCCCAAATCTGTTGCAAATGATATCGATAATGGCATGAGTTGTCAATATACTAATTGATTACAACGGAATCCCACCTAATCCCGGTTCCGCAGTTTTATTTCCCGGTTAGCGGCAAAAAATTCCCGGTTCGAATGTCACGGGAATTTGCCGGCAATCTGTTGATTTAGAGCCTCCTTTTTGCCGCCGGCAGGCCGGCGGCGGCCCGGGCCGGTGAAATTCCCGGTTATTTTGCCGGTTCAGGGGAATTCGCTCCGGCGTCCACCGGGTCAGAACATCCCCAGCCCCAAGATGCCGTCGTCCGGGTCGAAGCCGGCCAGCACGCGCTTGCCGATCAGGTCGCGCAGGGTTTCGGAAGTGCCACCGCCCAAGGTGCCATAGCGGGCGCCGCGGTAAAAGCGCGACACCGGGTACTCGTCGGTAAAGCCGTAGCCGCCATGCACCTGGATCGCCTCGCCGGTGACCTTGAGCGCCATCTCGTTGCAGGTCACCTTGGCGACCGCGGCCAACAGCGGGTCGGGGAAAGGGTCGGCGGTGGCGCAGGCGCGGTACAGCACGCTGCGCGCGGTCTCGATCTCGCGGTACATTTCGGCGATCTTCCAGCGGATGCCCTGGAAATCGGCGATGGCGCGGCCAAAAGCCTTGCGCTCCTTGACGTATTTGACCGCCTCTTCGAGGGCGCCCTCCGCGAGGCCGAGCGAGATGCTGGGGTTCAGGCAGCGCTGGGTGTTGAAGGCCGACAAGAGTTTGCGGAACCCGTCCTCCAGGACCAGGTTCTCGGGCGGCAATTCGCAATCCTCAAAGCGGATCTCGTGCAGATTTTCGCCGCCCATCGTGTGGTAGGTGCCCGTCACCGAGAACCCCGGCGTCCCCTTCTCGACCAGCACGCAGCCGATCCCTTCCCGCCCCGGCTTCTTGTCGATGCGGGTGAAGACCACGAACATGCCGGCCTCCTCGGCGCGGCTAATCAGGGTCTTCACCCCATTGAGCCTGAGCCGGTTGCCGACATGGTCGACATTGGTCCGGTAATTGGCGACGTCGGTGCCGGCGTCGGGCTCGGTCATGCAGATCGCCAGCAGACAATCGCCGCTGACCACCGCCGGTAGGATGCGCTGCTTGATCGGTTCGGGCGCATAGGCAGCGATGATCCGGGTCTGCACCCCGACCTCGCCCAGCACAGCCATCGCCGTCACATAGCAGACCTTGGCGATTTCCTCGAGCACCAGCGCCGTATCCAAGACCGGGAGGCCGAGCCCGCCATACTCTTCGGGCACCGCCATGCCGAGGACGCCCAATTCGGCAAGCTGCCGCAGGTTCTCCCACGGAAAGGTGCCGTCCATGTATTTGAGCGCCCGGGCCCGGAACTCGCTCTGGGCGAGATCGCGAACGGTGTGCACGAACTGGCGCTGCTCGTCGGAGAGGCTCGTCAACACGGGATTCTCCCCTGGTTCGACTTGCTCAAATCAGCCCCAAATCGCGCAGGCTGGTGTGGCGGTTGCGGCCGATGATGACATGGTCGTGCAACACGACGCCGAGCGGCGCGGCGGCTTTCTTGATGTCCTGGGTCACGGCGATGTCGGCCTTTGACGGAGTCGGGTCGCCCGAGGGATGGTTGTGAACCAGGATCAGCGCCGAGGCGCCGAGTTCGAGCGCGCGCTTGACCACCTCGCGGGTGTAGACCGGGGTATGGTCGACCGTGCCGCGCTGCTGGCGCTCATGCTTGAGCAATACATTCTTGCGGTCGAGAAACAGGATATGGAACTCCTCGACCTTGTTGTGGGCGATTTGAGCATTGCAATAGTCGATCAGCTTGTCCCAGGAATTGACCACCGGCTGCTCTTGCAATTCGGCACGCATCAGCCGCAAGGCCGCTTCGCGCACCGATTTGATCGCGGCAATCCCGGCGAGGCCGAGCCCGGCCGCGGCGAGCGTGTCGGGGGCAGCGCTCATCAGGGCGGCGAAACCGCCGAATTGCTCGAGCAGATCTTTCGCCAGCGGCTTTACATCCCCGCGCGGGTTGCTAACGAACAGCATCACTTCGAGCAATTCGTAATCAGGCAGGTTTTCCGCGCCGGCATCGATCAGACGCTGGCGCAGCCTCTCGCGGTGACCGTAATAGTGCGGTGTGTCGTCCCCAGCTTCGCGGAGATGCGTGGGCTTGCGGCGACGGATCGTGTTCATCGGCCCGGGCTGGATTTATCGCGGGAGCGCAGCCGAGCGAGCGCAGCGCCCGCCATGCGCGCCGGCTCGTCGCTGTCGAAGGCGCTGACGAAACAGTCGATGCCGCGCTCGATCGCCGCCCCGATCGGCAATTCCTCCCAATCGAGGATCAGCGATTTCTGCAGACGCACCGCGCGAGGGCCGGCGGCGAGGATCGGCCTCACGAAGCGGTCGACGGCATCGTCGAGCATATCCGCCGGTGCGACAGCATCGACGAGCCCCCATTCCAGCGCTTCGGCGGCGCCGATCGTCTCCCCGGTCAGCAGCAGCCGGCGGGCGCGGCCTGGTCCGATCAGTTTGGGCAACAATGCCGCCTCGACCACCGAGGGAATGCCGATCGCGACCTCAGGCATGCCAAAGACGGAGCCTTCGCTCGTGACCCGCAGATCGCAGGCAGCGGCAAGCTCCAGCCCGGCGCCGAGCGCATAGCCGTCGATACGGGCGATTACCGGCACCGGCAGTCGGCGGAACGCGTCGCAGCAGCGATGGACGAGGGTGATGAAGCTGCGCGCGGCGGCGTGATCGAGGGCGGCGATCTCGGCTACATCGGCGCCGCCGACAAAGGCGCGTCCGCCGGCGCCGGTCAGGATCGCGAGCCGCAGCTCGGGGTCAAGGGCGAGCCCGGCCACGGTCTCGACGATCTCGCTCATCAGCGCCCGATTGAGACTATTCAGCTTGGCCCGATTATCGATCGTCAGGCGTGCGATATGGCCGCCTTCGGGCCGCTCCTCGTATTCGACAATAAAGCGGTTTGTTGTCATCGGCCCAATCGGTTCGAATACCGGCCCCCAGCCCGACGCCGGTCAGCGGAACAGTGGCCTCCTTGCACTGCCTGCCGACTGATACTCGCGCCGACGGGCAAAGCCAATGGAGCTTTCGCTCTGTCTCGTGCATAGTGGCGCCGCATTCGGTGAGGAGAGAACTGGTGGACACGATCGAGGACCCCCAGCGTTTACGCGAAATTTACGGGGAGCCGAACGAGCGGGCGGTAAAAAAGCAGCTCAGCCGGTTCGACCGGTACAGCCGCGATTTCATCGCGCGCTCGCCGTTTCTGGTCATCGCCTCCTCGGACCCGTCGGGCCGCTGCGACGCTTCGCCCAAGGGCGATGCACCGGGTTTTGTGCGGATCGTCGATGATACGACGCTGCTGATCCCCGACCGTATCGGCAACAACCGGGTCGACACGCTTGGCAATCTGATCGCGCGGCCAGGGGTCGGGCTGATTTTCTTCGTGCCGGGGATCACCGAGACCTTGCGCGTCAACGGACAAGCCACCGTCACGACCGATCCGGCGCTGCTCGAACCACTTGCGGTCAACGGAAAGGTGCCGCGCAGCGGGATATTGGTGATGGCCGAAGAGGTTTATTTTCACTGCGGCAAGGCACTAATCCGCTCCGACCTGTGGAACCCGAAGAAACAACTTCGACGCAGCGATTTCCCGTCGATCGGCCGCATCATTGCCAACCAGATCGGCGGCATCAGCCCCGATGAGGCGGAGCGCGCTACCGCTGAGAGCTATAAGAACCGGCTTTATTGACCGACGGCCGGCGCGCCGCGTGGCCGGGATCGGCGGCGACTAGACCCGGCGCTGGCGCTCTCGTTCTTCGTCTTCGGCCGTATTGAGGAGATGCCGCGCGTCGCGGAACAAGGACTGGGCCTTGTCCTCGTGCCCTAGGGTGTGTTCGGCAAGGGCGAGATCGAGTTCGATGTAGGCGAGCGTGGGCGTCCTCCGGCCAGCGCCGCGGTCGAGAACGCCAATCGCGGTATGAAACGCCTTTTTGGCGTCGGCCGGGCGATCGATCGCGAGATAGATCAGGCCGAGGTCGTGGAAGTCTTCGGCGATCAGCGGATGGGTGGCGCCAAGCCGCTGCTGATCAATCGCAGTCGCCTCCTCGACCAGGGGCAACGCCTGGGTAAAGCGCTTTTGGCGCATGTAGGCGTTGGCGAGCTGCGCCAAGCTGCGCGCGGTCGCGAGCTGGTCGCCGCCGGAGCGGTCGAGCGCGAGCGCCTGGAGCAGGATGCGCTCGCTTTCGTCGAACCTCCCCTCGGCGGCCAGCACCGCGCCGAGCGCGCGCAACCGGTCAGTGCGCGGCACCCCGCCAACCTTGGCCTCGATCGCGATCGCCTCCTCGGCCCATTTCCCGGCATGGCTCTTGTCGCCTTGAGCCAGCGCGATGCGCGACCGGTCCGCAAGCACCGCCGCTATCGCGGGATCTTCGGCGCCGACCCGGGCTGACAGAACGTTGCCGGCGGCAATCACCAGCGGTTCGGCGTCGAGGTATCGGCGCAAATCAATATAGAGGCGAGCAAGCGACACCATCGCCTCCGCCGCCGGCACAGAAAAGTTGCCATAGGCGGCGATAGCAATCTTCAGCGCGCGCCGTCGCAGCGCCGTCGCCTCGGTGATGTCGGCACTCTCAAACCGCAATTGTGCGAGAGGAGCGAGGATCGGCAGCAGGTTCGGATTGCCCGGGCCGAGCCGCTGTTCGGCCGTCGCCAAGGATCGCGCCAGCACGGCGCTTTTGTCAGGCTGCGCGGAGGCCGGCGGATCTGCCTTCAGGTGCGGCGTCAGGAGCAGATAAATCGCGCCGGCGACCACCCAGGGGGAGCGAGGCATCGACACTTTTAGCAGACCGTATTTGGTTCGTCGCCGACCTTTCGCCGCCGGCCGAGCAATTCGCGCCGGTTTGCGCCTACGCGACCCTCGCCGGACTGACTGCGGCGCGTTCGGGGATCAGCTTGTCGCGAAGGTCGGCGAGCACCGGCATCATCTCCGCCAAGCCGGTCGTGATCGCCGCGCCGGCGAACGGCGTCAACGAGACGGCCTTATGCTTTTTTATCGTTTCCTCGGCGAAAAAGCCCCACCGGATCAGGTTGCCGACGCGTTCCTTGATCGCCAGATGGCCGAGCCGCAGGGTATCCCACATCCTGCTTATGATCTCGTCGACGACGAGAGCCGACGGGCCGCCGCGATCGTTGCCGAACGAGCTCGCCGACCAGAGCAGCATGACAATCGCCCAGTATTGGTAGGTTACCAGATGGTCCATGGCATCGTCGAGATGTGCCGGGGTCAGCCCTTTTTTTCTGACGACTTGCTCGCTGGTCTCGCGCCACTTCTGGTCGCAGGCGCCAAAAAAGCGATAGATTTGAGAAATTGTGACCTCACCGCAAGGTGTCATCGTTCCGGATGGCCAGCTCGCGTCGCCGGCCACGGCGCAGATCTCGTCGATCGTCTCCCGGCAATGGGCTTCGAAGCTTTCGCACAGTTTGTCGGTAGCGCCGATCAGGCATCCGGGCGACGCCGCGCAGTCGCGGTTCGACGTATCGAAGACTTTGACGAAGCCCTCCGTCTCACAGTCCTTGATCCGCTCGATGCAGGTACGGATATCGGTGCCATAAGATCCATACAGCGTGCGGTGGATCGCTCTGCTCGAAACTCCGGCCTCGCTGTTGGTTTTCGCCAAAAAGATGACATGCCAATGCGCACGCTTGTTCAATCCCGGGAAGTATTTTTGCCAGATACGGTAATATTCCAGCAAGAAGCGGGCGACGATGCGATCGGGGGATTTGAGCTCGCTG
The DNA here is from genome assembly GCA_963774345.1 of uncultured Alphaproteobacteria bacterium. Classification (GTDB taxonomy): domain Bacteria; phylum Pseudomonadota; class Alphaproteobacteria; order ATCC43930; family CGMCC-115725; genus AP-15. Next base: position 32,667 of record CAVZFB010000036.1, read on the forward strand.
TAGCCGGGTTGCATATCGCGTCACCGTGACAGTAGCCGGGACGGCGGTATGATAGCCGATTTTCGCGCGGCGCAATAGAGAACGTCTAGGGAATATGTCGAAACTCGCATAAGCCGGTTGCCACAATCTTCCCACGCTTTCGTGCCGGCAAATCGCTGCCTTGACGGCACTTGCCGATCATAGGAGGGTTTTGACCCGAGACGCGCGATCGACCATCAGCAGGGAGCAAACCGATGAACGTGGCGGAACAGGCTCGTCAGGCCGAGAAATTCCGCAACATGCATCGCGGACCGAGGCTGCTGTTGCTGCCTAACGCCTGGGACGCGATCAGCGCGCGCATCTTTGCGGCCGCCGGCTTTTCCGCGATCGCGACGACCAGCGGCGGCGTTTCGTGGGCGCTGGGCTACGCCGACGGCGAAGCGGCTCCCTGGCCAGAGGTCGTGGCAGCAACCGCGCGCATTGTGCGGGTCGTGGCGGTGCCGGTGACCGCCGATATCGAGGCCGGTTTTGGCGACACGCCCGAGGCGGTCGGAAAGTCGATTTCCGAAATCATTCAGGCAGGGGCGGTCGGGGTTAATCTCGAGGACGGGACGCCGCGAGGCACCGCCCCGATCCGAACCATTGCCGACGCCGCCCGGCGCATTGCCGCGGCCCGCGAGGCCGCCCGCGCCGCGGCGGTTCCGATCGTCATCAATGCGCGCACCGATCTTTACCTGCGCAACATCGGCGATCCGGCGATGCGCTTCGACGAAACGATCGAGCGCGGCAAAGCGTATCTCGCGGCCGGCGCCGACTGCTTTTATCCGATCGGACTGCGCGACACGGCGACGATGGCTCGGCTGGTGAAAGCATTGGCCGCGCCGATCAACATCAATGTCCGTGCCGGTTCACCGAGTGTGGCAGAACTCGAAGCACTCGGCGTCATCCGAGCCAGCACGGCGAGTGCGGTGGCGCTGATGGCGGTGTCGACGATCCGCCAGATTGCAGAAGAATTGAAGACGACCGGCCGGTTTGACGCGCTGAACCCGGCGATGGCGCAGGCCGACGCGCAGCGTCTGTTCGCGGATGGTTGAGCGTATGGAGCGGTCCGAGGGGAAGCGGGGGCCTATCTGCACCTCGCAATAATAGAGGCTGGTGCACTGACCGCATGCTTCGCAGCATTTGGCAGCGGTCGCTGCTTCAGCCGACACGCCCGGTTAGCGAAAGCACATATCTGATGAACGCGAACATGCGAACGAAAAGGTAGTCGACCTTCGCCGCATCGCTTACCATCTCCTTATCCGTCTCCGAATGACGAATTCGAAACTCGTTACCAGCTTTAGTCAGTAATCTTGCCTCCTCTGTAAGTAAATCAATAAAGCGTGGACCATCTCCGCTTGTCGCGCGTGCGAGGAGCGCGCTCGCTTGCGCTTTCTTGTCGACACCGGGTTCTAGCGTTTTAATTCGCTCAAAGGCATCCCAAAGCTTCTCAAGAGCATCACGTCGGACGTCGATGTTCGGAGAGGTTATAAACGTCCTGGCTTTCTCAAGAAGGGAGTCGGCTACGTCATCTCCCGTGTGAAACAAAACCTCACGCAGAACCTGCGCAACCGGCTCGGGAATTAGCCGCCTGACGCGGCCTTCTGCGGTAAGCTCGAAAGCGATGCCGCGACGTGCAAAGAGGCGGTTGACATCATCCACGAATTGTTGGAGCCCAGCATCACGGTCAAATGATAGATGATAATGTTGGAAGTAGCCATGCCATCCCCCTTGGATCGGTTTTCCGATGGCTCTGGCCGAAAATTCAAGGCAGTCGAGAGTTGCCAATGTTTGGCGTGCCTCGTAAGAGGCCGGTGACGACTGCGGATTAGCTTCGACTTCCAGATCAGGAATCTCTGCTCTGGCTTGCTGCCAAAAGGCCGAGGCGTCTGTACCGCAAGCAACTGTCCCGTCTGGACATATTTCCGGAAAACGATAGCCAAAGGAGCCGTCGTCGATCCGCCTGTGGATCATTGCGAATAGAGCTTGGTTGGTTGTCTCGTCGATTTTGTCGATCGTCCTTGCGCGGGAGCCCCGCTCTCGATCTGAGAAATACTCGGCCATTTTCTTGCATCTCTTCGAATATATGTGAGTTTAATATTTCGTTTACCTATCCGCACTTCGAATAATCGCAGCTGGTGCACTGATCGCAGCCTTCGATTCGGATCAGGGCCGCCTCGCCGCATTTCGGGCATTGCGCCATACGCGATGGCAGCGACCGCTGGTCGGAGGTCAGGGCGCCGCCACCGGCTTGCTGTTCGACCAATGCCGGTCTTCGGCTCCGAGCCGGCGCCGGCAGAAAGCCGATCTCGATCATGTGACGTTCGATGACATCGCCGATCGCGGCCAATAGCGAGGGCACGTATTTGCCATCCATCCAGGCGCCGCCGCGCGGATCGAAAACCGCCTTCATCTCCTCGACGACAAAGGACACGTCGCCGCCGCGGCGAAACACGGCGCTGATCATCCGCGTCAACGCCACAATCCAGGCGTAGTGCTCCATGTTCTTCGAGTTGATGAACACCTCAAAGGGACGCCGCCTGCCGTCCTGAACAATATCGTTCAGGGTGATGTAGAGCGCGTGCTCGCTGTCGGGCCAGCGCAGCTTGTAGGTTTGGCCGGGCAAGGCCTCGGGCCGGCTCAAGGGCTGCGTCATATAGACTACGCCGCCCGCCTCGAATATGTCCGCGGGCTTTGGCGACAACGCCGGTGCAGGCGGCGGCAAAGGCAATTCGGGTTGCCGCGAGGTGATGCGCGCGTCGGTCCCGGCAGCTGCCTCGGGCCTGGCCGCCAGCACCGCACCGGTCACCTCGTTCGGGCGGTAGGTGGTGCACCCCTTGCAGCCCAGTTCATAGGCCTGCAGATAGATGTCCTTGAACCGATCGAACGGGATCTCGGCCGGGACGTTGATCGTCTTCGAGATCGAGCTGTCGATGTGCTTTTGCACCGCGGCCTGCATGACGAGGTGGTCGGCGGGGGTCAGCACCTGCGCGTCAACGAAATAGTCGGGCAATGGCACAGTCTCGCCCTTGAGGCGCCGGAACAGGCGATAAGCGTAGTCGGCGACCTCCTCCTCGCGGCGCGTGCCGTCGGGCATCAGCACGTTGCGGGTGTGGCGAAAGCTGAACACCGGCTCGATCCCGGAGGAGACGTTATCGGCGAACAGCGAAATCGTGCCGGTCGGCGCGACCGAGGTCAAAAGCGCGTTGCGAACGCCGTGCCGGGCAATTTCGGCGCGGACATCCTCGTCGAGAGCGGCGATTGTCTCGCCCGCGAGATAGCGATCGCGATCGAACAGCGGAAACGGGCCTTTTTCAGCGGCGAGCGCCGCCGAGGCGAGATAGGCCTCGTACTCGATCAGACCGAGCCATTCCTCGGTCGCCCTGATCGCCGACGCCGAACCGTAGCGCAGCCCGCACAGGATCAGCGCATCGGCGAGGCCGGTGACCCCGAGGCCGATGCGGCGTTTCTGCAACGCCTCTTCCTGTTGCTCCGGCAGTGGAAACTGCGAGATGTCGATAACGTCGTCCATCATGCGGACGCAGTCGGGGACCAAACGGCGCAGGCGATCGAGATCGATTCCGGCCTCGGGCGTGAACGGCCGTTCGACCAGGCTCGCCAGGTTGATCGAGCCCAACAGGCAGGCGCCATAAGGCGGCAATGGCTGTTCGCCGCAAGGATTGGTCGCCGTTATAGTTTCGCAATACCAAAGGGTGTTTCGGCGATTGATGCGATCGATAAAGATCACGCCAGGCTCGGCATAGGCGTAGGTCGCCCGCATGATCTTGTCCCACAACTCGCGCGCCGGCAGCACCTTGGCGACCGTACCGTCGAAGGACAATTCCCACGGCGCATTTTCCTCGACCGCCTTCATCAATGCGTCGGTGACCAGGACTGAGAGATTGAACATGCGCAGCCGACCGGGCTCGCGCTTAGCCTCGATGAAGGCCTCGATGTCGGGATGATCGCAGCGCAAAGTCGCCATCATCGCGCCGCGGCGGTAACCGGCGCTCATGATCGTGCGGCACATCGCGTCCCACACATCCATGAACGACAGCGGCCCCGACGCATCGGCGCCGACACCCTTGACCGGCGCGCCGCGCGGTCTCAGCGTCGAAAAATCGTAGCCGATACCACCCCCTTGCTGCATCGTCAGCGCCGCCTCGCGCAGATGGGCGAAGATCCCTCCCATGTCATCGGGGATCGTCCCCATCACGAAACAATTGAACAGGGTGACCGAGCGGCTGCTGCCAGCGCCGGCGACGACCCGCCCGGCCGGCAGAAACTTGAAATCGGTCATCGCCTGATAGAACCGCTCCGCCCACAGCGCGGGGTCGCGTTCCGGGGCCGCAAGCGCGGTCGCAACCCGCCGCCAGGTGTCCTCGATCGTCTTGTCGAGAGGCTCGCCCGGCACATCGCCGTTGGCGGGTGCCCGCAAGCGGTATTTCATGTCCCAGATCCGCTGCGAGATCGCACCGACGAGAGCCATGGCCGAGATTTCCTCTTACAGCGCCTAAACGTACCTCATATGTTCATGCCTCGCCAGCAGATCGTCAGCGGGGGTTTGGACTGGTCCCCTCCACCTCGCGATCGAGCGCCCGGATCGAGCCCGGTGTTCCGAATTCTTTCGCGTCTGCAGCATCTCGCTCCAGCGCTGCGGTTGCGGTCTCGATCCGCTTTTCGAGCTCGGCCATCAGCCGTTGGCGCGTCCAGCCCGGCGGGATCGGTTCGAGAAATTCGAGGACGATATGTCCGCGGCGCTTGACGAACGCTCGCCGCCCCCAGAACAGGCCGGAATTAACCGCGGCCGGAACCAGCGGCACGCCCAGCGCCTGATAGAGCGCGGCAACGCCCGGTTGATAGGGTATCGAGGCTCCCGGCGCCACCCGGGTTCCTTGCGGGAAGATCACAATCGGGCGCCCCTCGGCCGCAACTGGCCGGGCCGCGACGACCAGATGGCGCAGGGCCGCCGCACCAGCCTTGCGGTCGATGACGATCGAGCCGGCGCGCACTGCGTACCAGCCATAAAACGGCAGCAGCAGCAGTTCGCGCTTGACCACGATCGCGGGGTCGCCCAGCACGATCGGCAGGATCAGTGCGTCCCAAGCGGATTGATGCTTCATTGCGATGATGCAACCGCCTGGGGGGATGCGGTCGAGGCCGACGATACGGTGATCGAGGCCGACGATGAGCCTAAGCAGAGCGAGCACCCCGCGCGCCCAGAACCGGCCAAAAGCCATTGCCGCTGCGCGCGGCGCCAGCAGGAACGGCAGCCCGACTGTGCCGAGGACAAGCGTCCAGGCGAAGAGGGCCAAATTGAACGCGAGCGCCCTCGCCCAGCTCATTCGGGCGAATTCGGGATATACATGGCGGTCTCGATCAGTCAGGGACGCATGGTGGGACGGTGCCGGCAATCGCCCATTGGAGCAGGGCGCGCTCGAGTGGCGTCAAGCGCTAGATTGCCTGGTCAAGGTCCGTGACTGGCTGCATCCTCAGCGCGCGGCGAGCGCGCCGGTGCTATTTCAGCCAACCGCGCCGCTTAGCAGTGGGCCGAACAGCCGCCAGCGCTCGCCCTCGAAGCGCCCCATCTGGACCTGCTTGAGCGGCGCGAAATCCGTCGGGCTGGTGTTCGCTTTGATCCCGGGCAGCAGCATCGGCACCGTGACGTCATGCAGGTTTGCCGCCTCCCGCATCACGTTCTCGCGGGTCAGCTCGTCGCCGCATTGCTTTAGCACCTGCGCGGTCATCGCCGCGAGCGAGGCGCCGGCGACATAGCCGGCATCGGACTTGTCGGCGTCGGGCATATATTTATCCATGAACGCCAGCCAAGACTTGAAGCCCGGATCGTCCTGCCATTTCTGATCGGTCGGGTCCTTCAGGTAGAAGTCGGAGATGAGGCCCTGGCAATTTTCAAAACCGGCTGGCTTCAGGGTAGCTCCGACCGAATTGCCGATGCTGCTCAAGATGTGAAGCGGCTTCCAATCGATCCCGGCCGCCTTCTTGATCGCCTGCGCGGCGAATTTGGGGATCGCGGTGTTGATGAAGACGTTGCAACCCGCGGCCTTCATTCCGATGACCTGCGCGTCGACGGTGGGGTCGGTCGTTTCATAGGACGCTTTGACCGCGATCATCGCAGCCGCCTTGTCGCCGAGACCGTCGCTAACGCCCCTCAGATAATCTTTGCCGAAATCGTCGTTTTGGTAGAGCACCCCGATCTTGCCATCCGGCTTTTCCTTCAGGATGTAGGAAGCATAGATGCGGCCCTCGCTCTGATAATTCGGCTGCCAGCCGATCGTCCACGGATGGCCCTTTGGATCGTCCCATTTGGTGGCGCCGGTCGCGACGAACAGTTGTGGCACGTTCTTTTGGTTCATGTAGTGCCAGATCGCGCTGTTGGTTGGGGTGCCGAGCGGACTGGCGACCAACAGGACGTTGTCCTGCTCGACCAGCTTACGCACCATTTCAAGGGTCTTAGGTGGCGTATAGCTATCGTCGTAGGAAATGAAATTGATCTTGCGCCCGTTAATGCCGCCCTGAGCGTTGATCATCTTCCAAAAAGCAACCTCTGATTTGGGAACGGCGCTATAAGACGAGGCCGGGCCGCTATAGGGGCCGGTGTTCCCCACCTTGATCTCAGTGTCGGTGACGCCCGGGCCATATTGCTTTGCGGCGCGAGCCGGCCGCGCCGCTAGGAGCGGGGAGCCGAAGGCCAACGCGGGCGCGGCGGCAAGAATACTACGGCGTGTGAGTTGCTTCATCATCATTTCCCCAACCCGATGTTTGCGTTTTTTACAGCGCTTTCCGGCGTGCTTTCCACGGTATAAGGCGTAGCCACGCCCGTCGCCACAAATTTGCGCGGTGGAGCGCGCCGGCGCTTTTTCAGCCGATCGCGCCGGCCAAGACGGGGCCGAACGGAACGTAGCGCTCGCCGTCGAAACGCCTCATCTGGGCCTGCCTGATCGGCGCGAAATTTGTCGGGCTAGTGTTGATCGCGATACCGGGCAACAGCATCGGCAGTTCGAGATCGTGCAGGCTGGCCGCTTGCTTCATTACATTCTCGCGGGTCAGCTCGTCGCCGCACTGCTTTAGTGTCTGGACGGTCGTCGCGGCAATCGACACGCCATAGACATTCTGGTTATCAGTCTGGTCGCCGCTCGGATAATACTTGTCCATGAACGAGACGAACCATTTGTAGCCTGCATCGTTTTGCCATTGCGGATCGGTGGCGTCCTTGAAGGAAGTGTCACTAATGATGCCCTTGGCGTTTTCGAGGCCCGCCGGCTTCAAGGTCACGCCGACGGAGGAGGCGATGCCGTTTAGAATGTGGAACGGTTTCCATCCGACTTCGGCCACCTTCCTGATGGCCTGGGCGCCGAATTTGGGGATGGCGATGGTGACGAGGACATCGCAGCCCGCCGCCTTGAGGTCGACGATCTGCGAGTCGACGGTCGTGTCGGTGGTCTCATAGGAATCCTTGGCCTTGATCATCGACCCCGCCTTGTCGCCGAGCCCGTCGACCAGCCCCTTCAGATAATCCTTGCCGAAATCGTCGTTCTGATAGAGTACGCCGATCTTGCCGTCGGGCTTGTTCTTCAGAATGTAGGCGGCGTAGATGCGCCCCTCCGCCTGATAGCTGACGAAAAAGCCCATAGTCCAGGGATGGCCTTTTGGGTCGTCCCACTTGGTGGCGCCGGTGCTGAGGAACAGTTGCGGCACCTTCTTTTCGTTCGCGTAATGCCAGATCGCGCTGTTGGTCGGGGTCCCGACCCCGCCCGAGAGGAAGAGAACCTGGTCGCTCTCGACCAGCTTGCGCGTCATCTCGACGGTCTTTGGCGGCGAATAGCCGTCATCGTACGAGATGAAGGTGATCTTGCGACCGTTGATGCCGCCCTGATCGTTGATCATCTTGAAATAGGCGGCCATAGATATCGGAATGGGGCTGGCGTTCGACAGCGGGCCGCTATAGGGACCTGTATTGCCGATCTTGATCTCGCTGTCGGTGACCCCGGGGCCGTATTGCCTTGCGGCGCGCGCCGGAAACGGGGCCAGCAGCGGGCCGCCCAACGCCAGTGCAGCGGGAGCGGCGGCGAGAATCGTGCGACGTGTCAGGTGTTTCATGGTGAGCTCCCTGCGAAAGTATGCGGCCGGCTTACGGCCCGGCCGTTACCGATTGCGCCATCGCGAAATATGGGCGAACGCTAACCGCGTGAAGCCGGCGGCACCGGACGGCATCACAAAAATCACCAGCAACATGATGACGCCGTAGACGGCCCCGGCCAAACCTCGCGAAACGCTTTGAGCGATGTTTGGCACGTAAAGCACGAACAACCCGCCGAACAGGCACCCCGGTAGCGAACCCATGCCGCCGATGATCAGACCGACCAGAAAATAGATCGACAAGAATAGAGTGAAGCTGTCCGGCGCCACGAACTGTGCGACGAGCGCCCCCAAGGCTCCGGCGACACCGGTATAGAGTGCGCTGACGCCGAAGGTTAGCGTTTTATAGAGCGGTGCGTTGATCCCCATTGCGGCGGCCGCGATCGGGTGGTCGCGGATCGCCATGATAGCGCGCCCGGTGCGGCTCTTCACCAGATTGGCAGCGCCGGCGAACATGACCAGCAGGACCCCCAGGGTAAAATAATAGAGCCATTGATCGGCGTTTATTGGCAGGAAGCTGGGCGCATCGGGCTGGTCGACGACGATGCCCTGCACCCCGCCGGTCCAGCTTTCCAGGCCGTGGAATTTCAGGAGCTGCGGCAGCGCTACCGCCAGCGCAAAGGTGGCGAGCGCTAAATATAGGCCCTGCAGTCGCAGCGCCGGCAAGCCGAATAGAAAGCCGACGACAAAGCAAATCCCGCCGGCCACTGGCAGGGTCCAGTAATAGGCGATGCCGTATTGGTGCATCAGGATCGCGGTCACATAGGCGCCGAGACCGTAAAACGCGCCGTGGCCCAACGAGAACTGACCGTTGAAGCCGGTCAGCAGGTTGAGCCCGAGGATCGCCAGCCCATAAATCATCACCTCGGTGAGCTGGAAGACGACGAAGCTCTGAACAACGAAGGGCAGAACCGCGGCGACCAGCAGAACACCCGCTACTATCCAATGGCGGGGCGCGAGCCGGGTCGCCGGCTGTGCGGCGCGCGTCGGGGCGGCGCGCGTGAGGACGACGGTATCCTGCTGTGGTGTTGTCATACCCGGCTCACGACGCTGCGGCCAAAAATCCCCGCTGGCCTTACCATCAGCACTGCGACGATCAGCAGAAGCGCGATCGTCAGCTTCAGGTCGCGGCCGACATAAGGGATGAACGTCGCCGCCAGATTCTCGATGACGCCGACGGCGAAGCCGCCCAGCACGGCGCCGCCTGGGCTGGTCAGCCCGCCAAGCACGGCGCCGGCAAAACCGTAAAGGAGCACGCCGAACATCATATTCGGTTCGAGAAAGACGACAGGTGCAATCAGCATGCCGGCAACCGCACCGATCGCCGCCGCCATGCCCCAGCCGAGCGCTGTCATCCAGCCGACCCGAATTCCAACCAAACGAGCCGATTCCGGATTGGCGGCGGCAGCGCGCATGGCAAGGCCGAGCCGGGTGCCGCGGAAGAACAGGTAGATGAGCCCCAGCAGCACAGCGGTAACGCCGATCATTCCGGCTTCATGCGTGTCGATCAGGACACTGCCGAAAAGTGGCTTGGTGCCAAAGGGGGTCGGAAAAGTCTTGATCGTATAGTCCCAGAGGTAACCGTCGCCGCTGTTCAGAATGCTGAACAGGGCGATGAACCCGACGAGGCTGGCGAGAATTGGCGCATGATGCAGCGGCTTGAACAAAATGCGCTCGATCGCGATGCCGCCGATAAACGACAATGCCACTGCGCTGGCGAAGGCCACCCAATACGACAAACCCCAGTGGATCAACTGCCAGGCGATAAAGGTCGAAAATGTCGCCATCTCGCCTTGCGCAAAATTGAGATGGTCGATCGCTTGGTAGATCATTACGACAGCGAGTGCGACCAGCGCGTAGATCGCGCCGTTGGCAAGACCGGCCATCACCTGCTGCAGCAATAATTGCATCCGCGACCCCCTACTCAATAGCCCAGATAGGCGCGGCGCACGCCCTCATCGGCGCCGATAACCTCGGCCGGCCCATCCATCACGATGCGGCCGGTCTCGAGCAGATAGGCGTGCTCCGCAAGATCGAGCGCCAAGGTCGCGTTTTGCTCGACAATCAGCATCGCGACGCCCGCTTCCCGGTTGACCTGGCGCAGAATGGCAAACACCTCCTCGACGATCAGCGGTGCCAGGCCAAATGAGGGCTCGTCGAGCAGCATCAGTCGTGGCCGCAGCATCAGCCCGCGGCCCACCGCGAGCATCTGCTGCTCACCTCCGGACAGGGTTCCCGCCTGCTGCCACCGCCGCTCCTTGAGCCGCGGAAAGTGGTGGTAAACTTGTTCGATGTCCTGCGCGATCGCTGCGCGGTCGCGTCGGGTCATCGCGCCGAGCTCCAGGTTCTCCTCGACCGTCATGCGCACGAAGGTGCCACGTCCCTCCGGCACATGCGCGACGCCGAGCCGCACGATCTCCTCGGTGGCACGGCCGGCGATGGGCCGGTCGTCGAACCGGATCTCGCCAGTCATCCGCACCATTCCGCACAACGCGCGCAGCACCGTGGTCTTGCCGGCACCGTTGGCGCCAAGGAGGGTAATAATGCCGCCTTTATCGAGCGTGAAATCGATCCCGTGCAGCGCCTGGCTTTCGCCGTAAAAGGCCCGCAACCCCGCGACCGACAGCATCATACCGTAGCCGCCTTCGCGGTGCCGAGATAGGCGCGGATCACTTCTTCGTCCTGTTGGACTTCGGCGGGCGTGCCTTCGGCAATTTTGCGGCCGAAATCGAGTGCCACGACTTTGTCGGAAATCGACATCACGAGGCCCATGTGATGCTCGACGAGCAGCACCGATACGTGCCGCTCGTCGCGGATGCGCTGGATCAGCACGCCCAATTCGCCGACCTCGCTGTGAGTCAACCCGCCGGCCGGCTCGTCGAGCAGTACCAGCTTGGGACGACTTGCCAGCGCCCGCGCCAATTCGACCCGCTTGCGGGTGCCGAACGACAACCCGGTGACCGGGTGCGACGCGACCTCATCAAGGTCCAGCATCTCGATCAGCGACCAGACGGTCTCGTCGAGCGCGATCTGCTGCTGGCGCACCCATGGCAGGCGCAGCGCATCGCTGACGAAGTCGCCGCGGGTGTGGGCATGCCCCCCGATGCGGACGTTGTCGAGCACCGATTGGGGCGCGAACAGCGCCAGGTTCTGAAAGGTGCGGCTGATGCCGATCTCAGCGATATCGTGAGGCCGACGGGTCAAGAGCGAACGCCCGAGAAACAAAATATCACCGCTGACCGGCGTGTAGAGACGGCTGAGGCAATTGAACAGCGTCGTCTTCCCGGCGCCGTTGGGCCCGATCAGGCCGAGGATCTGGCCTTCCTCAAGATCGAACGAGACTCCGTCGAGTGCTAAGATGCCGCCGAACCGCACCACGACGTCGTTGACTTCGAGCAGCTTGGCGTCGGGTGCGCCGCTGGTCATCGGCGGAAGGCAGGGAAACGGGCGGCCTCGCCCAATATGCAGCCCAGGCCGTACACGCTCACAGTGCTCCACGCAAATTTCGATAGCTCCTATGCGAACTTGCCGACCTATCGTCCTCGCGTCAAGCGGGCGATGTTAATGCGGACTACGATACGGTAGCGACGGGAACTGCCCGAGGAGACACCATCGAGGATGCTCCTTGCCAAGCCGTGATGCAGCACGGTCATGGTCTATTTCAGGAACACTAGTTCGGCGCCCTCGTCACTGGCCAGCAGTGCGTGTGTGGATACCGGGACGATGTTGCCTTGTTCGGTGATCTTGTGCAGCACGAAGCCGTGTCCGAGTATTGCGTCGAGAAAGGCTTCCGCCGAAGGGCCCCCGGTCTCGAAAAACTGATTGTAGAACTCGCATACCATCGTCAGATGCGGTTGCGCGATGATCCGGCGCATCCCATCGAGAATCATCGGCTCGCTGCCCTCGGCGTCCATCTTGACAAGGTCGATCGATCGCGCCTCGTCCTTCCAGTACGCATCCAGCGTCGTCGCCGGCACGCCGATCGTGGTCTTCTTGTCGCGGTACAGCGCGACGAACGCATCGGTGAACGACAACATGCTCCCGCTGCCGCGATGCCGCTCGAGCAAGGTGATCTCGCGCTCACCGCAACTGTCGCAAACTAGCATCTGTTCGGCCCTGACGAACGGGATCAGCCCGTTGATGTCTATATTGTCGGTCAACAGATCGAATATTTCGGGATTGGCCTCGAACGCGCGCACGCAGCCCTGCGGGCCGACGAGCCCGCCCAGAAACGTCGTGAAATAGCCAATATTGGCGCCAATCTCGACAATCGTCATACCCGACTTGACCAGCGATCTGAGCGCCTGCGTCACCCCCGGCTCCCAAGCGCCATTGAGGATGATTTGTGGCGACAGCGAAAGATCGCGCGAATCGACAAACAGCGAATGCCCGAGGACGGTCGTCGTCAACACCCGATTGCCGCCCACATACACGGCCTTCCGCTCCCGTTTGTGTGGGACGGACGGTTTGGCCCTAGATCTGTGAAATGCGCGCAGTAGTTTACCCATCCCCAGCACTTATCGCCGCGACAGTGGACATTACAAATCTGTGGGCGAGTCTAACAACCAGGTCCCGAAGTCTGCACACCCAGCTTTTTCCCAAGCAATTCGTTGACCAGCGCGGGGTTGGCTTTGCCTTGGGTGGCGCGCATGACCTGGCCGACGAAAAAGCCGTAGAGCTTGTCGCGGCCAGCGCGATATTCGGCGACCTTCTCGGCCTGGGCGGCGAGCACCGCGTCGATCGCGGCCGCGATGGCGCCCTGGTCGGTGACCTGGCGCAGGCCTTTATTTTCGACAATCGCGGCCGGATCGGCTCCCGTTGCAACCATCTCGGCAAACACGTCCTTAGCGAGGCGGCCGGAGATCGTGCCGTCTGCAATCAGGTCGATCAATGCGCCAAGTTGCCGGGGCGACACCGGCGACCGCTCGATGCCGGTCCCGAGCCGGTTCAGCGCGGCGAACAAGTCGCCAGTGACCCAGTTCGCCGCCACCTTGGGATCGCGCCCTTCGGCGACACGCTCGAAAAACAGCGCACTCGTCTGCTCGGCGACCAGCACCTCGGCGTCCTCGGGCGAGAGATGAAGGTCCGATACGAACCGCGCCTTCTTGGCGTCGGGCAACTCGGGCAATTGGGCGCGCAACCCCTCGACCCAGCCAGGATCGAGCACCAATGGCAACAGATCGGGGTCGGGAAAATACCGATAGTCATGCGCTTCCTCCTTCGAGCGCATCGGCCGGGTGACCCCGCGGGCGACATCGAACATGCGAGTCTGTTGCGCGACCTTGCCACCCTCCTCGATCACGTCGACCTGACGCTGCGCCTCGTACTCGATCGCCTGCATCACATAGCGCACCGAGTTGACGTTTTTGATCTCGCACCGAGTTCCATAAGGTTCACCGGGTCGGCGCACCGACACGTTGGCATCGCAGCGCATCGAGCCCTCGTCCATGTTGCCGTCGCAGGTACCCAGATAGCGCAGGATCGAGCGCAGTTTGCGCAGGTAGATTCCCGCCTCCTCCGCACTCCTCAAATCAGGCTCGGAAACAATCTCCATCAGCCCGACTCCGGCCCGGTTCAGATCGACATAGGTCAGGCTCGGATGCTGATCGTGCAGGCTTTTGCCGGCATCCTGCTCGAGATGGAGCCGAGTGATGCCGATCTCGCGCGTCGAGCCATCAGGCATGTCGAGGACGACCCGGCCATGCCCGACCACCGGCTGCAAATATTGCGAGATCTGATAGCCGGCCGGCAGGTCGGGATAGAAATAATTTTTGCGATCGAACACGCTCTTAAGATTGATCTGGGCATCGAGACCGAGCCCGGTCTTGACGGCTTGCTCGACGCAAACCCGGTTGATCACCGGCAGCATCCCTGGGAACGCGGCGTCGACCGGCGAGACCTGGGTATTCGGCTCGGCCCCGAAATCGGTAGCAGCGCCCGAAAACAACTTTGCCTTCGACACCACCTGGGCATGCACTTCGAGCCCGATCACGGTTTCCCACTTGCCGGTGCGGCCTTCGATCAGTCCGGTGACGCCCATCAGCGGCCTCCCGCGATAAAGGCCGGTAAATGGTGGAATTGCGCAGCGCGTTCCAGCGACTCGGCGACACGCAATACGGTCTCCTCGTCAAAGGCACGACCGATAATTTGCAGTCCCACCGGTAGGCCGTCGAGAAGCCTGGCAGGCACCGAAATTGCTGGCAGCCCTGCGAGGTTGGCCGGCACGGTAAACACGTCGTTCAGGTACATCTCAATAGGGTTCTCGCTTTTCTCGCCGATGGCAAAGGCAGCAGAAGGGCTCGTTGGCGCGAGGATGCAATCGACCTTTTCGAACGCTTCTGCGAATTCTTGGGCGATCAGCGCCCGCACCCGCTGCGCCTTCAGATAATAGGCGTCGTAATAGCCCGCCGACAACACGTAGGTGCCGATCAGCACCCGGCGGCGTACCTCCTCACCAAAGCCAGCGGCACGGGTCAACTCGTACATCTCATCGAGGCTCGATCCGTCGACCCGCAGTCCAAACCGCACGCCGTCATAACGCGCGAGATTCGACGAAGCTTCCGCCGGAGCGATGATGTAATAGGCCGGCAATGCGTATTTGGTCATAGGTAGATTAATATCGACTATTTCGGCTCCTGCCTTACGCTAGCCATTCGTTTGCCGCGATATGCCAAGTGTTATCGATTTCGATTCGGCATGCCATGATGGCGGTATTCTCGCGGAAGCCCTATGCGCAATCCGCGGACATCGCCGGTCAGCGCTGCCTCGTAATCCGGCACGGGCAGCGGCGCCGAAGTCGAGTCCCGAGAGTCGTGACCGGCCATGCTGCGCAGCATGATCGCGGCATCGCGCACGGTTCGGGTCATCGGCCCCGGATGGTCGAGCGAGGAGGCATACGCGACGACCCCCCAGCGCGAGCAACGGCCATAGGTCGGCTTCAAACCGACGATGCCGCAGAAGCTCGCCGGCTGACGGATCGAACCGCCGGTATCGGTACCGGTCGCCGCCACCGCCGCGCGCGCAGCAACCGCCGCCGCCGATCCTCCGGAGGATCCGCCTGGCACCAACGGCCGGTTGTCCCCCGGCCGGCGCCAGGGGTTCTCGACCGGGCCGTAATAGCTCGTCGTGCTCGACGAACCCATCGCAAATTCGTCTAGATTGGCCTTGCCGAGCATGACCGCGCCGGCCTGCCACAACTTTTCCGTCACCGTCGATTCGTAGGGCGGACGAAACCCGTCGAGGATGTGCGATCCCGCGGTCGTCAGCACGCCCTCGGTACAATAAAGATCCTTGACAGCAATCGGGATGCCTTCCAGCGGCCGGGCCTCGCCGCGCGCCAAGCGCTGGTCCGAGGCTTCGGCCATGGCCAGGGCCTGCTCCGGCGTCTCAGTGATAAAGGCGTTCAATGGCCGCGCCGCCTCGACCGCGGCAATATAGCTTTCGGTCAATTCACGCGCAGAAAACGCCTTGCGGGCGAGGCCATCACGGGCCTCGGCGAGGGTCAGCGAGGTCAAGGAGCCGGTCACTCGACTACCTTCGGCACGACGAAAAAGCCCCTAGCGGTTCCACTGGACGCCGTGCGCGGGGCGTTGCCTAGGATCGCTTCGCGGCAATCGCCGTCTGTCACTCGATCCTCGCGCATCGGCAGGCCGCTTGCAGCTACGCTCGCCATCGGCGCCACCTCGGTCGTGTCGACCTCGTTCAACTGCTCGACCCAGGTCAGTATCTGCGACAGCTCATTCGCCAATGGTTCGAGCTCGGCCTCGGAAAGCCTGATTCGCGCCAGAGCTAGCGATATGCCCGACGGCAGCCTTGTCCAACGCCATGATTTGATCGCCTCCGCAACCTGCGCCCGGAAGACGTAAAATAGGGTATGGTCTCCTATGATTCTAGCCGACCCCGCGGCGCTGCGCGAGGCCGTGCCGGACGGTGCGCGGTTGATGGGCCTCGATGTCGGCACCAAGACGATTGGCTTGGCGCTCTCGGACACGCGCTGCATCATCGCCACCCCGCTCGAGACTATCCGGCGGCGGCGCTTTCGCGACGACATGGCGCGGCTGTTCGCACTGATCGACGCCCACAGGGTCGGCGGCCTTGTCATCGGCCTGCCGCTGACCCTCGCCGGCGGTGACGGGCCGCGCACCCAGTCAGTGCGCCAGTTCGCCCGCAACCTCATCGCCCTGCGCGATGTGCCGGTATCATTCTGGGACGAGCGACTGTCTACCGCGGCCGTGACCCGCGAGATGATCGCCGCCGATATCACCCGACGACGACGCGCCGAAATCGTCGACCGCGTCGCCGCCGCCTATATCCTGCAGGGCTGCCTCGATTACCTCACCCGCAGCAGCGCGTAGGGCTTGCGTTAGAGCGTGGAAACGGTGAGCGGCGGCCACGGCTCCGGCGAGGTCTCGGAACTCGCCTCGGGTACAGCAACGTTCTTTGCCCGCGCCAGAGGAATAAAGCCGGCGATGCTGCCGAGGTTCATGCTGTCGTCCGCACTCCTCGGCACGATAATCGTGCTGCCGTGTTCCCTCACCTTTTGATAGGACATGTTCGTGCCCCGCCGGTTCAGGGTTGCTGCATAGGTCCGGGCGGCTTCGACAAAAACTGTGGGCGATCTCCGCTTCGGCCTCTATTGCCCCGTATTTCTGAGACAGTACACTAGCCTTTGGAGGGCACCGGACCGTCGTTGGTTATTACGCGAGCGCGACCGTAGCGGGCGTAGCAACCCGTCCTGACAGCGATTTTTGCTGCGAATTCGGCAAAACCATCAAATTGATAATTGGTTAACCCTCATAAGATGATGACAATTAACTATATCTTATAATAGTTGCTGTTTACATCCCCAGATATACATGTACCGGCTAATTTCTTCTAGGAATCGTTTTCGTGTGGGAATCGATCGCGGGCCCTTCAGCTGAACCGATTGCCGGTTGCGGACCCACTTTTGGGTACGCCCGGTACGCCGAGACCACCGTCTTGGCGGCTGCCTCACCGATTATGGCGGGCCGCTGATGGACCCTTGGACCGGCATCGACTCGCGCGAGACCCTGGCTTCGGGTTCTCTCGAGCGAGCTTCGGGGATGGGGCGCGCCGGCTCCGCCCCCCCTGAGTGGTATGATGCGACTTGGA
The DNA here is from genome assembly GCA_963774345.1 of uncultured Alphaproteobacteria bacterium. GTDB lineage: Bacteria > Pseudomonadota > Alphaproteobacteria > ATCC43930 > CGMCC-115725 > AP-15. Next base: position 49,974 of record CAVZFB010000036.1, read on the forward strand.
ACCCGACCGGTGGCTGCTCTCCGGTAAGCCCGGGGTGTGACCATTGCGAAGCGTTGCAGACGGTCTCGAAGCTCGCGCGTATCGGCGGCAAGGGCGGCGCGCGCTATACCGGGCTGACCGCGATGGGGCGGTCCGGCTTGCAATGGACCGGAGAGATCCGCCTGCGAGCCGACGTGTCGGTCTGGCCCGTTCTGCAGCGCACTCCGCGACGGATCCTAATTGATTCGTTGGCAGATCTGTTCCACGAGAAGCTGGCGGTCGAGACCATCGATGCGCTGCATGCCGTGATCGCGGTCGCGCATTGGCACCGGTTCCTGGTGTTGACCAAGCGGGCCGACCGCATGCGCGCCTATTACGCCGATCCGCAGACGCCATATCGGATCGCTGTGGCGATCAACTCTCTGGCAGCGACGGTTCTACCGAGCCTGGGGCCACATCCGAGGTCCGGCGGAGAGGGCACAGTCCCGCCGCCGGGGGTTACCCGCACGCGGCGCGCCGGCGTGCGGCAGCTATGGGCGGTCGGGCTGTCCCGGGTCATCCGTCAGCCCCCCGACCCGCAGAGCGGCAAGCCGAGCCCGATCGGGCTCGACCCGTGGCCACTGCCCAATCTGTGGCCGGGCGTCTCGGTCGAGGATCAGGATCGGATCGGCCGCATCAGTGATCTGTTGCAGATGCCGGCGTCACAACGCTGGGCGTGTTTTGAACCGTTGCTCGGTCCGGTTCGCCCCGATGCCGTGCCCGTCGGCGAGGGTTATGTCGACGCGCTTCTTGGCAGCTGCTATCGGCTCGACGGTCGGGGCCGTAGGGTGCCGATCTCCGGGCCGGCGTGGCGGCCGCTCGATTGGGTCGTCGGCGGCGGTGAAATCGGCGCCGGTGCTCGACCATCGGATCCCGATTGGGTGCGCGGACTGCGCGATGGCTGTATAGCCGCCGGGCTCCCGTTCCTGTTCAAGCAATGGGGCGAGTGGGCGCCGGCCCCAGACGACGGGTTCGGCCACAGGATGGTGCGCCTTGGGCGGCGCGCTGCGGGCCGTCTGGTCGACGGTCGCTCTTGGGACGAGCTACCGTCCGCTCTGCATAGCGGCGCCGGCAGGCAGCGCTGAACCGTCGCGGCGAGACCCGCCCGATCTTGTGTCATGATCATGCGCCATGGGCATCCGCGCACAAAGGATCGGAGGGCAAAAATCGGCATCGGCGCTTTCGCGGCGGCGGCGCGCGCCGCTCGCAACACGGGCTTCGGGTTGGCGTTCCTCACACTGTTCGCCCTGCCGGTTTTGGTGAGCGGCTGCGTGTTTGGCCGATCGGCTGCGGTCCCGTGGTATATGGCGCGCCGTGATCCGACCGGGCTGGCGCCCGATCCGGCGACGACGCCCGACGGTGTGATCCAAGTCTATGCCGCCCGGGCAGTTTCCTGGCGCGGTCTCTTTTCGGTTCATACCTGGATCATCGTCAAGCCCGCCGGCGCGGCGCGCTATTCGCGGTATGAAGTGCTCGGCTTTGGCGTTGCAAACGGCGCGCCGTCGGTTCGCCTCGACCGCACCGGGCCGGATAATTACTGGTTCGGCGCACGCCCGGCAGTAATACTCGACCGCCGCGGGCCGGGTCTCGACCCGGTTATCGACAAAATTCGCCAGGCCGTGGCCAGCTACCCCTACCCGCATGAATACCGCGCCTGGCCCGGCCCCAACAGCAACACTTTCACCGCCTATGTCGCCCGTCGAGTGCCAGAGCTAAGGCTGGCGTTGCCGGCCAACGCGGTCGGAAAGGATTTTCTGCCGGGCGGCGCCGTCTTTGGCCCGGCGCCGAGCGGCACCGGGGTTCAGGTCTCGTTATTCGGCCTCGCCGGTCTGCTCGTCGCGGTGAGGGAGGGGATTGAGTTCAATTTCCTCGGCCTCAATATCGGCATCGATTTTCTCATGCCGGGGCTGAAGTTGCCCGGAGTCGGGCGTCTCGGGTTCTCATGACCGGGCGGGAGCAGCTTCCCCGTCGCCCCACCACCATTATTTCGGATAAATGCGCTGGTAAACTCCGGGAGATCCCTCGTCATGGCGCAGATTGGGCTGCATTCGCCGGGTCCACGGATTGCTCGCCCGCGCACGGGTCCAAGCCTCGCTCTCCGGCACTTTGGCGTGTTCGAACTCGTAGAGGGTCAGGTATTTGGGCTGGCCTCGACGGCGACGTAGCGGCGTGCGCCCATGCAGCCCGGCACCGCCAGATAACCGGGGATGTAGACCGTGTTGTACCAGGCGTTGAATTCCTCCTCGACCGCGCTCGAAACGTCGCTCCGCCCCATCTGCAGGACCGGCGCCATGCCGGCCGTCTGCTCGATCGAATGGGTGTGCATCGGAAAGATCTGCCGGTACGCATTACGCAGAAAATTGCGGCCGATACGGCTAGTGCCGGTCTTCTGCCGCGCCGCCGAGGGCTGGTACTTGAGCGAGTTCTAGATAGGCCGAGCTGCGCAATACGTTGTGGTCCTCCAGCTCGTAAATTGCCAGATATTTCGGGCCACCCCTCAATGCGGAATAGCGCCCAGCGCCCAGAAAACCGGGGATTTGCAGCAGCCGCGGCAGATGCTCCTCATCGTACCAGCGGTTGAACTCAGGTTCGAACTCGGCGTCGATATCGGTCCATACCATCAATAATCCGGTCCCGCGGGTTTTGGCCATCGCCGTCTCCTTCATGCGATTATGCCCGCGGACCCTAGTGGTCTGACGCGATCGCTTGGTACCCGCGGTTGACCTTTTCGATGATGCGGTCGGGGTCGGCGGTCCAGACGAACGGTTTGGGTTTTCGGTTGTGCTCGCCGAGATAGCGGTTGATCGCCGCCTGGAGATCGACCAGCGAGCGAAAGACGCCGCGCTGCAGGCGTCGGCGGGTCAGGGTGGCGAAGAAGCCTTCGACCGCATTGGCCCAGGAGCACGAGGTCGGGGTGAAGTGGAAGGTCCAGCGGGGATGCCGGACGAGCCAGGCGCGCACCTTCGGATGCTTGTGGACGGCATAATTGTCGAGGATCGTGTGAATCGAGCTTTCCCGCCGGCACCGCCGCTTCGATCCGGTTCAGGAAGCGGAGGAATTCCTGGTGGCGATGGCGCGCCATGCATTGCCCGATGACCGTGCCGTCGAGAACATTGAGCGCCGCGAACAAGGTGGTCGTGCCGTTGCGGATGTAGTCATGCGTCATTGTGCCGGCGCGCCCGCGCTTCATCGGCAAGCCGGGCTGGGTGCGGTCAAGCGCCTGAATTTGCGACTTCTCATCGACCGACAGCACCAGGCTGTGCGCCGGCGGGTCGAGATAGAGTCCGACCACATCGCGCAGCTTGGCGGCAAACGCCGGGTCTTGCGACAGCTTGAAGCGTCGCATCCGGTGCGGCTGCAGACCGTGCGCCGCCCAGATGCGCTGCACCGAGCGCAGCGAGATGCCGCTCGCCGCCGCCATCGCCCGGCCGGTCCAATGGGTCGTCTCACCCGGCGGCTCCGCCAGGGTCAGTGCGACGACACGGTCGACCAGCGCTGACGGCAAGGGTGGCAACCCAGGCTTTCTGGTCTTGTCGTGCAGCAGGCCGGCCACACCCTCGCGCATGAACCGCTCCTGCCAGCGCCACACACAGGGCTTCGAGACCCCAGCGCGGCGCATAATCTCGGCCGTTCCGCAGCCCTCCGCCGTCGCCAGAATGATCCGCGCCCGCCACACATGCTTTTGCCGGCTGTTGCGGTCCGCCACAATCGAGGCCAATCGCTCGCAAGCCGCGGCGCTCACTTCGATGCTGATCCCCTCGCGCATCCAACATCATTGCACAGGCCGCCCCAATATCGAATCTTATGATTGCGTCCTACCACTCTCATGTCCGCCATTTAAAGTAGCAGGCAAGTAAATTCGTGGCTTTCTTTGAAGCGGCTGTTTTGGGCTGTTGCGGGCAGGGCCGGAGGCACGGCCGTCAAAGCGACGGTTGATCATACTCTGATGCGCGGGTCGGAACCGCATGACCGTTGATGCGTCGCGGAGCTGCCTCGGTCTAGTGACCAGCGTCGGATCGGCGATCCGGCAGATAGTGGTTGCGAGGGTTCTCCTGACCGCGGTCATGCCTCCGGCGCTGCCCGGAAATCGCTGATTGGTATTTTTGACAGTGCCTCCTTTGCTGGTGACCACACGATTTCTCCAATCAGCCTGCCGGTATTGTGATCTGGCGGGCGATGGCCCAGACAAAGCCCACCAGTTCGCGGGCGATGGCGGTGGTGACGACATTGGCGGGTTTGCCGGTGCGGGCGAGACGGCGATAGCGTGCGCACAGCCGCACTTGTCCCTTCCAGGCGATCTCCCGGATCAGTTTGGGCTGGTCTTCCTGACGCAGGCGCAAGTCACGGCTGACCCGAGCTGGGAAGCGGTAGGACCACGCCGCTTCGATCAACAACCGGCGCGCCGCGCTGCTGCCGGCTTTGGTGATGCCGCCGCGCCTGACGCTGGCGCCGCTCGAATGCTCGGACGGCACCAGTCCGAGATAGGCCATCAGCTGGCGCGGATTGGCAAAGCGCGAGAGGTCGCCCAGTTCGGCGACCAGTGTTGCCGCATTGACCAAGGCCATGCCGCGCATCGTCTGCAACGCCGCCACGACTGGGGCCAGTGTCCAGTCGGGCAACATCGCTTCGATCTGCGCCGTCAGCCGATCGCGCCGCGTCGCGGCGGCTTCGACTGTCTGAATGTAATCCTCGAGCACGAGGTGGTGTGCTGCCTGCTCAAAACGCAAACCAGCCAGCCAGCGGCGATGCAGCTTGGTCCAGGCCGGACGTCCATAATGGCAACGCTGGCGCAACAGGAAGCCCGAAAGCTGCTGGCGGGCCCGGCGCAACGCATGTACCGCGTCAAGACGGGCACGCACCAAGTCGCGCATCGCCTCGTGTCCGACATCGGGAACCCACACCGCGGTCAGCTCGCCGGCGCGATGCAACCGCGCCAGGCTGGCGGCGTCCCGTCGATCGGTCTTGACCCGGTCGCCCGGCCGCTTTGGGATCAACGACGGCGCGACGACAACGCATTCGTGCCTGTGCCCTGACAGCTGACGCTGAATGCCATAGCCGCACGGCCCCGCCTCATAGCAAAATCGCAGGGTCGTGCCATCGTCACCCAGCTTACGCACCAGGCGTTCTAGTGCCGCCGCCGTGTTTGCAATCCGACCATAGTCCCTGACCTCGCCACGCAGCCCGCTATCGGCGATCGCGACAACGATCCCATCCTTGTGCACATCAAGCCCGACGTAGCTGATACCATCCGCCATGACCCGTCTCCTATGCATGAGGCTCGGCACCGGCCAACCCGGTGCAACCCTCGTTACCTGCATACTGTGAGACGGGTCGCCCCGCACTCAGGCGGACATGTGGTCTAGCACGTAGCCACCCTGGCCCAATGTTGAAGCTTTGGGGGTGTCCATAGCAGATGAGATGTCCGGGATTTTGGGACAAACGATCTATCCGTTGGGGGGTTCAGAGCCGGGGGTCGGGATGTGGCCCGAGATATCGATGGCGCGGTATTTGAAGGATCTGCAGTCCTGTAGTGGCCGGCGGTAGAGCTGCCTCGAGGCGGCCGAGCTGTTGGGGACCAGCGAGCCGCATTCTCGACCGTTTCACGAGTAGTTCAACTCGGAGGCGGCTGGAGGCTAATCGACCGGCGGCGCGGGGGGTCACTGGACCGGATCACGTTCGTGGTCGGGTGGTACCGGACGCCTATCGGGACTTCATGATGAAGCATTTACATGAGGCGCAGCGGCCCGAGCACGGCTTCGAGCCGAAAGCTGCCGCTGGGTCAAGGCGGTCTTGCTGAGCCGCCGGCTGGGTGAGGTGATCGAGGCCAAGAGCTGCTCGACCAGCAGATACTGCGTGGCAGCCTCCGCGATAGCGATGCCGGCCAAGGTGCTCGATGCGGCGCTCGGCGAGAGCCGGGCCGACCTACATCGGCGGCAACCGATCGACCTCATCCCGGCCTTGGGTGTGTAGAAATAAGGGTGCCGCGGTCGGTGTAGAACGAGCAGCACAGCCCCTTAGTCTCGATCACTTCGCCCAGCCCGCGAAAGATCGGGGCAGCGCCTTCCTCCTCGATCAGAAGGGCCGAATAGATCGCTCGGCGGCATCGTCCAGGAATGATGATCAGATCCAACAGCGGGTGCTCTGCCCGCCAGGGATGGGCCGATGAAGGCGCACTCGGTAGACTCGGCGGCAATTAGCCGCGAGCCCGTCGCAAGCTGGCGTGCCAGTCACCAATGTGCCAATATTGTTGTGATTATCTCAATCGCCTTCGCGCTATTTCTTGAGCGCCGATGCGTTTGATTTCTCAGCGCACCTCAACCCCGTCCCTTCCCGAGGTCCCAAGCGTTCGTTCAACTTTGCTCGATCGCGCGGTCCCGTAAAATGCTTCTGGGGCGACGACCCTGACACTCGAGCGCTGAGCGAGAGCGTTCACACGGAAGACGCCGGGCACGAGTTCGGGACGAAGGGGAGTGGCGATGGGGTGATGACCGGGCGGGAACTCATGGATGCCGTCGCGATGCTCGCCAGCACGCCCCCCTCCGAGCCGTGCGGCTAAACTTAGTGCTATCGAGAGGATATGTTCGGTGCCGCCGACTGGATCGGTTCGGTATCGTGGAAGCGGCGGTAGTCGATGGCCAAACGGCCATCCTTGGTTTGGGTGAACACATCCGCGAAACGATGGTCCCACAGTACCTCGTCCGCTAGATACGATGTTCGGGCGTGGACCGCCTGCAACATCGTCTCGTCGAGGCCCGTGACCGTCACCACAATTTCGACCTGTTGTGCGGCCAACGATGACGGTGTTGCATTCCATAATGGACTTGCAGGGTCTATCCCGTGCATGACGGTAAATGTCATCGCAAAGATAGGGCTGCGCTGGCGTGCCAGTTGCAGATCATAGAAACGGCGCATCCGCTCGCCCTCGCCGGTGAGCTCGTCGCGGACGAGAGTAACCGAGACCTGCGCCTCGAGGATTTGATTGCGGCGCTCGTTAGCGAGCCGGAGCGAGAGCGTTGGGACCCCATTGTATGGCGTGATGACGGCTACCCTGCTAAACATCACGCGGGCCATGGGCCGGGAAAATCGGGCAAGTACCAATCCCGCGGAAACTGCCAGAAGGGTCAATCCGACCATCGCTTCAAGGGTCATAACGATATTGCCGTACAGCGTCCCCGGCGACATCTGCCCGTAGCCGATCGTCGATATTGTCTCGACGCTGAAGAAGAAGGCGTCCGAAAATATTCCAGGGTGGGCGTTGGCGATCGCGCCGTCGCCGAGCAAATACAGGAGCGCGAACAGCACATTCAAACCGAGATAAACAGTGGCTAAGCCGAACAGAAAAGCCCACCACGGCAGTGTCAGTAGCTGATGGTAGAGATCGCCCAGCCATGGATTGCGCAGTCCGATAGCCACCACACGGTCGCTGGCTTCCCGCTGTACTAGACGATTTGGAGCGCGCGGGGCATCAGCCGGCGATTCCAAACCAAGCGGCGTGGCGTCTATCCGCCGCTTCACACGTACCTCAACGAAGACTCTCCGATACATGTACCCCACGTCGTGAAAACCAGTGGTGTATCACTCGGCGAATCCCGCTCGGTCCTGGCGGCCGGCCGCTGCCGATACGTGGCCCAACTCGGGGGCCTGTCCGGAGAACGGCGGCGGCGGCCGTGGCTTCGCGGATTTTCTTTGCTCGCCTAATCGAATCCAATCGATGAGGTCTCATACCGCTCCGGATGGCAAGTGAGAAAGCGGGGTCGCGACCTCGTCGGCGATGGTCTGGATACGCATAACGCGGAAGTAGGCTCGATCCACGTCGTAAGAGCCCTCCTTGAGCAACTCCCTATGATAATTGGAAATTATATCAACAAAAATGGGCGTCAACATTAGCGCCCACCGCGCGGCAAACCCCTGGCGAAGGCCGTTTCTTATGTCAGGCCACCCGCACCGTCGCCCTGTCGCGGACGAGATCATAGGCCCCACACCGAGGGGGATTGCCAATCGACCCGTGGGCAACCCGCGACGGCAACCCGCCACCTTCTAGGCTCAACCGAACCCGGTTGCGGTGCGAGACCTCGCAGCCAGGGTGGTGGGTGGTGCGGCCGTCGATCGCCGAGAGGCGCTCGCATAGACCAGCGCCTTGGTGCAAAGCTGCGAGCGGATGATTTCTGTCTACATGTTCTGGATTGTTGCTTGCTTACCCACAGCCACCGAATCGCAACTGATGAGAATTATCTAATACATTTCCGGTCAAACATTGGGTGTTCATCAGCTACGACGCGGCGGCAAGGTTGTCAGTAGCGTGACGAAGCCCGGGAATATCGTTGCGGCCGGAAAGGAAGATTTTGATGTTTCGGGCCGCCTGGCGCAGGCGCTGGCGGTTCTCGACGAGCGCGATGCGGACGAAACCCTCGCCATATTCGCCAAAGCCGATCCCCGGCGACACCGCGACATTGGCGCGTTCGAGCAGCAGCTTTGAAAAGGCAAGGCTGCCCATCGGGCGAAACTGCGGCGGAATCTGCGCCCAGGCAAACATTGTTGCTTCCGGTTGCAGCACCTCCCAGCCGGCTTGGCGCAACCCGTCGATCATCACATCACGGCGTGCCTGATAGCGCTCGCGAGTTTCTGCAACGCAATCCTGCGCACCGTTCAGCGCCGCGGTCGCAGCTACCTGGATCGGAGTAAAGGCGCCGTAATCCAAGTAGGATTTGACTCGAGAAAGGGCCGCGATCAGCCGCTTGTTGCCGACCGCAAAACCAATGCGCCAACCGGCCATCGAATAGGTCTTGCTTAGGGAGGTGAATTCAACCGCGATATCGCGGGCGCCTGGCACTTCGAGGATCGAAGGCGGCGGCTTGCCGTTAAAATAGATCTCGGCATAGGCCAGATCGGACAGCACAACGATGTCGTGCCGCCGGCAGAAGGCGACGATCTCGCGATAAAAATCGAGGTCGACGGTCTGGGCAGTTGGGTTGGCGGGAAAATTAAGGACGATCGCTAGCGGCGCCGGGATACTGTGCCGCACCGCCTTCTTCAGTTCGGCAAGGAAGTCGAATTCGGGACCGATCGGGACATGCCGCACGGAAGCGCCGGCCATGATAAAGCCAAAGGCGTGGATCGGGTAGCATGGGCTCGGCGCCAGCACGATATCGCCCGGCGCGGTGATTGCTTGGGCGAGATTCGCGAGCCCCTCCTTCGAGCCAAGAGTGACGATGACCTCGCGCTCGGGATCGAGCTCAACGCCAAAGCGACGCGCGTAATAGCCGGCGCACGCGCGGCGCAGCCCGGTGATGCCGCGTGACACCGAATAACCGTGGGTTTTCGGGTTCTGGACCGCCTCTACGAGCTTGGCGACAATATGAGGCGGGGTCGCGCCGTCAGGATTTCCCATGCCAAGGTCGATGACGTCGCGCCCGGCGGCGCGAGCCTCGGCTTTGAGCGCGTTGACTTCGCTGAAGATGTAGGGGGGAAGACGCTTGATGCGATAAAATTCCTCGGGCATGACAACTCGTCAGCTGTGAACAGCCGCCTTTTAGCCGTCTGCGGCCGCTTTGACGAGCGCTATGGTGCCGAAGCCGTCAAATTCCTGCCCGCGCAGCCCCAGAGCCGTCGTATCCAGGCTACGCATTTGTGAGGAAGTCCAATAAAATGTCGGACCCGAAGGCTTTTATAGTGGCGAGATCGACCGATCGGCAAGCCGCGCTGATATCGGACCCGTGGGCGAAGAGGTGTACGCTAAGGCAATTGTCTCCGCTTTTGTTTGGCTAGTCGGCGCATGGGCCTGATCCAGACGAGCATCGCACTCGCGGTTTGCCTGCTCCTCCTTGCCGCCGCGATCATCCTCGACCGCCGTCCCTATCGCCCGGGCAAGCTCAACTACGTCCCGGTGATGATCATCGCCCTCGCCGCTATCCTGGTACTCGGCCGACATCTGCTGGCGCTGCTCCTGTGATGGCAGGGGCGTCACCGATCCCTCAATGAGTGCCGGTGGGACAGAAACGCAGATCGTCGCGTTCGTTCTCGTAATCGTCCATCGCTTCATGAAGGACATTGTCAGCCGGCAGCGCTCGCAATGCCTTTGTGATCTTCTTTAACGTCGCGTCATCATACGCGACGGGCTTGGGACATTGGCAGGTGGTCGCACCCATATTACTGCAGCCGGCCACTATCAGAACCGCAGTGAGCGCCGCAAAACGCACACGCACCCTCGATGACATGTTTGCTTCCCCCCGCGCCGATCGCGCCCACCATGGCTAGGGCCAGGTTTCAGATCAACCCGGAACCGTCACTGGTTCGAGCTGATTCCATCAGGCATCAATACCGCGGCCAAGCGGCGACCGACATCAGCCACCCGACCGAGGCCGGTCCTACGGGGCGGCGACGAGCGAGGCGCGAGTCGCGGGCAGCCTAGATTGTGGCTCCCTCATATCAAACCGCCGAAGCTATCCTCGTTCGGAACCAAAAAAGTAGCTCGTGAAGATAGCTGCTGGATGCCAAGCCTGCTCAGGTGGTGACGATGCCAAATCCGTACGGGACGAAAATGCATTCCTGACGTGTACCGCGGCCATAAACTTCTATGGGACCCATCGCTCTCGGAATCGACCGCAGTCTATTTATATGTAGGCATCGGAGTCATATTAGCAAATAACAAGTCGTTGCTAGGCAGAAGGCCTACTTCCTGTCCTGCTTTTGCACGATCTGGGTGCGCAAATCACCGATAGCGTCGATAATGCGCGCAAGTGCTGCGCGCATCTCGGCTTGAAAGTCACGATCGTCGAGGCGACGCTGTTCGAGCGCACGCTCAGACGCTTCGATGCGTAGTTCGTGCGAGGCGATCTGAACCCCAAGATCGGCCCGCAGCTGCTCGATGTCGCCACGCAAGCTAATGTAGCTGGTCACAGCGCCACCGCCGATGGTCAGTGCCAACACGACCGCCTGTAGGATATGACCAAAATTGACCTCGGGCGAAAATCGGGGTCTCGGCATCACGGTACGAAGGGCGCCGCGGGAGTTGCTTTCAACAACTCGGCCAATACTCCGGCCCATACCGGCTGACAGGCGGCATTTTGCACCGCCATTTCCAGCGCGCGCTTCTCTTCGATCGTGGTCAGTACACCCGGTGAATTTCCGGTGGCAGCGATTGCATTTCCGGCTGTGGCCAGTACTGGCCAACACGCTGCGCCGGCACTGTCGCCGACTGCCGTCGCGATCGCCGCCGCGTTCTGCGCGTCGCCGGCAGCGAATTGGCCGACTTGAGCGCAGCCTCCGAGCCACAGCGCCAGCATCAAAGCGAGTGCCACGGCGCCAAAGGTAACGATCCCGTCAGCGAGGCTGATCGCGCGGCCGTCTACGTAATTCCACAGCTTTGACATCTAAGTTATGCTCCCGTCGTTCCCATAAACGTCCACGCCAAATTGGCGAGGGTCGCATCCGGCGCTGCCGGAGCCATCAACGTAAGTACATCCCCCGCATTGAAGGTTGTTGCCGATGTCATTGCGAAAGTCGCTATGGTGGCGGTAGCGGCAAACACCATAGTGCCCACATTCACGCCGTTCTTTTCCACCTCGAATGTTGCCATTGCCGTGGCCGGCGTTCCGGCGGTTCCTTGGCTGCCTGCAAGCCCGGCCGGGAAGGTCACCGTCGTGGCAAACACGTAGCGCTGCAGAACAAGGTTGGCGGTCGGTTTGCCGTTGACGAACGTACCAGTGAGGACGGTGACCGTTCCCTGTCCGGCTCCGGTGATCGCGTAAGTATACGCCGCCACCGATGCTAGATCCTGAATTCCGCCACCGACGATGTTCACCGAGACAAATTTCAAATAGATTGTTTGACCGATCAGAGTCGCCGGATAGGGGAAGTGACCGATCGCTCCATTGAGCAACGCAAATTGTGCTCCTGTTGGATGATCGGCGATCGTCGTGTCATAGGCGCCACGGTACAGAGTGCTTAGGTTGTATTCTGAGGTCCCGGTCAGCGTCGCAGTCTGATAAGCGAGCAACTCCCCGCCGAGGTAGGTTAATGTGGCAAGATTCTGCGCATCGGTCGCCGATACCGAGGAGAGGGAGCCCCGGCTATGTGCGAGATCGACTGAAAGCGTGTTAATCGTGTCTGGCGATGCGTGCGCCGGCAAATCGGCGGTCGAGATACCCTGTGTGGCCGGTGCGTCAACCGCCCCGGCCAGCGCGTAGGAGCTGCCGTCACTCGAAATCCAGACTTGGGCCGAACCCCAGTTAGGGCCACCCGACAGCCCTATCCAGATTTCGAGATCCCCTGACAGCAATCCCGCCGGCGGCTCGAAAATAAGCGGTGGGTTGATGTCGCCGGGCGCGGAATTGTAGTTCGGTACATAGCCGGAAGCTCCCTGCTTAGGGTAGACCACCGCTGTCGAATAACCGCCAAAGAAATCCTCAGCAGTGATTGACAGCGTTCCTTCGTCGTCTTCTTTAATCGCGTTAATACGCACGGTTAATGCGGTAACGCCGAGCCGCGCATCGGTGATCTGGACGAGATCCATCGGCTCCAGCAGGCAATACTTCCAACCGAGCTGGAAAATGTAGGTGTTGCGGAAGTAGAGGCTGCGTTGTAGCAACAGCTGCGCTGCGATCGGGCCGGCATAGGTCGCATCGACGATCGCGTTTGCCTTCAGTGAGGTGTCTCGGCGGACGCCGTATAGATCGATGGAAGCCTGGTCAAAGGCTTCGACGATCGTCGTGTTGTAGCTGTTCGACCGATCGAGGCATTCCACTTCGATCATGTTGTTGGTGTCTGCTGGAGTTGAGCGGACGATATGCACGGGGTCGTCGGTAAAGCCTCCGGTGATCGGACCCGCACCTTGCCGCAATGCTGGCCCGCCCGGATTCACGCCGAGATTGGTACCGACGCCAAACTCCTGGACGATAAAATCATCCTCACCGAGGCTGTAGAGTACCGTCGTGTTTGGCGTGAAGGTGTATGGTGGACTCGTCATACCGACCGAGATCGTTTCGGCGCCGCTGACGCTGCCAGTGACCGTGGTACCACTGCCTTGGACCTGAACGATCACCAGAGAATTAACCGAGCACGATGCATAAATGCCGTAACCGCTCAGCGTTCCATTGCCAGCCACCTGTTGTGCCAGCCCGGCCGCTGCACTGGTATAAGAAGTCTGATCGGCAAGGCTGGCGCTGTAGGCGACCGTGATCGGCAACCCGGGAAGGTTAGGATTGGTGAAGGTCAATGTCAGGGTGTCGTCAGCGACGATCGTCCCTGAAAGGGCGATCACAGTGTAGGTGGCACTTAGCGGCTGATCGCCGTAGGGCAGGACCTTTAACAAGGCACCCGACCATACGATCGCGCTGTTTGAAATTTTTACGATGTCGCCCAGAGATTGTTGTGCCTCCTGCTGGATGTCGAGTAGCGGCGACAGGAACAGCCCGGCCGCGGCACAGTATTCGGAATAGATGCCGAGGCTATCGAGATTAGCCGCTGGAAAACCGGCGCCGTAGCGCGGATTGGTCAGGAAATCCGTGATGATCGCCGCCGGGTTGGCGTCGAAACCATTGATCCCACTGACGGACTCTATCCCGATGACCTCGACAGAGAAATTGGGCAGGGTTGCAGTCATGCCCAATTGATAGTTGTCTAAAGTGAAGTTGGCCGTACCGGAATAGCCCAGTGCCTTCGCCGGGTGATTGGTGGTCCAGAACGGGTCCGAAGCCTGCCCGTCTGCACCCAGATTGACCGTCGACAGCCCCCGCAAGCCGCTCAGCGGCGCCGTATTTTTGTCCCACCAGACCGTGCCAAAGCCCGCGACCGGCCCCTGGCACACCCCGAGAATGACCGAGGCGCTGTAATTATATTGCTGATTACCCGTCTTGCCCCCACCCCCACCCTTGCCTTTCAGGCCCGAACTCGCCGGCGTTGCGGTGAAATCGTCATAGTCGATCAGGTTAGGCGCGGCGCGCGTCGTCCCATAGACGAGCGGGATCACGCCGCCCTTCTGCGAGGTTTGGAATTGCAGCGAGCCGACCGCGGTCTTTTGTTTGGCGTTCGACCCGCCGCCGATAATGCCGGTCATTTGGAAGCCAGCTGTGGAAGCTGGGAAAACGGACAGAAAAACCGCGCTGTGCGCCCGGCGAGTTGCCCTTGACCAGCGTCGCCGTAGACGACACCGGCATTGTGCCAGGCATGGATCAGCCGGGGCCATGCGACGACGATCGCGCCATGAGCAAAGCACCGACCAAACTTGAACAGCACGGCATCGCCCGGCCGTGGCGGACCCGCATTTTCGCGGGCGTAGTGCATCAGGCCCTCGAGGTAACGCTCGATCCCGCGGTGCAGGTGCCAATCCGGCGGGTAGAACGGCACTTCGACGTGCGGAATAACACCCGCCGCTTCATAAACCTCTGCCAGCAGCATCAAGCAGTCTGTCCCCGCATCCTTGACGCGGCCCATGTGGTGATAGGGCGTGCGCAGCCAGGTCGCCGCCTCGGCCACAACTGCTGCTCGTCGCGGGTCGGTCATACCGCGGTCTCCGGCGTCGGGATATAGGGCATCCCACCGAAATGGATGGCGTTGTTAAAGACATTGGTGCAGGTCGCGATGGACCGGTCGCAGCCGGGCAAAAGCTGGAACTGATCGCCGACCATCGGAGGCGAAAGGAAGGCGAGCTTGACCGAGACGTTCCCGTTGCTCATTCCGGAAACGGTCCTGCTGTCGCCCGTATTCGCACCGGTTAGGCCAAAAATCGTACCCTGGACGTAGAGTCCGGCCGGCGTCGGATTGACCGTGCTGAGGATTTGGGTTTCCGTGGAGCCGGAAAGGCAAGCAAAACTCGCTTGTAAAGTCGCGCGGTTAAACTGGCACATCGCATCGCCGAACGCATGCGTGCACGAAGACTGCCACAGTCGCCTCGGCATCTGAATGTTCAACAGCTCCAGATGCGAGCGGCATTTCATGTCGATGCCGGTACGGCTGCAATCGATGTCGGAGATGCGGCCGGCGAACAGCACCACCGTTCCAGGACTGGTGTCGCCATAGCTTGGCATGAACGCGCGCTCAATCTGCAACAGCGCGCCGTCGAGTTGCCCTTGCCATGCTGCTTCCAACCACGGGGTCCCGCCAATCAGATCGGTAGTCTCGGGGTAGACCTTGATATCGAGTTCGTCGACCTGTGTGCCGATTACGGTGCTGATCTTCGATCGCTCGAATTTGGGACCAACGGCAAACGTGAACCCATTGGCGACAATTGCCGTCGACGCCGCAGAATAGCGCAGCAAGTTGCCGCCGACCAAGGTAAAGGTGTATAAATCGGCCATGACAAACTGCGTGCTCGAATTCAGCAGTGCAATCAGCGCCGGCGAGGCCGCCTTCATGTCCGCACCGAGATGAACGTCAGCTTCTTGAGTTGCCATAACCGATGCATGAAATTCTCAAAATCATAGCTGTCGTCGACAAAGCGGCAGCGAAACCAATAGGAAAAGTCCACGGTGATCACCAGGCCGGTTCCGGGCGGGGTCGAAAAGGTAAGTAACCCAGTACCTGGATCGATGCTGTATCCGGATGAGCTTTGCGTTATCCCATCAAAGTAAATAGCAGTGATCAGGTTGGGCGCGACAATCGGCTCGGCAAAGCCGCCGCCGAGCAATGCCGTGCCCATTGTGCGCTGCAACTGAAAGGCAGACAAACTCAAGTCACCAGTGCCGAGATACTGACCAATTACCTGGTAATCACTGGGGTCTTGGAATAGAAACGTGTCATAGGCGCCCTGGCAGGCCAGGTAGAACCCCATCAGCGTCCGCAATTCGTCTAACCCTGCGGCCGGGTTGTCGCGCAAGAACGCAAAAACTAGCGTAAACTGCCACAAGGGATAGGGATAATCGAGCGCCCGTAGCTCGCGGCCAGAGACGGCGCGCTGGATACGGGTCTGAAACGTTGGCGCCTTGGTTACGCTCCAGGCAAGCCCCGGCAGGGCCGGGAAAACCAGTGCCATTAGGCGCTCCGCAGGGTTGCTCCGTTGCGCATCGCCCGATTGATCGCGGCGACCAGCACGTTGCCGTTTGATTGGAAGAATTTCGCGACGGACTGGCTGTCGATGGCGGAAACATTGAACATGACGTTCGCTCCGCCGCCCGACGCGCCGGCACCGCCCCCGCCGCCTGCGATCATAGATTGTAGCCCTTGGCTTATATTCGCCGGCAGCACCATTTCATTGGCATGCAGCATCGCTAATGAGGTCGAAGGCACCATCCAACCGCCCTGCGCGGACGGCACTATGCCGCCATGTTCGAAACCAAACAGAGAGCCGATGCCTTTGAACAGGCTGCCGAAGATCCCGCCCCCCGAAACCAGGCTGCCAAGCCCGAGCATGCCTAGGAGACCGCCGGAACCGAATAGACCCGCAGAAATCCCGCCACCCACAATATCTTCACCGGTGCCGGTGATGCCGCCCCAAAAATCCTGATCGCCGCTGCTCCCCCCGCTACCTGCTAGGCTCGCGCCGAGCAGTTTCCCGATCTCGCCGAAGACGCTCTTGACCGCCGAGTTGACGAATTCTGCAACGATCGACTGTGCGAGATTTGACAACGCCTTTTGTACTGTTGTCGTCCCCAGGATGATACCGGTGACGGACGTGTCCACCGCACGCTGGATCGGTTGCAGCAAGCTCTCCCACTGTTTTTCGCTGTTTTGTACCGCCTGAGCGTCTAGCTTATCTTTGTCCGTTAGATACTTCTCGTAGGCGAGCTCTTCTTGGCTGGTTAGCTTTTCGCGGGTGCGGACATCCTCCACAGCTGCCGCCAACTTTTTTTCGTAATAAACCTGCTCAAGCGCCCATTCTGTGTCGAGCAGATCCTTGAGGCGGGCTACCTCCTCGCTGGCCGATATTTTACCGAGCTCTGCCTCTTCCTGAATCGCCGCCTTCCTACGCGCATAGGCTGCGTCGGTGACCTTTTCATCGGCATCGAGAGAGGCAAGCATGTCTCGCTCATTTTGAACTGCCAGCTGCTTCTCGAGCTGGTAGATATTATTTTCGACCGCTATCTGCTCCTTTGAGCCCGCCTGAGTTAACGCCAGCTTGTCCTGCCAAAAGGCCAGTTCTTCGGCTCTCGAATCGGCAAAAAACGCCTGTTCGTCGCCGAGCTGGCTTTGCAATTCGGCGCGCCATTCCTGCACGCGATTTTGCGCACCGCCGCCAGACTGGCTACTCCCGCCCGCCGGTATGACGGAGCTTCCCCCGCCCTGGCCATGAGAAGATACAGCGGCTGCAATCGAACCCACCCCGCTGGCGGCCGAAGCGGAGAGGTTTGCCGCTTTGGCCTGCAGCGCTCCAATCGTCGATCCGATCTGCGCCGCAGCGGCAGTGATATACGATTGCGCCTGCTGAGCAGCTGTACCGAGACTGGCTAACTGAGCCTTCATGGCCTCAGTGGCCAATTCTACCGAATTCGCCGCGGTCTGCATCCCAGATTGCAAATCCTCGGTTCGTGCAGTAATGGCGACGCTGGTTTCAATATCAGCCACGACAGCCTCTCAGTCGAAAAAGGAGCACCGACCGCCCTATCGGTCCGGCGGCGCACTCGCACGCCTCACTTCGCCTAGGCATCTGTCGGTTGCGTGACCCTGCGCTTCAGCTCGGCGAAATCGAGCACCACAGGGCCGAGTCCAAAATGTACATCCCCTCCCGCGAAGCCCGGCCCGATTTCCGCGAGGACGGTGCCGATGTCCAAATTCTCCCCCTTCGCAAGGGATGCCGGTACGAGAGCTTCAAATCGGGTCCGCTTACCGACCCCAAGGTAGGCGGCAACCACCAAGTGCAGCGGAGGATGATTGATCCAATATCGGGTTAACTCCTCAACATCGAGGAGGGTCATTGCATCGATTACGGGAAAGCTGTAGCCGCAGGTGGTGGCGAGGAGACCGTAAATATGCCCCCAGCTGCCGTTGGGCTCGATCCCGACGCTAGCATCCCGGCCCCCGGATCCGGCCCGGGGGCCGGCGCTTCCCCCGGCGATCGCTCCCGCGGCCTCAGACCGGAGCCGGTTAGGACCGCATTAAGCACCGCGCCCGCGTTACCGAGATCGAGCAGGTTTTCGACAATTTCTACCGAGATGTCAGGATAATTGCGCTGAAGCGCTGCAGCGACGATTTCAACCAGAATCCCGATCTGCTTCTCGCCCATTTGTGAACCGATTTCAGTGAGCTGCTGCACCTTGGGCATGAGCCGGCGGAGTTGACCCAGTGTTAATGGAGGAACAGTCCACTGCTGGCCGCCCATGGCGACCATTATGCCGGGGATCACTCTCTCTCCTCCCCTCAGTTCCGAGGCCGCACGATCGGTGCATGCATCATTCGACGGTGCTGACGTAGCCGATCGTGCCCGACGCGTCGGCAAAAGCCATAAAATCCAGTTCGCTAATCGACCAATCATCGATCTTGGTCGGCATCGATAGCTTATTGGCGGTACAGGCATTAAGCCGCAACGCCAAACCTTCGCCGGAATAGGTCGTGTAGAACGTCGCCTTGAAGGTCGGCGTCGTGCCCATCAACTGGTTGGTCAAAGTAAGCTTATTGCCGCTGGTCGTAACATTGTAGGTGTACGAGATCAACAGCGCCATATTCGCGTCGGCCGCCGCGAACGTATAGACCCCGGTAGCAAAATTGACTGAATACTGCCCAGCAGCGGAGGGCGTCGTCACCCGGTTGAAGCGCTTGCCGGTGGCGGCATAGACGACGCCAAGGTCGTCGTTGTAGGTCGCCGCGTTGGCAACGGTCGCTGTGTAGGGCGTGACCGCCGGAACTGTGGCCGCCTCGAGCTGCGACACGGCGAATTGGCCGGTCGCCGCTGGTGTCCCGAAGAAGATGTCAGAGTAGAGTAGACCGAGGATCTGGGCGAACTTGGCCTTTCCGCTGATCTTGCCTTGGCCGCGGGCTATAGCCACCGGAAATTGGAGCTGGCCATACAACTCCTTGTCGGTCCAGTCGAAATCGATCTGGATGTCCTGGAGCACGCCGAACTGGCGGGGGCCGATCCCCGAGCCGGATACGTCGGTGCGTTCGCCCCATACCGCACCCGAACCGAAGCTGAGTTGCATGTCATATACTCCCTTGCAAATCTTGGTCCCCGGCCTTCGCCTGGGGCAGGCTCAGAGCCTGAACCAGCAACCGCTTTAGGCTCTCCTTCGCGGCGTGGGCAACGTTCCAGGACGCGGTGTCGCGAGCGACGGCCGAGCCTGGAAAGTGATCTTCCCACCACCGCTCGATCATCTGGTCGAGTGGATTGCCGGGCATATCTATCGCCCTGTCGGTCTCGTCCATCGTACTCTCCGATATTTCGATTCGTCGGCTGACGGTCTCCGTCAGAAGCACAGGATCTCGACCGGAACGATCGCAATTGCCTGGTCGCCGAGAACACCCTCGTCGGTCTCGATCTTGCCGGAAATGTAGGCGTGTTGAACCATCAGCGGCAGCCCGAGGTTCTGGATCCCGGTTGCGGCCGATGGCGCCAGCGCCCGTTCGAGCGCGTCGAGTAATGGGTTTAAAATCGTCGCCGGCGCCGCGTAGGGGTCGCTCGAATGGACGTAGATGTAGAAGTCGGCGTAAAGCGTCCACGCGATGGGCGCGCCCAATTTTTGGACCACGGCGTGGGCGCCCTTTTCACTCATGAACAGCGCCGGCTGCTCGATCGGCGCCACATCGGTCCAATGCCGCAACCGGCGGTTAGCGCTGGCAAAGGTTCCCGCGGCCGAGCCGAGGGTCCACAGCGCCGCATAAATCACTTCGCGAATGATCATGAGGTAATCGCTTCTCGCAGAGCGTCTTCGACGTCCGCGCTGATATTCGGTGCCATGTTATCGAGCGCCGACTGAAGAAACGAGCGCGCGGGCAGATTCATCTGGCGGCTATGCGCGCGCACGCTGACCGCTTTCGTTGCGATCGGCCGGCCAAAGGCTTGTTTGATAAGCCGTAGACTTGCCCTGACATTGACTGTCCCCGAAAATCCATATTCCTTGGCCGCAGCGTAATCGAGATCGCTAAAAACAGTCGCGGTTACTCCTGCGGCACTCTTATCGATCTGAACGTCGATACTCGATTTCAGCGCTCCGCTCCGAACCTTGAGTACCTCGCCGCTGAGCTTGTCCTGCTGCACATTACCCTGGAGAGCGATTCCGAGTTTAGCAAAGGCTCGCGCGAGCCCCGCATTGGCCGCGTCAGGCAGGGCGCGCAGCCGATCGAGCGCCAGCCCGTCGCCGAGGAGTTCGGCCGAGATCACAGGGCCGCCACAACGATCGCCGGGTCGGTGCTGGTCGGTGCCATAATCACCGAATAGCCGGTGATCGGTGTGACCAGGCGGTATTGCTGGAGTAGCGTCGCAATCGGTAGGCTCATGTCCTTCTGTGCGTAGGTTACCGTCTCGCCGGCTCCAACCGATTTTGAAATCTCACCTATCCGCGTACGCTCACGGTATCGTAGCGCGACCAGCTCGATGCAGGCCTGGGCGATATCGGGTGGAGTTGCCGCATAACCCGCCGAGTAGGTGATGACGACATTCTGAACCCGGCGCGTGAAGTAATATCCGCGGATTGCCAGTTGCGTCGGCGAGAACACGTAACCGGCGCTCAAGCCGGTACTAGGCACGGGTGGCGGCGCCGGTGGGATCGCTATACCATCGATAGTTAGAGACTGTACCGCACAAACCGGAAAGCGTGCGAATTGCAGCCGTTGGCCACCGGTTCCATCCTTCACTTCAATGTAGTCGCACAGAGCGATCTGGCGGTTGAGCCAGGTTTGGATGTATTGACTCGCCGCAGTGATTAGCCGGTTCAGCAGTCCGTCATCGGCAGGCGGAAACGCGCTCTGACCGGTCTGCAGCCACGTTTTGACGTCAGCAAGGGTTGTCAGATCACCGTATGCCATCAGGCGCGCCCTCGCGGTTCACCTTCACCCGGATCCGAGGCCCATGACAGCAGTGGGGCCCAGGCGTGCTCAAGGCGCGACACTTCCTCGTACATCCTACTACAGGCTGAGCGCGCCTCGTCACCACCGACCGCGGCTATTAGCAGCGACATCAAGATCGTGCTGACCGCATCGAGCGCGGCTGGCCATCCGTAGATCCGGGCCGCATCGGCAATTGATGGGTTGATTGCCTTGATCGCGCTCCGCACATTTGCGGCGTAAACCGGCTCGTTTATCTCGGACACCGTTCAGCCCCTCCCTTAGGGTGAGGCCGTCGAAGTTAAGTCGCCAACCGGCGATCTTTCAAGCCCGATCGGCCCTGGTCCAACTTCGTGTTCACCTGGGCGCAGACCCTGCGTCGCCGGTAGTATCCCGCGCACTAGGAGATCGCCGGCGGCTTCGGCGGGAGCGAGCACGTCGCTGTTCTGATGGCCTTGATGTTTGCATCCACAATGGCTGCAACCGCCGGTTCTATTGTGATGCGGGCGCACCCGCGAAGTCGGGTCTGCGCCCGAGCGGATGGCATTGGGCAGCGGCGCACAGAGCAAGCCTTCCGGGATCTGAGCGACGGTCGTCTTCGCCACGGCGAACCCTCCTTTATTGACCAGAAAGAAAGCGGCCTCGGCAGGAACGTGCACAAGACCATCTCCGCCAACGCGATAGCGCCTAATGCCGTGGTTGGCCTCGTCTTGGCCAAAGGCGGCACGCAGCGCTATCAGCTCAGGCATCGATCTCAGCCGTTAGCGATGTTGGTAATCACGCCCATTGCGAACGGTGCATAAACGGCTAGAACTTCTTCGGCGTAGACGCCGACCTGGCGCTGTCGGGTGACGATCGGCCAGTCGATCTGGTAGTAGTCCTGCCGGGTCTTGAGTTCCGCGACGTTGGGGACCTCGTTCGACTGATACTGGATCGGAAGGTTTTCGGCCCAGCCGATAATCGTGCCTGGCGGAACCCGCGGATGGATCTTGATCGGGATGCGTAATCCGCCATAGATTGCAAAGGGGTTATAATAAAACTGTACAACTCCTGATGCAGTCAGTTGGTACTCACCCACGCTGCCGTCGGCAGGCGTGTCATAACGTAGCAGCGGCCCGGAACTGTTCGACAGCACCTTCGTAGTAATGTTCTTTAGCTCCTGGGCATTGACGTAAAGGACGGTCGGCGACAGTTCGAAATTGTTCCACATCATTTGGAACATCGTATCAATTTCATTAACCGATCCGCGGCCCGAGGATGTCAGGGTCGTACCAGTGCCAGCCGTTCCGGTCGGCATGGTGTTGATATAGGCGTTCGACCCGTTCTTCAGCGCGGTCGTCAATAGCCCGTCGTAGGCATAACCCGAATTGGCCGAATTATCGTTGGTGACCGCGGTCTGTGACTGGTTGCCGATCGCAAGCGGTGCCAAAACCGCCAGACTGTTGATCGTGGTGATCGCCTGCAAGGTCTCGGTCCCGGTCGCGGTTGAGATGTACCAAGCGTAGGCGACCGCACCTTGGATCGCGGTGACGCTACAAAAGAGGGTTTGGCCGAGGGTCACCGCCTGACTTGCTTCGGCGCTGATGTTGGAAGAGCCGCCCGACAGGGTAAAGCTCTTGTTGTCGACCCCGGTGATGTTTTTGGTGGTGGCGACGCCGCCCGACACGCTCGAGTTCTGATAGCCTTCGAGGGTCAGGGCAACGACTTTTACGAAATAAGTCCCGGCCGGAAGCGTGGCGCCGGCGCCCGAAGCCGATAAGGTCGGGGTTGCCGGCGTACCGAGCTGCAAGGAGGCATTGCCGGCGAGGATCGCCATCTCCTCCTTTAGCATCATCTTCTGCAACAGGCGGAAGGTCATGCGCGCCTGGATGTCTTCGAACTCGCGGCCGGCGGAGATCGCTTCGAAGGTCGCGGCGTCCTCCTCGCCGATGGTCACGAAGGTGGCTGACCGGCTTGCGGTCGAATAGGACATCTGGCCCGAGCGCTGGCCTTCCGGGACCCACCCCATGGCGTCGAAGCCGGAACCGATTATGGCGTTGACTTGACGCCAATTAGTCGCCGTGCCGGTGCCACCGCCGACCCGGGGCAACACATTTCGGATCGG
Organism: uncultured Alphaproteobacteria bacterium; assembly: GCA_963774345.1. Taxonomy (GTDB): domain Bacteria; phylum Pseudomonadota; class Alphaproteobacteria; order ATCC43930; family CGMCC-115725; genus AP-15. Next base: position 73,003 of record CAVZFB010000036.1, read on the forward strand.
GGTAACAAACGGATAGAGATTTTTCGCCGGCGCCTGAAGATCATAGGCGACGAGGCCGGTCGCGGTCGAGATCGACTTGGCGAGCGAGTCGTCCGGCGCAGCCAGAGCCCTTTTCAACAACTCCAGCGATTCTTGGGTAATAGAGCTCATCAACTGTTCCTCCCAAAAGGGGGGCAAAGAAAAACCCGCCTGAGGGCGGGTTCGGTTACGGCCTAAAGGCCGGACTCACTCCTGGCACGGCTCCTTTGCGGTGCCGTGGCCAGGCGGGTGGATCGGGTTAGCATAGCTGGCCTTAATAAGGGTCAGAGTCTGGTCTTCCTTGCTCATGCAGGAGAAGGCCGCGGCGAAATCCTCGGGCGAGAGCCCGCCGAGGCCCCCGGCGTCTTGCTGCTTCGAGATGGCAGTCGCACTTTTGGATATTGTCAGCGGAGGCAGCGGGGTGCGGGCAATGTCCTCGACCCGCTTTGTCAGGCGGTCGAGACGCGGCACGATGTCAGTCAGGGTGGCGATCAGCGCCGCCTTCTCGGCCCGCTCGCCCACCAACATCTTGGCCAAATCTCCCCCCGACACCTTTCCGCTGTCGAATTCCGTACCCTCTAACTCTGTCTCGGCGGTAAAGCCGGCCGCGTCGCATTTGGCGCCGGCCGCGACGAGATGGTCATGGGCCTCGGCCAAAGCTCCCAGGGTCTCTTGCGAATGGCGGGCGCCGACTTTGTCTGCGGCGCAGCTGGCGCCATCGGTCAACCGGCCGATACAGTCATGCGCCACGTCTATCAGCGCCTGATGCCCCGCCCCGCGCTTGCCCAGCACCGCTGCGATCATCTCGAGCACGCCGTCGCTGACGGCCGCGGGCGGGCGCCTCGACGTGTCAATTGTGGAATTCTCGCCGGGACGGAACTCGCGAGCCGGCGGCCGGACCATCGGTGACGGGACCTCGGGATTGCTGGCGGTGTCCACGGTCGCTCCCTCGCTCGAAGCGGCCCCTGCTGCCTTCAGGGCGTCACGTGCCTTGGCCAAATGGCTTCTTTCGGCGACTAATAGGCCGTTCATGCCCATGCACTTGTCGACCGCATGGTAGGCGAGGTCGAGCAGCGTCTGGTCGCCTTGGCTGTGCTTAATCTTGGCGAGGACCGCAGTGGCTAGTTTTTGCATTCTCGGACTCCCGGTCTTGCACAGATCGGCGACGAGGGCCGCGCCGGCAGCGCCGGCGGCCATGATCAGAATGTCCGGCGGCGAGGAGCCAGCGGGCTCGCTGTCACTCTCCGCGCCGCCCAGGATCTCGCCGGTCTCTTCGGTCACGAGCGCGTTCAGAAAACCGCACAGCTCGGCGATGATTGCCTGAAGCCGAGCCGGCTGCGGCGAGTCGTCGCCTTCCATCGCCGCTTCCGCCGCCAAGCTTTCCTCGAGCCAATCGAGATCGAGGATGATCCGAGCGACGTGGCCGACATCCCACAGGGCCTTGGTTAGCGCGACCTGCGCCGGATTTTTTCCGGCCTTGTTGCTGCCGTCGGCGGCAGGCGGACCGTCGGTGTCGATCTTTGCTTTCCAGGCGGCAATGATTTTGGCCTTGATGTCGTCGAGCTGAACTGCGGTGTACCGCCGCGCATTGCTTGGACGGTGGATAAAGTTCCAGGCGGCCCGAATGTGCCTTTCCGTGTCGATCGGGTAGCGTTTCTTTCCGTCGGTCTGATAACCAGGATCGGCATATTGGGCCGAGCCGAACGGGGTGCTTGGAGTCGCCTTGCTCTGTGCCTTCTCGAGCACCCCTTCGGCCGTCGCGATCGCGGTTTGCGCCGCCGCGATCAAGGTCACGCCGGACGCCGCGATTTTGCCAGGCTGCGCCACCTCGGCAATCACCGCCCCCTCGCCTTGGCATTTGAGCGCGTCGGCTTTGGCCAGATGCTGGTGCTCGGAGACCCCGCAGGCCCAGATCTGAATTGGCGGGTTGAACCGAGGCTCGGGCATGGTCGACGCTCCTGCGGCTTTCCAATAGTCGAATACAGCTTCGGGGTTGGCCGGGCGGTCGACCAGCGAAATTTCGTTCAGCACCAGCCCGGTGATCGTCTTGTAATCGGCCGGGTCGCGCTCGGTGACGCGACCACCGATCGAGTAGCCCTTGTAGACCCCCTCGATCACTTTTTGCCACGCCTGGTCGTCGACGATCCTGGCACCGATATAAAGCCCCCGGTCATCAACCGCAGCCTCTCTGGCGACCCCGACCGCTGAGAGTTGATGCATCTCACGGATATTGGCGAACCGCATATAGTCGCCGAGCGCCGCGACGAGGGCGTCGCGCTTGACGATCTCGCCCTGGTCGTCGCGCGCTTCGGTCGAGGCATATCCCCAGACTTCGCGGTGCTCGGCATCGACCTTCGCGATAGGCAGGTAGATTTTCATGATCCGATTTCTGACCTATGGTTCGGTTCGTTGAGCGAAAACTAGAAGCCGGCGGTGATCGGACGTGAGGAATCTGGCCGCCTGTCAGGTTCCTGATCGGTGCCTCAGCCTACGCACAGAAGCGTGGAATTGAGTTTCAACGATCGGCCGTCGGTAAGGTCGGCAGTGGCCTCGAGGACATAGGTGCCGCCAATTGCCGAGACGGGCATCCCTCCAATCGAAGCGACCGAGAAGAACCCGGTTATGTTTTGCAGCGATCCGTCAAGCGGCGAACGAACTTGGATCAGCGTCTGCGCAGAAGCCGACAAGATCCGGGCCTGAGGGGACGGGTCCGTTGCCGTCTGATATGGTGCCAATGCGCAGGTCCAATTGGTCGACGCGATGGTCGCTGCGCCGACATCCGCAGTGAAATCGAAGGCGAAATTGTCGACCTCACCGGCCTCGATCGGATCAAACGCCATCGCCAGTCGCATTCACTTTCTCCGCAATAAACGAACCCGACCCCGCGTCGCGAGCAACCTGACCCGCTCAGGCCCGGATTCTAGCGAGACCAAAATCAGGGGTGCCGCCGTAACCCATTCGACCGCCAAGTTGGCATCAGTGATCGCGGAAATACCGCCGGCCAGCGCCTCGACGGGGCCATTGATGTCCATTAGTGAAGCAGCCAGGGCTTCGGCCGGCGCGCCTGGATCGCCCCGCAGGCTCGCCGTGCTTTCGATCGCCGTCCCTTGCTCACCCCGCTGGCTCGAGAGCGTTTCGATCGGCGACATCGCATCGCCGGCGACCGAATTCCCTGCGGAGCCGATAGACTCTATTGGCGCTCCCGGATCGGCATGCTGCCGTCCCTCGCTTTCGATCGCGAGCGTCCCCGGGCGGCCAGGGAAGAACAGCCGGCGGACCCGGCCTAGCAGCGCTGGGCGCGAGAAGCGCCGGATCATCGATTGCGCAGCACCGGCGCCCCAATCGCGCAGAACAGTGGCACTGAATTCGAGCGGTAGCGTCGCGTTCCCGGTGATCGCCGATCCGCTGGCGAGCAATTCCACCGGAACGCCGCTATCGCCGAGAAGACTTTCGAGGAATTCGGCGCCCATGATCGCATCCGTTGCGACAGCCGTGCTGCCACCTGTGAGCGATGCTAATGCGAGAGATACCCTATCGCTTGGCCACAGCAGCAGAGCGTAGGGATTGGCGTCGAGATACCGCATCTCGCCGGCGGTCAGCACCCGATTCCACAAGTACCCGGCTGTTAGTGTTGCGTCCGTGGTGTCGCCGGAGCCTTGCAGGCCCATATAGGTCGTCACCGCGCCCACGTAAGTGATGTTCACGTTCGGCGGGCTGCCCGTCAGCGTATCTTGAACCCCGCTGACGTAGAGCTTGGCCGCGGCCCCGGCGCCGAACGTCGCCCCGGCCGAGAACATCGCCCCGGCCGTGGGGATGATCCCGCCGGTATAGGTCGACGCGGTTGTGTTGTAATACAACGTCAACGCGGTGCCGCCGGCGGTTCCGGCACCCCCGGCACCAAGCGCCCAACAATTGAACGGGCTCGACGCGCAGCCCACCCCGACAAAGTATACCGGCTTGTTGGTGACGGGGCTGCCGGTTTTGAGCGCGCGCACGAATACCGACTGGCCAGACGCCTTTTGCCAGCTCGCCGGAGTAGTGCCACTCGCCTGCGCCGCCGTACTCCCGGTGTAGGCGAGCCCCAGCCCTTCCGGCGTTATTCCAAGGCCGGCAGCAACGCCAGTACGGCCCGTGAGATCGCAACTGCCCGGAGAGGCGAGATTGGTAATCCGACCGCCCGGCGCCGACGATGGCACGTAGCAGCCGAGTAAATCTTGCGCGAGCGGGTGAGCCGAATTGAGGACGGGGACGCCTTGCCCGAGCAGCCGCCCGGTATGGACAGAGGCCGGCGGCATGTTTCGGCCTAGTTATTCAGCTGCATGTTGTAGGTGCGGTATTTGACGATGCAATTGCCGGCGGTGCCGCTGAGCGCTGCACCCGAGCCGTTATAGAGTGCAAAGCGAAAGCTGCCTGGTGGTATGACGATCCCCTGGACGAACCCTGCGAGCAGGGTCGCGGCGGCGGCAGTTTCCAGCGGGATGCTGCCGATAGGAGACCAGGGCGGTGCGCGGGTGATAGTGCTGCCCGAAGTCAGAGACCCGTCGCCATAGGTTGCGCCATCGTCTAGCAATGCCGCCAGGTAAATTCCGAGCCACGCCCCGGCCGGAGGCGTCGCCGAGGTTAGGGTCATCCGCACCGAAAGATCAGCGTAAATATCCAGGGCGGTCTGATTGGTGATATCGGCGACCGAGGACAGCACCGTCGAACCGTTGGCGAGCGAAGCGAGATCGCTGGCGTTGATCGCCGTGGTCCAGGTAAAGCCCACGCCGTTGCCGGCCGTCCATCCGGTGCGATTAGCCATCCCTCAGCATCCCTTCTCAGAAACCAAACGCGGCGCGCTGGTTGGCGCGCAGGATGGCGACGTTGGCCGATCCGAGGGCCGGGCCGAAGACGGCGCTGTGCGTGTCGCCATAGACCAGCACTTCGCTGAGCTGGCACGTGCAGGAGTCAAGCCCGGCACCGGTTGCGCCCACGCCCAGCCCGCTCGTGCTGTACCCCACGGTCGTGGTGACAGCCGTGCTGGCCATCCCGTCCATATAGAGGATCACGGACGCGGACGGCGAGGTCGCGGCGTCGAGGGTCAGGCTATGGATCGCATTCTCGGTGCAGCCGGTCAGCGACGGGCCGCCGCCACCGTTGTGGGCGGCGCCAAAGCAGGTGCCCGACGTGCCGCCGAACCCGAGGATCGTTTCCGGCCCGGTGCCGGTGGCGGACGAGTAGATGGCGCTCGTGGTGATTGAACTGATCCGCTGCGCCACCGCCGATATTGTGTAGCCGCCGCTCGAAACGCCGATGCCATTGGTGATGAAGTAGTTGGTCGGGCTCGTCGCGATGCAGACCGTGATCGCCGATGTCTGGCAGCCGGACCATACGATTGTCGGCCGCTTCGCAGTCGTGGCCGCAGTCGCGTCGAGTGCGGTGTTGTGGCTATTGAGTAGCGAGTTTTGGTTGAGCGCCTGATTGTACCACATTTGCACCGCGCAGTTGTTGAGGCCGCTGACCGGGCCGCAGAACGCGGTCATCGTCGCGGCGTCGATGACGCCATTGACAAAGCCGATGTCCTCGCAATTCCCGGCGCCGGTGACAGTCTGCCCCTTGCAGACATTCAGCGCCGGACCTTCATACCCGGCATAGGCTTTGCGCAGGGAGAGCCCGACCGCAAGCCATTGCATCTGGTCGATGTGCCCGGTTGTCACGCCGGGGCTCGTGCTATTCTCGATAAAGAGATCGCCCGGCCCCGTGTAGCCGGTGCTCAGGGTGGCATGAAACGCGGTCTCATTCGCCATCAGGCTGATCGCGGTGGCGCTGGCAGCGCCGAAGTCGGGTATTGAAGAAGGCCAGGGACCACAGCATCGCCGGCCCGTTCGACGTGTGGTCGCCGGTTGTCCCGAAGGACATGCGGTTCTGCGTCGTTAGGTTCGTCGCGATGCTTTGAACGGATATCTGTGAGCCGTTGGCGTATATCGTCGCTGGCCCGGTGCCCCCGGGAGTGGTGTTTACCTGCACGACATCATAGATGCCGGGCGCTGTGAAGGCTTGTTGCGGCCCCTCCCCCTCGGTATCGACGCCGCCGCAGAAGTTCGCAGGCGTCGTCGGGCACCCGCCGAAGACCAGGCCGGGGATACCGATAAAGGGGCTGAACATCGACCCGGTGACGACGCCCGGCGTGTTCTCCTGTAGCCCGAACTGGCCACCGATGTTGTTGGCGTAGGTCAGAGTGGTTGACGAGAGCGCCGCCTTATGGTCTGACCCAGCCAGGATATTGCAGGGATTGGTGAGCGCCCCTGTGCTGCCGCCGTTGCTGTCAAGGAGGAAGTTGAGCGCGCTGGTGCTGCCCTGGAACGCTTTCTGGTATATTGGCAAGTCGCTATGGGCTGGCCAGACCATATAATCCGGCATCCCCGAGGCGGTCGAGTTATAGACGACGCAGCCATTGCCGCTCTGGTCGTAGACCTTGGAAATGAAGCAGTCGCGCGAGATAACCCCACTGACCGCGGCATTACAGAACGCATCGACGGTGGCGGTGTTGACCTGGCCGTTGCCAAGGAAGCCGACATCCTGCGTCGCGCTGTCAACCGTGCGCTGGACCTGGAACGCGACTGTCGCCGTCGAGACCAACTGCCGTTCGAGCGAATAGGCATAAGTGCAGGCCGATATATTGCACAGCGGCGTATAGGCGCTACCGCCGCCAGGCGCGCGGCCGAGGCCGAACATCATCCCGGCGAAAGCCGACGTCGCGGTGAGCAGTATCGGAGCTGCAATCAAGGCCGCGCGCATTTGCTTATTTGAACGCGAAGTTGCAATCGACCGCGGTGCCCGGCGCAGTCGATCCGGTCGCGGTCGTCGTCGCCGCGACTTTGATTGCGTTGGCGAAGTGAACGCCGATCGTCCACTCGAGGTTGCCGCCGTCACTGGCGGGAAGCCCGAGCGAAAGCACCGGGATGGTGGTGCCCAGCGTCACCGTGCCCGAATTATCGAAGACTTGGACATAGGCGGGGGTCGAATTCGGGTTGAGACAGTGGTAAGCACCGAGTTCGCCGGCGCTGCCTTTGACTGTGGTCACCGTCGTGCTCTGGGCGTTGTCGAGAAATGGCGTCCAGCCGTTGGTCGTTGCCGGCACTGAGGTGGTCGTGAGCGTCGTCTTCAATACCGAGACGATCGCCGCGATACCGGGGTCGATGCCTTGTGCCACTACTCCAGATGAGATCAAAACCCACGGTGCAGCGACCGACGCCGCCATTAGCCAGCCCCGTCGAAAAAATACCTTATGCATAGGATTCACTTGCATATTGGGCGGTATGATTGGCCGCCGTGGCGCTGAGGGCCTGTCCCGATTGATTGTAGACCAGGATCGATACGTAGTGCGGAGCGTTACCCAGCATCGATTGTAGGCTGCGCCAGCGGAAGTAATACGCCGTCGTCGAGGTTGAGACAGTGATTTGATCGATCAACGCCGCGTTGACCCCATCATAGTTCAGCATCGCCAACAGTGCGGGCGATTGGTCGGACGAGGAAGTCGGATCCATCCCGCCAGTCCACAGACTGCCATCCTCAGAGACGATCAAATAGCGCGATATGGTACCAGCGACACTTCCCGATCCCGTCGTGACCTTCCATGGCGGCAAGATCAGATCTCCCAACGGAGTAGCGAGCCCGATGTTCTCGGCCCACACCTTCCCCATGCCGAGCGCCTGGCCATTGGCCAACGCGGTAAGCGTGTCGGGCGACTGTCCAGGACCATGCGGCCAGACCGTTGGCGCTCCCCTGATCCACGGATTGCTCATACGGGGAGGCCTCCAAGGTCAGTAAGCTTGAGCGCCGAAACGAACCCACCCATAGTCGCTGCCCCGGCATCGGTGTTGTAATAGGTCTTGTAGTAAGACCACAGACCGGACACGGTATCGGGTGGCAGCGGGTCGGGCACCTGCCAATAAAATAGTCGGCAGATCGCGGCGGCCAGCAAAAGGTTGCTGTCGAGCTGGGCGGCTATGGGCTGCGGCGTCATAATCCCACAAAGCGCGGTTAGCTCCGGCCCACTAAGTTGCCCCATCAATGACGCCAGAACTCGCTGGCTCGATCTGAAACACGCCCAACGCAGGGCCGGGGTTTTGGTTAAGCCAGGTTCCCAGATCGGTCTCGTTGGCAGCCGTAGCCATCAAGAGATCGGCCGCTGTTCGGGTGACGGGAATGCGCGCCGGCGCAAGCTGCATAAGAGCCGGGTCGATCACGAACTGGCGGAAATCCGAAGCATTGACCGTCATCGCCGCGCCACCGCAATACGGAGCCCATCGGGTCCGAAATTGTATTCCTGGCTGGCGCCGTTGGCATTTCGCAACAAGCACAGGCCGGTTTCAACGCTGGCTGACAAGATAAGGCCCGGGACATCATCCATAGTGTCGCGGCGCACGATCTTGTACCGCGCCCGCTCGCTCTCGGGATCGAGCGCCGTCAGCTTTTGGGGCAGCATGTCAGTGGTTCTGCGGCAAAAGCAATGTGCCGTAAAGATCGTGACGCCGGCGAGCCAGCACGCGCAGCCGAACAGCGCAGGGTCGAAATACAGCATGTTCGATCCTTTGCGGCAAAGACTGCGCAATATGATCACCGATGTCGGTGACGGATGCAGAAGATCTCCCAAATCCACTGATTATTCGTGAGCTGCACTATCTCCATCATGTTGTGCTGCCGTGCTGCCCTGCGTGCGCAGGTCGGCAGACCCCTTATAGGCCGCCGAGCCGGCCGGCAGAGTGAGGCGAAACCACACTCCCTGCGCCCCGGCACCGTTGGGAGAGGAGCCAGATGGCAGGTTGCCGGGCGACGGCAGGTTGACCGCTGCAGGCTGTACCACGAATGAGCCCGCGCCAGACGCTGGCGCCGTCTGGCGATTGGTCGTGGTATTTGTATCATTGAGCGCAGTGCAGAGCGCGATGTCGAGCGCCGCCGAGCTGGGCAGTGCGGGCGTATCGCTGGCGACCTGGATCGTTGCAGAAGTCAGCGCAGTCGTGGTGTTGTTGTTGACCACGAAGACCTTCTCGTAAAAGGTCCGTGTCGAGCCGCCCGGAACGTCGGCCGCAGCAGTCGAAAAACATCGGGTAACCGCGACGACCGCATTCGGCGAGATCTCGAACAGCATTCCATCAAACACGCTGTAAACGCTAGTATTGTCTGGGATCGACCCACTCGGCACGGTCCAGTCGCGGTTGACCGCGATGATATCTGCGCCGTACCTCGATGTAGCGACAATCATGCGAATAGTGTTGGCGCCGGTGCCGGAGGTGATGCGGATGAGCTGGCCGATCGAGACGCTGGCGCCGTCGCCGGATTGCAGCTTGAACAATGGAGGTGTCGTACCTGACGTGTTGGCCGAGCCGGGTTGTGCGGTGTGTGACGAAATGACCGGAGTATGCGCATAGACCGCAACGTCGCCGATCGCGGCCGTGCCGCCCGGATTGGTCAAGCTGCCGATCGTCCCGCCGGTAATCACCGCGGCAAGCAGACGCTCAAAGGTCTGCGTGCCAATGACTGGCGTAGTGCCGGTAAGGGTCACCGCTGCGGGCGTCTGGATCACTCCGGTCGGGTCCCGGCCGGTCACCTGCATCTTGGTCGCCGTATCCAAGGCCGAACTCGAAACGACGTCAACCGTACCGGCCGGGGTAATGTCGTAAAAGGCAACGCGCTTGGTGAAATCAACTGAGCCGCCGACGGCCACACCATCGACTTCGGGCATGTTAACCGAGCCATAGGCGACGATGTTGTTCGGGGTAACGCTCATCGATAGCGCTCCTAATAATTCTCATTTGTGGAGGCGACAGATACGATTGCTAAGATCGAAAAGCGAAAATCTGGCCGGCCGCCGGTACGCTTGCCCGAGTAGCACGAGGTGCGGCCATGTTCGGCCCCTAGGCGCGAATGACTGATACTTTTTTCAGGGGTCAGAAGGATGTTGTTCTAGCTTCAGCCAACCCGCTTCGCGGCGAGAACTAGATCTAGTGCAATAGGCCCCTGCGCGGTCTGAAACATTGGCTGGTCGCCGCCCTCGACGGGAGCAAGCCCGAGAGTGTCGCGCGCCTCGTTTAACGTGAAGATGCCATCTTTGACATAAATGTCGAGGATGGATGCCTGGTCCTTGGGGTCTGTGGAGCGAACATCCGACCAGACAAATTCAAGGTCGGTATGCCCCATCCTGTCCTGGATAACGCCGTCGACGAGCCGCTTGACCCACCGCGCCAACGGCGCCAGTCCCTCTTCGAGAGCGGTCTCTTGTGCAGACTGCGCCGTCGCCCGATTGACCTGCGGAGTAAACGCAGTCGGCGGAAGAGAAAAGGCGTAGCAGACAATTCGTGCGAGCCACTCGTCGAACTCGTCCTTATACGGAGCCTCTTTGAAGGGTTGGTACTTAGCCCCTGTAGGAGCCCAAATCAGGCGGGTACGGGTGCCGGTATTACCCGCGAGGATCGAGTCGAACCATTCCTGAAACTGACGAATTTGCTCGGCATTCCAGCCATCAGGCGCGTTCAGCAGCCCAGGTGGTACATTACCTTCGGTGAAATGCTGCAGCTGCATCACTTGGCGACGCAGCCCAATGTTGATCGTCATCACGATCTGTTCGCATGGACCGAAGCCATAGGCTTTATGCGGCCGCTTGTTACGCGGCAGATAGAGCAACTGGTCTGTCGTCAACAGACGCCAAGGACGCCCATGAATGATCTGTTCATACGCCGGTGCCGGGGGCTGAGGGCGGCGGCCGGTGTCGTCGATCAGTACTTTGATTGTAGCCCCGTCGACGACATCGAGACCGATAATTTCGCCAGCCCGGTTGTGACGCAGTTCGAGGGCGGGAGCGTCCAACACCAGCAGATCCTCAAGGAGCTCACGCAGCCAGGTCGCGAAAGGTTGTTCACCGTCCGGCTTACGCCAGAATTCGGTCAGCTTGGAGATACGGTCGTGGTTGCCCGCCCTTGGCTGCTTCTCGTTGCGAGATCTGATCGCCCAGTCGAGTTTTTCAATCTGATCCTTACAAGTCTCGATCGCCAGTCGAGTAATATCATGGCTCTCGGCCAGCGCACGCAGCTCGTGAAATCCTATCGGATCGTACGATCTAGGCGTATATATAGTGTTGTAGCCGACCGGATAATCCCACACTCGCACGCGCTCGTGCTCGGGCGGGACCAGCGGGTAGCCAGGGGAAAGAATTCCTTGGTCGGGCTGGAATACATTACGGAACTGGGTGATGTCGTTCTGTGAGCCAAACCCTCCCCAAGTATAGGAGGCAAGTGATGTTCGTTTTCCGCCGGGCGGGGGCATCGGACTACCTCTGGAAGCCATAGCACTGCTATGCGACGACATTGCCGAAATAACGGTTGCTTAGCGTCGGGTGAATTATGTCGCGCTCGGAAGAATACGAAGCCGATGCGGGCCTTGACGGATATTGGCGATTACATGATCCCGAGGATTAGCTTCGAAGAGGTCCGAGAGAGATCATCTGGTTGTGATCAGAACGTCGATAATGCAGTACGCCTCCAGGTATTAGGGGAGGTACAGAAGTAAACGTAGTTCGCATCCGCTTGAAATTGGCCGACACTACACGATGCGGCGCTCGATGTCGGGGTGCCTGGTGAGATCAAGCCGCCGAGATCATTGATGGTCTGTGGCGTCGCGGCAGTGATCCGGAAATTGCTACCGTCGAAGCGCAGCTGCAAAAACTCGTAGTTTTGTCCCGTCGCAAGTGTAATAGACGATGCCGAAGTTCCACCCCGCGCAGGTTCGAGAATCGATCCACCCGAGGCTCCGTTGACCTGCACGCTCATTGGTTTGCCGTTATCAGTTGCAAATCCCATCGTCCAGCCGGGAGCGATCGCGGTCGTCGTCGGCAGTGTGACGGTCAGGCCTGCAGAGGTGTTGTAGCTCGAGAGCGCGTTGCCGTTGTCGCTTTGCCCTGCAGCATAAGTGGCGGAAGTCGGGAAGTCCCACCGATTGATGTCCGGCGTCGAGCCCACCATCCCGATCGCTGCCGCTGTTCCCGGGGTCGACTCGGTAACCCGGAAGTTGCTACCATCAAACCGCAGGACCAAAATCTCGTAATTGCCCGAAGCAAGCGTCGCCGAATTGGCCGCACCGTTGCCTGGGTAGAGAATATGGCCGCCGGACGTACCATTGACTTGGACCGACATCGTCTTGCCATTGTCGGTCGCCAGCCCGAAGGTCCAGCCCATCGGTATCACCGTGGTGGGTGGCAAGGTTACCGCCATAAAGGATGCCGGACTGTTGTAGCTCGAAACTACATTGCCGTTGTCAGCGATCGACGCGGTATAGGTGCTGGTCGAAGGAAAACTCCAATGGCTCACCGAGGCAGCCCCGATCATGCCGATTGCCTGAGCTGTCGCGGGTGTCGCCCCGACGACGCGGAAGTTGCCGCTTCCGTCGTATTGGAGCGCCAGAAATTCATAAGCACCCTGGCTAGTATTGGCCAAATTCGCCGAAGTCGAGGAGCCGCCGGCGCCTGGCCAGACGATGTGCCCTCCAGAGCTTCCGTTAACCTGTACCGAAAGCGATTTCCCATTGTCGGTTGCGAAGCCCATGCTCCATCCGGTCGGCAACGCGGTTGTCGCTGGCAGGGTCACGGTTAGCCCGGCGGTTGTGTTGTAGCTTGATAGGATGTTGCCGTTGTCGCCAAGCGTGGCCGCATAGCCGGAAGCGGTTGGATACAGCCACTCGCTCGGCCAGGGCGGCGGCTCGAAGCCGCCGTTGAGCCGCGTGTTCCGTGTCGATGCGACAACCCGCCAGTTGTTGCCGTCCGACTGCACCTTCAGATATTCGTAATTACCGGCACCGAGGGTGACCGTAGAGACGGATTTGCCACCGAGCACAATGCTTCCGCTCGGCGCGGCAACCGTCATCCCCTTGCCGCTGTCGGTTGCGAAGCCCATCGACCAGCCCGGATTTACGCTGGCGATCGGCGGTAAGGTCACAGTCATTGACGAGCCAGGAGTGTTGAAGCTCGAAATGGACATCCCATCGTCGACAGGCGCCGCCGTGTAAGCCGCAGTCGATGGGAACATCCAATTAGGGCGCGAACCTGTACCTTGCACCGAGATCCCGACCGAATTGGGTCCGTAATTGACAACATTGCCGCCGTAATTTGGGTTGATCAACGTATTGCCAATGCTAGCCGTCGCGTTTACGGCCGTGATACAGTCGAAGTACGGCGATATAAAAGTATTCAGGCCATTATGAGTGAACGTTATCGATAGACAGGTCGGCGAGACTTCTAGATCGAGACCAGAGAAGGTATTCGAAAAATTAAACCCGTTTTCCAACACGAGCGACCGCCCGCCAGCTGCCGCAGCCGTTCCAGCGCCGGAGACATGAGAAAATTGGGTTTGCTCGAAGGCCATACCCGCCGCACCACCCGCCGTATCGCAAACCGCATAAATATCGCTGTCCAGCACATAGTTAAACTGGCATGCGCCGGCTCCCGAGTTGGCGCTCGAATTATTTACGATCAAATGATCGATCTTAACTGCGTTTTGGGCATCTGAAAAATCAGATTTACCAATGACGACGGCATAAGTTGGGGTGTCGGCATTAACTAACAGAGAACCCTCTTCTTTGAAATAAAAACATCCGGTCGGGCTAGCCGAAGTGCCGCCGCCGCACTGGATCTGCAGCACCGGCCCGGCGGCGATCGCGCGGCCGTCAATAACTGCCCCCTGCGAGATCACTCGGAATCCATTCGAGGCTTGGCCGGCGTAATCAATCGTTAGCTCGGAGCTTATCTTATAGGTTCCAGCGGGAAAATGCACAGGCCAGTTGTGGGTTATCGCACTGCTGATCGTGCTTTGAATGGCGCTGGTATCATCGTGGGTATCGTCGCCGGTCGCGCCATTGCAGCGCACGTCTATCCAGGGTCGTCCTGAACAGGCCAGAACATCGCCGCCCATAGTTGCAACGCCGGTGGTCGACAGCGTGGAAAAATTGCCGGGCGACTGCGCGAAACTCGACGACGCAAACGCGAGTTCGAAAACAAGAATCGACGCCGGGGAAAAAAGCTTCACCACCTGTTGCTCCCGTCCACTGCGACGCCTGCGGCGGACGCGCTCTTCGTGGACGCGGGTAAGAGCGCCACCATCGCGCCGATGGTCGTCTGTGATCGAAAATCATGATCGCTCTTACGAGCGATCAGTTGTTATCTTCTCTCGTCAAAGCACACACCGCCATCGGCCATTACCACCGACGCGCTGCGAACGCTTGACCCGTGGTCGCCCCATACAGGCTGACTGGTCCGGCTGGCTTGTATCCGGAGGGCGTCGCGAAGACCATACCGGGTGCAATCGGGATAGATGCGCCACCCGAGGTCGCAGTACCGACATCGGAGGCATAGAGGGTCGTCGATGAATTGTTCGCCACAAGCCAACCGTCGAGTGACAGCACGCCGCCGAATAGGGTCTGCGCAGTGCCGCCTGAACTTATCGTGCCACTGCCGTCAATCGCCGCAGCTCCAGCGGTATTGATGACCGGCAGCGGCGCAGCAATGCTCACCGGGGTCGCTACGCCCGAAATTATGCTCGCTGGGGCATGCATCGGCACGAGGTTGCCCGAGCTGTCTAGCCCGGTGGACAGGGGCTGCGTCGTCGTGTTCGCGTCTTTGACCAACAGCGTCACTGACGGACTCCTTCGAGGCTAAAGGCAGCAGCATCAGTTGCTGCGCTGCTGATGAGTGGTATCCGATAGCTGGTCGCTGAGCCGGCGGTAGACCTCGTAGATCCCCTCGCCCGGCATCGGCTCGAGCAGAAGGTCGGTCAAAGCCCAGACCAGGGCATCTACTCGGTCTGGAGAATGCCGCGCCCGACGGCCGCCGAAATCATGGTGCATCTCTCGGTTGAGGTTGCACATCTGGTCCTCAAGCTGCGGGAACGCGCCGAGATGATGGACTTTTCCCTGCTCATACAGAGCGGCGACCGGCTCGGCACGGGTGATTTTGCCGTGCGACGCGTACACCGGAGCGAAGGCGAGATTCGGGTCGATCACCCGCAAGGTTGCCTCGACCATTTCACCGCCGTTATTGACCTCGGCAACGATCCGATCGGCTTTATGTGCCCGATAAGCGGCGACAGCTGCCTTCGCCCAGTCGACCGGCGGATAACGGCCCGAAAGGTCGGCGAGGACCCAGCCATGGCCCTGCCCATCCTTACCAGCGACAATGATACCGGTTTCGTCGGCCCCTTCGCCCGATGTCGCCGCCGGGTCGATGGAAACGACAATGCGGACGAGGTCGGGCGCACTGCGAACACGCGCCGCTTCAACCACGCCCCGGCTCCACAAGCCGCCTGGCACGTCATCGAGGATCTCGGCTTCGATCTCCTGCCGACCGAGCCGCGTCCCCTCGTATTTGCGGACGATCTGCGCAAAAAAATGCACCGCTAGATTGGCACGGTTCTCGTAGGTGGTGCCCTGCGTCAATGCGACCGTTCGATCGGCAGCAAGTTCCCGCAAAAGTTTCGTCGGGCGCGGCGTCGTCGTCACCACGACTTTAGGGTCGGTTCCCGAGCGCAGACCGAACATCAGCATGTCCCAGGCCTCGGGATAGCGCCAGCTGGCCAGTTCGTCGCACCAGGCGGCATCATGCTGTGGCCCGCGCAGGCGTTCGGGCTCGTCAGCGCTATATAGCGTCGCAACGGCCCCGTTGGGCCAGGTCAGCCGCCGTTTCGACGGCTCGTAGCGAGGCCGGTCCCAGGACGGCGAGATCGCCAAGATACCGCTTTCGCCCTCGACCATGACGCTGCGCGCGTCGGCGGCGGTTGGGGCTACAAGGGCCACCCGGCACGCGGTCCGTGCCGTCACCCGTGCCCGCATCAGCTCAGCTCCGGTTCGGGTCTTGCCGAACCCGCGGCCAGCAAGCAGCAGCCACACTCGCCAATCGCCCGGCGGCGGTAGCTGGTTGTCCCGAGCCCAGAACGGCCAATCATAGAGCAGTGCGCGAGCCTCGGTGAGACTTAGTGCGGCAATGAGCCTATCCCTCAGAACCTCCGGCAGCGAAGCGAGCCACCCGGCGTTCAAGCAACTCACGCGCATCCTCCGCGAGATCGACCGGCGTGCACTCCTCCCGTGGCCACGGAACGCGAACGAATGCTCCGAAATGGCGGGCAATCGCTTCGAGCAGCCCCTCTTCCGTCGGTACAGCTTCACCGACAACACGCGGTTGGTGCACTAGCGGCGGTAATCACAGATGTTAGCCCTGCGGCGTCCAAGTCGTTCTGCTGCCCCGGCTGTCAGAGCACGGCCCATGCCTTCCTCGGTCGACCACCCGACGAAAATTGGCGGAACGGATGCGCGAGTATTCCTGCAACACCACTCGGACGTTACAGCGAGCCGGGCGGCCTAGGCGATCTCGCCCCGATCAGTCTCGTCACGACAACGGCAGATTTCAATTTGACGGATCCCCGGCACGTCGACCGCTCGATGTCGATCGAGATGTCCGCCGGCTCGAGAGCTCCATTGTGGTTCATTGAAACGAGGAAAACTCGATCGGCTCCACGGCAAAGAATGATAACTCGCGAGAGCTACCTAGAGGCGCGGCAATGCAGCTTGCGGGTAAAAGCGTCGAACCCCACTCCCACGGATTCCGCGGTGGCTATTGCGTCGTCCAATTTCGCCAGTGTGGTCAATGTATATCAGATCCATCCGGATTTGTCAATCACAAAATCAAATTTTCGCAACGTCACTCTGGCGGTAATGCGCTTCGAGCACGCCGAGCGCCGCGATCAGAATGCCTGAGGCCGCCTCCTGGCTGACCCGGCGCCCGCTCCAACCCTGCTGGAGTGCCCATTCCTTCAGCGAGCGCTCCCACCCTACGACATGCCATAGACACGATCCCCCGGGCGAGCCGAGGCCGCCCACCGCGAGAACTGCACGCCAAACGGCCGAACGTGCGCCTTCGACCCGCACGCCCGGCTCTTCGCCCCTGTTTCGTCGCGAGGCGCCACCGTCTCGTGGCCGCGAGTAATCTAGGGCCCGTAAGGGGTCGAGTTGCGCGGTCACAAAGCGGGCTCGAAAATCCTCTCCTGCCTGCCGCATCGATGCAGTGATCGAGCCCCTGCGCTCCATCATGGCCAGCGTATCGACGGCCCGATAGGGGCGCGCCGAGCCGCCCAATTCGTCGGCGATCGGCCGTACGAGGCGCTCGATGAGCCCGTGCTCGTGGCGCTCCAGCGTAGGTACAATGGCACCTTCCAAGGAAGTCGCCACCGGGTGCAGACGACAGGTCCGTCGGGCCATGTGCGTTATATCCCGAACATAACAAGAACACTCAGCTTACAAAGAAGATTGCACCGCCCGTTCAAGCCGCTTGAGGAAGCGACGGGACGGCCCGACGCCCTCAGCCCCGCGGCGCCCTCCAACGACGCGCGCGAGTTCTTCCACTTCGCGCAAGCGCCGAACCTCTTCTATTGTGCCGCTAGGGACATGGCAGAGCGCGTGATGCTGCGGACAGTAAGATGAACCCCGGCGGGGCGCCCCACCACAAAAGCGACAGCTATTGCCATCGTCCAATATGTAGGCGCAACCCAGGTCAGCATGACGATTTTCCAGTGCCGACAACCGCGAAAGCCCGTCCATGGGTATCTCCTAAGCCGGATCAACAGTCTTGTCATGATCGCACCGACATGATATCATCATGAGGCTCAATGTCAATATCATTATTTGCGATATTATTATCATGGATTCGGTTTGGTTTCACCTAGCCCTCGAGCGGGCCGGAGCATCACAGGCCGATCTCGCCCGCCATCTTCGGTTGGCCCCCTCCGCCGTTTCCCGCATGCTCAGAGGCGAGCGTCAGATGAAACAGCTGGAAACCGTCCAGATCGCTGGATTTCTCGGGGTAAGCCCCGACGAGATTCTGCGCCACGCCGTCGATGATGCGGTTTCCGCGACAGCTGGTGAACACCCTCGGCGGGGTCGCGGGCGACCGCCTTCGACGCCACCCTCCGGGGTCCCTCGCGCAGCCGCCGATCTGATCCCAATCCGCAGCGCAGGACGCGGCGGCAACGATCAGGAGATGTTTCTCGAAGATGGTCCGATTGGCTATACATCGCGACCGGCCAACCTCGGCGGCGTGCGGGCAGCGTACGCGATTTACATGGTCGGCGACAGCATGGAGCCGCGCTACGAGCCGGGCTGGCTATTGCACGTCAACCCCTTCAAGCCGCCGATCCGCGGCCGCGACGTCGTCGTCTACAAGCAGGGCCAAGTCGTGCTAATTAAGCAGTTTGTCGGGTGGGAGGGCGACACGCTGGTGCTGCGCCAGCTCAATCCTCCCGACACTTTGCGGATCCCACGCGGTGATGTGCGCGAATTTCACCTCGTGGTCGGTGCAGATCAGGAAGGATGACAGCAACCGTGGTCGTCGCGGGGTCAAGCCGCTTCTGCTCGGACGTCTTCCTCGATAACCAAACCCTTGTCGCTCGCCGTGACGTGCACCGTCGACCCATCGGGGATGCGGCCTTCGAGGATCGCCTGGGCTAGCGGGTTTTGCAATTCACGTTGGATTACCCGCTTGAGCGGCCGAGCCCCGTAGATCGGATCGTAGCCGGCGTTTCCTAACCAGGCCATCGCCGCCGCATCGACTTCCAGGGTAACCTTGCGATCTGCTAACAGCTTCTTCAGCCGCTCGGCCTGGATCGCGACAACTCCCTTCATATCGTCGCGCGAGAGCCGGCGGAACAGCAGAATCTCGTCGAGCCGATTCAAGAACTCGGGTCGGAAGGCCGCACGTACCGCCTCCATCACCGCTTCGCGCGCGACAGAGACATCGGCCCGCTCTGGCAGCCGTACCAACGCATCGCTGCCGAGGTTCGAGGTCAACACGATCAAGGTGTTGCGAAAATCGACGGCGCGGCCCTGGCCATCGGTCAGGCGGCCGTCGTCGAGGACCTGCAAAAGTACGTTTAGCACATCCGGATGCGCTTTTTCGACCTCGTCGAACAGGATCACTCGATAGGGCCGGCGTCGCACCGCCTCGGTTAACGAGCCCCCCTCGTCGTAGCCCACGTAACCGGGCGGGGCGCCGATCAGGCGAGCGACCGAGTGCTTCTCCATGTATTCCGACATGTCGATGCGCACCATCGCGCTCTCATCGTCGAACAGGAACTCCGCCAGCGCCCGCGTCAGCTCGGTTTTGCCGACGCCGGTCGGTCCAAGAAATAAAAACGACCCCGTCGGCCGGTTCGGGTCCTGCAGCCCGGCCCGGGCCCGACGGATCGCGTTCGAAACTGCGGTCACTGCCTCGTCCTGGCCTACTACTCGGCGCCTCAGGGCGTCTTCCATGTGAAGCAGCTTATCGCGCTCGCTCGACAGCATTTTGTCGACCGGAATGCCGGTCCAGCGCGACACAACAGCGGCAATGTGCTCCTCAGTAACCGCTTCTTCGAGCATGCGTCCCGATTCAGCCTCCTCGACTTGTCTCAGCTTGCGCTCGAGATCGGGAATGACCCCATAGGTCAGTTCGCCAGCGCGGCTCCATTCGCCGCGGCGCTGGGCGATTTCGAGGTCGGCGCGCGCCTGCTCGAGCTGCTGCTTGAGCTTTGCTGCACCAGCAAGCTTTTCTTTTTCCGCCCGCCATTGCGAGGTCAGCTCGGCCGAGCGCTGTTCGAGGTCCTCTAGCTCCTTGACCAGCCTTTCCAGGCGATCGCGCGAAGCCGGATCGCTCTCTTTTTTTAGAGCCTCACGCTCGATCTTAAGCTGGACGATACGGCGATCGAGTTCATCGATCGCCTCGGGCTTCGAATCGACCTCCATTCGCAATCGCGAGGCGGCCTCATCCATCAAATCGATTGCCTTATCCGGGAGAAAGCGATCGGTGATGTAACGGTTCGACAACGTCGCCGCGGCGACGATCGCCGCATCGGTGATCCGTACTCCGTGATGCAGCTCGTATTTCTCCTTGATGCCGCGCAAGATTGAGATCGTGTCCGCAACCGAAGGCTCGCTAACAAAGACCGGTTGAAAACGACGGGCCAGAGCGGCGTCCTTTTCGATATTCTTGCGATACTCGTCGAGCGTGGTAGCACCGACGCAGTGTAACTCTCCGCGGGCGAGCGCCGGTTTCAGCATGTTCGAGGCATCCATTGACCCCTCCGCCTTACCGGCACCAACGAGCGTGTGCAATTCGTCGATGAATAGGATGATTTCGCCTGCTGCGGCGGTGATTTCCGTCAGCACCGCCTTGAGCCGCTCCTCGAATTCGCCACGGAACTTGGAGCCGGCGATTAGCGCGCCCAAATCAAGCGCCAGAAGGCGCTTGTCCTTCAAGCCCTCCGGTACGTCGCCATTGAAGATACGGAGCGCCAATCCCTCGACGATCGCTGTCTTGCCGACCCCGGGCTCGCCGATCAGCACCGGATTGTTCTTAGTACGACGCGAAAGCACTTGGATCGTTCGGCGGATCTCCTCGTCGCGGCCGATGACGGGATCGAGCTTACCTTCGCGCGCAGCCTCAGTCAGATCGCGCGAATACCGCTTGAGCGCGTCGTAGCCCTCTTCCGCCGAGGCGCTATCAGCCTTGCGCCCCTTACGCAAATCTTCGATCGCCGAATTT
This sequence comes from uncultured Alphaproteobacteria bacterium, assembly GCA_963774345.1. Lineage (GTDB taxonomy): Bacteria > Pseudomonadota > Alphaproteobacteria > ATCC43930 > CGMCC-115725 > AP-15. The sequence continues at coordinate 93,608 of CAVZFB010000036.1, forward strand.
AATTTCTCTGGGGTCAGCCCAGCTGCGCCCAATGCCTTGCCGGCTGCCGTTTCCCTAGCCATCGACAACGCCAGCAACAACCGCTCGACGGTAACAAAGCTGTCTCCGGATTTCTGTGCAATCTGCTCAGCCTGTTCGAAGACACGTGCAATCTCCGGCGACATATATACTTGGCCGGCCCCGGAGCCTTCGACGCGCGGCAGCTTGGCGAGTTCGGCATCGATCGCCTTCAGTGCCACCTGTGGCTCGCCGCCCGCCGCCCGCATCAGATTTGCGCTGAGCCCCTCCTTGTCTTCGAGCAGAGCCTTGAGCAGGTGCTCCGGCGTTAGCCGCTGATGACCGCTGCGCAGAGCCAAACTCTGCGCAGATTGGACAAAGCCCTTCGACCGCTCGGTGTATTGTTCGATTTCCATAATCTGCCCCGCTGAGCCGACCACGGCGCTCTGTTCAGGCAGTTTCCGCAGTCCCTCTCGGGCCTATATGGCGTAGTTCGAAAGTAGCGCAACCCTCTCGTCGCCGGAAGTCGACTACCGCCGGCGAATGCTCTAGTGCCGTAGAAGCGTCGGGTGCGCGTCGCGAAATCGGCTCAAAACCGAGGGGATCGATCCTCGCTCGGCAAGATCGGGAACGATGGGTGGAGTAGGCCGTCGTTTTCGGTCGATTCCCCGTCGGGCTCGCTCACATCCGCGTCGGCAGGTGTCATCAGGCGCTGTGTCCCAAGTTGATTGGCCTCGCCATTAGCGCTCATGATACGAAAGTAATGCTCGGCGTGCTGGAAGAAATTTTCGGCAGCGATTCGGTCGCCGCTCGCCGACGCCTCACGCGCCAAGGCTACATATCGCTCGAAAACCTGATAGGCGTTACCGCGAATTTTGACGTTTGGGCCGTTGCTTTCGAAAGTCTGAATTCGGTGCGGCATCCGCTGTCGGTTATAGTGTGGATTATTCCCATTATTGCGGCCGCGTGATCGCTTGTTTGGGCCTGGTCTCATGGCGCCTGTCTGATCTTGGTGGACACTATCGGAGCCCTTGTCCGATTGGAGCAGTTCCTCGTCCCTGCCCGATCTCCGGCGGGACAGTCTCGCGTAACCTACCCAGCGCTCCCTGCGCGGTATCGAACTCTCCACCGCCCACCCTAAGGAAACTCTGCAAAAGCCTTTGGGTCAGTGATCATGATATAGTGTGGACGGGGCGGATGGTACGCAGGGTTGGGGGAATGAAGCAGCTGACGCTGGCGAGTGGGGGGTTTGAGCGCTACGCCAAGACGACCCGACGGGCGGTGTTTCTTTCTGAGATGGAGCGCGTGGTTCCGTGGCCGGCGCTGTGCCGGCTGATCGAGCCGTTCTATCTCAAGCCCGGAAATGGCCGTCCGCCGATTGGGGTCGAACGGATGCTGCGTCTCTATTTTCTGCAGCAATGGTTCAACCTGTCGGACCCGGCGGTGGAAGAGGCGCTGTATGATTCGGTGGCGATGCGCGGTTTTGTCGGGATCGACCTCGGCCGCGAGCCGGTGCCGGACGAGACCACGATGTGCCGCTTCCGCCACTTGCTCGAAGCCCACAATCTCGGCCGCCGGTTGTTCGACGAGGTGCGGCGGCATCTGGCGGCGAAGGGGCTGAAGATCGCCACCGGCACGATTGTCGATGCGACCATCATCAATGCGCCGTCTTCGACCAAGAACGCCCAGAAGGTCCGCGATCCCGAGATGCATCAGACCAAGAAGGGCAACCAGTGGTATTTCGGCATGAAGGCGCATCTCGGCGTCGACAGCCGCACCAAGCTGATCCATGCGGCGGTGGCGACCCCGGCCAACGTCGCCGACAGCCGGGTGCTGCCCGATCTGCTGCACGGGCGCGAGACCCGGGTGTGGGGCGATCAGGCGTATCGCGGCCAGCGCGCGGTGATCCGCCACAAGGCCCCGCGGGCGCGCGATTTCACCAACCGCCGCTACCGTCATCGCGGCCTCGTCAACGCGATCGAGCGGGCCAAGAACCGTAGCAAATCGAAGGTGCGCGCCAAGGTCGAGCATCCGATCGGGGTCATCAAGCGGGTGTTCGGCTTCGCCAAGGTGCGCTATCGCGGGCTCAAAAAGAACGCGCATCGCCTGATCGTGACCTGTGCGCTGGCCAATCTGTTCATGGCGCGCCGGCATCTGCTGCGTTGCCAAGAGGCGTAGTGTGTCCAAGCCACTCCAATACCCGCGCAGATCGGCCAACACCGCCCGAGGGTGTGCCATCTCTCGTCTGTCACCGGCTGAGGAGCTCGCTTCGTGACCGTCATCCGTGCGCCGAACCCTTGTTCAGACGTTCCTTAGACGGGACGAGTTAACATTCCAAGATTTTTTTACCCCGCCGAGGACATCTTGGCCCGATCGCTTTTGTCGAGACGCGCGACGATGCAACGCTCGATCCCGGCAAGGTCGCGCTCGACGCCATCGATCAAGAGGCCCCCAGCTTGCAAGATGGCGGCAGCAGCGGAGGCCTGCCCCACTCCGATTTCAACCGCGAAGATGCCGCCGCTCGCCAACAGTGCCGGCAGATCCTCAGCAATCCTCCGATAGGCGTCAAGACCCTCTTCCCCGCCGTCGACGGCGGGTCTCGGGTCGTAGCAGCGGACTTCTGGCGGCAGGCCGGCGAGCTCATCCCCCGCGATATACGGCGGGTTTGCGACGATCACCGTGAAACGCTCCGAGAGTGCGCTACTCCAGTCGCCGACAAAGAACCGAGCGCGGTCAGCGAGACCCAGGACCTCAGCATTTTCCCGTGCTGTCATCACCGCGCCAATGGCAACATCGACGCCGACGCCAACAGCCGTCGGGAATTCGGACAACAGCGCAAGCAACAGGCAGCCGGTGCCGGTCCCGAGGTCAAGAAAGCTGAGCGGCAGCTTGCGATCGGGGATTCGCCGAAGAACGGCTTCGACAAGCGTCTCGCTCTCGGGTCGGGGGTCGAGAGTATCAGCTGACAAGGCAAACCGAAGTCCCCAGAATTCACGCCAGCCAAGGACGCGGCTCAACGGCTCGCCTATCACAATTCGCTCAAGTGAGCCGTGCAGACGCTCGACCACAGACCGTTCGAGCCCACGCTCCGCATGGCTCAGCAGTTCTGTCGGCGGGACGTCAAGAAAAGCGGAGACGAAGCGGCGCGCGCGCCGGCGCGGCTCGTCAAGTCCAGCCGCCGACAGCACTGCTATAACTTCAGTGAGAATCGAGTCGAGCGTATCCGCCACCGCTTCCGTCAATCCTCCACCGCGGCTAATCTTGCCGCTTGATCCTCGGCTAGGATCGCGTCGATGATCTCGTCCAAAGCCTCGCCGCCCATCACCTTGTCTATCTTGTATAGGGTCAAGTTTATCCGGTGATCAGTCACCCGACCCTGCGGAAAATTGTAGGTGCGGATGCGTTCTGATCGATCGCCACTGCCGACCTGGCTTTTGCGCTCCGCGGCGCGGGCATTATCGCGCGCCTGCCGCTCCAACTCGTAAAGCCGAGAGCGTAACACTTTGAGCGCTCGCGCTTTGTTCTTGTGCTGCGATTTCTCGTCCTGCTGGATGACCACGAGCCCTGTTGGCAAATGGGTGATCCGCACTGCGCTATCAGTCGTGTTAACCGACTGCCCCCCCGGTCCGCTGGCGCGGAAAACGTCGATGCGCAGATCCTTGTCGTCGATCCTTACGTCAACCTCCTCAGCCTCAGGCAACACCGCGACGGTGGCGGCAGATGTGTGAATGCGGCCGCCCGCTTCGGTCTCGGGCACGCGTTGGACGCGGTGAACCCCGGACTCGAATTTGAGCCGCGCGAATACGTCACGTCCGCTGATAGCAGCAGTCGCCTCCTTGAACCCGCCGAGGCCGGTCTCGGAGAGGTCAAGGATTTCGAACCGCCAGCCGCGCAACCCGGCATAACGCTGATACATGCGAAAGAGCTCGGCTGCAAACAGCGCAGCTTCCTCGCCGCCGGTGCCGGCACGGACTTCGAGGATCGCGTTGCGCGCATCATCGGCGTCCTTCGGCAGCAAGGCCAGTTTGATCCGATTTTCCAGATCCGGCAGCTGCTCCCGTAGAGATTGCAGCTCTTCCATGGCCAGGGCTTTCAATTCCGCGTCTTCGGTCGATCGAGCCATTTCGGCAAGTGAAATCATCTCCTGACGCACTTGGCCTAGTGCACTGACCTCCTCGACGATCGGGGTGAGCTCGCTGTATTCCTTGGACAATTGAGCAAATTCGGCACCGCCCAGACCCTTTCCGCTCAGCGTGTCGCTCAACTCCGCATGCCGGCGCAGCAATTGCTGCAGGCGAGATTCGAGACCAGTTTCCACGTGGCTTCGATTCAGCTGTAGAAAGCCTGCAGTCGCGCACGCAGATCGTGTAAGGACAGATCCAACGGCACCTCGCTCTGTTCACCACTATCGAAATCGCGCAGAGTGACCACATTGCGGGCGGCCTCATCTTCGCCGATCAGGACTGCCGCTCGAGCGTTAATTCGGTTTGCCCGTCGCATGCGGCGCTGAAGATTGCCGGAATAACTGAGATCGACATTGCAGCCAGCGCTGCGCAACGTCTCGGCTACATTAAGCGCCACTGCCTCCCCCGCATCGCCTATCGGTACGACCGCGATAGGGCGCGGCAGCTGCGGTGGTTCCGCGATCAGCATGGCGAGCCGCTCGATGCCTGCCGCCCAGCCGACGCCTGGCATCGCCGGGCCGCCCATCATCTCGACTAGCCCGTCATAACGTCCGCCGCCCATCACCGTTCCCTGGGCGCCCAGCTCTGCCGTGACGAATTCGAAGGCTGAATGGGTGTAGTAATCTAGGCCGCGTACGAGACGTGGATTGAGGCTGTAGCCGATGCCCAGCCGATTGAGCCCATCGCACACTCGGGAGAAAAAATCTCGCGAAGCCGCGTTCAGATATTCTGCGAAGGGCGGCGCCTCAGCGCTGATCCTCTGGTCGGCGTCGTCCTTGGAATCGAAAATTCGCAATGGGTTGCGATCGAGACGCCGGAGGCTGTCCTCAGACAATTGCGAGGTGTGCGCGGAAAAGTAGGAAACTAATGCGTCTCGATAGGCAGCTCAACTCGCTGTATCACCGAGCGTGTTAAGTTCTAGTACGGTGCGTTGCCGGACGCCTAGCGCATCGAGGATACGGCTCCCAAGCGCAATGACCTCGATGTCACCTTGGGCCTGTGCGACCCCGATCAGTTCGACACCGATCTGGTGAAACTGGCGAAACCGACCTTTTTGCGGCCGCTCGTAACGAAACATCGGACCGTTGTAGAAAAACTTCAACGGTGTGCTTTGGATCAGGCCGTTCGAGAGGACCGCGCGCACCACCCCGGCAGTGTTCTCCGGGCGCAGGGTAACGTCCTCGCCGCCGCGATCCTTGAAGGTGTACATCTCCTTCGCGACGATGTCGGTGGTTTCTCCAATCGGGCGGGCGAAGACCTCAGTGAACTCAAAGATCGGCGTTGCAATCTCAGCAAAACCGTACAGCTCGGCAACCGCGCGTGCCGTCTCACTGACGAGCCGGTGGCGCCGCACCGCCTCGGGCAGTAGATCCTGGGTACCGCGAACCGGCTGCAAGGGTTGCATACTCATTTTCTCCGGCCATTCTATCCGCGCTCGGAAAGTGGCGCACAGAACATAGTGGGCCGGCTAGCGGCTGTCGACGTGACGCTCGCTGTTCGGTCTCGTGTACCGTGCCGCCTGTCAACCATCTCTAACTCGCGGCCGTCTATATTTCGCCGAGCCGCTGCATCCGTGCCGCGGCCCCTCATGTCGTTTGTTCTGCAGAACTAGACTGCTGTGCCTAACGGCTTCTCGGCGGTTTTGCGCGACCGCAGATTGGGTAAAGCATGAGCCTTAGAGTAATTTAGGAATTCTCAGCCGGAGCGAGCCCAGTTAGGTGTCGAGACTGGAGGTTGGGCATGCATTTCGCGAAGGCTATAAAGTTGGCAGCTACGACCGCCGCGATCGGCTCGACCCGCACCGGTGAGCCTAACCCGGAACGGGGTTGGCGTCCGGTGGTCAAGGGTAACAGAGTTGCCGCAATTCAGAAACCCGATGTTTGATGGCTGGCCGCAGCCGCAAGGCCGGCACGTCGCCCTTGACCGTCGCAACGCCCTGTACGACACTTTTATTATCACACTCCATGGAGCATTATGCCCGATGATTTTCTATCCAGAAGAGAGGATTGCGATATTCATCGATGGTGCCAACCTCTATTCCGCAGCGCGAGGCCTTGCTTTCGACATCGATTATAGACGGCTTCTTGATCTGTTCAGTACGAAAGGACGGCTAATTAGGGCGTTTTATTATACAGCCCTAGTCGAGGACCAGGAATATTCGCCGATCCGGCCGCTCGTTGATTGGCTCGACTATAATGGCTACGCGATGGTGACGAAGCCGACCAAGGAATTTACCGACGCGATGGGACGGCGTCGGATCAAGGGGAACATGGATATCGAACTGGCCATCGACATGCTCGAAATGGCGCAATACATCGACCATGCGATTCTGTTTTCCGGCGACGGCGATTTTCGCCGGCTGGTCGAGGCGGTGCAGCGCCGCGGCGTGCGCGTGTCGGTTGTGTCGACGATCCGTTCCTCGCCGCCGATGGTGTCGGACGATCTGCGTCGGCAGGCCGACAATTTCATCGAGCTACAGGATCTGGCGCCGAACATCATGCGAAACCATCACGTGCGAGAGGAGGTACAGCGTCCGCGCGCCGAACCCGTCGACGAGGCGTGAGCAACCCGCCGCCAGCGGTGCTGCCGTCGCACGATTGCCCGCTCTGTCCGCGCCTTGCGGCCTTTCGCCAGTCGCAGCGTGCGGCTCATCCCGAATGGTTCAACGCGCCGGTTCCGCCTTTTGGCGACGGCCGGGCGGAACTGCTGATCGTCGGTCTGGCCCCGGGTCTGAGAGGAGCAAACCGCACGGGGCGCCCGTTTACCGGCGATCACGCCGGCGAACTGCTCTATGCAACGCTGCGAAAGTTCGGCATGGCCGAAGGCGATTACGACGCCCGGTCCGATGACACCCTCGCGCTGTACCGGGCGCGGGTCACCAACGCGGTGCGCTGCGTGCCGCCGCAGAACAGGCCCGAACTCGGCGAGATCGCCGCGTGCCGCAGCTTTTTCTCGGCTGAGATCGCGGCCATGCCCCGGCTCCGGGCGATGCTGGCGCTCGGCGCGATCGCCCACGATGCCACCCTAGCCGCACTCGGCCTGCGCCGCGCGCTGTTTCGCTTCGCGCATGGTGCGCTCCATCGCCTCCCGGACGGCAGGCTCCTAGCCGACAGCTACCATTGCTCGCGCCTCAACACCAATACCGGAAAGTTGACCCCGATGATGTTCGAGGCGGTGTTTGCCGCGCTCCTCCGTCAGCTGGACACCTGAGAATTCGTGGGGATGCGCGCGGCGCATACCTCGGTGGCAAAATGCACTGGTATTATGAGATTGATTCGCAAACCCGCTTCGGTGATGCTGCGAAGAGTTCGCATTTGCAGTTCCCCTGAGAGTTTCGATGCGCCTTATCGCCTGGGTTGCAGCACTGCTCGCTCTCACCGCGGCTTCCGCCCTCGCTGAGGATCCCAGTTTCACAATCACGCTGAAGAACAATCAGTTCGTGCCAAGCGAGGTTCAGATCCCCGCTGGGGTCAAGGTTAAGCTGGTTGTGCGCAACGAGAACTCGACCACGTCGGAGTTTGAAAGCAACCAATTTCACCGCGAAAAGGTTGTGACCCCCGGTCAGGAAGTCACCGTTTTCGTCGGCCCGCTCGATCCGGGCAGCTATGAGTTCTTCGACGATTTTCACCCGCAGACCCGTGGCCATCTTGTCGTCAAATAATAAGGACTGACATGCTCGCGACCGCAATCATTGTCTTTCGCGAGGTCCTGGAGGCGTCGCTGGTGGTCGGCATCGTGTTGGCGGCGTGCCAGGGCGTGCCGCGGCGCGGCATCTGGGTGACCGGGGGTATCGCCGCGGGCGTCGTCGGCGCCTCCCTCGTCGCCGTCTGCGCCGGTGCGATTGCCGCCGCCGTCAACGGCATCGGCCAGGAGCTTTTCAATGCAACCATTCTGTTTACCGCGGTGGCGATGCTCGGTTGGCACAATGTCTGGATGAACCGCCACGGGCGCGAGCTAGCCGCGGCTGCTGGCGCGCTGGGCAAGGAGGTGGCGGGGGGAACCCGGCCGCTTTATGCGCTAGCCATGGTTGTCGGGATCGCAGTGCTGCGCGAAGGCTCGGAAATCGTGCTCTTTCTTTATGGCATCGCGATTAGCTCGGGCACGGGCGGGCTCAACATGTTGGCCGGCGGGATCCTCGGGCTAGCCGGCGGGGTGGCGATCGGCGCTTTGTTCTATCTTGGCCTTCTCGCCATCCCGCTGCGCCGGTTGTTCACGGTCACGAGTTGGCTCATTCTGTTGCTTGCCGCCGGCATGGCCTCGCAAGGTGCCGCCTTTCTGATGCAGGCGAACTTGTTGCCTTCGCTTGGCAACGACCTCTGGAATACTTCCTCGATCCTTACCGAGAACAGCGTGCTCGGGCTGCTGCTGCATGTGCTGATCGGCTACTCGGCCGAGCCGGCCGGCATCCAGGTCGTGTTCTATCTCGCCACTCTTGTCGTCATCGGCACCTTGATGCGGATGTTCGGACGCGGACCAACGAGTTCGGCCGGCCGACCGGCTGCCACCGCCTCCGTTTGACCTAGCCCTTTCCCACCAGCGCGCAGCTTCGATTCCATTCCGCGCGCATGAACCTTGTTCGGAGATGCGAATGCGTCGCGTTCACGACTGGTCCATTTTCGCCGCCGCTGCCCTCGGGCTGACCCTCGCGACGCCGGCCGTTGCAGATTTTAAGGTGCAATATCCCGACGCTGAAACCGGCGAGTTCGCGATCGAACCGCTCGGCGACATAAGTCACGACCCGCTTGCAGCTCATAGCGGCGAATTGAGCTCGGTCCAGGAGTTTGAATACGGGGTCAACAGTTTCTGGCGAACCGAACTCGAATTGGAGCAGGAGCGCGATGCTGGGCCTGGCCAGTCAATTCATTTCAGTCAGGTGACGTGGGAGAATATCTTTCAATTCACCGAACGTGGCCAACATTGGGTGGATAGCGGCTTCTTCTTCGAGTTTGGAAAAACTACGCTGGCTGATTCGCCGAACGAAGTCACGTTTGGACCGATTTTCCGCAAGGAATTCTTCCACACCATTAATACAGTTAACCTGTTCATGCAGAAGGATGTCGGCGGCGAGTTTGCCTCGGGAAGGCCGGGCTTTCTCTATGCCTGGGAGACCCGGATAGCACTCGGCACGCCGATCGAACCCGGGTTTCAGGCTTACGGCCAGCCGAGCAGCTTCGAGGAGTTCAACTCGGGCTGGCCGCAGGACAACCGTATCGGCCCACAGCTGTTCGGCACCATCAATAACATCGGTCCCGGCACCCTCAAATGGAATGGCGGCGTCCTATTCGGAATAAGACCATGGGCGCCGCTTGTTACTTGGCGGTGGCAGGCCGAATATGAGATCCATTTTTAACCCGAAATCAGGCATTACGCTCCCGCAGGATGCGGGCGCGGCTGCGTTGCCAGTCGCGTGCCTTTTCGGCCTCGCGCTTGTCGGCCTTGCGCTTGCCGCGGGCGAGGCCGAGCGCGATTTTGGCCCGGCCTCGCTCGTTGAAATAGATCGACAGGGGAACAACCGTCACCCCCTCACGACGAATCGCGCCCAGCAGCCGGTTCACCTCTTTGCGGTGCAGCAACAGCTTTCGTGGCCGCCGGGGCTCATGGTTGAAGTGCGCCGAGGACGCGTATTCCGGAATGTTAGCATTGACGAGGAACAGCTCGCCGCCGCTTTCGTCGGCATAGGCCTCGGCGATGCTGGCTTGGCCCTTGCGCAATACTTTGACCTCGGTGCCGCTCAGAACGAGCCCCGCTTCGAGGGTATCCTCGATCACATAATCGTGGCGAGCGCGTCGGTTCTGCGCGACGTAACGGTCGGCCGCCCTCACCGCGCTTGCCGGCGCCTCAGTTCAGGAGGCCGGCGCCGCGCATCGCCCACGCTACCCGCTCTTGCGTCTCGGGCATAGTCTGCCACAGCGGCTGGCGCACGGTCGGCTCGCACCTGCCGAGCAGTGAGGCCGCGTATTTGACGGGGGCCGGGCTGGTCTCAGCAAACAGTGCATCGTGCAGCGGGATCAGACGCTCGTTGATGCGGCGAACGGTTTCGAGGTCTCCCTTCTGCCACGCCCCGTGCATTTCGGCGAGGAGCCGCGGCGCGACGTTGGCGGTGACCGAGATGCACCCATCGCCGCCTTGCGCGAGATACGCTACGGCGGTCGCGTCCTCGCCTGACAGCAGAGAGAAATCCCCGCCGATCTCGACCCGCATGCGCAAGGGCCGGGCGAGGTCGTTGGTCGCATCCTTGACGCCGACCACGTTGGGCAGTTTGGCCAACCTCGCCATCGTCGCATTGCTCATGTCAACCGCCGAACGGCCGGGAATGTTGTAAATCACGATCGGCAGATCTACCGCGTCGTGCACCGCCTTGAAATGCTGATAGAGCCCTTCTTGCGTCGGCTTGTTGTAATAGGGGCAGACGATTAGCGCAGCATCGGCGCCGGCGGCCTTGGCCTGCCGCGTCAGCGCGATCGTATGGTCGGTCGAATTTGTGCCCGTCCCGGCGATGACCGGAACCTTGCCGTTCGCCGCCTCGACGCACAGCGCAATCACCCGCCCATGCTCGTTATCGTGAAGCGCCGGCGATTCGCCGGTGGTGCCGCACGGAACCAAGCCTTGTGTGCCCTGTTCGACCTGCCACGACACCAGCTCTTGAAATGCGCTCTCGTCGACGCCCCCGTTTTGGAACGGCGTGATCAGCGCAACGAGCGATCCCTTGAACATCGTTTCCTCCCGGATGGCAGCCTCGGAGAGCCACGATAGTCTTCGTGAGCGTGGGCTTCAACATTGCCGGTAGCGGACCGAGTCCACCGTGCATCGCTGTCGACGCTTGCCCCTCCTGACGAAACCCCGTAATGACTTTTGACTGATCTATGACCCGGCAAGGAAGGGGGGCCAACCTTGCCCTCGTTAAGTCGCTTCGTGCTGTTCTTCGTCCTGGCGCTCGCCGCCGGCGCGGCGCAGGCTCAAGGGCTCTCCGATACCGATCTCGGCGCGACCCGTGCAGCGCTCGCCGCTGCGCAAGTGGGCGATTGGAACCGGGCCTACGCCGATGCCGCTTCGATTAAAGACCCGCTCCCGCTCAAGATGCTGCGCTGGCTCGATTACGGCAGCCCCGGCGCCCCTGGGCGCTTTGTCGACATCGCCGATTTTATCGATAAAAACTCGGACTGGCCGCACCAGAAAGCGCTTCGAAAGCACGCCGAAGAAGCACTGTCCGGCGAAACCGACGCGGTCGCTGCTGACTGGCTAGAGCGCTATCCGCCGCTAAGCGCCACTGGTCAGGTCCGCGCGGCCGAAATTCTGCTGAAGGCGGGCGATCTCGCCGGCGGCACGGCGGCACTGCGCAGGACCTGGGTCGACGCCGATTTCAACGCACTCGACGAGAAAAGCTTTCTTGCCGGGCATTCTGTCGCAATCCGCACGGAGGACGACGAAAAGCGGCTCGACCGATTGTTGTGGGACGAAAGGACCGAGGCGGCTCGGCGCATGCTGGTCCGCGTGCCGCCGGACTACCGGGCTTTGGCCGAAGCGCGACTGGCGCTTAACCTGCAAGTCCCTGCCGCCGGAATGCTCGTCGCCCGCGTTCCGGCGCCGTTGCGAACTGATTCCGGGCTCCTTTACGCGGAAGTGCGCTGGCAGCGGGAGCGGGATATGACCGAGGCCGCGGTCGCGATTCTCCAGGCCAAACCGGGCGACCCGGTGCGGCCCGCGGCGTGGTGGCACGAGCGCCAGATCGTCGCCCGGCGGCTGCTCTCCTCGGGAAACGCCGATCTCGCCTACCGCATCGCCGGGCAGCATGGTGTGCTCGAAGGCAACGCGTACTCCGACGCCGAGTTTCTGCTGGGCTATATCGCGCTGCGTTATATGAAGCAGCCGTTAGTCGCCTTTGACCACTTCGCGCACATCCTGACCCGCGCAGACACGCCCTATGCCAAGGCGCGCGCCGGGTATTGGGGAGGGCGCGCGGCCGAAGCCGAGGCGAAATCCGATTTGGCCCGGAAATGGTACGCCGCTGGCGCCGAGCATATGGCCACATTTTACGGCCAACTCGCCGCTCATCAGCTCGGCGATGACGCGCCGCCACACCCGGTTCCCGAACCCGTCCCGACAGCGGCAGAGCGTGCCCATTTCGACCGCGACGAGGTCGCGCGCGCCACGCAGATCTTTTTTCTGCTCGGCGATCGCGCGCATAGCAAGGCATTCCTACTGCATTCGGCGGACAGCGCCAACAACCCGACCCAATTCGCCATGCTCGCCGCCTTGGCCGAACAGTACGGGCGCATCGATCTGGCGATCGCGGTGGCCAAGCGCGCGATCGTGGCCGGCACGCCGCTGATGATCCACGGCTATCCGACGGTCACGCTGCCCAGCGGCGGCAATACCGAACCCGCGCTCCTCTTCGCGATCGTGCGTCAGGAAAGCGCGTTCGAGTCTGACGCGCTGAGCCCCGCCGGGGCGCGCGGACTGATGCAGTTGATGCCGGCGACGGCGAGCTTTATCGCCAACAATCTGCAATTGCCGTTATCGATCCCTAGGCTGACCATGGACGGCGTTTACAATGTCACCCTCGGACGTGGCTACTTAGAGCACTTGATCGATGATTTCGGCGGGTCCTACGCGCTCGCGATCGCTTCCTACAATGCCGGCCCCGGTCGGGTTCGGCAGTGGCTTGCCGAGTACGGCGACCCGCGCGGCGGCAAGATCGACATGGTCGACTGGATCGAAACCATCCCGATCGACGAGACACGGCTTTACGTGCAGCGCGTGCTGGAAAATTTACAGGTCTATCGCGGGCAAGTCGGCCGCAACTCGGCGTTTTCGCTGGTCAGCGATCTCGCCCGCTGAGCGCCATACGCTCGGCACACAAAACGCAGCAGGGGAGGTTGCCGATGTTGCCTAGTGGTGCGAATTTGACGCTTGGTAATGCCCGCAAAAGCGGGCACCCAGGGCAGCTAACACCGTACCAACGGCACCTGGCCCCCCGTTTTCGCAAGGGCGACGAGGAAGAGAAACCGCGAACCATCTGTCTGGTTCATACCACTAAATTGTCGGGGGTGATGCTGCCAGCGCTGGTCGCGGCAGCGCTTGTTCTGGCGCCGGTGCCATCCTCTGCGCAAACCGTCAAGATCGGGATGATTAACAGCTATACCGGGCTTGTCGCCCAGCCCGCGGACCAGGGGCAGAAAGGCGCCGATCTCTATGTCAAGGAGCATGAGAAGGACCTGCCGCCGGGCGTCAAGATCGAGATCTTGAAGCGTGACGACACCTCCAACCCGGAGGTCGGCAAGCGGCTGGCGCAGGAATTGATCACCCGCGACCACGTCCAGCTGCTGACTGGCATCATCCTCTCGCCGGTCGCCGCCGCGGTGGCGCCGCTGACCAAGGAGGCGAAGGTGCCGCTCGTGCTCAGCTACGCCGCCGCCGGCGTCTCCATCCCGCGGATCTCGCCCTATGTCGTGCGCGTCACCTTCACCCTTTGGCAAGAATCCTACCCGATGGGCAAATGGGCCGCCGAGCAGGGCTGGAAGACGGGCTACACCGCGGTCACCGACTTCATCGCCGGCCATGACGCCGAGGCGGCCTTTACCAAGTCCTTCACCGATGCCGGCGGCAAGATCGTCGGCGCCGACCGGTTTCCGCTGGCCAACCCCGATTTCACTCCGTTCGTCCACCGCATCAAGGACGCCAAGCCCGACGTCGCCTTTATCTTCGTGCCCGCCGGCACTCAGGCCACGGCGATGATGCGGGCGATCAACGATCTCGGCCTGCGCGAAGCCGGGATCAAGATCGCCGCGCCACAGGACCTGCTGCCCGATGAGGAGCTGCCGAATATGGGCGATATACCACTCGGCCTGATTACCTCCGGCACCTATTCGGTCGCGGGCAAGCGGCCGGCCAACCAGGCCTTTCTCGCGGCCTGGAAGCGCGCATACGGCGACGAGGCCATTCCCGATTTCTTCTCGGTCGACGGCTGGGACGGGATGGCGATGATCTTTGACCTGATCAAGGCTACCAAGGGCAGCTTCACCGCTGACGAGGCGATGACGTTCTTCAAGAACTGGAAAAATCCCGATAGCCCGCGCGGGCCGATCATGATCGATCCCGCGACCCGCGACATAATCCAGAACGTCTATATCCGGCGCGTCGAGAAAGTGGACGGCAAGCTCGCCAATGTCGAGATCGCCACGATCCCGATGGTCAAGGACCCTTGGAAGGAGCTGAACCCACCAAAATAATCTGACGCCGGGCGCGTTCGGGACCGCGGACGACATGCTCTCAGCAGCGGTCGACATCGCCTTTAACGGCCTCGCCTTTGCGATGGTGCTCTACCTGATCTCGGTCGGGCTGTCGGTGACGATGGGGCTGATGGGCTTCGTCAATCTGGCGCACGGCGTTTTCGCCATGGCCGGCGGCTATGTGGTGACGAGCCTGATGAAGCAGTGGGGCGTGCCGTTCCCGTTGGCTTTGATTGGCGCGGCGTTGGCGGTGGCGGCAGCGAGCGTTCCCATAGAGCGGGTGCTCTACCGGCGGTTCTACGGCGGCGACGAGCTCGACCAGGTGCTGTTGACCATTGGTCTCGCTTTCATGTCGGTGGCCGGGGCGACCTATATTTGGGGACCGCTGCAGCAGCCTTTGCAGCCACCGCAATGGCTGAGCGGCCCGGTCGATCTCGGCTTCCGCAGCTTTCCCGCCTATCGCAGCTTTCTGATCCTATGCGGCGCGGTCTTGGTGACGGTGTTATGGCTCGCGGTCGAGCGCACCCGCTTTGGGGCCCGGCTGCGCGCCGCCGTCGACAATCCGCGGATGGCCCAATCGGTCGGCATCGACACCTCCCGCCTGTTCATGGCGACCTTTGCTCTCGGCAGCGGGCTCGCCGGCCTGGGCGGCGCGCTGGGCGCCGACCTGTTGGCCGTCAATCCCGGCTATGCACTGCAGAACCTGATCTATTTCCTGATCGTCGTCGCCGTCGGCGGGCTCGGCAGCATCCGCGGGCCGTTTTTTGCTGCACTCCTGCTCGGCGTCGCCGATACTGCTTCGAAGTATCTGGTGCCGGAATTCGGCGCCTTTTTCATTTATGCGCTGACTTTGGCGGTGCTGTTGTTGCGGCCGCACGGCCTGTTTGGTCGGGCTTGATGCCAGAGCTCGGCGCGATCGCCGTCCTTGTTCGGCGCCACAGTTACCACCCGCTCGAAGCTGTGCCATGGCTGGCTGCGCTTGCGGCCTATTTTGCCTTCCCGTCCTATCTGCCGCTGGGCGCGCAAATCCTGGCGACGATCCTCTTCGCGCTGTCGGCCGATCTGGTCCTCGGCTATGCCGGGATCGTCACATTGGGGCAGGCCGCGTTTTTCGGCACCGGCGCCTACACCGCCGGGCTCCTTGCCGCCCATGGCTGGGGCGAGCCCATCACCGGACTGTTCGCAGCGGCGGCAGCGGCGGCGCTGATCGGGCTGTTGTCGGGCTTGGTGATCCTGCGCACGAGTGGGCTGACCTTGTTGATGCTGACCCTGGTTGTCGCCTCGATTCTCTACGAGGCGGTCAACAAGGCGAGCTGGTTGACCGGCGGCGACGACGGGCTGCAAGGGATGCAGGTCTGGTCGATCTTCGGCCGCTACCCCTTCGACCTGTTCGGTCGAGCCGCCTATTTCTACTGCTTGATCGTGCTGTTCCTGTGCTGGCTGGCGGCGCGGCGGTTCGTTCATTCGCCATTCGGCCGCTCGCTCGTCGGCATCCGGGAAAATATCCGGCGCATGCACGCGATCGGCGCGCCAGTCGAGCGTCGGCGCCTCATCGTCTACACGATATCGGCGGCGCTCGCCGGGATCTCGGGCGCGCTGATCGCGCAGACGACGGGGTTCGTCGGTCTCACCTTCCTCGGCCTCGACCGCTCCGGCAGCGTGCTGATCATGCTGATCATCGGTGGCGTCGGCCGGCTCTATGGCGCCTTCATCGGCGTGCCGCTCTATATGATCGCGCAGGACCGCTTTTCGACGGTCGAGCCGGTCTATTGGTATTTCTGGATCGGCCTGTTGATGGTCTTGCTCGTGGTCTTCGCCCGCGGCGGCGTGCTGGGCTTGGCTGAGCGATTGCAGTCGCGGGGCGAACCCGGACAATGAGCCCGCCCGCGCTCGAAACCCGCGGACTGACCAAGAGCTTCGGCGCCCTGACGGTGGCAAATGCTATCGACTTCGGCCTGGAGCGTGGTGCAAGGCATGCGCTGATCGGGCCGAACGGCGCCGGCAAGACCAGCTTTGTCAATCTGGTGACCGGAGCATTGCCGCCGAATGCCGGGCAGATCCTGCTCGACGGCGCCGACGTCACCGGATTGCCGCAGGCCGCGCGGGTCAAGCGCGGCCTCGTCCGCACCTTTCAGATCACTGCCCTGTTCCGCCGCCTGAGCGTGCTCGAAAACGTGGCTCTGGCGGTCTGCGAGCGACAAGGGATCGCCGGCGGTCTGTTCCGCCCGGCCGGATATCACCGCGCCGCAATCGAGGAAGCCTTTGCCCTGATCGAGCGAATGGGACTGGCCGATGCTGCGGCGCAGCTGGTCGCGACGCTCGCCTATGGGCGTCAGCGGCTGATCGAGATCGCGGTGGCCCTCGCTCTCGCCCCCAAGGTGTTGCTACTCGACGAGCCGGCGGCTGGGGTCCCCTCGGGCGAGACCGGTCGGATCATCGCGGCGATCGAAGGCCTGCCGCCTGATATCGCTGTTTTGATCATCGACCACGACATGGATCTGGTCTTCCGCCTGGCGCAACGGATTACCGTGCTAGTGCAAGGGAGCGTGCTGGTCGAAGGGGCGCCACAGACGATCAGCGCCGACCCGCGGGTGCGTCAAGTCTATCTCGGCGAGCGCGGTCCGGGGTGACTGTGGCTGCCGATCTGATCCTCGACGGGGTCTCCGCCGGTTATGGCGACACGATCGTGCTCGAAGGGATCGTGCTCGGCCTGCCGCCGAGGGGAACCTTGGCCTTGCTCGGCCGCAACGGGGTCGGCAAGACGACCCTGCTGGCAACGATCATGGGCCACACGCGGCTGCACGCGGGCTCGATCCGCTTTGCCGGGCGTGAGATCGCGGCGTTGCCGCCGTTTCGCCGGGCGCGGCTCGGCATCGGGTTCGTGCCGCAGGAGCGCGAGATTTTTCCTTCTCTGACCGTCGCGGAAAACCTGTTGGTGGCGGCGCGCCCGGGGCGGTGGTCGGCGTCGCGGGTCTACGAATTCCTGCCGGCGCTCGCCGAGCGGCGCCATCATCGCGGTAACCAGCTTTCAGGCGGCGAGCAGCAGATGCTGGCGATCGGCCGGGCACTGATCGGCAACCCGTCGCTGTTGCTGATGGACGAGCCGCTGGAAGGGCTGGCGCCGGTCATCATCGATGCGCTCCTCGCCGGACTCGACCGCCTCAAACGCGAGGACGATCTGGCGCTGTTGCTGGTTGAACAGCACGCTCGCCTCGCGCTCGAGTTGGCGCAAGACGCGATCGTCCTCGACCGCGGCGCCATCGTCTTCTCCGGCTCGAGCCGGGCTCTGCTTGACGACCCGGACCAGCTCGCTGCGCTGATGGGCGTGACCGCGCGGCGCCAGTAAGTATTTGAGGACCGGATCGAGCGCTACTCCGCCGCGGCTCTCACCGGCTCGACGAACTGCGAGACCCATTTGTTTCGGCGCCTCAGGCCGTCGCGGTACATCGCCTCGAATTCGGCCGGCGGGAAGGAATGCGTCGAAGGCCGGCTCATTAACGCTTCGCCCCATGCCTTGAGGCGCGGGAACTTCTCGATATGGCCGAGCTTTTTGACCCGGTCCAGGAAGAAATAGCGCTGAAGAAACGGCGTGTAGGCGGCGTCCACCAGCGAGTATTTCGCGCCGTTAAAAAACGGGCCACGGCCTTGCTTTTCAAGCGCCTTTTCGAGCCGCTCGAACGCGACCGGGATCCCGGCCGCTGCCTTGTTGTACTCGTCTTCGGTATCGGCGTAGGCGGTTGCGGTCACGATGCTGGCGAAGGTCGGCACATAGTCGGTCCAGGCCCGGTTCAGCGCGCGCTCGATCGGGTCCTCGGGATGCAGCCGCGGCGCGATGGTTTCGTCCAAATACTCGTTGATGGCGTTCGATTCGAACAGCGACACCCGATCGTCGATGCTCAGCGCCGGCACTTTCTTGTGCGGCGAGATGGCGAGGAACCAATCGGGCCGATTGTCGGGCTCGATATGGCGCAGCTCGAACTCGGTATTCTTTTCGCGAAACACGATAGCCGAGCGTTGCACCCACGGGCAGGTCTTGAAGCTGACCAGCATGTATTTTGGCACGGCGTCCTCCTATCCCTGATGTGATTTCGCAACATCGCACACCGGCAACGCCGGTTTAAGCAAAAACGAGATTTCGGCGTCTCCTCCCGCACGCGGCACTCAGCGGTATATGGCGACCGCAGCGCTAGTCCAGCGCCACGCGACGAACAGGCCTGGCCTCTCGTGGCGGGTTGGCATTGCTTTGCTTATGCGGTCCGGGTGGCCCGCCAACGGCCCGCGCCAAATTGGCTACGGTTGACGATGCCGTAGTTCTCGTCGCTGGCGGCGCCGAGTACGGCGGTGCCGCTCATCTCGCCGTCTAGAACCTGACCTTCGAAAAGGTAAGAGATCGTGCTCCCCTCGTAGCGTGAAGTGAACGAGAATTGCACGAGAGTGCCGTCGAGCCAGCCTTGGACTGGACCTTCGAACTGGGCCGAGCGGTGATGGCCGGCAAGCTCGGGGCCACGCTGCTCGATCGCGAGCCGGTGGACCCGCCCGCCCTGCAAAAAATCGACACGACAATTCCCACTCGCCAGCCAGTTCGACCGCCGGAGCACGCACGATCAGTGGCTCGGCCGCGCTGGCCGCGCGCAAAGCCGCGGCGATAGCCTCGCCGACCTGCTCCGCCTCGCCGGGCTGCAGTTGGAACGGGTCGATCGCGATCCCGTCCTCGGTCGCCGAATTATCGTCGAGCATGATGCGCGGCTCGCCGTCGAGCACGCGCTGGCGCAGCCCGAGCCCGTCGATCGGGTAATGCCAGCGGTCCCAAGAGATCGACAACCGCGGCACGAGGTCGACGCCGACGGGTTCGATGACCTCGGCCCGAACCCTAGGTATCCTTCCGACCCGCTCGGCGATGACCGCGCAATCATCGTACCATCGCTGCCGCTCAGCCGCGCTGTCGCGCGCTTCGAACCAGTGCTCGACCGCAGTCAGCACGCCGATAATGTCCTCCTTCGAGACTTTCATCGGGCGGCCTAGCGCTTGGTGCGGCGAGGCATTGCGCCAGGCCGCCTCGACCAAAGGCTTGGCCCCGAGCAACAGCCCGCTGGTCTGCGGGCCGCGCAAAAACTTGCCACCGCTGTAGACGACCAGATCGGCGCCACGCACCAGCCACGGGCTCGGCCGTTCGAGATGCTCGGAGGCGGCGTCGACCATGATCGGGATGCCGCGCGGCTTGACTACGGCGGCGATCTCCTCGAGCCGAACGCTCGTCAGATGCTCGTTCTTGCCGAGCAATACGACCATCGCCACCGGCTCGTCGAGCGCCCGGTCGAGATCCTCGCGGGTGTCGATTTCGACAATGTGGCAGCCGATCATCCGCACCGCTTGGTCGTAGGCGAAACGTTGTCTGCTCGGGATGATAACCCGGTTGACCATGCCGTCGGTAAAGGGCAGGCGAAGCATCTTGACCGGATCGTTGCCGGCCACGCACGCCGCCGTGCCTAGCGCCACCGCGGCGGCGCTGCCGCAGGTGACGATGCCCCATTCGGCACCGGTCAGCTCGGCCAGCCGCCTTCCGGCCGCCTCCATCAGCTCGTCGAGATTGACGAACCGGTGTGATGCCGCGGCCATCGCGTCGCGGACCTGAGGCAGCATCAGGCTGCCGCCATGCAGCGTGCGGACGCTGCAGCAATTGATGAATGGCCGCACACCGAGCGCGAGATACGGGTTGACGTTGCTGATCATGACGCCTCCGACAGCGATCGGTCCCCACTATAACGACCGATGCGGCGAAGGATGCGGAGTAATTCGCCTTTCCAGGCGTTCTCTACAATGATTTCGCTCCGGCGCATATTTCATTTCGAGGGAAGCAGCGGTTATGGCGGAAAAACAGGAAGCAGACGAACACTCGGGCGGCGACGGCGGCAAGAGCGGGCTCGGCTTTGGCCAGGCGAGCGATGCGGTGGAAAAACTGCGCTCGGTCGTCGACCAAGCGTCGCGGTCCATCCGCGACCTGACGCAGGCAAGCGAACAGTGGGCACAGACGGCTCAGGAGCGCGCGTCCGAGATGGCGAAGGAGCTGCGCACGCAAGGCGAGCGTGCGGTCGGCACCGTCTCGCAGCAGGTCGAGCATAACCCGCTGGTCAGTCTGGCGGTTGCGTTTGCGGTGGGCTTTCTGGTCGCGAGCTTGGTCCGCCGCTGAGCGGGGCCGCGGCGGGTTGCGGGCTCTGTTGATCTAGGCGCAGCCAGCCCTTATTTCGTGGCGCGTGACCGCCGCCTCGCGCCAAACGCCAGACATGCGCAGAGAAAGAGGGCTCGTCCTCTTATCCGGGGGCCAGGACTCGACCACCTGCCTCGCTTGGGCGCTCGAGCGCTTTGCCGAGGTCGAAACGATCGGCTTTGATTATGGGCAGCGCCACCGCATCGAGCTTGATTGCCGCATCGCGGTGATGGCGCGCCTGCGCCGCGAGTTTCCGGACTGGGCCGCTCGACTCGGGCAGGATCATCTCGTCGACTGCGGTGTGCTTGGGCAAATCAGCGACACCGCGCTGACCCGCGACACCGCGATCGCCTTCGACAAAACCGGGCTGCCGAATACCTTTGTCCCCGGCCGCAACCTGATGTTTTTCGTGTTGGCCGCGGCGGTCGGGTATCGCCGCGGCGCGCGCCATCTCGTCGGCGGCATGTGCGAGACCGATTATTCGGGCTATCCCGACTGCCGCGACGACACGTTGAAAGCATTGCAGGCGACCCTGTCGCTCGGCATGGATCATCGCTTTGTGATCCACACGCCGCTGATGTGGCTCGACAAGAAAGCGACCTGGACGCTCGCCCATGATCTCGGTAGCGACGCGCTCGTAACCTTGATCCGTGACGAGACCCACAGCTGCTATCTCGGCGACCGCGCGCATCGCCACGATTGGGGCCATGGCTGCGGTCAGTGCCCGGCCTGCGTGCTGCGGCAGGCAGGTTGGGAGGGCTTTGCCGCCGCACAGGCGAGCGGCAAATCCCGCTTCGAGACCGACGAGCTGATCGCCTTTCCTGAAGGCTTGGCGGGCATCGGGACCGGCGCAGCCTGGTTATAAGTGAGTAAAGTCTAGCGGTCGCATCTGGTCTAATGCCTGGCGCTGATTTCACAAGAAATGCCTCGTGTCGAGCGCGTCTGCGCGTTAATGATGTACTCGACTATTTGCGGGGCGAGCGAGAATGAACGCTACCCTGACGTTGCTGGATCTTGCCGGATCGATCGCTCTGCTCCTTTGGGGCGTGCATATGGTCCAGAGCGGGATTCAGCGCGCGTTCGGGCGCCGAATCTGCGCCGCATCCTCGGCGCGGCGCTGGGAAATCGCGCAAGGGCATTTCTCGCCGGGCTGGGCATCACCGCCGTGCTGCAAAGCAGTACTGCGACCGGCCTGATGGTCACCAGTTTCGCCGCGGGCGGGCTCGTCGATCTGGTACCCGGGCTTGCCGCGATGCTCGGCGCCAATGTCGGTACGACTTTGATCGTACAAGTACTTTCGTTCGATATCTCGCGGGTGGCGCCGCTCTTCATCCTTATCGGGGTCATGATGTTCCGCCGCGGCGGCATCACCCGCACGCGCGACCTCGGACGCGTCGCGATCGGTCTCGGACTCATGCTGATCGCGCTGAGTCAGCTGCTCACCGTGCTGACGCCTTACGAGGATGTACCAAGCCTGCGACTGCTGCTCGGTATGATCGCGACGGTGCCAGTGATCGACGTGATCGTTGCAGCAGCGTTCACCTGGGCGGCGCATTCGAGCGTCGCGGTGGTGCTGCTGATCATGTCATTTGCCGCGCAAGGTGTGGTCCCACCGCAGGCGGCCATCGCCCTCGTCCTCGGTGCCAATCTCGGCACCGCGTTGAACCCGCTTTTCGAAGCCGGCTCGACCGGCGACCCGGCCGCCAAACGCCTGCCGATCGGAAACCTACTGAACCGAGCGATCGGGTGCATCCTCGGGCTGGCGCTCCTCGGGGTGATCGTTCCTCGGCTTATCTCTCTAGAGCCGAACGCGTACCGAGCTGTTGCCGATTTCCATACCCTCTTCAACCTTATGACGGCGGCGCTGTTCTTCCCAGTGCTCGGACCATTGGCACGTTTACTGAGGTGGATGTTGCCGGCTCGCGCCGTCCCGGCCGACCCGTCCCGCCCGGTCTATCTCGACCAGGACGCCCTCGAAATCCCCGCGGTTGCCCTTACCGCGGCATCGCGCGAAGCGCTGCGCATGGCCGATGTTCTCGAAACTATGCTGGACGTGGCACTTGAGGCGCTTGAGCGCAGCGACCGCAAACGCATCGCCGAGACGAAACGCCTCGATGACGTGCTCGATCGGCTCAATAGTGCGATCAAGGCCTATCTGACCTCGCTCGACCACGAATCGCTCGACGCTGAGGATGACCGGCGGCTGTCCGAGATTCTCGCCTTCGTCACCAACCTCGAACATGGCGGTGATATCGTCGAACGAGGAGTGGCGGCAAATCTGGCAAAGCGAGCTAAGCGCAACCTGGCGTTCTCGGCCGAAGGGACGGCCGAGATCCACGAGATGCTCCAACGTCTCGCGAAAAACGTGCGCACGGCCGCCGCGGTGTTCATGACCGATGACATTCGGGCGGCGCGCGGGCTGCTCGGCGAGAAGGAGATCTTTCGCGATCTCGAAGCGCGCGCGACCGAGGCCCATTTCGCCCGCATCCGCGCCGGCCGCATCGAGAGCGTCGAAACCAGCGCGCTCCATCTCGACATGCTGCGCGACGTGAAGCGGATCAACTCGCATATCGCGGCCGCTGCCTATCCGGTTCTCGAAAAACGCGGCGAGCTGCTGCCGAGCCGGCTAAGGCAGGACGGTTGATCTCCCACGCGCGCCCAGCCCGCCGGATTCGAGGTAAAGTGCTGCACCGCCACATTGACGCGGCCCCGGGTCGTCCATAAGTTCCGGTGCGGGATCCGGCCCCCTGATGGGCCTTCTCGATTAATGAAGGACTATGAGGATTGGCGTGATGAAGCCGACG
>CAVZFB010000037.1:0-3393 GCA_963774345.1 uncultured Alphaproteobacteria bacterium
ACCGCATCATCCATCGCGCCCATCGCATCGACCTCAAAGGCCCGTCGCTGCGCCGGCGCCTCGTCGCTAGTGAAAGCTCCGCTGCATGACTGCCCGTGCACTGATCGCCCACGGGGGCCCACAGCGCCTCCCCACGCGCGCCGCTCCGTCGCTCGTGAGGGCACGGCGCGACGCGCGCGGGTCCCCTCCGTGGACTTCGTGGACGATCCTCTTCCCGCCGCCTTGACCGGCACCACCCTTTTTATGCAACCTGTACTCGTGTCGACGGCGCAGATCGCTGCGACCCTCACGCCGCCCCAATCGGCCGCGTCACGGCGTGATCACGATCACCGGAATTGGTGATCACCTTCGGCCGGAATGACCGAGCGACATCACCGGAATGAATGAGGGTTCTGCGCGATCCCGCGTCATGGGCACGGTCGATTGAGCGGTGCTGGAGCGCGGGATTGCACAGAAGCCTGATTGAACGAAGCCGCGGATCGAGGGTTGCGGCCTATGGGGATTTAGCGCCGGCGTTGATCGAGGAGCCGAGGCGCAGTTGGTTCGCGGTGGACGCGCCGAGGAGCCGGGGCGAACTTGCCGGTGGCAATTGCGGCACGGCGGCTGAGGAATGGCGCCGGAGATCGCCGTGGCGGCGAGGAATGACTGGCCGGATGCCCGCGGGCGCCAGCGGCAGGACGCGATAGCACGAGAGCGGCATCGATGGTTGGGGCCGCTGCGGGAAACTGGGCGGTGATCGGGTCTTGCGGCGGGATCATGAGGTGTTCCAGGGCGCCGCGGCGGCGGCACGGGGAATGATGCCGATCTCGATCATGCGGCCGCCGCAGCACGGACACAGGTCGAGCGAACGGCCGGTGAGCTGTTGGTATCGCTCGCGGTAGTCGGCGGCCCGGACAGGCTGCGCCGGCTCGGGAAGCGTCAGCAGCCGGCGGCAACCGGCGAGCTTGGCGAGGCGATGGCCGTTGGCCAGGTATCCATAGTGGCGGATGCGGTGAAAGCCGTCGGGGAGGACGTGGAGCAGGAAACGCCGGATGAACTCGCCGGCGTCGAGGGTCATCACCTTTGGCCTGTCGTGGTGGCGATAGTCCTTCCACAGGAAGCTGACCCGGCCGTCGGCGAGATCGACCAGGCGGCTGTTGGCGATGGCAACGCGATGGGTGTAGCGGGCGAGATAATCGAGCACCTGCTCGGGTCCGCCGAACGGTCTCTTGGCATAGACGACCCAGGGAATGGCGCGCAGCGGCCGCAGGCAGGCGGTGAACATGGCTGGCTTGCGCCAAGCGCGCCAGACCGCCGAAAAACCTGAGCTGACCCGCATCGAATGCCGCTTGAAGACGGGTCAGGAAAAGCCGGCGATAGAGCCGCGACAACACCTTCACAGGCAGAAAGAACCCCGGCCGGCAGCCGATCCAGCGGGTCGGTCGGCAGACGGCCCGCCACCCGGCACGACACAGTGCACATGGGGATGATGATGCAGGTTCTGTCCCCAGGTGTGCAGCACCGCGACCAGACCGATCTCGGCGCCGAGATGCTTGGGATCGGCGGCGATGATGCGCAGCGTCTCAGCCGCCGCCTTGAACAGGATGGCGTAGACCACCGCCTTGTTCTGGAAGGCGATGTCGGCGATCGCGGCCGGCACGGTGAAGACGACATGGAAGTACGGCACCGGCAACAGGTCGGCTTGCCGGTCTGCCAGCCATTCGGCGCGCGCCAGCCCCTGGCATTTCGGGCAGTGCCGGTTGCGGCAGGAATTGTAGGCGATGCGGATCTGGCCGCAGCCGTCGCATTGCTCGACGTGGCCGCCCAGCGTCTGCCGAGCGGCAGGCTTCGATAGCACCCATCACGCGGCGTTGACCGAGGCTCAGATGGCCGGCATGGGCATCGCGGTAAGCAGCACCGTGGTGGCGGAAGACATCCGCCACCTCCAGCGCGCCGCGCATGCGGGCTTCAGCCCGGCGGCATCACCTCGAGATGCAAGCCGTCGAGCGGGCTCGGCGTGCCGGCGATCAGGTTGGTGGCGACCCGGGTATAGATCGCGGTGGTCGCCAGCCGGCCATGACCGAGCAGGACCTGGATGATGCGGATGTCGGTTCCCGCTTCGAGCAGATGGGTGGCGAAGCTGTGGCGCAGGGTATGGACGGTGACCGGTTTGTCCAAGCCGGCCTCCCGCGCCGCCACACGGCACGCCGCCTGCAAGGTGGCGGTGCTGACCGGCCGGTCCCTGTCGCGGCCGGGGAATAGCCAATGTGCCGGCTTGGCCAAGCGCCAATAGGCACGCAGGATCGCGCAG
Source organism: uncultured Alphaproteobacteria bacterium (assembly GCA_963774345.1). Classification (GTDB taxonomy): domain Bacteria; phylum Pseudomonadota; class Alphaproteobacteria; order ATCC43930; family CGMCC-115725; genus AP-15. Next base: position 2,291 of record CAVZFB010000037.1, read on the forward strand.
CAGCGGCGGCGACAGCATGACGTAGCGGTCCTTGCCGCCCTTGCCCTGCTCGACCCGGATCACCATCCGGCTGCTGTCGATGTCGCCGAGCTTGAGTGCGGCGACCTCGGACACCCGCAGCCCGGCGCCGTAGGCCGTGGTCAGCGCCGCCCGGCTGCGCAGACCGGAAACCGCCTGGAGAAAGCGCGACGATCTCCTCGCGTGCTCAGCACCACCGGCAGCTTCTTGGGCTCCTTGGCGCTGACGATGCGATCGAACGCCTCGTGCCGGCCGAGCGTGACGCCGAAGAAGAAGCGCAGGGCGCACGACACTTGGTTGATGTGCGACCACGACCGCCACGGCCGGCCAGGTGGATCTGGTAGGCGCGGACCTCCTCCACCCCAAGCTGATCCGGCGAGCGAGTCGAAAAAGCGGCTGAACTTCGCGACCGCATAGACGTAGGATTGTTGGGTTGCTGGCGAGAGATTGCGAATCGTCATGTCGTCGATCATGCGCCGACGCAGCGGGGTCATCTGAGCCATCACAGGGTCTCCTGTCTGACGATTGGGTTTGGACACCGCAATCCTCTCAGACAGGAGCCTCCTCAGCTCCTCAGCCGCCGCTCACTCCTCTTGTCGCGTAGCGGCTTCGTTCAATGCTGGGCGACAGAGGGTACAGCGAGCGCGGCCGTCAGGATAAGTGTCGGGATGACCAGGAATTTGCAGATAGCTTTCGTATTCATTAGCGGATCCCCCTTCTCGTTGACAGATGAGCCTGCCTGATTAGGCTATGTTCTCCAAGCTCGAATGACGATGATATTGATGACGCAGAGATTCCGGCAGCAGCGGTTCGGCAGATCGGGCCCGGTATTGCGCCACGAACGGAGGCGTGCGGCCGTTCCCGCGAAAGCGGTGGCGATAGAGTGTGCGGCGGCCGGAGATGGGATACGGGTCAACACCTTGCATCCCGGCGTCATCGGCACGCCGATTTGAACGAAGGGCCGGGCGCAACGTGCCGATTGACCCGAACGAAGTGGCCAAAACCGGGGTACCGTTCGGAAGGGCCGGGCAGGCGCAGGATATCGCAATGGTGTGCTCTTCCTCGCCTCTTGACGCATCCAGCTA
>CAVZFB010000038.1:0-514758 GCA_963774345.1 uncultured Alphaproteobacteria bacterium
TGGAAACCTGATGAGTGAGCTATTGGGGACCGACACAACGCCGTTTCCGGGTCGCCGTTTCCTTGAGAAGGGCGGCGCATTATGATCAGGTATTGGGGTTTGATCATTACACTCTCTCCCGTACACCAATCGTCAACGCGGTCGAACTCGCGCGTAAGTTCACCGACAGCGATGCCGAGCTTGATATCGTCTGTCACAGCCGCGGCGGGCTCGTCGCCCGTTGGCTGTGCGAGCAATTCGATAAACCCGGACGTCGACGACGTGTTGTATTTGTTGGCTGTCCGTTTCGCGGCACGAGCTTGGCCGATCCACAGTCTCTGCGAAACGGTCTTACGCTGCTCACGAATGTTGGCAAGTTGCTTGGTACGACCTTCAGCTTAATTCGGCTGCTAGCGGCTGCTGGCGGGCTCATGCAAATTCTTAGCTCGGTGGGCGCGTTCGCGGCAAATACGCCAGCCGTCGACGCAGGCATTGGGTTGGTGCCTGGGCTGGCGGCAATGTCGCGCATTATCAATAATGCCGAGCTTGATACGCTCAATTCTGGGCCGCCGCTCGCGCGAACCGGGTACTTCGCCGTTGTCGGTAACTTCCAGACCGAGGCGGCAGGCTGGAGGTTTTGGAAGCTGTTTAATAAATTAAAGTTGGCGGATATTGCAGCTGACCATCTCGTCTTCGAGCAGGACAATGATCTCGTTGTAGACACCAAATCGATGACGTATCACGCCTTTGGCGAGAAGCCCGAGGTTTATAACAATGATGAGCTGTTCTGTTACTTTAATGAGACGCGGCCAGGTTCATCGTACTGCTTATTTTCGAGAGCCGGATACGGTAGAATTCCTGACACGGAGTTTCAGATTGTGAGTTACCATATGGGCGCAGACCAGAAGTCGGGATTTCATCCTAAATTCGCCGAGGTGCACGAGTTCATGATCCGCGCGTGGCCGCCATGAGCTTGTCGCCAAACGCGCCTTTAAACAGCGACGCTGGCTTCGGATTGCGTGGAGAACTCTGTCTGAGATTTCTCGGACCCCGGGGTTGGGCGCATGTGCGGGGCTCAGGCGCACCGGAATTGCCGGTCTCGAGCCAGCCGACGAAATCGCCTGTTTCCTGAATGGCAGCTATGGGGGGCAACGCTGGTCGTGGATGCGCAGCGCAGCGAGCGGCCGGTTCGGGTCAACTCCGGCAGCTCGATAGTGGTCCGACGAACGGCAGGAATCGGGCGCATCTCGGACAACCCGACAACTCGGCGGCAGCCTAGCCGGGGATGAGATCGCCGGTCACACGTTAAGTCGGTGCATTTGTCCTATCGGGTAGCGAGTACCAAACGCGGCACCGGGTGGGACGGTGCGATCGATTTCCGCCAGATCCTCGGCTGTGAGCACAATGTCCGCGGCACTGCACATTCTCCTCAAGGTGCCTGTGAGACTTCGCGCCGGGGATCGGGACGATCAAGACTTCCCGTACGCTTTCCCTGGGCCATTGGCCAGGCGATAGAGAGCTGGGCCAGCGTGGCGTTCTTGCTGCGCGCAACGACCGCGAGCGCGGAGCGTAACCCAAGGTTCTTCTCGAGATTGACACCCTGAAATCGAGGCAACCTCTGGCGAACGTCGTCCGCTGCCAATTCCTCCACTTTGGGAGCCTGGTCGCTCAGCATCCCGCGTCCGAGCACGGCGTAGGCCATCATTGCCATGCCAAGTTCCTTGCAGGCATCGATCTGGCCTTGCTCTTCGGCATCGCGCGAGAACAGCGAATACTCGATCTGCAGCGAAACGAGCGGATGAACGGCACTACCACGCTTGAGCGAGCGGGCCGAGCACTCTGAGAGCGAGATGAACCGTGTCTTGCCTTCCTTAACGAGTTCGGCCATTCCCCCGACACTTTCCTCGACTGGTACGTTCGGATCGACGCGCGACATGCAAAAGACGTCCAGCGTCTCGATCCCGAGATTTTTTAAGCTCTGCTCGCAGGTCTGACGCAGGTAACCCGGGTCACCTCCGCCGCGCACGGCGTCTGGGCCACCGTCGCGTGGGCTGCCGCTCTTCGAATGAATGACGACATCATGCCTGCGACCACGGATCGCTTCGCCGATCAAGCGGTGATTATGGCCGCTGCCGTAGCTGGCCGATGTGTCGAGAAAATTGATGCCTAGATCGAGCGCGCAGCGAATGGTGGCGATCAACTCCGCGTCATCGGCCCGACCATAGACCCCCGACATGCCGTAACAGCCCAGACCGATGGCTGAAACCGTAAGATCAGAATTGCCTAATCTGCAGTGTTCCATGAGCCAGCCTCGCGCTTGCAGGCATTTGTATCACATCTGCCCGCAAACTAAGGGCCGGTTCAAGAGGCAGCCGTGCTACGCACCGGTCGACCAGTATCAGCGACGGTCTCGCGACTTCCGCCTTTACATCTTGTACCATCGCGCTTTCCTGGCGTCGAAGGCTCGGCGCGGATCGTTGCCGGCCGGTACTTCGCGACAGACCGAGGGCCATTGTTACCCCAGCCGGTCGGCGGGCTGGCCCGAGCGAAAGGCTAAATCCGACCCCATTCCAGTCAGTGACCGGACCAAGGAGCGGCTTAGGACGAGGTGGGAGAGGATCCGGCGGTGAGAGCCATTCTTACTCGTCCACCCATCTCTAATTGACGCAGCTAAGAATTCACCACTGTGACAGGCACGTGACCGCCGAGCTAGCTTGCAAAGGGGTTATTGCCGTTCTTACAGTTGCAGCATTTTCTGCAATATCTCGGTGCTATGCGAGCAAAAGCGTCAACGGCACCGATCGGCATCAGGCCGAGTTGCGTCTCTAGCATTCCACCATAGCGGAGCCATCTCTAACCTGCATCGAGCGCCATGCGCGATTTTTGGGGAGGAGGCCGCAAATGCATGGTCAGATTCCACCGCATCTCATCGAGACGGTCAACAGTCTAGTCCGGACGTCGCGCCGCATGTTGAACGAGATCGGTCGTGAACCGACCCCCGAAGAGGTCGCCGAAAAGCTGTCGATGCCCCTCGAAAAAGTGCGGAAGCTGCTCGAAATCGCGGGTTTGCCAATCAGGCTAGACGCATAAAAGTCAGCCCAACGTCGATGCTGCCGCTTCCCTCAGAGGAGCGACGTTCATGAGCGACCCAGCATGGAAAGCGGCTAACCGTGCACATCGGGATGAGAAAGTCTCCTTGCATCTCGGCCCGCGCGGCTACGATCTTGCGAGACTGCGGGCGGCGCATGGCCGCTTTCGGCACCATCGAAGAAGCTGAACTCTGGCCAGTCGATGGCAGTCGCGTCCTGCACCTGCAATGTCATTTTGGCGCCGACAACCTGAAGTTTGCACAACGCGGTGCCACCATTTGGAAGGCTTAGGGATGACGCTTAGCTTGCGGATGGCGACGGTGATCGGCGCGATGCTCGCGATTACATGCTGGGGGCAGGCGGCGTTCGCTCAAAAGTCGGGGGGAACGCTCAAGATCTCATTCTTCGACAACCCGGCGAGCATGTCGCTGCACGAAGAAGCGACCGGTGCCGCATTGCGGCCGATGATGGGAGTGTTCAACAACCTCGTCATGTACGATCAGCATGTGGCGCAGAACAGCCCAGATTCGATCATCCCCGATCTGGCGACGAGCTGGGCCTGGAGCGAGGACGGCAAGGAGCTGGCCTTTCCGTTGCGCCGTGGCGTCAAATGGCACGACGGCAGGCCGTTTACCGCCGCCGACGTCAAATGCACCTGGGATCTCCTGCTCGACGTCGGCAGCGAAAAGCTCCGTGTCAATCCGCGCAAGACCTGGTATCTCAACCTCGACCGAGTGACGACAAACGGCGACTACGAGGTCACCTTCCACCTGAAGCGGCCGCAGCCGGCGTTGCTCTCGCTGCTGGCGTCCGGATGGTCGCCGGTCTACCCATGCCACGTCTCGCCAGCGCGACATGCGTCGTCATCCGATCGGCACCGGCCCGTTCAAATTCGTCGAGTTCAAGCCGAACCAAGTAATCCGGACGGCGAAAAACCCGGAGTATTGGAAGCCAGGGCGGCCCTATCTCGACGGCATCGAGTGGCAGATCATACCGGATATCGCCGACGCGGAATCTGACGTTCATCGCCGGCAAATTCGACATCTCCTCGCCTTATGGCACGACGATTCCGTCGCTGGAGGACGTCAAGAAGCAGGCGCCGCAGGCCATCTGCGAGCTGACGGCGACGAATGTCGCCCGCAACCTGATCCTCAACCCGCAGAAGCCGCCGTTCGACAACCCGGATTTGCGCCGGGCGGTGGCGCTCAGCCTCGACCGCAAGGCCTTCATCGACATTCTTGACGCAAGGCAAGGGCGACATCGGCGCCACCATGCTGCCGCCGCCCGAAGGGTTGTGGGGGATGCCGCCCGCACTGCTGGCGACGTTGCCCGGCTACGATCCTGATATCGCGAAAAACCGCGCCGAGGCGCGCAAGATCATGGAGAAGCTCGGCTACGGGCCCGACAAGCGGCTGGCGCTTACCTTGTCCTCGCGCAACATCCCCGCCTATCGCGATCCGGCGGTGATCCTGATCGACCAGCTGAAACAGATCTACATCGACGCCGTGCTCGAACCGGTCGAGACCGCAAACTGGTTTCCCAAGATCTACCGCAAAGACTACACGATTGCGATCAACGGCACCGAAAGCGGCGTCGACGATCCCGACCAACAATTCTATGAAAATTATCGTGTGCGGGGCGGTGCGGAACTACACCGGCTATTGCAATCGGGAGGTGGACAAGCTGATCGACGAGCAATCGGCCGAGGCCGACCGGGCAAAGCGCAAAAAGCTGGTATGGGAGATCGAAAGGCGGTTGGCCGAGGACGGCGCCCGGCCGATCATCTTCTATCCGCGCGGCGGGACCTGCGTGCAGCCCTACGTCAAGGGGCTGACGACCATGGTCAACAGCATCTACAACGGCTATCGCATGGAAGACGTCTGGCTCGACAAATAAGGCGATCGCGCGATACGACGCGGCAAAGCCGCTACGAAAATGAGGGAGGAAACAGCAATGACGCCACATCTTCGAACCTTCTCGGCGATCGCCGGCCTGCTGATCATCCTCGCCGCCGCACCATCGGCGCTCGGCCCAAAACGCAGGGCGGCATCCTCAGGCAATATATCATCGACAGCCCGGCCAGCATGTCGATCCACGAGGAGACGACCGTCGTCGCCGAACGCCCGATGATGGCGGTGTTCAACAACCTCGTGATGTTCGACCAGCACGTCGCGCAGAACAGCCTCGCCGACATCGTGCCCGATCTCGCGACCGACTGGGCCTGGGACGAGGACGGCACGAGGCTGACGTTCCATCTGCGACAAGGGCGTGAAATGGCATGATGGCAAGCCGTTCACCGCCGCCGATGTCAAATGCACCTGGGATCTGATCCAGGGCAAGACCGCCGACGCCTGCGGGTCAATCCGCGCAAGGCCTGGTACACCAACCTGTCCGAGGTCGTCCCAACGGCGATTATCGAGGTGACCTTCGTGCTGAAGCGGCCGCAGCCGGCGTTTCTCGCACTGCTCGCCTCGGGCATGTCGCCGGTCTATCCCTGCCATGTCCCGCCCGCGCAGATGCGCCAGCACCCGATCGGCACCGGCCCGTTCAAATTCGTCGAGTTCAAGCCGAACGAGTTCATCAAGGTGGTGACGCAACCCGGATTACTGGAAGCCGGGTCTGCCCCATCTCGACGCGATCGAGTACACGATCTTGCGCAACCGCTCGACCGCGATTCTCGCCTTTGTGGCCGGCAAGTACGACTTGACCTTCGCCGGTACGCTGACGATCCCGCTGACCCGCGACCTCCAAAAGCAGCGGCCCGATGCGATCTGCGAGATGCCACCAGGCAGCGTCAGCACCAATCTGATCATCAACCGCGACAAGCCGCCCTTCGACAACCCGGAACTGCGCCGGGCGATGTCGTTGACGATCGACCGCAAGGCGTTTATCGACATCCTGACCGAGGGGAAGGGCCTGCGCGCCGCGGCGATGCAGCCGCCGCCCGCCGGCCAATGGGGCATGCCGCTCGAAGATGCTCGAAAAGCTGCCCGGCTACGGGGCAGATGTGGCGGCCAACCGCGACAAGGCCCGCGAGATCATGAAGAAGCTCGGCTACGGGCCCGACAAGCGGATGAACATCAAGGTCACGACCCGCGACATACCGGCCTATCGCGACCCGGCGGTGATCCTGATCGACCAGTTGAAAGAGATCTACATCGAGGGTGAGCTTGAGCCGGTGGACACCGCGCAGTGGTATCCCAAGGTCCAGCGCAAGGACTACACGGTCGCACTCAACCTGACCGGCACCTTGACCGACGACCCCGATGCGATGCTTTACGAGAATTATGCCTGCGGCGGGGTCGGCAACTACAATGGCTATTGCAACCCCGAGATCGACAAACTGATCGATCAGCAATCGAAGGAAGCGAACCAGGAGAAGCGCAAACGGCTTGTCTGGGAGATCGAGCGGCGACTGACCGAGGACGACGCCAAGCCGTTGGTTTATTTCAACCGTGGCGGCATCTGCTGGGACCCCAAGGTCAAGGGGCTGACGGTCATGGTCAACAGTATCTACAACGGCTGGCGCATGGAAGACGTCTGGCTCGACAAATAGCCGGTCCGTGGCGATCACGCACAAGCGAGCGACCGCAATCTGGAAGCCGTGCTAGTGTGAAGGCGCGCCCGCGGCAGAGCTCCGCCGCGCCTCAGGGAGGGAAAAGTGGGCTCCTATCTCTTGCGACGCTTCGGGTTGATGGTGGTGACCCTGTTCGGGATCTCGGTCATCATCTTCGTGATGCTGCGCATAGCGCCGGGCAACATCGCCGACATCCTGTTCGACGCGGCGGGCTTTGTCGATCCGACGGAAAAGAAGGCGATCATGCGCCAGCTCGGCCTCGACCAGCCGCTGGTCATTCAATACCTGACTTGGATCGGCGGGCTGCTGCACGGCGATCTCGGCTATTCCTACGTCTCCGACCGGCCGGCGCTCGCCGAGATCCTGCCACGCATCCCGGTCACCGCCAAGGTGGCGGCGCTGGCGCTGACCTTTGCCGCGGTGATCGGCGTGCCGCTTGGGGTCGTCAGCGCCGTCAAGCAGAATACCCGCCTCGACTACATCTTGCGCGTGCTTTCGCTGTCCGCGCTGTCGATGCCGGCCTTCTGGCTGGGATTGCTGGTGTTGATGGCGTCGGTCTCGTGGTTCGGCACGATCCCGATCTACAGCGATGCGCCGCAAAGTTTTTTGGCCGATCTCGTCATGTACAGCGTGCCGGCTGCCGTCGTCGGGTTCCGCAGCCAGGCCTTGATATTGCGGTTGACGCGCTCTTCGATGCTCGAAGTGCTGCGACAGGACTATATCCGCACCGCGCGCGCCAAGGGCGCCTCTAAGAACGTCGTCAACTACCACCATGCGCTAAAGAACGCGGTCCTGCCGGTCGTCACCGTGATCGGCCTCGAGGCCGCGTTTCTGATGGGCGGGCTGGTTGTTGTCGAGACCGTATTCAACATTCCAGGGGTGGCGCGTTTCCTCGTCGAAGCCATCCGCTGGCGCGACTACCCGATCGTGCAGAACCTGATCATGTACATCGCGATCATCGTCGTCGTCGTCAACTTCACCGTCGACATGCTGTATGCGGTGCTCGATCCCCGGATCAAATACTCGGATTAGAAGAATTTACTGAGATGTCGCGCTTCGTTTCGGCCGTCCCGCACTCGTCGTCCCGGCGAAAGCCGGGAGCCAAATTCGCCGTGGATACCGGTCTGCGTCGGTATGACCGGATATTGCCCCGAGGCATCCCCCAACCAGAGCGTAAGGACACGCCGTGAGCACCATCGATTACCGCGCCGAACTCGCCAAGGCCGGGGCTAATGTCGACAGCAGATGGAGTGCCGTTCGCTTTTTCGCCCGCCGCTATCCGCTGGGCGCCATCGGCGCGGTGATCATGGTGCTCTTCGTATTTGCAGCGATCGCAGCACCGCTGATCACGGTCTACGACCCGCTGTCGACCAACGCCACATTCTCCCTCGCCCGGCCCAGTGCCGCACATTGGCTCGGCTGCGATTTCATGGGACGGGACGTCTACAGCCGCATCGTCTACGGCGCCCGCATCTCGCTCGCCGTCGGCATCGGTGCGACGGGCTTGGGGATCACCTGCGGCGTCATCATCGGACTGACGTCCGGCTATCTCGGCGGCTGGGTCGATCTTGCCATGCAGCGCCTGATCGACATCCTGCAATCGCTGCCATTGCTCGTCATGGCATTGTTGATGACCGCCTCGCTGGGGCCGTCGCTAAGGAACACGATCATCGCGATCGCGATCGCGCTGATCCCCTCTTCGGCCCGCGTCGTCCGCGCTAACACGCTCTCGCTGCGTGAGCAACCTTTTGTCGAGTCGGCAAAGGCGATCGGCATGAGCGACGTGCGGATCGCGTTCCGGCATGTGCTCCCCAACACTCTGGCGCCGCTGATCGTGCTGGCGACGGCGCAGTTCGGCGCAACGATCTTGATCGAGGCGGCGCTGTCGTTTCTCGGGCTCGGCGTCCCCGAGCCGCATCCCTCCTGGGGCCGGATGCTGTCGGAATCGGCGGCCGAATACGTCCGCACCGCGCCCTGGCTGGTGATCTTCCCCGGGGTGGCGATCAGTGCTGTCGTCTTTGGCACCAATCTCTTGGGCGATGCGGTGCGCGACATCCTCGACCCGCGTCAGCGCAGCTGATCGGCGAGGCTCGGCCGCGATGAAACAGGCGGGCGACAAGGCCTCCGAAGGTGCTCACGGTCGAGGGGCTGCGGACCTATCTCTTCACCCGTTCCGGGGTCGTCAAAGGGGTTGACGACGTGTCGTTTTCTTTGAGCCGCGGTGAAACCCTGGCCGTCGTCGGCGAGTCGGGCTGCGGCAAGTCGATGACCGCGCTGTCGATCATGCGCCTTGTCCCCAACCCTCCCGGTAGGATCGTCGACGGCCGCGTTGTCCTCGAAGGCCGGGATCTGGTGCCGCTAAACGAGAACGAGATGCGCGACATCCGCGGCAACCAGATCTCGATGATCTTTCAGGAGCCGATGACTTCGCTGAATCCGGTGCTGACGATCGGCAGCCAGATCGGCGAGGCATTGCGGCTGCATCAGGATTTGTCGAAACGTGCCGCCGCCGACAAGGCAGTCGATATGCTGCGCCTGGTCAAGATCCCGGAGTCGGCGCAGCGCGCCCGCGAATACCCGCATCAGCTGTCGGGCGGCATGCGCCAGCGGGCGATGATCGCGATGGCGCTTGCCTGCAACCCGCGGGTACTGATTGCAGACGAGCCGACGACGGCGCTCGATGTCACGATCCAAGCGCAGATCCTCGATCTGATCCTCGAATTGCAGAGCCAGCTCGGTACTGCCGTCATCTTAATTACCCACAATCTCGGCGTCGTCGCCGAGATTGCACAGCGGGTCATTGTCATGTACGCCGGTCGCAAGGTCGAAGAGGCCGAGGTCGACGCGTTGTTCGAGGAGCCGCTGCATCCCTATACGCATGGCCTGTTGGCGTCGATCCCGCGGCTTGCGGTCATCGGCGGCGCAGCCGGCCAACGGCGGCGAGCGGCTCAGGGAGATCCCGGGCATGGTGCCGGCGTTGAGCAATCTGCCGGCGGGCTGCACCTTTGCGCCGCGCTGCGCCTTTGCCGATGCGCGCTGCCATTCGCAGTTTCCGCCCTACGAGCAGATCCGGCCTGCCCACTGGGTCGCCTGCTGGCATTCGGAGAGGCTGTATGGCGGCGGCAATGCCTAGCGTATCGACGGCCGCGAGGGTGGTCGAGCCGATGCCGGCGCTGGCCGCCCCGGTCATCGAGGTCGCAGAACTGCAAAAGCATTTTCCGCTCAGAAAAGGACTGTTGCGGCGTACCGCGGGCTACGTCTACGCGGTCGACGGCATCAGTTTTTCGATCGCCCGCGGCGAGACCTTGGGGCTGGTCGGCGAGTCGGGCTGCGGCAAGTCGACGGTCGCGCGCACCCTCATGCGCCTGATCGAGCCGACCGCAGGCTCGATCAGACTCAACGGCCACGACATCACCCGGCTCGGCAAGGCGGCGATGCGCCCGCATCGCCGCCAGATGCAGATCATTTTTCAGGACCCGTTTTCGTCGCTGAACCCGCGCATGTCGGCGGGCGACATCGTCGGCGAGCCGTTGCAGGTGCACAGCATCGCCCGCGGCAAGGAACAGGAGAACCTTGTTGCTGCGCTGTTCGACCAGGTCGGCTTGCGGCGCCAGCAGATGAGGAGCTTCCCGCATGAATTTTCCGGCGGTCAGCGCCAGCGTATCTGTATTGCCCGCGCCTTGGCCTTGAACCCGCAGCTGATCGTCGGCGACGAGCCGGTCTCAGCCCTCGACGTGTCGATCCAGGCGCAGGTCATCAATCTGATGATGGATCTGCAGCGCGAGAAGAACCTTTCTTATTTGTTCATCGCCCACGATCTCGCCGTTGTCGAGCACATCAGCCACCGCATCGCCATCATGTATCTCGGGCGGATCGTCGAATACGCCGACAAGGAGACCGTGTTCAAGAACCCCCTTCACCCCTACACCGACGCATTGCTGGCGGCGGTGCCGGTCCCGAACCCGCGGGTCAAGCGCAAAAAGCATCACCTGCAGGGCGACGTGCCGAGCCCGATCAACCCTCCTGCTGGCTGCACCTTTCACACCCGATGCCCCTACGCCGAAGCGCGCTGCAAGCTGGACAAACCGGCGCTGCGTCAAGTCGGTCCCAGCCACCACGTCGCCTGCCACCTGCGCTAAAGAAATAGTCGTCGTCGTTCCGGCATGCCGAGAAAGGCCCGGAGGGAATAAACAAGATCAAGCACCCGCTTGGCGCCGCGCAAACGTAGTTCCGGCATGCCGAGGCGTTCCTGTTCGGCCTCGCCGAGGCGCTCGGGACCGAGTATCGCGCCATCATCGTCGATGCCGGCCTCGACCTGCAGGTGGACGACGCGTTCATCCCGTACCAGTACGAAAAGATGGTGCCACCGATGACGCTCGCGGACTACCGCAACTGGGCGAGCCTGCGCATCGATGCGCTCAACCATGCGCTCAGGGGGCTTGCCGAAGGACCGCACGCGCTACCACATCTGCTGGGACAGCTGGAACGGACCGCACATGTTCGACGTGCCGATCAAGGACATCGTCGATCTCGTGCTGAGGGTCGATGTCGGCGCCTATAGTTTCGAGGCCGCCAATCCGCGCCACGAGCACGAATGGAAGGTGTGGAAGGACGTGACGCTGCCCGCGGGCAAGGTGCTGATGCCGGGGCTCATTGCGCATTCGACCAACGTCGTCGAGCATCCCGACCTCGTGGCTGAGCGGCTGCTGCGCTATGCCGACATCGTCGGCCGCGACAACGTCATGGCCGGCACAGATTGCGGATTCTCGCAAAGCCCGCTCGCCGGCCGTGTGCACCGTTCGATCATGTGGGCGAAGCTGAAATGCCTCGCCGAGGGCGCCGCCATCGCCTCGAAGCTGCTCTGGCACTGATTATCGGGAGTGCAGCATGGAGTTCGGCGTCCAGTTCTTCCCCGATGTCCGGCCGCAGGAAAAGTCAGGAGCCGCATATTTCAGGATGCACTCGCGCTCGCCGAGGAAGCCGACGGGCTTGGGTTCAAGCACATCCGCATCGTCGAGCATTATTTCCATCATTACGGGGGCTACAGCCCGAGCCCCGTCGTATTTCTTGCCGCGGCCGCGCAGCGCACGCGCCGCGTTCGACTGGTGACGGGCGCGGTATTGCCGGCCTTCAACCATCCGCTAAAGCTCGCCGGCGAGATCGGTATGCTCGATGCGATTTCGGGGGGTCGGCTCGATGTCGGATTCGCGCGCGCCTTTCTACCGCACGAATTCCGCCGCTTCGGCCGCTCCCCCGACGAGTCGATGGCGCGCTTTCGCGAGGGCGTCGAGCAGGTGGACCTACTCTTGACACAAGAGAACGTCAGCCACGAAGGCCGCTTTCACACAATCCGCCAAACGACTTCCTTACCCCGCCCGACCCAACGGCCGCGCCCCAAATTCTACGTCGCCGCGCTCAACACGCCGGCATCCTTCAGTTTTGCCGGAGAGAAGGGCTATTCGGTAATGGCCATCCCGTTGGGTGGCGGCAAGATGCGATCGCTGATTGGCAGCTCCCGCAAGGCGTGGGCCGATGCCGGCCACGAGGGGGACGGCGAGGTCATGCTCGCCTTTCACCTGTATTGCGCGGAGGACGCCAACATAGCCCGCGACTTCGCTTCGCCGCTCCTCGACCGCTATCTCGAGTCGCTCGTCGATGCCGCCGCCGACTGGCTCGACGGCCAAGTCTCGCAGGATTATCCCGGCTACGACCAGATGATCACCAAGCTGAAGCATTCGAATGCCGCCGAACTGATCCAATTGGGCGCGGCGTGGATCGGCTCGCCCGGCGAGATCGCCGACCAGATCGTTCGCTGCACCGACGAATTCGGCGCCTTTGAGCACGCCTCGCTGCAGGTAAATTTCAACACGATGCCGCTCGCTGAAGCGCAGCGTTCGATGCGGCTCTTCGCCCGCGCCGTGATGCCGCGGTTCGCTCGGAAGTGAGCACTTGGCGGCGCAGCAGGTGCCTGCTCTCCGCCCATCGCCACGCGATCTTTCTCGTCGACGACTGATCTGTCATCAAGAGTGACGACTGATCTGTCATCAAGAGTGGTGATTAGCAAGATACCCGGGCACGCTGCCGAGTGGCCGCTGTGCTTTCTTCTCCGACCTTCCCGGCGGACCAGCGAACCGGCTGAGTTGGGTGGAAATGCGGCATTCCTGATTTGCCCGGGCTGGGATGCCTGGTTTTAAGAGCGGCCATTCGCCATGACCCCCGATACCGCGCTTATCTTGGCACAACCGCTCGCCGAGCGACCGCGGAGGGATATCCTTGTTCACGGAGGGTTCGCAGCTCTCGGTGCGCCGCGCCGCTGCGGCTAGCAATAATGGCGAGCGTCGCGGTGCCCAGAAGGCTGGTGACTATCTTTTCCGTGCGCCTTTTAGTCCATCGCATATCGCTCTCCCAAGGCGGATGGACTTAAACATCTTGCGACTTAGTTTGTTTCGTTAGGGCACGGCAAAGACCTAAATTTAGTTGCACTTCAGATCTATTGTCGGCTGTCGGCTTGCGAGCGCACAAGGTGCTGATCCGATCCGAATTAGTCGCCTCAGTACCGTAGTACGTAGCCATCTCCGCCGGGTCGGGCTCGACCTGATGATGGCAATCGAGACACCAGACGATCAGCCGCATCTGAGCCGCCGCGGGGTATTCCCGGGGGCCATTGGTGGGCCGGGATCAGACTTCGCCGCCGCAGTCTGGAGGTTGCGGAATGGGTTACCAGTCGGAATAGGCCTCGGCCTTGGCCCGCTCCTGCCAGTCCGACGCCGCCCCCTCGTCCGGTCCGAAAAAGCGTGGTATCGAGGCCGGCGACGCGCGCGGCCAGCGTCACTTTGGTCTCGTCGAGGATGACGAGCTCGTCTTCCCTGATCACATCGTCCTCGACATAGCGGAGAGGGATCGAGGATCGCAATCGCCTTGCTCGACTTCGAGCGGTTGAGTCCGGTCGGCCATCCACGAGCGGATGTCGTCGGTCAGCACCTCCAGCCGTTCATGCAGCCGCCGCTTGTCCAACAGCCGGGCTTAGCGGTAAAGGAAGCGCTCGACCTCGCGGACAACGTTGTCATCCATGACCCGCTCCCGCCCAGGCATTGCGGCGCGACATGTCGGACCAGCTGGCACCAGTCATCAGCTGGGCCCAACGCCCGTAGAGCTGGCGATGGTTGCACTCGCTCATGCGAAAATCGCTGGCCCAGCCGCCGAGATCCGGGTCGAAGCGCTCATGCCCGAGCCCCATTTGCGTGTTGACGGACAGGCGCCGCGAAACGACGCCGCGACAGGTGCGGGTGCATTCCTGCCAATTGTCCATGTCGTCTTGCTCGAAAGTGCCGGACGGGCTGAAACCGCGCACGCCGGCCAACCGGATCGCTTCCTTGACATGCGCCGGGGCGGCCTTATCGGTGTAAACCCATGACAGCACCTCGGTCTTGTCAGGCCCGCGCGGCTGCCAGACGCGGAACACACGCGAGGTAGCCCGCAGCATCGAGAAGTTGGGGAACGCCGTGCCGACGATCGGATTGATCAGCGCCGAGCGCGGCCCCAGCCGCTTGTCGACTTCCGGCCGGATCTGCTTCTCGTAATCGAGAATTTCGGGCATCGGCGGATCACCGACATCGTCCGGCCCGAAGCAGATCAGGACGTGGCCGTTGCCGGGGGACACCAAATGCCCTTTGGTCTCGGGTTTGGTCGACGCGCCTGTGCTGAAATTGGTCGTGACGGCCGAAAGATGGCTCCACGGCACATGATAGGAATCGCCGCCAAAGTTTTCGGCGGGGAGCTTCCAATTGCACGGCATGATCCATTTGTGTATGCCGCCGATGACCTCGATGCCGCCGTCGCGGCGATCGAAGAAGGCGTCGAGATACCAGGTCATCTCGCCGAGATACTCGCGCAACGACGGCGCCTCAGGATCGAAGGTGGCAAACACCAGCCCCTTGTAAGTGTCCAATTGCGCTACCGGGGTGAGGCCCCAGCGCTCGCGGTCCAATTCGTTGTAATAGGCTTCCTTAAGATAAGGCACGCCGGCGAGCCGCCCGTCATTGCGGTAGGTCCAGCCGTGATAGGCGCAGGTAAAGCTGGCGGCGTTGCCGGCATCGGCGCGGCACAGCCGGTTGCCGCGATGGCGGCAGACGTTCAGAAACGCGTTGACCGTACCATGGCTGTCGCGCACCACCAGCACCGGGTCTTCGCCCATATAGGTGGTGAAAAAGTCGCCGGGGTGCGGGATCTGGCTTTCGTGGCACAAAAATAGCCAGCAGCGTGCAAAAATCTGCTCCAGCTCCTGCTCATAGATCTCCGGTTCGATAAAGATCCGGCGGCTGATCAAGCCGTTCTCTGCGTCGACGAGACTAGCGGTGTCGATTCCCATGAGCCTCTCCTTAGCTGTTCCTTTACGCGAATCCGTCGCGATCCATGCTGCCGTCCTATTCTCGTGCAACGCTCGGAGCGAGGACGACGTCGGAGCCGGATTGGGCGGTGTCGTTTCGCAACCCAGCATCCTACCCAGCATCCTACAAGGAATTGCGGCGCGATCGATTATAGGGATCCTGCTTACCACGACTGTAAACATTTTGGGCAAGAGACCCGAATGTGGAAGCTCTCCGATCTGCTGGGTACTTGACTAGTTAGGACGAGCAGTCGGAGACCGCAGGCAAGCTCCGGTCCGCTCGTGGAGATCTGCGACTTGATGCCCGAGATCGACATCTGGCGCGCCGCCACCCTGATGCTCAAGCGCTAACGGCGATAAAGCCGAGGAACAAAGCGCCGGGCGCGCCGAGGATCTCACAGCCGACGGCGATCACGAGGGCGCCGCGACGTGGCGCCGGATCAACGACGCCGTAAGATTGGCGGGTTCGGCACCGTCATCACCTATGCACGGTCAAAAAATGAAGTCGCCGGACGCCTTCATGGCCATCTTCCGGCCGCGTCTTGCGGTGATCGTAGATGCAGCTAAGCCTGGCGCTTTGCCTTGTCGATGAAGGCCGAACAGGGCATGGTGTGCAGGTAACCCCGACCATCCAGGGGAATCTTCGCTAAAAGCTCCACTAAACGAGCTGTATAGGAGGCCCGCGTCGGAGACCCCATCGGTCCCAAACCAGCGAACCGAACCAACGATCTCAACGGTCGCTCTAAGCGGCCAGAGCGGTTCTACCAGGGTTTGGCCTCTCCCCAAGCATGATGGAGACATGAGCCATGACGACGGCCACTGAGCGCGTGACAAGGATCCCGTGGTGGAGGGAACCAACCAAAGATCAATGGTTCGCCTGGATGGCCGCGTGGCTCGGATGGACGCTCGACGCGTTCGACTTCACTGTGTTCCTGCTGATCATGGTGCCGATCTCGAAGGAATTTCAGGTCCCGCTGACCGCGGTGGCGGTGGTCTTTACGATCACCTTGTGGATGCGCCTGGTGGGTGCTACCGCCTCGGGCTGGCTCGCCGACCGGATCGGCCGCAAGACGCCGCTGATGATTTCGATCCTGTGGTATTCGATCTGCAACTTCATCGCCGGGTTTTCGCCGAGCTTCTGGTTTCTGTTGCTGTTCCGCGCGCTGCTGGGCATCGGCATGGGAGCGGAATGGCCGGCCGGGGCGGCGCTGGCGATGGAAACCTGGCCGGCCCGCTCGCGCGGGCTTCATGGGCGGGGTTCTGCAAGGGTCGTGGGGGATCGGCTTTATGCTGTCGAGCTTGGTCTACGGTCTGTTCTACTCCTATATCGGCTGGCGCGGCATGTTGTGGATCGGCATCCTGCCGGCTCTTGCGGTGCTCTACGTGCGCCGCTTCGTCAAGGAACCCGAGGTCTGGGTCGAGAATCGCCGCCTGCAACGCGCCGAAAACCGCGAGGTCCGCGCGCCGCTCTTTTCGCATCTTCAAGCGGGGAATGCGTCGGCAACACGCTGACCGCGTGCTGGTGGATGGCGAGCGGCTTCGTCACCTATTATTCGATCAATGCGCTGTTTGCCACGCATCTCCAGAAGGATGTAGGGCTGAGCCCGGCACTGGTGGCGACGCCGATCGCGCTCGGCAACCTTGTCGTCTTCGTGGCCAGTGGCTCGTGGGGCTGGGTGTCGGACCGCATCGGCCGCCGTTGGGCAATGATCATCCCAGCCCTGCTGGCGATCCCGGTCGCGCCGCTCTACCTGCTGACCGACAATATCACTGTGGATCGCAATCGGCTTTATGCTGCAAGGAGCGTGCGGCGGTGGCGGCATGCAAGGGCAGATGCCGACCTATCTGTCCGAGCGGTTCCCGACCGAGGTTCGGGCGACGGCGAGCGGCTTCTGCTTCCACCAGGGAGCGATCTGGGGCGGCCTCGTGCCGCTGGTGCTGACCTTCTTCGCCGTCCACTACGATCTGGGTTTCGCTATCCCGATGATGGTCGGAACGGGCCTGGGCGCGCTGAGTTTCGCCTGCGCTTTGCTTCTCTCACCCGAGACGAAGGGCACGGTGATGGTGCCGGATCTGGTGCATCGCCTGAGCAGCGACGCGGCAGGCGGCGGTGTGGGGCACAAGCCGATCCGCGCCGGTCCGCTTGAGGCGGAGCTCTATCGGCTCAGGGGCGAGGCCGAGACGGCCATGCAGCAGGCCATCGACGTCACCCGACGGCAGAACGCAAAGTTCTGGGGATTGCGCGCCGCGATGAGCCTCGCCCGCCTGCGCCTTGAGTCCCTCTCTGGAAAGGATCACCACGTCAGCGATCACGCCGCGGCCGAGCTGCGCGGCAATCGTTTGGGGGCCCGATCCCTTGCGACGCACCCGAGTCGGTGTAACCTTTATGCCGCTCATCCGCTGGAATTCAGGCAACAGCTGCTCGTACGCGCCAGCGAATCCCCCGGATATTAGAACGTTCAG
This sequence comes from uncultured Alphaproteobacteria bacterium, assembly GCA_963774345.1. Classification (GTDB taxonomy): domain Bacteria; phylum Pseudomonadota; class Alphaproteobacteria; order ATCC43930; family CGMCC-115725; genus AP-15. The sequence continues at coordinate 17,495 of CAVZFB010000038.1, forward strand.
TTGCAACGACTCCTTCGTCATCTTTACCGTGCTCCTGTCTTGGTCTGCCGCCGGGAAAGTGGGGCACGAACGACGGACGATGTCCGCCATCATCCATTCTCGTTCGTCGCACGCGCCGCGTAGCGGGCCTCCATAAGGTCGAAGGCCTGCTTGTCCACCAGCCTCTGGCGCTCCGCGAATGACGTGACGGCGCGCTCATCGAGGACGCTCTTCTCCTTGAGCGTCGCCAGCGTCGACTGCATGCCATGCACGGCTCCTTGCAAGGCGGCGTTGGCGTAAAGCACCAAGCTGAACCCCATTTCGGCCGCCGCTTTCTCGTCGATAATGGGTGTCTTCCCTCCGAGCACCATATTGACCAGCTGAGGCGCCTTCAGGCGACGGGGGACCGCCTCGAGGTTTTCGAGGCTTTCTGGAGCCTCGAGGAATGTGACGTCCGCGCCCGCCTCGATGTAGCTACTGGCCCGCTCGATGGCGGCCGTGTGGTTGTTCGGCATCCATTATAAGAGCGAGCTTCTGCGGCCAGAAATCCGAGGCAGCCGATGACCGACCTGACCGCCGAGATCTCACCGGAGCTTTTTGCGCGCTTGGCACATCCGACGGTACGCCTATCCGGAACGATCGACGAAGCGGTCGCGGCGTCGTTTCTCAGTCAGGTCCTGCCTGTGTTGGAGGTACCGGGCTCGATTGTCGTGGAGCTGTTCAGCTCGGGTGGGGACGCCGAGATGGGACGCCGCCTTGCTCAAGAAGTTCGCCTTCTTCGGCAAGCTCATGGTCGGGACATGTGGTTCCTCGGCAAGACGCTCGTCGCCTCGGCGGCGGTGACGATAATGGCCAGCTTTCCGACATCGACAACGGTCTGCGGGTCGAGGACGAGCGCTTCGCCGAGCTGATTGCAGGCAGCGCGGTGAGCCTCGACGACATCCGAAGCAGGTCCTATGGAGGCTGGTACCTTTCGGCGACGCAGGCGCTCGAACTCGGGCTCGTCGCCGGGGTCGGTTTGAGCCGGATCGGCCCTGGTCCTCGCTCGGGGGTCAGCCCTTGATGGGATACCGCCAGATCGAACTCGACGCTTGGCATCGCTGAGTGTCTCCGGTCAATTTCAGAAGTCGATTGGCGGCGGTTCTCGCATGATCGGCGCTCCATCAGTGTTCAGATGTCCATAGACCACCTACGAACCACCGGGAGAGTACGCGATGCCCGAGGAAACCGCGAGCACCACCGACCTATTTCAGATCATCCGAACCGCCCGGTCGATGCGGCGGTTGAAGCCGGACCCGGTGCCGAATGAACTGATCCGTAAGATCTTGGAGGCGGGTGTCTGTGCGCCAAGCGGTGGTAACATGCAGCGGTGGCGGTTTCTCGTGGTCAGGGACCCCCAGATCAAGCTGACGGTCGGGGCCTATTACAAGCGTGCCTGGGACGAGCAGGTTGCACCGCGTTATCGGGCCGGTGAACCGGCCCCTGGGATGAGCCGCGAGCGATTTCTGCGGCTGCTGGACGCGGCCGAGTATCTGGCAGCGCATATCCATGAAGCACCGGTCTGGATTGTCCCATGCCTTGAAGGTGGTACGCCGACCCGCACGTCAGGTTCTTCGATCTACCCGGCTGTGCAGAACATGCTGTTGGCGGCTCGGGCCCTTGGCCTCGGCGCGACACTTACGACCCTCTATTTGAGTTTCGAGAAGGAAGCGGAAGCCGCCCTTGGCTTGCCGGCTGGCGTGCACTCCTATGCCCTGCTGCCGATCGGCTATCCGATGGGACGGTTTGGCCCGGTTCGCCGGGTCGCTCTCTCTGATGTCGTCTACGAGGATCGGTGGGGTCAATCTTTCCGAGATTAGGAACGAGCCCTTGAACTCGCATTCATCAACGGAGCTACCTAGAAGCGTCCGCAATTTGTTCCGGCCACCAGCAAGCGTTTCGGCAAGCTCGACAGCCTTATAAACTCGCATCTCGACGCGGTCAGCGAGGCGCAGGTACGCGGCGCGCTCGACGTGCTGATGCGCGACCGCACGACGATCGTCATTGCCCATCGGCTCTCGACCGTGCGCAACGCCGATCTGCTGGCGGTGCTCGACCACGGACGCCTGGTCGAAACCGGCAGCCACGCCGAACTCCTCGCCCGCAATGGCCTCTACGCCCGCCTGATCCGCCGGCAGATCGAAGGCGCGCGGCAACCCCTCCGCGCGGTCGGGAATTAGACTAAGGGCGGTTGTCGCCCTCCTTCGCCTTTTCCTTTGGCGCCGGCTTGCCGCCGCCATGGGCGGCCGGGGGAGCACGTACCGGCTGGGGATGCGGCGGAGCGACGGGGTGGGCGAGGGCCGCGGCCGGGTGGGCGACGGCGGGAGCCGGCGGGTGAAAGGCTTGCGCCGACGGCGGCGCCGGGTGCGGCGGAGCGACGGGGCGGGCAAGGGCCGGGACTGGGCGGGCGACAGCAGGGGCGGGCGGGTGAAAGGCTTGAGCCGCCGGCGGCAGCGGATGTGGCGGAGCGACGGGGCGGGCCTCGTTTACTAGCGCCGGGCGAGGTTCGGGCGGCGCAGCCGGATGCAGGGGCGCTTCGCGGCGAACGCCAGCCGCAACAGGAGGATGCGCCGGTGCGGCGATAACCGGCCGCGCCTCCCGAGCCGGCGGCAGGACAGCGCCGGGATGCGCCGGCGGCAGTGCTGCCGTGTTCGGTGCGGCAAGCGGATGGGGAATGCCGTGTTCGGGCGCTCCGGGTGTGAGCGTCTTCGCGGCGCCCGCGGTTTCGGGAATATGCGGACCGCGTTCCGACAAGTTGGCCGCACCGGGATGCGGCGGAATGGAGGCCATATTGGGTACCGTGCCCGGGCGGACCGGCGTGGCGGCATGCTCCAGCTGTGTCCCCGGCGGGCGCGGCTGACCAGCCGGTGCAGTCGAAACCGCCCCTGCCGGACGGGCGGGGGGTGCGAGACCAGGGCCGACCGGCACCGATCGCGGATGCTGCGGCCCCTGTGCTGCCGCGGAGGCCTGCCGCGGCGACGGCTTGACCTGAGGCGGATGAAGCACCACCGGCGCCTTCTCCAACGTCGCGGGCGACACATGCATCGCCGCCGGCGCAACCGGATCGGCGTTGGCGAAGACGCGCTGCGGAACAACAGTAGCAAACCGCCGATTGGCGAAATTCGCGTTCGCGACCTGCGATGGCGGCGCCCCGTTCGATTGGATTACAATATTATTGATATTCTTAACGTTGGTAATGTTGACGTTGCGAATGTAGTACACGTTGTGGGTATAACTCGGCCAATAGGTTTCGCCGGGGGCGAGCGGAAACCAGCCGACAGGCGGTCCGCCACCTGCGGCAAGGCCAATTCCCGCCACGACGCCGACAAAGGCGACAAGGGCCGGCGCATAGACCGGCTGCGCCACGTAGCTGCCGGGGACCCAGCCCCATCGATCGTCCACATAGGCCCAGCGGCCATAATGAAATGGCGCGAAGCCCCAGGGTTGCTGATCGACCCAGGTCCAGCCCCAGGGCTCGACCCAGATCCAACGGCCGTCGCGATAGGGCGCCCAATCCGCTGGTACCTGGCTCGGATACCAGACCTCGCCGTATTGCGGGTTGCCCTGCCAGCCGCCGTAGTGATCAAGGTCCGCGTAGCCGGTCATCTGCGGCGAAATGTAATGGGTCGCTGCCAGCCCCTCGGAGTGATAGTCGCGTGAAGCGCACCATTCGACGAACGCATCAGGCGAGGCGCGCTCGATGCGGGCAACAACCGGGTTCGCCCCGGTCAGCACCGCTGCGTCACCGTGGTTGACGCCGATATCGGCGCCGCCGCCGACAAAACGCGCGCTGCCGGCAAATACCGCGACGCGCGCCGGCTGGTCCGCGGTCCCGGCGTCGATGTCGTAGGAACCAGGCTCCAGCAGCCACACAGCACCCTGCGGCAGGTCGACCTCAAAGCTCTGGCCAGTATCGAGCTGACGCAGATGGAGGTTGATGCGCCCCTGCGGCAGGCTGAACTGGGACACCTGATCGTTCAGATTGGTGACGTCGAGTTCGGTCCCGCCCGCCATGCCGATCGTGGTCGGGCCGATCTGGATTTGCGCGCGGGCTTGCGGATCGGTCGAGAACGACCCTCCGGTCGCCACCGGGTAGTTGACCCCGGCCGCCGACCATTGGGTGTCGCCGGCGGCGTGAAAAGCGAGGTTGCCCGAGACGTAGCTGATCTGGCCGACGCGGGAAGGCGGCTCCGGCGCCTGCGCCTGCGCCGGCGGGGCAGCAGCAAGGATCAACAGGGCGAGGTTGAACAGAAGGCGCATAATGACACCGTACGAGGCTTCCTTCATTGCCTGAACGGTTCGATTACGGCGGAGTTGTGGCGTCCATGTCGGGACTGCGGCACAAACCTCGCCGTCACGCGTGGGACGCACAATCTGGCCGCGGATCTATTTACTTGAAACCTCTGAAGTCTCATCAAAACCCCGGCAGAGGGCACTGGATCTCGGATTTCTCTGAAATTTCCGACTTCAATTTCACCCTCAGTCAAACCCTCTCCACTTCAACCCGCAATGGATGCTCCTCGATCTTTGCCAGCAATATGACGTCGCACTGCTTTTGTTCGGCGATCTCGAAGGTATAAGTTCCGACGATGCCCTTGCCTTTTGTATGGACGGCCAAGGTCAAGGCGAGAGCATCTAGTTTCGGTATATGAAATACCGTCATCAGGACGAATTCGACAAACTCCATTGGTGTGTAATCGTCGTTATAAAAGAGGATGTTCCACATGCTCGGGCGTTTTGGCTTAACCTCATCCTTGTCGAGGAGATCGAGTCCCGGTTTGTTGCCAGGTTTAGCGTGGTCTGGATCGTGGTTTTGTGAGAGAGGGACACCGGCTGCTTTCATCATCTCGATACAAATCCATCATTATTCGCAATTCACGTCTTCCACCCTGGCTGCGCGCTCGCCCAATCCCGGCATCAAGCTGCGCGACACTCCCGGGCGGCAGCCTGCGACACTGCATATGGTCCTGTCTTCGCCCAATTCACATGCTTTTGTCCGGCCCTGATTCCTGGCTGAAATCTGGGCGCAGAAGGCCGTCAAAAGATCGGAACGGATATCCGACACCATTTGTATCACTCCCGAGAGACAGCCAGTGATATTTGAGACGATCGCAAGCAGACTACTGGACCGACAGGGCATCTGGGTGATTTGGCAACTTCATCTCAGAGCTTCCGCGGATCTGATACAAACGCCTGCAGGCACGGGGCTCATTCATGGAACGCCACAGATTCGGCAATTCTGATTTGACGGTTTCGGCCATCGGTCTCGGCTGTTACGGCATGTCGGGGGTCTATGGTCCGGCGGACGACGCGGAGTTGATCGCCACGATCCGCCGCGCGCTCGATCTCGGAGTCAATTTTCTTGACACCTCGGCCAGCTACGGCGGCGGCCATAATCACCGCTTGATCGGCGAAGCAATCCGTGGTCGCAGGCATGACGTCGTCATTCATTCGAAAAGCGGCAGCCCACGCGATGGCGGCCCAGAGGCTGTGCGCGGCGGAGGCGATCCGCGCTATCTGCGTCAAACCTGCGAGCAGAGCTTGAAAAACCTTGGCATCCAGACGCTCGACGTCTTTTGCATGTCGCGCGTCGATCCGAACGTACCAGTCGAGGAAAGCGTCGGGGGAATGACCGAGCTCGTCAAGGAGGGCAAGACACGGTTCATCTCGCTGTCGGAGTGCTCGGCCAAGTTGCTGAAGCGTGGCAGTGCCATCCACCCGCTGGTTTCGCTGCAGATGGAGTATTCGCTGATCTCGCGCGACGCGGAAGAGCAAGGCCAGATCGACGCCTGCAAGGAACTCGGCATGGCAATGATGGCCTATGCCGTGCTCGGTCGTGGAATGCTGAGCGACCAGGTTCCCAAAGTGGAGGAATTGACAGCCAACGACGTTCGCCAGACGCTACCCCGCTTTCAGCGTGTCAATCTCGATAAGAACCTCGGCCTGCGCTCTGCGCTCGAGGCGATTGCGCGCAGCAAGAACGCCACACTTGCGCAGCTCGCCATCGCGTGGCCAGTGGCCCGAGGAAAGCCTGAGGGAGTCTTGATCGTCCCGATCCCCGGCGCGAAATCGCGTAACCACCTTGAGGAAAATGTGCGCGCCGCGGACATTGTGCTTACGGCCGAGGATCTTGCGGAAATCGACCGCATCGTCCCCCCCGTCGCCGCGTCCGGCACTCGCTACCCGATAGGACAAATGCACCGACTGAACGTGTGACGCGCCAATCTGACCCCCCCGACCGCTGCCGAATAATGCACGGTCGTGACTCGACGCTATTGGCCTGCGGCGCAGAGGGTGCGCGACGATGTAAAGTCCGCCATCGCCAGTGCCGAGCCACTCGACTAAGGGTCGCCTCCTGGCCCCACACCTGCCGCTAGCAAGAGGAGTCGAGACCGGCTGAGTTGGGTGGAAAACGGACCTCCTCATTGGTGTGTATCGCTGCCTGGGCTCACTCGAGAATCGAAGTAATCGCCTCGAAATGGCGGCAAGCCGCGCTAGCATTTGCACAGATGGGGATCGTTAGCGGGACCATCTGTTGGGGCTGGCTGAGGGCCGATCGCCCGCGACATTGCCGCGAGGTTGATCTAAAGTGGCCGCAGACTCGGCAATAACGGGTTTGGGGAGGCGTAGTGAGCTCAGATCATGGCCACCGCGAGTGGGGTCCGACTGTACGAGGCTGGCCTGTCAGCCGTCGTGACATTCTTGCCGCCGCAGGACTAAGTCTCCTGACCGGCACGCCTCGCATTGCGGTCGCGGCGGCGTCCGACCAGTTGACCTGGGGCGTTCACGTCTCGCTCGCGCCCACCTGGTTCGAGCCGGCCGAGGCGTCGGGGATCATCACGCCGTTCATGGTGCTGTATGCGCTACACGACGCGATGGTAAAGCCGATGCCCGACAAGGCGCTGGCGCCAAGCCTCGCCGAGTTGGTGACCGCCGCGGAGGACGGGCGCAGCTACGATTTCGTGCTGCGCGAGGGCGCCAAGTTCCACAATGGCGAGCCGGTGACGGCCGAGGACGTCAAGTTCTCGTTCGAGCGCTATCGCGGCGTCGCGCACGATCTGCTGCAGACGCGGGTCGCGGCGGTCGAAACGCCCGATCCCCGCCATGTCCGCTTCCGCCTGAAGGACCCGTGGCCGGATTTCCTGACCTTCTACGCGACCGCGACCGGGGCCGGCTGGGTCGTGCCCAAGAGCTTACGTCGAGAAGGTCGGTGACGACGGCTTCAAGAAGGCGCCGGTCGGCGCCGGCCCCTACAAATTCGTCTCGTTCAACCCCGGGGTCGAGCTCGTCCTCGAGGCGTTCGACCAGTATTGGCGCAAGAAGCCGGCGGTCAAACGCCTGATCTTCAAGGTGATCCCGGACGAAAGCACGCGTCTGGCGGCGCTGAAGCTCGGCGAGATCGACATCGCCTACTCGGTCCGCGGCGAGCTCGCCGAGCAATTGCGCAACACACCCGGCCTGACGCTTGAAGCCGGCGGTGGTGCAGGGCACGTTCTGCCTCTATTTCCCCGACCAGTGGGACGACGAAGTCGCCGTGGCACGACGCGCGCGTGCGCAAGGCGGCGAGCCTTGCCATCGACTGCAAGGGCACCAACGACGCGCTGACGCTGGGCTACTCGGCGGTCACCGGTAACGCGATCGTGCCCAAGGGCTACGATTTCTACTGGCAGCCGCCGGAGCCGGTCTACGACCCCGACAAGGCCAAGCAGCTGCTCGCCGAAGCGGGGTTCCCGAAGGGCTTCGACGCCGGCAATTATTTCTGCGACTCCTCGTACGCCAATATCGGCGAGAGCGTTGTCGACAACCTGCTCAGCGGTCGGCATCCGCTGCAAACTGCGGCCGGTCGAGCGCGCGGCCTTCATCAAGGAATACAGCGAGAAGAAGTACAAGAACATCATCCAGGCAGGCCCCGGCGCCTTTGGCAACGCGGCGACGCGCATCGAGGCTCATCTGGTCAAGGGCGGCGTGTTCTCCTACGGCAGCTACCCCGACATCGACGAGCTCTACCAGCAGCAGGCGCGGCGAGCTCGATCGCGCCAAAGCGCGAGGCCATCCTCTTCAAGATCCAGCAGATGATGGTCGAGCGGACGATCTTCGCGCCGATCTGGCAGCTCGCCTTTATCAACGGCGTCGGTCCGCGCGTGGGTGAATCGGGTTTCGGCCGGATCCCGCTATTTCCCTACACGTCGCCGTACGAGGACATCACGCTAAAGGGCGTATAGCGGTTTAGGGATCCCGGTAAGCTTTCTGTAAGAAAGCAACAGACATTCGCGCCCACCTCGAATAAATTGCCTAGGAGGCTCCGACGGGCGAGCCCGATGTGAACAGGGAAGACACATGAGGCCCCCAAAGACGCAGGCTGCCAACGCCCAAGGCGATAGCTATCTTCAATTGACGCGGCGCGATTTGCTGGGGGTGGCGGCCCTCGCTTTGGCGGGTGCGCCCGGCGTGGCGGTCGCCGCGGCCCCGGACGGGCAACTGACCTGGGGCATCCACGTCTCGCTGACGCCAACCTGGTTCGATCCTGCCGAGACGCTCGGTCTCATCACCCCGTTCATGGTGCTCTACGCACTGCACGATGCGATGGTGAAGCCGATGCCGGGGAAGCTGCAAGCGCCGTGCCTCGCCGAGTCGTGGACCGCCTCCGAGGACGGGATCAGCTATTCCTTCGTCATCCGCAAGGACGCCAAGTTTCACAACGGCGATCCGGTGACCGCCGAGGACGTCAAATTCTCGTTCGAGCGCTACAAGGGCGCGGCGCACGACTTGATGAAAAGCCAGGTCGCGGAGATCGAAACTTCCGATCCACAGCACGTCATCTTCACTCTCAAGAAGCCGTGGCCGGACTTCCTGACCTTTTACTCGAGCGCCTCGGGAGCCGGCTGGATCGTGCCCAAGAAATACGTCGAGAAGGTCGGCGACGAGGGCTTCAAGCAAGCGCCGATCGGCGCCGGCCCCTACAAATTCGTTTCGTTCAAGCCAGGCGTCGAACTCGTGCTCGAAGCCTTCGACAGCTACTGGCGCAAAACGCCGGCCGTCAAGCGGCTGGTGATGAAGATGATGCCCGACGAGACGACGCGGCTCGCGGCGCTCAAGCAGGGCGAGATCGACATCGCCTATTCGATCCGCGGCGAGCTTGCCGAGGAGTTGCAGAAGACGCCGGGCCTCGCGCTGAAGCCGGTCGTGCTGCCAGGCGCCGAACTGGCTATATTTCCCCGAGCAGTGGGATCCGAAATCGCCGTGGCACGATCTGCGCGTGCGCCAGGCGGTCAACCTGGCGATCGACCGCGAGGGCATGAGCAAGGCGCTGTTCCTCGGCTATTGCAAGATCACCGACAACGCCGTCGTGCCGTATACGTTCGACTATTACTGGCAGCCACCCAACGCGGTTTACGACCCCGACAAGGCCAAGAAGCTGCTCGCCGAGGCAGGCTACCCCAACGGCTTCGACGCCGGGGTGATGCATCTGCGACAGCTCCTACGCCAACATGGCCGAGGTATCGGTCGACAACCTTCAGGCGATCGGAATCACGATCAAGCTGCAGCCGATCGAGCGGGCCGGGTTCTTCGCCGGCTATTCCGGGAAGAAATACGCGAACGGGATCATCCAGGGCGCGAGCGCCGCCTTTGGCAACGCGGCGACGCGAATGGCGTCGTTCGTCGTCAAGGACGGCGCGTTTTCCTACGGCAGCTATCCCGATATCGACGTGCTTTATCAGCAGCAGGCGGACGAGCTCGACCCGAAGAAGCGGGCGGCGCTGCTCGATAAGATGCAGCAACTTGTCTACGACAAGGCGATGTACGCGCCGATCTGGCAGCTCGGTTTTCTCAACGGCATCGGGCCACGCGTCGGCGAGTCGTCCTTCGGCATGATCCCGGGCTTTGCCTACACCGCGCCGTTCGAGGATCTCACTCTGAAATCGGTTTAAGTCGCAACCGCGCGCCGCATCACAACCGCGAGGAATAATGGGGCAATTCATAGCGCGAAGGGTCGGCTACTGCCTCCTGTCGCTGTTCCTGCTGTCGCTGACGATCTTCTTCTTCGTCCGGGTGACAGGCGATCCGGCCGCTCTGCTCGTCGAGCCGGGCGCGAGCGCGGCGGACATCGCGGCGATCCATCACCAATTCGGCCTCGACCGGCCGCTCTGGGTGCAATACGGCCTGTTTATGTGGAGCCTGGTGCACGGCGATCTCGGGCAGTCTTTCTATTACCAGACGCCGGTTCTGGAGCTTTACATGTCGCGCCTGCCGAACTCGCTGATGTTGGCGGCGGTTGCGATGGGGTTCTCGCTGCTGATCGGCATCCCGAGCGGTATTCTCGCGTCGGTGCGGGTCGGCCGTTTCTGGGACAGCGCCGGAAAGCTGTTCGCGCTGCTCGGCCTGTCGCTGCCGTCGTTCTGGGTTGGTCTCGTGCTGATCCTGGTGTTTTCGGTCTATCTGCGATGGCTGCCGTCATCGGGTGCGGGAACGCCGCTGCACTTGATCATGCCGGCTTTCGCGCTCGGCTGGTATTTCGCCGCCGCCCATATGCGGCTGACCCGCTCGTCGATGCTCGATGTGCTGGGTTCGGAGTACATCAAGCTCGCCCGATTGAAGGGACTGCCCGAGGCGTTGGTGATCGCCAAGCACGCGTTCAAGAACGCGCTGATCCCGGTGCTCACGCTGGCCGGGATCAACCTCGTCATCATGGTCAATGTCGCGGTGGTGGTGGAGACGGTCTTCGCCTGGCCGGGTATCGGCCGCCTGCTCTACGAGGGCATCACCTTCCGCGACTTCCCGATCGTCCAGGGGGTCGTGCTGATGGGCGGCGCGATGATCGTCATCGTCAACCTGATGGTCGACATCCTCTACGCGGTGATCGACCCCCGCATTCGGCTTGGAAAGGTAACGCCGATGAGTACGCCCGCCGAGATCATCGGCCTATCCTCGCAACCGCCGCCTTCGGCGCTGCGCAACGCGATCCGATTCAGCGAGCTACCGGTTCTACCGACGCTGATCCTCGTGGTAATCGCGCTCGTGGCGATCTTCGCCAATCAGCTCGCGCCACATAATCCCGAAATCGGCAGCTTGACCGCGCGCTTTAAGCCGCCGTTCTGGCAGACCGGCGGCAGCATGAAATACCTGCTCGGCACCGATCAGCTCGGCCGCGACGTGCTCTCGCGGCTGATTTTCGGGGCGCGGGTGTCGATGGTGGTGGGGATCATGGCGGTGCTCGTCGCGGGCGTGCTCGGGACCGTGCTGGGCATCCTTTCGGGCTATCTCGGCGGCTGGGTCGATCAGGTCATCATGCGTGTCACCGATACGTGGCTGGCCTTGCCGGCGCTGACCTTCGCGATCTTCCTGGCCGCGATCGTCGGCCCGAGCATGTGGAACATCGTCATCATCCTCGGGGTCACCTATTGGACCCGCTACGCCCGCGTCATCCGGGGCGAAGTGTTGTCCCTGCGCGAACGTGAATTCGTCCGGCTGGCGATCGTCGCCGGCTGCTCGAAATGGACGATCATGGCGCGGCACATCCTGCCGAACGTCATCAACTCCGCGATCGTGCTCGGCAGCCTGATGCTCGGCGTAGTGATCATCACCGAGGCGACACTGTCGTTCCTCGGCGTCGGCGTCCCGCCGCCGCAGCCCGCCTGGGGCTTGATGCTGTCCGACGGCAAGCAGGGGCTGATGGTCGGCTACTGGTGGCTCACCGTGTTCCCAGGCTGCTGCATCATGCTGATGGTGCTGTCCGCCAATCTTCTGGGGGATTGGCTGCGCGTCAAACTAGACCCGCAGCTTCGGCAACTTTGACCATGGCCGGTGAGCCGCTGCTGCGGTTGGAGAACCTGTCGACACATTACGTGTCGGCGCAGGGCACCCGAGTGGTGCGGGCGGTCGACGACGTATCGCTGAGCGTCGACGCCGGCGAGACGCTCGGCATCGTCGGCGAAAGCGGATCGGGCAAGAGCACCCTCGCTCTGACGATCCTGCGGGTCCTGCCGCCCGCGGCGCGGATCGTCGGCGGGCGGATGGTGTTCGAGGGCGAGGATCTGGTCGATAAGTCGGACGGCGAGATGCGCGCGATCCGCGGCAAGCGCATCGCGATGATCCTGCAGGACCCGATGGCCTCGCTGAACCCGCTGTTCACCATCGGCAACCAAGTCGCAGAACCGATCCGGGTGCATGAAGGGGCACCGCGCGCCATCGCCTGGAGGCGGGCGCGCGAGCTGCTTGAAGGCGGTGCGCATCCCTTCGCCCGAGACGAGGGTTCGGCAATACCCGCACGAGATGTCGGGCGGCATGCGGCAGCGCATCGTCGGCGCCATCGGCATATCCTGCGAGCCGCGCCTTTTGATCGCGGACGAACCGACCACCAGCCTCGACCTGACGATACAGGCTCAGTACCTGAACTTGCTGCGCGAATTGCAGCGCGAACACGGGCTCGCGCTGATCTTCATCACCCACAATCTCGGCATCGTCGCCAAGATGTGCGACCAGCTCGCGGTGATGTATGCCGGGCGGCTCGTCGAGTCGGGGCCGGTGTCGCGCATCTTCAACGCGCCGGCGCACCCCTATACCGAAGGCGCTGCTCAATTCGATCCCGCGGATGAGCGATCAGGCACCAGCGGCTGACCGCGATCGCCGGCCAGCCGCCCGATCTGGCGGCGCTGCCGCGCGGCTGCGCCTTTGCCCCGCGTTGCCCACGGGTTTTCGACCGTTGCCGCAACGAGGCTCCGCCCGCCTTCAATCTGGGCGACGGCCAGACCGCGCGCTGCTGGCTGGCCGAGGGCGCCGGCGCACGACAGGGTGCGCTGGTGGGGGCGATTTGATGCCGATCATCGAGGCGGTGGGTCTCACCAAGCATTTTCAGGCGCGGCGCGGGCTGTTCGGCGGCGGTCAAGGCGTGGTGCGGGCGGTCGACGGCATCTCGTTCGCGATCGATCCGGGCCGGACGTTGGGCGTTGTCGGCGAGTCGGGCTGCGGCAAGACGACGACGGCGAAGTTGGTGCTTGGCCTCGAGGAGCCGACGGGCGGGACGATGCGGTTTGAAGGTCGCGATCTGCGCATCCTCGACGCCGCCGGACGGCGCAACTACCGTAAGTCGGTTCAGGCGGTGTTCCAGGATCCTTACGCGTCGCTCAACCCGCGCATGCGCGTCAGTCAGATTATCGCCGAGCCGCTGGTCACCAACGTGGCGATCGAGAGCGGCGAGGTTCGCCGGCGGGTCCTTCACCTGCTTGATCTGGTCGGGCTTCCCGAGCGGGCAGCCGATCTGTTTCCGCACGAGTTTTCCGGCGGGCAGCGCCAGCGCATCGCGATTGCCCGGGCGCTAGCGCTGTCGCCGAAGCTCGTTGTACTCGACGAGCCGGTATCGGCGCTCGACGTGTCGATCCGCGCCCAGATCCTCAATCTGCTGCGCGACCTGCAGGACCAGCTCGGGCTTTCGTACTTGTTCATCGCTCATGACCTCGCCGCCGTCGCGCACATGAGCCACACGATCGCGGTGATGTATCTCGGGAAGATCGTCGAGAGCGGCGAAGCGCTCGCGCTCGCGCTCAGCCCGCGGCACCCGTACACCGAGGCGCTGTTTTCGGCGGCCCTGCCAAGCCACCCCGACGATCGCCGCGACGAGATCATCCTGCCGGGCGAGGTGCCGAGCCCGCTGAACCCACCGTCGGGATGCCGGTTCCACCCGCGCTGTCCGCAGGCGATGACGTGCTGCGGCGAAGCCGAGCCGGCGCTAGTCGCAGCGTATGAGCGCCTCGTAGCGTGCCACCTTTACGGGGAGCGTCGGCCCCGGCGCACGCGGCGCCGCGATCCGCCTAACCAAATGAGCCGCCATGATCCGCTTACCGATCCGTCGTCGGAGTGGGATGTCGTTCGCAGTTTTGGCGCTCGCGACGATGGCCCTGGGCGCGGCACCCTCGCTCGCCAACCAGCTGCAGGTCAAGGGCGGTGCCGCGATGGCGTGGCACGTGATCATCTCGCCGAGCTGTTCGACCCGTCGACCGCGCCATCACGCGTTCCACGACGCGCTGGTGCGCCCGTCTCCGAGTTACACGATGGGCCCGAGCCTCGCCGAAAGCTGGGAGGAGAGCGAGGACGGCAAGATCTATGAGTTCAAGCTTCGCGCTGGTTTGAAGTTCCACAACGGCGATCCGTTGACCACTGAACTTGACGTCATCCGAGCTTCGACCGGTACAGGGGCGCCGGGGCCACGACCCTGCGCGACTACGTCGAGTCGGTGCCCTACGACCGCGATAAGGCTAAGAAGCTGCTGTCCGAAACAGGCTATTCGGACGGGTTCGACGCCGGTCGGTTTACCCCAAACCCGGCTTTCCGACCGTCGCCAACGCGACGATGAACTACCTCAACGCGGTCGGCATTCGCCTGGCAATGAAGCAGATGGAGCGCGCGACGTTCTACGCCGATTGGCAAGCGCACAAGGCGCACGGCATCTTTCAGACCGCGGCGGGTAATCCCGGCAACGCAGCGAGCCGAGTCGAGGCCTTCATCTACTCGAAGGGCGCCTACACCTTTGGCGGCTACGATCGCCGATGTGTGGATGAGCCGTTCCGTTCGATGAGGACATCGAGATCACGGATTAGAATAGCCGCTCAGCTTGCCTTGAGCGTGATGTCCTCGAACGGCGCGGTGTAGGCGAAATCGGTGATCAGGCCGAAACTCGACTCTCCGACCCGCGGTCCGACACCGTTGATAAAGGCGAGCTGCCAGATCGGCGCGATGGCGGTCTTCTCGTAAACGAGCTGCTGGACCTTAGCGAGTGTTTCGCGCCGCTGTTTCTGGTCGAGCTCGATCGCCTGTTTCTTGAACAACTCGTCGATGTCGGGATAGCTGCCGTACGCGTAAGTACCGCCCCCGACAACAAACGCGGCGAGACGCGTCGCGGCGTTGCCAAAGGCCCCGCTGCCGCACTGGATGACGTTTTTGTACTTCTTGTCGGCCCAAGATTTCAGAAAGGCGGCGCGTTCGACCGGCCGCAATCCGATGCGGATGCCCACCTCCTGGAGGTTATTGAGCACCGCCTCGCCGAGGTTGGAATAGGAGCTGTCGCAGAACAGCTCGCCGGCGTCGAAGCCGTTTGGGAACCCGGCCGCGGCGAGCAGCTGCTTAGCCTTGGCCGGGTCGTGAATTGGCGCCGGCGGTTGCCAATACATGTCGAAACTTTGCGGGATGAGGCTGCCAGTGATCTTCGAAAAGCCGAGGGTCAGTGCCTGGTTGATGCTGTCGCGATCGATCGCCAGGCTCGCGGCCTTGCGCACCCGCTCGTCGTGCCACGGCGATTTCTCGTTCCACTGGTCGGCGAAATAGAGCCAGAACGCGGCCGGGGTGTTGATCGGCTTCAAGGTCAGCCCCGGCGTCTTGCGAAGTTGCTCGGCCAGCTCACCACGGATCGAATAGACGATGTCGACCTCGCCGCGGGTCAGCGCGGCCAGCCGCGTCGCCTCGTCGGGGATGACCCTGAACACCAGGCGCTTGACGCTCGGCATCTTGCGCCAATAGGGCTCGAAGGCTTCGAGCACCAGCTCGACACCGGGGTCGAACGAGACGAATTTGTATGGGCCCGCGCCGATCGGTGCCTTCAAGTAACCGTCGTCGCCCACCTTCTCGACGTATTTCTTGGGCACGACCCAGCCAGCCCCGGTCGCGGTCGCGTAGAAGGTCAGGAAATCCGGCCACGGCTCCTTGAGCCGAAAAACCACATGTCGAGGATCCGGCGTCTCGATCGACGCGACGCGACCCGCGATGAGGTCGTGCGAGGCGCCGCGGTAGCGGGTGAACGAGAATTTCACATCCTCGGCCGTCACTGGATCGCCGCTGTGGAAAATCGGCCCTTTGCGCAGCACGAACTCGTAGTTGAGCCCGTCTTCCGACGCGCTCCACGACTCGGCGAGCGATGGCGCGAAGGCCTTGCCGGGCATCGGCTTCACCATCGCGTCCTGCAACGCGTAGAGCACCATGAACGGCGTGATGAGGCCTGACGTCTCGGCCGGATCGAACCAGCTCGGGGCAAGCGAAACGTGAATCCCCCAGGTCAGCTGCCCCGCGGGCGTGGCAGCCGCCATACCAGGGGCGCCTAAAGCGAGCGCGCCGGCAGCAAGCGCCAGCGCATCGCGGCGGGTGAACGACGTCTTCTCGCGGCCGGACGACATCGTCCCGGCGCTTCCCAGGCGCTGATCCATATCCCTGCTCCCCGGCTCCCTCTGCGCGGAGCCTCGTACCCAGTTTAGATCAAAGGGCACGCGAATGTCTCGCTTGGCTCGACTTGACCCGTTAGCCCAACGGCAGCCGGTTGGCCGGAAATCGGCGCATCTTGTGGATGCCGCCGGACGCCGTAAGCTAAGTCTATCAACGGGAGAATGAAGGATCCTCGAAAGGCCGGCGCCCGCGGGACTGCCGACGGGGTTGATGTTGAGCATCAAATGAGCAGTCTTTGACGTAGAAACCGAGCAGTCTTTCATACGAAACCGCGCCCGAAGCGAGGCATGCACGACGCTCGGAAGTGCAGGTTCCGAATGTCGGTTGGTGCCCGTCAGTGAGGCCACGAAAGGGAATGGAGAGGGTAATGGAGTCACCGACAATAACTGGAGCGCGGCTGGTTCGGCTCCGCTGTGCACTGGCCGTAGCGATTCCGATTGTGCTTAATTTCGGCTACGCCAGAGCCGAGCAGCCACAGCCTCCGTGCCACCCAAATCCGAACGCCGCGGCAGACCGTGCCGAGGTCGCGGGGCGCGGGGACATCGTCAATCTGCCTCAGCCGCTGAAAGATCGGCTGGTCCAGTTAGCTGACCGCCCACACACCTATTTGCCGATGCAGGCGTTCGCCGAAGCCGACAAACCGAGCCAGCTGATCCAGTACTACTTGCTTGACACGACCGGCTTCGAGCCGAACGTCTTCACGGCGACATTTCCCGGGGTCAATGACCAGGTACAGTTGACGGCTACCGGAGCGGATTGCGGACTGCCGACGGTGGGTGCGGTGCGCCTGGTGCTGGAGCCAAAGCCCGGATTGCCCACAGATCCCACGGACCCGCAAGCGTTTATCGATATCTTCACGGACATCCATCCGCTGTTCGTCATCAACAACGAGAGCGGCTGGTATGAGGGATGGATGATCCACGACATCACCGTTCCTGCCGTCGCCCCTCCGCGCGCTGACGGTCACGCGCGCTTCGGCATGCTCACCGACCGCGATGCGCAGCTACTCAAGCGGATGGGCACAGGTAATAACGTGCCGGGAAACATCTTCACCATCGATGGCCGAGCGCCTCATTTCCCGAGCGCGTCGGATCATTTTCCCCATGTGCAGGCCAATGTCGCGCCGCTGCATGTGAGCATGGGGGCCTACAATGCCATGCAGCAGTCGGACGTTCACTCTTATTGGGAATTCAACTACCTCGGCACGAATTGGGTGCACCCGCTCTACGAACTGCCGTTTACCGGGGGGTTCCCCGACGATTTTGGTAAGGCTCCCGACGCCTTTCAGGACGGAGAGATCGGCGCACTGCAGTCAATCGTTCCCGGACCGGGACCGAGCGGTGAGCAGAACAAGGCGAACGTGGTTGGCGACGATCCGAACCTTCCCCGCGATCCCGACAAGTTCGACGGCACCGTCGATGGGCAGCGCGAATTTCGCGAGCGCGGGGTTCCGAGCGGCCTGGCGAACGAGATTTATCTGGACGTCTACGAAAGATGGGCGTCGTTCGAACCGCAGGTGAGAAACCTAGAGAAGCGGCTGTTTGACGCCTATGCCGCAGAAGTAAAACGTGTTTCGGGGAACGATGACGGCATCATCACCGCCGTTCAGGGGGATATCGACACCGCGACCGACGGCTTCCCTGACAACGTGAGACTGTACTTGCCGCCAACGGTGTTTAATCGGTTCGCGGTGACCCGAGAAATCAATGACGGCCTGTTGGCGCCGCGCTTTGCGCCGAGTCAACGTGCATGGGTTCTCAGTGGCGTGCGAGTGACGGTCAGCCCCACAGTCGACGCGTCGACGGGTCGAGATGCGGACGACCGATAACACGCCGGACAAGGAAGGGCGCCCCGATGGGTGCCCCCCCTCCTCTTTCGACGAGTGCGCTTCCAGCCGCGAACAAAACCCCCTGTCGTCGTCGAAGGTGACAGGGAGATTCCGGTGCGAGACGATCCGCCCGCGAACCCGCTTCCGGCGGCTCGGGCTGGAGCACGCGATCGGGCGCCTGCCCTATCGGCGGCGTTCGACGCGAGCTGGCCCCAGGCTCGATGCGCCTCTACAGTGGTGGGGCGATCGTATGCCACAGGGCGCGGTGCGCATTAAGCACGAGGCTCTGCTGATAACCCACCTAAGAGCTGGCTGCCTTGCCGGTCGCGGTCCGCGCGCCTACGATCGCGCGCTTGCTGCTGTCGGAACCCCCGGATGCGAAATCATCTCGCGATCATCGTGATCGTTGCCGTACTTGCCTTCTCCGGGATCCGCGGATCAGCATCAGCATCGGCGCAGGCGGGTGAGGTGCTGGCTCTCTTCGGGCAGTGCTTTCTCGAAACCGCCGGCCGGCGGGACCCGCTCAAACCGGGCGACCCGGTGCATGCCGGCGACACCCTCGATGTGGCGGCCGGCGCGAAGCTGAAACTGCGGATGAACGACGGCTCGGTCATCGCCGTCGCGTCCGGCAGCCGCGTGACGATCGCCGAATACCGGGTCGGCGATGACGGAGAGAGCCGGGACGCGACACTGTCGCTGGGCGAGGGCCTGCTGCGTGCCGTGGTGTCCACGCTCACGGGCCCGCCGCATTTCGAGGTCGAGACCGCGACCGGGTGTCGCGGCGGTGCGCTCGACCGACTGGTTCATCGAAGCCAAACCGGGATCGACCCAAGTCGGCGTCCTCGAGGGCCGCGTCAGCCTGAAGAGCGCGGCCACGGGACAGGAGATCGTCATCCCCGCCCGCTGGGGGGCGCGCGTCGAAGCCGGCAGAGGATCCGGTCCCGGCAAGGGTGTGGACCGAGGCCGAATTCGCCGATTTCATCCAACGCACGAATTTGCCATAGGACGGGGTGCGGTGACCTTGCCGCGCGGCGTGCGCTCGGCCGGTCTGGCGCTGGTCAGCGCCGCCCTCGTGTTGCTGGTGTTGACCGTCTTTGCCGACAATCCGCTGATCCGCGGGCTCGAGACGGCGTCGCTCGATCTGCGCTTCCGGCTGCGCGGGGTTCGCCCACCGGGGTCGCAAGTGGCGGTGATTCTCGTGGATGATCGTAGCCTCGAAGACCTCGGACGCTGGCCGTTATCGCGCGCCCTCTTCGCCCGGGCGCTCGCAATGCTCGACCAAGCCGGAGCGAAAGTCGTCGCCTTCGATCTCCTGTTCACCGAGCCCGACGAGCCGGTTCCCGCCGATCTGCGCGAGGCGGCGCGTGGCGCTGCCGAGGCGCTCTCGGGCGAGCACAGCGAGCGTCTTCGCGCGGCTCTGGAGCGGCTTGCCGACAGCGATCGCGACAATCGCTTTGCGGCGTCGATGCGCGCTTCCGGCCATGTTCTGCTGCCGATCGGGCTGTCGCTTGTCGACACCCCCGGTGAGGAGCCTGCGTGGCTCTCCCAATCGGCCTATGCACGGTTCGAGAGGAGCCAGCTGCCGCCGGTTTTCCCATTGCGGCCCAAATCGGCGGTTCTGCCGATCGAGATCCTGGCCGTGGCGGCCGCCGGGCTCGGCCACGTCACGATCGCTTATGATCGCGACGGCGCACCGCGCTACGATTACGCCGCATTGCCATTCGAAGCGGATTTCCTGCCCGTCGCTGTCGATCCGCGCGGCCGCCGCCTATCTCGGCGTCGCCTGGCCGGAGGTCGCGCTGGCGCTAGGCGCCGGCGTTCGCATCGGCGACCTGATGGTGCCGACCGACAGGGCGATGCGGCTGCTGATCAATTACCGCGGACCGCGCGACACCTTTCCGAGCTTCTCCTTCGCCGATCTTCTGGCCGGGCGGGTGACAGCCGACCAGCTCGCCGGCCGCATCGTCTTGATCGGAGCCTCGTTCGCCGGCAGCAGCGACAGTTTCGCCCAGCCCTTCGGCAATACGCCGATGCCGGGGGTCGAGCGCATGGCCAACATCATCGATACGGTCCTCAATCGTAATTTCATCGACGAGCCATCGCGTAACTGGAAAATCGTCATAACTGCAGCCATCCTTTTGGCTGCGGCGCTGGCCGGAGCCATGACCGAATTCCTGCCGACGCGCTTCGCCGCAATCGCCGGGGCAACACCGATCGCGACTTGGGCAGGCGCGGCACAGCTGGCTTTCGCGAAGAATGTTTGGTTACCGGTCGTCGTACCGACAGCAGCATTGGCCACCGCCGCGGCGACGGTGCTGCTGTTCCGGTATTGGGTCGTCGATCGCGACGGTCGGCGCATCCGTACCGCTTTCCGCCGGTATCTCGCGCCGGAGATGGTCGCCGAGTTGGCGGCACATCCGGAGCGTTTGCGGCTTGGCGGAGAGGTAAGGCCGATGACGATCTTGTTCTGCGACATTCGCAGTTTCACCACCCTCTCCGAAGGTATGGATGCCAGGACGCTGACGAGCTTCCTGAACAGTTTCCTCTCGCCGATGACCGAAATCATTACTGCGCAAAAGGGGACGATCGATAGATACCTTGGCGACGGCATCATGGCATTTTGGAACGCACCGCTCGACGATCCCGACCACGCCATGAACGCCGTGCACGCTGCTCAGGCGATGCGGCGGAAGCTGGTCGAACTCAATCGCGGCTGGGAGGCCGAGGCGCAGGCAATCGGGATAATCTTCCGGCCCGTCCGTATGGGCATCGGGATCAACACCGGCGAATGTTGCGTCGGCAATTACGGCTCTCAGCAACATTTCAATTACTCATTGCTCGGCGATCCGGTCAACCTTGCCTCGCGGCTGGAGAGCCTCAGCAAGATCTACGGCATTGATCTGGTGATCGGCGAGGAGACGGCGGCCCGTCTAAGCGATCCACAGTTGATCGAGATCGACCTGGTAGCGGTCAAAGGCAAGACCCAAGCCGTCCGGGTGTATACGCTGCCCTCGGAGCGGATCGAGGAGGAGCAACTGTTCGTTTCGCACTCGGCACTGCTGAAGGCTTACCGCCGGCAGGATTGGGCTGGCGCCCGCGCCGCAATCGCCGAATGCCGGCAATACGACGCGCCCTTGGCCCAGCTCTACGATGTATATGACGAACGCATCGGGTTTTTTGCTGCCAATCCGCCGGGCTCCGACTGGGACGGCGTCTTCGTGGCCGGCGAGAAATAACGCCGGGGGAAGGGGAGGATGCACATCAGTCGCACCGCGTTCGCGTTTGCTGCGGCATTTTTAGTACTGCTGCCGGTGGCAGCTGCGGCCTACACGGCAGTCGGCGACAGGGTGTTCCCGGCGACCATCCTGCTCCCGCAGGCGGCGCCGGGCGATGATCTCTATGTGACACCTTCGACCCTTCCGGTCCCGGGCGGCAACGCCACCAATTTGACCGCCACGCTCGACAAGCTCCTGACCGAGCGTCTCGGGATCGGGATTCAGGACGGCTACAACTGGATCGGACGGGATAATGCCTCGACACTGGTTGGCTGGCAGAATTTGCTCGCTTATGTCAAATACGAGGCGATCCTGGATCCACCCCATGAATTTCTGTTCTCGATCGGTGCGGCGCACGAATTCGGCGGCACCGGCACCCGTCGCGTCGGTGCTCCCGAGAACGGCGCGACCTTGGTGCCGACCACGTTCTTTGCCAAAGGGCTTGGCGATTTGCCGATCGGCTATTTCCGCCCGCTCGGCCTGCAGGGCTTCGCCACCTATCAACTGTCGTCCGGAGCACCGCGCCCCGATAATGTCTTGGCGGGGCTCGCGGTCGAATATTCGATTCCTTATCTGCAATCGAAGGTCTGGGCGATCGATTTACCGGATCTGCTGCGCGGGATGACGCCCATCGTCGAGACATTGGTCGTGACGCCAACGCGGAACCGCGGCGGCAGCACGACGGCTGTAATCGTCGCTCCCGGGGTCGCGTATTCCGGGCAAGGCTGGCAATTCGCAATCGAGGCGCGCGTCCCGGCGAACAGTGCCGCCGGCAGCGGGGTCGGCGTTCTCGCCCAGTTCAGCCTGTCGCTCGATTACTTCTTTCCCGACAGTATCGGCAGGCCGTTATTGACCCGGCGATGAAGCATTGGATGCGGCGAGACGGGGGCTGGCTCACGTAGTCTCACCAGCCGCCAAGCGCAGGTCAGACAGCCTGTCAACGACGGCGGAAAACCGGGCCACATGCCGGCGCCAGAGTGGGGCAGTTCAGGGCGGCGTTTTCTGACGGTTGGGCACGGGTGAGCGCCCTGGCACGCGCGCTGCCCATATAGCTGGCGTGTGCCAGGGCGCTTTGGCCCGTCAGGGCCAATCTTTACGGTCGAGCTTCTGCCGCGGCCTGGGTCTTACGGGCACGGCTCTGGCCGAGGCGATAGCTGTCGCCGTTCATCTCGAGGATGCTGACATGATGTGTCAGCCTGTCGAGCAGCGCGCCGGTCAGGCGCTCGGAACCGAAGGTCTCGGTCCACTCGTCGAAGGGCAGATTGCTGGTAATCAGCGTGGCGCCGCGTTCATAGCGTTGTGAGATCAGCTCGAAC
Organism: uncultured Alphaproteobacteria bacterium; assembly: GCA_963774345.1. GTDB lineage: Bacteria > Pseudomonadota > Alphaproteobacteria > ATCC43930 > CGMCC-115725 > AP-15. The sequence continues at coordinate 40,135 of CAVZFB010000038.1, forward strand.
AGCAACTCGGCGCCGGTTTTGCTGAGGGGCACGAAACCCAGTTCGTCGATGATCAGCAGCTTGTGGCCGGCCAGCTGCTTTTGCAGGCGCAACAGCCGCCGCTCGTCTCGGGCCTCCATCAACTCATGGACCAAGGCGGCGGCGGTGATGAAGCCGACGGCGAGGCCCTTCTGACAGGCGGTCAGCCCCAGGCCCAGCGCGACGTGGGTTTTGCCCGTGCCGCTCGGCCCAAGGGCGATGACGTTTTCCCGCCGGTCGATCCATTCGCAGCGGGCCAGTTCCAGCACCTGCATCTTGTTGAGGCTGGGGATCGCCTTGAAGTCGAAGCTGTCGAGGCTTTTCACCGCGGGGAACTTGGCGGCCTTGATCCGGCGCTCAATCATCCGCCGTTCGCGGTCGATCAGCTCCAGTTCCACCAGTCGGGCAAGGAACTGAACATGGTCCAGCCCCTCGGCAGCGCACTGCTGGGCCACCTTGTCGAATTCCCGCAGGACGGTCGGCAGCTTCAGCGTCTTGAGGTGATAAGCCAATAGAAGTTTGGGGGTGTCGGTCATGCGGCATCCCTCGACACCAGACACAGGTAACTGGCCGCCGAGGTCTTGCCGACAGTGGCGCGCGGTAGATAGGGGTAGGCGTTAAGGTCAAGCTTCGGTGGTCGCTTCTCCACCTGGCACAGCACGAGGTGCTTGATGGCGTCAAAACCTGCCGCCCCCATGCGCAGCGCGGTTTTGACCGCGGCATGGAGGTCTTCCATCCCGAAGCTCTCCAGCAGGCGGAGAACCTGAACGTATTCCCGGCGGCCGGCCTTGATCATCCGCGCTTCCATCAGCCGCCGCAGGGTTTGGAACTCCGCGGGCAGGTCCCATTCGGCCAGCGGCGCCGCCTGATCCAGCGCGCCGATCTTCTGCTCGATCAGGGGCAGGTAGTGGACTGGGTCGAAAATCATGTTTTCGCGGTCATAGCACCTGGGATGGCGAGCGATGATCTCCCCGCCGCAGCCGATCACGACCTGATCGACATAACCCCGTACCCAGACATCGCGATGGCCATAGGCGACAGGCACCGAATAATCGTTGGTCTGGTAGCGGACCAGCGACTGCGAACTCACCTGTCCTGTCGCCTGTTCGCAGGCATCAAAGGGGGCAGGCGGCAGCTCTGACATCGCCTGCAGATCCCGCTGGAGCCGCTGTCCGATCGTCTCGGTATGGCCCCGCAGGATGTCCGCGTGACGCTTGCGGCATTGCTCCTCCAACCAAGCGTTGAAGTCGTCCCAGGACGCAAAACGCGGCAGCGGCACCATGAAGTTGCGCCGAGCCCAGCCGACTAGACCCTCGACGCTGCCCTTGTCGTTGCCTTTACCAGGACGGCCGTAGCGGTCTTGGATCAGGTAATGCGACAGGAACCCGCTGAAGAGGCGGGCGCGTTGGCGTGTGCCATCCGCCAGGATGCGCGTCACCAGGCATCTGGCGCGCCCGCGCTGAAGGAGCGGTTTGAGAAGCGCATCCCATCGCGGTTGGTTGGCTCGCCGGGGGTGACCGGAGTCGATGCCACGGTCGCGGCGTGGGATGACGGGCAGCCGTGGCTGGACGAGATTCTCGCGCAGTTGCGGGCGAATTGCGATTGGTTCGCGGCGACGCTCGCCGCCGAGCTGCCGGGCGTAACCATGCGGGTGCCGGAGGCGACGTATCTGGCTTGGCTCGATTGCCGGGCGCTGGAATTGCCGTGCGCGGTCGGGCAGTTCTTTCTGGATGAGGCCAGGGTTGGGCTGAATTTTGGCGAGACGTTTGGCGCGGATTACGCGGGGTTCGCGCGGCTGAATTTTGCGACGCCGGCGGCGATACTGAGGGAGATTGTTACGCGGATGGGGGAGGCGGTGCGGAGGCGGTGAAGCAACGTTAGATCTACGCCGATCTCCTCGGACGGTGCCGCGCCGGGAACGATCGTCAATCGGCGCGGCCCTGTCGCCTTGCCTTTGCAGCGTCAGCACCCGGAATCAGTTTTCTATCGCGGCTCAATGGCTGGCCTGCACGTTCCCCTACCGACGCTTCGCCGACATCCTCGCGAATGTCTGCGCACGGCTCGGGGCCGATGTGGTTCGCTATGCCTTCATCGTAGTGGACTTGCACCACCTGCTCCTTGCCGGTCTCCCGGCGCACCTGTGTGAAAACGCCGGAGAAATCCTCGCCGCCGCGGCCGAAGCTCGCGTAGGTGAGATAGATCTGGCTGTGAATTCCGGCACCGGCCCCGCGAGGATCGCCGCGCGGAAATCGATGTAGCCGAGAACGCGATCCAAGGGATCAGCGAGCTCCCGATGGGGCGTCCCAGCGAAGAGCCGCTCCGCCATTTCCGAGAAATGCGCCGCCGTCGCCACCGCGCACCGCCAGGTCTTCCTTGCTCTTGAAGTGATGGAACATTGACAGCCTCTCGCAGGGGTCCGTCGGGGACCGCATATCTATAGGTAGAGAGGGCTAGCCCCCATATATAATGTGGTAGAGACGGCAAACCTTGGTAGAGACGGCAAACCTTGGTAGAGACGGCAAACTTTGCGGCACGACACTGAATTGCGGGGAATTGCGCTGGGTACGATGGCTGCAAATACAGCGGGAATACAGCGGGGGCGCCCGTTTTCGAAAGGTCGTTCCGGGAATCCCGGCGGCAAGCCCAGGGGTGCACGCCATCGCACCACGCTTGCAGCTGAAGCACTGCTCGACGGCGAGGCCGAGGCGCTGACCCGAAAGGTCGTCGAGATGGCGCTAGCCGGCGACAGCACGGCGATGCGGTTGTGTCTCGACCGTATTTTGCCGCCGCGGCGCGAGCGGCCCTTCAACTTCAAGCTGCCGGCCCTACAGAGTGCCGGTGACGCCGCTGGGGCAATGGCCGCGATCGCCAGCGCAGTCGCCTCTGCCGAGATTACGGCAGGCGAGGCGGGCGAGTTGGCGAAGCTTGTTGAGGCTTTTGTTCGGGCGCTCGAGGCGAGCGAACTCGATCATCGGCTGCGAGCGCTTGAACAGTGGAAGGCCCGCGGCCAAGAGAGCCCCGGCAGCAAATGGGGGTAGCGATTCGGTCGCGCGAGTTCCTGCGGCGATTGGACAAGCTCGGTTTGCCCGGAGAGCACGAGCCGGAGTTGGTTCCCGATTTCGGCGTGCTCTCGCGCGTCGAGCATGCCCGCTTCTGGGAATTATATCACACACTCTCCGACGAGGATGAGGAAGTGACGGAAGCCGACCGTGAAGAGCTTGGTGCTTCTCGAGCAAATGCGCGCTGGTCGATCCGCGCGAAGCCGGCAATCCCTATACGGAGACGCATGAGGAGAGGCGCGAGAGACAGCTATTGAAGCGGGCCTTTGCGGGAGCGTTTCATGATTACGCGAAACAATATCCGCACATTGCGGTGCCGAATTACGCCAACATGCTGAACGAGTACCGCCTCGAAATTGGATATCAATTGTTTGAGAAATACGGGTGGACTGCGGGCGGGCGGGATTACTCCGGCATCCTACCGCTCGACGAATGGGCGCCTGAGGACCGCGAGGCGCTGATCGATCTTTACCGGCGCGCGAACCTTGAATGCTCCGGCAACCTCCCCCTTGACTGGAAGTCTAGATATCGCGCCGGAGGCCGGTTTTGACCGCCCGTTGTCGATGATGACCACCGTCTGGAGGCCGACCCGGGCCAACCTTCTTGGCGTTCGGCCAGTTCATCTCGATGGGCACGGGCGTCCCGATGCCCCAAAATGCATAGCTCGTCTCTGGTTGTGCCATGCTATATCGATTAATCACGACTATGACGGGGGATGGAGTGGGGGAGCGATTTGGATTTGACAGTATAACATACTGTTGAAGCTACCTCAACTGTCATAATGAGGCGGACGCCCCCTCCGCCAACCGCCTAATAATATCAATATTTTAAAATAGTTACGGTAAGGCGGCGGGGCGAGGTGCCCAGCTCAGCTCGACATCGTTCATTTTGGTAGCGCGCCTTTGGGTATGCGGCGGGAGGCGCTGCTCCTTTTTGAGAAATTGCCAGCGCGTTATGAACGGGCGGCTATTTCTCCGACGGTTCCGGCGGGAAATCCGGACTCGCTTCCCAACAACCTCACTGAAGGCGCTTTCCTACCAACAGAATGGCCAGGGCGAAACTGGATCGCAGCGAGCCCAACTAATCCGACCCCGAGCAATGAAAGGGTCATCGGCTCCGATACGGGATCCGCGGGAGGGTCAATACCCAGGAACCCGAAGACGAGGTCGTTGTAGTCGAAGTCACTATTTTGATTGGCCAGCAAATCTTCCATGCCGGCAAAGGTCCAGTCGCCAATCGGCGCGATGCCGGTCATCACGCCGTACGCCGCGCCCAGGTCCGACTGGGTCAAGTACGTGCGAGGTGAATCGGTTTGGAAATCGGCGTAGGTCGATTGAATGGCGATGTGCTGTTTACCGTCACTCGCGGCAACGCCGGCCTGAAAGCTGTCACCGGTCGTTTGGTTCGTGAATACAAAATCGATGGGCTCGCCGACCGTGAGGCCGGTTAGCGTCGCCTCAGTGCCGAACGGATCTTGATTGCTGATCAGCAAACTCACGCCATTGAGGAGTAGATCCACATCGGCCGCGCTCTTGTAGGCGAAAACAACCTCCACCGTCGACGTAGCTGCGGTGATCGAGCAGGTCGTGCCGGCGCCCGGGTCCGGCGCGCTGATCTGTGTGCTGGACACGCACGTCGCCTGGGCCTGGCCGGCGGCGCCGAGGGCGACAAGGGCCGCCGCAGCGAGCAGGAGCTTTTTCATTACATCCGTCCACAGAACCTAAAAATTCCAACCACCGCGACAACAGCCGTCCCCATGAGCCTTGAGATCATTTGTTGCCGAAGCCATTCTCGGCAATCAGTTAATGCGTTTTCACTATTAATGCAAAACATTTCTTGGTAAATTAATTTACCAAGAAAAAAATCAAAAGCAGCTGGTAGGTAACGTCCCACCGGCTCTGCCCATTTCCTTGACGATCATCGGCTTTCCGCCCGTATCGGAAATGTTCCGATACGGTACGGAATAGTATTATTGGACCTTCCGAAGAAAAATCAAGCGGCTAGGGAGCGATTGAGTATTCTACGACATTGATATTAAACGGACACCCCTCCGCTAGCGCTAGCCAATATCGCCCCTGACGGTTCGTCAGCCGGAGGCGGCAAAGCCGCCGTCGACCGGGATGGCCGCGCCGGTCACGAAATCGGAAGCGGCCGAGGCGAGAAAGACCGCAACGCCGGTGAGATCCTCGGGCGTGCCCCAACGGCCGGCCGGGGTGCGCGCCAAGACGCGCTCGTGAAGCCCGGCGACCTCGCGGCGCGCGTTTACGGTCAGCTCGGTATCAATCCAGCCGGGCAGCACCGCATTGACCTGGATGTTGTCCGCCGCCCAGGCGGCGGCCAGGGATTTCGTCAGCTGGACGAGCCCACCCTTGCTGGCCGCGTAAGGCACCGCATAGGCCGCGCCGAAGATCGAGTACATCGAGCCGATATTGATGATCTTGCCGCCGCCTGCGCGCTTCATCGCCGGGTGGGCCGCCTGCGCGCAGATGAACGCCCCGGTCAGGTTGGTGGTGAGCACGGTCTGCCACTCGGCCGCGCTGTAGGTCTCGGCCGGCTTGCGAATCGACATGCCGGCATTGTTGATGAGGATGTCGAGCCGCCCAAAGCGGTCGACGGCAGCGCCAATCATCGCTCGGCACGAATTCTCATCGGCGACATCGAGCGCAATGAAGGCGCTATCGACGCCGAGTTCCGAAAGCGCGCGCAGCGCCGCCTCGGACTTCGACCGGGTCGCGCGCCGCCACGACGATCTTGGCCCCGGCGGCGCCAAGCCCGCGCGCCATGCCGAGCCCGATGCCGCCATTGCCGCCGGTGACTACGGCGACGCGCCCGGAGAGGTCGAACAGGGTCATCTCAAAGCGAACTCGATCCGGAAAGCGCAAGCGGCGACGAAAATGAGATGCCCCCTCATCCCAGGCCTGTCCTCGCGAGCGGGCGACGGAGAGCGGCTCAATAAATCCCCTTCAGCGGGGTCGTCTCGCGCTTTTCGACGGTGGCCCCGGTGGTGTCGGTGGCGCCGGAAGTCAACAGCTTGTTCGAGAGGCTTTGGGAACCGACGATCGCATTCTGGTCGGGGGCCTGTGCGTTGGACGGGCCGATGTCCGGCAAGCCGCCAGAGCCGCGCAGACGAAGATCGGCGGCCTGCTTGCCCGGCTCGCCGGGTCCGGCCTGCTCCATCGCCTGCTCGGCCTGCTGCTGCGGCGTCTTCTCCTGCGGCCGCGGCGCCCCCGGCTCCGGCGGGCGCAGATCAAAGTCTGGCGGGCACCGTCAGCGGCGCGCGCGACTCGACGGCGAACTCGTCGGGCATCGGCTGATCCATACCAATCAGCTGCTTGAAATCGCCGCAGGCCGAAAGAAGGGATAGCCCTCCCAAACAAACAACGCAAAGCGAGATCCGACTGCGGCCCGCGCCGCGAAGCAGGCGATATTCGGTCATGGCAGTAATCCCTCCCGCCTTATTTTTAATGCGCTTCGCGGTGCAGAAGCAAGCCGTCGAGCAGCATTGCCGCGACGCCGACGCAGATCGCGCTATCGGCAATGTTAAATGCGGGCCAGTGCCACGATCCTATATGGAAATCGAGAAAATCGACGACGGCGCCATGGCGAATCCGGTCGAGCGACATTACCGATCGCGCCACCGATGATCAGGCCGATCGCAATCGCGAGGAGCGGGCTCGTGACCCGGCTCAGCCAATAGATAAGTCCGGCGACGATCGCGGCGGCGGCGAGCGAGAAGAGGACGGCGTTGAGCCCGGCACCGCCCGCGGCGCCCGTGTTGAACAGGCCAAAGCTCATGCCGCGGTTGTAGGTCAAGACGAGGTTGAAAAACGGCGTGACCCGCTCGATGCCGATAGCGCTGTCGGCAAAGTGGGCGAGGACGGCGGCCTTGCTGAGCTGGTCAAGGACCACGACGATTGCGGCGACGGCAATCCCTCGCCGCAGCATTACCCGGTGCTCACCGCACGCGTGACCGCGGCGCCCGAATCGATCACCTCGGCGCAGCGGCGGCATAGATCGGCGTGGCCCGGCACCTGCCCGACTTCGGGCAGCACGCGCCAGCAGCGCTCGCAACGCTCGCCCGTCGCCGGCGACACCCGAACGCCGATGTCGGCTAAGTCGGGAAGGGTGAAGGCGTCCTCGGGAACCGGGCCCGGCCGGACCGTGCCGGCCGACGTGATGCACAATTCGGCCAGGTCGACATCCCGGACCAGCTCCATGAGCCGATCGGGGACACACACCTCGATCGCGGCCTGTAGGCTCGAGCCCAGCCGTTTCGCACCGCGCTCGAGTTCGATCGCACCGGTGACGACGCGTCGCAGATCGCGCAGCGTCACCCAGCGCTCGGCCGAGCGCTGGGTCGAGCCAACCCGCCGGCACCTCGGCGAACAGCTCGAGATGGACGCTGCGCTCCGGGGCGTCGCCGTGGCGCGCGAGCCAGGCCTCTTCGGCGGTGAAGCAGGTAATCGGCGCTAGCCAGCGCACCAGGCAGTCGAAACAGCGATCGAGCACGGTGCGCACCGCCCGCCGCCGGATGTCGTCGGGCGCGTCGCAATAGAGCCGGTCCTTGCGGATGTCGAAATAAAATGCCGACAGATCGGCCGCGCAGAAATTATGCAGCGCGGTGAACATGCCGTGGAAATCGAACGCCTCCGACCGCACGGCGGATCAGCGCGTCGAGTTCCGCGAGCCGGTGCAGCACCCAGCGCTCGAGCTCGGGCATCGCCTCGATCCCGACCGCCTCCTCAGGCGCGAAGCCGTCGAGCGCGCCCAACAGATAGCGCAGGGTGTTGCGCAGGCGGCGATAGACATCGCTCTGATGCTTGAGGATCTCCGGGCCGATGCGCAGATCCTCGGAATAGTCGGAGCCTACTACCCAAAGGCGCAGGATGTCGGCGCCGCTCTGCTGCATCACGTCCTGCGGAGCGACGACATTGCCGAGCGATTTCGACATCTTGCGGCCTGTCTTCGTCGAGCACGAAGCCGTGGGTCAGCACCGCGTCGTAGGGGGCGCGGCCGCGGGTGCCGCAGGCTTCGATCAACGAGGAGTTAAACCAGCCGCGATGCTGGTCCGAGCCTTCGAGATAGAGCGAGGCCGGCCATCGCAGCTCCGGCCGCTGCTCGAGGACAAAGGCGTGGGTCGAACCCGAATCGAACCATACCTCGATGATGTCGGTGACCTTCTCCCATTCCGCCGGGTCGTAGGGCGTTGCCGAGAAACTGCGACGCATCGGTGCTGAACCAGGCGTCCGAGCCTTCGCGCTCGACCGCGGCGGCGACGCGCTCGACGACCGCCGGGTCGCGCAATGGCTCGCCGGTCTCGCGATGAGTGAAGACTGCGATCGGCACGCCCCAGGCGCGCTGGCGCGACACGCACCAATCGGGCTTGCCCTCGACCATCGCCTCGATCCGGTTGCGGGCCTGCGGCGGGACCCAGCGGGTCTCGGCGATCGCCGCCAGCGCCTTTTCGCGCAGACCGTTCGCCGTCATGCTGATGAACCATTGCGGCGTGTTGCGGAAGATCAACGGCGCCTTCGACCGCCAGGAATGCGGGTAGGAGTGGACCAGGCTGCCGCGCGCCAGGAGGCCGCTCGCAGCGTCGATCGCGGCGATCACCGCTTCGTTCGGCGTCGCCGGGCTTGCCGGTTGGCCTATAGACCGCGCGGCCGGCGAACAGCGGCAGGCCCGGCAGATAGACCCCGTCGGGCCCGACCGTGTCGGGCACCGGCAGCCCGTTCGCCTGGCCGAGGTCGAAATCGTCGGCGCCGTGGCCTGGAGCGATGTGGACGAGTCCGCTCCCCTGGTCGGCTTCGACAAAGCTTGCCGCCAGCAGCGGCACGTCGAATTCGTAGCCCCGGCCGGCGAGCGGATGACGCGCGATCGTTCCGGCGAGTGCCGCGCCGGGAAACCGTTCGAGCACCGAATAGGCCTCGATCCCGCCATTCGCGGCGACCTCATCGGCCAACGAGGCGGCGACGAGCAGGGTCTCGCCAGGCTGCGCCCGGCTGCCCTCCGCCGCCCGGTCGACACGGATCGCGATGTAATCGAGCGCCGCGCTGAACGCGATTGCGCGGTTGCCGGGCAGGGTCCAAGGCGTCGTCGTCCAGATCAGCGCTGCCGAGTTGGCAAGCGCCGGCAGACCGGTCGTGACGATCGGGAAGCGAACCCAGACCGTCGTCGATTTGTGGTCGTGATACTCGACCTCGGCCTCGGCGAGCGCCGTCTGTTCGACCACCGACCATAAGACCGGCTTCGAGCCGCGGTAAAGCCCGCCATTGACCAGAAACTTGCCGATCTCGCGGACGATCTGCGCCTCGGCCGAATAGGCCATTGTCGTATAGGGATTAGCCCAATCGCCGATAACGCCGAGGCGCTCGAACTCGGTCTTCTGCACCTCGATCCAATGGGTGGCGAACTCGCGGCATTCGCGGCGAAACTGATCGGCCGGAACGCTGTCTTTCGACATCTTCTTCGCCCGGTATTTTTCCTCGATCATCCACTCGATCGGCAGGCCGTGGCAGTCCCAGCCCGGGACATAGGGCGCATCCTTGCCCAGCATCTGCTGCGAGCGGTTGACCACGTCCTTCAGGATTTTGTTCAGCGCGTGACCGATGTGGAGATGGCCGTTGGCGTAGGGCGGGCCGTCATGCAGGACGAATTTCTCGCGGCCCTGCGAGCTCTCCCGCAGCCGTCGATATAGGTCCATCGCTGCCCAGCGGGCCAGGATCAGCGGCTCGCGCTTCGGCAGATCGCCCCGCATCGGGAAGTCGGTCTTGGGCAAGAAAACGGTCGGACGATAATCCGTAGGCATCGGAAATCCCTGGATAAGAGGAAAAAGCGAAAGCGTCCCGATCCTCAGACGAGGACCGGGCCGATAATTCGCGATATCCAGGTGCGATGCGCAAACATGGGGGACATATAACAGCCTCCCCAGTCAAATTCGAGGGGTAGTTGGCTGCGCCGAGGTTCGCAGAGGGCAGCGGCTCGCTCAGTCCTTGCGCCAGTTTAAGCTGACGCTGCGGCCGTTGCGAAAGCTGCCGGTGGCGTCGATCCGCCCGTCGCGCAACTTGCCGACCAGATCGATGACCGCGAAGCGGGACCCGTCGGCCCGCTTGGTGTGCATGTGGATCGCGACATCGCCGGCGCGGGTAACATCGCCCGCAAGATATACCGTCGCGCCGGGAGTGCGGCCGGGCCACTGACCCGAGATCGTCTTGTTCCTGACGACCGCCTGAGCCCGGAAGCAGCGGGCCGGGTCGGTCTCGCCCGGACCGAAACAGATCGGCCCCCCGTAGACCCCGGTCGGGTCACCGGCGGAGGCGGGCTTGGGCAAGGTTGCGGCGCTGGGCGACAGATCAGGCTTAGGCGGCGCGACCCGGGGCGGTGCCGTGACGGCTGCTAGTTGCGTGGCCTCGCTCCTGTTGCGGTTCTCTTCGGCGAGACGATTGGCCTCGCTGTCGATGCGTTTCTGCTCGGCCAGCGTCTTCTGCTGCGCTGCGTCAGCCACCCGTTGTTGCGCCGCTTTGGCCGCCTCGTCTGCCGTCTTTTGGGCAGCCACAGCGGCCGCGTGCGCGGCTTCGGCTCGGCTTTGCCGATAGTCCGAATAGCCCCAAACACCAACCCCGGCCGCCGCCAGCATCAGGACGATCGCGGTGGCGGCCCATACCCGTCCGGCGCCAAGGCGGAGCTTGCGGGCCGGCGCCGGCAATATCCCCAGGCCGTCGGCTTCGGCGATCGCAAAGGTGCGGACCGGCTGAGGGATATTCTTGTAGTTCATCTCGCCGAGCGGAGTGAACGACAGCGACAGTTTGTTGCGGATCTGGTCGTAGACGCTGCCGGCGATGCAAACGCCGCCGGGCTCCGCCGCCCCTTGCAGCCGTGCGGCGACATTGACGCCGTCGCCGAGCAAATCCTGGCCTTGCACCATTACGTCGCCGAGATTGACCCCGATACGAAACCTGACCTGCCGGTCTTCGGGCAATTGGTCGTTGCGGGTGCGGAGCGCCGCTTGGATCTCGGTGGCACAGCGTACGGCTTCGACCGCACTGCCGAATTCCGCCAGGATGGCGTCCCCGGCGGTGTTGAACACGCGGCCCCGATGCAATTCGACGAGCTTTTCGAAGACTTCCTTGTGCCCGCGGAAGGTCCGCAGGGTGAGTTCCTCGTCCTCGGCCATCAACCGGCTGTAAGCGGCGACATCCGCCGACAGGATCGTCGCCAGCTTGCGTTCGAGGTCCGGGGTCGTCGGGCTGTCGCTGTCGGCCACCAGTATTCCCTATTCGATCGGCGGGGTGGCGGCGAGGATCTCGCGGGCGCGGGCGGCGTCGTCGGCGATCTGCGCTTTCAGGGCGTCGAGCCCGGCGAACTTTTGCTCGGGGCGGATGAAGTCTACGAACGCCACCCGCAGGTGGCGTCCGTAGAGATCGACGTCGACGTCGAAGAGATGGGCTTCGAGCCGTGGCTCGGGAGTGCCGACGGTCGGGCGCAGCCCGAGATTGGCGACGCCATCGATGGTGCGGCCGGCGAGCGGATCGTCCGGCCCGTCGCCCGTCACCCGCACGGCATAGACGCCGAAGGCCGGCCGCAGATAGTCGTCGAGCCCGAGATTGGCGGTCGGAAAGCCGATAGTCCGCCCGCGGCGGTCGCCGGTCGCGACGCGGCCGTCGATCTCCCAGAACCGGCCGAGCAGCGCCGCGGCCTCGCGCGGCTTGCCGGCCTTGAGCAGCTCGCGGATATGGGTCGAGGAATAGACCGTTTGGTCGGAGCCGCGAATCGGCTCGATGACGGTCACGGCAAAGCCGCGCTCCGGCCCGGCGGCGCGCAGAAAATCGGGAGTCCCGCGCCGGCTCTTGCCAAAGGTGCAGTCCCAGCCGACGACGACATGGGAAGCGCCGATCGCATCCACGATGATCTCGGAGAGAAAATCCTTGGCGCTCTTGGCGGCAAACCCGAGATCGAAATGCTGCACGAACAAGAGATCGACGCCGAGGCGCGCCAATTCGCGCTCCTTGACCCGGAACGGGGTCAGCCGGAACGGCTCGGTTGTAGGCGAGAATACGCTGCGCGGGTGCGGCTCGAAGGTCAGCACCGCGATCGGCCGGTCGTGTTCGCGCGCCAGCTCGCGCACCCGCTCGATCAGCAACGCGTGGCCACGATGCAGGCCGTCGAAATTGCCCATCGCCAAGACCGCGCCGCGCGGGTGGTGCGATTGAGGGCCGGGATGTCGAACGACGCGGATCACGGGAGCAAGGCGCGGGACACAGCTTCATCAATAGCCAAGTGGCGCAAAAATAGCCCGACGGACCGCCGGATGATAGCGGCTCGCGCATCGGAGCCGCATGTCCGCGGGTCTCGTCCCGGTTGTCAGTCAACAGCCCCGTTTTCGCTGCGATCCTCTATAGTCCTATCGGAACGGTCGGCGGAGGCGGGATGGCCGAAGAGCGTGTGCCGCGCGAGCAGATGGAATATGACGTGGTCGTCGTCGGGGGCGGGCCCGCGGGCCTTGCCGCCGCGATCCGTCTGAAGCAGCTTGCCGCGGCAGCCGAGCATGAGATTGCCGTCAGCGTCGTCGAAAAGGGCTCGGAGGTGGGCGCCCACATCTTGTCGGGTGCCGTGTTCGAGCCGCGGGCGCTCGACGAGTTGATCCCCGACTGGCGCGAGCGCGGTGCGCCGCTCGTCACCCCGGCGACCGAGGACCGGTTTCTGCTGCTGACCCAATCGCGGGCGTTTCGGCTGCCGACCCCGCCGCAAATGAGAAATCACGGCAACTACATCATCAGCCTCGGCAATCTCTGCCGCTGGCTGGCCCAGCAGGCCGAGGCGCTCGGGGTCGAAATCTATCCCGGCTTTGCCGCTGCCGAGGTGCTGTACGATGAGGCCGGGCGGGTGCGCGGGGTCGCGACCGGCGATATGGGGATCGGCAAGGATGGCCGGCCGACCGACCGCTATCAGAGCGGGGTCGAGCTGGTCGCCCGGGAGACCTTGTTCGCCGAGGGCTGCCGCGGCTCCTTGACCAAGACCCTGGTCGAACGTTTCCGATTGCGCGACGGCGTCGATCCGCAGACTTATGCGATCGGCATCAAGGAACTGTGGGAAGTCGCACCAGAACACCGCCAGCCGGGGCTCGTCGTCCACACCATCGGCTGGCCGCTCGACACGGGCACCTATGGCGGCTCGTTCCTCTATCATCTCGAAGCTGGGGAGGTCGCGGTCGGCTTTGTGATCGGGCTCGATTACCGTAACCCCTACCTAAATCCGTTCGAGGAATTTCAGCGCTTTAAGACACATCCGGCGATCCGCCCGTTCTTCGAGGGCGGGCGGCGCATCGCCTACGGCGCGCGCGCCTTGAATGAGGGCGGGTTCCAATCGATCCCACGGCTCGATTTCCCGGGTGGCGCGCTGATCGGCTGCGCCGCCGGCTTATGTCAACGTGCCCAAGATCAAGGGCAGTCACACCGCGATGAAGTCGGGGATGGTCGGCTGCGGAGACCGTGTTCCGGCGCCTCGCCGGCGATCAGGGCGCCTCGGTGCGACAGGCGCTCGAGCAGAGCTGGGTATGGGACGAGCTGCACCGGGTGCGCAACATCCGGCCGAGCTTCCGCTGGGGCCTCTATGCCGGTCTCGCCTATTCGGCGTTCGACACCTATATCCTGCGCGGGGCGGCCCCGTGGACCTTTCGCAATCATGCCGACCACACGCAACTGATGCCGGCGAGCGCGGCGCGGCGGATCGAATACCCTAGGCCCGACGGCAAGGTCAGCTTTGACCGGCTGTCCTCGGTGTTCATTTCGAACACCAATCACGAGGAGGACCAGCCGGCGCATCTGCGGCTCCGCGATCCGGCAAAGGCGATAGAGGTCAATTATCGGCTCTACAATTCGCCGGAACAGCGCTATTGTCCGGCCGGCGTGTACGAGATCGTGCAGCCATCCGAGGCGGTGGCCCCCTACTTGCAGATCAACGCGCAGAATTGCGTGCATTGTAAGACATGCGACATCAAGGACCCGGAGCAGAATATTGACTGGGTGGTGCCCGAGGGCGGCGGCGGGCCCAATTATCCGAACATGTAACGCAGGCGAACGGATCGAGGCAGATGAGGATAAAAGTGATCGATCAGCTACGGGCGGCGTGTGTCGCCGGGGCTTTGTTGACGCTCTTCGCGGGCGCCACCAGCATCGCCGCGCAAGGGACAGAGGAGCCGGCGATTTCGACGGATACGGCATACGGTCCCTACTTGGCCGGGCGACACGCACAAGAGGAGCGCGACTATGGCAACGCCGCGTTGTGGTTCGAGGAAGCGCTAAAAGCGGATCCGCACTCGCCCGAATTGGTCAGCCGTACCTTTGACATGGAGGCGCAGGCCGGCCACTTCGACGCGGCCCGTCCGCTTGCCGACCAGGCCCTCAAGCTCGATAGCTCCGACGCGGTCGCCGACCTCGTCCTATTGATCGACCGGGTCAAGGCGGGCGACAAAGCCGCCGCGCTCGCTCGCGCAGAGGCCCTGCCGGACGATGGGCTGCACCGCTATGTCGGACCATTGGCTCGCGCCTGGATGCAAATGGCGACAGGTAATCTCGCGGGCGCCGACGCGGCACTGCAGAATCTCGATAAATTCGACGGGTTTGCCCCGCTCAAATATTTCCAGCTCGGCCTACTCTATGATTTTGCCGGAAAACCTGACAAGGCCGAAGAATATTATAAACAAACTCTTAACTCGACTGGCCAACTTAACTGGCGACTGACCGACGCTATGGCGAACTTTTATCAGCGTCACGGCCCTCGCGATCAAGCCGATGCGGTTTACAAGCGATTTATCAAAGAAAACTCGGGCAGCGAGTTGGCTGAATCGATGCTGGCAACCAAACCCGTCGGAATCCCAGCGCCGTTGATCGGTTCGGCCGAGGATGGCCTCGCCGAAGCCTTGTTCGATCTGGCCAGCGTCGTCAACCAGCCGGAAACGACGGACTTGGCTCTGCTCTATGTTCGTTGCGCGCTCGATTTGCGGCCGCATCTGGCTGTCGCCCAGTTGCTGCTCGCCGACATCCTGAGTGGCCAGAACAAGCCACAGGAGAGCCTCGATGTCCTTGCTGGGATCCCTGGGAATTCGCTCTATTCGTGGTCGGCACGGTTGCGCGCCGCGGCCAATCTCGAAGCCCTCGATCGCGTCGAGGAGGCCGTCGCCGAGCTTCGCGCGATGGCCGCCAAGGAGCCGAGCCGGGCCAGCGCCGAGGTTCAGCTGGGCGACCTGCTGCGCGGCCAGAAGCGCTTTTCCGAGGCGGCCGGCGCCTATAACGAAGCGATCCGGCGCCTCAAAGCGGCCGGCACGGCGCCCCACTGGGCACTGTACTACAGCCGAGGCATCGCCTTCGAGCGATCGGGCCAATGGACCCTGGCCGAAGCCGACCTCGAGCATGCGCTCGAGCTCAAGCCCGATCAGCCGCTGGTGCTCAACTATCTCGGCTATTCATGGATTGACCGCGGCGAAAAGCTGAAGCGCGGTCTGCAGATGATCGAGAAGGCGGTGGCGCTGCGGCCCGAGGACGGCTACATCGTCGACAGCCTCGGCTGGGCGCATTATCGGCTCGGCGACTATGCCAGCGCGGTCCAATATCTCGAAAAGGCACTCGAGCTGGTGCCCGATGATCCGACAATCAACGATCATCTGGGCGACGCGTATTGGAAGAGCGGGCGGACGACCGAAGCCCGCTATCAATGGCGGCAGGCCCTGCAGTTCAAACCCGACAAGGAAGACATCAAACCGATCGAGGCCAAGCTCGAAGGCGGGCTGCCGACCACCGCAACCACCCGGGCCGGCGGCGGCTGAGCGGGCGATGGCGGTCGCGGCCTTTGCCCCGGCAAAGGTCAATCTCTATCTACATCTGATCGGAGTGCGGGCGGACGGCTATCATCTGGTCGACAGCCTCGTCGCGTTTGCCGATATCGGCGATCGGGTCACTGCGCGAGAATTCGCGGCGCTGACCTTGGCGATCGACGGTCCGCAGGCGGCCAGTCTCGCCGAATTGGGCGAGGACAATCTGATGCTCCGTGCCGCGCGCCTGCTCGCCGGTCATGCCGGGATTGCCGCCCACGCCGCCCTCCATCTGCAAAAGAACCTGCCGGTCGCCGCCGGCGTCGGCGGCGGTTCGAGCGATGCGGCGGCGGCGCTGCGCGCGCTGTGCGCCTTGTGGCGCGTGCCGGTCGACGAAGCGGATCTGCGCCGTCTTGGCGCCCGCCTTGGCGCCGACGTCCCGGCCTGCCTGCATGCGGGTGCGGCCTGGATCGGCGGCGTCGGCGAGCAGATCGAGCCTGAACCCCTATTGCCGCCGGCCGGAATCGTGCTCGTCAATCCGCGGATCGCATTGCCGACCGCCGCAGTGTTCGCCGCCCGGCGCGGCCCGTTCGGCGATGCCGGCCGGTTTGCGCCGATGCCCGCAGGATGCGGCTGGTCTCGCCGCGGTGTTGGGACCATTGCGCAACGACCTGACCGCCGCCGCGATCGGCATCGCCCCCCAGATCGGCGCGGTGCTGGCGGCGCTCGCGCGGCTCCCCGGGGCCCTGATTGCGCGCATGAGCGGCAGCGGCGCCACCTGTTTCGCGCTGTTCGCCGACCGGCTGAAAGCCGAGCGGGCACGCAAGGCAATCGCCAAGGCCGAGCCTGGCTGGTGGTCCGCGGCCGGAGGGTTTGTTGCTGCCGAGCGGATTTCCCGATAACTTACCGCTGTCTGGGGCCGGTGGGGCGTAGCCAAGGGGTAAGGCAGCGGATTTTGATTCCGCGATTCGGAGGTTCGAATCCTCCCGCCCCAGCCAGTCTGAACTATTGAACTCACTAAGTTTTGTCGCTGCTGTGCGGTCGCACGGTGTAGTAATCGAGCCGCCACTCGGCAATTCGCTCTCCCAAGCGGTTCGGGAGCCGGGACCCCGGTACTACTCAAAAAGCCGCACAACCGCTTTTCTGGATTATGAATATGCGCGACGTGGCCCCACCCGCACGCTTGTCGCGGGCGACGAGAAAAAAGAAGGAGGAGCGCATCGATGCGAACGACGCACCGCCGATATTGGGTCTTTTTCCTGCTGTTTCTGTTCAGCGCCATTGCCTATCTCGATCGCGTCAACATGTCGGTTGCGGGCAAGCCGATCGCGCACGAATTCGGGCTGTCGCCGATTGCGCTCGGTTATCTGTTCTCCTCGTTCCTGTGGGCCTATGTGCTGATGATGCTGCCCGGCGGGCGACTGATCGACCGCTGGGGCCCGCATGTCATCGCCTCGGTCGCGACCGCGGTATGGTCGACGGCGCAGATGGCTACCGGAATGGTCGGCAGCTTCGCGGCGATGTTGATGGTGCGGCTCGGTCTGGGAGTCGGCGAGGCGCCGTTCGCTCCGATTTCCTATAGCAGCGTCCGGTTATGGTCGCCCTATACCGAGCGCGGCACCGCGATTGCCGCGATCTCTTGCGGGTCCACCCTCGGGCTTGCGCTCGGCGCGCCGGCCGTCGCCTGGCTGATCGAGACATTGTCGTGGCGCTGGTCCTTCATCATCACCGGCGCGGTCGGATTTGTCTGGGTAGCGGTCTGGGCGGCACTGGTCTCGACACCGGAAAAGACCGGGTGGCTGCCCCCAGCCGAGCGCGACCGCATCCTCGCCGGGCGTGACGCCGGCATCACGCCGCCGAACCACGCCGGCGTCGGCTATCTCGGGCTGATCCGCTCGCCCGGCGATGTGGGGCTTGTTCATCTCGCAGGGCTGCCTCGTCTATACCGGCTATCTCTATATTTCCTGGCTGCCGAATTACCTGCAAACCGCACGGCACCTGTCGATCTTGAACTCCGGCATCTACACCGCGATACCGTTCCTGATCTCCACGGTGGTCGGCGTCGTCGCCAATTGGGCCGGCGACAGGGTGCTCACCGCCGAAGCGGTGCGCGGCGGCAGCCGCCGCTACCTGGTGGTGCTCAGCCTGCTGTTTATGGCGGCGGGCCTGGGGATCCCTTTTGTCCAGTCACTCGCCGCAGTCATCACTCTGATCACGATTGCGGTATCGGCCGCCCATGTCGGGCCAGCCGCCAACGGCGCCCTGGTCGCCGATTTGCTGCGCTCGCCCAGCGATGCAGGGCGGGCTACGGCCTTTCTTGTCCTGGGCGGCAATACCTTCGGCCTCCTGGCGCCGATCGTGACCGGCTATGTCGTTGCCGCAACTGGCAGTTTCAACGCCGCCTTCGTCGTCGCCGGTGCGCTGGCGCTGGTCGGGGCAGTGGCGGCTCTGGCGCTGGTGCGCGGCACACTCGGCGAGCACGTACGGCCGTCTCGTGCGAGTCCACGTCTCGTCAGTTGAGGTTCGCGGCGATGCACAACGGAAGCCGACCGAACCCACAGCCCTGCGCCATGATCCCATGACCCGCAGCGACTTTCGACCATATCTGAGAGGACAGCCTTGAGCCATTTTCCCTGATCCAAATCGAGCCTTCACTTCCGCAGAGCACCTTGCAACGATCGGGCGCCCGACGAGGCCGGCAGGATCGCCGGCGGCGCAGATCGTTGCCTGAACCCTGAACCAAGCCGCTATCCCGCCGAGTCGTCTTGTGCGCCAATGCCGGCCGCATGGTGCCGAACCTGACCAGGAGAGCAGAATGGTCCTCAAGATCGAGCGGTTTCAGCCGGAAGGCATGAATATCAGAATGTCGGGCGGGAAGCCGTCCTACTCGCATGTCGTGACGGTGAGCGGCAGCGGCAAGATCATCTATACCGCCGGCCAATTGGCCCGCGACATCGACGGCAATTGCGTCGGCAAAGGCGACATGCGGGCGCAGATGGAACAGACGTTCCAGAACCTCGACCGGTGTCTCAAGGCGGCCGGCGCCACCTGGGCCGACGTCGTCAAGACCAACACCTTTGTCACCGACTTCGACGAGTTCCAGAAGTGCGCCGACATCCGCATGCGCTATCTCGGGGTGGCGACCCCGACCAGCACGACCGTCGGCGTCACTCGTCTCGCCGGACCTGATTTCATGATCGAGATCGAGGCCGTCGCCGTCGTCAACTCCTGAGAAGCGGGTCCGGGCCGACGCCCGCGGCCCGGCAAGCCCGATCCAGGGATCGGCGAAACAGGCCACCAAGAGGCTCGGTAGTAACGCTCGATGGGCGGTTCTCTCAAAAACCCTCAAGACCGTGCGGGAAATGCGATCCGATGGAGCATGGCTCATAGCCTTGCCGGCGCGTAACTAACCGGTGCAACTCTCGGCTTTGGCGCGGCCGACCCGATGCTGGACGGCCATGTCGATCTCCTTTCCTACCAAGTCATCACAATGTAAGATTACTATCACGGCGCAGGACCTGGTTCGCCCTCGCTGTTGATTAGGGGGACCGGCAGAGCCCATCACCAGCTTTCCCGCGCTGCTGAGGCCGGGTCCGGATGATGCGCTATCGTGATCTCGGCGGCTCCCACCCGGCCACTGAAAAATGAGTTGAAGACGCAGACGACGCTACGTCCCCTGCAAAGAGGAAGGCCAGCACATGACCCATTCGATCAGCAGAAGATACTTGTCGGCCGCGAGGGGTTTTTTCCGGCTTGTTGTCCTTGCAGCCTTCGCGAGCTTGACAATTTTTGCGCACCACCCCATCGCCCGCGCCGACGATCAGGACGGTGGAGACGTCCGCATCATGACCCAAAACATGGATCAGGGAACCGATTTTACCGAAGTCCTGAGTGCCACTACTCCGGCGCAGTTCTTCGCAGCAGTAACGACGACATACCAGAACATCCAGGCAACGAAGCCAGCCGAACGCGCCGCCGCTCTCGCCCACGAGATCGCAGCAAATCACCCTGACCTCGTGGCGCTTCAGGAACCTGCAATTCTCCGCACCGGAACGGGGACTACGCCCGCGACGAACGTCATCTCAGACCAACTCGCTTTACTAATCGCCGCGCTTGCCAAACTGGGGCAGCCCTATGAGACCGTGGCGATCATACCTAACATCGATGCCGAGGCTCCGAGCACACTGGGTTTCGACGTGCGCATAACGGCGCGCACGGTGATCATTGCCAAGAATGAAGATGTCTCGGGTGGTTTGGCGCTGTCGAACGTGCAAGTTCAAGAATTCCTGGTCAACCAATCGTCTCCCACGGCGGTTGGCATTTCGGTTCCTGACCTTCGCGGCTGGGCCTCGGTCGATGTCAAGGTGCACGGCCGGATGTTCCGGTTCGTTACAACTCATCTCGAAACAACGACGCCAACCCCTCCAGTTGCGGCGATCCAACAAGCGCAAGCGATCGAGCTCGTCCAAAGCGCCGGAAATACAACCTTACCGATCGTATACGCTGCCGATTTCAATGTTTTCGCGGACGACCCCTTGGATCCGTCCTTCGCGACCTACCAACTCCTGATCAGTTTCGGCCTGGTCGATGCCTGGCTACAGAAAGGAGCCCCAGCTGCTGGCTTTACCTGTTGCCAGGACCCAACCCTCCTCAACCCAGTTTCCGAGCTCAATCACCGGATCGATCTGGTGCTGCTGCGTGGTAACATCGGCATTCAAGATATAAAGCTCGTCGGCAATGTTCCCTCTGATCGTACTCCCTCAGGGTTATGGCCGTCCGATCATGCCGGCATCGTCACGACGCTGAGAATTCCAGCGGCGGTTCATTAAGCTATCAGACCAACCCCGGCTGTTTGCTGAGCCTAACAAAACAGCGGATCGTTGGAAGCTCGGAGCTGATGGCTGACGACCTAATCGGCATCATCGCACCTTAGGCCCGTCCCCTAAGCAGGTGAGTCCACACGAGGCCCAATCCGGCCAGCCCAAAGCCGGCCATGATCAGCACTGCCGATGCGGGGCCGCGCCATTCGGACAGCATTCCCGCTGCCAAAACGCCGAGCGGCCCGGTGCCGATGCACATCGTCACTATCCCCATCACCCGCGAGCGCATCGCGACCGGGGCTTCGACCAGGATCAACGTGGTCTGCATGTTCGAGAATGCTGCGGTGCCGAGGCCGCCCATCAGCAGCAGCACGAAGGCGAGCCCGTACCATGGCGACAGTGCCATTCCCACGACGCCGACAAGGAACAGCAACGAACCCCGCAGCAGCGCGCGACTGCCATCGAGCCGCAGCCAACCGGCCGATAGCGCGGTGCCGATCACGATCGCACCGATTGGTTCGGCCGCGGCAAGCGCCCCAACGAGAGTCGGCGATACCCGAAAACCATCGAGACCAATCGGCGCGATCAACGCCGAGTAGGAGAAGCCGAACACGTTCATCACGATCGACACCAGCACGACGCCAAAGATCGCCGGATGAGAGCGTGCGACGGCGAGCCCCTCGGCGAGGTCAGCGGTGAGGCGGTGCAGCCGCAGCGGTCTCGGCTGTTGCTGGAACTTGAGACCGCCAATGACACAGCAGGCCGCAAGGTAGAGTATTGCGGAAAGAAAATAGGCCCCGCCAAGGCCCAGACGCTCGAAAGCGGCGCCGCCGGCGAGCGGCCCCACGACGCGGGCGACGCTGTTGGTCAACGAGTCGAAGGCCACCGCCCGCACTACCTGGTCGCTCGGCACGACTTCGCCGATCATGCGCCGGCGTACCGCCATCTCCGCGGTCCACACGATGCCAGCGACGATGCCGGTCACCGCGACATGCCAAACCCGCAACCGCCCGGACAGCGCCAGCCCGCAGAGAACGGCGGAACTGCCCACCAAGACGGCGAGTTGCGTCAAAAGTATTCGCTTGCGGTTGAGCGCCTCGCCGACCAATCCGGCGATTGCTCCGATAAACAGCATCGGCAGCGTGCGGGCGACGGTGACGACGGCAACCAGAAAGGCGGAGTGCGTGGCATCGTAAGTGAAGATCCCGGCGACCAGCAGTTCGAGCCAACGCATCGCATTCCCAACGCCGCCGGCAAACCACAAGCGAAGGTAACTCGGATTGGCGAGCAGGCCACGCCGTTCGCTCAGCGCGATAATCGACGGGGAGTGCATCTCACCGGGTTTCCCGCCAACTACCGAGTCTGAATATTCTGGGATAAAGCGATCTATTCTTTCTCAATGAAGCGCATCGGCAAGCTGAGGCGCCGCCAGCCGATCGCGCCTCCGCGTCGGGCCGCCCGCCAGGATCTGGACCACGCCGGCACCGAAACCGACGAGCACGCCGATCTGCCAGGCGCGGTCGTAAGAGCCGAACCTGTCGAAGATCACACCGCCGCCCCAGGCGCCGAGCGACGATCCGACCTGGTGCATGACAAAGGCGATGCCGAGCAAGGTCGCCATATAGCGGGTGCCGAACATATCGGCCACGAGACCGCTGACAAGCGGCGCCACGCTGAGCCACAGCATGCCCATCGCGGCGGCGAACAGGAGCGTGCTCGTCGGCGTTGGTGGCATCACGAAATAAGCGGTGAAGACGAAAGCTCGCAGAATGTAGAGGAGGCCTAACAGAATATGCTTCGGGTATTTCGCGCCGAGCCAGCCGGCGGTGATCGAGCCGATCGAATTCATGCCGCCGATCACGGCAATGGCTTCGGCGCTCAGCAACGGATCCTGCCCGCAGATCGCCAGATAGGTCGGCAAGTGTGTCGTCAGGAAAACCAAATTGAGCCCGCATACAAAGTACGCGCCCGACATCACCAGGAAGGGGCGATTCCGTGCCGCTTGCCCGAGAACCGCGCGCATCGTCGTCCGAGTTGCGCCACCGCCGGGCATTCGATCGGCGCCGCCGGCGAGGAAGCCGGCTGGCAACATCACCACCGCCAGGACGACGAAAAACAATGCGCCGAGTTGCCAAGGATGGCGTGCCAGGATCGATTGCGTGGCTATCGGGATCATCAATGTGCCGAGCGATCCCGCCGCCGAGACAAGCCCCAGGACCTTGCTGCGGCGTTCTTCCGAGACCGCGCGCGCACAAGCGGTCATCGCCAACGAGGAGGCGGTGCACGACAAGGCCACGCCGATCATCGCGCCCGATAGGATCAACGACGTCGCTCCGCCGGCCGTCGCCATGACGACGAGCCCTACTGCGTAGATCGCTGCGCCGCCCAAAAGCGTGACGCGGAGCCCGAAGCGGTCGGCGAGCGCGCCGATTGGGGCTTGCGATAGGCCCCAAACGATATTCTGTATCGCGATGGCGAAGGTGAAGGTCGTCGCCGTCAACCCGAGATCGCGGGTTATCGGGGTCAGAAACAGGCCCAGACTCTGACGCAGGCCCATGCCGACGCTGAGGAGCACCGCCGCTCCGATCAAGATCCGTCGGGTATGAGCGCCGCCCACGCCGAATGCTACCGACATGCTCAAAACTGTTCCGCGTATTAGGTTTGCCGGACCACTCTGCCCGATCCTTGCCGGCAAACCGAGCAGTTTGTGGCTAACATTTAGGCATAGGTGGTCGGCATCGGCGACAGATTGAAAGAGGACGAATTCTGCTGGTGGACGGCCATCATGCATCGTGCCGGGGCAGGGCGGTGCAAGCATGACTGAAAGCACACTGGTTTCTACAGTTGACGTTGCCAGTCGATTGCGTGAGCATCGAGCAATTGCGCTCGTTTCGTCAGCGCACTTCGTCAATCGCTTTAATAATCGATTTCGTCGATCGCATCGGCTCCCGGCGAATGCTGGTGCTGGGACTCGGAGTCAACGCAACCGCCCGTTTTATCTTTGGAAGGGCGCCTTCCTATTCCCGGCTGCTGTTGGCAACCGCGCTGCTGGGCCTGGCCAACAGTGTTTTTCGTCCTGCCGACTACGCGCTTCTCTCGGCCTAGATGGCCTCTGCCCGGGTGTCGCGTTTGGCGCGTCCCCGTCATTGACGAAAGTGCGGTCTTGTTCTTCTGTTGGCGAGTTTAAAGACGGAGGAAGTCCGGGCGAAAATGCTCGCGGATCAATCCTTATGCGAGTGCGGCAGCGGGCTGCGGCAGGTGCGGTGCTGCGGGCTCGACCCGGCCATATTGCCGCCCGCGGGGGCCGGGGCGCCGTTGTCGCCGGTGGTCGAGCGCGCGGTCGCGGCCCAACGCGATGGCATGGTCGCAGAGGCCGAAAGGCTGTGCCATGAGGTGCTGGAATTGGCGCCGGCTCAGCCGGACGCGCTGGCGACATTGTGGCGGATCTGTCGCGCCGACGGCCGCGACCTCGCCGCGGAGGCGCTGCTGCGCAGGATCGTGCAACTGCACCCTAACACGCTGTGGGCGACGCACGAGCTGACCCTCGTGCTGCTCGTCAAAGGAGCGGTCGACGAGGCGGAGATCCATGCCCGCAACGGCGTCCGCATAGCCCCCGAGAGTTCGCAATCGCACAATCTGCTCGCCATGGTGCTGACCGAGGCTCACCGTCCGCAAGCCGGCGAATACCATTATCGCAGCGTCATCGAATTGTCCGGCGACCGCGATCCGATCGTCTTGGCGAACCTCGCCTGGAATTTGAAAAACCAGGGCCGCATGCCCAAGTCGCGCCAGCTTTACGCGGAATCGGCGACGGCGGCGCCGGAGGTGGTCGAAACCCTGCTCGGTTGGGCGCGTATGGAGGAAGCCGACCGCAATTTCGCGCGGGCCGGCGAGGTGCTCGCCCGGGCGGAGTCGCTGGCGCCCACCGACCCGCGCATCCTATTGACCCGCGCCGTGCTCGATGCCCGCACCGGCGCTTATGGCGCGGCGCTCGCCGTGCTTGATCGCGCCGCCACCGGCACCGGCAAAAGGGGGCTCGGCCCGGAGGAGCTGCTGGAAAAAGGGCGGCTCCTAGATCGCATCGGTCGGTATGACGAGGCTTTTGCCGCATTCACCGAGGGAAAGCGCCAGTGTCGCGAGATTGGCGGTCTCGTCTATCAGGCCGAACACGCTCGGCAGCTCGCCGACCGCCTCAAGGGATTTTTCACCGAAGGGCGCATGCAAACTCTGCCGCGTGCGGCCGCGCGGCAAGACCTAGCGCAGCCGATTTTCATCCTCGGCTTTCCGCGCTCCGGGACGACCCTGGTCGAACAGACTTTATCGGCACATCCGCGGATTACGGCGGGTGACGAGCTGCCCTTCGTTAACGAGATCACCTCAAACTTGCAGCTAACCCTGAACAGCCCGCTCGGCTACCCCGAGGCCTTGGCCGAATTATGGATGGGCGATCATCGCGATGGGCTCGATGAGCTACGCGACTACTATCTTGGACGGGTGCGCCGGCTCGGCCTTATCGAGACGAGCCCAGCATGGTTCACTGATAAGATGCCGCTCAATGAAACTCATCTCGGGTTGATCGCGCTGATGTTTCCGCGCGCGCCGCTGATTCATGTATTGCGTCATCCGCTGGACGTCGTGTTATCGGTGTTCGCCAACAATTTAACGCATGGCTTTTATTGTGCCTATTCCCTGGAGAGCGCGGCGCATCACTATCGGCTGACATTGGATCTAGTGAAACATTACCGTACGCAAATGACACTGCGCTATCTGCCGATCCGCTACGAAGATATTGTCGAAAACCAAGAAGCCACGGTGCGTCGAATGCTCGATTTCATCGGCGAACCTTTCGATCAGCGCTGTCTCGAGTTCCATCGAAATCGCCGCTATGCACGGACGGCGAGCTATGCACAAGTGACTGAGCCGCTCTACGACGACTCGCGCTACCGCTACCGTCATTATCGCAAGCATTTGGGCGCCGGCGATCGAGATCCTGGAGTCTGCGATCGAGCCGCTCGACTATTCCATTGACTGAAATTAGCTCTGCTCAGTCCCAGTCCTCTCCGTCTGAGGACCGCATCGCAGCGTTGTTGTCGCTGGCAAACCGGCATGAGCAGGAGGGGCGGCTCGACGACGCCGATCACGTGCTCGACGGCATTATATCCGCCGCCCCCGAGACGCCAGCCGCGATACACCAAAAGGGCATCATCGAATTTCGTCGGGGACGGATCGCCGAAGCGGCTGCATTAATGGAACGCTCGATCGCCCTTGCGCCTCAATCGGCCCTCTTCCATCGTAATCTTTGCGAAATTTACCGCGTGCTCGGCAGGTTCGACGAGGCCCTCGCTACAGGGGCGCGTGCGGTAGCGCTCGACCCCGCGGACCCGCATTGTCATCACAATCTCGGCATCGCGCATTACGATTATCTTGCGCTCGACGAAGCGATCAGCTGTGGCGAAAGGGCGCTGACGGTCGACCCGAGCTTCGCCGGCGGGCATTTCGGGATTGCCGAAGCCTCGCTGTTGCGCGGTGATTTTGCCCGTGGCTGGGAGGAATACGAGTGGCGTTCACAGCTCGTCGGCGTGCCGCCCCTGATGCCCCCGAGCGACCGACCCCAATGGGACGGCCATCCCATTGATCGAGGCCGCAACCTGTTGCTGGTCGCCGACCAAGGCTATGGCGACACGATCCAGTTCGCCCGATACATCCCTTGGGCGAAGGCGCGCTGTCCAGACATCGTGACCGCGTGTAGTCGCGAGCTACAGCCGGTGGTTGCCCAGCTACCCGGTTCCGGGCTGATTTTCGATCATTGGAGCCGAGCACCCGATTTCGCCGCCTTTTGCCCATTGTCGGGGCTGCCGCGGCTCGCCGGCACGACGCTCGGAACAATCCCGGCCGAAATTCCCTATCTGCATGCCGACGAGGCGAAATTCGCCGTCTGGGCCGAACGGCTGTGGGCCCTGTTGCCGCGTGGGTATCGCCGCATCGGGATCGTCTGGGCAGGGCGCCCGACCCATCGCAACGATTGGCGCCGCTCGACCCGGCTAGCCGCCTTCGCGCCATTGGCGGCGCTCCCGCAAGTGGCGCTGGTGTCGTTGCAAAAGGGGCCGGCGCAAGCCGAGATCGGCGGTTACTGGGGCCATGCGCCATTGCTCAACCTCGGCCCCGAGATCCGTGATTTCGCCGACACGATGGCGATCATCGAATGCCTTGAACTGATCGTCGCGGTCGACACCTCGGTAGCCCATCTCGCCGGGGCGATGGGCAAGCCGGTCTGGATTATGCTGCCCTACGCGCCCGATTGGCGTTGGCTGCTCGACCGCTCGGACAGCCCGTGGTACCCGACCGCGCGCCTGTTCCGTCAATCCGCGGATCGCAGGTGGGAGCCGGTCATGGCGGAGATAGCGGCTAAACTCGTCAGGTAGCGAACCGCAGGTGCGATATCTGCGGGTCGGGTCGCCAGTCAGGTGCGCCACCAAGTGCTCGCTGACGGTGGTGCCGCCGGCGCGCAGCGTTGGGTTCAGGCTCCGCCCGAGCCCGAGCCGCCAACGTAAAAGAGGTGTGAGGCGGTGAGCGCTGGATCCCCGGTCAGGCTGGCCACCAGATGCTCGGTGGCGGTGGTGCCGGAGGCAGAATAAAATAGCTCGCCATTGCTCGTGCCATAGGCGAAGCGCTGCGTGGTGGCGGTGAAGGTGCCGGCGCTGTCGGAGACGAACAAGCCGGTCGGGAGCGGCTGCGGCGTTGTGGCGCTGCTGAGGCCGAGAGCGAAGCCGGCATTGCTGAACACGATCTCGTTCGTCCCGGCGCCGAAATTGTTGATCGTGTTGGTACCCTGTAACATGGCGAAGTCGATCGTCGTGTTGCCGCCGGCATAGAAGACGTTGGTGCCCGGTCCACCGGTCAATACGTCGGCGCCGGTCCCGGCATAGACGATGGTCCGATCGGGAGCTGCGACGCCCGCGGCGCTGACGGTGTTGCCTTTGTTGCCGTCGGAAACCGTGATCGTCGAACCGGTGACCCCGGTAAAGTTGGCCGTCGCCAAGGTCAGGGTGTTAGCCCCGCCATCCGCGAGCACATAGGTCTCGACCCCGGTGACCCCTGCAGCGGCTACCGTGCCGGCAGTCGTCATTAGCAATTCGTTATTGCCGGCTCCGCCGCTAACCGTATCGGTTGCGGTCAAATTGGCCGCGGCGAACGAAAAGATGTCGTTGCCGGCGCCGCCCTTCAGCACATCCGCACCGGCGCCGCCATAAATGTCGAGATTGTCGGTGGTGCCGGTCAGCCCGGACCCGTCGATCGTGTTGCCGGCGTTGCCGCCATACACGGTGATATGGTCGCCGCTCGGGACGCCTGTGAAGTTGGCGTTGGCCAGGGTTAGACTGTTCGCCCCGCCATTGGCGAGGCGGTAGATCTCGACCGCGGTCACCCCGCGCGGCGGCGATTGTGCCCGCGGTCGTGATCTCCAGCTCGTTGTTGTAGCTGGTGCCGGTGATCCGTCGGTCGCGATTAATGCTGTCGCAGTAAAGGCGAAAATGGCATTGCCATCTTTGCCGCCGGTCAAGACGTCGGCGCCGGCGCCGCCATCGATAGTAACGGGGTTGGTCACCGCCGAAGCGTTGACCGTGTTGCCGTCGTTGCCGCCGAGCACCGTGATCCGGCCCTTGCCGCCCGCCACGCCGGAGAAGTTGGCCTGCACCAGGGTCAGGCTGTCGGCCCCTCCATTGGCCAACGCCACGGTCGAGAAGCCGGAGATGTTGGCGCCCATCGCGGCGGTGCCGGTCGCGGCGAACTCGATCTCTCCGCGGCCGCCGCCGTTGACCAGCCCGGTAAACACCGCCCCCGGCTCGACCACTAGCAAGTTCCGGCCCGTATTGTTGCCCATCTCGACTGCGATCGCTCCGGCGGCGGTCGAGGTGCTGGCGACGGTGCCGAAATTGATCAGCGTGTTGGCACCGGTTCCGGCCGCGTCAAATCCGATCGTGCCCTTGATCACGCCATGATTGGTCACTGCCCCGGCGGTGCGATGAAGATAGACCCCCGCCGCACTTCCGGCGATTGTGCCGCCGGCGTTGTTCGTTATGCTGCCGCCGCCGCGCAAATAGATCCCGTCGGCGGTGCCGGTGGTTTCGATCAAACCAGAATTGACGACGCTGATCGCAACATTGCGATCGTATACGCCGTTGGTGTGACCGGCGATGACGCCGCCGGCCTGGTTTGTCACAGTGCCGCCGCGGTTTAGATAGACGCCGTTATTGGTGACGCTAGTGATCGATCCGGCATTGGTAACCGTGCCGGCGCCGCCGCGAATCCCGACGCCGTTATTGGCGCCCGCGATCAAGCCGACGCTGGTGCCAGTTTTGCCATTGGTGACCGTGCCGCCGCCGTGGATGTAGACTGCCGAGTCTGCCGGTGAAGGTGTTTTGCACGGTGCCAAAATTGGTGACGCTGCCGCCGTGCTCCAGAACAATGCCGGTACCGACAGCCGTGGAGGTAGTCGTAACATGGCCGAAATTCGTGACCGTACCCGCGCCATTGTTGACATAGATGGCGGTTCCGGGGCCGGTGATCAACGCGCTGGTCGCCCCGATGGCGCCGTTGGTCACGGTGCCGCCCTCGACCCCGTTCAAGGCGACAACCGCGAGGGTGCCCGTCGACTGAAGTGTGCCGAAATTCGTAACCGTGCCCGACAGTGCCAGCAATCGAGACGGCGCCTCCGGTACCGCCCTCGATGAGCCCCGCGGTCGAGCCGCTCGCCCCGTCGGTGACAAGGCCGCCATCATTGAAAACGACCCCGCTGGCCGCGCCTTTGATTGCCCCGAAATTGGTCACCGTCCCCACGCCGTAGCCGACATACACACCGTTGGCGCTGCCAGTATTGGCGATTAGGGCCGCCGTCGAGGTGCTGCTGCCGTTGCTGACGGTGCCACCGGCATTTAATCTTATCGTGGTGTGTGGGCCGGTGCTATCGACCGTGCCGAAATTGCTCACCGTCCCGGCGCCGCCGGAGAAGACGACTCCGTTACTGGGGCTTGAGATCAATGCGGCCGTCACCGCGGTGGAGCCGTTGATGACCCGGCCGCCTGTATCGAAGATATTGACCCCGATGCTATTGGTGCCGGTCCCCTCGATCGTGCCGAGGTTGGTAACAACGCCGAAAGCATCACTGATCAGTATGCCTTCACTGTATCCCGAAATCAACGAGCCGGGAGTTGCAGTGCCTGACGCTGCGACAAGATTGTTAACGGTACCACCGGCGGCAAGGTTGATGCCAAAAGCATTGGTCGTCCCCGTAGCCTCGATCGCACCGCGATTATTGATAGTCCACGGAAAATCCCAATTGCCAAAAATACCGTTGGAGTTGGTCGCTGTGTTGGTGATGGTCCCGGTCACGGTCACGGCGCGCTGGGTTGCCGGGTTGCCGAGGCTGATGCCGGTGGTGATGGTTCCGCTGTAGGTCGTTATCGCGGTGGTGGTGTGGAACAATTCCTTGGCGGTCAGCGCGGGGGCTCCGGTCAGGGTGGCGACGAGCTTCTCGTTGGCGGTGGCGCCGGTGGGCGAATAGAACAATTCGCCGTCGGCCGTGTCATAAACAAAGCCCGGCGTGGTCGACGTAAATGCCCCGGTGGAGTTCGATGTAAACAGGGCCGCGGGCAGCGGACCGGTGCCGCCGAGGCCGAGGTTGAAGCCGGTATTGCTGAAAAAGATCTCGTCGGATGCGGTGAAATCCGTAATCGTGTTTGTGCCGGGCGCGCTGAAGATAAACTCATTGGTCCCGGCGCCGCCGGTCATCGTCGTGTCGCCGCCGGCGTAGAAAATGTCGTTGCCGGGGCCGCCGGTCAATGCATCGGCGCCGGTCCCGGCATAGACGATGATGCGGTCGGGTGCCGCGACCCCCGCAGCACTGACGGTGTTGCCGTTGTTGCCGTCGGACACCGTGATCGTAGACCCGGTGACCCCGGTGAAATTGGCGGTCCCCAAAGTCAACACGTTGGCGCCACCATTAGCCAGCACATAACTCTCGACGCCGGTCACGCCCGCGGCGGCGATCGTGCCTGCGCTCGTCATCAACAGCTCGTTGTTGCCCCCGCCACCGCTGACCGTGTCGGTGCTGGTCAAATTCGCCGCGGCAAAGGCAAAAATGTCGTTACCGGCGCCGCCTTTCAGCACATCGGCTCCGGCGCCGCCGTAAATGATCACCGGGTCCGTGGTGACGGTCAGCCCGGAACCGTCAATCGCGTTGCCGCCACTGCCGCCGTATATTGTGATCGGCAGGCCGGTGCCGGGGAGGCCAGTGAAGTTGCCGCTGGCCAGGGTCAGACTGTTTGCCCCGCCACTGGCGAGCCGGTAGATCTCGACCCCCGTGACCCCGCCGGCGGCAACCGTGCCCGGCGTCGTTACATCGAGCTCGTTGTTGTAATTGCTGCCGGTGATCGTGTCGGTTGCAGTCAATGCCCCCTCGGTGAACACGAAATGGGCGCTGCCCTCGGCGTCGCCGGTCAGGACGTCGGCGCCGGCGCCGCCATCGATCGTGACGGCGCCGGTCGTCAGCGCCGACGCGTTCACCGTATTGCCGTCGTTGCCGCCGACCACCGTAATCCGGTTCGAGGAGACCCCGGTGAGATTGGCTTCCGCCAGGGTCAGGCTGTCGGCGGCGCCATTGGCCAACGCCACGGTCTCGAAACCAGAGATGTTGCCGCCCATTGCCGCGGTGCCGGTCGCGGCAAATTCGATCTCGCCGCGACCGCCGCCTTCGACCAGTCCTGTAAACACCGCACCCGGCTCAACAATCAGCAATTTGCTTCCGACGTTATTGCCCATCTGAACCGCGACGGCGCCCGCCGCGGTGGAGGTGCTGGCCACAGTCCCGAAATTGATCAAAGTGTTGTTGCCCGAGTGGCGGTAGCCACCGTAAAAGCCGATCACCCCGTTTATGACGCCGCGGTTGATGACGGTGCCGCCCAGCACCCCGAGCGCTATCCCGGCAGCGCTGCCGGTGATCGTTCCTCCGGCGTTGTTGGTGACGTTGCCACTGCCTCGCAAGTAAACGCCATCCGCGGTGCCGGTGGTTTTGATCAAACCGGAATTCGTGACACCGATCGCGACGCCGCGGTTGTAGACGCCATTGGTGCGGCCGGCGATCACGCCGCCGGCCTGATTGGTGACGCTGCCGCCGCCGTTCAAATAGACGCCATTCGCGGTCGAGCTGGTGATCGAGCCCGAATTGGTCAGCGTGCCGGCGCCACCGCGGAACGAGACGCCGGTCCCGGCGCCCGAGATTAATCCGACGCTGGTTCCGGTTTTGCTGTTAGTGAGGCTGCCGCCGCCGCGGAAATAGACGCCGGCATTGCTGGTATCGGTGTTGAGGATTGTCCCGAAATTGGTGACAGTGCCACCGCTCTCCAGTGCAACCGCGGTGCCAGCCGAGGTTGAAGTCGATTTGATGGCGCCGAAATTGACAACGGTAACCGCCACATTATCGGCATAAACCCCGTTGCCAAGGCTCGTTAGCAGCGCACTCGTCGCGCCGCTCGCCCCATTGGTGAAGGTGCCGCCCTGGACCAGTTCGACAGCACTCGAGGTGCCGTTCTGTTCGATGGTTCCGAAATTGGCTATCGTTCCCGCGGCGACCGACGCAATCACCGAGGGCGAGTTTACCCCGATGATTAGACCCACGGTCGATCCGCTCTGGCCGTTGGTAACGCTGCCGCCGTCGCGCAAAGCGACGCCATTGCCGCCGGCCCCGCTGATGGTCCCGAAATTGGTGACCGTACCAGAACCGTAACCGATGTAGACACCCGCTCCCTGGCCGCCGATCAGGGCGGTGGTGTCGGTGCCGCTACCGTTGGTGACGGCGCCGCCGGCAAGCAGAGCGACGGCGCGATTGCCGGCTTGGCTGCTGGTGAGGGAGCCGAAATTCTTGACCGTCCCGGCGCCGCCCTCGATCAGCACCGCATTGCTGCCACCCGAAATCGAGGCTGTTGTGTCGCTAGTGCTGCCGTTAGAGACGGCGCCGCCGGCGGCCATGTCGACGCCGATGCTGGCGGTGCCGGTGCCCTTGATCGTGCCGAGATTGCTGACGGCGCCAGTCGCGGCTTGGATCAGAACCCCGTCGAAGTATCCTTCGATCAGCGAACCCGGCGTCGTGGTGCCGGACGCAGCAACGAGATTGTTGACAGTGCCGCCCGCCAGCAGGTTGATCCCACTGCCGCTGGTACCGGTGTTATCTATCGAGCCACGATTGTTGACGGTCCAGGCAAAAGCAGCGCTGCCGAAAATGGCGGCGGAGTTGGTGCTGGTAATTTTTCCGGTCACCGTTGCCGGTCGCTGAGTCGCCGGGTTGGTGAGGTTGATGCCGGTGGTATAGGTGCCGCTGTAGGTCTTGCCGGACATGGCAGTCTCCCGATGCCGAGCGCCACGAGGGCCGCCTCAGCAATATGTAATTAATTTTTGTTAACGTCTGTTACGTTTTGTTATAATTAACCCCGCCGTGTGACTTTTGTAAAGCAAAATTAGGGCGGCGATTACCACTTCGGATATATGCCTATGGTTTCCACGGCAGCCCGCTGGCGCGATGGCGGCAAGCAGCCCGCTGGCGCGATGGCGGCAAAACGCGGCCAGGCAATACAACAGTCGGTTTCCCACCGCCGATGATCAGGGCACCGGGCCCGTTGACCAACATCTCGCCCTTGAGCTCGGGCCGAGCGGTGCCGCTCGTGGCGTGATTAAGAGATCCTGCAGCCCCTCGTTATCGAGGTCCCCGCTTGCACTGCCCACGCGCGGTAGGGTCGCCGACCCAGCAACCCGGCCGCCTTCCTCCCTGCCCGAGGCGATCGCGAGGCCGAGCTTCTTCTTCAGCGCACCCGAAAAAGCTCTTCGGGTGGGGGCCGAGACCCGTCTGTCAGACTTGATGAGCACCATGCTCTCATCCAAACAAAGCTCTACGAAATCGCCCCGGACTTAATCGTTGATGGATTGGAAGCGTCCATAGGAACGTGATAGGTTAGCACCTACGGATTGATACTTCAGCGGTCGGGGGACCTCGAAATGCCCGGTCAATTCTCATCCATAAGACAGATGCGAGCGGGCGTGCGCCGGGTGATGCTCGGTGCAGCCGCGGCGGCGGCGCTCGCCGTCACGCTGACCGATGGGGTGCGGGCGCAGAGCGTGCCGCCGCCGGTGACGGCCGCAGGCTGCGTCGAAAACGCCGGCACCGCTTCCTTCGCGTGCGGCTCCGCCTCGTCGGCCACTGCCTCAAGTGCGACTGCGGTTGGCAACAGCGCGACGGCCACCGCCTCGAACGCCAGCGCGTTTGGTCAGCTCAGCACCGCGATCGGGGCCGATGCGACCGCGATCGGCAACGCCGCGGTCGCCACCGCCGCCGAATTGACCGCGGTCGGCCAAAACGCATTGGCGAGCGGAGCGTTTTCGAGCGCTTTCGGCGAGTTCAGCAATGCCGGCGGCGTCGCCGGCAACACCGGGACGACGGCTCTCGGGCAATCCGCATTGGCCGGCTCAACTGCCGCAGGCCAAAGCAACGCCACGGCGGTCGGCAATTTTGCTTTTGCCAATGCGGCAGACGCCACCGCCATCGGCGAAAGCACCATCGCCGGTGGGACATCTGCGACCGCTCTCGGCACAAATGCGACCGCCGCCGCCGAAAATTCGTCCGCGTTGGGGACGGATTCGATCGCCGGCGCCGCCGATTTCGACCGCGGTCGGGCAGATGGCGAATGCAACCGGGATGCGGTCGGTCGCGGTCGGAGGGCTGGCTAATGCAACCGCGGACCAGTCAACCGCGATCGGCCAGACCGCGGCAGCGACCGCCGTGCAGTCGACTGCGGTCGGCTGGAACGCGGCGGCCGATGCCACGAACAGTAGCGCCTTTGGCGGACTTTCCACCGCATCGGGCACAAACGCGACCGCGCTCGGCGCCAATGCTGTCGCCAGTGCTGACCAATCGACGGCGGTCGGCCAGGGCGCCAGCAGCACCGGCGCGAATGCGAGCGCCTTTGGCGAGGCGGGCGTCGCCAGCGGCAGCGATGCCGTGGCGGTCGGTCAGGGCACCAGGGCCAGCGGCGCCAACGCGCTGGCGGTCGGCCAGGGCGCCAGCAGCACCGGCGCCAATGCCAGCGCGCTCGGACAGGGTGCGATGGCCAGCGGCGTGCAGGCGACCGCGCTGGGCAGAGGGGCGCTCGCCAACGCCGGGAATGCCAGCGCCTTTGGTGCCGCGAGCATCGCCAGCGGAACGAACGCGCTGGCGGTCGGCCAGGGGTCCAATGCCAGCGGGACCGCCGCCAGCGCGCTCGGTCAAGGTGCCGTGGCCAGCGGCGTGCAGTCCGCGGCGCTCGGCGCCGGGGCGCTCGCCAACGCCGGGAATGCCAGCGCCTTTGGCACCGCGAGCATGGCCAGCGGAACGAACGCGCTGGCGGTCGGCCAAGCGGCCCATGCCAGCGGGGCCGCCGCCAGCGCGCTCGGTCAAGGTGCCGCGGCCAGCGGCGTGCAGTCCGCGGCACTCGGCGCCGGAGCGCTTGCCACTGCCGCAAATACCAGCGCTTTTGGTGCGGCGAGTTTCGCCAGCGGAACGAACGCGCTGGCGGTCGGTCAGGGTGCCAGTGCCAGCGGCAGCAACGCCGGCGCGGTGGGCCAGGGTGCCTTCGCCACCGGCATCGCCGCGACCGCGTTGGGCCAAGGCGCGCTGGCAAACGGCGATTTTGCGACTGCGCTGGGCCAGGGTGCTGCGGCGAGCGGCCGGGAGGCCTCGGCTTTTGGTCAGAGTGCGGTCGCATCGGGTGCCGGGTCGCTGGCAGTCGGCCAGGCGGCGCAGGCAACCGGCGACAACTCAGTCGCGGTCGGCGGCGGCCAGGGCGCCCTCGCTGCGGGGATGAATTCGGTGGCGGTCGGTCAGGGCGCGCAGGCGCTGGCGGTGGGTTCGGTGGCATTGGGCGCCGGGTCGATCGCGAGCGAGCCGAACACGGTTTCAGTCGGCGGGCCCGGTACCGAGCGCCGCATCACGAACGTGGCCCCGGGGGTTGAACCAACCGACGCGATTAATCTCAACCAGTTCAATTCGGGGCTCAGCCAGGTCTCTTCGGAGCTCGGTACGCTCGACAACCGGCTTTCGGGCGGCATCGCCGAGGCTGCAGCGCTCGGCGGCGCGATGATCCCCGATCAAGGCCGCTCATTTGTCGGCGTGAGCGGTGCCACCTATAACGGTCAGGGCGGTTTTGCTTTCGGGATTGTGCACCATCTCGTGGGTTCGGGCTTAGTGCTGTCGGGGGGTGTCGCGATCGGCTCGAGCGGCTCGCAAGCGATCGGCCGGGTCGGCATTGGCTGGGTGTTCTAGCGCGGCGAAGCTAACGCCCGGTCCGCAGCCTTTTGTCTGGGGGGCCGAGTCCGGCCGCGGTATCCGCTCGTCAGCCGGGACGAATCGGCGGTGCCGAACTCCCGATAACGGCGTCTCCGCCGGCTACGCGTTGTCGGGGGCCCGGCCTCGTTTCCCCGGTACGTTGCGAGTGCCGGCCGTGCTCTAATCGGGCTAGGGGGATCAGAGGACGGCGACGAGGGCGATAATGCGGGCGCGAAGAGTAATAGGCTGCGCAGCCGCATTGGCTTGTGCGGTGCTGGCGGCCGATGCACTTTCGGCCGAGCATCAATCCGCTGCCAAGGGTGCAGTGCCGGCCGCCCAAGCGCCGCGCGCTCCGGCCGGCGCGGTCGGCGAGTTGCAACCGGTCCTGCACGCCCAGCAGGCTAAGATCACGACCTGCATGGACACGATCGTCCGGCAATCCGCGGCCGCCATCGACGCGCCCCATGCCGCGGCGTCGAGTTGGACGAGTGCGGCGCCAAACCAGAACCTGTTTGTCTCGATCGTCGGGCTCAGCTATCAGAGCCCGCTTGCCCCCAACGCCGCCGCGGTGATTCTCGCTGCACCGGTCGGCCCTAGTCGTTGCGAAGGCACGGTCGTGCAGATCATCCCGAGTGCCCGCTCGTGCAGCGTCATCCAGGCATCGCTTTTGAAGACCGGACGGACGATCGCGATGCTGCAGGGATTGGCCGTCGTGCAAACCGAACTCGGGGTGCGAAACCTGCTGCTGCCAACTGCTGGCGGCGGGTGCACATTGGTCGCCGTCGGCCTGCAGGAATAGAGCCGGCCCTGGAGCAGAACCCAGTTTCTCGAACGAGAAGTTTGAAGTTTATTGACATGGCAGCGCCGGGCTCTTCAACCAAAGCGTTGTGCACGGAGGTTGACATCGGATTTCGTCTTTCGGATAGTTCCTCGGTGATCTCAAAACAAGATTTGCTACCTAGTACCGTTCCGGCGGGCGGGCGACAGGCGTTTGTTGGCATCGGTCGAGGCGCCGCGGGATAAACATTGTGCGTTTGCCTGGGCGGGCGTGTAGTTGACTTGGGGCGCGCAATGGAGCGGCCGGCCCGCGGCGGGCCGACATTTCATCGTGAGGGGGCAAGAACATGTCGTTTGCCATATGCCGAGCCGTTTCGGCCAGCCGCGGATGGACGATCGGGGGGCTGCTGCTCGGACTGCTGCTGGCCCTCGGCGCCCCGGCCCGGGCCGAGATGCCCACCATGTGCGGCGGCGGAAACCAGCTGCCGGTGCCAACTTTTCCGATGCCGGGCGGGCAGCCCGACCTCGTGGTCAATGGCGTGTGCAACGTCAATATGGCGCAAAACGGCAACAACCCGACGGTATTTTATTACGGCAATGTCAACATCGTCAGCGGCGGCAGCCTAAACTTCAACCAACCGGCGACCGGAAGTCCTGACATCGATTTTTGGGCAAGTTCGATCATTGTCGAGGCGAACGGCGCGCTGACCGCCGGCACCCCCAGCATTCCCTATGGCACGCCGCGGCTGTTGACCAAGGACGCCGGGTTTCTGACGATACATCTCTATGGCGCCAACCAGAGCGTGTGCAAAGTGGTCGGTCCTAACTGTCCGACGATCGGAACTCCGCTCGACCCGGCGCAAATGCCCGGCCAAGGCGTACTGTGCAAGACCCCCGGCGCCGGCCCTTGCGGCATCCCCAACATGGTGTGGACGAATAACGGCTCCACGATTCTGCCGGGCTGCCCAGCGGGGCCGATAACCAATACTTCGAATTGCATTCCCGGATTGCCGACCAACAACGGCAACGGCGTCGACTACTTCTACCAATACGGACCGCTCTACGGTGACAATCTGTGCAGCGACATGAAGACGAAATGGACCGCGGCTGGAGGTTGTCCCAGCGGCACCCAGGTCGGCTATTTCGGCTACAAGGTGCTGGCGGTGTCGTATGGCGGAACGCTGACCATGTACGGCTACAAGGGCGTTGCCACCGGGATCGACGGCATGCCCCTGAACTCCGGCAACAGCTGGATGCGGCTCAGCGGCGATCTCAACCCCACCAAAGGCCCCGGTACGCTCACCTTGTCCGGCACGCCGAGCCAGCGCTGGTGGCTGTCAAGCGACGGCACCCGTGACCAGGCCGTCGTCACCACGACCGACTATCTGCCCGGCCATTCCGAGGTGCTGACAATCGGCAACGTTCAGGGGGACCAGGTTAATTTCAACTCGGCAGTGAAATGGTTCCACAGCGGCACGCTCTACCCGATCGGAAGCAAAATCACCGATGCTGTCGCTAAACAGAACCTGATCGCTGCCGGGATGGATTCGAACCTCGTCAAGAATGGGGCCGATGTCCGGGCCGCGGTGGCATTGTTGACGCGCAACATCCGCATTGTCTCGGAAGGCGACACGGCAGGCGAAACGTTTGCGCAGGCGGCGGCCCGGACCTCGTGCCCGCCGAATGCGGACAACCTGAAGACCGGCTGTTATTATTTCGGCGGACACACGATCTTCCGCCAGGGCTTCCGCCAGATCCAGATGGACGGGGTCGAGTTCGCGAATCTCGGCCAGGGCGGCAAGCTCGGCCACTACCCGATCCATTTCCACGAGACCCGGCAGGTGCCACCGAATACCTACGTCAACGACTCTTCGGTCAACCAATCGAACACCCGCTGGTACGTCCTGCATAGCACCCAGGGGGTGACCTTTCAGCGCGATGTCGGCTGGAAGTCGATCGGCCACGGCTATTATCTCGAAGCCGGCACCGAGACCGACAACAATCTCTATTCCGACCTCGGGATCTTTGCCCGCGCCGCGATCGACAACCCGCAGAACCCGCAAAAGACCCCAGGGATCCTCGCCGACAATCAAAATCCAGATCCATTGTCTTTCGCCCCCCTGGGGAACAAGGATAACGTCGCCAATCCCGGGATGCCCTATCGTTCGGACAACGAACATCCGACCGTGTTCTGGATCACCAACGGCTGGAACAATTTTCAGGGCGACATGGCGGCCGGCGCCGGCGCTTGCGGCGCCGCCTATTGGTTCGTGCCGCTTCAGAACAGCGACACGCCCGACGTGCCGACAGCGGCCAACACCGACAGCGGAAAGGTCACCCCTCTCGCCGCGATGAAATGGGACTACGGCCCCCTAAGCGCGGGGTCCGATAAAAAAAACCGCTTCGGTTATGCCGGGGAGCAACGGGCCTTAAACCCGGCCACAAACATGCGGGATCCTACCTGGGCCGGCACGACTCCGATGGAATCATTTTACGGGAACTATGCAACCGCGACGATGATGTCGTTCCAGACGACGCTCGACGCGCCGGCCTGCGCCGGCTTTATCACCGCCAAGCAGCCGGCTTTGACCACGCCGACCGTCAAGGAAATTACCAGCTTCTCTCCCCCGCCGGTGCGCGGGCCCATTCCCAAAAACAACACCGGCGCCACTCAGGCCGATGGCCAGAACGATCCTTATTATCCGCATGATGTTGGAGCCAAATTCGCGACGCGCTGTCCGGCGGCGGCGTCCAAGGTGCAGGTGCCTGGGCTGCCCACCCGTTACGACTGCAGCCCACCGCCCCCGGGCGTTTCGGGCATCACGAGTCCCTGCACCGACGGCAGCACCCAACCTATCGACGCGAACAACAACGAAAACCCGTGCACGCCGACCGTGATCGACCATTTCACCTCGTCGTTCCACTGGGCGCAGGGCAATGTGTCGGCGATCTGGCTGCGGCCGTTGTGGTATCTGGTGGCCAACAGCGTGCTCACCGATGTGCAGCAGGGCGGCATTACCTTTGTCACCGGCGGCGACGTCACCCGTTCTTCGATCATCAGCGGATATTGGGGCCTGCTACGCGAACTCGATCCTGGTCGGCCACACTCAGCCGCAAGATAAGGCGCATCGCTTTGCCTCAGACATTGGTCCGTTCAACTCGTTCACCAACGCCGACAACCCCCCCCTCACATGCGAGCCATCCAGCAAGACGCCGGACTATTGCCTCAACAAGCAGGAAGGCGTCAGTCTGCCGGTCGGCGGCTTCTTCAATAACCAGCGGTTGGAAAACATCTATGACGGGCCGTCGTATCGCGATTCTAACGCCTATCTCGACGTCTCGGTTTCATCCTGTCCGCCCGACGGCTATAACGGTGCCGGCGGCTGCATCTACGGCAGCGGCCAAGCCAGCGGGATCCTAAAAGATCCGACGCCGAACTCGCCGAACCCCTGTTATCTGCCGAACGCAGCGATCGCGTGGAAGCAGCCAAACGGCTTTTTCTATCCGCCGGCTTTTCACGCCGAGAACCTTTATTTCAATGGTGGCGTCCAGATCCGCCACTTTGTGATCGACCCGCTGTTCAAGGCGTTCAGCGGCTCGATTTCTCCGTACAAAAGCCCCCCGCCAATGATGCCGTCGCCGGATTTCGGGCAGGGCGGGAGCTATCTCAGCGATCCGGATGCCGTCAACGCGCTTTACTGCCAGCCCTCAGAAGGGGGGGCGAAACCGAACATATTTTTCAACGGCTTCACCAGCATCGACCGGCAGACCGAGCTGAATGACGATGACGGCTCGCTGACCGGGCTCAGCAACAACCTCCAACCGACGCTGGACCCGCCGAATCCGTTGAAGCAGACGATTTCGGTCAACGAGGACGATTTCTTTACCGCACCGGTCGAGACCCCGGAATGCGAGTCCAACATCTCCAGTGCGAATGGCGCCAACAGCCTGCCGACAAACGCCTGCATACAGCCCATCAAGGCGGCGCCGACGGTGACGGCCAAAACCAGCCCCTACGACTACGTGTCGACGATCATCTATCACACGACCTCGGGAGGCCTTTGGGACGCCGACTGCACGAACCCGCAATGCTATGGGGTGCCGCTCTACCGCCAGTTCCTCGCCGGCGTCAAAGGGACGAACGCGGCGACCAGCACCCGCGAATGGAAGCACTGGTACCAGAACGGCTGCAATACGGACCCGACAAAGTTCGGCATTACGACGGCATGCCGCTGGCCATTTATCCGCATGGCCGGCACCGCGAAAAACACGCGCGAGACCTTGACCATCAATAACGGGACCTACTACCTCGACACCACTGTTCCGAAGACGATCCAGCAGACCGAACAATACAACGGGGAGAACGCCGGGAGTTCACTAAACACCAGCTTCAATGTGTTCCAGAAAGACGAGGTTATCAATCCGGGCCCTCCTCCCACCACGTTCATCGGCACGTATAACGTCTTCTTTGCCTACGCCAAGCCGACCACGCGCCAGACCTACCTGATCTATCTCGGGCCAAACGCAACCGCGGCCGACATCAAGGCGATCCAGGTAAGGCTCGACACTCTGAACAACCAGCCGGATTTTCCGACGACGCAACCGTGGCTGGCAGCGGCGCTCCAGCCGGGCGGCATCATGAGTGTCACGGTCGATTTCACCAAGTTGACCGACGGCACGCTCGATCTGACCTCGAATAACGGGCTGTGCCAGCCGCGCACCTTCTGCAAATGGGACAACACAAACAAAACCTGCGGCTCGGCGCTGGATTCCAATGACTCGAATTTCAGCCAGTCGGTTGCGGTCTGCAAGGAATGGGCGGTCAAGGACCTCGATTGCCCGCCAGCCGGCTGCTACGGCTTCTCGTTCACGATCCCGAAGACGGGTTTCGCGGCCAATGCGACGCTGACCAATCCTTCGCCGAACCGGCCGGCGCCGGTACCCTTCCCCTCAACCGCCATCAATCCCGACGGCAGCAAGCAAGGCACGCCGACTTGGCTCGTCAAGTTCCTCCAGACGACGAAATCGCCGGATGCGACGAACGGCTCGTGCCACTACACAACATTGCCGTCCTATCCGCCGATCGGCATGGGCGAATGCACCGTCCCCGATTGGGTTCCGCAATGAGCCCTGAGGCCGCGTCACGACCGTCGGGCTGCGGCTGAGCGGATCGCGCCGTGCCGGACGGCCCGCCGCCGACCCTGTCCTTGCAACTCAAGCAGCTGCTTGGCGGGCGCGGCCTGTTGCCGCCGGCGGCGTTCGAGCGCGCGTGCCGGCTCGAAATCGAGAGCGGCGAGCGGATCGACCGCATCGCGGCAAAGCTCGGGCTCGTTTCCGAGCGCGATCTTGCCGCCGCCTATGCCGAGCTGCTTGGGACACCGCTGGTTCGGCCCGCCGAGTTTCCGGCCGAACCGGTGGGTGGCGAGCGCATCGGCACCCCTTTTCTGAAGCAGGCGCGAATGATCCCGCTCGCCGAGCAAGCCGAGGCGCTCGTCGTCGCGATGGCCGATCCGCTCGATGACAACGCCGCGCGAGCGCTCGAATTCGCG
The DNA here is from genome assembly GCA_963774345.1 of uncultured Alphaproteobacteria bacterium. Classification (GTDB taxonomy): domain Bacteria; phylum Pseudomonadota; class Alphaproteobacteria; order ATCC43930; family CGMCC-115725; genus AP-15. Next base: position 82,506 of record CAVZFB010000038.1, read on the forward strand.
CTCGACAAACGGGTCGAACGCCGCGCCGCGGTGCCGGCCGAGATCGAAGCAGCCTATGAGCGGCTTTACGGCGATGGACGACCTGCGATGCAGCAGATCTACGACCTCGCCGGCGAGCGCGAGGATACCGATCGCGACGAGGACCTGGCGCGGCTGCGCGATCTCGCCAGCGAGGCGCCGGTCATCCGCCTTGTCAACGCGCTGATCACCCGCGCCGTCGAGATGCGCGCCTCCGACATCCATCTCGAAGCCGGTGACGGCCGGCTGCGGCTGCGCTACCGGGTCGACGGCGTCTTGCGCGATGTCGAGCCGCCGCCGGCGCGGCTCAAGAGTGCGATCGTGTCGCGGGTCAAGATCATGGCCAAGCTCAACATCGCCGAGCGGCGGTTGCCGCAGGACGGCCGCATCCGCATTGCGGTGCGCGGCAAGGAAATCGATTTCAGGGTCTCGACAACCCCGGCGGTTCATGGCGAGAGTCTCGTCCTGCGGATTCTCGACCGCGGGACCTTGGCGCTCGATTTCACCGCACTCGGGTTCGCCGACGACGTGTTGCCGCAGTTTCTCGAAATCTTGAACCAGCCGCATGGGATCGTGCTCGTGACCGGACCGACCGGCAGCGGCAAGACGACGACGCTCTACACCGCCTTGACCCAGCTCAATCGCGCCGAAAGCAAGCTGCTAACGGTGGAGGACCCGGTCGAATACCTGCTCGACGGCGTCAACCAGGTGCAAGTGCGGCCGCAAATCGGGCTCAGTTTCGCCGACGCGCTGCGCAGCTTTTTGCGCCAGGATCCGGACATTATCATGGTCGGCGAGATCCGCGATCTCGAAACCGCACAGATCGCGGTGCAGGCGGCATTGACCGGGCACCTCGTATTGTCGACCGTGCACACCAACGACGCGCCGAGTGCGATCACCCGGCTGCTCGACATGGGGATCGAGGATTATTTGCTGACCTCGACGATCAACGGAGTGCTGGCCCAGCGGTTGGTGCGGCGCCTGTGCCAATGCCGCCAGCCCTATCGGCCAACGGTGGCATTGGCCGAGCGGCTCGGGTTGGGCGCCGGCGAGGCGACGCTCTACCGGCCGGTCGGCTGCGAGGATTGCGACGGCACCGGGTATCAAGGCCGCACGATGATCCTCGAATTGATGGCGCTGGACGAAGCGATCCATCCCCTGATCCTGCGCCATGCCGATGCCCGCGAGATCCGCTCGGAGAGCGTGCGCGCCGGGATGCGGACGATGTATGCGCACGGCATGCTGAAGGCGCTCGACGGGTTGACCTCGGTCGAGGAGGTGATCCGGGTCACGCGCGAGGCATGAGGCAATAAGAGTGCGGCGCTTCCACTACCGCGCCCTGACCGTCTCCGGCGAACTCGTCTCCGGCGAGATCGACGCGCCCGACAGCACGGCGGTAATCGGCAGCCTCAGGAACCAAGATTTATTGCCGATCGAGGCGGTCGAGAAAACGGGCCAGCGAATCGATTTTCCCCGCTCAGCTCGGGCGCGGCCAATCGGATTGCGCGGTCTCGCACTGTTCAGCCAACAATTGGCGCGACTGCTGCGGGCCGGGCTGGCTCTTGACCGGGCGCTCGAAATCTTGGCTGGTCTCGCCAGCGATCGCCGCGGCGCTGAGGCGATCCGCCAGACCTTAGCGCGGGTGCAGGACGGTGCGGCTCTTGCCGAGGCGATGGCGGCGCAGCGGCGCATCTTTCCCGATGCCTATATCAGCATGGTGCGCGCCGGCGAAGAAGGTGCCGCGCTGCCGGCGGTGCTAACCCGGCTCGGCGATTTTCTTACCCGCGCCGAGGCAAATCGGCAGCGAGTCGTCTCGGCGCTGATCTACCCGGCGATTCTCGTCGTTGTCGCCGCCTTGTCGGTCTTTCTGGTGCTGAGTGTCGTCCTGCCGCAATTCAAGCCGCTCTTTGCCGAGGCCGGCGCGCGGCTGCCACAGAGTGCGCGCATGCTGCTGGCGCTCGGCGATGCGCTCGCGGCTTTTTGGTGGGCTCCTCCGATCGCGATCGCTGCGACCGTGCTAGGCGCGCAGCAGGCGCTCAATGTGCCACGCGTCGCCGCCGCCCGCGACCGGCTCGTCCTAATGATCCCGATCATCGGGGCTGTTGTCCGGCGCTTCGAAATCGCCCGCTTTGCCCGCACGTTGGCGATATTGCTGACCAACGGAGTCGCCGCACCGCGCGCTTTGGCGCTCGCCGGAGCGGGGGTCCGGAACCGGGTCATCGCCGGTGCGGTCGAAACCGTTGCAGTGCGCTTTCGCGAGGGCGAGGGCCTCTCTGCCCCGCTCGCGCGCAGCGGCGAGTTCCCGGCGGTGGCAATACAGCTGATTCGCACCGGCGAAGAGAGCGGGCGGCTCGATGAGATGCTGAATGAGGTCGCCGCGACCTGCGAGGAAGAGGCGGAGCGCACGGTCGAGCGGTTGATCGCTCTTCTCGTGCCGGCGATCACGATCGGGATGGGCCTTGTCATCGCGGCGATCATCGCGACCGTCATGACCGCGATGATCAGCATCAACGACCTCGCCGTCTGATGCCAGGAACGGCGCGGGGGTTTACTCTGGTCGAGCTGCTGGTGGTGCTGGCGATCATCGCGCTGATGCTGATCGCGGTGCCGAGGCTCGTCGCCGGGCTGCCGGGCGTGCAGCTACGCGCCGCGGCCGACGATTTGGCTGCGACCCTGCGGCAGCTCCATGACGCGGCGATCCGTGGGCGGACCACGACCGGCTTCATGCTCGACCCGGTGACGCGCACCTATCGCCTGTCGACCGTTGCCGGGGCGGAAAGGCTGCCCGACATCGTGACCCGCGTCGGTTTTACGGTGGTTGCATTCCGGCCCGGGGAGCGCGTGGCGCATGTTCTATTCTACGCTGACGGTAGCGCCAGCGGCGGCACGATCCGCCTCCAGCACGACGATCTCGCGGCGTCGATCCGGGTCGACTGGCTGACCGGGCGGGTGGGCCGGCATGACTAGAGCAAGTGTCCGCGGCTTCACGCTGATTGAGGTGCTGGTGGCGCTGGCGATCCTGGCCTTGACCTTTAGCTTCGCCTATGGCGCGGTATCGGGCGGGCTCGGCCGTCTGTCGGATGACGGTTGGTCGGAGCATGCAGTGCTGCTGGCGCGCTCGCAATTGGCGCGGGTTGGCCACGACGTCGCACTCGCCGATGGTGCCATCGACGGCCGCGACGCAAGCGGCTTTTCGTGGCAGATCAGTATCGCTCCCTATGGCGCCTCAGGCGGGGTCGCCGGCCATCGCGTCGAGGTCAAGGTTGACTGGCGCGCCGGACGGTTGATGCATCATATCAGGCTTGAAACGGTCCGACTCGGGCTGGCAACGAGCGGAGAGTGAACCCCCGCCGCGACGCCGGCGCCGCCGGCTTCACGCTGATCGAGACCTTGACCGCCTTGACATTGGTTGGGCTTCTGGCAACGCTGGTTTTTGGCGGGGTCCGGCTGGCCGCCAGGGCCTGGGAGAGAGCCGACGCTCGGGCGGAGGATGCCGCCGATCGATGGGCGGTGGAAAATGTCTTGCGCGACGCGATCACGGCAGCCTATCCGGCATTCGCGTCGGCCGATTTGGACGACCGCGGCATCGTCTTCGATGGCGAGGCGCACTCGCTTGTCGTGCTGGCCCCGCTGCCGCGAGCCGTCGCCGCGGGGGTCCTGGCGCAGATGCGCTTCTATCTCGGCGGCGGGGAGCCGTCAAAGGCGCTTGTAATGGCATGGCGGCTGGATCTCCGGTCGTCCGACGGCGGGGGGGCCTTGCCCGAGACCCCGATTGTCCTGCTGGATCGCGTCCGCCGCATCGACTTCGCCTATTTCGGCGTCGACGAGGCAGGCGATGCGCCGGCTTGGCAGGGGAGCTGGGCCGATCGCACCGCGCTGCCACAGCTCGTCCGCATCCACCTTGAGCGCAGCGACTCAGCACTGCCGGCATGGCCCGACCTGGTCGCCGAACCGCGGAGGATGATCAACACGGCCTGCGTCTTCGACCCGCTGGTCGGCCAATGCCGGCGGAGCCGGTGACAGCGGCACGATTATCACCGGGGTCAAGCGATCTGGCGCGGCGCCTTCGCCGACTCACCGCCTGGTGGCTCAGCGAATTGGCGCAGCTGCTGCCGCGCCGCCTCTCCGGCTTCCTCGGCGTCGATGCGGAGCCGGTCGTTCTGGTCACCCTCGGCCCCGGCGGTGCCGCGTTGTGGCCGGCCGAGGGACACCGGCCGTCCGCCGAGACAGCGGGCCGCCGACACAACGGCGTCACGATCGGGCTCGACCCGTCGCTGGTTTTCGAGGCGTCGCTCGAGCTGCCGCAGGCGGCCGAGGCATCGCTAAGGCAAATCCTCGAGCATCAGATCGAGCAGCTGCTCCCGCTGGCGGCGAACCAGACCCGGTTCGACTACCGCGCGGTACGAAGCGTCGACGAAAACCTGATAAGGGTGCGTGTGTTCATCGCCAAGCGTGCGACCATCGAGGAGGCGCTGGCGGCGGCGCGTGAGGCCGGGCTCGGCCCTAGTCGTGTCATACTGGCCAATTGGCGCGAAGCGAGCGATCCGCCGGTTCTGTGGCAGGCCGATGGCACCACAGATGCAAACCGGGCATTGCGGCGCCGGTTGGAGATATCGGCAATCGTGCTCGTAGCGGTCGGCTACGGGCTATATGTGCATCGGCTCGACCAAATGCGCAGCACGCTCGGGGTCGAGGTCGCCGCGGCGGCGGCGGCCGCCGCGGCGGAGGGGGCAGTCGCTCGGCGACTTTCTGCCGTCGATGCCGATGCCGCATTTTTTACTGGCCGGCGGCAGCAGATGACGCCGCTCCAGGTGATCGACGCGCTGAGCAAACTGGTGCCGACCGACAGCTGGCTGACCGGGCTTGTGTGCAATGGCCGCACCATCGAGATCAGCGGGTATTCGCCGCGGGCGAGCGATCTGGTGGGGCTGGTCGAGGGCTCGACGCTGTTCGAAAATCCGCGGTTCACCTCCGCTATCACGCTGGCGCCGGATGGCAAGCGCGAGCATTTCAGTCTCGCCTTCGAGACCCGGAGGGCGCCGGCGCGATGAACATGTCCCTGTCGCCGGCGATGCGGCGAGCCCTGGCGTTGGCGATTTTATTGTCGCTGGTCGCATTCGTCTGGTCGGTGGCGATCCGACCTTTGATCGCGCTGAGCGCGGATCGCCGCGCCGATATCGCCGAGCTGTCCGATCGCCTCGCCCGGCTCCAGTTGGTGATTGCGCACCGGCCCGAGCTGCGGCGGCAACTCTCCGAGCGCGATGGGCAGCTCGCCGCTGCCGGCGGTTTGTGGCGGGACGCCAGCGCCACCGCAATCGGCGCTGCGGTACAGGACCGTCTGCGCAAAGTGGTCGGCGACGACGGCGGGCGTGTCGAAAGCAGCTCCGAGGCCCACGAGACATCCGAGCACGGCTTTCGCAGGATCACGGTCCATTTCAACATCGAAGGCACCCTCGACACGATGACGCGGACACTGGCGGCAATTGAGGCGGCGCGGCCGGCTTTGTTTGCCGACCGGCTGACTGTCGCCGCGCCCGAGAGCCCCGTCGCAAACGGCCCCCCGATGCTTCACTTCGAGATCGATATCGGCAGCTATGTTGCGGGGCCGCGACCATGATACGGCACCGTGTCGGCGCGGTCATCGGCTGGCCGATCGCCTGGCGCGGCATTGTCGTCATCGCGCTTGCCGCGGCAGCCGCGACACAGCTGATGCTGCCGGCGCGGCTCCCGGAGGCAGACCCGATCGCCCCGGCGGCGGCCGTCGAACCACGGCGCGCCGCACCTTTGTCGCCGCCGGCAGCACTTTATCCGGCAATTGCCGAGCATCCATTGTTCTCGCCTACCCGCATGCCTTTCGTCGCGCCCAAAGTCGCGCCACTCGCTGCAGCGGGCGCACATTCACCGCTCGATGATTACGTGCTGCTCGGAACTGTTGTAGAAGGCGATACGCGGATTGCACTTTTAAAGCCGCCCGATGGCCATCAGGCGATCCGCGCCGTGACGGGGCAGATTATAGCCGGGTGGAAACTCTCGGCGATCACGCCGCAGGCCGTTCAATTCGAGAACGGAACGGCCCGTTTGGCGCTGCATTTTTCCACCCCGCGCTGGCCGCACCGGTGAAAAACGGGCACGAGGAGCGCGGTTTTGCCCTCGTGATGGTGTTGTGGGTGGCGTTGATCCTCGCCGTGATCGCCGCCAGCATCATTGCGACCGCCCGCAGCGAAGCCCGTTTGGAAAACACGCGCTACGCCACCGCACAACTTGGCGCTATTGCCGAGGGGGCGATCAACCTCACCGTTTTGCGCATGCTCGACCCCGCACCTGCCGTTCACCCCTCGGCGGACGGGACACCATTCGCCCTCGACTTCGCCAGCCGCAAGGTTGCGATGCGCGTCACGGACGAGGCCGGCAAGATCGACCTGAATTTCGCCCAAGGTGAATTGCTGCGTCGGCTGATCGTCGCGGTCGGGATCGAAGCGCAAGACGCGCAGGCGCTTGTAGATAAGGTTCTCGACTGGCGCGAGGCCGGCATCGGGCGACGGCTCAACGGCGCGAAAGCCGAGGATTATCGGGATGCCGGGCTGTCCTACGGGCCGCGCGAGGCGCCGTTTGAAGCCGTCGAGGAATTGCAGCTGGTGATGGGCATTACCCCATCGCTGTTCGAGCGGCTCGCACCTTCGCTGACCGTCTACTCGCAATCGGCCTGGGCCGATCCGGTCTTTGCGCCGCGCGAGGCGCTGGCCGCACTCACCCGAATGGGTGCCGGCTCGTTATCCGACATCCTGGCGCGGCGCGCAGCCGGTGACCACGCCCCGGTGGTCATCGGCCATTGCTTTACAATCGATGCCGAAGTCGACGATCCGAGCGGGTTGCGCGTGCAAAGAAGTGCTGTCGTTCGGCTAACCGGCTCGCCTAAACTACCACTCATCATCTACCGTTGGAATTGAGTGCGGGTCCAGTATGGGAAGAACGCCTTCGTTCATGCCAGCGACATTGTTCTTACCATCGGCCGCCGCGCCGCAGGCCCGGCCCGCCGGCTAAGGCGAGACACGGCACGCGGATTGCTTTCTGTTTTCACGTCCTGCCAAAACTGACAAAAACGACGCCCGCGGCAATTCCGATATGATGCGCCTCGGCCGCTACCGGCCGGTGCACGTCAAATCGCGCGCGGCGCAGTCAATGCGGATGACCTTCGCCGCTCGGATGCAACTGGTCGCTTTGCAGCTGCAGATTGAGGGCACGATCCGCGGGCTGCTGAAGGTTTACGGCCTCAAGATCGGGGCTATTCACCGCTATCGCTTTGCTGCCCGTTTGCTCGAGCTGCTCGAAATGGCCGTAGTGCCGGAATTGTCGGCAGCAATCGAGCCGTTGCTGCGGGTTCGAGAGGGCATACGCACGGAACGAAAAGCGTTTGATCGCTCAAATCGCCGAAAGCGCTGAGTTAGACTGGCTAAGCAGCGGGATTCGAGCCTGGACTGGCGGAGTCCGACGTCGTCCCAGGGCTTCCACGATTTCCGGATCATCTTTGTCAGACCGGCTCCTAAACAAAAGGGGGGTACGACCGGTTGCGCGCGCTCGTCGACCGATGTGAGCGAGCGGGTGCGCTCGTGACTTCCGCGTTTGCCCTATTCGAGCCATTGCGCGCTATCTTCCGTGATGGACGACGCGTCTAATTCTTGCTCCAGTTCTCTCAGGCGGGGTCATCGGTGGCAGTTCGTTCATGATCGTACGGAGCCGGGTGTCGGTTTCGGGCTCCGAGCTACTGTGGCCGGCCGCCGTGATGAAATAGTTGACCGCGTTATTGGCGGCGTCGCGCAAGGCCCGAACCAGGGCTTCCGCCTGATAGAGATGGCACACCCGGTCGTAACGCCCGTGCACGATGTGGACGGGGATGTCCCTCAGCCGGGCGATATGGGCGAGAATATAGTTGTTGTCGCGGTTGGCCTCGCCGCCGAGAAACCCTCCATTGATCATGTAGTGGATCAGGATCCTCGCGGCGGTCAGGGCGTATTTCTGGTTTGGCTGGCCGTGGCTATTTTCATCGCGCTTGAGGCGGCCGGCGCTGTCTTCCCAGGCGACGCAGGCGGTGGCGGCTTTCACCAGGCGCTCCCGTTCCTCGTCAGTGCGCGGCGGCACAGAGAATGTCTTGGTCAGCCCCTTGACGACATCGCCGCGATCTTCCGGCGGGATGGCATCGACGAAGTGCCGCCAAGCCGTCGGGAAATCGTGATAGGCCCCGGGCACCGGCATGACGAGCGGGTCTGCCGCGAATTGAGCGGCATTACCCTGGAAGAAATAATCGACATCCACTCTGCGGCACAAAAAGACGCCGCGTAGGATCAGGGTCTGCACCGTTGCAGGGTGCGCAATCGCGTAAGCCAGGGCGAGGGTGCTGCCCCAGCTGCCGCCGAAAATATGCATCGTGCCGTTGATGTTCAGCTCGTGGCGCAGCGCCAGCACGTCGTCGATCAGGTGCTGGGTCGTATTGTCTGTCAGCGCCGACGTTGCGTCATCATCGCTCGCACTGGGCGTACTCTTGCCGCAGCCGCGCTGGTCGAAAAGGATGACGCGGTACCGCTGCGGGTTGAAAAACCGGGCGAACGAGCTGTGGCTGCCTGCACCTGGCCCGCCGTGCATGACGATAACCGGCTCGCCGGCGAGCGAGCCGTATTCCTCCCAGTAGATCCGATGCTCCGAAAATCCCGACGCGGCCAGATGGCCGGACCGGATGAACGGGGGGTTCGAGGGCTGGGTTGCGAATGCGTTGTTTGGCACGACTGACTGGGTGTTTGCGTCCACGGTGATGATTTCTGCGATCGAGGGGGTAGGCTGCGAATGCGAGCAGGCGCCGGCCAGCACGGCAGCTTACGCCAAAATCGCGGGCGCCGTCGTTGAACAAGATGGCGTCGCAATTGTCCTGGCCTGCGGCAGCTCCAGGAGCCCGCCTTGACCTGCGCCGCACAGTTGCTCGCCATCAGCCGCCGCAAGTCACTCGGTTGGCCGGAAAGCGCCAAGGTGGCGCTGTGAGTTAACAACGAGCTTGGGTAATGTCTCAGTTTGAAATTGAAATTCCTCAGGATACCGCCGCGAGCACCACCGGGCGCGAGCGGTTCGGTCGCATGGTCATCGCCATCAATGCCGCCGCGACGCCGATCGCGGATGACGCGACAAAAAGCCACCCGTACCCACCGAACCGGTCGAACACCCAACCGCCTACCGGCGGGCCGAGGGCCATGCCCAACGCCGAGATCATCGCGACGACACCAAAGACGCTGCCCATGATCTTCGCCGGGAAATGCTCACGCACCAGAATCGCGTAGAGTGGCATCGCCCCGCCGTAAGCGAACCCGAACAGCACCGACACGGCGTAGAGCGTGTCGAGCTCGTGAGCAAGCGCGTAAAGCGCAATCGCCGCAGCCTGCAAAACGAGGCACGTCGCCAGCGTGCGTTTCGCGCCAGTGCGGTCGGCAAGCAGGCCGCAGATGATGCGACCGCACAACGCCGCGAGGCCGGCCGCCCCAAGCACGGTCGCCGCCGTCAGCGGCGCCACCCCGCAGTAAGCGGCGTAGGAGACCATATGGAAAAGTGGCCCGGAATGGGCGGCGCAACAGGCGAAATTGGCCAGCGACAGGATCCAGAACACGTGCGTTTTCAGCGCTTGCCCAACCGTCATGTCAGCCTGCACACCGCCGATGCCGGACAGGTCTGCGGCGAATGGGTCGGCGGTGGGCCTGTCATCAGCGGCCGGTGCTGGGCGAAGCAGCAGCGCGGCCGGCAGAATGACGGCCCAGGCGATGAAACCGAGCGTGAGCATGGCGAAGCGCCAGTCATGGGTGACGATCAGCCATCGCGCGACGGGGGCTACTAGCGTCGTGCCCAGCGCCAGGCCGGCCGAAACAAGGGAAACGGCAAGGCTGCGATGCTGCACGAACCAGCTGGCGGTGGCAGCGGTTAGCGGGACATAGACCGCGCCGGCGGCGAGCCCGGCGGCGATGCCGTATACAGCGAGAAACGCGGGAAGACTTTGCGCCCGGCTCGCCGTGACGAGGCCAAGGCCTTGCAAGAGTCCGCCAAGCAGAACGACCACACGCGCGCCGTATCGATCGTACAACCAGCCCCACAGAAAGCCGCCGAGACCCATGAAGAGAAAGGCGAGCGTCGAGGCCGTGGAAATCCCCGCGCGGGACCAGCCGAGGGAATCGGCCATCGGCTGCAGGAAGACGCCTAGCGACATCACACCGCCCATGCCGACGCAGCTCACAACGACGCCGACGGCGACCACCACCCAGCCGTAAAACAATCTCATCCTGACTTCCCATGGCCGTTAGGCCCCAGCGCGGCTTGGCAGCCGCATTCGGCGCCGCGCCGCCAGGCGGCCTGATCGTGGCGGCCATCAGCGCCGTCGTCACGATCGGGCCACGCGGCCAACCTGCTTCGCGAGGACAAGGATTGCTGCTTTGAGTTGTCGATCGACATGTCCCCGAAGACGGCTGTCTTTGGGTCTACGGCGTCGGCGAGGATCGCGTCACCGCCTTCACCGAGCACCGCATCGAACGCCCGCGCCAGATCATCGCCGGCGAACGCAACCAAGGTCGGTTGCCGGCCTGTGACCCCATCATCTAATTGGCACCGGGATGATGTCTAAACATGACATCTTGATCGGGCGTCCACAACAACGCGCCGCATAATTGCGTATTCTGAATACAAATCATGGATCATGCCTGTAAGTCTATCTAGAGCGTCCAGAAGTATACATGCCGAAGGCCTCCCTCTCGAATTCCGTCACGTTATCCCGGAAAGTGTAGATGGTGCGCCTGCATGCGGTTTGGCCGTCCGAAGGCGCGCCGGCTTCTGCACCAACCAAGCCGAGTACGGTGCCGAGGAACAGATCGCCAAGTGCCCGGCGCAGCAAATAGGTGATTCTCCGCTGCGCCAAATGGGTCCCTGACGCGGCGGCGGATGCCCCGGCTTGCGCCGGGGCCACTCGCCCTACGGCCGTTGCGCGCGCTTTACCTCGGCGGCGAGCGCGGCGAGGTTCGGCGTCGGCTCCAGCGGCAGACCCGGGTGGCCGGTCAGCCTTTCGCCTTCCTCCCACATTTCGAGGGCTCGTTTCTTCATCGCCGGCAGAACCTCTGCGATTTTGCCGGTGTCGAGGTCGGCAGCGATGCCCGGATAGCCGGCCCGCACGATCATCGCCGGCAATTTGCCGGTCTCAAACTGCTCGAGCGTCCAGGCGAGCGGGTTCGCGACTAAGGTCGTGTCCCAATAGATGCGGTGGTTCTTGTTGCGCGGGCCGTAATGGTAGTGCGGGCCGTTCCAGAAGTGGTCGAAGGCCAGGAGCTCGGTTTCCTCAGTGTAGTGCTTGCCGGGCGTGCCGCCGATATCGGCCAACACATGGATGGCGAGGCCGCCGTCACCCATCGGCAGGCGCCGCATTTCTAAGCCGAAGCGGATGTTGCCGGCCTCGAAGATGTCCGTGCCCCGATTGTGCTTCACGGTATTGCGCTTGGTCGCATAGAGCTCGCGGGCGCAGGCCTCGACCTGAGGCAGCATGCCGCGTACCGCTTCGTGATCCACCATCGCGGCGACCGCCCGATACCCCGCGCGATCCAGCATCTTTGACAGCTTCGTACCGAGGGTCTTGATTGACCAACCGATTGGATTACCGCAGGCGATCGGGTCCATCCGGTAGAGATTGGTCAGCGCCGTGCCACCCAGCATCTCCGGCCCCGCGACCGCGAGCTGGTCGTTCTCCGGCCCGTAGACGTAGCTCTTCTCGATGTCGAAGCAGTTGAACCGCAACAAGGTCGTGTCCTTGCCGCCGACCTGTGCCTTTACGTCGATGGAGATGCCTTGGTCGGCGTGGTCCTGGATGTTTTCGTCCCACAATTCGTGTCTGACGACGAACGTCAACGGATCTGCCGTGAATTTCTGAGCTGCTTCTGCCATTTCTGGACCCTCCTTTTGATTCGAGACATTGGTTGAATTGAGACGCTGGCGACATTACCCAAAATCAACGAGATTATCGCACGGGTTTCTCGCCAGTCGAGTCCCGGCGTCGGGAGCAATGTTGCGCTTCGCGGCTCTCCGACCCCCTAACCGCATCGTGCCTCCCGATCAGCTCGCCCGCGAGCCGCCCGCCGAACCTATTTCCTGCGTATCGGTTAGCGTATGGGAAATGCAGATCAGGCTCAGAGGCCAGCCGTGATACGTGATCGACCGCGCGTCGTGATCGTTGGCGCCGCCTTTGGCGGGCCGGAAGGCGGCGCGTGGTCTTGCGCGGGCCGCGGTCGACGTTCTGGTGATCGACCGCCACAACTATCACCTGTTCCAGCCGCTGTTGTAGCTATGGCCAAAATAGTTGTATCCGACCCGGTCGCGAGGATCAGCCAATTACCGATTGGCTGTCACGGGCGCCCTGCCTCAAATCGCTCGACGACGCGACCCTGATCCGCCACCCGATCGCGACGGCGAACAGGTACAGATTGATCTGGCTGGCTGCGTGGTCGATGCGACGCATCAACCGCCGTGGCCGATGATGACCGCGAGGCGAGATCGGCTTTATTGCCATTTCGATCAGCCTTCTAACCGGGCGGACTTGCGTTAGGCCGGCTCCGGAACCGCCTCGGTGAACGTGTCCAACTGACCGATGGTCTCCCTGACGAAGAGCACCGCGGATGAAGGCGCCGATCGACACGAATACTAAGATCGTGCCGAAGAAGATTTTTGGCGAACCGGCGTATGGCGTGATCAGAGAGGGTGGCAATGCCGCCCCTGTCGCGAACATGACGATCCAGAGCGTGAGCGCCGCCGTCGCCCAGAGTCCGGCTGCGAGAAAGAACGGCCGGAAGCCCTGGGTCAGGAATACCGGCGTCCCCCGAACGGCGACGCCAATGACTGCGCTACTCATTGCGCGCCGCCGATCACCTCCGGCGCCGCTCGTGCGCCGGGGATGAAACGCGCGGCGAAGCGCGGAAACAGCGGGCGTAGCTTGACGATAAAATCCCAGGCCATAAACAAGGCGCCGGGCGCGAAAACGATATCGCCGGGCATCCGCATCCACTGCCAGAACAGCGTTGTGTTGTAGAAGTCTTGGCTACGCGCATAAGCGAGCCCGTGCTCGTAGACGGCGTCGAGCTGCGGCCAGCCGATCGGGAAGAAGTTGAAGACGATCCACAAGACGAGGCCGCTATTATAGAGCCAGAGGGCCCACCGCCCGAGTTTCTCGCCAAAGGGGTACCCATCGGCGGCGGCGTAGCCCAGGCAGAAATAGATCAGCCCGATACCCAGAAGGCCGAAGGCGCCGAACAGCGCGGTATGGGCATGGTTCAGGGTCAGAAAGGTGCCGTGCTCGTAGTAGTTGACCAGGGGCGCATTCTAGGTGCCGCCGCCAAAGACCCCGGCGCCGACAAAATTCCAGAACGCCGCGCCGATTATGTAAGTATAAGCGAGACCGTATTTGAATTCTCGATCGTCCTTGAGATGAACAACACGGCGCCGAAGGCGAAGAAGGTGAAGCAGAAGCTGATCCAGGTCCAACGGAAGGTGCTGGTTGTCGGCGTATTGCCGACCAGCGGCTCAAACGGCCAGTTCTGCGTCCAGGACCAAGCAACGCCCGGTCGCCGCGCAACAGTCGTCAGCGACGAGTAGATGAGGAAGTCTGCAGTCTGCTCCGCACTCTGCTGATCGAGACTATAAGCCTAAGTCCAGCCCTTGGCGAGATCGTGATGGAGTAGGGACTGGACGATCTCGCCCCGAAGCGTGGTGATCGCCGCGGCCAGATTATCGGGAATGACGGCCACTTGTTTGGTCAGATCGACGCCTTGGAGCTCGGCTTGCATCGCCGTCTTGACGGCCGGCTGTTGCTCCACAGTCGACACTGACAGGTCTTTGGCGCTATTCGCCTTGGCAATGCTGTCCTCGGTTAGCGTGGCGAGGCGCACCAGGTAGGCCGCGGTGTAGTCTTCTCCAAAATATGAGCCCATGCCGTAAAGGCTGCCGTAATCCATCAGGTCGGCCTTCTGAAAGCCTGCCTTGCCGCCTACGATGTCGGCTGCCGACATGAGGACGGCGCCGTCGGGGGTAACGAACCGGTCAGGGAAGGGAGGCGCCGCTTCGTAGGTCAGCTTGGTTGTTCAGCCGAGGATCGCGAAACTGGCGACGGCGACGACCGCCCGACTGGATCGGCTCGCATGTCTGCACCCTCGCTTTTATGGGCGGCGTGCCGGCGCAGCTAGTCTAGTGCCCGACAACCCAAAGGTCGGTGTCACCCGCGCCGACTGGTACGGCCGGGTCTCAACTGGACCTATCTCGGTCTGAGGACCCATAACGGCACGGCGATTCTGCCGGCGCGGCCGCGGCGCCCGCGCGACAAGATGCCATAACCGAGGAGGGCATGGCCGCCGCGCTGTTCATTCGGCCGGCGACAAGGCGGACCTTGCGCGGGCCGGCGAGCCAAATCGCGGTGGCGGAGACCAGGCTAAGGACTATCGATATGCAAAATGCCGCCGCGTAATTGCCGAAGAGGTCGTGGAGGCCGCCGGCGAGCCATGGCCCCGCCGCCCCGCCCAATATTGCCGCCAGCATCACGCAGCCGAAGATGCTGCCGTAATGCCGGCCCTCAAAAATCTCGGCCGGGATTGCACCCATCACCGAGGTCAGGCCGTAGCCTAAGGCGCCCTGGGCAACAACCATAGCGTACAGAACTGGCATCGTCGGATGGCCGCGCAACGCGATTAGGGCAAGGCAGCACAAAACGAAGCCGCCGTTGCCGATCATCCACACCCACTCGCGCCCGACGCGGTCAGATAAATGGCCTAGCGCGATCTGGCCGGGCACAGCGACGAGACTGACGATGCCCAAGGCCCAAGCCGCGGTTGCCGGCGAGAAGCCAATATCGATCAGGTACTTGGTCTGGTGCACCTGTACTGCGTACCAGGCGAAGAGCCCACAGAAATAGCCAACGGCAATCCACCAGAAGCGGGCGGTGCGCAGCGCCCGCGCCAGTGTCCAATCCACCGCTGCCCAGTCGTGATCGATGATGTTGCCGTGCTGGACGCCTGTCAGGCTGCCCGCGCCCATACCGTCAGGGTTCAACCCGAGATCCATGGGTCGCCGCCGCAACAGCAGGTTGGGCGGCGCTAGCACGACCAAGACAACAATGCCGAGCGCCCAACAGGCGGCGCGCCAGCCGTGATCCTCGATCAGTGTTTGCAGCCACGGCAACAAGGTGATTGAGCCGACGCCAACTCCGGAAAAGGCGATGCTGAGTGCAAGCCCACGCCGGCGCACGAACCAGTTGGTCAGATACAATGACTGGCCGGTATAGGCGAGGCAGTTTATTCCGCCGCCGACCAATGCGCCGAGCGTCAGGTAGAGCTGCCAAGCCTCGCGCGCGAGCGGCGCCAGCAGCAGCCCCGCCGCCATGGCGACGACGCCGAGCTCGACGACGAGAGCCGGGCCGCGCCGGTCCATCAGCCGGCCGACAAAAGGCGTCACCAGGGCCGAGACGAGAAAGCCGAACGAGAAAACCCCGGCGGTGAGCCCACTGCCCCAGCCGAATTCATTGAGGATTGGCGGGAACAGCAGGGAGAAGGCGGTGCGAGCGTTGACCCCCACCGCCATCGTTATGAACCCGATCGCAACCAGTAGCCAGCCGTAGAAGAACGGCAAGCGCAGCCGCCCGCGCATTACACGACCAAGTTGATCGGGGTTTCACCCAAACCGACCCAGCGAATGTTGGTGTTGGCGTCCGGCACCGTGTCGCCAAGCTCCAGCCGAAAAAAGTGTCGGTTATCAGACATTCGGTACGCTTATCCGACAGGTAGTAGTTGGCGCGGTCGGCTAGTTGCTGACGCGCGAGTTGAGGCCGCCGCCGGGAGTGACCAGCAACGGGAAGCCAGAGCCGAGCTCCTGGTAGCGAATGCGAGTGTCGCCTTTTTGCAAGAACGGCATAACAGTCTCCTCCAACGTTCCGGCCACCGCGCTCGTCGCGGCCGACAGGATGCGCTGGCAGACGTATTAAGCCAATCAGGAAAGTCTTCGAAGGCGTTTCGCTGTAAGCGACTCCCGATCAGGTCGGTCCACCAAAGAAGCGCGCGTGCACCGGCCGCGGGCAGCACTCGATGAGGACTTCCGCTCTCGGTCTAGGATCGTCTCCAGACTTATGTGTGGTTACGCGCGTTTGAAGCGTTTGGGGTGGCGTTGAGAACGCCGGCCGTGGCTGGGACATTTCGAGGAAGGTCAGCCGCCTTGGCTAGCTTCAAAATGACACCTGGCCGTTTCGATATGCTGGTTGGGCTTGTACTCAAGCACCGCGGCTCCAGCGGACCATACGCACAATCCCGCCTGCTGGGTGCGACAGGAATTAGCCGACCGAACTTAGATCCCCCAGCCCTCTCCGGACGGAGTCATGATCGGCGAGCCCGAGGTTTGCGTTTTTTGCGCTGGACAGCAAATCGTGCTTACGACCACAAGAGCCTGATGAAGACGCCCGATTTCAGAGACCGCTTAAGTGCTGCCAGTGCCGCGAAAAAAGCTCAACTTGAGCGTGCCCAGACAATTGCAAAAGACCCCGAGAGGCAGAAGCGAAAAGAGGCTCGATCGCAGATCATCGCCGCCCGCAACAGCCGGATCGCCGAACGAGAGAGGGACAGACGCGAGGCGATAGCGCGCCAAGTCGCGGAGCGAGCGGTCGCGGAAGCTGCCGAGGCTGCGGCTCGCGAGGCGGCACGCAAGGTCGAGGAGGAGGCTCGAGTGGCAAGGCTCGCTGAGCAGGAACGACTCGAAGCCGCCGAGGCGGCTAAACGCGAGACTATTCTTGCGGCCCGCAGAGCGGGCCGCAAGGCGAAGAAGCGTCGAGGATACTAGAGCAGCCACGGCTCAAGATAATTTGCGCTCGCTCGGTTCTCAGGCCAATCTCGGGCAGGTGGAGGCACAGCTATATGGAGCCTTGTGTTGCCCTTCGTCTTATATATCGGGTCTCGTATTGATAGCGGCTAAGTTTTAACTGCTGGATCGGCGTATCAAATCGCCCACCACAAAGAATTTCTTCGAAACGATCGGTATCTCCTCGGTCGAGTTCATCCGCCTCGAGGGAATAACCCGGGGCCCGGAGGCGCTAGCGCGTGCGCTCGACGCAGCCGAGACTTGGATCGGACAGAGGCTCCCGGCCCTGGTCAGCCGAGGGGTATGACCAGCCCTAGCCGGCTGCGCGGGCCGCCTGGATCGCCTGCCACACCCTGAACGGCGTCGCCGGTATGTCGATGTGGCGGATGCCGTACTCTGACAGCGCATCGACAACCGCGTTCATGACCGCCGGTAACGATCCGGCGCAGCCGGCCTCGCCGCATCCTTTGGCGCCAAGCGGATTGGTCTTGGCCGGCACCGGATGGCTGTCGACCGCGAACATCACCGCGTCCGATGCGCGCGGTAAGGCGTAATCGGTGAACGAGCCAGTCAGGAACTGGCCCTCCTCGTCGAACACGGTGCGCTCCATCAAAGCTTGACCGATCCCCTGCACGACACCGCCGTGCGCTTGGCCGGCGACCAGCAGCGGGTTCACGATCACGCCAAAATCGTTGACCATCGAGTATTTGACGACCGCAACGACCCCGGTTTCGGGATCGATCTCGACCTCCGCGATATGAACGCCATTGGGAAACGCGGATGGCGAACTCTCGTGGATATGCTGCACATCGAGCGTTTGTGGAAGCTCCGGCGGCAGTTCGAGGCCGCGCCTGATCATCGTCGCCAGCTCCATTATGTCGATGAAGCGGTCGGTGCCAGCGATTACGAAGCGGCCGCGCGAGAACTCGACATCGGCAACCGCGGCTTCGAGCACATGCGCGGCGATCTGCCGTCCCTGCTCGATGACTTTTTCGCTGGCGCCGACGATGGCCGTGCCGCTCGCCATCAGCGATTTCGAGCCGCCGGTGCCGCCGCCGGGCAATCAACTCGTCGCTGTCGCCCTGCAGCAGCCGGATGCGCTCGAACGGAATCCCGAGCTGCTGGTGCTGGGCAAACGGCGTCCAATGCCCCTGACCGTAATCGAGCGTGCCGGTGGTGATCGTGACATTGCCGTCGGGCTCGAAGCGGATGCCGCCCATCTCGTTGGCGGGAGGTCCGGTCACCTCAAGATAGTCGCCGATGCCACGACCGCGCAGCAGACCGCGCTGGCGGCTTTCTTCCTTACGGGCAGCAAACCCGTCCCAATCGGCCTGGGCCAGTGCCTGATCGAGCACCGCGGTGAACTCACCGCTGTCGTACGTTGTGCCGTTCGGCGCCTTGTGCGGCATCGCCGCCTCGGGAATGTGATTGCGGCGGCGCAGTTCGATCTTGTCGATGCCCAGCTCGGCGGCGGTGTCGACCAGCCGCTCCATGTAATAATTGCCTTCGGGCCGGCCGGCGCCGCGATAGGCCCCGACCGGCGGCGTGTTGGTGACGACGATCCTGGTCGACACTTCAATCAGCGGCGTCTTGTAGACGCCGATCGTGTTCTTGACCGCGTTGGCGGTAGGCGGGCCGCCTGCGCCGCGTCCGACATAGGCGCCGAGATTGCCGTAACCGGTCACCCGCAGGGCGAGGAAGTTGCCCTCCGCGTCGAGCGCCAGTTCGGCGGTCATCTCGTGATCGCGGCCGTGGCTGTCCGAGACGAAGCCTTCCGAACGCTCGTCGGTCCACTTGACCGGCCGGCCCAGCGCCCGCGCGGCATGGAACAAGGCGAGGTATTCCGGATAGACCGCAGACTTCATGCCGAACGAACCGCCGACATTGCCGGTCAAGACCCGCACCTTGTCGCGCTCGACACCAAGCACGTTGGCAAGGCCGTTTTTGAGCCCGAACACGCCCTGACAGCCGACGCGCAAAGTCCAGCGATCGCTGGCCTGATCGTATTCGGCGAGCGCCGAGCGCGGCTCCATCGGGCAGACGACGATGCGGTTGCTCGGAATCTTGAGCCGGGTCACGTGGGCGGCCTTGGCAAATGCTGCTGCGACCTTGTCGGCGTCGCCATAGTGGAACTCGGCGGCAACATTGCCGGGCGCCGCGTCATGCAATTGTGGGGCGCCGGGTGCCGCCGCTTCGCTCGCCCCGGTGACCGCCGGCAGCGGCTCGATATCGAGAAATACCGTTTCGGCCGCGTCCTTGGCTTGTGCCGGGGTTTCTGCGACAACGATCGCCACCGGGTCGCCGACATAGCGCACCCGGTCGCTGGTCAGCGCCGGACAGGACGCCGGTGCATCGGGGTACCGTCGCTTGTCGGGATCGCCTGCCCGAGCCGCATCGGCTTGATCCCGGCGGCAGTCAGGTCAGGCCCGGTATAGATGCCAAGGACGCCCGGCATCGCCTGCGCGTCTTCAGTGTCGATCGCGTTGATCACGCCATGCGCATAGCGGCTGCGCACAATCACTGCATAGGCTTGGCCCGGTAGGCTCAGTTCGTCGGTGTAGCGGCCCTCGCCGCACAGTAACGTCGGGTCCTCGTTGCGCGGCACCGGCTGGCCAAGAGCGAATTTGCTGAAGGCCAAGGCGTCAATTGCGATATTTATGTCACCGTCCACTGTGAACCTCGATTAGATGGGGTAGGCGCTGTTCAATGGCCGGGAGCAGGCAATGCCACCGGAGCAAAGCCGTAATCCGCAAAAATCTGCTGACCCGACGGAGACAGCACGAACAGCGCAAAATCGGGTGTACGCGGATCTGACCCCTTCAGCACGGCGAGACCGTATTCGGGACCGGCGGCAAGCTCGCGCGGGACTTCGGCCACTTGCAGCTGCGGCAACTGTGCCAAAAGCCGTTTGGCGCCGCTGCAATAGCCGACGAAGAGATCAACGCGGCGTTCTGCGAACGCTGCGACAACCGGGTCCTTGCCGCCGACATTGACGTTGTTGGTTGGGCCGCCGACGATTTGTTGCGCCTTTTTGTCGAGGATAGCGAAACTGCTTGGACGCAATGCGTCGATCTTGTGAAACATCGCCCAGGTGTAGTCGCCGGCCGGATCGGCCTTTGGCGGTCGAGGTGCCAAGCTTGACCGTCGGATCGAGCAGCCGGTCGGTAAAATTTGCGCTCGTCAGTCCGACCTTCGGCACCGCCATCGCGCAGAGCCTGTTGCGGGTGAACATCGCAACCCGGGTCGCGCGGCCTTCGGCCAATAGTTTGAGGGGATGACCGATATCAGCCGAGGCAAACAAATCGGCGCGCTCACCCTGTTCAATGCGCTGCCGCAAAACCCCGGACGGGCCGAAATCAGCACTCATCTCGACGCCAGTGGTTTTGCGATATTGGTTGCCGATCTCACTCAAAACCTCGCGCAGGCTACCTGCGGCAAGCACATGCAATTGTTCCGCTTTCGGGGCACTGATCATTGCAAACAGAGAGAGCACCCCCGCGAGTAGTGTGCGGATCGGCATCGACGTCAGTCCCTACAGCCGGCGACGGCGCAGTTCTTCAGCGCAGCACAAAACGGCGCCAGGCCGGGGCTGCGCAATGGCGTAAACGGCTTGCCGGCTTGCTGACAGAGCCGTTTCACTAATGACATAGCGGCGTGGCTGACGCAGTCGACCGGAAACATTACCGCGTCGGCGCGGCTGACGAGACCCGGCAGCAATCCGCCACGCTCTTCGATGCCGCCGTCATGGTGCAGGAATAACGCACCGGACCGTTCGGCGTGCGCGCGCAGATGCCCTATTTGCCCCTGCCGTCCGCCGACGTACAAGATCGTCAGGTTGAGCGGGCAATAATCTTCGGGCGCCTCGCCGGGCGCGCTGCCCAATGCGAGGCTGGCCTCGATCGCCTCGACCTCACCGCGAAGCTCGATCTCCCGCTGCTCGGCGGCGCCGCGCGCCTCTCGTTCCGTGCTCAGCGCCAGACGGGCGTCGGTGAGCTGCCGCTCGAGCCGCTCGCGGCGGTTCTCCGATTGCGTCAGCCGGCCTTTGAGATTGGCGGCGAATGCGGTCCAACCTGCGCCATCAGCCGTCGATAACTCGAACGAGTCGACAGGACGGGCCTGCCCGACACTCTCTTCAAGCGCCCGGGTGAGCTCGCGGATTGTCGTCTCGCGCGCCACGATCGCGTCGCGCAGTTGTGCCTGTTGTCGTTGGACCTTGGCCTGCAACTCGGCGTTTTCCGCCTCGAGCTGGCGCAATCGGCGAATGTCGGCGCGGTTGGCGGCGCCAACGAGGTGCGACAGCATGTGCACTTGGGAGAAAACCTCCTGCACCAGGGCGTCGTTCGTTGCCGAGTGGGTCAAAGCCGCCCAGTAGGCCCCAGGAATCTCGCCGCGCTGTACCGCTTCCTGCCAGAACGCGCGCACTTCGTCGGTGCTTTTGGCCCGAGCGAGCTGATTGATCGCGACGCGATGGCGTCGGTCGAGCGCCTTGTGCAGCAGCTTGGCGCCCTCGTGGTGCTTGCCGGCGAGCATCACGCCGCTCGCATGCAAATCGTGCTCGTTAGCGGTTGCCGCTTCCTTGAGGCCGAGCTTTACGAGAACCTGACGCAATTCGGCGGTCGACAGGCACGTGCCGATGATCGAGCAATGCAGGCTGGCATCGAACTCCCATATCTTTCGACGGCTCCGTGATGCAGGAGCAAGGATTTGCTCCACGCGCAGCGACAATTCGCGCTCGGCCAATTGAGGAAGCGGGCTCTGCTTGAAGAAGAGAGGGGCCGGCCCGGCGTCCGTTGAATCGAACAGGCTCACGGTTGAGCCGTTGAGAGCTCGGTCCGGCGCGATCGGGTGTCCCATATTATGCCATCCAGGCTGCAGCGTGATCTCCATACGTATATAACGATGCTCGCAGAGATCGCCGTGATCGGCAAGACGCGTGCACGCCGTGATCTGGGGCGCGGAGCCCGGCCGCGCCTCACCCCGGATTACGTCAGAGGCCGGCTTGGCTGACGAATTTCGTATTCAAATACGCCTCGATCGCTTCCGAACCGCCTTCGGATCCATAGCCCGAATCCTTAACCCCGCCAAACGGCACCTCGGGCAGGGCGAGACCATGATGATTGATCGAGATCATTCCGGCCTCGACAGCAGTGGCAACCGCCTGCGCGGTCTTCGCCGAACGGGTATAGGCATAGGCGGCGAGGCCATAGGGCAGGCGATTAGCCTCGGCCACGACATCTTCGAAGCTGTGGAACGGTGCGATCACGGCGACCGGGCCGAACGGCTCCTCGTTCATGATGCGCGAATTCATTGGCACGTCGGTCAGCACCGTCGGCTCAAAGAAATTGCCTTTGTTGCCGATGCGGTGGCCGCCGGTCTTCAGGTTGGCGCCCTTTTGGACGGCGTCACCGATAAAGGCCTCCATGGCGGCGATGCGGCGCGGATTGGCCATCGGCCCCATCTGGGTGCCGCTTTCCATCCCATCCCCGATCCTCGCCGCTTTGACCGCCTCGGTGAATTTGCCAACAAAGCTCTCGTACACTTTCTCTTGCACAAGCAGCCGGGTCGGCGACACGCAGACTTGGCCGGCATTGCGCAATTTGTTAGTGGACAACAGCCGGCTCGCGAGGTCGACATCCGCGTCGTCGAACACGATGGACGGTGCGTGGCCGCCCAACTCCATCGTCACCCGTTTCATATGCGCGCCGGCGATCGCCGCGAGTTGCTTGCCAACCGCGGTCGAGCCGGTGAAGGACATCTTCCGGATGATCGGATGCGGAATCAGGTACTCCGATATCTCGGAGGGCACGCCGTAGACCAGGTTGATCACCCCGGCAGGCACGCCGGCATCAGCGAAGCAGCGGATCAGCTCGGCCGGCGACGCAGGAGTTTCCTCCGGCGCCTTGACAATTATCGAGCAGCCGGCGGCAAGCGCGCAGGAGAGTTTGCGCACGACCTGGTTGATTGGAAAGTTCCACGGCGTGAATGCCGCAACCGGGCCCACCGGCTCTTTGACGACGAGCTGGTAGACTCCTTCAGCCCGTGCCGGGATCACCCGGCCATAGGCGCGGCGCGCCTCCTCGGCAAACCAGTCGATGACGTCGGCGCCGGCCAGGGTTTCGCCTTTGGCCTCGGGGAGCGTCTTGCCCTGTTCGAGGGTCAGCAAGGGCGCGATCGCATCAGCCCGATCGCGCAGCAGATTGGCCGCCTTGCGCATGATCTTCGAGCGATCGAAGGCAGAGATCTTGCGCCAAGCCCGAAAACCCTTGTCGGCAGCTTCGAGCGCCCGGTCGAGATCGTTCTTATCCGCGTGCGCGACCGTGCCTATGTCCTCGCCCGTGGCCGGATTGACGACCGGGATGGTGCGGCCGGCCGCGGCCTTGGTCCAATTGCCGTCGATGAACAGGGATACGTCGGAGTACATGGAGGATTTCCTCAAAAGCGGGGTTACAGCATCAGATGCGAGACGAGATCGGCGCGCGCCGCGTGCGGCACCGTGCCGAGAATGCTTTCGTCGGCGGGGTTGATGACCGGCGCACCGTCGCGACTGCGCCATTCGCCGGCGACATACAGCTGAAGTTCGGGATAGTGAGGCACGGCTGGTCTCCTGAGGGGAGTAAGCGCAGAAGCGAAACGCCTTTGTCGAGGACCTAGCACCGCGGCGCTATGGAAATATCTGTACGGATATAACGCGTCCTATCACAACGGGGACCCAGCTACGCCTGATCTACGGACCGAGTCCGACGCTGATGAAGCAGATTGAGAACGGCGCCGATCAAGACTTATTCTCCTGCAATCCGGCGATCGGAACGGTCGCTGACGTCGCCGAAGCCCGAAGCAAGTCGTCGACAGCGCGATCGACGCAGCCGACACCAACCAGAGAAACGGAGGAAATGTGAGCCGACCCCGCGTTGCCGACGATTTTGTAATGATCCGGGCACGCATCGAGGAGCTGCGCCGCGAACGCGCCCGACCCCCGCGCCGCCGATGATTTCACGACGATCCGAGCGCGCATGGAGGAACTGCGCCGCGAGCGCGTTCAGGCCTCGTCATCGCGCAGCCGATGCAGGCCGAGCGTGACGGGTGACCCCTCCTCCCGCACCTGATGCGCCGGAAACTCTTCGAGCAGCGACGGAATTATCCGCCGTCGGCTCACCCCCGAACTGCTCCGGATCGGTATTCGGGTAGCGGCGTTGCGACGAAGCGATGTAGCCTATCGACAGAGCGCCGCGAGAGGGAACCGACATGGCGGGCAAGGCCTATGCAGTCACGCACAGCGATGCCGAATGGCGGCGGATTCTGACGCCCGAGCAGTATGATATCATGCGATCCCACGGGACGGAGGCGCCGGGGAGCTGCTCCTTGCTTGTGGAAAAGCGGACGGGCAGGTTTTCATGCGCCGGTTGCGGTCAGCCTTTATTTGAATCAAAAGGGAAGTTCGACAGCGGAACTGGCTGGCCGAGCTTCAATGATCCGATCGAAGGTGCCGTCGAGACTTCCACCGACCGCACCCTCGGCATGGTCCGAACCGAAGTTCATTGTGCGAACTGCGGAAGTCATCTTGGGCACGTCTTTGACGACGGCCCTCCGCCCACCCATCTCCGCTACTGCATCAACGGCGTAGCGATGAATTTCCTGCCGGGCTGAGGCGAAGCCCTCTCGTCAGTCGCTCGCGGCCGCGCGGTCCGGCTTCAAGTCGATCAGCGGCGTACCGTCGAGGCAGTCAAGCCCGCGCACCTGCAAGGTCGTGCCGTCGATCGCCACCAATTCGACGACCGACGAGGCGATCGGGTTCGGCCGCACCGGCGAGCGCAGGGCAAAGGTTCCGGTGGTTTCCTTGCCAAACGGCGTCTGCAGGACAAGATCGCGCCGCGCGCGATGCATCCAATAGAGAACCTGAATGCGCCGGTAATCCGACAGATCGGTCAGCGCCAGTCGCCAGCATTCGTCAAGGACGATCGTACAGATCGGCCCGTCGAGGCTGCCACGCTTGGGACATTCGCGGCGAGTACGCCATGGCGTGTGGATTGTTCCGATGAAGTACACGCCGGCATCGGTCTGCGACGGAAGCGCTGCCGTCACTTCCCCGGTTCGAAGTTCGCTTTCTGCTTCGGATAGCTGAGTGTTCTCGCTCATCACGAAAGCATGGCAGAACAAGCCCTCTCGCGTCGAGAGGAAGCCGGGCGGTCGACAAGCCCGCCCGCTCGCATTGTCATAAAGCGGCGGTCACCGCCTTGATCTCGGTGTAGTTGTGGAACACCTCTTCACCCATCTCGCGGCCCCAGCCGGACTGCTTATAACCGCCGAACGGCAGTGAGGCGTCGAACACATTGTGGCAATTGATCCACACCGTGCCCGAGCGGATCCGGTTGGCGAGCTTGTGTGCGGTGCCGCCGTTGCGCGTCCACACGCTGGCGGCGAGGCCGTAGATCGTGTCGTTGGCCTGCTTGGCGATCCGGTCGAGATCGTCGTCGTCAAACGGCTGGGCGTACACCACCGGGCCGAAGATTTCCTCGGTAATGATCTTCATGTCCGGCTTGGTGTTCTCGAACACGGTCGGCGCGACGAAATAGCCGAGATTGCCGACCCGCTCGCCGCCCACCGCGACTTTGGCCCCGGACTCGCGGCCGTCCTTGATGTAGTTGGTGACGCGAGCGAATTGCTCGTCCGACACCAGCGGACCCATTTCGGTCGATGGGTCGAGACCGGGACCGACCTTGATCTTGCCGGCAATGTCGGACACCCCGGCGACCACCCGGTCATAGACCGATTTGTGAACGAAGAGCCGCGACCCGGCGCAGCAGCATTGCCCGTGGTTGAAGAAGATCGCACTGGCGGCGCCCGCGATGGCGAGATCGAGATCGGCATCGGGCAGGATGATCGCCGGCGACTTGCCGCCGAGCTCCAGCGATACCTTCTTCAAATTGCCGGCAGCGGCCTGGACGATCAATTTGCCGACCTCGGTCGATCCGGTGAACGCGACCTTGTCGACATCGGGATGCGCTGCGAGCGCTGCCCCGGCGGTCTCGCCGAACCCGGTTAGGATGTTGACCACCCCCGGCGGGAACCCGGCTTCGACGATAAGCTCGGCAAGGCGTAGCGCGGTCAGCGGGGTCTGCTCGGCAGCCTTCAGCACCACCGTGCAGCCCGCCGCCAGCGCCGGGGCGATCTTCCACGCCGCCTTCAACAGCGGAAAGTTCCACGGGATGATCTGCCCGACGACCCCGACCGGCTCCCTGACCGCGTAGGACAGGAATTGGCCCGGCAGCGACCACGGGATCGTCGTGCCGGTGATCTTGGTTGCCCAGCCGCCCATATAGCGGAACATGTCGACCGCGAGCGGCAGATCGGCGACGCGCGCCACCGCATAGGGCTTGCCGTTGTCGATCGATTCCAGCTCGGCCAGCTCCTCGAGGTCACGTTCGATCAGATCGGCCAGCTTCCACAGCATTTTGCCCCGCCCGGCGGCGCCGACATTGGCCCAGCCCCCATCGTCAAAGGCGCGCCGCGCAGCGGCAACCGCGTGGTCGACGTCCGCTTTGTCTGCTTCCGGCACATTGGCGATGATCGCTCCGGTGGCTGGGTTGTAAACCGCGAAGGTCTTGCCGGAAGCGGCCGGGACGAGTTTACCTTCGATCAGCATCAATGGTGTCCGTCCGAGATATCCGGCGGCATGCCGTAGCCGTGGATCGAGTTCGATCGTGTCCATAATTTCGTTCCTCCTCTGTTATCGGGGCACGCGATGAGCGAAAGGAGATAGGACGAACCCTTGCCAGGCGCGCCCCACTGCGCCAGTATCGCTATATCCAAACACATATAGCGTGATAACTCCATAGGCCGCTACGCCTGCGGTCGGGAGCGGAGGCGAATTCGATGTCCGTTGTTGAACAGACGCGCCCACAAACCGAGACCAAATTGCGTCGCGCTCAGATGTTGATCGATGGCGCCTGGGTCGACAGCATGTCGGGGGAGTTGCTTACCGTCGAGAATCCGGCAAAGCGGCAGCCGATCGCCGAGATCCCGCGCGGCGATGCGGCCGACGTAAACGGCGCCGTAGAAGCCGCCGCGAGGGCCTTCCCGACCTGGAGCAGGGTCGTGCCACGGGGCCGCGGCCGGCTGCTGCTGCGCATCGCTGAAGCGATGGAGGCGCGGGCCGACGAGATCGCCCGCACCATCGCGCTCGAAACCGGCAACGCACTGCCCACCCAGGCGCGCGGCGAGGCACGGCTTTCGGCCGACATCTTCCGCTACTTCGGCTGCCTCGCCGGGGAACTAAGGGCGAGACGATCCCGCTCGGCGAGCGGGTGCTGAGCCATACGCGGCGCGAGCCGCTCGGCGTCGTCGGCGCAATCATCCCGTGGAACGCCCCGGTGTTGCTGGGTGCTTTAAAGATCCCGCCGGCCCTGTGCGCCGGCAACACGCTCGTGCTGAAGGCCGCGGAGGACGCGCCGCTTGGTGTGCTGATGATGGCCGAAATCTGCCAGGAGTTCCTGCCGCCAGGCGTGCTGAACGTGCTGACGGGTCTCGGCGAGGAATGCGGCTGGCCGCTGGCTCAACACTCGCTGGTCCGCAAGCTGTCGTTCACCGGCTCGACCGAGGTCGGCAAGCTCATCATGCGCGCCGCGGCGGACCGGATCGTGCCGGTGTCGCTCGAACTTGGTGGCAAGAGCCCGTCGATAGTCTATCCGGACGCTGACGAGGATTGGGTAGTGGACGGCGTGATCGCCGGCATGCGTTTCACGCGGCAAAGTCAATCCTGCACCGCGGGATCTCGGCTGTTCCTGCACGCCGACATCTTCGACAGTTTCCTCGATAAATTGCGGACCAAGACGCAGGCGCTGAAGCTCGGCGATCCGCTCGACGAAGCGACCGACATCGGCAGCATTATCAACGAAAAGCAATTCACCAAGGTCTGCAGCTATGTCGCTGAGGGCCTGAAGCGTGCCGACGCGCGATTGGTATTTGGCGGATTGCCGCCCAAAGAGGGCCCTCTGAGCGAAGGCTATTTCGCAATCCCTACCGTGTTCGCGGATGCTTCTAACAGTTGGCGGCTGGCGCGCGAGGAGATCTTTGGCCCGGTGCTGGTGGCGATCCCTTGGCACGACGAGGCCGACGCGATCCGCATGGCGAACGACAGCCATTACGGGCTCGCCACCTATGTCTGGACCCACGATATCGGGGTCGGGCTGCGCGCGGCGCACGCCATCGAATCCGGCTGGGTTCAGGTCAACCAGGGCGGCGGACAGACACCCGGCCACTCCTACGGTGGATACAAGCAGAGCGGCATCGGCCGCGAATTCTCGCTCGAGGGCATGCTCGACAGCTTCACCCAGCGCAAGAACGTCACCGTCAATTTGAACACGCCGCACCGGCAGTAGGGCATTGCGGCAGGCAAGGAGAGATCGTGGATCAACATCCTGCACTGACCGAGGGGCGAGTTGCCGTGGTGACCGGCGCCGCGAGCGGTATCGGCTTGGCCGTGGCCAAGCGGTTTGCGGCGATGGGCATGCGGGTCTGCCTCGCGGATCTCGGCGGCGAGGCGCTCGAGAGGTGACGCAGTCGGCTAAGGGCGCCGCATCCGGCGTACTGGCCGTCCCGACCGATGTCAGCCAATTGGATGACGTCCGGCGACTGAAGGATCGCGCCCTCGACGCATTCGGCGAGATCGCCGTGTTGATGAACAACGCCGGCGTCTCAGCGGGCGGCGGTCCCTGGGATCATTACGATGGCTGGCAGCGGGTGCTGAGCGTCAATCTTTGGGGGGTGATCAACGGCGTCCAGACTTTTACCCAGTCTATGATCGACCAGGCTACGCCTGGGGCCATCGTCAACACCGGCTCCAAGCAGGGGATCACCTGTCCTCCTGGTAACACCGCGTACAACGTGACAAAGGCCGGAGTGAAGGTGCTGACCGAGGGACTGGCTCATTCGTTGCGCAATGTCGAGGGATGCGGGGTCAGCGCCCATCTGCTGGTGCCGAGCTCGGCCTTTACCGGCATGACCCGGCGGGGCCGAACTGAGAAGCCGCCGGGCTCGTGGACGCCAGAGCAAGTCGTCGACATGCTGATCGAGGGCAATGGCGGCGGGCGACTTCTACATCATTTGCCCCGACAACGACGTAACCCGCGATATCGACAATCGGCGCATCCTCTGGGCAGCTGAGGACATCATCCGCAATCGCCCCGCATTGTCGCGCTGGCACCCGGATTACCAAGACGAATTCGCCGAGTTCCTGACCCTCGACGCGCCGTTTCGGCGCTAAACCGAAGCGTACTGCGACTGCCGTGACTGAGCCGGCAAGAGAGGATCAATCAATGAGTTTTAAAATTCTGCTGCTTGCTCCCGACGTCGATCCTTCTTGGCCGGAGAAAATCCGACGCGCGGTACCGGGCGTCGTGGTCAAAGCATTTGCCGACCCTAAGGACGCTGCCGACGACATCGTCGACGCCGATGCCGCCTACGGTACGGTGCCACCTGAGTTGCTCGCGCGAGCCACAAAACTGCGCTGGATCTGCGCTGCCCGAGCCGGGCTCGGCGGTGCATGGTTCTATGACGCGCTGGTCAAGAGCGACGTCATCGTCACCAACATGCGCGGGAGCTATAACGAGCATCTCGCCGGCCACGCCGTCGCGTTCCTCCTCGCCTTCGCCCGTCGCTTCGATCACTACCTGGCCCAGAAGCGGTGGCAGCGAGGTCCCGAAATGATCGATCTTCCGGAGAAGACGGTGCTGATCATTGGAGTTGGCGGTGCCGGCGGCGAAGCATCGAAGCTCTGTGCTGCGCTCGGAATGCGCGTGCTCGGCATTGATCCGCGGGTGACCGAGCGTCCGGCCGGTATGGCCGATCTCGCAACCCCGGACCAAATCGAGGACCGTCTGGGCGAGGCCGATTTCGTGATCCTGACGACGCCGGAGACGCCGGACACGGTGGGGATGTTCAACACCACGCTCTTCGCGCGAATGAAGCGCGGGGCGTACTTCATCAATATCGCGCGCGGTCGCTGCGTGGTGACGGCCGATCTGGTCGAGGCGCTGCGCTCCGGCCATCTCGCCGGAGCCGGCCTCGATGTCGCCGACCCCGAGCCGCTGCCCCCCGACCACCCGCTCTGGAGCATGCCAAACGTGCTGATCACGCCGCATGTCGCGATTTATGGGACGCCATATCGCGAGAAATGGGAGACGATGTTGATCGAGAACTGCCGCCGCTTTGCCGCCGGGCAACCGCTACTTAACCTCGTCGACAAGGAAAAATGGTTCTGACGCGGCTAATCAATATCGCAGGGAATCTCAAAACTTATTGGCCAGGTAACGATGGAATATACCAAGCTCGGCCGCACAGGCCTCGATGTCTCGCGCATTTGCCTCGGCTGCATGAGCTATGGCGGCGGCAATCTCGGCAATCATGCCTGGAGCCTGCCCGAGGAGGAGAGCCGGCCATTCATCAAGAAGGCCCTCGAGGCGGGCATCAATTTCTTCGATACCGCCAATCGCTATTCGCTTGGCAACAGCGAAGAAATCCTGGGTCGCGCAATCCGGGACTTCGCCCGACGCGATGAGGTGGTTATAGCCACCAAGGTGTATGGCCGGATGCGTCCCGGCCCTAATGGCGCCGGGCTTTCGAGGAAGACGATCTTCGCCGAGATCGACAACAGCCTGCGTCGTCTCGGCATGGATTACGTCGACCTCTATCAGATCCACCGTTTCGACCATGACACGCCGATCGAAGAGACGCTCGAAGCGCTACATGACGTCGTCAAGGCTGGTAAAGCGCGCTACATCGGCGCCTCGTCGATGCACGCTTGGCAGTTCGCCCGCGCGCTCGCCATCGCCGAGAAGCACGGCTGGACACGCTTTGTCAGCATGCAGAACCTCGTAAACCTGCTCTACCGCGAAGAGGAGCGCGAGATGCTGCCGCTATGCGCGACCGAAGGCATCGGCGTCATTCCCTGGAGCCCGCAGGCACGCGGCAAGCTCAGTCGCGACTGGGAATACACCAGCATCCGTACTGAGACCGACGAGGCGTTCAGCCGGCTCTTCGCCAAGACCGAAGAAGCCGACAGGAAAGTCGCCGAGCGCGTCGCCGAGGTGGCCAAAGCCCGCGGCGTCCCCCGTGCACAGATTGCGCTTGCTTGGCTCTTG
The DNA here is from genome assembly GCA_963774345.1 of uncultured Alphaproteobacteria bacterium. GTDB lineage: Bacteria > Pseudomonadota > Alphaproteobacteria > ATCC43930 > CGMCC-115725 > AP-15. The sequence goes on from CAVZFB010000038.1 coordinate 113,546, forward strand.
TCGAAGTCGGTCATCTCCGCGCCGATCGTTGGCGCCACCAAGCTGCATCAACTCGACGATGCGATCGCTTCCGTCAATGTGAAGCTGTCCGCCGAGGAGATCGCGGCGGTGGAGGAGCCCTACGTCCCGCATGCGGTGGTCGGCTTCGACTAGCATGATGTCACCACCATTGTTTTGACGGGGAGAGGTGTCATGACGGTTTGCTTCTCGACCCGCTCTCGTTATGGCAATTCAACGAACCGGAAGATCTACATGATGAGCCGCGACGTCGAGGGGCGATGGCTGGACTTGCACGAACGCACCACGGGTACCCGGGTCCCCATCGATTGACTTTAGAATCACTAACTTTATCTCAAGGGTAGGTGACCTGGAGTGGTTGGTGGAAATGACCGGTTCGACCAGGCTTCCGTGCCTCCGCACCCCCTCCTAAATCATGGTGTATAACGTCCTTCTGTGATTGCGGCTCTCCCGTCAACCAGCCTCTGCTCCTTTCCCTTAACCCAGCGGCGAGTTTGCAGGCGCCCAGCAACCGGGCGAGCCGTCCCTTGCGCTCGATCAGCGGGCGCGCGGTGAGATCGTATGGGCGCAGTTGACCTTCTCGGCGAGAGATGATCTCGTCGCGCTCTGCTCAGTAGACAATAACCGAAAGAACCCGATGATCGAAACGCGCAGAATTGAGACAGCACCGGGCCTGGTGTTCGATGTCTCGGCCGGCGGCCTCGAGTCGGCCCCGCTGGTGTTAATGCTGCATGGGTTCTGTGTCTCCCGATATTTCTGGGACAACCAGATCCCGGTGCTCACTGCGGCGGGTTACTTCGTCGTGGCGCCGAACCAGCGTGGCTATGCGGCCGACGCGCGCCCCGACCCGGCCAATTTCGGCAATTATCAAATCGACAGGCTCATCGGCGACGCGCTCGATATCGTCAGAGAAGCGGGACACGGCGATCGCCAGTTCCATCTCGTGGGCCATGATTGGGGCGGAAGTCTATCTTGGATTATCGCCGACCGCTGGCCCGAGCGAATTGCCTCGCTGACGATGCTGTCCCGCCCGCACCCCACATCGTTCGCCCGCGCGATAAAGAACGACCCGGAACAGCCCAGCCGATCGCGTCACCACCACGAGCTCCTCGATCCTGGCGCCGGGCCGCGGCTGCTTGCCAAGAACGGGAAGTGGGTGCGCGACCGGCTGGCGCGCAATGGCGTGCCGCAAATGGCGATCGACAAGCACTTGTCGGTGATCGGTAACCAATCGGCGATGGAGGCGGCGCTAGCTTGGTATCGTGCGCGCGCCGAGCGGCAGCCGATCGGGCAGACCAAGGTGCCGACCCTGTTCATTTGGGGTGACGCCGACGACACGGTCGGCCGAATGGCCGCGGAAGGCACCGCCGAGTTCATCGAAGCGGATTATTGCTTTGCCGCCCTCCCCGGCGTCGGACACTACGCGGCGGACCAGATGCCGGCGCGCGTCAACGAACTGCTGCTGGATCACCTTGCTCGGCATCCGGCCCGATAAGGCGGCGTCGACTGGCCGGACCCTCCCGAACCCCAACAGGCAGGCGGACCATGATCGACCTGCCATGACACGCGGACCTCCACGAGGGAGGCCTGCGGAGACTTTCAAATCAAAACCGCGCCTATCAGCACCAAAGGCGAGATCCGGTTGATCGAGGCACTCCCCGAGACCGGGCTACACCACACCAGGCTGCCCTCGTTCGTCAGGCGGTGGCCGCAAGCAGGCCGCTCCATCGTGCGCCGACCGAAAATCACATCGATGAGGTGCAAGCGCATGGTCGAAGCCGGCACGACCCGGGTCCGCCGTTTTGTCACCGAGAAGGAGGTCTCCGCCGACGTAACCCTGCACGAAGAGCATGCCGAAGTTCTGCGCCGTGCCGTTACCGACCCGAAATACGTCGGAGAGATTGACTGGGCAGATTCTACGATAGAAATCCGCGAAACCGCCGAACAGGCACTGGTCAGCAAGACCGCCCGCGTGGTCGAGGAAGTTGGTCTCAGAAAGATCGGCAGTGATCACGTCGAGACGATCCGCGACAAGATCCGTCGGCAGCAGGTCGAGATCGAGCGCGTCGGGCCCGACGGACGGCCGCTGCCAATGCAGCGAGTTTAGCGAAAGGTTTGGTGTCGGTCTCCCGGGCACTACGGCTGCGTCGCGGGCGAATACCCGTCCCGCGGCCGGAAGCCGGCCCGCACTATGCCGCCAAACCGTGGACGAAAGCGCGGACAACAAGGGTCCGCCGTATGGGAGAGATCAGATGACCATGTTGGACGACATAATCGAAGATGTCGCGGGCCGTTTTGGGCTTGGTCCGAAGACCCGTCCGCTGATGACCGAAATCACCCAGCTGATCACCGGTTCGCCCGGCGGATTTGGCGGGTTCGTAGACAAATTCCGGGCGGCCGGCCTTGGCTCCGAAGTCGCCTCATGGCTTGGCAGAACCGACGGAGCCGCTCTAACCGGACCGCAGGTGGAGAAGGTGCTTGGCAGCACTGCGATTAGCGGAATCGCGGGCAGACTCGGCCTCGCGAGCGGTGTCGTCGGGACGGCAATAGGAAATCTCCTGCCGAAGTTGATTGGCCAGATGACACCTGGTGGGGTCATTCCCGCTAACATTCCGACTCTGCTCTCCGACTTCATGTCCCGGGCGCCTAGGCAGACCACGACAACCCAGCGGGTGGAGCAAGTACCTCCACGCGCCATCAATGTAATCCACGATGCGCCGCATCTTGGGCGGTGGCTGATCCCGGTTCTTGTCGGACTGGGCGTGCTTGGCCTTATCTGGTATTTGGCGTCAGGCAATAACCCTGCGCCGGTCGTGGCGACGTCCACTCCTGCTCCGATGGTGCAGCCGCCGCCTCCTACGCCGGTGCCGACGATACCGGCGCACCTTGCGCTCACCAATGATGACGGCGTCATCACCTATTCCGGCGTGGTGCACGACGATGCGACGCGTACGTCGATTATCGACTCACTGCAAGGCGTGTTCGGCGCCGACAAGGTGAAGGGGGAGATTGCAGTGAACGCCAATGCCGGGGCGGCGCCTTGGCTGGTGGGCCTCCGCACAGCTATGGAGAACTTCAAGACCACGGGTGTGCAAGCGGTGTTTGACGGCGATTTGCTCAAAGTCGGCGGGCTGATCGGCGAGTCCAATCGCGATGCGATCATCAACTCACTACGGTCGACGCTCGGGGCTGGAATGGTTTTGGGCCCGTTGGCCGATAGAGTCGGTAATTTGGTAAGCGATGTCACCGCCAGGACCGAAGCGGCACTGTCCGCGTTGCCTAAGGGATTTACCACGACGGACCTGCTGACCGTCCTCAACCAGTCGATCATCAACTTCCCCGTAAATGGCGCGGACATTCCGGCCGTCAGCAAAACATTGCTGCAGCACGCTGCGTCAGCCGTGAAGCAGCTGCCGTCGGGTACGGTGATAGAAATCGCCGGCTACACCGACAACACCGGTGATTCCGTAGCAAACATTCAGTTGTCGCAGCAGCGCGCAGAGGCGGTTCGGGCAGCATTGATCGAGGCCGGTGTCGATCCAAGCATGCTGGTGGCCAAGGGGTATGGCAGCGCAAGCCCGATTGCCGGCAACGACACGCTGGAAGGCCGGTTCCGCAATCGCCGCATCGAGTACCGGGTCGTAAAGCCGACGTAACGGTCGGCCCGAACCCAGAGCTGGGAATGGTGAGACACAGACAGTCGTCTCACCAGCCCGCGACGCGGACCGGCAGCGCAACTGGGACAATTTCCTCAGCCGAAGCGAGACGGATAGGAGTTGACCATGTCAATGTCGGATTACGCAGAAACCCATCTGCCCGCGACGACCCGGGTAGGATCGAGACGCTCTTACAGCCGCACGTCCTGGGGCTCAGTTTTAGCCGGGGCCGCGGTTGCCGGAGCCAGCATGATCTTGCTCAGCTTGCTCGGGGTGGCAATTGGCGCCGGGGGCCTTCGGTTTACCCAGACCACTGCCTCCGACGTGGCTGGTTATCGGCTTGGCGCCGGGATTTGGACCGCCATCAATCTGATCTTGTCGATGGCATTTGGCGCTTATGTCGCCGCTCGCCTGTCCGGAACCCACAGCCACCTTGATGGCGAGCTGCATGGGATCACAGTCTGGGCGGTTGCCACCCTGCTGATGACCATGTTGTTGGCTCAGGCCGCCGGAAGCATCCTCGGGACCGTAGGGTCGACCGCCGGTTCTGCGGCAGGCACAGCGGTCACCAATGCCGGCTCGCTTGCCGGCGGCGTGGCGCAAGGTATTGCGCAACAGGTCAGCCCCCAGGGGCTGATTGACCAGCTGTATCAGTCGTTGACGTCCAGCAACGACCCGACCCAGATGACGCATGCTCAGATAACGGGCGAAATTGCCACATTGGCTGGGCGGCGGGTGGTCAATGGCAGCTTGACAGACCAGGATCGAGACCGGCTCTCCGCGCTGGTAGCGGCACAGGCCGGCATCAGTAGAGAGGAAGCTGCGCGACGGGTGGCGCGAATGGAGCAGAATGCTACGGCGGCACTGGCGCAAGCGGAACAGCAGGCGGCCAAGGCGGCAGAGGCCGCAGCGCGCGGCGCAGCCGTGGGTGCCAAGGCAATCTTCTCAAGCTTGCTGCTCAGCCTGGCCGGTGCCTTGGGTGGCGCTTGGCTCGGAACCCGGCATGCGCGGGTGCTGACCCCCGTCCATGAGCCAGAACACGAGACGCACACGACCACCTACGTAACCCACCATTCCTACGAGCCGACGATCGAGACCCACCACACAACCGACCAGCGGACCGCTGCTGTTCCGACGAGCGTGCACGTCTACGACGAGGCAGGCGGTGCGATACCGTCTTACCTCCGGCAGGTTGCATTCCCGGCGACCAAGCAGGATCTGCTGCGAGCCGCGAGGGTGAACAACGACGAGCCGGCACTCGTTCGCCGGCTCGAGCAGATCGCAAATCGTAACTACGCCAACCTACAAGATCTGATGGCGGCTCTCGAAACGGTCTGACGGGGTCTCCAGCAGCCCATCAGTCTCCATGTGCAGAAGGATTCTGAAAATGAGTCCAGATGAAGATGAAGCTGCAGTGGCCGCCTTCATCCGCTTCAGAGGCATCACACGCTGTCCGACCGCCTGCGTCGTCCCCACCCAGGGCGTCATTGCCAAAGCGGATCGCGCTGCACTGGAAGACTATGCAGCAGCGCGCGAGGAAGTTCGGCGCCGAAGAATTATTGCTCGAATGCTACGGTTCAATCATTCGGCGTCCTGGGGCCGTTGGCCGAATGCGGCTTTGCACGATAACGGTTCGAAATGTCCGACATAGCCGCAGTGCCTCCCGGTACCACGAGGTGGGTGGCCAGTCGCAAAGCCGTGGTTGTCGAGGCGGTACGCGGCGGTGACATCTCCTTCGACGAAGCTTGCCGCCGCTACGAGCTATCCGAGGAGGAGTTCCTCGCCTGGGAACGAGCGTTCAAGACCTCTGGTCTTCTCGGGTTACGGGCAAGCTGTGTTCAGCCGTATCGAGGCCCGCGTTTCCCGCGGAGAATCACGACGGCATCGCCGGCTGTGACGACAACACGGCATGGTCCAAATGGCCGGGATAAGGAACAAGACCGAGAGTTGGTGCTCGCCCTCTCCCTGCCGGAGGCACCTTGACCCAGGGGAACGCCTCCGGCTGGTCGTGCGAATATCAGCGCAAGCATCTAAAATTGAAATCGCAAAGACCTCCAATCATCAGCGGCGAGGCAGGCCTATATTTCGTCATAGTAATCCTGGCATTTTGTCGCCACGGCGAGAGTCGCCGAGTGGAGAATACTGGCGAATTCTGACCTGCGGGAGAGATGGGTTACCATGTATTACAGGACGGTCGATGCGGCAGACCGCCAAGGAGCGGTCGGTTGCAAGTCCCCGGCAGACTGACGGTGGGAACTTTATCTGCTCTGGTCCTGGGCAGTTACCTGCTGATCGCCCATCCCATACCATCGACAGCACCGGCGCCGCCTTCCGTTGTCGGGGCGCCGCTCAACACAGCTCCCTCTTGGCAGCTATGCCACCTCTACGCCCAATCCCACTGTCGCGCCAGATGACGTGAAGCCAATGTCGACGATTGACCTGCTCGTGGCAGTGTTCGGTTCGGTGCTCGCTTTAGCGTGGGCCATGATCGGCGCATGGCTTGGTGCGCGCCGCGAAACGGCGCAGACGCCCGTCAACAAGCTCGTGCGCGATCGGACCGAGACGACTGCTTTGATGGCAGGCAGCGCCGATGCTGCCCTGTGCCGCCCGACCTATGAGGCCATGCGTTGCTATGTCGAGGTCGCCTCGAAGGCCGTCGGCGACGGCGGCACGACCCGTATTGGGTGAAGGGCAAGACCGTGATGCCCGATTGGATCGGCGACTGGCTTGGGCGGTTGTCGGCTGGACAGCTGGCTCTGGTCACATGCGGCTTCTTCATTGGCATCACCTGGGTTGGCATCCTTCTAGTTCATCCGCTGATGCGGCAGGTGCTGCACCGCAAGGAACCGTCGAACGAACTGATCATCCACATCGCCAGCAGCTTCGGACTGGTCTATGCGGTCCTTCTCGGGCTGCTGACAGTAGCGACGTTCCAGAATACGAAGGATCTCCAGGACAACGTTAGTCGCGAGGCCTCGGATCTATCGACCATTTACCGCAGTACAGATGGCTACCCGGAGCCAATCCACAGGGCACTGCAGGCAGCGTTACGGGACTACACGCATTACGTCATCGAAAAAGACTGGCCTGCCCACCGCAAGGGTATCGTGTTGATGGGAGGCGAACACCGATTGGAAGTGATCCGTTCGACATTGATGTCTCAAGAGCCGATAACGAAAACACAGGAGCTGCTGCAGAGCGAGCTGCTCCACTATCTCGATGCGATGATGGTGGCCCGCGAGCAGCGGCTGACTGCGGTCACCGCCACGATCCCACACGTACTCTGGTATGTCGTTTTCATCGGCGCATTCCTGATGATTGCATTCATCTGGATGCTTCACATGGAGCTGATACCCCAGATCGTTCTTGGTGGGATCACCGCATTCTTTCTGGGGATCATGATCTTCCTCATCTACGCGATGGATCGTCCATTACAGGGTGCGGTCAGCGTCCCGCCGGACGCGTTCAGGTCGGTCTATGACCTGGTGATGAAGTGGGACGACCCGGCATGATCGGCAAAGTATTTCCTCTAGGGTTTTTCCGGCGATTGCAGGCAATCGCCGCAACTCTCGCCACCGTGACCATCGCCGCAATGTTGTTGCCGGTCGCTGGGTTAGCCGGCGATGAGATGTTCGCCTCCGTCGGGACTGGGCAAGTCAATGGCATCTACTATCCCGTCGGCAAGGCCATCTGCCAGGTCGTTAATCGGAATCTACGCACGGACGGGGTCCGCTGCTCGCCTGAAGCCACACCGGGATCGGTCTACAACATAGAGGCGATCCAGTCCGGCGAGCTGGAGTTCGGCATTGTCCAATCTGACGTTCAATTTGCTGCCTACAATGGCGAAGGTGAATGGAAAGCTAGACCGTTTCGCGGACTGCGTTCAGTGGCATCGCTTTATCCTGAGCTGGTTACCGTTATCGCCCGGGCGGATGCCCATATCAAAAACCTCGCGGATCTCGCAGGGCGTCGGATGAATGTTGGCAGCAAGGGTACCGGCACCCGGGCGACATGGGACGCCATCGAGGCGGACCTCGGCTGGAGCGGTGAAAAGCGAGTTAAACCAGTAGAGCTGCGAGCGGATGAGACGATCTCGGCGCTGTGCAGCGGGGCGATTGACGCCAGTCTGCTGATCGTCGGGCACCCCTCGCCCCTCGTCGCGGCGCAGCATGCTGCCTGCGCGGTCAATTTCGTCGAGATTACCGGCCCCGCTATCGATAAGTTGATCCACGATCATCTGTACTACCAGCGAGGAACCATCCCCGCCGGCATGTATGGAATGGGGGTCGACGTGGCGACCTTCGGCGGCCGGTCTATTCTGGTGACATCCACCTCAGTCGATGCGCGTGTCGTCGCGGCAGTGGCAAGGGCTGTGCTCGCCAATGTGCCCGAGTTACGCACCCTCCATCCGGCTCTCGCCGAGCTCAAAGCGGGGGAGATGATCGACGACGGCCTGACGGCGCCGCTGCATCCGGCTGCCGCAGACGTATACAAGGAGCTCGGACTGCTGGAATGAGCATCGTGCTGTGCGCGCCGCCGAGACGAGCGCGTCTGGCTAGTCGGGACCCGGACCCGTAGCGAGGTCACATCCAAAACTAGATGGCATCAAAATGACAGCAGTAAGCCGACTTATAGCAGGGGTTTGCGTCGCGCTGCTGATGTTCGGCGACTTTAGAACTTGCGCATCTGCCCAAGGTTCGACGAGCCGGAACGTTGTCGTCTTGCTTCGTCTCGCCGGTGACGTTGAAGCAGACCCACAGATCCAGTCGTGTCTGACCGCCAGATTATCCCGAATGCCGGATATCGAGATTGGCACACCGTCGTCGGCGGGGATACGCTTTGCCGTCGACATCGTCACTGAAAAAGAAGCTGCGACTAACATCTCTGCCAGCCTGGTCGTGGTAGAGACGTTCCCTATCGAGGAATTTCGTCCACGCATCAAGGAAGGCGAAGATAGAGATGCTCTTATAAGTAGTATACGGTTTTATACACTGCTTCGGTTGCACGAATTCGTTCCAGGTCGGTCCTATCAAGCTCTTTGTGCTCGAATCGCGGCAGAAATTGGCAATAAGGTCCTATCCAAGGAATACACCGAGCGTAATGACTGATTTCAAATTAAGTTGGTTCGTGACGAGAGAAGACTCCGCGATGTCATTAGGCGGTTTTGCGCCTTTAGAGGCTGTTATCCGTCCCAGGAGACGGCAATAGCAATGAAACTACTCAGCGCTGGCGCGCGTCTCGCGTTGACTTTAGTCAGGGCTGCGGCGGCCTTGTTGCTGGTCAATATGGGCGCCGGTCTGGCTGGAGAAGCTTCGCCGGGGAAACCGGCCTTCGATCCTCCCGAGGTCCGGGCCGCCTCAGATGTCGTGCCGCCGGCGCTGCTGCACGGCGCCCATTATCAAGTTGGGCCGACTGTCAGAACTTTTGCCTTCATGAACCGGTACTCGGTGATATCGGATTACGGCGCCTTCGCTCCGCCGAGCGACGCTCGGCTTCGCCGGTTGATCCGCGAGATCGCCGCGATCGCAGAATTGCAAAAGATCCATCAGAGCGATGCTTTTGCCAAAGCGGCGGTCGCGGCAGGAAAAGGCGTAGTCCAAGGCGCCCAGAACCTGATCGAGGATCCAGTCGCCACCATCAGTGCTGTCCCGGAAGCGGTCTTCAGCGTTTTCGGCCGCGTCTCGGAATCGGCAAAACGTGGCGGCCGCAGCAAATACGAAGACGGGATGGCGCAGAACCTGCTGGCTGTGTCCAGCTTCAAGCGGGAATATGCGCAAAAGTTTGATGTCGACGTCTATTCCACCAACGAGGTTCTCCAAGAGGAACTGAACAGCGTCGCCTGGGCCTCGGCCGCCGGTAATCTGACGCTGGGCGCTGCGTCCATGGTGACTGGGGCTACGGTACTTCAGGTCGCGGGCGGACTGCGCTCGCTCGAGACCGCCAAGAACATCGTCAACGCACTGCCGGCAGCCGAGCTCTCCCGGCGCAATCGGGAGTCCTTACGGCAGATGCGTGTGCCGGCCTTGATCGCAGACGCCTTTCTCCAGAACCCGCTGCTTTCGCCCCGGCACCAGACGGTGATCATCGAGGGAATGAAAGTCCTGCACGGGGTCCCCGGCCGTGCCGTCTTCATTCAATACGCTTCGCGGGCCAACACCGAAGATTCCGCCTTGCTGTTCCAGGAGATGGTGGAGCTTCTCGCCGGCTATCACCAGTCGGTAGCTCCCATCCAGCGCCTAGCCCTCTATCTGAACATTCCGGTCGCCTACACCAACGGATCGGCGGTGCTGCTTCTGCCAATCGATCGGCTGCTGTGGACCGAGCGGACCTCGGGGATCGCGACCAGCTTGGTCCAGACAATACCGCAGCCGCAGCCGGTCCGGCATGTCGAGGTGTGGATAACCGGAGACGCGTCGGCGCGAGCCCGCGAAGGGCTCCAGCACCTCGGGATCGTGTTGGTCGAGCACGTGGGAAAGCGCTACCTCTACTGGATTGATCGGTGAGTTATCCACTTTGAGCGTGAGTTCGAGGTGCTTCTCGAATCAATAAAGGCCACCGGTCCCGCCTGCTGGGACGGTGCGCATCGGCAAGGCTGTCCATGTCGGTTCGCGCACATCCGGCTCGCGCATTTCCTCTCGTTCCGAAGCGACCGGCGTTTCGTCCTCGCCGTCAACAGCCTTTAGGCCGAGGTTTCGGTTGGTGCCCGGTTCTGTCCCCGCCTTGTAGGCCTCGTCGATCGCCGGCCCGCCGTTGGCGGCCGATAAGCCGGTAGCCGGGTTGACACGATAGAGCTGCATCCCCGACGGGGTGCGGAAGGGCGTCGCCGGCGCATCCTGCAACGCCGCAATCATGAAGTCGCGAAAGACCGGAGCCGCGATGTGCCCGCCGGTCTCGTCGTCACCGAGGCTGTCTGGATCGTCGTAGCCGATATAGACGCCGGCGGCGAGATCGGGGGTGAACCCGACAAACCACGCATCGCGGAAATCATTGGTGGTCCCGGTCTTGCCCGCGATGGGCTTGCCGACGGCGCGCACTGCGGTGCCGGTGCCACGCTCGACTACCCCTTGGAGCATCGTCACGATCTGAAAGGTCGGAGCCGGGGTCGGCTACCTGCTGCCGCGTATCCGGGATGCACCGGCATTGGCTGACTGTGCCACGTGACGTCGCTACAATCGTCACAACGCCGTTGGTCGGCTCGGAAGATCGTCGCACCGTCGCGGTCCTGGATGCGGTCGATCAACGTCGGGGTGATGCGCTTGCCGCCGTTCACCAGCATCGAATAGGCTGTCGTCAGCCGCAACAGAGTCGTCTCACCGGTGCCGAGGGCCATCGAATATTCCCGCGGCGTGTGATCCATGATGCCGAACCGCTCGATCGTCTGTGCGATCGGCTCCATCCCGACGATCGAGGCGATCCGGGCCGTCATAGCATTGAGCGACTGCTCGAGCCCAATCCGCAGCGGCGTCGGCCCCCGATACTTCGGTCCGTGATGCTCGTTGGCGTAATTCTCGGGCGTCCACATCGGCAGCCCCGGCCCTTGCGGAAGCGATATCGGTCCGTCGAGCACCAGCGTCGACGGCGTGAAGCCGTGATCGAGCGCGGTCAGATAGACGAACGGCTTGATCGAGGATCCGGGTTGCCGCTTCGCTTGGGTCGCCCGGTCGAACTGACTGGTCTCAAAGCTGAACCCGCCGCTGATCGCAAGGACGCGTCCGGTGTGCGGATCCATGGCGACGAGAGCGCCGGATATTTCCGGGACTTGGCACAGATTGTAAGCGATCAAGCGTCTTGGCCTTTGTCTGGTCGCCACCATAACGACGTCACCAGGCTTGACGACATCGGCAGCTGCTGCGCGGATAGGGTCCGAAATTGCCATCGTCATGCCGCGGCCGCGCCCACCGCATCTCCGAAAAAGGGATGCGGCCGGTCGCCCCGCCCTTGAGGCCGATCGACAGCACCATCGGTGTCGCTGCGTATCACCACTGCGAGGCCCCAGCCGACATCGCTGGCGACAGCAGGCATTGGCACCTTGGCGAGGCGCGCCGCCCAATCACCCTTGAGATCGATGCGGGTCACCGGTCCGCGCCACCCGCCATGACTGCGTTCGTAGGCGATCAACCCGTTGCGCAACGCCCTATCTGCAGCCGCCTGCAGGCGTGGATCGAGGCTGGTGTGTATCGACAGCCCCGCCCCATACAGCATCTTCTCCCCGTAGCGAGCGAGCGAGATCGCGTCTGACCTCCTCGGCGAAATACGGCGCCTTGACCTGCTCCGCCTCCTGGCGATGGTGAAGTTCGAGAGGCTGCGCCTTGGCCTGTGCGGTCTCCTCTGGTGTTACCGCGCCGTCCTCGATCATGCGATCGAGGACCCAATCGCGGCGCGCCTTCGCCGCCTGCTGGGTGACGCGCGAGGTTGTAGCGGTTCGGCGCTTTGGGCAGTCCGGCGAGAAAGGCGGCCTCGCCGAGCGTCAGCTCGTCGAGCGATTTGTCGAAATAGGTGAGCGCCGCGGAAGCCACACCGTAGGCGCCGCCCCCGAGATAGATCTCGTTGAGATAGAGCTCGAGGATGCGGTCTTTCGGCAGCGCCGCCTCGATGCGGCTGGCCAGCAGCATCTCCTTGATCTTACGCTCGATCGAAATCTCGTTCGACAGCAGCATATTTTTGGCGACCTGCTGGGTGATCGTCGAAGCGCCCACAGGACGACGATTGTCGCGCAGCCGGCTCACATCGGTAACCGCCGCACGCAGGATCGAGACCGGATCGATCCCACGGTGGCTGTAAAAGTTCTTGTCCTCGGCGGAGAGGAAGGCGTTGACCACCCGCTTGGGGATCGCCTCGATCGGTACGAAAACCCGTCGCTCGACGGCGAATTCGGCCAGCAGGCGACCATCCCCCGCGTGAACCCGGGTCGTGATCGCCGGCTGGTAATGGGCGAGCTGCTGGTAGTCAGGCAGATCTCGATCGAAATGCCTGATCACGATACCGAGCCGTCACGCTGCCGGCGATCGCCAGAAGAACACCGCAGATAAACAGAAACCTGAAAATCCTGGGCATTGCTCGACGCGCCCGCCCGTACCTCAGGCTCGATCAATGCGCTTTCAGCGCCGCCAGCCGCTCGCTCAAACTCTGCGGCGCCGGGGACTTCCCGGCGGCGGCGGCGAGCGCGGCGGCGATGTTGGGGTCGTCCTGCTCCGGTCTCGTCGGCCGCAGCAGCCTCGCCTTGCTCATCTGCGCATCGGCCGAGGCCAGGTCTTTCGCTGCTGCATCCTGCATCGCCTTGAGCGCGACGGTCAGACTGCTCGTCTGAGCTGGCGAGCCCCGCCGCCCGGCGTGCGGCTTCCGCCTGCCGCTCGGCCTGCTCGCGCTGTTGCGCCGCTCGCCCCATGTCGCGCTGCGCCCGATCGAGTTCGGAGCGCGCGGATTTGAGTTTGCCGCCGGCATCGGCGTAGGTCTGTTCCAACATCGTGAGGTAGTCTTTCGCGTCTACCTCTTCCGCCTTCTCGCGCTCGACCTCCGGGGCCATTTGCTCGAGCATCGACACCAGGGTTTCGAGACTTTTTTCCAGGGCTGCCTTGCGCGCTGGATCGCTCTCGCCGTCGACCTGTCGTTGCAGCTGCTCGGCCGCCGCCATCCGCTGTTGCGACAGTGCCTGAATCGCGTCGGCCTCGCGCTTTTCCTTGTCGTAACCCTGCCGCGCCAACGCGACTTCGCGGCCGAGCTCATCGAGGTGCTGCTCCATCGTGCGCAGCTCCGCCTCGCTGGCCGATTTCGGGTCCCAGCGCACCAGCGCCTCGACCGCGGCAATCCGCGACCTTGTCGAATTTCACGCCGAGCCAAGTTCTTCATGAATGCCAACATGTCGATTTCTCCTCCTCTGCTAGATTCAGTTCGGCACCATCGCCGCCGCGTTGAGCAGCGCGACGGCGATCTGTGCGCCGGCCAGGGTAATTGCGGCGGCGACATTGCCGCCTTCGATCATGCCGCGAAGATTGCGCATGGCCAGCGCCGACGACGCCGAGCGTCAGCAGCTGCAAGATCAGCGCTACTACGCCCCAGACCAATACATCGAGCAGCGTGCCGCTCGTCGCCAGCATCGCCGCCAGCGGGATCGCCAATGCCAGGATCGCGCCCGCCAGTACTGTGCCGGCGGCGGCGTTGCCGCCCGCCACCAACTCGCGCTCATGAAACGGTGTCAGCCTGACATAGATCGTCACGCCGATGGCCAACAGCACCGGCGCAGGCGACGACCTGAATGATCAGCATCGGCAGCCCGTGACCGAGCGCGTCGAGGACGGCGGCGAGCGATCCGGGCGGAGGCGGGTTCATGACGTTTCCCTTCGGGGCGTTCTGTTCAGCTGTCGAGCGGCACGGCAGGAAGCGTCAGCGCCGCCGGATTGATGTCGATGCCGGCATGCACCTCGATCCATGCTTCGTCGCCTTGCTCGACGGCGCAGACCAGGACGTATTCCACCTGCGGCGCCGGCGGCGCGGCACCGGTGTGGGCGCCGTAGAGCATGGCCTGAAGCTTCCGCTGTGTCATGCCGCCGAGATCCTGCAACGTCTCCACTTGCTGGCGCGGCGCCACGCGCCCGCTCCCCTGGCGCCCAGATGCGGTCGTAGGTCTTGCCGTCCTTTGTCTGGAACTGCGGCCAGCCGATCATCCCATCGGCCGGGGCCAGCCAGAACCCCCACTCGTCCGGGCTGTTAGGCGTGACCTGATCGAGCAGAGAGAAATATCGACATTCGTCGGGTGTTCCATCCGGCCCCAGATGGAGCATGAAGAACGCTTCGCGCCCCGGCAGATACAACCGATGCAGCGACACCGCGCCGTCGGCGACCAGCCCCAAGGCCTCGATGCTGATCATCCCTCCGGCGTCCGGCGGCTTCACCTTGGTCGCGCCGGCAGCAAGCAGAAAAGGCGCTGGATCGACCGGGAATGTCATTCCGACGCGAAACCGGCTCGCGGCGCTGCCGGACAGTCCGCGCGGCGCCGTCCCGGCGGATCGACCGGCCCCTACGCCGATCGAACCGGCGCCGGCGACCGCTGCGGCGCGGCGACGGAGCAGCCAGAGTCCGCCAAAGACCGCAGCCCCGAGAAAGATCACGACGAACATGACGCCGGACCCGTCGGAGTCGGACGGGGCGGCGCGGGAGTTGGCCGGCTGAGCCTTGGCCTGCGTCATCAATGCGTCGAGTTCCGCCAACTTCGTCGCCACGGCGGGATCGGTGGCCGCCTTGCGCGTCCGCCTCGGCACGCCACTGCGTGTAGCGTGGGTCGCTGCGATTGTCTTGGAAGTAGGCCACACTCTGCGGCCTCGACAGCGAATTGAGCAGCGACCACGCCATCACCGCATCCCACGCCCCAAAGCGCGGGGCCGAACCGCCATAGCTCGGCGCATAGGCGCCGCCGCCCCAACCGGCGGGCGGGGGACGGCGCTGCAACGGGGCTGTTCCCCAGCTGCTGTCGCCCCAACCGGTGGACGGGCGGCGTTCTGTCAGGTTCGGGGGCGGCGCCTGCGCCGCGCGGTAATTGTTCAGCGCCTGACTCGAGGCCCGCCGCGAGATTGCGAGATCCCCGCCACCATATGCCTGAGAGCCCCCGCCATATGCCCCAAAGGAAGAGGTCGACGGCCGGGCGTAGCCGCCGCCGGTCGAGGGCCGACGAACCGACCCGGCATAACCACCAGATGAGCCGCCTCCACCGGGACGGCTGTAGCCGCCGCTGCTTTGCGCAGCGGCTGGCGATGAGACCGCGACGATCCCGCCGACCGCCGCCAGCCAAGCCGTTTCGGCACCCGGCAGCACCCCGCCCGCCTCCAACGCGAGGCAAAGCAGAGCCAGTCGAAGCGTGCGTTTCCAACTTGGCAATCGCACCGCCCGCTCTATTCGCGTTTGGTCAGGATCGTTGTCCGAGCGCATCCCGTCCGCATCCGACAATTTACCCTGGTATTAGTAATATCTCCAATGATCATGGCGGTAAACGCGATGTGCATAATATTTACCGTTATAGCGATATGGGTAATGCCGTCCTTGGTAGTAGTAGCTGATTTCTTGGAGTAATCGTCCATTTTTTACAATCGTCGGGGCGTCGGCGCGCACCGTTGGCGCAGCAACAGCTGCCTGTGTGACTAAGGCGGCCACCAAACCGGCAAAACCCGTCGAGATTAATAGGCCCTTGCGCATAAGATGTCTCCTGATTGGTTGTTTGTGGTGATCCTGAGGAGGTGGATAGGCTTACATCTATTCCTTTTTCGACTTGGGGCGGCTGTCTCCTGATACCGGAGTTCCCTCGGGTCTCGAAATGGCGTGTCGCGAGCCGCGCCTCAGAGCCCTGGCCCATTCGATGAGCCTGAGAGCCAACCGCGTTAACCGATCGAACTCGCGCGGATCACTCTGGCGAGCGGCGCTTTGCAATGCTTCGACGGCAGCGTCGCGAAGGTCTTCCACATCCGCCTCCGCAGACCGCTCAGGATGGTTCATGACTTTGGACCGCGCGCTCTCGGTGTCTTTGATAAGCCGGTTTCGGACATGCTGATTGGAGCCGTTTGCGGTCCGGATGTCAGATCTTTGCGGAGTTAGCCGGCGCCGGCGGCCAACTACTGTATTTAGGCCGGTTTTTTGGCGAGCCCGGCGATCGACGCCATTAACGGGTCGAGGACCGGCTTAAGCACGTCGGCCACGCCGGGTATTGCGCAGGCCTTGTTTGTTTCCGCCTGCAAGATCGCCATCGCTCTCGCGGTGAGATCGGCCAGCCTCCCCTGCCCGGAGGGAGGCAAGCGCCTGACCAGTCCGCCGACTTTATTAAAAGAAGCTGAGATGCCTTCAAGCGCCGGCAGCGCGGCCTTTGCGGACGCAACATCGGTCACCCCTACAAGTGTTTGACCCAGACGAATGATTCCGCTGCCCAACTCGGCGCCCAGATCGACGTTGTCTATAGTCAGAGAAGCAAACGGCTTTGCAGCCGGCTCCGTGATCTCGGGGCTATTTTGGACGACAGCCGGCATTCGGCCGCCGAATACGTATTGCGAGATGCCGACGATGAGTACGCCTGCGACCAGGAGGCCCATCGCCTGGATTAACGATAACCCGCCGTCGGTTCGTCCGTCAGTTGCGCCAGCCCTCTTTGCCACTGTCATAACCGATGAACTCCCTTGGTGAGCAATTTTCGCATAGTCGATCCCTCCGGCGGGTGTCGTACCAACACTCCCGCCTTTCCAGCCATTCGACTCCGTCAGTTGGGCGATATCAGCCGGGATCGCCGCCGTGATATTGGCCCTTTGCTCTGAAAGCAGGTTGGCGAGATCACGGGCGTCCTCGTCGACAGCCGACCGGTGTTGCCGTAGACAGGCAAGCGTAGCGGGGGCTACCGCGCCCACAAGCAACAATCCACCCCGGACATTCACGCCGACAAACTTGCCCAGCGCGCTCGCCAGCGAATCCAACATGCCTCGCCCCAGTAACGAGCGCAGAGCCTCAAGGCCGTTCTGCGCCAGGACATACGGCCCCCCAACCTTGTCGGACTCGACGTCCGCGGCGCAGGTCTGCTCTGTCGCTACGCTCAAAATGGCGGCGCCGCGCGGTGTTGTGGCGAGCTGCGCGAAGCCGGCGAGAACCGCAGGAATCGCAACATGCACCGCCTTCCGCGCTTCATCTTCGCTTAGGACAAGCAGCCGTTCTACGGGACCAACAAGTTGCGGTCCCGTCTGATCCTTTAAGAGCTCCACGAGATTGGCGGACATCGCCGCTGCTCCCTCTGCTGAGGTCTCGCTTGTGACCTCCGGTCGGTTGGGTCAGGACGTCAGCACGGTGACGCACGGCACTTACCGGGCCATGACTTAGTAGGCAGCCAGATAACCAGTTCCGAGCGCGTCGCGATTGCAGCCGCTTGCGGTGCTGATGTCGGAAGTTTGCGGATGTGCCCGCCGGCTCGGCGTGGCTCTTCGGCTAGGCCAGCGCGGCGCGGAAGGCCCCGGGCGTGACGCCGATCTCACGGCGGAATGCGATCGTGAAATGGCTCTGGTCGGCGAATCCAGCCTCCAGCGCAATCAGCGCGAGGGGTTGATGGGTCTGACGCATCAAACGCTTTGCGCGCTCGACCCGGCGTTGGATGACGTAGCGCTGTGGCCCAACCCCGGCCGCCTCCTTGAAGGAGCGGCTAAAGTGATAGGGGCTGAGACACGCGATGTCGGCCAGCATCGTGAGCGAGAGGTCTTCATCGAGATGCGCCTCGACGTAGTCGCGCACCCGCTGTAAGCGCTCCGGCGAAAGACCCCCGCTGGTCGGCAGCGGGAGACGCCCGACAAAAGGCCGAGCAATGCGGATGCACAAGGCCGTGCCCAGGCTTTCGACCAGGATCCGGTCTGCGAAGCCGCCTTCAATCTCATGGGCCAAAGTCGTGACGATTTGGCTCAGCAACGGGTCTTGCAGCGAATACAAGAATTCGAACCGGGATGGCGCCGCTCCAAGCTCCGGCAGCAGGGCGGAATACAAATCCGCATCCCAGACCACCTGAACGAGCCTCGCTGCGGGGTGAACGGTCCGGACCTCAAGGCCCGAAGGAAAAAACGTCAGATCGCTGGCGGGACCAGCGGCATTTGGCGGGTGGGCCCTTGCTCAATCTGCAAGAGCACCGGCGGCAGCTGATCCGCTCCGAGAACTAGCCGGGGGCGGTCACCTCGCCATGTCGATTCGCCGGCCTCGCGGTGGTAGCTCATTGCCGTGATGGAGCCCCAGGATTTGATCCTTGATATTTCTACGTTAGGGGCTCGCCAGACCGAGTTGCCGAGCCACTCCTGTCCTGCGCCTGACGCAAGACCGGCGGCGCCTGCGCTTTCGCTCGTGTTTGCAGCTGGTGATTGGAGCCGCGCCGCTAGGGTCATTAAACGCAATCCCCTCAGCATGCACTTTAGGCCCGCAAAGTTGCATCTCCGTGGCAATTCAATGGCATTTAGTAAAATTTTGTAACAGCTTGGGCGATTGCGGGCGCACGGTCCAGACGCGTCTCCCCAAGTCGGATACTTATCCGGCTCAGGCCAACGCGGCGCGGAAGCGGCCGGGTGTCGTGCCTATCTCACGGCGGAAGATCGAGGTCAGATGACTCTGGTCAGTGAACCCGGCGTCTACTGCAATCTGGGCGAGAGGCTGGTGGGTCCGGCGCAGCAAGGTTTTTGCCCGCTCGAACCGGCGTTGCATGACATAGCGCTGCGGCCCGACCCCGGCCGCCTGCTTGAACGAGCGGCTGAAGTGATAGGGGCTCAGACAGGCGATGTCGGCGAGGACGGTAAGGGATAGCTCCTCATCGAGATGCGCCTCGATGTAGTCGCGCACCCGCCGCAACCGCTCCGGCGAGAGACCATGGGTGATCGGCAGCGGGAGATGCCCGACAAAACGCTGGGCGATGCGGATACACAAAGCCGTGCTCAGGCTTTCGATCAGTATCCGGTCCGCAAAGCCACCCTCGCTCTCCTGGGCCAACGCCGTGACGATTTGGCTCAGCAAGGGGTCTTGCAGCCCACCCAAGTACTCGAACCAGGATGCTGCTGCCCCAAGCTCCGGCAGCAAGCTGGAATACAAATCCGTATCCCAGATCGCATGCGCGAACCTCGCTGCCGGCGAAGCGACCCGGACCGTGACGTCGGCAGGATAAAAGGAGAGAGTGCCCGGCGGGGCGATCGGGATTTGCCGCGTGCGTCCTTGCTCGACCTGGACGGCCACCGGCGAGTGCAGATCCGGTATGAGAATGATCCGGTGGCGGTCGCTTCGCCATATGGTTTCGCCGTCACCCCGGCGAAAGCTCATTGCCGTAATGGAGCCCCAGGATTTGATCGTCGAAATTTCCAGCTTGGGGACCTGCCAAACCGAGTTGCCAAGCCACTCCTGTCCTGCGCTGGGGGCAGGATCGGCAGTACCCGCTCTTTCGCTCGATACTGGCATGGTGGTTCCGTGGGTGCGCCCCGTCGCCGCGTCTCGCAAGAATCCCCGGCTCGGTTCCTGACATTAGCCTTAGGATGCACGGCGGCCGCGCACCCGTGAGTAACAAATAGTAAAATTTTGTAATGCAGAGCGCCCGCCTCAAGATCCGACTAACGGCGATTCTTCGTTGAGTTTAACTCAACATATTCCTCCAGACTTGCGCGAGAGCGGCTGGAAGAAAGATTGACCGGCCGCCGGGCGAGACCCGACCGGCCCGGCCCGGATCATGTCCGCAAGGATCTAATATGAATGCCGCAAGCGGCTGCAATCGCACCCCGCTCGGCCGACCATAAAGTCAGGCCTCCTTCTCACGTGAGCAGGTGCATCATGTCTCTTATTGGATGGATTATCTTGGGGCTCATCTCCGGGTTCATCGCCAGCAAGATCGTTAACAAGACGGGCCAAGGTTTCTTTATCGACATCGTCCTCGGCATTGTCGGGGCGATTATCGGAGGCTCCCTCTTCAGCATCGTCGGGCTGGGCGGCGTCACCGGTCTTAATCTCTACAGCATGGTCGTGTCCGTGATTGGCGCGGTCGTGGTGTTGGTGCTCTATCACTACGCGGCCGGTCGACGGGCGCATTGAGTAGAGGAACAATATAATGGGACTTCTCGACAATGTATTGGGTTCCGGAGTTCCCGGTGGGAATATCTCGAAACCGTTGATGATCGGGTTGGCGGCGCTGCTAGCCGCGCACGTGACCCGAGGTGGCGGTCTCGGTAGTCTGTTCGGCGGCGGCGGGCCTCCAGCGCCAACCCCGCCCGTCGCACCGCCAACGGCGCCAGTAGACGAACCGAGTGAGCCGCAGAGCGGTCTTCTGGGCGGCCTGGGCGGCATGCTCCGGCGCTTTCAGCAAAGCGGGCATACCGACGTTATCAATTCGTGGATCGGACCCGGACAGAACCAACCGATCGCGCCGGATCAGCTTCATCAAGCCCTCGGCCCAGAAGCGGTCAATAATCTCGCTCGCCTGACCGGTTTGCCGCAGAACGATTTGCTGTCGGAGCTTGCTCGCGTTCTTCCCGGCGTGGTTGACAAACTCACACCGCAAGGTCGCATGCCGGATCAAGCAGAGATGTCCCGCTGGTAGGCCGACCCAATAGTCGCTCACTTGTTGTTCCAAGGCTCCGACGATTTTGACCAGCGATCCAGGTCGGTACCGGAGTGCCTTTCGGTTTTCAGAGCCAATCGCCGTGTCGCCGCGTCTGCAGGCGGTAATTTTGTCGGGTGTGTTGGTGGGGGGGTCGGCCTTTGCTTATGTAGGCGCGAGCCGGCTCAGCTATGAACGCATCGCCGCCGAAAAGGCGGCTGAAGCGGCCCGCGCTGAACGCACCAGCGCCAATTTGGAACGGCAGGTGGCTGCGCTTCAGAAGAAATTAACCGGCTCTATCCACGACCGAGAGCAGGCACAGCACCAAGTCGCGATGCTGGAAAACCAGGCTGTGACGTTCCGTAATCAGCTTTTTGCGACCGCGAGCAGGCTTCGGTCTCTCGAGCTGACGGACAGCCAGTTTGCTCAACCGCTCGACTAACTCAAGGAGCTGTTTCCAGTTGTCGGGCGGGAAGCGAATTCGAAAACCGGACAAGCCGCCGTGCTGACGACAACACTTGACGAAACCAAACGGGCGCTGGAACAGGAGGAGGGGGCCCAGAGCGCCGCGCTGACCGCTCGGCTGGGGAAGATGCAAGCGGATCGTGCTGCCGAGCAGGCGCAGTTCGCGAATGTCGAGACGAGACTCGAGCAAACCGCCAAATCACTGGCGCAGCTCGGGACAGCCCAGAATAAATGGACCATCCGGCGCGATTGGGTTCGCGAACGGCTTGGCGAAATCTGGCAACAATTATCGCAGATAGAGCTTTCACTCTCGCAGCCGGGAAGTCGAGGCGCTGCCGCCGAGGACGATAAGTCTTCAGCGGGCGGCCCGACCCCGCCGGGTAATGGCAGGATTGGTCTCGCCGATCTCGGGCTCAAAGAAATTACAGAGTTCGAACGGGCGCTCCGCTCGGCGGGGGTCAACGTCGCGCGGATTCTCTCGCAATTCGGCACCGCCCCTGCCGCGGGCGGTCCCTATGTTCCACCTCTCCAGGGCGAACGGGCAACGGCGGACGCAATCAGCCCCGAAAAGCTCGCAGCGATGCAAAGCCTAGCGAAAAGCCTGCCGGTTTCAGCGCCGCTCGCACAATACGAGATCGTCAGCCCGTTTGGCGCTCGCGTCGATCCATTCAAGAGCCGGCCTTCCTTCCACACCGGCCTCGACATGGACGCGCCCTATTCCTCGCCGGTCTATTCCGCGGCATCGGGGACGGTCATTTATGCCGGCTGGCTGGTCGATTACGGCAAGGCCGTCGAGATCGACCACGGCTTTGGGATAGTGACGCTCTACGGCCATCTGCGCCGCTCTCTAGTCTTCGCCGGTCAGAGCGTCACAGCGCAGGCCGAAATCGGCCTCGTCGGAACGACCGGCCGCAGCACCGGCCCGCACGTGCATTACGAGGTGAGAGTTGACGGACAGCCTCAGGACCCCCAAAAATTCATGGCGCTCGCCCGTCTGCTCGCTGCGCCGGCCTATTGGCCGGGACAGTCCATTAATTCGACAGCGACCCATCAGGCGCCATTGGGCAGCCGCTAGCGTGGCAGCCTCGCCTCCTGGGCCCCGTGCGTGTACGCAAAGATTTAACATCAACACCGCAAGGGGCTGCAATCCTGCCTCACTGGACCTTCCTAGATTGGACGCTCTGGCTTCCTCGCGCTCCGACACAATGTGCCGACTTAGGCGTGACTGAACCCAGAATAGGCGACCAAAGATCAGGCCGCCATCGGCACGAGCGGTTCATCAACGAGCCATTCGGGCAAGACCGTGCACTCGTTCTCAGGAGACGATTGTCATGACGCTTAAAACCACTACGAGTTTGGCTTTCGCAGCTATTTGCCTGGTAGCGATCGGGACCATGCCGGCCTATTCCCAAATGGCTGGGAACAACGCCACGCAGCCGGATCAAGGCAATATGGCGTCATCTTCCGCTGGCGCCGCCGGGGCCGGGGGCATGACAAACGGCCCGCAGGCCAGCCGAGGCGATATGTCGTCCTCGCGGTCGGCTCGCCAAAATGTGGCCCAAAGCCAGCATTACGATCGGACGATCCAAACAAATCGCGGTTACCGCCAGGCGCGTATGCGCAAGGAATGCGGTCCGATTACCGATCAGCAACTGCGCCAAAGCTGTCTTGCCAGCTTCAATCAGGATGAGCCGGCCAAGGGATCATCACACCCTCATCGGACTCGCCACAGCTAATCATAAGCCGGTCGATGACCCGCTCGGGCGCTTCGCGACCGATCGCAATTTCCGTATTCCGTCTGGCCGGAGACGGAGAAAATCGCCGAGGAGGATCATCTCATGAGTCCCGACAAGCCGAGAAGCCGTTTCCCCGGTTCTCCGGGCGACGCCGGCAATGAGGAGAGCATCGTCGTCGCGCCGCCGATCCGCCCGGGCGACGATGTATCTGGTCTTCGTGCAGAAATATCAAAAATGCATGATACCCTGTCGAAGTTTGTATCAGAAGCGGGTGGATCGGCTGCGCGAGCTGCACGCAATGCCGGTGAGGTGCTTTCTTCGCACGTCGGCTCCACCGCCAGCGGCTTGGCTGCTGCGAGCGCCGAAATGGCCTCATCAGCGACCGGCCAGATCAAGACCCTAGCCACCGAGCTCGAGGGGGTTGCACGCAAGAACCCGCTCGGGGCTCTTGCCGGCGCCCTTACTCTCGGAATTGTGATCGGGCTCATCATGCGCGGCCGTAGGTGATGCTCCGAAAGGTATTGCGCCCTCTCGGAGCGGACCTTGACCAGAAAATAGCCGAAATCCGGTCGCAGGCTGACGAATTCAGAGTAAGGACAGCTCGCCAAGTAACTGAGCAGGTCAAAGACATTGGCCTGACGGTAGCCTCTGCCCTAGCCGGAACGATTGCGGCGACCGCGACTTTCGCCATTGTTATTGTGGCGCTTTACCGGTGGCTAGACATGCGCTTCGGCCCATTTGTGGCGCTCGCTGCGATAGGTGTCGTGATGGCCTCATTGGCGTCGTCGACGCGCACCGACTCAAAACCACTCTTTTTGGCATGTTGGCGGCGGTGGCGCTGGTCGGCGTAATCCTCGGGCGCAGCCGATGACAGCCGGCTGTGAAGCGCAGCCCCTCTCAGGCGGGCGGATCGCGGCAGGATAGATGTGGACCGAATGAAAGCGCTTGAGGCCGCTGGGACCAGAAGCAAACCGAGGGATTTAAACATGCGCATTGCGGCCGGCAGCGATCGCAGGGGTGAATGCGTCGAGAGCTAGGCAGCCGGGCCATGATCAACCCCGCCGCCCGCGAAACGGCAAGCCGCGGCTCGTGTTCCCAGGCCGAAGCGGAGCCAATTTCACATCGCGCGAAGACCTATCACTCCTGGCAAATGGCTGCCCTTCGCCTGCAGGTGGCCGCATGCCTGGTCGTCGCTGTAGCAAACCCGCTGGCGATCAGGTCTGCCGCGGCGCAGGCCCCTGCCGCCGAGGCGGATCGTGTCATGGTGATCGGGACGAAGGAATCTCCTCCCTTCGCGATGAAAGGGGATGACGGCTCCTGGACCGGGATCAGCATTGACCTCTGGCGCCGCGTGGCAAATGACCTTCATCTCCGCTATCGGCTTCAGGAGGTGAGCCTTGACGAACTGATCAGTGGAACGGCCGCACACAGACTTGACGCTGCAGTTGCCGCGATCTCGGTCACGGCAGAACGCGAGCAACGCGTCGACTTCACCCAGCCGTATTACGCGACCGGGCTTGGTATCGCGGTACCGAAAACATCCATCTTCAACTGGATGAACCTCCTCAAAGCTCTAATATCATTCAGCTTTCTAGAAGCCTTTGCGTTGCTCGTCGGAGCGACGGTTCTGGTCGGCGTGATCATCTGGATGATCGAGCGACGTCACACCGAGCATTTCAGCGGAGGTGTCAGACAGGGTCTCACCACCAGCATGTTATGGTCGGCAAAGACGCTAACCCAATCCATGCCGGAACAAGGACCGACGACCCTGATAGGACGCCTCATAGCCGTGATGTGGTTGGCTGCCGCGGTAACGACAATTGCGGTCTTCACGGCCGGCATCACAACGCACCTCACCACGCGGGAACTGCGAGGCTACGTCCGCGGCGTCCGCGATCTGCGTTCGGTCCGGGTTGGTGCGGTCGCCGACACGGCGGCATTGGTATATCTAAAAGCGGAGCACATCAGGTTCCGTCCCTATCCTAGTCTCGATGCAGGACTGCAGGCAGTCAAGGCTGGAACGCTGGACGCCTTTGTCTACGACAAGCCCCTGCTGTTGTGGTTCGTGAAAAGCCGCGGCGCAGATTCACTGCAGGTGCTCGACGCGGTCTTCGACCCGCAAAATTACGCTATCGCCCTACCCCTCAACAGTCCGCTGCGGACTGACATTGACCGCGCTTTGCTTGACGCCGTTGCAACGCAATGGTGGCAGGATCTCACCGCGGACTACCTGGGAACCGATTAGCCGACGCTCATGAAGATCACTGCACTGTGCGCGAATCGTTTGCCAGGCCCAGCTCCAAGGCTTCGTAAACCACCTCCTTCACGGCTTCGGTCGCCACTACCGTCAGATCCGCTCGGTTCTCTTCAAGCCAGATCGCGGGGTCGAAGCCATGGGGTAGGTTGCCGACTTCCTGAGCCATTTCGCCGACTTCGGTTGCAGTGATCATAACTGAAATGAATGGAACGCGCCGGGCCATCGTCATTCTCTTCGCTACCAATGTTAACAATTCTTTCTCCTGGCAAAGGCGATGGGACAGAGCGTGGACTATTAGACGTTCGATTATTTGACGATCGATGACGGGTAGAAGTGCGCATCTGAACCTTACCGCTGACTGGATGTTACGCTCGTTCCATTCCGAAATGGTGGACGGACCTCTGCCGGTCTTGATAATTAAGGCCAATTATTTGATAAACGAATAAGGAGGGTCGATTATGAAGAGCAATCCCCGAAGCGGCGGTTCGGAGACCCCGTTTTTATGGACCCGCGGCATCGCCGCCCGCGAGACCGTGCGCTACCTCGATAGGAACGTGCGGCGCCCCGAGACCTACGAGGCCATTATTTCCGAGATCGTGCCAAGGGGCACTGTGGATTTCGAGATGCGGTACCCGATCAGCTCGCCGCTGTTTCACAGATCGTGTCGACCATCCTCAGGAAATCGGCCTCACCGATCAGAGCCATCTGACGTCGATTTTCCGCCGCGAGATGGGCGCGACACCGAGCGGATATCGCGCCGAGGTCGGCTAAGTTCGGATATTTTGAAATCATGCCATGCCGAGATTATCGCAAGAATCTCATATAAAACCGCAACGATCTACAATCGCGACGCGGCGGAGACGCCTATGAAGTTAGGTCGTGAGGAAATTGTGCGCCGATACCTATCGAGCTGCCCACCCGGAGCCGGCCGCGGGTGTTTCCAAGCTCGTAAGTGAGGAGAAAAGCCGATCCTATGGAATGATGTCTGTCGGTGTCTTCTGCCGTGCCCCGGGTGAGGTGGTCTGGCAGAGCGACTTCTATCGGATCAGTTACGTCCTGAGCGATATCTGCGGCACGAAGCAAAGCGACGATGGTCCCGTGGAGGAATACAGTCTGAGGCGCGGCAATATTGCGTTTCGGCCACGTAATAGAAAACTATGGAGCGATTTGTCGACTGGCCGGTTTATCCAGATCCTGCAAAGTCGCGAGACCTACGACAGGCTTGTCTCCGAATTGGTGCACGGCGGGACTGTCTCTCTTGAACCTCAAGATACTTTCAGCGATCCCCTGATTGCACAGATAGCAACGACGATCGCCGACGAGATCTCGGGTGGCGGGCTCGTCGACTGCATCCTCGTCGATGCACTTAATACGGCACTTGCAGTACAAATCACCCGGCGCTTTGTCGATCCGTCGGCGCTCATGCTTGAGCCCTCGAACGGGCTGTCGCGCGAACGGCTGAAGCGGGTACGTGACTACATCGAAACCCATCTCGATGATCGATTGACCTTGACCGAGATTGCCGAGGTTGCATGTCTCAGCCCCTATCACTTCAGCCGCTCGTTTAAGCAGGCGGTCGGCGTGGGGCCGCAACGCTACGTCATGCAACGGCGGCTCGAGCGGGCAAAAACCTTGATGCGCCGGACCAAGCAGCCGCTTGCTTTGATCGCACAGGAAGTCGGCTTCACCGACCAGAGCCATTTGACGTCGATCTTCCGCCGCGAGACCGGGACGACACCCGGCCGATATCGCGCCGGGCTCGCCTAACCCCCCGATGGTCTTTGGAAATCGTGCCACGATAATATCGTAGCAAGGACCTCATATAAAGCCGCAACGATCTGCAATTGATCGTCAGGGCCGCCTATAGATGCAGATTTTAACAATTTGTCCGCCGATACGTCCGACATCTTGCAAGCCAAAAACTCAGCGGAAATCGACGCCGCCTTCCCGAAGAGGATGGTTGTCGTGCCATGCCAAGAAAACGGACAAGGGCTAGGTCCCAGGTCGCCTGACCGTCGTAATGGGTGCACATCAACCCGGCCGAGGATGACCAAGAGGCTGTTCGCGCCGATGTGGCCGTTGCTCGGCCCGCCTTGCGGCTGACCCGGCGATACGATCGGCATCAATCGCCACATCTCGGCAAGCGCCTCGGCGCTGTCGCCGTCGGGGATGGTGCCGCCGCGGATGACGATGTGTCGTGAATCCGGCCTCTGCCGCCTGCTTGCACCACTGCGTGCAGCTGCGGGCGCGGGATAGGGTGCCATAGCGTTGCGTTCCATGGCCTCATACCGGAAGGTCGTGCCTTGAAACGAAGGGAGAAGACGATGAGCGAACAGCAGCGCGTCGCGATCGTGACCGGTGCGGCCGGCGGCATCGGCCGCGACCTGGTGCTGGGCCTGCTTGGCAAGGGGCTTGCGGTCGCGGCGGTCGACCGCGCCGCCCAAGGTCTCGCCGAGCTTGTCCAGGCGGCGCAGGAGCGGCAGCACGGCGCCGATCTCATGACGATCGAGGCAGACCTCGCCCGTGACGAGTCGATCGATGAGATCGTCTCCAAGGCGCGCGGCCGCTTCCGTGTAATCGACATCCTTGTCAACAATGCCGGGGTCGGCCAAGCGACGATGCGCAGCGACAACCGGCAGCGGCCGATCAAGTTCTGGGAGGTGACAGCTGAGCAGTGGAAGCTCTTCGTTGCCGTCCACACTAACGCACCGATGGCGCTCTCGCGCGCCCTCGTCGACGACATGATGCGCCAGAAATGGGGTCGCATCGTCAACGTTACGACGAGCCTCGGCACGATGATCCGCGAGGGCTCGCCGACCTATGGCCCGTCGAAAGCGGCGTTGGAGGCCTTTTCGGCGATCATGGCCAAGGATCTCGCCGGCACCGGCGTCACCGTCAACGTGCTGGTGCCGGGCGGGGTCACCAATACCGGAATGGTGCCGCTCGAGGCCGGCTACGATCGTGCCGAGATGATCCAGCCCGCGGTGATGGCGCCGCCACTCAACTGGCTGGTGTCGGATGCAGCCGGCGGCGTGACCGGACGGCGCTTTCTCGCGGTGCATTGGGACCCGAGCCTGCCGCCAGAAGAAGCCGCCATAAAAGCCGGCGCCCCGGTTGCCTGGACCGAAATTGCGACGATGCCGATAGAGCCGCTGCGGCGAAGTTAGCAACAGCGGCGCGGCTAACGCGCTCGGCGTTCTTCGCGCTGGCAGAGACGGGTTCGCTCGTGACTGACCCTTCAGCCAATCTGTCTCATTGCTTTCGGCCGTTTGAGAAGACCGGCGATGTCAGCGATACGCGACCCGTCAGCCAATTTGAGTAAGCTAACATCGCCACTTACGGTGACGTCGGTCGAGCCGCCCGCGACGGTGCTGAAACCGCGCTGGCTAATAACGCGCGCGACAGCGCGGCGCGAGTGCCGCTCAACGGATCCCGGTTAGCCGGTTATTCCGCGGCTTCTTTTTCCGCTACCGGCGTCAGATCGTAGCGTTGCATCGCAAAGCTGATCGCTTCGTTCCAGCCGCGGCTGCGAATATCGATCTGGACCTCATCGGGACCGAGATACTTTAAGTTGACCGCGTCGCCCATCGGCGTCATCTCGGATCTCTCGGTCTTCGGGATTGGAACGGGCGAAAAATTGGCGTCTCTCAGAGACTTGGCGGTTGCTTGTTCGTCGTCTACATAAAATCCGATGTGGTGAATTCCGCGCAAGTCGGAGGTCTGTCCCGGACCGAGCTTCGGTGCCCCGGCTTCGCCATATTTGAGAATAGCGAAATAAATGTAACCGTCGCTGAGCCAGACACCCTTTTCACCGGTGTCGCCCGGGCGGCGGTACAGCTCGGTGAGGCCGAAGTGTTCCTTGTAGAATTCCGCAGTCTTCGCGGGATCGTCAGTCACGAGTGCGATATGCCTGATGCGAGCCATCTGCTTTCTCCCTAAGTTCCTGCACTTGTCGGCGGCGCAGATCCTGCTGTGTAGGCTAGGCTCTCCAACGCGTGACCGTCAAGAGAACCCCCGTCGAATTGGTGGCCACTGCCCGATGAGTGGACCCCGGGCGAGTTGGTGCGTCCGGGCCGGATTCCGCCTCGGCGGGGACCGAACCCGCCTAGGCGCAGCGGCTACTTTTGCGCCGATATTTACTCGGCCGGGACCGCGGCTGCTTGCGGCTTGCCGAAACTCGGGGTGTCGGTACGGTCGACCAACGCTTCGGGGCCCTCGCTCGGCAACTGTTCAGCCCAATTGATCGCGCCGTCGATGTCGCCTTCCCACATTTCGCGCGGCAGCTCGTAGAGGAACTCGACGCCATAGCCGTTGGGATCGTTGATGTAGACGCTGTGCGTGACCCCATGGTTTACGCGCCAATTGAACTTGACCCCACGGCTCTGCAGAAATGCCAACTGCTTCAGCCAGGCCTCGCGGTTCGCCATGGTCAGCGCCACATGGTTGATCGCGACCCGGCCATCGGACAGCACCCATTCGGCTGGCGCCGGCAGGTTCGGGCTCTCAACCAAGGCGACGTCGTGATGGGTCAGCTTGCCACTGTGGTCGCCGCTGTAAAAGCGCATCTTGGGCGGGTTCGGCCGGTCCGCGCGAGGGTGCAGCTCACCGACCTGCTTCAGGCCGACGATCACGGTCCAGAACCGGTGCGATTCCTCGATGTCGCGGACGTTCAGCACCAGATGATTGATGCCCGAAGGCGTTACCGCCTGGGCGGGGGCGTCGAAATTCTGCTCGGCCATCGTCGCACTCCAAAATTGCGCGCCGTATTTGTTACTCCGATGCACCCTAGCGCGCAAGAACTTGCGCTATGACCAGGGCGCCCTACGGCGGCGCCTGCTGGCCGAGATCATCCGGTTACGCATGCCGATGATCGCCGCCGGCTACGCGGGCGGCTGCGCCGCGACCGGCTGTCTCCTCAAATCGGGGGCCGATGAAACAGATGAGGCTGATCCGCGGCTCAATATCGGGTAAAGTCGGTTTTTCACCGCAGCGCCGAGGGGTCGGCACGGCATTTGCCGGGGCAGCGGTCGAAGCTCGAACGGGGAGGTCGAAGATGCTATCGCGCCGCTCTTTGCTCATCAGTTTGTCGACAACCGCCTTGGTCGGTGTTTTGGCCGGGCGGTCGGGACCGAGTTTTGCCGCCGACAAGACCGTCAAAGTCGGTATCGCGCTGCCCCTTACCGGGGCCGACGCCCACGACGCCGAACTAATCAAGGACGGCGCAATGCTGGCGATCGACGAAGCCAACGAGGCGGGCGGGGTTGCCGGCTACAAGATCGATACCTTGCTGCTTGACAATGGCACTGCGACCGCCGGGCAATACGATCCGGCCCAGGCGGCGACCAATGCGCGCAAAATGGTCTCGGACGATTCGGTCCTGGCCGCGATCGGACCGGTGATGAGCGGCTCAGGCAAGGCGATGTCACCGATCCTGAGCCAGGGCGGTCTCGCGACGATCACACCGAGCTCGACCAATCCTGACATCACCAACCCGAAATTCGCCGCGCAATACCGACCCGCAGGAAAGGCGATTTATTTCCGCACAGTGACGACCGACGCCTTTCAGGGTCCTAACATGGCCAATTATTTCGCCGACACATTGAAGGTGAAATCGGTCTATGTGCTCGACGACAGCGGTGCTTACGGGGTCGGGCTCGCCGACGCGTTTGAGGCGCAAGCCAAGAAGCGTGGAATCAACGTGCTCGGCCGCGATCAGCTGAACCCGAAAGAGGCCGATTACACCACCACCCTGACCAAGATAAAGGCGCTCAATCCCGACGCGCTCTACTACGGCGGCGTGGCCCAGGCCGGGGTCAAGCTGGTCAAGCAATCCTACGATATTGTCCCGGACATCATTAAAAGCGGCGGCGACGGGGTTTACGGCGCCGCAATCCTGACCGGCGCTGGCTTCCCGGCGGCGCAAGGCTGGTACGCGACGA
Source organism: uncultured Alphaproteobacteria bacterium (assembly GCA_963774345.1). GTDB lineage: Bacteria > Pseudomonadota > Alphaproteobacteria > ATCC43930 > CGMCC-115725 > AP-15. The sequence continues at coordinate 144,679 of CAVZFB010000038.1, forward strand.
CCGCTTCGCCGAACATGGTCGAAAATCCCGATGCGGCACCGATGATCGAGCGATTTGTCAAGAAATACGGTAAGCAGCCCGGCAACTACTCGATCACCGCCTACGATGCCGCGCTCGTCATCCTCGACGCGGTCAAAACCGTCGCTGCTTCGGGCAAGGATGTCACTCGCGACGCGGTGCGCGACGCGATCCAGCAGTCGCATGTCAAGACGTTGCAGGGCGAGGTCAGCTTCGACGCCAATGGCGATATCGAGAACCGGGTGGTCAGCGTCTTCCGGATTGCCCGGAACGACAAATATCCGCTCGACGACCTCCTCCACCAGTACAAGTATCTTGGGGTGGCGCCCGCGAGCTCGTGACCCGCCGTCTCGCTGAAAGGCGCTCGGTGAATCGGAGCACCGCCTTGCCATGATCGACTATGGGGTGCTCCTACAGCAGGTGATCAACGGGTTGAGCCTGGGGGCGATGTACGCGCTCTTGGCGCTCGGCTTCACGCTCGTCTACGGTATCCTCGAGCTGATCAATTTTGCCCATTTCAACGTGTTCATGGTCAGCTCGTTCATCGGTATGTGGGCGCTCGAGCTGCTCGGGATCTCCGGTCAGACCCGCGTGCTGACCGGCCTCGCACTCGCCGGGGTCCTCGCCTTTGCCTTCGTGGTCACGATGCTCGCGGCGGGCGGGCTCGGGGTCGCGATCGAGCGCATTTCGCTGCGGCCGTTGCGCGGCGTGCGCGGTCCAGCGGCGATGATCACGACGATCGGGGTGTCCTACATCCTGTTCAACGTGATCCTGCTGACCGTCGGCGCCGAGACAAAAAACTTCCCCAATCCGATGCCGGTGGTGCGCTGGCAGTTCGGCCGGGTGACCCTGGAGTTGCGCGAGGTGCTGATCTGGGGCGTCACCGCGGTGTTGATGGTGGCGCTGCATCTGTTTGTCCATCGCACCCGCCTCGGCAAGGCGATGCGGGCAACCGCACAAGACGCCGAGGCGGCGCGGATGATGGGGGTCGAAGTCGACCGGGTGATCATGACCGCGTTTTTTCTCGGCTCGGCGTTGGCGGGCGCGGCGGCGTTGATCTTCGGACTTTATTACAACTTCACCAGCTTCATCATCGGCTACACCGCTGGGCTGCGGGCTTTTACCGCCGCTGTCCTGGGTGGCATCGGCAGTGTCGGGGGCGCGATGCTCGGCGGCCTAATAATCGGGCTGATCGAAAGCCTCGGCGGTCAATTGATCGCGGTGCGATGGACCGACGTGATTATCTTTTCGATCCTGATCCTCGTCCTGGTGTTTGTCCCGAACGGCCTTTTCGGCCGGGCCAACCCGACCAAATCCTGAGATGGCCGAAATCGGCGAGCCGCCGCCGGTCAGGACCGTGGGCCTCTGGCCCACCCTGAGGGCGAGGACGCCCGTGCTCCGTTCGATTGCGCGTATGCGGCCCGGCAGCCGGGCGCATCTCGGCATCTCGTGTATCGCGGCGGCGGCGCTGCTGTTCCCGCTCGTGCACCGCAACGACGCGGATATCGACTCGATCGCCAATGCGCTGTCCTTCGCCGCGTTGGCGCTTGGGCTCAATATCGTTGTCGGCTTCGCCGGTCTCCTCGACCTTGGCTATGCTGCGTTCTTCGCGATTGGCGCCTACTCCTACGGCATCCTCAGCTCCTGGCAGCTGCAGCCGGAATGGACGAGCGTCTGGGAACCGTTTCAATGGCTTGGTCTTGTCGCCCGCAACCATACGACGGCCGGCGACTTCGTCCATTTTCAGGTCTCGTTCTGGCTGATGCTGCCCGGCTCGGCGGCGATCGCGGCACTGTGCGGCGCGTTGTTCGGCGCCCCGACATTGCGGCTCAAAGGCGACTATCTGGCTATCGTCACCTTGGGCTTCGGCGAGATCGTGCCGATCGTCGTGCGCAACTCACCCTCGCTGACCAATGGCGCGATGGGCCTCAACGGAGTCGCCCCGCCGCGGCTCTTCGGCTTTGATTTCGGGGTCAGCGCCACCCCGTATTATTACGTCGGAGTAGCTCTCGTCGCTTTGCTGATCCTGACGAGCCTACGACTCAAGGATTCGCGCATCGGGCGCGCCTGGATGGCGATCCGCGAGGACGAGATCGCCGCCGCGGCGATGGGCGTCGATCTGGTTCGAATGAAGTTGCTCGCCTTTGCCACCGGCGCCGCCTTCGCCGGGGCGACCGGCACGCTCTACATCGCCAAATTGCAGACCGCGACGCCGGACATGTTCATGTTCCCGGTATCGGTCATGGTCCTCGTCATGATCGTTTTCGGCGGGATCGGCAGTGTCTGGGGCGTTGTCGTTGGCGCATTATTGCTGCAGATCCTGCAATCCTGGTTTCTTGAGGATTTGTCCCAATGGCTTCATGCTTTGGGCCGTTTGGTCAATGTAGACTGGCTTCAACATGTTGAGCTGGCCTCTTCGATCGAGCTGATCTTCGGGCTCATTCTCGTTTTCATGATGCTCTATCGCCGCCAGGGGCTGATCCCGGCGTCGCGGCGAGTGCCGGGTTTGACCCTGGCCGAGCAGGCGGCCCATGTGGGAAGCGGCGGGTTCGACAATCTGCCGGTTCTGGGCGCGGTCGATCGCACGGCGCCGGGCCCTCTGCTTGAGGTTTCCGGGCTAACCGTGCAGTTTGGCGGGCTGGTCGCTTTGCGGTCCATCGAATTGAGCGTTCCGGCGCACTCGGTCGTTGCCGTGATCGGGCCGAACGGCTCCGGTAAGTCGACGTTGTTTAACGCGGTAACCGGCTTGCTGCGGCCCGACAGCGGCAAGATCAGCTTTGCCGGTGAAGATATCGGAGGGCGGCGGCCGCATGTCGTCCTCGACCGCGGTATCGCCCGCACCTTTCAGAACATCCGCCTGTTCCCGAACCTGACCGTCCTAGAAAACGTCATGATCGGCATGCATGCGCGGCTTGCCACCGGCCCGGTGCGCGCGCTGCTGCGCCTGCCGCGAACCCGCCGCGAGGAGGAAGCGGCGCGCGAACGCGCGTTCGAGATCCTGGCGCTGTTCGGCAACCGGCTGCTGCCGAGGGCTGACCATCTTGCTGCGAGCCTGTCCTATGCCAATCGCCGGCGGGCCGAGATTGCGCGTGCGCTCGCCTCGCGGCCAAAACTGTTGCTGCTCGACGAACCGACGGCGGGAATGAACCCGGCCGAAACCCTTGAACTCGCCGACCAGATCAAGAGCCTGCATCGGCACGGGCTGACGATCTTGCTGATCGAGCACAAGCTCGATGTCGTCGTCAGCCTGGCGGACAAAGTCGTGGTGCTCGACCACGGCGAGAAGATCGCCGAAGGGGCGCCCGATGCGGTGCGCCGCGACGAGGAGGTGATCCGCGCCTATCTCGGCCGGAGCGCGGTGTTCGCATGAGTTCGCCGATGCTCGAGTTTCGTGCGGTCGATACCCATTACGGCGACCTCCATGTGCTGAAATCGGTCGATTACCGCATCGAGGCCGGCGAGATCGTCTCTCTGCTCGGCGGCAACGCGTCGGGCAAATCGACGACGATGAAGGCGATCATGGGGACCGTGTCGCCGACCGTTGGCGACATCCTGTTCGAGGAACAATCGTTGAAGGGGGTGAGCACCGCGGAGCGGGTGCGTCGCGGCATCGCCCCGGTGCTCGAGGCGCGGCGGCTCTTCCCGCGCATGACGGTCTACGAAAATCTTGAAATGGGCGCCTATACCCGGCGCCGCGGACCGGAATTCGGCGAGGACCTCGCCCGTGTCTTCACTCTCTTTCCGCGGGTCGAGGAGCGGCTGCGCCAGCTCGCCGGGACCTTGTCCGGCGGCGAGCAGCAGATGGTCGCGATCGGCCGGGCCCTGATGGCGCGGCCCAAGCTGCTGTGTATGGACGAGCCGTCGATGGGTCTCTCGCCGGCCTATGTCGAGCAGGTCTTTGACATCATCCGCGAAATCAACCGCCAGGGCACGACGATCTTCATGGTCGAGCAGAACGCCAACATGGCGCTGCAGATCGCCGACCGCGCCTATGTCCTGCAAACCGGCCAGGTGGTGCTGAGCGGCCCCGCCGCCGAACTGCGCCAGAACGAGCAGATCCGCCACGCCTATTTGGGCGAGATGAAGGTCCGGTAGCTCACCCAGCCTTTCTGTGAGGTGCCTTGCCGAGGGGAAGTGCACCGAGCGTCTCGCCTGCCACGGCCGAACGAACTACTCTGCGCGCCCGCAGATAGATCGATCGGAGCGCCGTCCATGAGCGTCGAGGCAAAGACCGCCATTATCGAGCATCTCGGCCGTCAGCATCAGGCGATGGTCGCCCTGCTGGCCGAACTCGTGAACATCAATTCCGGCAGCTACAACAAGCGTGGCGTCGATGCCGTTCAGGATCGGCTGCGGGCCTGGCTTGAAGCAGCCGGGGTCGTCTGCGAGATGTTTTCGAACGAGCGGTTCGGCAACTGCATGGCGGCGCGCCTTCCCGGCGGTGACGGCCGCAATCGGCCGATCGTGTTGATGGGTCATTGCGACACGGTGTTTCCCGACGGCACTGTCGCGCAGCGGCCGTTTCGCATCGACGGCAATCAGGCCTTTGGACCCGGGGTAGCCGATATGAAAGCGGGCCTGGTGATGAATAGTTTCGTGCTCGACGCGCTGCGCCGGTTCGGCGCGCCCAGCCCGTTAACCGGCCTCTATACCGCCGACGAGGAGATTGCCTCGCCATCCTCCCGTCCGGTCATCGAGGCCGAAGCGAAAGACGCACGCGCGGTATTCAATGCCGAGCCCGGGCGGCCCTCCGGCAACCTCGTCTCGCGGCGCAAAGGAGCCGCCTTTATCGAATTGGAGGTGGCCGGACGCGCCTCCCATTCGGGTGCGGCTCATGCCGAGGGGGTCAGTGCCATCGAGGCGATAGCGCGCAAGATCCAGCGCCTGCACAAATTGACCGACTACGATCTCGGCACGACGGTCAATGTCGGGCTCATCCAAGGCGGTCAATCGGTCAACACCGTGGCGCCACGCGCTACCGCGGGCATCGACGTGCGCTTCCCTACCTTGAACATCATGGAAAAGATCCTCGGCGAGGTGCGCGAGATCTGCAATTGCTGCGAATTGCCGGGCAGCGAAAGCCGCATCCTGCGCGAGGGCAATTTCCTGCCGCTCGAACAGGACCAGGCAAGCCGCGAACTGCTCGACGCCTATGCCCGCTCAGCGGCCGGGCTCGGCATGCCGGGGATCGCCGGCGAGGCGACCGGCGGCTCGGCCGACAGCGGCTTCACCGCGGCACTCGGCACCCCAACCTTGTGCGCGACCGGCCCGGTCGGCGGCAACGCCCATACTGACGACGAATGGTGCCGCATCGATACGATGGTGCCACGCGCCCAGGCCCTGGCGCTGACCATTCTTGAGGTGGCCGCCGCCTAGACCGGCGCCGTTGCGCTTTCGCCAAAAGCCAGCGACCTCTCAGCCGATCTCCCGCGAATGTCTGCTCGCCCGTCACGACCGCCGGCGTCGCTTTATGTCGCCGGGCCGTTCGCCATGGGCTACACCGAATTCTACACCTTCCTGATCCCGCTTTACGGCCTCTCGATCGGCATGAGCGCGAGCCAGATCGGCATGCTCGTCGGCGGCCGCTCGTTGTTGGCGGTGTTCCTGTCGATCCATGTCGGGGTGCTGATGGACCGGTTTGGCACCCGCCGGGTGACGTTGTTCTTCGTCTGGACCGCGATGGCGTTGGCGCCGGTATTTCCGCTGGTGCCGTGGTTCTGGCCATTGCTGCTGCTGCAGGTCGTCAACGGCGGCGCGCTGCAATTTGCCTGGTCGGGCTCGCAGACCTTGATCGCCCAATTGGCCGAGGGCGAGGCCGAATATCTCGGCCGGTTCAACTTCTTCGCTCGTTTTGGCACGACACTAGCGCCGATGATTGCCGGCGTGGCCTGGGATCTCGGTGGCGCCTGGCCGTCTTATGCGCTCGGCTTCGCCTGGGGTGCCGCGTTGACCGTCGCATTGCTGCGTGCGCCCGAAGCCCAGCTTGCGGCAGGCGAAGCCCAGGACCCGCACCGCCGGGCTCGGTTCCGCGTCAGCGACGCCCTGCCGCGACTGCCCGACTATGTGCGCTGTTTCGCGCTGATGGCGATCCCGGCGGTGGCGACGACGATGGCGATCATCTTTCTGCGCACCGCCACCAATGGCGTGCAGAGCTCGCTTTACGTCGTCTATGTCAAGGGGCTCGGGCTGACCGGCACGTCGATCGGCGTCCTGTTCGCAGCGACCGAAATAATGGCTGGCCTGGGTTCGCTATTTGCCGGGCGGGCGATGCGGCTCGGGGACCCTCAGCGCACGATGCTGAGCGGCACCGTAGTGTCGATTTTCCTGATCTGCGGGACCCCGTTTCTTGGCGGCGTCTTCGCTTTGCTGTCTGTGGCGCAGGCGTTGCGGGGCTGGCTGCAAGGCGTCGTCCAGCCGATGATGTTTTCGGTGCAGGCAAAAGCCGTCGGCCCGCATCGCCAGGGCTCGGTGGTCGGGTTGCGGCAGAAGATGAACCGCCTGGCGGCGATCGTGATCCCGCCGGCGATGGGCATGATCGCCGACCGTTGGGGTGCTGGTCAGAGCTTTGTGATCCTCGGCACTTTGATGGTCGTGCTGTGCGCGCCGGTGACCTTGATCACCCGCCGCGCGGCGCGGATCGCAGCGGAGCAGAAGATCGAGCCGACCTCGGCTGACTGACTTGCAGGCCGGTCTCGCTTATGCTGCGTTAGATTCTGGAGGGTCGACGCCAATGCCGGATGGACCTCGCTACGACGACGATTTCTATGCCTGGACCCAGCACCAAGCCGAGGTGCTGCGCTCGATGGCGGTTGCCGACAACCGCTTCGACCGCGAGCACGTCGCCGAGGAGATCGAGGATTTGGGCAAAAGCGAGCGCGATGCTGTGCGCAGCCAGATCCGCCGGATCATCGAGCATTTGCTGAAGCTCGGCTATTCGCCGGCGGAACAGCCCCGGTTGGGCTGGCTGGAGTCGATCGACGACGCGCGGGAAACGCTCTCGGACAAGCTGACGCCGACACTTGGCCGTGATGCGCAGGAGGGGTTGGAACAGCTGTATGCCGAGGGGCGGCGGCGGGCGGTGCGCGCGCTGCGGCGCCACGGGGAGCCCGACGCGGCCGACGCTCTGCCCACGGATTGTCCCTATACATTTGACCAGATCCTTCGCGAGGATTGGTATCCCGACCCGCCCGGAGGAAATCCATGACCCGCGATTTCATTGGATATGGCGCCGAGCCCCCGCATGCCGGATGGCCTGGGGATGCGCGGATCGCCGTCAATTTCGTGATCAATTTCGAGGAGGGGTCGGAACTCTCCTACCCGGCCGGAGACGGCGTCTCGGAGGGTGGGCTAACCGAGATGATCGGCAGCGATCTCGGGGTCAAGGGACGTGATCTCGGCGCCGAGAGCATGTTCGAATACGGCTCGCGGGTCGGCTTTTGGCGCCTGCATCGGATCTTTACCCGCTTTCAGGTGCCGGTGACGATCTTCGGCTGCGCCCGCGCCTTCGAGGCCAACCCGTCGGCCGCGGCGGCAATCGCTGCCAGCGATTGGGACATTTGCAGCCACGGCTATCGCTGGACCAATCATCCGGGCCTGCCGGAGGACGAGGAACGCCGCCAGATCGCCGCCGCTGTCGATCTGATCCGCAAGACCACGGGCAAGACCCCGGTCGGTTGGTATTGCCGCTATGCGCCGTCTGAAAATACCCGCCGGCTGATCGTCGAGCACGGGGGTTTTCTGTACGACAGCGACACCTACAATGACGAGCTGCCCTATTGGGTGCGGGTCGGCGACAAACCGCATCTCGTCGTCCCCTATTCTCTGACGACCAATGATTCGAAATTCGGCCGCGGCGTCTTCGGTTCGGGCGAGGATTTCTTTGCCTTTCTGCGCGACAGTTTCGACATCCTCTATGAGGAGGGTGCCGAGCGGCCTCGGATGATGTCGATCGGGCTGCACATGCGGCTGACCGGCCACCCCGGCCGGGCCAAGGCGCTGATCCGCTTCATCGAATACCTGCGGGGCCACGACCGCGTGTGGATATGCCGTCGCGAGGACATCGCGCGGCATTGGATCGCCCAGTTCCCGCCCGCGATTTAGGACTGGTGCGCTGTCGTCTCTGGGCGAGTGGTGGCGAAATAAGCTTCGATCGCGCGGGCGAGACCCCGGGCGAGCTGCTGCTGATAGCCCGGCTGACGCAGCCGGCGTTCCTCGGAGGGGTTCGACAGGCAGCCAAGTTCGACCAGGGCCGAGGGGATGTCCGGCGCCGTCAGCACCGCGAAATCGGCCGATCGCTGCGGATTTTCCAGCAGCACCACGTCGTGCCTGAGCGCTGTTACCACGTCGCGGGCAAACGCAATCGACGCATTGTCGGTCTGGCGACGCGCCAGAGCGATCAGAATGTCCCCGACCTCACGCGGCTCCCGCGACAGCCGGACGCCCTCTACCACATCCTTGTTCTCGCTCTCGGCGAGCGCGGCTGCTTCACGGTCCGAGGCTTTGGCCGACAGGGTGAACACCGACAGTCCGTGCATCGCCGGATTGGGCAGCGCATCGGCGTGGATAGCCAGAAACAGATCCGCGTGCAGCGCTCGGGCGCGAACCACGCGCTCGCGCAATGGCACAAACTCGTCGGGGCCGCGGGTTAGCGCGACCCGGAAACGGTGCGTCGCGACCAGCTGACCCGCCAGGTATTGCACGGTCGGATAGACGATGTTCTTTTCGTAGACGCCGTTCGGGCCGATTGCTCCAGGGTCGATCCCGCCGTGACCGGGATCGAGGACGATCATCGGCCGATAGCGCAGTGGCGACTTCCCGCGCAGCGCCGGCTTTCCTCGCCCCGGCGGTTGCGCCGAAGCCGCGGCGAACCTCTCACCGATGGCGGCGCAGCTCGCCAGCAGACGCAACACGTCGCGCCGCGCGCACGCGATATCCCACATGCCCGACCCCCGGCGGCTCGCTCTCGTCCCCAAACAAGAGCGGCCAATTCCCTTATATTATGCTGTCGAAGCACAGACGAGGTCAGGATTTTGGGAATAGTGGCGCCGAAAGGCACTTTCCAGGCTGCGATAAAACCAACGCATTTGGGTTTGGTCGGCGCAGACCGGATCGGGCTGCGAGGGTGGTTGGTGCTGCTGCCCGCTGCTGCTCGAACACCAAAGCAGGGAAATTTCGCCGTATTTTCAATGTTGAACCGCCGCCGGCTGATAAAGCCGTGGAATTGCGCGGCGGGGAGGGGCAGAGTTAGCGGAGCCCAAGAGCAACCTCGGGAGGACTACCGCTGTGCCCCAATCCGCGATCCCGCCCGGCCGCCATGCGCCGATCCGCCCGGACTGGCTCGACAGGCGGCAAGAAGAGATCATCGAGCCCGAGCTGCCGATTATCGATCCGCACCATCACATGTGGGACCGGCCGGGCAACCGCTATCTGTTTCCGGATCTGCTGGCCGATGTCGGCAGCGGCCACAACATCGCCGCGACCTGCTTCGAGGAATGCCGCGAGATGTACCGCGCCGACGGTCCGCAGGAGCTGAAATCGCTCGGCGAGACCGAATTCGTCAACGGCATCGCCGCGATGAGCGCTTCGGGCAAATACGGCAAGACCCGCGCTATCGCCGGTATCATCGGCAATGTCGATCTAAGGATCGGCAGCCGCGCCAAGGGCATCCTCGAGCAGCATGTCACCAGATCCGGCGGGCGCTTCAAGGGCATCCGCAACGGCGCCACCTGGCATGCCGATCCGAGCCTGGAGATCTATTGCTCGGGCGCGCCGCAGGGCCTGTACCGCGACCGGAATTTCCGGGAGGGGTTCGCCGGACTCGCCTCGCTTGGGCTCAGTTTCGACGCCTGGCTGTTCCAGACCCAGCTCGACGACGTGACCGATCTGGCCCGCGCTTTCCCGCAGGCGGCGATCGTGTTGAACCATGTCGGCGGACCGTTGGCGATCGGGCCCTATGCCGGCAAGCGCGAGGAAGCCTTTGCCGCGTGGAAGAAGTCGATCGGCGAGATCGCCGCCGCTTCCCCGAATACCTATGTCAAACTCGGCGGGTCTGGGCATGAAGCTTTCGGGCTTCACGTTCTTCAACGACGAAATGCCACCCTCGTCGCAGGATCTGGAGAAGGCCTGGCGGCCCTACGTCGAGGTCTGCATCGAGGCTTTCGGACCGCAGCGCTCGATGTTCGAGAGCAATTTTCCGGTCGACAAGGGCATGTGCAGCTATCCGGTGATGTGGAACGCGTTCAAGCGCATCGCCTCTGGCTGTTCCGCCGCCGAGAAGACCGCACTGTTCAGCGGCGCCGCGACCAAAGCCTATCGCCTGCCGGCGTGAGCGAAGTGCCCCTTACCCTCCCCTAGAGCCGGAGGGTGAGGGGCGGCAAGCGACCGGAGTTGGGCTGACAAAGGAGAGACAGCAATGCCGATGCCGACAGAGGTGGATGCCACCACCCCCAAATACCTGCGCGACAAATATGCAATCGTCGGCGTGGGGGAGACTACCTATACCCGCGGCTCGGGCAAGACGACCCGCGCTCTCGGAACCTGGGCGGTCCGAAACGCGATCCTCGATGCCGGGCTCAAGGCCTCGGACATCGACGGCATCCTGTCCTATTCGGGCGGCGACTCGACCTCGGGGACGTTTATCGCCGGTGATCTCGGCATCCGCCCCAATTACTACATGGATGTCGTCGGCGGCGGGTCGTCGACTGAGGCATTGGTCGGCATCGCGATCGGCCTGATCGAGGCCGGTTGCTGCAAGACGGTAGCGATCTTCCGCTCGATGAACGGCTATTCGCAGGTCAGGATCGGCGGCACCGGCGCGCGCTCGGCAGCGCCCGTCGGTGGCGACGCGCTGCACAACCGCGCCTATGGCTGGCAGAGCGCCGGGCAAAGCTTCGCCCCGACCTTTATGCGCCATATGTACGATTACGGCACCAAGCCCGAGCATGTCGCCGCGGTCAAAGTCGCGCACAGCCATCACGCCTCGAACAATCCGAAGGCCTATTACAAGAAGCGCTTTACCGTCGACGACGTGCTGTCGAGCCGATTCATCTGCAAGCCGCTGCACCTGCTCGATTGCTGCGTCGAGACCGACAATGCGACCTCGATCGTCGTGACGTCAGCCGAGCGCGCCCGCGACATGAAGCAGCCGCTGGTGCTGATCCGCGGCGTCGTCGGCCGGTGCAGCAAACCGCGCCTCGACATGCACTACCAGCACGGGCCGATCTCGACCGTCGCCGGCTATTACGCCAAGAACATCCTGTGGCCGAACGCCGGGGTCGGGCCGGAAGACATCGACGTCACCGGCTCCTACGACGCCTTCACCTTTACGACGATGCTGCAGCTCGAGGATTACGGCTTCTGCAAAAAGGGCGAAGGCGGCGAATATGTGTCGAGCGGCGCGATCCAGCTCGGCGGGCGGCGACCCAACAACACCAGCGGCGGCCATCTGTGCGAGGGCTACACCCACGGCATGAACATGGTCATCGAAAACACCCGCCAGCTGCGCCACGACGCCGACGATTCCTGCCCGGTCGGCACCGACGGCAAGCGCCAGCACACCTACGACTACCGGGAAGGCGGCTGCCGCCAGGTCAGGAATGTCGAAGTCAGCGCCAATCTCGGCTGGGCCAACCCGGCGACCGCCTCGTCGATGGTCATGCGGCGCGGCTAAGGAGAGAAGAACATGGCAATCCGCGGCGAATACCTTGGCATGGGGCTCACCATCGACGATCTCGATGTCGAGAACCTCGAATATTTCCGCCACTGCGCGGAGCACGATTTTCACCTGCAGGCCTGCGCGCAATGCGGCCGGCTGCGCTACCCGCCGACCACCGCCTGCCCGTGGTGCATGAGCCTCGAATCAAGCTGGAAAAAGGTCGAGGGCAAAGGAACGGTGCATTCCTACAGCGAGGTGCACCACGCGATCCAGCCGGCCTTTCGCGGCAAGACCCCTTATCTGATCCTGCTGGTCGATCTCGACACGCAAAAGGGCGAGCCGACGCCGGAGGAAGCCCTACGCGTCGTCGGCAACCTCACCACGCCCGACGGCCAATTGGCGCCGCCCGAACTGGTAAAGCGGGTCGGCGTCGGCACCCGGGTGCGCATGGTGTTCAGCGATGTCGGCGCCGGGCTCGCCCTCCCGCAATGGACCATCGACGAGACCGCCGTGCAACCGGCAAACGTCTGGCGCTACCCGCAGGAGTAGCGCCAGCGTGTGGGGCGCGCGGGCAGGGGAGGGGCCTCAGCCTTTGACACCGCCCATGGTCAGGCCCGAGGTCATGCGACCGCGGAACATATAGTAGATTACGACCGGCGGGATCGCGTAGATGATCGCGGTCGCCATCATGTAGTTCCACGGCGATTCGTCGCTGTTGAGGAACTGGGCGAGCGCCACCGGCACCGTCATGCTGCGTTTGTCCGACAGCAGCAGGAACTGGTACAGGTATTCGTTCCAGGCGAGCAATAGCGCATAAGTGCCGACCGCTACCAATGCCGGCGCCATCATCGGCAGATAGATCTTGAAATAGACCTGCCATGGCGATGCGCCGTCGACCCGCGCCGCGTCGTCGAGCTCGATCGGAATGCTGCGACCGTATTGCTGGAAAATGAAAATCGCGTAGGGGGTGGCGAAGGTCACCTCGACCGCGATGATCGACCAGACATTGTTGCCGAGCCCATAGCCCTGCATGATCCGGTAGAGCGGGATGGCCAGGAACGAGGCCGGGATCACATAGGTCAGCAACGCCGCGTTGGTAAGCAGCCAGCCGTTGCGCAGACGCATCCGGCTGACCGAGAAGCTTACCAGAGATCCGATGAATAAGGTGAAGAACACCGTCATCACGCCGATGTAAAGGCTGTTGCCGAACTGGTGCCAGAAATATTCGAGGTACCAGTAGCCTTCGGTGATGACGATCCAAAAGCTGTAGGCGGAGGGCTGTCTTGGCCAAATGTCGTTGGAGAATACGTCGTTATGCGATTGAAGCGCGACCATCACCATGTTGTAGAGCGGTGCCAGCGTCCAGACGAGCAGAACGGCGGCGAAGCGCCAGGCAAGCGACCTCGGTCAGCACCCGCCGCAGCCGGTAGTTCTTTCGCTTCACCCCGATGGCCGACGCCTGTCGCGCCGCCCGGGTCTCCAGCAGGATCGCGCTCATAGTTGTACCTCCGACGTGCGCAACTTGCGCATCAAGATCAGCACCAGCGGGATCATCAGCGGCAAGGCCGACATCACCGCGGCCACACCGAGTTCGGGCCTGGCGATCTCAAAGGCGTCGCGGATGCCGATGGTGGCCAAGCACATGGGTCGTCAACGCCGGCCCGCCGCCGGAGACGAAAGTCGCGGTATTGAAGTCGCCGAGCGTGAAGATCGTCGAGAGCAAGGTGCAGACGAGATAGAGATTGGCGAGCAAGCGGGAAGCTGATATGGGTGAACCGGCGGATCCCGGTAGCGCCGTCGACCTCGGCCGCTTCGTAGAGTTCTTGCGGGATCGACATCCGGCCGGCGAGCAGGATCACGGTCCAAAACGGCATGTTCTTCCAGATATAGGAGACGATGACCGCGCCCAGCGCCAGCCAGCGCGAGGTATCGAGCCAGCCCGGACCGTCAATGTGAAAGACGTCGTACAGCACATTGTTGAACAGGCCCCACTGGCTGTTCAGCATCCAGTGGATCGAGATAAAGGTCGGCAGCGCCGGCACTGCCCAGGGCAGCACATAGATCATCAGCAGCCCCTTGACCCACCAGCCCCGGCGCATAAAGAAGCCGGACAGCAGCAGGGCGCCGAACATTTTGACATTAACGCCGATCACCAGATAGAGGATCGTATTGACGATCGTCATTTGAAAAATCGGGTCGTCCCACAATTCCACATAGAGGCTCGGTTTGTGACCGAGCCACAAACCGTAAACAATCGGGATAGGCGACAAAGGCGGCGAATACGGCGACATAGGGGATACAGAAGGCAAGGGCCCATGCATACTCGGACCCTTGCAGACCGCCGCGCCAAGTGCGCCAACGCGACCGGTGCCCCGCTACGGGCCGGCCGGCCTCTATGACAGATACGCTCGCCATGACCGCCTCTCAGCTCTGTACGATCGGATATTTCGCCAGGATTGTTTCCATCTTCTTCAAGGCTTTGTCCGCCGCCTGCTCTGGCGTCAAGCCGTTTCTGATCACGTCGGCCTCGGCCGAGCCCCAGATTTGGGTGGCATTGCACTCGGCATAGCCGGGATTGAACACCGGATAGTTCACCAGGGTCTCGTCGATCAGGCCCTCGCGCACATAGCTCGACCGGTGCGGATCGCTCTCATCGAGCCAGAACGGGTCGGTTTTAACCAGCGATGGATAAGCCGGCAACCAGCGGCCGAGCCCCTCCTTCAGATAGCCATTCATGACCTTGGGCTCGATCACGAACTTCATAAACTCCTTGGCGACCTCGACGTTCTTCGCCCCTTTCGGGATGAAGGAGCCGCCAATCCCGAGCTGGGCTGCATTCGGCTTGCCATCGTTGCGGGCCGGCAGACCAAGAGTGGCGATGTCGTTATATTGATCCTTGTCGTGATAGAGCGCGACTTCGGTCGAAATCGTGCCGTCGAAATCCATCACCATCAATTTCGAGTGGAACGCGTTGTTATCGTCGGCGTCGTTCCAACTTAGCGCGCCCGGCGGCACATAGCCTTCCTTGAAGGCCGTAGTGATATAGGCGAGGGATTTGACCACCGCTTCCTTGACCTGCGGATCGTCGAGATGGGGCTTGCCGTCCTTGGTGACGATGTCGCCGCCGCCATTGGCGATCAAGAACGCGTGAAACATGTTGTTGCCGTCGGCGGGGCCGGTCGTGGTCGCCTGCAGACCCAATGAATAGACGCCACGCATTCCCTGATCGCGCAGCTTCTGCTGGATCGGCTTGAAGTAGTCCCAGAAGGCATCCCAGGTCTTTGGCGCATCGGCGACCTTGACCGCCGCCCTTCTCGACCAGCGAGATCCAGACGTGGAACGGTATCACCGCCGTCTTGTACGGCATCATGTAAAAGCCGCGCTGCTTCTTGACGTTGTTATAATATTGCGAAGCAAGATAGACCGTAGGATGGTAACTCGACTTGTGGGCTTCCACCACATCGGTGACTTCGATGATCTTGTCGTTCCACGCATTTTGCGGAATGATGACCTGCTCGTTGATGTCGTGGGAAATCAGATCGGGGACAGAGCCGCTGGTTAGCGCCGAGACGATCTTCTGCATCAGCGGCGCGAACGGGATTAGACTGTAATCGATGGTGTTGCCGCTCGCCTTTTCGTAATCGGTGACCACTTTGCGAAAGGCCGCGTCCTCCTCGGGGATGAATCCCTGGGTCCACCAGACCGTCGCCGTGCTGGCGGCAGCGTTCGCAATGAACGGGCGCGCCAACGTTCCGGCGGCAGCGACCGCAAGCGAGCCGCGCAACACGGAACGTCTAGTCGTTCTTATCATTGCCGTCTTCCTTTCTTCCCTGCTCGCGCCGAGGGTGTGGCCGCCAGCGCGCCGCGGTGGTGCTTTGTCGGAGGCGAATATAGAACGGTTACGCGCCGGGCTCAAATTGTATTCGATGCTTATCATCGCCTCCGTATCGGCGGTCGGCGTGGCGCGTTAACCGTCGGCTGCTCCGCCCACAAACGGGCCCGCTTGGAAGACCTCCGGCTCGCGCCATTTCCGCGGCAATCGGACGCAGCGATCGCGCTACGGGGCGTGACGGCTCAGCCCTCCTCGATCGGGTATTTGGCAAAGATCGCCTCGATCTGCTTGTATGCCTTGTCCGCAGCGGCCTCGGGCGTCATTCCGGCGCGCATGATGTCGGCCCAGGCGGTAGACCACACATGCGTGTTCTGGACCTCGGCATAGGCCGGGTTGAAGGCCCAGTAAGCCGGTGCGGTCGGGCCGAACACGGCCTGCTCGGTATAGGCCTTGCGGTGCGGGTCGGCGAACCACCACGGGTCGTTCTTGACGATCGACGGCATCACCGGGACGTTGCGGCCGAGCCCGATCTTGAGCCGCTCGTTGTTAACCTTGGGCTGGATGAAATACTTCAGGAAGTCCTTGGCGACGTCGACGTTCTTTGCTCCCTTCGGGATCAGGAAATCGACGACGGTGTTCTGACTTGGGATCGGCTTGCCGTCATTGCTCAGCGGCAGTCCCATGGTGACGAGGTCGTCGTAATCTTCCTTGTTTTTGATGATAGCGACTTCGCTCGAAATCGTGCCGTCAATGTCCATCACCATCAGTTTGGAGTGGAGTGCGTTGTTGTCGTCGGCGTCGTTCCAGTTGATCGCACCCGGTGGCACATATCCCTGCTTGTAGGCGGTGGTGGGATAGGTCAGCGCTTTGATGACTGCCTCTTTGACCTGCGGGTCGTCGGAGATGCAGCCGGCCGTCCTTTGTCAGCAGGTCCTTGCCGCCATAGGCAATCAGAAAGTAGTGAAACGTATTGTTGGGATCGACACCGTTGGAGGTAACCTGCAATCCTTGGGCATAGACGCTGCGCATCCCCTGTTTGCGTAAGTTATCTTGCACCGGCTTGAAGAAATCCCAAAAGGCATCCCAGGTCTTCGGTGCGTCTGCCAGTTTGAAACCCGCCTTTTCGACCAGCGAGTTCCAGATGTGGAACGGCAACGTCGCTCCCGTAGTCGGCACGCCATAGAAGCTCCGCCGCTTAGTCTCATTGTTGTAGAACTCCGCCGAGAGCAGCGCGGTTTCGCTGTATTGCGCCTTCTGCGTTTCGACGACGTCGGAGACGTCAATCAGTTTACCCTGCCAGGCAAAGAGTGCGGCGACTTCGGCCGGGTTGGCAGGGAACAGATCCGGGACCTCGCCGCTGGTCATCGCCGAGACAACCTTTTGCCGATGCGGCGCGTAGGGGACGAGGCTGTAGTCGATCGTGTTGCCGCTCGCCTTTTCGTAATCCGCGATGATCTTTTTCATCGCGACGTCTTCTTCCTGGGCGAAGCCCTGCACCATCCACGCCGTCGCGGTTTTGGCTGCGGCATTGGCGATATAGGGCCGCGCCAAACTGCCGGCCGCGGCGACGGCCAGCGAGCCGCGCAACAGTGAACGTCTGGTCGGATTGATCATGCCGTGATTCCTTCCTGTCGGTTCGTGCGCCCTATTGGGAGCAAGTTTGGATTTTCGTTTTCGCGCCAAGCATACACCAGCCGCTCTTTTTTTGGTCACGCCATTAGGTCGACGACCAGCCTGATGGGTCAAGCCGCCGGCCATTCCATCCGGTCTGCGCTTACAATAAACTTACGCATGCGTTGCGGCAACGTCATTCTCAATCATTTCGCCGATCTGTCGCACCCTGATCAAAATCGGGCATGCAGTGGATGGCGGCTAGCTGCCGAGCGATCCGGCAGTTCACGCCTGATGGATGGGGTATTGCGCAAAGGTGGAATGCCTTGTCGGTCGCTGCCTGTGGGGCCATGCCGTGGGCTATATCGCGTCGGCTGCGGCCAAACCCATCGAGCCGCGCAGCACCGAGCGGCGGGTCAACCGTCCCATGACTGTCTCCTTCCCTGAAGGCGCTGCCCGACCATTCACGCGCGATCTTTTGTCTGATTACGGAAACGCGATATCGGGCCGCCCGGTCCGGCGAGGGTACTTTGTCGGGCACCGGCGTAGTGGCCCGGCGGACCGTCTCCTATGCCGTCCGTGATCGCCTCTCAACTCTGCGCGATCGGGTATTTGGCAAAGATCTCCTCGGTCCGCGTGAAGGCTTTGTTGACTGAGGCTTCGGGCGACATCCCTTTGTTGATCACATCGAGGATCGCCAGGGCGAACACGCGCTCGCTACTGATCTGCGCCCGGGCGGGGTTGTAGACCTCGTAGGGCGGGATCGTCGGACCGTAGATACCCTGCTGGGTGTATGCTTGTAGCGGCTCGTTCTTCGGATCGAGCCAGTACGCCTTGTCGTTCTCTACGATCGACGTCATCGGCGGCAGCCGCCGGCCGAGCCCGCCCTTCAGGAGGGTGCCAAGCACTTTCGGCTCGATCGAATATTTGAGAAACTCCTTGGCGACATTGAGGTTGGGGGCACCCTTCGGGACCACCATCGCCTGCGTACCCATGACGCCGGTCACCGGCTTTCCGTCGTTGCCGAGCGGCAGGCCCAGGGTCAGGATGTCGTTGTATTCCTCCTTTTCCTTCCACAGCGCCACCTCGGTCGAGATCGTGCCATCGAAATCCATGACGAGGAGCTTCGAATGGAAGGCGTTGTTGTCGTCGTTGTCGTTCCAGTTCTGTATCGAAGGCGGCATGAAGCCTTTTTTGAAGGCCGTCGCCAGCCTGGTGACCGTCTTGATAGCGGCCTCGCGGACTTGCGGGTCATCGGTGTGAAGTTTGCCGTCGGGCGTGAACAAGTCCTTGCCACCATAGGCAATCATAAAATGGTCAAAGTGTCCGACCGCATCGAACCCGACGGCACTAATCATAACCGAATAGGCATAGACGTTGCGCATGCCCTGGGACCGCAATTTCTCCGCAACCTGCGGGAAAAAGTCGAGAAAGGCGTCCCAGGTTTTTGGGACGTCGGCAGGTTTGTAGCCGGCCTTGTCGAGCAGCGACTTCCAGACATGAAACGGGGTCACGGCCATGCGGTTCGGGACCATGTAATAGCCGCGCTTTTTCGTGACGTTGTTGAAGGCGTAGCCGGTTTGCAGCGCCGTCGGCATGAACAGCGACTTCTGCGTCTCGATGACGTCGCTGAGGTCAACCAGCTGGTCGTTCCACGCGCTCAGCACGCCGAAGAAGTAGTCTCCGAGATCGATAATGTCGGGCACGGCGCCGCTCGTCACCGCGGCGATCTCCTTCTGCCGCATCGCGGCAAACGGCACGATGCTGTATTCGATCTGGTTGCCGCTCGCCTTCTCGTAATCGGCGACGATCTTCTTGAAGGCGATGTCTTCTTCCTGGGCAAAGCCCTGCACCCACCACACGGTCGCGGTCTTGGCCGCGGCGTTGGCGATGTACGGCCGTGCCAGTGTCCCGGCCGCAACCACACCCAAAGAGCTGCGAAGTATCGAGCGTCGGCTTAGGTTTCCCATGTCCGCATTCCTTCCCGGTTATTACGCGCCGCGCGACCCATTCGCGGGCGCGCTCTTATTATTTTATCGGAACGAGATATAGGGCCGCCCGATCCACCGAGTCCACTGTTACATGCGGCTGGGCGGGTCGTCTCCGATAATCTATATGCCATCCACGGCCGCCTCTCAGCTCTGCGCGATCGGGTATTTGGCAAAGATCGTCTCGGCCCATTTGAATGCCTTGTCCGCCGCCGCCTCCGGCGTCAGCCCGCCGGTCATGACGTCAGCCCAAGCCCGGCCCCAAACATGCTGGTTCTGGACCTCGGCCCAGGCAGGGTTGAAAACCCAGAAATTCGGCACGGTCGGGTCGAGCAGGCCCTGCTGGACGTAAGCCACCCGGTGTGGATCCTTTGCATCGAGCCACCATGGCTCTTTCTTTACGATCGACGGCATCGCCGGGATGCTGCGGGCTAGCCCGACCTTCAAGTACTCATCGTTGACCTTGGGCTGGATAAAATATTTCAAGAAGTCCTTGGCCACATCGACGTTCTTTGCTCCCTTCGGAATCAACGCGGTCCCGTTACTGGCTTGACTCGGCACCTGCTTGCCCTCGTTGCTGAGCGGCAGGCCCATGGTGACGATGTCCTGGTATTCCTCTGCATTATGTAAAAGGGCAACCTCGGTCGAGATCGTACCGTCGAGATCCATCACGATTTGCTTGGAGTGGAAGGCGTTGTTGTCGTCGGCGTCGTTCCAGTTAATTGCCCCCGGCGGCACAAAACCCTCCTTGTAAGCGGTGGTCGGATAGGTCAGCGCCTTGATCGCCGCTTCCTTCACCTTTGGATCGTGAAGGTTCAATTTCCCATCTTTCCCAACAATGTCTTGGCCGCCATAAGCGATCAGAAAATAGTTGAACGTGTTGTTGGGATCATTACCCTGGGTAGTCACCTGAAAACCGAGGCCGTAGACATGGCGCATGCCTTGGGCACTTAATTTTTTTTGCACGTCTTTGAAGAAGTCGTAATAAGCGTCCCAGGTTTTTGGAATATCTCCCGTCTTAAAACCGGCCTTCTCGACCAGCGATAGCCAAATATGGTTCGGTAGCGTCGCGGTTGTATAAGGCACGCCGTAAAAGCTGCGCTTCTTTTCGACGCTATTGTAGCAGTGCGCGGAGAGCAGGGCGGTTTCGGTGTACTCCTCCCTTTGCGTCTCGACGACATCGCTGACGTCGACCAGCTTGTCGGCCCAGGCGTGCAACGCGATGAGCTCGGTCGGGGTGCTTTGGTACAGATCCGGTACGGCGCCGCTCGTCACCGCTGAGATGATCTTTTGGCGCATCGGCGCGTAGGGCACGATGCTGTATTCGATCGTATTGCCGCTCGCCTTCTCGTAATCCGCGACGATCTTGCGGAACGCCGTATCCTCTTCCTGCACGAAGCCCTGGATCCACCATACGGTAGCGGTCGTCGCCGCCGCGTTGGCGATATAGGGCCGCGCCAAGGTGCTCGCTGCGACCAAGCCCACAGAGCCGCGCAGCACTGAGCGGCGGGTCAACCGTCCCATATCGGTCTCCTTCCCTAGTGACCGCAGCCCGCCCTCGCGGGCCCTTATGGTTTAGATTTGCGACGACGATGGACGCATCATCCGAGGCGAGTCAAGGCTTCCTACCTGGGGGCCCTTGACGCCCCGCGCGATCTGGGCTTGATCCTCGCCGGTCGCCGTATGCAGCGTAAGGGAGCCGCGGATGAAGACCCGCATCGCGTTGATTCACGCGGTCACCGTCGCGATCGAGCCGGTGCAGGAGGCGTTCCAGGCGTTGTGGCCGGAGGCCGAATACGGCAACATTCTCGATGATACACTGAGCCTCGACCGCGAGCGCGACGGGGTGCTGACCGCGGCGATGATGCAGCGCATCCTGGCGCTGGCGGAATATGCCGCTGCGGCCGGCGCCGCCGGCGTCCTGTTCACCTGTTCGGCCTTCGGGGAGGCGATCGAGGCCGCTGCGGCGCGCGCCCCGATCCCAGTGCTGAAACCCAACGAGGCGATGTTCGAGGCGGCGCTGGCGGCCGGGCAGCGCATCGGCATGCTGGCGACTTTCGCGCCGAGCGTCGCCTCGATGGAACAGGAGTTCCGCGCAATGGCCGAAACACACCGTTCCCCGGCGACGATCGAGACCTACTGCGTGCCGGACGCGATGGCGGCGCTGAAAGCAGGCGATGCGGCGACGCATAACGGCTTGCTGGCCCAGGCGGCGCCGCGGTTTGGCGAGTACGACGCGGTCCTGCTCGCACATTTTTCGACCGCGCGTGCGGCGCCGGCGGTCGCCGCAGCACTCGATCGCCCGGTTCTGACCAGTCCCGGCAGTGCTGTCGCCAAGCTCAGATCGATCATTGCCGGGCAGGGGGCTCTGCTATGAGCTGCACCTGACCAGGCCGCCGCTTAACGCGCAGATGGAGCAGCCGGGCTTGCGTTCAACTTCATCGGCCGGCGTGCCCGCTCCCGGTACAGCCCTTACCCGTTGGCGCTATAGATCTTCACCATTTCGCCGTGCGCCCATTTGACTGCGTCTTCGGGCGCCATGCCTTGGACCGCTTTGGTGTACATATCGACGATGATGAATTTGGAGATGGCTTCAGCCGCCGCCCGCCCGGCCGGCCCCGCATAGCCGGCAAAGCGGCCGCTCAGTGCGGCGGTACGGAACGGCGCCATGATCGGGTCGATCTTCCACAGCTTGTCGTTTTGCCACATCTGTGTGGCCCCGACCGAAAAGCCCTGTTGTGAGGTGAACCACTGCCCGTAGATGTCCTTGGATTGGAACCAGCGCAGGAATTCCTTCGCCGCCTTTTGATTTGGTGTATAGGCCGGGACGATGTTCGAGAACGGCACGTGATAACTAAACTGCCCGCCCGGACCTTTGGGCAACCGGGCATGGAACATGTCTTTATAGAGCGGGGCGCCGTTCTCGCTCAGATAGGTGTCGGGTTTGGTTCTGGCCAGCAGATAGATCGACGCGCCGTTGCTGGTGGAGCTGATCGTGTTGGATAGAAAAGCGCGGTTGTTACCGGCGTCATCCCAGGACAGCGCGCCCGCGTCGTAACATTCGTTCCAGAACGGCACCGCGAATTTGACCAACTCGATTGTCTCCTTGCTGTTCAGTGCGACGGTTTTGCCGTCGGCCTCGACCTCCTTGCCGCCCCAGGACCACAGATACGGGTACCAAAAGGCTGGGCCGTCGCCAAAGGCATGGGCGAGGGTCTGGCCGTAGGGCCGATCCTTGGCTTTGAGGCGTTTGCCGACAACGCGATATTCTTCCCAGGTCTGTGGGAACGTGTCGGGGCCGACGCCGACATCCTTGAACCAAGAGGTGCGGTTGACGAACAGCACGCCGAGGATCGTGTAGGGAACCGCGATCCATTTCTTGCCGTCATTGGCGACCGCATGCGCGGTTTCGTAATAGCCGCCCTGCGCATTGCCGATCTCCTCGGCGACGTCGCTGACGTCAACGACGCTGTCGGCGTAGAGCTGCGACCAGTTGTTGACCGCCATCATGATGTCGGGGCCGGTTTTTGACTGGATCGCCGAGGTGATGCGCGCCTGCACGCCGTCACCGTTGATGGTCTCGACCTCGAGCTTGATGCCGAGCGCCTTCTGGGCTTCGTCAGCGATCTTACCGCGCAGCAGCTTGTCGGAGACCGGCACGAAGTCGACGAATTTGAGCCAGTGCAAGGTCGTGCCCTGCGCATAAGCCGGCGCCCGGCCGGAGGCGAGAATTCCGGCGAGACCGCCTGTCCCCGCGGCCACCGCACCCGCGCTGGAAAGTCGTAAAAAACGGCGGCGACTGGTGTGTTGCATTATCACTCCTCCCTATCTGGATCTATTTCGATAGCTTCTGCCAAACCAAATCGTATTGACAACCCCAACCCGTCTGGCGTGCACGTACCTTGCCGGTGTCGTCGATCCCGCCGCTGATAGTTATTTCAGTGCCGGGCAGAGTGCCGAACTTCACGGGCCCTGGGGCATTTCGCATTAGTAGTTCGCCGTGCGGGCCGACCGTTCCTTCGTACAGGAGTAACCGCGCCCGACTGTTGACGATGACGAGCGGTCTGGCTGCTTTCCGGTCGGGACATCGCATAATGTGCTCTGTTCTCATCGTCGCGTAAGTTTCATTCACTTTCGTCGCAGAGACGAACGCGTATGTGCCGTCAAACTCAGTACCGGCCGTCGACGCCGGTGGCGTTTGCGCCATCGCAGCAACCGAAAAGCCAAGAACTGCGATCGCCCACCATCCAACCCTCTTTTGCACGTTCCTGCCCTAGCTAAGTGCCGGGCCTTGGAAGATAAGCAGTCGTCTTACTGCGATTGTTTTTGCCACACGAAATCGTAACTACAAGAATTACTGGTTTGGCGTGCGCGCACCGTGCCGGTGTTGTCGATACTGCCGCTGAGGTTTATGTTGAGTGGCTGGGAGCCCGCGTTGCTGCTGTTGGACGGTGCGACTATATTCAACGCCAACTCGCCCTGGGGCCCAACCGTTCCTCTGAGTTTGTAACCCGTGGTGGTGGTATACCGTACCAGACCATTCGCGATGTGGAGCGGCCCGGTTCTCCGGTCAGGGCACGGGCCCGTACGCCCATTCCTCGTTGTGTAGGTTTGATTGACTCTCGCTGAAGAGACGAAGTGATATGTTCCGTCAAACGCCGTCCCGGCGGTTGAAGCCGGTTGCGCTTGCACATTCACGGCAGCAAGCGCGCCGATGAACCCCACGATCCCCAGTAATCCAATCGAGCGTCGCATTTGCCGTTCCTTCCGCATTAGGAATTTCACCACGGTTCAGATCACCGCTTCAGAACTCTGCATCGAAGAAGTGCAGCCGCTCCGGGTTCAGCGCTAGCCGTAGGCGGTCGCGGACATTGACCCGCACACTCGGTTCCACCGAGGCCACCATTGTGTGGGGGCCCACCGCCACGTCGAGCAGGATTTCGGAGCCGAGCTTCTCGATGACCTCGACCGCGGCGTCGAAACCCAGCTCGACCGGGTCGGCCTCGGAGGCGACATGCAGATCTTCCGGGCGGATCCCGATCGTGACCTGTTGCCCCGCATAGCGGCCAAGTCGCCCGGCGGTCTGACCCGGCACCTTGATGCGGATGCCGTCATCCTCGGCCCACAGTGCCCCATCAGTTTGATGCACCACGACGGTGGCGAAATTCATCGCCGGCGAGCCGAGAAATCCGGCGACAAAGCGGTTGGCCGGCTCGTTATAGAGTTCGAGCGGCTCGCCGACCTGCTGCACCAGGCCATCGCGCATGACGACGACGCGGTCGCCCAGGGTCATCGCCTCGACCTGGTCGTGGGTCACGTAGATCGCGGTGGTGCCGAGCCGATCGTGCAATTTTTTGAGTTCGACGCGCATCTGCACGCGCAATTTGGCGTCGAGGTTCGACAACGGCTCGTCGAACAGGAAGACCTGCGGGTGCCGCACGATCGCGCGGCCGAGCGCGACGCGCTGGCGCTGGCCGCCCGACAGCTGTCGCGGCTTGCGCTTTAGCAAATCTTGCATGCCGAGGATTTCGGCCGCTTCCTGCACCCGCCGGGCGATATCGGCGCGGTCGAATTTCCGCATTTTGAGGCCAAAGGCCATGTTGTCGTAGACGCTCATATGCGGGTAGAGCGCATAGTTCTGGAACACCATCGCGATGTCCCGATCCATCGGCGCCAATTCGTTGATGACCTTGTCGTCGATCAGGATGCGGCCCGATGAGATCGATTCGAGCCCGGCCACCATGCGTAAGGTCGTCGTCTTGCCGCAGCCGGACGGGCCGACCAGCACCATGAACTCCTTGTCGCGGATCGACAAATTGACGTCTTTGACGGCGTAGACTTCGTCAAAATTCTTGTTGAGATTCTGGAGGACTACCTCGGCCATCGCTCTCTCGTGTGGTTACGCTATCCCTTGACCGAGCCGGTCACGCTGGCGACGTAGTGCTCGACGAAAAAGGAGTAGACAAAGGCGACCGGGATCGAGCCGAGCAACGCCCCGGCCATCAGCTCACCCCAATAAAACACGTCGCCGCGGATCAGCTCCGAGGTTACCCCGACCGGCACCGTCTTTTCCTCGGGCGAGGAGAGAAAGACGAGGGCGTAGAGAAACTCGTTCCACGACAAGGTGAAGGCGAAGATGCCGGCCGATAGGATCCCCGGGACGGCGATCGGAAAGATGATGTACAGCATCGCCTTCCAGCGGGTCGCGCCGTCGATGCGGGCGCATTCCTCCAATTCCTTGGGGATGGACTTGAAATAGCCCATCATCAGCCAAGTGCAGAACGGGATCAGAAAGGTCGGATAGGTCAGGATCAGGGCCCACGGCGAGTCGCCGAGGCGGAAGTTGCGGATGATGTCGGCGAGCGGAATGAACAGCAGGGTTTGCGGCACCAGGTAGGTAATAAAGATTGCGGTCCCGAGGCTCCCGGCAAATGCGAACCGCAGGCGCGACAGCGCATATCCGGCCAAGAGGCCGCAAAACAGCGAGATCACCGTTGCCGACAACGAGATAATCATCGTGTTCAGCATCCAGGTCGTGAACAAGGTCTGCGTCAGCAGATCCCTGATGTGATCCAGGGTCGGATGCCAGGTCCAGAACGGGTTGTAGTTGACTGAGTTCCACGGGCGATAAAGCTCACCATCCGGCCGGATGGTGGTGATCACCATCCAGTAGAACGGGAACAGCAACAGCACGACAAAGCTGGTCAGTGGAACGTAGAAGAAGACCCACCGTCGCCAAATCGCACCCTCGATCATGGCTCAGTGGACCTCCGCCTTGCGGATGTAGAAGAGCTGGAAGATGACGACCAGCAGCAGCACCGGGAAGACTGCGAGCGAAATTGTTGCCCCCTGGCTCAAAAGCCCGGTGCCGATACCGATCTGGTAGGCATAGGTGGCGAAGAGCTGAGTGGCGTTGGCCGGTCCGCCGCCGGTCAAGACGTAAACGAGCTGAAAGTCGGCGAAGGTCTGGATCACCGAAAACAAGGTCACCACCAAGGTCACCGGCAGCAGCAGCGGCCAAGTCACATGCCGGAATCGCTGCCACGCGCGCGCGCCGTCGATCGCCGCGGCCTCGTGCAACTCTGGGCTGATCGTCTGCAGGCCGGCGAGCAGAGTGATCGCGTAGAACGGCAACCCGCGCCAGATGTTGACGATGATCACCGAGAACAGCGCCAAATTCGGGTCGCCCAGCCAATTGATCCGCGCGTGGATCAAGCCGAGCCGGAACAGCCCCCAATTGATCACGCTGAAGGTCGGATCGAACATCCACTTCCAGGCCAGGGTCGACAGCACGGTCGGAATGATGAAGGGCAGCAGGATAAAAGCGCGTGTAAGCGCCTTGCCCCTGAAGTGGCGGTTGAGCAGCACCGCCAGCCACAGGCCCAGCACGAGCTTGAACACAGTGGCGACAAATGTGTAGAGGCAGGTATTCCAAACCGCGACGCGAAAGATGCCGTCCTGCCAAACGTTCGCAAAATTCTGCAATCCGACGAAATGACCGGGAACCCCGACCCTGGTGTCGGTCACC
Organism: uncultured Alphaproteobacteria bacterium; assembly: GCA_963774345.1. Lineage (GTDB taxonomy): Bacteria > Pseudomonadota > Alphaproteobacteria > ATCC43930 > CGMCC-115725 > AP-15. Next base: position 171,309 of record CAVZFB010000038.1, read on the forward strand.
GACAACATCACACCCTTGACGAACGGGTAAGCGATAAACAGGCCCAGCAGAGCCACCGTCGGTAGGAGCAGCAGCGTTGCCAGCCAGCGCTCGTCTTCGAGCAGCCGGGTGATCGGCCCGCGTCTCGGCGACCCAACATAGGCCCTCGGAGCGGCGACTGTGGTGAATGTCATGTCGGGGTCTCCAAACCGGGCGAGACTGAGGTCACGAGTAGACCTTCACCAGCTCGTCATGCGCCCATTTGACCGAGTCCTCTGGCTTCATGCCCTGTACGGCCTTGGCATACATGTCGACGATAATATACTTGGTCTGGACCTCGGCAGCCTTCTGGCTCGGCGGCCCGGCGTAGCCTGCGAGCCGCCCGGCGCTCGGCAGGTCCCTGAACGGCAGCATCACCGGGTCCTTGCCCCAGACGGCATCCTCCTCCCAATATTTGGTCGCGCCGTCCGTGTAGCCTTGCTGCGAGGTGAACCATTGACCGAATACAGGCTTGGAATTCACCCAGCGAAGGAAATCCTTGGCCGCCTTCTGGTTCTTCGAATAGCCCATCAGCATGTGGATGAACGGGCCGGGAAGTGCGAAATGCCCGCCGGCGCCGGTGCCGAGCGGCGCGTGCGAGATGTCGTCCTTCATCGGCGTGCCCTTGTCGGTCAGGTAGACGTCGGGCTTCTTTTTCGCTTCGAGATAGATCGAGGCGCCGTTGTTGGTGGCGGCGATAGTGCCGGCGAGAAAGGCACGGTTGTTGCTCGAATCGTCCCAGGCCAGCCCGCCCGGATCGCAGCAATCGTTCCAGAACGGAACGGCGAACTTGACTGACTCGATCGTCTCCTTGCTGTTCAGCGCGACAGTTTTGCCGTCGGCCTCGACCTCCTTCCCGCCCCACGACCACAGATAGGGGTACCAGAAGCCAGGCGCGTCGCCAAAGGTGTGGCCCAGTGTTTGCCCGATCGGATGGCCCTTGGCCTTCCATTTCTTGCCGGCGTCGTGCCACTCATCCCAGGTTACCGGGAACTTTTCGTAGCCGATGTCGGCGAGCCAAGATTTGCGGTAGACGACGAGCCCTCCGCCGATCGCCCAGGGCACCCCGATCCACTTGCCTTGGTAGATGCCGACGTTCTTGGCCATGTCGTAATAGCCGCCTTGGGCGTTGCCGATCTCCTCGGTGACGTCGCTGACGTCGGCGAGGCTGGTGGCGTAGAGCTGCGGCCAGTTGTTGAGCGCCATGATGATGTCGGGGCCGACGCCGGCCTGGATCGCCGCCGTGACGCGCGCCTGGATATCGTTGGCGTTGATCGTCTCGAGGACGATTTTCATGCCGAGCGCCTTTTCGCCCTCGGGTAGGATTTTCTCCCTAAGGAGCCTATCGGAAGACGGGACGAAATCGGACCAGCGCACCCAGTGGATACTGGTAGTCTGGGCATAGGCCGGCGCCCGACCCGAGGCGAGTATCCCAGCGAGGCCGCCGCTGCCTGCTGCTATCGCACCGGCGCCGGAAAGTCTCAAAAGCCTGCGCCGGTCGATGCGAATCATTACCACTCCTCCCTAACGTCGAGCCGCGTTGTGCTGGCGAGGGCGATGTTTAGAGCCAACCGTGCGGCGGCACAAGCCGGAACGGGGAAGCGGCTTGCCCGCGACTGGCAGGTGCGATAAGGGGTCGTTCGGTATTTTCCGGGTGGCGCCAGACAGGATAATCACATGAGCGATGCTAAGGGAATCACGGTTCTCGGCATTTGCGGCAGCTTGCGCAAAGGCTCTTACAATATGGCGGCGCTGCGTACCGCGATCGAAGTAAAACCGCCTAGCATGACGATCGAGATCGCCGACATCTCCGCCTTTCCGCTTTACAATGAGGATGTCCGCGCGCAGGGGTTCCCGCCCCCGGTCGAGAAGCTGCGGCAACAGATAAAGGCGGCCGACGCGCTGCTGTTCGCAACACCGGAATACAATTATTCAATGTCGGGTGTGCTGAAGAACGCGATCGACTGGGCCTCGCGCCCGCCGGATCAACCCTTTGCTGGCAAGCCGGCGGCGATCATCGGCGCCGGCGCCGGAATGGCTGGCACCGCGCACGCGCAAGGCGACCTGAGGCGCACCTTCGTCTTTCTCGACATCCATCCGATCAACAAGCCTGAGGTGCGGATCGGCCAGGCACACACCAAATTCGACGCCAATGGCGGTTTGACCGACGAAGCCGCTCGCGGATTTATCCGCGATATGCTGGTGGCGCTCGAGAGCTGGACCCGACAAATAAGCCGCAAGAACTGAGACGGGCGTCAAAAAGCAATTCGCGGGAGGAAAGCCATGGATCTCAATTTCACCGGCAAGGTCGCGCTGATCACCGGGGCCGGCAACGGGATCGGCCGCGCCACGGCGCTCGGTTTCGCCAAGGCCGGCGCCAAAGTCGTCCTCGTCGATCGCGACCCGACCGGGGGCGAAGCGACCGCCGGAATCATCCGTCAACAGGGCGGCGAGGCACGGTTCGTCCGGGCCGACGTCACTAAATCGGCCGAGGTGCGGGACTATGTGAAGGCGGCGCTCGACGCCCACGGCGCGATCGACTGCTTTTTCAACAACGCCGGCATCGAGGGCAAATGGGCGCACACCGCCGAACATGACGAGGAGGCGTTCGACCAGGTTATCGCGGTCAACGTCAAGGGCGTGTTTCTCGGCCTGCGCCATGTGCTGCCGGTCATGCTGCAGCAGAAGCGCGGCGCGATCGTCAACACCGCCTCGGTCGCCGGATTGGTCGCGACGCCGGGCATGCCGGCCTATGTCGCCTCCAAACACGCGGTGATCGGGCTGACCAAGACCGCGGCCGGCGAGGTCGCGCGCCAAGGCATCCGCGTCAATGCGGTGTGTCCCGGCCCGGTCGACACCAGGATGATCCATTCGCTCGAGGCGCAGCTCAACCCGGCCGACCCGGCGAGCGTCAGCCGGCGCTATCAATCGGCGATCCCGATGGGCCGTTATGTCACGCCGGATGAGATCGCCAACACCGTCTTATTTCTGTGCTCCGATCTCGCCGCCGCTATTACCGGCGCGCAATACGTCGTCGATGGTGGGCGCACCGCGGTCGGCGGCGCGGTGACCCAGGCGATACAGAGCTGAAAGAGGCGGCGGGCGAGGTGGCCGTCCGTGGCGGCGGGCCGGCAACTGCGCTATCGTCGCGCCGAATGCCGCGGCCGGAAACCCGGCGGGAAAGGGAGCCATGACCGAAACTCGCACGCTGGCGATCGATATTGGCGGCACTGGCATCAAGGCCGCCGTTCTGGACGATGCCGGTCAGATGATCAGCGACCGCCGCCGGGTCCCCACCCCGCCCAAGCCGGTCGCGCCCGAAGCATTGTTGCGCGCCATCGACGAGCTGACGACTCCGCTCGGCGCTTTCGAGCGGGTGTCGGTCGGCTTTCCCGGCTATGTGCGCGACGGTCGGGTGCTGACCGCGCCCAATCTCGGGACCGAGGTGCTGGCGGGTTTCGATCTCCAATCGGCGCTCGCCGAGCGCTTGGGCAAACCGGTTCGGGTGCTCAACGACGCCGATGTTCAGGGCTTCGGCGCGATCAGGGGCGAAGGGATCGAGATGGTGCTGACTTTGGGTACCGGCGCCGGCACGGCGATCTTTCGCGACGGCGAGGTCATGCCGCATCTTGAGCTCGCTCACCACCCCGTCAGCGGCAAAAAAACTTACGACGAGTATGTCGGTAACGCCGCCCGGCGCGCGAAGGGCAAGAAAGCTTGGAATAAACGCGTCCTCAAGGTGATTGACATCCTCCGCGTGGTCGTACGCTTCGATCATCTGTATATCGGCGGCGGCAATGCCAAGGATCTGAGCTCCTTCCCCGATGACGTGACGATAGTTCCGAACACCGACGGGCTGATCGGCGGCATCGATCTGTGGCGTGCCGACCCCTCGCCGCATACGGCAGTCGGCATGGCTGCGGGATGATCCGGCGGCCGGCAGCCGCAAGCCGAGCCGCGACCGTTCGGGCAGAAGGGCTCCCCCGGACGCAACGCACGCCTGATCAGTCGGTTTCCCAAAGCACCTTCGCAGGATCGGACGAAATGCGGCACTCCGCCATGATCGTGCTGGCGCTGGCACTTGCTGGCTGCGCCGCCGCCGGGCCCCCGCCGCCGCCGGCTCCGGTGCGGTTAGCGCCGACGACTGCGCTCGACGCCCACATTCCACCGTTCGCCCGCGGGCCCTATCAGCCGTTCTCACGCGAGGCCGCGGTCCAAATTGCGCTCGGTGAGTGGTGGGCGTTCCGCAAGCCTGTGGTGTTTCCGAATGTCGAGCTGCCGGAGGACGAAGAGCGAGAGCAGGGATTGTGGCAGCGAGTTGGCCTCTATTGGTGGCTCGGACTCGACCCGAGCTGGCCGCAAAGCGGCTGGACCGGCATCCACGACCAGAATGGCCAGGTCTTCTCGGACACCCGCGACGGGTACTATGCCTGGTCGGCGGCCTTTATTTGCTATGTGATGCGGCTGGCCGGCGCCGGCGGCAGTTTTCCCTATTCGGAGAACCACGCCGATTACATCAACGCTGCGGCCCGCCACGATCCCGGCGTTCCCCTGATGGCCGAGCGGGTCGAAGTCTACGCGCCGCAGCGTGGCGATTTGATTTGCTTATGGCGCGGCCGGCGGGTGACCTTCGACGAGCTGCCGGCGGCCAAGTTCCCCGGTCATTGCGACATCGTTGTCAACATCAAGCCGGGTCAGCTCGACGTTATCGGCGGCAACGTCGACAACGCGGTGGCGATGAAATATATCCCGGTCACCGCCGACGGCCACCTCGCTGGGCCGGACGGCGTTGTGCTCGACCCCGACCACCACTGGTTCGTCGTGCTGAAGGTGCTGTATCAGCAGGACGGGTCGCCACCTCCCGCCGCGATTTCGGCTGCGCCGTCGAACGGCCATGGTCCGGCTTAGCGGCTACCCGCCGCGACCTCGCGTCCGCGTCCGTTGTCGATCATTGTCTCGGCCAACCAGGGCTCGCGGTCGAGCGCCATGCGGTAATGCGCATGCACGGCGGCAACGATCTCGCCTTCGCGGCCGAGCAGCGCATCGCCGAACTCGATCATGCGCAGATTGGGCCACGCCCGCGGCCGCTGCCGAACAACCTCTAGTATCGCGTGCTCGGCCGGTTGGTCGGGGTCGCGCTGCGCCAAAAGCAGGATCGCCGCTGCGGTGGAGCGCGACACCCCGGCGTGGCAATGCACCAGAAGATGCAAGTGCGTCAGCTCTTCGCCGTCCTCGGGTGGAGTAGCATCGAGGTCGCGGCCAAAGGCGAGGAAAAGCTCGACATCCCAGCGCTCCGGTGCGATCCAGCCCGGCGACGGCTCGATCACGTCGTGAAAATTAAGCTTCAAACGTCGATGGACACCAAAGGCGCGCAGCGCTTCGGGTTCGGGCCAGCCCGGATCGAGGATCGACAGCACATGGGTTGCATCGACCGCGCGGCCGCCGGCAAGTTCCTCGAGTCCGCAAATGGTGATCCGGAACGGTATAGGCTCAATTCTGCTCACGCCCGGGTCTCCTTTGGCCGATTTCGTTGCACTGGAGGATCGCACAGAGTTGTGGCGAATCTGTGGGCAATCGGCCCGCTGCCCCGAACGGCGAACCAGTTTCCCGCCTCTACCCCAATTTCCCGCTTCTACCCAAGGTCTGCACAATCAAACGCTCGTCACTCGGCCAGGACGAGGGCGGGCTCGGAGCGGGTGACGCGCAGCACCAGCAGCGAGGCGAGGAGGCAGGCGAGGCCGCTCGTCAGGAAGGCCAGCAGGTAGTCGCCGGTGAGGCTGCGCACCGCACCCGCGCCAAACGCCGCAAGCGCGCCCCCGATTTGGTGCCCGGCGAAGATCCACGCGATGATCACCGGCGTATCGCGGCGGCCGAATACCTCATTGGCCAACGCGAAGGTGGCGGGGCCGGTGGCGACCCAGTCGAGACCGTAAAAGACCGAGAAGATCGACAGGCTGACCGGGTCGAACTGGGTGAACGGGATCACGATCAGCGACAGGCCGCGCAGCCCGTAATACCAGAACAGCAGGATCCGCGGGTTGAAGCGGTCGCACATCCAGCCCGACGCCGTGGCGCCGATAAGGCTGAAGACGCCGAGTGCGGCTAGTATGTTGGCGCCTGCGATCTGGGAGATGCCGCGATCGGCGCAATAGGCGATCAGATGAGTGTTGATCAGACCGTTGGTCGACAGGCCGCAGACGGCAAAGCTGGCGGTCAGCAGCCAGAAATCCATCGAATTCGAAGCCCGGCACAATGCCCCGACCGCGGCGGCAAACGGGTTGCCGAGATGCCGCGGCAAGTGCGCGGGCGCCGTCTCGGTCCCGAACGGCCCGAGGCCGACATCGGCCGGCAATTCCGGCAGCAGCAGCGCCACCACCGGCACCGCTGCGGCAATCACCAAAGTCACCGTGACCGAGACGCCGCGCCAGCCGTAGCGGCCGGCCAGCATCGCGAGGACAGGCAGAAAGATCAGCTGCCCCGCGGCATTGGCCGCGGTCAGCAGGCCCATCGCCAGCCCGTTGTGCCGGGCGAACCAGCGATTGGCCACCGCCGCCGCCATGCCCACGGCGCTGGCGCCGGAGCCGATGCCGACCATCAGCCCCCAGGTCAGGAATAGCTGCCAGGGCGATGTCATAAAGTTCGACAGCCCAGTTCCGGCAACCAGCACGATCATGCAGCCGATGATCGTGCGCTTGAGCCCGACAAAATCGATCAGCCCGGTCAGAAATGGCCCGGTGGCGCCCATCAGGATGATGTTGAGCGACACCGCGCCGGAAATCGTCGCGACGTTCCACCCAAATGCCCGTTCTAGCGGGATGATCATCACGCCTGGGGCGGCGCGCACTCCGACGCCCGCGAGCGTGGCCGAGAACATCACCGCTAGCACAATCCAGGCGTAGTGCAGCCGTCCGCGACATATTCGGGCGAGACCCGCCGGCATCATGGGCTCTCACTTTTGCCTATTTTCCAGGCGAGTTTAGGACAAGCCGTCAGCCGTGTCGGAGGAAATCCGCCCGCTCCCCTGGCATGGCTGCCTCGTAGATGCGGCTCTTCCAGACGCCTCGTCCGCGTTGGCCTCTGCGCGGCATTTCACCCATAGCCTCGGGCGGCGCGATCGGCGAGCCGGGTCTCGATCGCATCCCAGATCTTGGGTGCGATCTCTACGCCGTCGAGCCGAGCGATCTCCTGAATGCCGGTCGGTGAGGTGACGTTGATCTCGGTCATCCAGTCGCCGATCACGTCGATGCCGACGAAGACCAGTCCTTGAGCACGCAAGGTCGGCCCGATCGCGGCGCAGATCTCGCGCTCGCGCGGGGTCAGCTCGGTCTTCACCGGACGGCCGCCGACATGCAGGTTGGCGCGCGCTTCGCCTTCGGCCGGAACCCGCATGACGCCGCCCACCGCCTCGCCTTCGACGAGGATGATGCGCTTGTCGCCCTGACGGATCTCCGGCAGATAGCGCTGCACCATGACCGGCTCGCGTTGGATCAATTCGTACATCTCAAGGAGCGCGGTCAGGTTTTCGTCGCCCGGCCTCAGCCGGAAGACCCCAGCGCCGCCATTGCCGAACAGCGGCTTCACAATGATGTCACCGTGCTCCTTCCAGAAGGCGCGGATCTCGTCGCGGTCGCGGGTCAGCAGGGTCGGCGGCATCAATTCCCTAAAGCGCAGGACAAACAGCTTTTCCGGCGCGTTGCGCACTGCGGCCGGGTCGTTGACGACGAGCGGCCCGTCTTCCGGCAGCAATTCGAGCAAATGCGTCGCGGTGATGTAGGCCATGTCAAACGGCGGGTCCTGGCGCATCAGCACGACATCGACCCCGGCGAGGTCGAGCTCTTCGAAGGCGCCGAAACGGTGATGGTCGCCCTGTCGGCGGAAGACTTCGAGCGGCCGGCCGCGCGCATAAAGCCGCCCGTCGCGCAAAGTCAGCGCGTCGGGCAGATAATGGAACAGCGCATGGCCGCGCGCCTGCGCTTCGAGGGCGAGGGAAAAAGTCGAATCCGCATCAATGTTGATCGTGTCGATCGGATCCATCTGGATCGCGACGGCGAGCCCCATGCCGACCTCCCGATTTGGTTGTCGGCGACTATAGGCGGTTTCTCCCTGCAGCGACCCCCAGATTAGTTCAACTGGTTGCGCAGCTGCTGCAGGATCGCCGCGGCCCGGTGGCGTGCCATGCCGTCGGGCGCGCGTACGATAAACTGCTCGAGTGCCGCGGCGGCGGCGCGCATATTGCCGAGCTGGCGGTGCAGCATTCCCGCCTCGCGCCACAGATCGGCGAGATCGGGCGCCAGCATCAGCATGGTCTCGACGATTTTGACCGCCCGCTCAGGGCGCTGTTCCTGGATCAGGCGCGATTTGAGGTTGTTCTGCAGGCGCAGCAGCACGTCGCGGTCCGAAACCGGCGCGTAAAAATCCGGCGATAGTTCGCTGTCCCCGCCGACGACCGCCTTCAGGAGCTCGCGCAATTCGGCCGCGCCGCAGATCTGTCCGCTGTGAAACGGATCGAGGATCAACCGCTCCGCGCGGTCGGAAAGACGGATCAGAAAATGCCCGGGAAAGGCAAGCCCGGCCGCCTCCCAACCCTGGGCGCGGGCGGCGTCGATGAACAGGATTCCGAGCACCACCGGAAGCCCTTTCCGGCGGTCGATCACGCGCATCAGATTGGCGTTCTGCAAATCGTCGTAAGTCAGCTCGTCGCCGGAGTAGCCATACTTCAACAGGATGATCTCGTTGAGCGCGCGAGCGCGGCCGGCAAGGTCGCCCGACGCTCCAGGATGGCGCGCGACATCGCGGGCGATCAGCTGCAGATGATCACGGTAGCGGGCGAAATCGATACGCTGGCGCTCGAACGAGGCCAGCACCAATGCCGCTTCAGCTATGGGCAGGATGCGTCCTTCCGAGGCACCCAACTCGCGTAGATAGAGCGCACAGCTCTCGGGGTCGGGATGTTCGGGGGGCTCGTTCATATTGCCGTCGCCAATCGTCGACCGGAACGAACATATTTTTTCCGCTCGTTACCTGTCCACCCCCAACACTATCACGGCCATTGGAGCCAGCGGAGCTCGCCGCTCACAGCTTCTGGACTTCGACCGGGGTCATCGGTGCGGCAGCGGGCGCTTCCGGGCCGGGCTCGCTCGCAGCCGAGGCAGGTGTTCCCGCCGGTTGAGAGCCCGGCGGTTCACCCGGCCGGATCTCGACATAAGAGACCACCCGCTTCACGCCCGGCACATATCGCGCCATGTTCGTCGCGCTATTGAGCTCGTCCTGGCTGCGCGCCGAGCCGATCAGATAGACCGAACTGTTCACCGTCTCGATCGTGTAATTGACCGAGCGAACATGGGTGTCGAAGACGAGGTCTGTTTTCACTCGCGACGTGATCCAGGCGTCCTTGGCAGACTTCCAGGCGCCTTCGGGCGGCGCCACCTCGATCTCGTTATAGACCGTGCGGACCCCTTGCACCCGGCTGGCGACCTCTTGCGCCTGGGCCTTCATTTCCGGTGTCGGCGCGGTACCGGTTAGAAGCGTGCGGCCCTCATAGACGGTCACGTTGAGGTCCGCCTGCATCGCCGGGTCCGCCTTGATCCACGCGCTCTGGACGTTGGTCTTGATCGAAAAATCCTTAGCCGTGCCGCCGACGCCGCGCTCCTGGTTGGCGGCATAGCCCGCCCCGCCCGCCGCGGCAAGTCCGCCGACAATGGCCAACGGGCATCCGCCAAGGGCAGAAGTCAGCCCGAGCCCCAGTGCGAGCCGCAGGACAATGCGGAGTTTCGACATCGTTCACCCCCCGGCACCAAGATGTCTGCCCCGAATTTTCGGATAAACCGCCAGCGTTTCCAATCGCAAGTCTTGTAGCCATTTTTGTGGCGGCGGTGGCGTGACGGTTGATGGCCACCCGGGATTCGCGAACCCGATCGAATTCTGTGCTCCGGCAAGGAGTTGCCAGCGAGACAGAGCATCGGGCGCGGGGGTGCGCCTCTACCGGTCGGTACCCCAGGCGCTGGGCCAATGGCGCGGCAAGCTACGCCGAGCGACCAGCATCACATCGAATCGGAGGTCGAGCCCGGCGAGGTCGGGCCGGGTGCCGAGAAATGCTTCGGCGGCGCGGGCGATGCGGCGGCGCTGGCGCGGCGCGAGCGCCGTCGCTGCCACGGCGATGTCCCCACGGGACTTGACCTCAATGATCGCGAGCACCCGGCCGCGCCGGGCGATAATGTCGATCTCGCCCGCCGGGCAGCGCCAGCCGCGCGCGACGATGCGCCAGCCACGCAGCCGCAGATGCCAGAGGCAAAGCCACTCCGCCAGCCGCCCGCGGCGTTCAGCGCGCCGCCGCTGCACGATGTTGCGGCGTCGCGTGCGCCTCATCGCTCGCCGTCCCGGATCGCCTGGGCGCGGCGATAGAGCTCGCTGCGGGGAAGGCCGGTCTCGGCGGCCAGCTTTGCCGCCGCGTCGCGCACGCCGGTTTCGGCGAGCGCCGCGCGCAGGCGCAGATCGACCTCGCCGGAATCCGGCAAGATCGGTTCAGGCGGGCCGACGACGACGACGATCTCGCCGCGAGGCGGCCCGGTCTGCCGATAATGGCCGGCCAGATCGGCGAGAGGTCCGCGCCGAACCTCCTCGTGCAGCTTGGTCAGCTCGCGCGCGACCGCGGCCTGCCTGGGTGCCGAGAATTTCGCTGATGTCGGCGAGCGAGGCGGCAAGCCGTGAGGGCGCCTCGTAGAAAATCAGGGTGGCCTCGAGCGCCGCCCAGCGAGCCAGCGCCTGGCGCCGCGCCACCTGCTGTCTCGGCAGGAACCCGGCGAACAGAAAGGTGTCCGGCGGCATGCCCGATAGGATCAGTGCGGTCAGCGCCGCCGATGGGCCGGGAGCCGCGGTCACCGGCAAATTTTCGGCGATTGCCGCGCGGACCAGCTTGTAGCCCGGGTCGGAAACGAGCGGCGTGCCAGCATCGCTAACCAGCGCCACCCGCTCGCCGCGGCGCAGCGCCGCCAGAACGACCGGCCGTATCGCCTCGGCATTATGGTCGTGGTAGGTCTGCAGCGGCGTCCTGATGCCGTAGCGGGCGAGCAGTCGCGCCGTCACCCGGCTGTCCTCGCAATAGATCCGGTCGGCCCCGCGCAGCACCTCGAGAGAACGTAGGCTGACATCGCCGAGGTTGCCGATCGGCGTCGCCACCAGATAGAGACCGCCGGCCAAAGCCGTGCACGCGCCGGCGGTCGACGGCTCGGCCCGGTCGGGTTTACTCGGAGTCGGCGCGCCGTTAGGCTCGCGCCCCTCGTCGCTGCCGCCCGAGGTTGCCTGTGCCGCGCTGGTGTTTCCCCCGGTTCGCCTCACCCTGGCTGGTCCTTTTCGCGCTCGCCGCGCTGGCCTCCTGCGTTCCGCCGCCGATGGTACCGGCGCCGGTCGTCACCCCGCAACCACCCTACGGCCCGCCCACCGCGCCACCAGCGCCGCCGAAGCCCGCGGGACCGGCCGGACCTGCAAAAGTTGCCCTGCTGGTGCCGCTATCGGGCCCCAACGCCGGACTCGGTCAGGCGATCCTCAATGCCGCGCAGCTGGCGCTGTTCGAAACCGGCGGGGACCAGTTGACCCTGGTTCCGCGCGACACCAAAGGGACCACGGCCGGCGCCGCCGACGCCGCGCGAGCGGCGGTCGGCGAGGGGGTTAGCCTGATACTCGGCCCCCTGCTCGCGGCAGAAGTCGAGGCGGTGAAGCCGATCGCCCACGATGCTCACCTAAACATCATCGCCTTTTCGACGGTAACCGACCTCGCCGGCGGCAATACTTTTTTGATGGGCTTCCTACCGCGGCAGGAAGTGGTGCGCGAGATCGCCTATGCACGTCAGCGCGCGATCGCTCGGTTCGCGGCCTTGGCTCCCGATACAGCCTATGGGCATCTGATGGCCGACGCGTTGCGCGACACGGCGTCGGCGAGCGGCGGCGACGGTCGCGAAAATCGTGTTTTACGACCCGCGAACCGGCGATGTTTCGGCCGCGGTCGCGCGCCTGCTGCCGGGCAGCGCCGCGCCGCCGAACGGCGACCCCGCGGCATCGGATCAGTCCATTCCTGCCGCGCCGGCGGTGCCCAGCTTTGACGCCCTGTTGCTGCCGGAAGGCGGGAGCCAGCTGAAAGACATCGTCCGCGCGCTGTCGACCGCGGGGCTCGACACAAAGGCCACCCGCCTGCTCGGCAGCGGGCTCTGGGACGTCCCCGACATTGGCAATGAGCCGGCGCTCGACGGCGGTTGGTTCGCGGCCTCGCCGCCCGAGGCGCGGCGCGATTTCGAGCAGCGCTATCGCGCTACCTACGGTAGTGAGCCGCCAAGGCTGGCATCGCTCGGCTATGATGCCGCCGCGCTGGCCGCGGTGCTGGCCCGCGGCGAGCGCGGCCCGCCCTTCTCGCGCGAGGCGATTCTTGACCCGAACGGGTTCAGCGGCGTTGACGGCCTGTTCCGCTTCACCCCCGAGGGGCTGGTTCAGCGCAGCCTTGCCGTGCTCGAGGTCGAGCCCCAGAGCAACATCGTCGTCAGCCCGGCGCCGCAGAGCTTTCACGACCTCGGCTACTGAGCTGGGGCTGCCCGTCAGCTGTGATCTGGCACCTGCGATCGGGCGGGGCGATTTCGGATCGACGCAGGTTGGTTCATCGGTCGCCGGTGAATGGTTGTAGATCTCCGTCGGGGGGCCTATTTGAGAGTAATCGTGTTTCGATAAGGGCACGGCCCGGCCGGTAAGCTTGCGAGCAACCGAACAGCGCTTCCCCAAATTGAGATATGATCTGATCCGGCGAGAGCGCCGGACCAGAATTTTTCTTGTTAAGGAAGCTCTATGAGTATCGGTACTGTGAAGTGGTTTAACACGCAAAAGGGCTACGGGTTTATCGAGCCGGAGGACGGTTCGAAGGACGTGTTCGTCCATATCTCGGCGGTCGAGCGGTCAGGTCTCGGGAACCTGCACGAGGGGCAGAAGGTCAGCTATCAGCTCGAGCGCGGCCAGCAGGGCAAGACCTCGGCGGTCGACCTGCACGCGGCATAAGATGAGCGCCGACGCCGCCGCTCGGCGGCGTCGGCGGGCCCACCAGGCCGGGGAGATCGAGCTGGGGAGAAAAGCATGTCACAGCACAAATTCCGCGTCGGGCAAGCAGTGGAGTTCTCTCCCGACCCGGGTGTCGATCGTCTGAGCAGAGGCCGCTATACGATCGTCCGTCTGCTCCCGCTGGAAGGAAACACGCCGCAGTACCGGATCAAGAGCGCGGCGGACGGGCACGAGCGGATGGTCCGAGAGAGCCAAATAGGCACCCGATAATTCGAGTTCGTCGAAAGGTCGTGCGGACGCGCGAAAGCCCGCTGGCCGGTTGGCCTTCCTCGCCTCGGCCGATAAGGCGTCGCGACCGGTTCGGGCACAACTCAAGCAATTGGCACGCAACTACGGTCTCTGACCCGAGAGTGCCCTTCAACACTGATTAGGGCTACTCCGCCCGTGTGTTTGATCCCACTGAATGCTGGATAGAAAAGACAACCAACGATTTGTCTCTCGCAGCGCATTTAAGACGGAAGTCACAAACCAAAGGTTGAGGCAAAGTAGAGCCAGAGTACTTAGCTCGAACCAATGGATAATTATCCAGCGGATCGTCATGTCCTACTCCGTTGCAGTCGGCTGGCATCGCCGTGGGCAATGTCGAGGGGACGATAGGGGTTTTGCTCGAAGCAGGCACACTGAGTTTTCGCGTCGAAACCGCCGGGCTGCCCGATGGCCACGGTTTTCCCGGTTACAGAGGCTGGAAAACAGGGAATACTCTTCGACTTGTGGGGCGATCGTGTGGCGGTTCTGATGGAGGGTTCGATGCCGAGTTCTGCTCGAGTGGCGCTTATCACCGGGTGCGGCAAGTCCGTCGGCATCGGCAATTCGACGGCGCGGGCACTGGCCGCGGCCGGGGTGACGGTCGTCGTTAGCGACGTGGTCGCGACGGGTGTGGCCAACGAGCACAATGTTCAAGGCGACACCGACGCCTCTTGGGGCGGGGTCGATGGCCTGGTCGAAGAACTTGTCCGCAGCGGGCGAATCGCCTCGTCGACCTTGGGCGACGTCAGCGTCGAGGCTGATGCCGGGCGCATGGTCGAGGATGTGTTGAGCCGCTATGGGCGGCTCGACATCCTCGTCAACAACGCCGGGGCGCCGCAGGGCGCCGATCGCAACGAGATCGAGGATGTGCCGATCGAGGCCTGGGAGCGCACGATGGCAGTCAATGCCCGCGGCTGCTTTCTGATGTCGCGCGCCGCGGTTCCGACGATGCGCAAGGCGCGCTGGGGCCGCATCGTCAGCGTTTCGTCGAAGGCCGCGTTCCGGCCCGGCCGCAACCGCGCGACCTATGCCGCCTCGAAGGCGGCGATCGTCGGCTTTACGAAATCTTTGGCCTTCGATCTCGCGCCGGTCGGGATCACCGTCAACGCTGTCTGTCCCGGCCCCATCCGAACTTCGCGGGCAATCAGCACCAATCGGCGTGAATATGGCGACGACCTCGAAATCGGCTTTGCCGAACGGTCGAAGGCGATTCCAGTCGGGCGCTTCGGCAGCCCCGACGAGGTCGCGGCGATGATCGCTTTCCTCGCCTCCGACCAAGCCGCCTTCGTCACCGGCCAGGCGATCGGTATCGACGGCGGTTGGTGAGGTGCATCGGCGCTAGCCGCCGGTCAGCTCGCGTCGCACGATCGCCGCGCCGTCGGCCAGTGCCTTGAGCTTGGCGAAGGCAAGATCGCGCGCCAGATATTTCATGCCACAATCGGGAGCCGGGATCAGCCGCTCGGCCGGGATATGCGCGAGTGCCGCGCGGATGCGGGCGGCGACGGTCTCGGGGGTTTCGGGCTGCGGGTCACCCATGCTGATGACCCCGAAGATGACGGTCTTGTCGCCGAGGTGGTCGAGGTTGCCGAGATCGAGGTTAGGCTGCGCCGCCTCGATCGAGATCTGCCGCGCCACCGTGCCGGTCAACTCGGACAGAAACGAATAGCCGTTGGGCTTGTCGCGCGAGACATAGGCGTAACCAAAGCACAGATGCAGCGCCGTCGGGCCGGCGATGCCTTGCAATGCCCGGTTGATCGCCGGCAAGGCCAGCCGCCGCGCTTCCTCGGGCCGGGCCTGCAGCCAAGGCTCGTCAAGCTGGATTACATCCGCTCCGGCCGCCTTCAGATCACGGATCTCGGCATTGACTGCCGCGGCATAATCCATGACCAGCTCTTCTTCGTCCTGGTAGAACTCGTTCTTGGCCTGGCGCGACATCGTGAACGGACCGGGCAGCGTAATCTTGATCGGATGGTCCGTGCTGCGCCGCAGGAATTCGACATCGCGGACCTCGACCTGACGCAGCCGGCGGATCGGGCCGACAATGCGCGGCACGACAACGGTGCCGCTAGACCGCCCGCGCACCTCCGCCGGGTTGTCGAGATCGACCCCCGAAAGTGCGGTCGCAAAGCGGTTCGAATAGCTTTCGCGGCGGATCTCGCCATCGGTAATGATATCGATGCCGGCTTGCTCCATGTCGCGGATCGCCAACCGGGTCGCATCGTCCTGCGCCTGTTCGAGCCACGGCTCGGACACGCGCCACAGCTCCTGCGCACGCACCCGCACCGGCGGCAGATGCGTCAGCCGCTCGCGGTCGATCAGCCAGTCCGGCTGCGGATAGCTGCCGACGACGGTGGTCGGGAGAAGGGTTTCGGTCATCCTTGCCGCCTCATCCTGGCTGTTGTTTTCTTCGGCGCTGCAGCCTGAGAATAGCGGGTTTTCGACCAGTATTGGAAGCTGCGGCCCAGAACAGGTGTGCGGCTCTCCGCCAGGACCGGCTCAGGCGGCCGCGCGGATCGGCTGCGCGTCTGCACCTCGCTCGGCGCGGATCGCCGCGAGCACTTTGGGGTAATAGACCGGCGGAACGACGCCATAGCGCGCGCGGATCGTCTCGACCGGTGCGGCCAGCAGGTTCTCCCAATCGGCCGCGACCAACCACCCCGCGCGCCGGCCATGGCGATAGCCTTCGAACACCGCCCGCCGCACCGCATGACCGGGACGCGCCCGAGAAATCCGCTGCGAGGCGACGATTGCGATCAGCGCGAACCCCTTCAGCCCGGTCTGCGCGAACGAGAAGGCGGTCAGGCAGGCTTCGCCGAGCGGGTCGCGGCCGTAGCCAGCGACGATGTGCAGCAAATCGTGCATCTCGCGGCTGCGCTCGCGGAACAGGGTCATGTCCTCGCCTGCCGGCAATTTTTCGCGGAATTGCGAGGCTTCGACCAGCCCTTCGGCCGACAGGTTTTCCGCCGCCATAAATTCATAGTACGAACGCCCGAGCGTGCCGGGCGGGAGCGCCGCAAGGCTTTTCCGGTTGCTCAGCCGATCGAATAGCTGGCGGCGCTCGGCCAGCACCGCCCGGCCGGTCTCGGTCTGGCGGAAACGCGCAAACTGGCGCAGGGAGGTCTTGCCGCGCAGTGCGTCCATAAGCAAAAACACTTGGCGGGTGTCCTCGCGATCGCGCATCAGGCCGCGCATCGCGCGGATAGCGGCGATTGGGTGGAGGCGGGTGCTGGTGGTTTGCGGCATGGCTTGATCCTCATGTGAGGTCGACACCGGCAGATTAGTCATGCTGACAATTATGTCAATATGGAATCGGGCATCGAGGGGAAACATCGGGCGATGGCCGAGACGGTCAAGCGGGTCCGCCGGACGCCGGACGAGACCCGGCGGCTGATCCTCGATGCGGCGCAGGCGGCGATCGCCCGCACCGGGCCCGAAGGCCTGAGGCTGCACGACATCGCCGCCGCCGCCGGTATCTCGCATCCGCTGATCCTGCACCACTTCGGTAGCCGGGCCGGCCTAGTGCGCGCGCTGACCCGCGAGGCGATCGCCGAATTCAAGGATAAGCTGGTCGCCGCGATGACCGAACGCGACTACTCGATCGAAGAGCAGCTCGACCGGGTGTTCGATGCCTTCCGCGACGGGCTGGGGCAGCGCCTGGCATGGTTGGTTACCGTCGATCCCGACCATGACCAGAGCAGCGCGACGATGATCCAGCGCGAGATCGCCGACCACTTGCACGCCCGCCGGGTTGCTACGGCGCCGCCGGGCGTTACGGTGGCGCCCGAGGACAGCCAATTTCTGGTCTACCTGATCGCCACCGCTGCGCTCGGCGACGCGATTTACGGCGCCCAGTTTCGCCGCAGCGCCGGGCTCGAGGAAGGACCCGGGACCGACAGCCGGTTTCGCGCCTGGCTTGCCGCGCTGATACGGGGCCGCCCCCCGCCCCCCTAACTCGTGTCAGCCGAGCGATCGGGCGCGAACCGGCCCCCGTCTTTTCAGCCCAGATCGCCAAGCGATTGACGACACTGCTTGGCAAGCTGTCCTCGGACGAACGGCGCTTTCGGGTTTTCACTCTGGCTGCGCCGCCGCATAGTGACGCGCACCCAAGATGGAGGAACCACATGGCTGATGATGGCGGGCAAGGCGAATTGTTCAACAAGGGTTTGGCGATGCGGCGGGCGGTGCTGGGCGCCGAATATGTCGACGGCTCGATCGCCAATGCCGACGCGTTCACCCAGCCGTTCCAGAAACTCGTCACCGAATGGTGCTGGGGCGAGGTGTGGAACCGACCCGGGCTCGACAAGAAGACGCGCAGCATCATCAATCTGGCGATGCTGACTGCGCTCAACCGGCCGAATGAGGTGCGGCTGCATGTACGCGGCGCACTCAACAACGGTGTTACCCGCGAAGAAATCCAGGAAGTATTGCTGCACACGACGGTCTATTGCGGCGTGCCGGCGGCGCTCGAAAGCTTCCGTATCGCGGCCGAAGTGCTGAAGGAAGAGGACGCCAAACAGCGGTGATCTTGTTTCGCCCGACGCGCAAGACCCTGACCGTCGCGGCACTCGGAACAACGCAGACCCTGGCCTGGGCCTCGAGTTATTACCTGCCGGCGATCTTGGCCGGGCCGATCGCAGCCGGTCTCGGCGTTTCTAAGTCGCTGTTCTTCGCCCTCTTTTCCGGGTCCTTGCTGCTGCAGGCCGCACTCGGGCCGGCGATCGGACGGGCGATCGACCGAAGCGGCGGGCGCGGCGTGTTGATGCTGTCGAACCTCGTGCTCGCGGTCGGGCTCGCCTGGTTGGCACTCGCAGGTGGTGTGATTGCACTCGCCGGTGCCTGGGTGGTGCTCGGTTTTGGCATGGCGCTGGGGCTATACGACCCGGCCTTTGCCGCGCTGACCGCGATCTATGGCCGCGAGGCACGTAGCGCGATTACCGGCATCACCCTGATCGCCGGGTTCGCCAGCACGGTCGGCTGGCCACTCTCGGCCTGGCTCAACGGCAGCTTCGGCTGGCGTGGCGCCTGCTTTGGCTGGGCGGCGCTCAACCTTTTGGTCTGTCTGCCGATCAACCGGTTTCTGATCCCCAGGCCAGGCGCCCCGGCAGCGATTGCCGCGCCGCAACCGCTCGCACCAGCGCCATCTAATGGTATGGTATTGTTGGCCTTTGTGTTCGGCGCGGTCGGCTTCGTGACCGGTGCGATGGCGGCGCATCTGCCATATCTGTTGGAAATGGCCGGTGCCTCGACGACCGCGGCGATCGCCGCGTCGGCCTTGATGGGGCCGGCACAGGTCGCAGCTCGGCTGTTCGAGTTCGGCGTACTGAAGCGGCTGCATCCGCTGGTCTCGACCCGGATGGCGCTGGTATTGCACCCGCTCGGCGCGGCGTTATTGGGCGTGTTCGGTGCCCCGGCGGCGGCCGGTTTCGCGATGCTGCATGGCGGCGGCAACGGATTGCTGACGATCTCGCGCGGGACCCTGCCCCTGGCGCTGTATGGCCCGGTCGGCTACGGCCGGCGCACCGGAATCATCGTCGCGCCGGCGCGGGTGACGACCGCTGCGGCACCGTTGCTCTTCGGGCTGTTGATGAGCCGGATGGGACTCGGCGCGCTGTTCGTCTCGGCCGGGCTCAGCCTCGCCGCCTTGGGCGCGCTGGCCTTGTTGCGGGTTCAGCCCGAAGCGGCGCCTGCGCGGGGCGGCTAGCGCACGGTGCGCGCCATCGACGGATCGCGATCCGACCTGTTCGGGGGCTGGCGCCCGGGAACGTCGGACCCGTGCCGTATCTTTCGAGGACGAGCACCTTCTTTCAAAGATGGCCGCCGGCCTGCTTTCGTTCACTCGTAAGCACGAAAGTCGCTAGACTGTACTGATGTCCGAGCGTGAGGGAAGACCGTCCCCCGAGGCGCTGCTGGCGGCGGCGAAGCACGAAGGCCGCGGCCGGCTGAAGATCTTTCTCGGTGCCGCGCCCGGGGTCGGCAAGACCTATGAGATGCTGCTGTCGGCCCAGGCCAAGTTGCGCGACGGGGTGGACGTCGTCGTCGGCATCGTCGAGCCGCATGGCCGGCGCGAGACCGAGGCGCTGCTCGATGGTCTTGAGACGATCCCTCGGCAGCAGGTCGAGTACAAGGGCCACCTCTTGGCCGAAATGGATCTCGACGCGATCCTGAAGCGCCGCCCGCAGCTCGTTCTTGTCGATGAATTGGCGCACACCAATGCTCCGGGCAGCCGCCATCCCAAGCGCTATCTCGATGTCGAGGAGCTGATCGCGGCCGGCATCGACGTGTTCGCGACGTTAAACATCCAGCATGTCGAGAGCCTCAACGACGTGATCGCGCGGATCACCCGAATCCGCGTGCGCGAGACCGTGCCCGACAGCGTGCTCGACCAAGCCGACGACATCGAAGTTATCGACCTCTCGCCCGAGGATCTGATCAAGCGCCTGCATGAGGGCAAGGTCTATGTGCCGCAGCAGGCCGAGCGCGCGGTTCGCCACTTTTTCTCGACCGGCAATCTGACGGCACTGCGCGAGCTGGCGCTGCGGCGCACCGCCCAGCGCGTCGACGAGCAGTTGCTGTCGCATATGCGCGAGCATGCGATTTCCGGCCCGTGGCCGGCCGGCGAGCGAGTGCTGGTCTGCGTCAGCGAGGCGCCGAGCACGGCGGGGCTGATTCGCTATGCAAGGCGGATCGCCGATCGCCTGCGCGTGCCGTGGACCGCGATCTATGTCGAGACCGCGCGCACCCAGCGGCTCAACGATATCGAGCGCGACCGCATCGCCGACCATCTGCGGCTGGCCGAGCGCCTGGGCGCGTCGACGATTACGATTCCCGGGCGCAACATCGCCGACGAACTCGTCGCCTATGCCGGCGCCAACAACATCACCCAGATCGTCATCGGCAAATCGGCCCGCTCGCGCTGGTTCGAGATGGTGCATGGCTCGGTGGTCCGCGAGCTGATGCGCAAGACCGGCCAGATCAGCCTGCATGTCATTTCGGCTGATGCCGAGGAACCGGTTCCGGCGAAGTCCGTGGCGACCCGCCCGACATCCGAGGCGGCGCGCGTTGGCCCCTATCTCGGCAGCGCCGGCGGCGTCGCGATCGCCCTCGGCATCGGACTGTTGCTCAAGGCGTTCGTCGCGGTGCAGAGCATCTCCTTGGTGTTCCTGACTGCGGTATTAGCCTCGGCCGTCGGTTGGGGCTTGCTGCCCTCACTGTTTGCGTGCTTGTTAAGCGTGCTCGCCTACAACTTCTTTTTTCTGCCGCCCCTTTACACGTTTACGATCGGGGATCCCGAGAACGTCGTAGCCCTGTTCTTTTTCCTGATCGTCGCGGTTATCGTCAGCAATCTGACTGCGGCGACGCGCCGGCAGGTAGTGACCGCTCGGACGCGGGCTAAGACCACCGCCGAGCTTTACGCCTTCAGCCGCAAGGTCGCCGGGATCGGCGCGCTCGACGATCTGTTGTGGGCGACGGCCTTTCAGATCGCCTCGATGCTGAACGTGCGCACCGTGCTGCTAATGCCGGTCGGGGAAGGGGAGGGTCTCGAGGTCGCCTCCGGCTATCCGCCCGAGGACCGGCTCGACGCCGCCGACATGGCGGCGGCGCGCTGGACCTGGGAGCACAACCGCCCGGCCGGGCGCGGCGCCGACACCTTGCCGGGCGGCAAGCGGTTGTTCCTCCCGTTGCGCACTGGCAGCGGCCCGGTCGGCGTGCTCGGCATCGACCGCGAAACGCCGGGGCCGCTGCTGACCCCCGACGAGCGCCGGCTGCTCGACGCGCTCGCCGATCAGGCGGCGGTGGCGATCGAGCGCATCTCGTTGGCCAAGGGCCTCGACCAGGCGCGGGTGCTGGCGGAGACCGAGCGGCTGCGCGCCGCGCTGTTGACCTCGATCTCGCACGATCTGCGCACCCCGCTGGCCTCGATCATGGGCGCGGTTTCGAGCCTGCGCAGCTACCCGGAGAAATACGGCGCCGCGGAACGCGAGGAATTGCTGGCGACGTTGCAGGACGAGGCCGAACGGTTGAACCGCTTCGTCTCCAATCTGCTCGACATGACCCGGCTCGAATCGGGCGCGATCGAGCTCAAGCTCGATCTGATCGATGTCGGCGAGATCATCGGCGCGGCGTTGCAGCGGGCGGCGAATGTTGTCGCCCGCCACCATGTCGAGGTCACGGTCGAGCCGGAGTTGCCGATGCTGCGGCTCGATGTGGTGCTGTTCGACCAGGTATTGTTCAACCTGCTCGACAACGCCGCGAAATATTCACCGGCCGGCAGCCGCATCGAGATCCGGGCGAGCCGCGACGGCGAATTGGTCGAGATCGAGGTCGTCGACGAGGGGCCGGGAATACCGCCAGACGATTTCGAGCGCATCTTCGATAAATTCTATCGGGTGCAGGCGCAGGATCGGCGCCGCGCCGGAACCGGGCTGGGGCTGGCGATCTGCCGCGGCTTTGTCGAGGCGCTGGGCGGATGGATCGTCGCCCGCAACCGCCGCGACCGCTCCGGTGCGGTCTTGACGATCCGCATGCCGGTGGTGCCCGAAATCGGCGCCGAGCGGCAATCCGCCTTGGCTCATGGCTAGGGAGCCGACCGTCCTCGTCGTCGATGACGAGCCGCCGATCCGCCGGCTGTTGCGCACCACCTTGACCGCTGCCGGGTATCGCGTTGCCGAAGCCGAAACCGCTTCCGCCGGTCTGCGCTCTCTGGCCGTAGAGAAGCCTGATCTGGTAATCCTCGATCTCGGCCTGCCGGACCACAGCGGGATCGAGCTGATTGCCGAGATCCGCAAGGCCTCGCGGGTGCCGATCGTGGTGCTGTCGGCGCGCCACGACGAGCGCGCAAAGGTCGCGGCACTCGATCTCGGCGCCGACGACTATGTCGCCAAGCCGTTCGGCATGGCCGAGCTGATGGCGCGGCTGCGCGCGGCATTGCGCCACGCCTTTCAGGCGCAGGGTGAATTGCCGGTCTTCGCCTCAGGGGATCTGGCGGTCGACCTGGTGCGCCGCCACGTCACTCGCGCCGGCCACGAGATCAAATTATCGCCCAAGGAATTCGAACTCTTACGCCATCTGGTCATGCATGCCGGCAAGGTATTGACCCATCGCCAGCTGTTGCGCGAGGTGTGGGGGCCGGCTCAGGCCGACGAGGTGCAATATCTGCGGGTGTTCATCCGCGGGCTGCGGCAGAAGCTCGAACCCGACCCGACTCGGCCGACCCATATCCTGACCGAGCTCGGCGTCGGCTACCGCCTCCAGCTCCCGCCCGATCAGCGCGCCTGAGCCGCTTGGCCCATTCGAGTGCAATTCCTCGATCGCCAGGCGGTACCTTCGGCTGTCACCCCGCGAACGAGGCGGTGGGGCTTTTCGCAAAGCTCAGGAAATAGACGAGGCAGCTCA
Organism: uncultured Alphaproteobacteria bacterium; assembly: GCA_963774345.1. Classification (GTDB taxonomy): domain Bacteria; phylum Pseudomonadota; class Alphaproteobacteria; order ATCC43930; family CGMCC-115725; genus AP-15. The sequence goes on from CAVZFB010000038.1 coordinate 194,058, forward strand.
GCAGCACGATCCAGAACGTGGTCGGCCAGTCGGTGAGATAGGCCAAGGCAATGCCGCCCCAAGTCTCGGCAAGGGCGAGAACGACCGCAAGGGCGACGCCCGCGCGCAGCCGCGAGGCCAAGCGCAACGAAGCGGCTGCCGGCCCAACCATCAGCGCAAAGACCAGCAGCACGCCAACGACCTGCGCAGCCTCGGCGACGGCGACGGCTACGATCGCAAGAAACAGCACTGAGACGAGGCGGAGCGACACGCCCTTGGCTTCGGCTAGCTCGGGCGCCAGGGTGGCGAACAGCAGAGGCCGCGAAATCGCCGCGAGCGCCAACATGCCGACAACACTCAAGCCCACTAGACCCCACAACGTCTCTATGCCGACCCCGAGTAGATTGCCGAACAGGATCGCCGTCGCCTCGCTCGCGCTGGTGGTGTAAAGGTACAAAAACAAGACACCGAGGCCGAGCGCCAGCGACAGAATAACCCCGACCGCGACATCGCGATTGCGCAGCCGATCGCCGAGAATTCCCATCGCGATCGCCGCCGCCAAGGTGAAGGCGAGCAACCCCCACAGCGCACCGATGCCGAGCAGCACCGAGCCGGTCGCGCCGGCGAACCCGACATGCGACAACGCATGACCGGCAAAGGTCAGATTTCGCAGCACCAGGAAATACCCGACCGTCCCGGCGACGATCGCGACGACGCCTCCCGCCATAAAGGCGGTGCGCATGAAATCATATTCAAACATTGCTGTGGCGGGCATCGTGGCGATGGGCTTCCGCCTCGACCGCGCCATGCCCCGCGACGACCACGATGCGGCCGTTTACCCGCAACACCTCGATTGGGGTCTGGTAAAGGCGGGATAACACCGTGTCGGTGATCACTTCGTCTACCGTCCCGAGAGCGGCGTGCCCGTGCCCCAGATAAAGCACCCGATCGACAACGCTGAGCAGCGGATTCAGGTCATGGGCGGTAAACAGGACGGTGATGCCGCGGTCTTGCTGGATCTGTTTGACCAGCGCGACGACCGCCTGCTGGAAATGCGGATCGAGGCTGACCAGCGGCTCGTCGAGCAGCAGCAGCCTCGGCTTTCCGAGCAGCGCCTGGGCGAGCAGCAGCCGCTGCAGTTCGCCACCCGAAAGTTCGCGCAAGGGCCGGCGAGCGAGGCTTTGCGCGGCGACGGTTTCGAGCGCCTGGTCGACCTCCCGCCGACCGTCGCGAGCGATCAGCGGCAAGCCCCAACGCTCGCCGTTCAGGGCGCTGGCCACGAAATCCCAGCCGCGCATCGGAAGATCCGCAACGGCGGTGCGCTGTTGCGGCAAATATCCGGCCGCGCGATCGCCGCGCTGCGGCTTTGCACCGAAGATCCTGATCTCGCCGGCGGCGGGCGGCAGCAAACCGAGAATCGCTTGCAACAATGTGGTTTTGCCGGCGCCGTTCGGACCGAGGACTGCGATGAACTCGCCGGGCCGTATCGCCGCGCTGACATCGGCGAGAACGGTGCGCGCCCCCCGGGTGATCGTCACTCGGTCGAGCTCGATCGCAAACCCCTCTAGTGAGCCAGCGCGCGGTCGAGCGCGTTGAGCTGCGACAGCATCCACTCCTGGTAATCCTTTCCTCGCGGCTCGGTCTCGGTCACGCCGACCACGGGCACGCCGGCTTGCGTCGCGATTTTCTGCATCCGCCGGGTCAGTGCCTGGCTGGTTTGGCTGTTATAGAGCAAGACCTTGACGGCCCGCGCGCGAAGATCCCTTTCGAAGGCCGCAACGGCGACGGCGCTGGGCTCGGTGTCGTTCATGACCGCAAGCTGGAAGCCGGCGTTGCGCATGTCGAGACCCAAGGCCGCCGCCATGTAGCCGAAGACCGGTTCCGTCGCGGTTACCGGCTTGCCCGAATATTTTGTGCGGATCTCGGCGATTCGGCCCTCGAGCGGCTTGATCGACCGTCGGAATGTCGTGAGTCGCCGGGCGTAATCGTCCTGGTGAACCGGATCGAGTTTCACGAACAGGCCGCAGAGGGTCTCGGCCAAGGCCGGCATCGCGGTGGGGTCGTACCAGACATGCGGATTGTCGCCGGCCGTCTTGTGGACGAGCGCCGCGACGACGACGACCGCGCGCGACGCGGCGGGTGACGCCGACAGAAGCTTCTCTGCCCACCCGTCATACCCGGCCCCGTTGACGATGACGACCGCGGCATCGGCGAACGCCCGCGCCGTCGACGGGCTCGCCTCGAACTCATGCGGGTCCTGGTCCGGGTTGGTCAGGATGCTGGTGACCGCAACCTGGCCGCCGCCGATCTGCCGGGCGATGTCGCCATAGAAATTTTCGGCGGCGACCACCGTGATCGGGGCCGCTGCGGCCGTGGAAACTGTCATAACCAAGGCTGTGAAGCTGCCGACGATGAGATGGCGCATGTCGGAAATCGCAATGCATGAAATGTTATAACGATCCTATCAGAATTGTCGGAGCGAGCAAACGGATCAGCTGCTGACCATCGCCTCACCGGCGCAAGAGTCGGCTGGGCTGCGCGACAGAGTTATGGTGACAAAATTTGGCTTGACCTAAGGAAGCGCTGGAATTCGCCGCAGAAAACCCCGGGTGCGGCGCGCTGCCCATAGCAAATCGGCGCGGAAGCAGGCAAAATCCGGCCGGCGGGGATTTTCCCGCGAATTGGGGGTCATCGGAATGTTCAAAAAAGTTGGTTTGGCAATCGGCGCAATCGGCCTGGCGGCCGGCCTCGCCATGCAGGCGACGCCGGCGCAAGCCCAATCAGGAGTTCGGGTCGGCACATTGAACTGCAACGTCGCCAGCGGCTGGGGCTTTGTGTTTGGCTCGTCAAGAGCGCTCCGTTGCGTCTTTTCTGGGGCCGGTCGTCCTCCCGAGCGTTACAACGGCAGCATCTCGAAATTTGGCGTCGACATCGGCTACACTCAGGGCGGCGTGCTGGTCTGGGCCGTGCTGGCGCCGACCACCAACATAGCGCCGGGCGCGCTAGCCGGGAGTTTTGGCGGCGCCACGGCCAGCGCGACCGTCGGGGTCGGGGTTGGCGCCAATGTGCTGATTGGCGGTTCGAATCGGTCGATTTCGCTGCAGCCGTTGAGTATCGAAGGCAATACCGGGCTCAATGTCGCGGCCGGCATCGGCGCGATCACCTTGCACCACGTCCCCTGAGGCTGGTCAGCGGGAACGCAAGGGGTCGCGGCAATGGACTATTTCGGCTCTTCTACTTGATGAGGTGCCGTGACCCTGGCAGATCCGGGTTTTTCGGAAGTCCCCGAGCGGACCCGGTTCGCCGACGAACCCGGGAATCGACATCGGTTCTTTCTCCGAGCATCGTTTCTCGAATGATGGCATGCGCGGCTTACCGCTGAACCCGATCCCCGAATCATTCGGCGTTCTCGGCCACCGTCGCGCCGCGGCTTCCCACCTCACGCTTTGGCCGCCCCGCGCGGCGGGTCGATTTAACGGATTCGTCATGGGTTTGCGGTAATTTGAGCGAATTCACCGATCGGCTGCCGTTACGCGGCGGGCTTGCCCGCGCTCCGGCGCTGGGGGACGCTGCGCTGCGGCCGATGCTCCGGCTCCTCTATTATCTCTACGCCCGGCGGCTGGTTCGCGGCGTGCGGCGGCAGTTGCGGCCACGCCATATCGGCATCATCCTCGACGGCAACCGCCGTCATGGCCGCGCGCTTGGCATCACCGAGCCGCGAGCGGTCTACGATCTCGGCGCCGAAAAGCTCGACGAGGTCCTCGACTGGTGCGTCGAGCTGGGCATTCCGACGGTGACCTTATGGGTCTTGTCGACCGAGAATTTCCACCGGCCGGCGGCCGAGGTGTCCGGCATCCTAGCCTCGGTCGCAGCCAAACTAACCGCGCTCGCTGACGATCCCGCAATCCACCGCCGGCGGGTCCGCGTTCGCGCGATCGGTTGCCTGGCAATGCTGCCGGCGCCGGTTCTGGCGGCGATCACCGCGGCCGAGCGCGCCACCGCCGGATATGACGGGTTCGAGCTGAACATCGCCGTCGCCTATGGCGGCCGCCAGGAGATCTCTGACGCCGTGCGCGCGCTGCTCGCTTGCCTGGCCGCCGAGCAGACGACATTGGCCGAGGCGATCGACCACGTCACGCCGGAGGCCATCGCCCGCCATCTCTACACCGCCGGACTCCCCGACCCCGACTTGATCATCCGCACCTCGGGAGAGGTCCGCCTCTCCGGCTTTCTGATGTGGCAGAGCGTGCATAGCGAATTCTATTTTACCGACGTGTTGTGGCCGGCGTTGCGCAAGATCGATTTCCTGCGCGCGATCCGATCCTTTCAGGAGCGCCAGCGCCGCTACGGCTGCTGACCTCCCACACCGCGAACCAACCAGCGGATTACCGTCACCGCCGCGAAAAGTAACGGTCCGGCAGCTGGGTAGGGCCTCGAGTCCATCACCGCGTCGATCGGAACCTTCCTCTGTAACCATTAGCAAAATTCTTCGCCCCTGTGTGACGCTAATCACACCTGATTTCCGAGACCGGCGATAGATTTTGTCGCGATGTGCCGGAAGGGCTCAACTATGCCGTACAGCTCATTTTCATGCTCGCGAACTTGGAGGTTGGGGCAGCGGGTTGGGGAGTCTTTGACTGTCGGGGCGGCGGTAGTCGCCCGCGGCGCGATGCTGGTTGGCGGCCTTTGTTCGGCCGCTCCTGTTCTAGCCGCCGCGCCGTCGCAAAGCGCGGTCATCCCCGCTGCCGCGACTGACTGGTCGACCACGGCCAATGTAGGACAATTCGATCCGGCACAGGGCACTTTGTCGGACATCAGCTTTGGTCTGACCGGAACCCTGCAGGGCGCGATCGGCGTCGAGAGCCTCGACGCCCTGCCGAGCACGGTCAACGCTGGCATCTCATCGACGATCAATCTCTCTGCTCCCGGCGGCGGCCCGGTACTTTCGGTAACGCCAACGGTCAGCGCGACCGCCAATCTGGCGCCCTTCGACGGCACGATTGATTTTGCCGGCGCGTCGGGCCGGACCTTCTCCGGCCTTTCCGCCACCCAGAGCGCGCAGACGACCTACACGGCCGGAGCCACAGGGCTACAGATCTCCACTGCCCCGTTTGTCGGCACCGGCGCCGTGGCGCTGCCGGTGACGGCGGCAGCAAGTGCCAGCGTGGCGGGGCCGCTTAATCTCGCCGCTCGAATGCAGGCCGCAGCCGGAGCAGCTGTCGCCGTGCAATACGGCAGCGCAGCGTCGCAGCCGGCTGGAAACACAAGCGCCGGCGGCATTACGACCAGCGTCTCCCAGTCTTTCGACTTTCCGCCGTTCGGCGTGCAGCACACCCCTGTCCAGGTTCAGACGCTGTCGGACCAGACCGGCAATTGGGCACGCAATGTCACCTTCGCTCGCTTCGACCCTGTGCTCGGGAGCCTGGTCAGCGCTGACATAACACTGACGGGCGATGTGAAGGCCAGCCTTTCGCTACAGAACACCGGTCCGGTTGCAGATCCCTACAACATCGACCGGTCGGTCGCCTTCGACCTAGTGCGGCCGGACGGCACATCGCTGGACAGCTCGGGTGCCGCGTCCACGCAATCGGGGACGCTCGGCGCGTTTGCCGGCACCGACGATTTCACCAAGCCCTTCGGCACGACGACCAACGACGACTTTTTGAGCCCGTTGGAGGCAATCTCCGAAGCGGACTCGGCGGATTTGGCACTGTTCTCCGGTAGTGGCACGCTCAGTTTGGAGCTCGATGCGACCGGAGACCTATTCGCCGACCTGCCCGGCAATGCCGACTTGCTCTCCGCCGCTCTAGAGGGAGCGCAAGTATCGCTGTCCTATACTTATCTGCCGGACGCCGCCCCGAGTGCGGCGGCAGCGGGAGCCGTACCGGAGCCGGGGTCACTATCATTGCTGTTGCTCGCCCTCGCTGGATTCGGCTTGCTCCACCGCCGGCGGCATGCCGGATCGGAAAGCTTTGGTCCAGGACAATTTTCCATCTAAGGGGCAGCATCGGGTCGCGTTGTCGACATGGCGCCAGAACCCGATAAAAATGCGCCGAATCCGATAAGCGGAGGGCGCATGAACATCGATCTGGCGGAAAGCGGGCGGTGGTGACCGGCGGCAGCCGGGGCATCGGGCGGGCGATCGCGCTCGCTTTCGCCGAGGCCGGGGCCGGCGTGTCGATCTGCGCGCGCGGGGCGGAGGCGCTCGCCGCGGCGCGCGACGACATCGCGCGGCATGGCGGCACGGCGCATGCCGCAGTCTGCGATCTCGCCGATGCCGCGGCGGTCGCGCGCTATATCGACGAAGCAGCCGGCGCGCTCGGCGGGCATCGACATTCTGGTCAACAACGCCTCGGGTTTCGGCACCAGCGACGACGAGGCCGGCTGGGCAGTCAGCATCTCGGTCGATCTGATTGGCGACGGTGCGGGCGACGCGGGCGGCGCTGCCGTTTCTCGAACAATCCGGCGCCGGATCGATCGTCAACATCTCGTCGATTTCCGGGTTTCGCGCGTCGGCCCGCACCCCGCCCTACGGTGCGGTCAAGGCGGCGATCCTCGAATACACCCAGACGACCGCCGCGCAATTCGCCCGCAAGGGCATCCGCGTCAATTGCGTCGCCCCCGGCTCGATCGAGTTTCCCGGCGGCACCTGGGAGCGGGCGAAGAACCACAACCCGAACCTCTACGGCGCGATCCTGCGCAGCATCCCGTTCGGCCGCCTGGGCCGACCCGAGGAGGTGGCGCAGGTCGCGCTGTTCCTGTGCTCGCCGCTCGCCGGCTGGGTCACCGGCCAGAACATCGCGGTCGACGGCGGCCAGATGCTCTGAAGGCGGGCGCCGGCACGGGTCAGATTTCGAAAAAGACGGTTTCGTTGCTCGCCTTGCAGGACGATGTCGAACCGGTAGGTCGGCGCGCTCGGCGTCCGTCGCGGCGGGTCGCGATCAGGGTCCGGCGGCGCGCCGGATCGTCGATCGACGACAGCACCGGATCGGTCTCGTTCGCCGGCTCATCGGCGAAATAGATGCGGGTGAAGAGCTGCTTCAGCAGCCCGCGGGCGAAGACCGCCACGGCGATGTGCGGCGCCTGCAATGCGTTGCCGCGGCCCGGCACCGGCCCGGGCCGGATCGTCGTGAAGCGAAAGCCGCCCTCGGCGTCGGTCGCCACCCGGCCAAAGCCGCGGAAATTCGGATCGAGCGGCTTGTCGGTCCTGGGTGTCGTCGGGATGGGCGTAGCGGCCGGCGGCATTGGCCTGCCACAATTCGAGACAGGCATCGGCGACCGCGGCGCCGTCGCCGTCGATCACCCGCCCCTCGACGACGATCCGCTCGCCGTTCGGGCCCCGCTGGTCAGATCGGCCCAGTCCGGCCGGTCGAGCGCCAGGTGAAAGAACGGGCCGACGGTCTGCGACGGCGTCGCGATCAGCTTGTCCGCCATCTCAGGCCTGCTCCATCGGGGTCGCCTCGCGGCCGCGCAGCACGATGTCGAAGCGGTAGCCGAGCGCCCATTCGGCCTCGCTGAGGTTCGGGTCGTAGGTCGAGATCAGCCGCGTCGCGCGCCGCCTCGTCGGCGGTGCCGTGAAAGATCGCGTCGAACGCCAGCAGCGGATCGCCCGGGAAATACATTTGCGTGATCAGCCGGGTCGCGAAGGCCGGACCGAACACGCCGAAATGGATATGCGCCGGCCGCCAGGAATTGTGGGTGTTGCGCCAGGGATAGGCGCCGGGCTTGATCGTCAGAAAGCGGTATTCGCCGTCGCGCGTCGGTCACCGACCTGGCCGACCCCGTCGAAATTCGGGTCGAGCGGCGCGTCGTGCTGGTCGACCGGATGGCGATAGCGGCCGGCGGCGTTGCATTGCCACAGCTCGACCAGGGTGCCCGGCACCGGCCGGCGCATCCTCGTCGAGCACGCGGCCGGCGACGATGATCCGCTCGCCGAGCGGCTCGCCCTGGTGCCGCCGGGTCAGGTCGGTCGACGTCGGCGCCGGCCCAGCCGTCGGCAAAGACCGGGCCGGTGATCTCGGTCAAGGTCTGTTCGAGCCGGATCGGCGGGTGTTTCGGCGCACGCTTGACCGTGCTGCCGTAATCGGGGTGCAGGTAAGGCGGTTGCGCGCCCAGCGGACTGCGCGCGAACGGCCGGATCGGGTCGGTCATCGGGTCATCCTCATTGTGGCCGCTTCCGGGGATTACGACCCAGCCTGCGCGTAGCGCCCGGCGCCGGTCAAGAGGGGGCTGCTCGCTCCGAATCGGCAGACTAGTGGCGCTGACCGGCCGCCGCTGGCGTGATCGGTAGCGGCGGGCCAATCCACGATGTGGATTTTTGGCAAGGTGCCGAGGCGGCGCAGAAATAGTCGAGCCGAACCACGAGCGGCAGGAAAAACACCCGGACCATGATTGTTGTCGGCAATAGCAGCGGATCGTCGGTCAGGGTCAGCGCGACCGGGCGCGGGGCGTCGTCGGGATCGCCGACATCGCTCGATTCCCCCTTGAAGCCGGCGATCGGGTGCAAGCTCAGCGCGACGCGAACCAGACCGTCGGCCGGATCCTTTTTAGGGAGAACCCGCGCAAGAACGTCGAAGCGCCGCGCGCCGTCATAGACCGGGATCGAAAAGTTGCGGTTCGCCGCGCCGGCTCCGGCCGCGATTGCCTGGCGCAGACGCTCGACCGCCGTCAGCGGATCGACCGCGCTGCGGCGGAAGGTTTCAGCAAGCGGCGGCTTGCGGCTGGTGTCGTCCGCGCCGCGCTCGGCCACGAACGCATCGCCACGGGCGACAAATCGCATGCTGACGCGATTGTTGCGCCGCTTGCGCAGATCAAAAAGGGCATCGTAGCGCGCCGGCTCTGCCGCCCGGTCGGCGACGATTCGCCCGGTAGCGCGCGCGGTTCCGTCAAAATGGCTGACGAGGCGCGGCAGTCCCTCTGTGCGGATCTCGATCTCGTCGTTGTAGGCGATTTTGCCGCCGCGCAACTTCAGCCGAATCTCCGCTGCCGGGAGGCCAGCCCAATAGGCGCTGTAGACCGCTGTGATCTCATCGGCGCGGGAAGCGCCGCCCGCCGCCGAAAACACCAGGGCGAAGGCCAGAACGGCAGCTTTGCACCGCGACATGACCGGTTGCGGGCTCGGGACTCACGCCTGCAGGTAGCTCCAGGCGGCGCCGTCCCACACGATTCTCTCGCCGCTCGGAAAGCGCAATTCGAGAGCGCCGGTTTTGGACCGAGTCCGGCGCACTTCGCCGCCGGCCCCCAATTGCTCGGCCTCCCAGCGGTCGGTCAGCGCCAGCCCGATCCGGCCCGGGCTCAGCCCATCCTTGTGCAGCGCAATGGCATCGTCGAGAAGCTCGCGCACAGGGCTCATCTCGTGATCTCGCTGTTGTCCCCGAAGAGAGCACTATCCCGCGCAATCCCGCGCTTGGCAAATCGCGCCATGCCCGACCGCGGATAGAAATGGCGAGGATGGGCTCATGGCCCGCGGCAAATAACGTTGAGAAGCGCCTGACGCTTGTCGATCGTGACCGCATGGAGCGCGCGTTCGAGCGCGCCCGGCAGGGCTGCCGGATCCTCGACCCGCTCGCCGTAGCCGCCCGGAGGCGGCGCAGATCTGTTCGAAGGCCGGCAGTTCGTCGAGGTCGATCAGCGGCGGCTTGTTGCTGCGCATCGCCTCGCCGTGCGGGTACATGCGCGCAGCGTCGCCCGCCGCACCGCGCCCCACATCGAATTGTTGATGATCGACGAACAGCACCGGCAGGTCGTGCACCGCGGCGGCGTGGTGGACCGCCACCGGATTGCCGAACAGATGCGAGCCGTCGCCGAATGTGGCGATGACCAGCCGGTCGGGCTGCGGCGAGCTTCGACGCCGAGCGCCGCCCCGCCGCCCCAGCCGAGCCCCGCGGCCGGGCTCGACCCGAAATAGCAGCCGGGCAGAGTCGATCGGGCAATGCTCGTTCATCAGCGTGTATTCGTTGACCAGGATCGCGTCTCGGGCTTGCGCGCTCGGCGAGGCATGCGCTGACCCAGGCCATGTGGATCGGGCGTAGCGTCGGCGACCGTCTCGCGGGTTTTTTGCCAGCCGGCGCGCTGTGCTTCCGCGCCGCTCGGCAACCCGCTGCCGTCGCGCGTCGACGGCGGAGTTGGCGATGTGGCGGTCGATCGCCGCGCCGAGCTTCGGCAACGCCAGTCGCCGCCGCGCCGGTGATCGCCAGATCGCACGGAAATCCGCGAATCGGATAGCGCGCAGAACAGCGGGTCGACGCCGAGATGGATCGACTTGGCATCGCGGCCGCGGCGCCTTCAGGCTCGGGACCCACGGCACGTCGCATTCGAGCACCAGGATCGCGTCGGCTTCGTCGAGAACGGCGTCGGGTCGTAGCCGAGATGGCAGGGATGGTCGGCGGCAAGCGACAGATGCCGCTGGCGGTGCTGCGACGACCGGGATCGCAAAACGCTGGGCGAGGTCGCTCAGCGCCGCCACCGCCGCCGGATCGCGACCGGCGCTGGCGGTGATGATCAGCGGCCGCTTGGCGCCGCGACAGGATCGCGCCGCCTCGTCGATCGCCGCCTCGTCGGCCCCGGGCGGCGACGCCGCGACCCGGCGCGACCGGCTGTCGTAGGCGAACCCGGCCAGCGGCTGACGCCAGCACCTCGCGCGGCAACGACAGATAGACCGGGCCCTCCGGCGCGCTGGTCGCGAGCGACAGCGCGCGGTCGATCACGGTTTCGAGCTGCGTGCCGTTGCGCAGTTCGTAATCCCATTTGACGATCTCGCGCACCATCCCGGCCTGGTCGAACATCTCCTGCGCCCAGTGGATGTAGACGTCGCGCGCGCCGAACACGCCCTCCTCGGTCAGCGGCGAGCGGCCGGCGGTGAAGAGGATCGGCACGTTTTCGCGCGCCGCGTTGAACAGCGCCGCACAGCGCGTTGGCGGTGCCGACGCTGACATGCACCATGACCGCCGGCACCTTGCCCGATGACGATCGCATAGCCGTGCGCCATCGAGATCGCGACATTCTCGTGGGTGGCGATCAGCGGCTTCGGCGCCGGCGAGCCCGGTATGCGCCGCCTTGGCGATAGGCCTCGACGATCGGCGCGAAATCGGTGCCGGCATTGGCGAACAGATACTCGATGCCACGCTCGGCGAGCAGCGCGAGATACGCCTCGGCCACGCTGTGGCGGCGATTTCCTTGCGCGCCATGATGCTGCCCCCGTGAGGAATGATCGACGCGAATAACCCGTTTGATATGGGCGATGACAGGTTCGCAGCAGCCAGATGGCAGCACTCGGGCTGCTGCGCAAATTGTCGGTGGAGAACACTGTATTGCCGGCGCAGACCTTGGGCGAACTCTACAATGTCCTGGTGCGCAAGGCCGCGCAATCTCGAGCCGAGGCCCGGTTGACCGTCCTCGGTTGGATCGATGCGTTTCCGGTGGCCGAAACTTCTCCCGCGGTTGCAGCCGCCGCCATTGGTCTCGCAACCGATCACCGGCTCGGAATTTGGGATGCCGTGATCCTCGCGCGCCTCGGCTCAGGCGGGCTGCAGATTGCTGCTTTCGGAAGATCTGCAGGATGGCTTCACCTGGAGTGGGCTTACCGTAACGAACCCTTTCTCTTCGTCGCCGCACGCGCTGCTCGCGGCGTTGCTTGATGGCTGACCGCTCACCGGCGCCCGGGTCGGACTAGGCGGCGGTAGGGTGGCGGGGCAGAGGGTGGCCGTCGAGGCCGTCGGCGGCAAGACCGAGATGGCGCAGCACCGTCGGCGCGATGTCGATCAGCGACGATGGCGCTGTGGCGGGCGCCGGCGGCAAAGCCGCCGCCGGAGACGAACAGAAACGGGCTCTGCTCGTTCCGCGCCGAGCCCGCCATGCTGGCCAAAGCCGGTGATGTCCTTGGTCGGCCTCGAAGCGAGTTCGCGGACAATATGACTGTGACCCGCGACGCCGTGCGGGTTTACGCCGGTCGTCGGCCTTCGACGGTGATCGCGATCTGCGCCGGCGAGTCGGTCGGCAGCCCGATTGCCGCGAGCGCGTCGCCGGCGAAGACGCGGCCGACCCAGGGCTGGGTTTCGAGAAACCGCGCCACCTCTGCCGACCAGCGCGCCTGCCGGTTCGGCAAAATAAATCAGTGCCGCGGTGCCGTTCGGGGCGACGACGACATCCGATGAGCCCGGCGCTCGCTTCAACCCGGCCTCGACCAGCAAGCGCCGACCAGGTCGATCGTCTCGGCGACGCTCTCCATGCCGTGATCGGAGCCGACGACGAACAGGATCTCGTCGCCGCCCGGATCGAGCCGCGCGACGGTCTCGGCGACGCGGCGGACATTCGCGTCGGCGCTGGCGATCGCCACGACGATGCTCCGGGCGAGCCCAGCGGCGTGTGGTGGCCGGTGTAATCGGGCTCCGACAGCCACAGCAAGGCCAGCGCCGGCGCGCGCTCGCGCAACACCTCGGCGCAGAAGCGCTCGGTCACGGCGTTGTCGCCGGCTTCACCCTTGCCGACCGCCAGCCCTTCCTGCGGCCGGCAGCGGCCGGCGGCCGGGGCCAAAGCTGCCGGCAGCGTTGTAGACCCAGCCGTGACCGTCGGGATCGAGGAAATAGGCCGCACCCGGCGATACGTTCGAAAACGCGATCGCGGTCTCGCCGGCCAGGGCGAGCCGTTCGGCCAAGGTCGGCCTGTGCAGGGTGCGGCCGGTGGCGCGGTGCAGCCGGTCGCGGAAATCGGGCTTGCCGACCGACAGGCAGACCAGCCCGTCGCCCTCGTCGATCGCCATCGTGTTGCCGAGCAGGCCATGACGCGCCGGCAGGCAGCCGGTGGCGATCGACGCGGCGCTCGTCCGCGTCGTCGACGGGAACACGCCCCGAGTGGTTGACAAACTGCGCCGATCGCTGCGCCGAATTCGGTCAGGAACGGCGCGTCCTCGGCGTGATCAGATCGCGCCGCAGGCTGTCGCAGATGACGATGACGGCGCGCTTCATGCCGAGATTCCTTCGGTTGCCGTCGGCCTCTCACGGCGCCGGGATCGCGGGCCAGCATAGCCCGACGCAATTCCGGTGGCAGCGGCGTCTTTTCGCCGGTCGCGTTGACGACCAGGATCAGCACCGCACGCCCGTGCGCGCACAGCCCCTCGCGCCAGACCGCGTATTCCATCTCGAAGCTGGTCTGACCGAGCCGGATCGTGCGGGCGCTGACCAGGACTTCGTCGCCATAGGCGAGCGGCCGGTGATAGCGGATGCCGGTCTCGGCGATGACCGGCCCCGGCGATCCCGCCGACAATGCCGGCAGACCCGACGGTCTCGAGATAGCGGTTGCGCGCCTCCTCGAACCATTCGAAATAGGCGCGATGATTGGCATGCCGGAACGGGTCGCATTCGCTCCAGCGCACCCGGTGCCGGATCGCGAACGACCACCCCGGCTCAACCCCGAACCGCCAAATTCCGCCGCCTCCGCCTCAACCATGTAGCTTACCCGCCGTTTTGCTCGCGCTCGCCCCGCCGCCTTCTCCCTCGCCCCGCTTGCGCAGGGCTGTCCGGGGAAAGCAGGCGGTGACCGCGAAGCTTGAATTGCAGGCCTTGTTTTTCGTCTTGGCCGGGCTTGTCCCGGCCATCCACGTCTTTTGGCGCCGGAAATGAAGGCGTGGATACCCGGCACAAGGCCGGGCAAGACGATTTCCAGTCGTCTCCAACATCGGCGGAACGCCGAGAAATTGTACCAACATTTTCCCCGGACAAACGTGCCGCAGGCGGCGGAGGGAAGAGGTGACGGGCGCGTAGCTCACGCGACCAAATTTAGAGCGAGCACAGCCGATGCCGCAAATGGGAGTCCCGGATTGCTGCCAACATTACATTCCTGCCGCATTTCGGAAGCGCGAAACCCGATCTACCCCGCGAGATTACGATCCGGCCCGACCCGCCGCCGTCCGATCCGATTTTATCGCCGCTTGTCGCCGCCCCGGCACCACGCCGAATTTCGGGCCTGTCTTTTGCACAAAAAAAGCCCTTTGTTTTCAAGGTACGTCTTTGCAGCTGAAATGCTTAATGGCCGTGCGGCAGCGGGGTGTCGGCCACACGGGGTCGACGAGCTTGCCCGGCGGACTTCGCGGCAGTACCTTGCAGAAGTATCGATGCAGGACAGGCGAGCGTAGCATGTTAGATCAGACCATGGCGAGGACGATATATAACAAAGCAATCTGGTGGAGCGCGGCGGGATTTATCTTGCTGGGATGGCTTGCGGGACATGGCGCATGGGCGGGGGCATTACCCGCCCCGAACGCAACCGTAGCTGCCTATCTTACTAATGGGGAGGAATCGGGCGGCGTTGGTTTACCTCCGCAAGATGGCCTCCTCGACAGCCCCGGAGTTGGCGTCGGTTGTGCGGCGGCGGTGGGCAACGGTTTTCTTTCAGTTTGTGGCATATCAGCAAATCCCGCCGGCCCTGCTGTTGCAGTAACGGTAGTCGGTGGCGAAATGAATGCGGAATCCGAACTATTTTATTACGTTCAAATTGCAGGGCCGACAAACACTATCGTACCGGTAATTGTTGAAGGCAATGCTTATTACTGGAGCTTCCAGTTGATACCACGGCAATTTTGAACGCGGATGCAAATGAAGATGTTGTTGATCCTGGTCTACCGAGCCCTTCGAGTATTCTTTTAGCTGCCGAGGCTTGTTAGGAATTTTGATCGAGGAGTGACAAGGGAGCTTGCATCCCAAATGTTCTGATCAACAATACTATCCTGGTTCAGTCTAATGATATTCTCGACGTCACCTTGAGCGCGAGCGCGTCGGCGGCGTTCGGCACCTCACTCGACATCGCCTTTGCCTTTGCCGATCCGTCATTCGAGATCGACCCGACGTTTCCGCTGGCTGATGAGTTCTCGATCAATATCAGTCCCGGTGTCGGCAACCCAATTCCGACAACTCCAAGTGTACCGGAGCCGAACGCGCTTGCGCTTCTCGATACCGCTTTGGCCGCTCTCGGGTTGATCCGATGGCGCTGCAAGCCCTGCTCTACATAAGGCCCCCCAGCAGGCGTAGGGCAGAAAAGCGCAGAGGCTGGGCAAAAATTCTCGCTACATCGACGGTCGCATGCTTCGAGTCGCGCTTCGGCTTCGCCAATGTACTCTAGCATGAGGTAAGCCTATAATCGCATCACAGATTTTCCTCATCCTGAGGAAGCCGCGAAGCGGCTGTCTCGAAGGACGCAGGGCGTTGATCCAGCATTCAAGCCAATACTTGCCCAGCCTCACAGCGCCCTCCGCTGCGAACCGTCATCGACCGACGTTCGCGGTAGGCTGAAGGTTTTTCGGCCTCGGTTGGCGGACAACGTAAGTGATCGCGGCGCCGGATTTGACGGTGCGAGGCAGCGAGCCTAAATTTGGGGCGAGGGAGCTTATGCAATGTCGTCCCAAAGCGAAGTGATTCGAAACCACTGTGAGCAAGGTCGCCGCCGAACTGGCGCGCCGCGGCCTCGACCCGGATGATCGCGTTACGATCACGATTGAGCCTGACGAGTTGATCCCCGGTCGGCGCGCGTCGCGGGCGCGGGTTATCGCGGCTGGCCTCACTGATAACGACATCGACCGGCTGATCAAGCAGGCGCAGAAGGAAGTCGAGTCGCGCGCTTGGATGAGGGTTGTTCTAGATACCAACGTCTTGGTCAGCGCGGCGCTGAAACGAAATCAATTTCGGGAATGGCGGCGCTGGTGGTCGAGCGACGCGGCGACCTGCTGAAATCGCTCGCAACCGAAAAACAGCTATTCGAGGTCGTCGCCCGCCCTTACTTTGACGCGCTGATCGATCCTGATACGCGGGCTTGGTTGAAGGAGATCTGATGGCTATCGCCGAGTTGGTGCCCATCATCGAGCGGATCACCGCCTGCCGTGATCCTACGGACGACAAGTTTCTGGAACTGGCGGTCAACGGCCGTGCGGATTTATCGTGACCGGCGACGCCGACTTGCTTACGCTCAATCCGTTCCGGAGTATCCCAATCGTTCCACCCGCCGCCTTCGTGCAGCGCCTGACGCCGTAAGAGTGGCGGGACCGGCCCGGTCTTCACACGTTGGACACGCATAAACCGATGATTGAGTTGGCGTTGGTGCGCGTATGACCGGAAATGAAGCGTGCTAATCTGAATTGGTGATCGTCGCCCCCGCGAAAGCGGCGGCCCGGGGCACCGTTTAACCCCTTGCTGCTCCTAGGTTTCCGCTTTCGCGGGAATGACGAACAAACGCTGATTTTACTGGAATCGTCATGGTTCGCGATCTGAAGCACGGTGAGCCGGCGGGGGCGGCGGCGCTGTTGGCGTCGCGGCGGTTCGGGCCGCTGTTCTGGGCGCAGTTTCTGTCGGCGTTCAACGACAATGCGGTCAAGAACGCGCTGGTGCTGATGATCGCCTACCGCGCCGACGCCGCCGGGCAGATGTCGGCGCAGATCCTGATCCCGCTCGCCGGCGGGCTGTTTATCCTGCCGTTCTTTTTGTGCTCGGCGACGGCGGGACAGCTCGCCGACCAGCACGACAAGGCCTGGCTGATCCGCCTGATCAAGCTCAGCGAGATCGCGCTGATGCTGGCCGCCGCCGCGGGGGTTGTCGCCGGCAGCACGACCGTGCTCCTCGCCATTCTTTGCGTAATGGGGGTCGAGGCCGCGTTCTTTGGCCCGCTCAAATACGCGATTCTGCCGGATCTGCTTGCCCCGAACGAGCTATTGCTCGGCAACGCGCTGGTCGAGGCCGGCACGTTCATCGCGATCCTGCTCGGCACCATCGCCGGGGTGCTGATTGCCGGGCGTCACGGCGCGCTGCTGGTCGCGGCATTGATCGTGACGGTGGCGCTCGCCGCGTGGGGTGCGAGCCTGATGATCCCGCCGACGAGTGCGGCGGCGGCGCAAAGCCCGGTGCGCTGGAACCTCTTCGCCGCGACCATGCGGGTGATCCGCGAAGCCGCCGAGGAGGTGGTTCCGTTCCGGTCGATGCTCGGGATCTCGTGGTTCTGGCTGGCAGGTGCGATCTATCTGTCGCAATTCCCGGGCTATGTGCGCTTCATCCTGGGCGGCGAGGAGGCGGTGGTGACCCTGTTCCTGACCGTCTTCTCGATCGGGATCGCGCTCGGCTCTTTGATGTGCACCAGGATTCTGCGCGGCCGGATCAGCGCCGGCACGGTGCCGTGGGGCGCCCTCGGCATCGGCTTGTTCTCGATCGATCTGTGGCTGGCGAGCCCGGTCGCGCCAGCCGGCGGCGCGCTGACCAGCCTCGGCCCGTTCCTCGCCGTCCCCGGGCATTGGCGCATCCTCGGCGATCTGCTCGGCATTTCGGTCGCGGGCGGGATCTTTATCGTGCCTTTGTATGCGCTGCTCCAGGCCGCGAGCGCCCGCCAACACCGGGCCCGCGCCATCGCCGCCAACAATGTGATCAACGCGGCGGCGATGGTCTTCGCGGCGGCGGCGACGATCGCGCTGATCGCGGCCGGCGTCAGCGTCCCCGGCCTCTTCCTGCTGACCGGAATTGCCACGCTTGTCGTGGCGGCGTTGTTCTGGCGGCTATTGCCGAGCCTTGCGCTCCCCGCAGTCGCGGTCGAAGGAGATGGCGGATGACCGCAGCCGCCGATCCGCCTCGCTCTTTCGCCCGACGGCGAGGTCATCGCCGCCGGCTTTCTCGCCCAGTGAGAAGGGCGCGAACGAGGCTGCACGGCAACGCCGCCATTTCGCGGATCGTCGCAACGATCTCCCGCCAGCAGCGACGGCGCGCGCAGCCCGGATCGGCCGGCGACCGCGACCCCGGCGAGGCGAAACAGCGGTGCTGCGCGTCGCAGGTGCGCGCGGTCGCTGACCAGCACCACCGTTCGCAGCCCGTGCGCGCGCAACAGGAGCGCCGTTTCGCGCGCGTTGCCGACCGTGTCGCGCGAGTTGGGCTCGATCAGCAGCGCCGCCTGCGGAACCCCGCCTGTCAGCGCAATGCGACGCATGATTTCGGCTTCGGGCTCGGGTCCGCGACCGCCGCCCGACAGCAAGAGCACCGGCGCTACTCCTTCCCGATAAAGCCGAACCCCGCATTCGACCCGCCGCCGCAGCCGCGCCGACGACTTGCAGCCGAGCACGACGATCGCGTCAGCCTTCGCCACAGATCGCGGCGACATGCTGTTTATGAGCAGGTTGACGATCCGAGCCCATTTGATCAACTCTAGTTAGTCTAGTCAGGAAGTTTTAACATGGCTGATAAATATGCCGGCCACGCCTCCGCCAGTTGGCAGCTTCAGGACGCGAAGGCGCGCTTCAGCGAGCTCGTCAAGAGAGCCCGTGAGCAGGGTCCGCAGCATGTCAGCGTCCGAGGAGAGCCGGCCGTTGTCGTGATATCGGAGAAGGAATTCGCCAAGCTCGTGTCGCCGCGCTCATCGATCGTCGACCATATTCTGGAGGGTGAGCCCTGGCCGGACGATCTGGTCGACGCTATCAATGCCCGACCGCACGATACGGGCCGAGACCTCGACCTCTAATGTATCTTGTAGACACCAACGTATTGTCCGAGGCGCGCCGAAGCAGCAACGAGGCTTGCAGCTGGCTGCGTTCGGTCGATCCCTCTGCGATCTATATCAGCGTCATCACGCTTGGCGAAATCATGAAGGGGATTGCGCTCAAGGCCCGGACGGATATACGCGCCGCCACCTCGCTAACGGTATGGCTGGAACAGCTGCGAGGCGATCACAGCGACCGAATTCTGCCGATTAGCGATGATGTCGCACTCGCCTGGGGCCGACTTGCCG
This sequence comes from uncultured Alphaproteobacteria bacterium, assembly GCA_963774345.1. Lineage (GTDB taxonomy): Bacteria > Pseudomonadota > Alphaproteobacteria > ATCC43930 > CGMCC-115725 > AP-15. The sequence continues at coordinate 212,778 of CAVZFB010000038.1, forward strand.
CCGAGCGGCCACGTTCGATGGCAGACGGGCTGATCGCGGCGACGGCGGCCGTTCACGGCAAGATCATCGTCACCCGCAACGTTAGCGATTTCGCGGACATCCGCGTGCCCGTCATTAATCCTTGGGAGCGCTGAGGCTGATTCGAAGCCACAGGAATTAGGTCCTTTTCGCCGCGCGCGCCTTGCCTATTGCTGCCATGACGCGGCGGGGAGTGATCGGGGTTTCGTTGACTTCGGCGCCGATCGCGGCGAGCGCATCGCGCACGGCGTTGGCGATCGCCGCGGGCGGAGCGACGGCACCCCCTTCGCCCATTCCCTTCATGCCGTATTCGGTGTGCGGGGTTGGGGTGTGCAGGTGGCCGAGCTTGATCCCCGGCATCTCCGCCGCACCAGGCACGAGATAATCGGAAAGCGTGCCGACGAGCGGCTGGCCCGTCTCGTCGTAGGGGATCTCTTCGTAGAGCGCGGTGCCGATCCCCTGCACGACGCCGCCCCTGATCTGGCCCGCGACGATCATCGGGTTGACCATCGTGCCGCAATCTTCGGCGACCGCGAAGTCGAGCAGTTCGACAAATCCCGTCTCCGGATCGACCGCGACCACCGCGCCATGCGTCGCATACGAAAAAACGCCGGTGCCGATCGCCGGCTCGTAGGTTGCGGTCGCCTCGAGCAGCGGGTCGACCCCCGGCGGCAATCCATCCATCCGCAGATGCGCGACCTTGGCGATCTCCGCCACCGAAACCGAGCCTTGCGGCCCCCGCACCGCTCCGTCGGCATAACGTACCTGCGTCGGATCGGCTTGCAGCAAATGGGCGCCGATCTGCACGAGCTTGTCGCGCAATATCCGGCTGGCGCGGGCGACGGCGCCGCCTGACATGACCATGCTGCGCGAGGCGAAGGTGCCGAAGCCGAACGGGCTGCTCTCGGTATCGCCGTGGCGCACTGCAATCCGCGCCGGGTCGATGCCCAACTCGTGCGCGGCGATCTGCGACAACGCCGTTTCCAACCCCTGGCCGTGCGACTGGATGCCGACCAACAATACCGCGCTGCCATCGGTCAGGATGCGCGCGGTGCAGCTCTCGAAACCGGGAATGATCGCCGCCCCACGCGCGGCGAATTCGGCGGCGCCATGCGCGGTCTGCTCGGTGAATGCGGCAAAGCCGATCCCGACCAGGCGGCCATCGGGCTCGCCCTGCTGCTGGCGCGCGCGCACCGCCGGCAAACCGAGCAACTCGGCACAGAGGCGAACCGCGGCTGCGTAGTCACCGGCGTCGTATTGCATGCCCCCGACCGACGCGTACGGCATCTGATCGGGCCGAACCATGTTCTCTGCCCGTACCTCGACCGGATCGCGGCCGACCGCGCGGGCGACCTCGTCGATGGTTCGCTCAATGGCGAAGCACGCCCCGGTCCGGCCGACCCCGCGATACGGTCCGAAAGGCGTTTTATTGGTCGCCACCGTATAGGTCCGCGCCCGATAATTGGCGATCGCATACGGCCCGGGCAGGCAGCGCGCAGCCATGTTGGTTTCGGAATAGGGCCCTTGCGGCCACATCCCATACGCGCCCGCGTCTACCGTGATGTCGGCATCGATGCCGAGCACCTTGCCATGCCGGTCGGCATAAGCGGTGACCCGGTAATGGTGGTCGCGGGTATGGGCTGCGGCCAGCAGGTGCTCGCCGCGGTCTTCGATCCAGCGCACCGGATACCCGAGCTTCAGCGCCAATGCCGCCAGGACAATTTCCTCGGGATAAAGCCGCGCCTTGGGCCCGAACCCGCCGCCGACATCGGGGGCGACGACCCGGATCGCCCGTTCGTCGATGCCGAGAAGTCTCGGCGATCGCGACCCGCATCGTGTGCGGCACCTGCGTCGAGGCCCAGACCACGACCTCGTCGAGCCGGTGGTCGCGGTAGGCAAGGACCGCCCGCCCTTCGAGCGGCATACCCGACTGCCGGTTCATCCGGTATTGGCGCGTTACCGTGACTTCGGCCGCGCGCGCGGCGCCCTCGATGTCGCCGCCTTCGAGGCTGCGCTCGAGGTAGAGGTTGTCGCCCCACTGCTCGTGGACCAGGGAAGGGCTGCCGCGCATGTCGCGCAACGGGTCGACCACGGCGTCGAGCACCTCGTAATCGACGGCAACCAATGCTGCGAGGTCTTCGGCCTCGGCCGCGAGTCGCTGCGATGCAGGCGGCGATCGCTTCGCCGACATAGCGCGCCTTATCGGTAGCCAGCGGCGGCCAGGCCGGCGATTTCGCGCCGGCCGTCTGAGTGACAACCCGGATCGGCTTGATCTGCGGCAAGTCCGCCGCGGTAAAGACGCGGTCCTTACCCTCGGGCGGCGCCGCGATCCGGCGAATGCGGGCATGCGCATGCGGGCTGCGGACGAAGGCCACCTCCATGGTGCCGGGGAGTTTGATGTCCGACACGAATTCGCCGCGGCCATGCAGGTGGCGCTCGTCCTCGCGGCGCAGCAACGAGGCGCCAACTCCCCAAGCGTCATTCGGCATCGGACGGCCTCCCGGCCAGCGCCGCCGCTGCCTCGGCGATCGCGGCGACGATATTGGTGTAGCCGGTGCAGCGGCAGATATTGCCGGCGAGACCGGCGCGAATCTCGCGCTCGGAGCCGGCCCGCCCGCGGCGGATCAAGTCGCGCGCGGTGATCAGCATCGCCGGCGTGCAAAAGCCGCATTGCAGCCCGTGATGGCGGTGAAAGCAGTCGCGCAATGCCGCCATCACCGTATCATCGGCGAAGCCTTCGATGGTTCGCACCGCGCGCCCGTCACAGCCGACCGCCAGCATCAGGCAGGCGCGCGCCGGCTCGCCGTCGACCAGGACCGTGCAGGCGCCGCACACCCCATGCTCACAGCCGAGATGGGTCCCGGTCAGGTTGCGTCGCTCGCGCAGGAAATCGGCGAGCGACAGGCGCGGCGGCACGTCGTCGGCGATCGCGGCGGCGTTCACTTCGAGGCGGATCGCGGTCACGCCGTGGCCTCGCGCACCGCGCGCATCGCGGCCACCATCAGCAGGTTGCGCTGGAACTCGTCGAAATGCCGGTCGGCGGCGTCGTCGAGATCGGCGGCAACGGCGGCGCGCAGCGCTTCGGGCTCGCGGCGATTGTCGGCGAAAACCTGTGAGGCGGCGCCGAGCAGCAGGGGCGCGCCGTTGGCCGCGCCGAGAACGATCCGGTGACGGCCGCGCACCCGGTCGGCGACCGCGACGGCCAGTCCACTGGCAAACTCACCCGATTTCCGGCACAGCTTCAGATAGCCCCACCTCGCATCGGTCGAGAGCTTGGGGATGCGGATGCCCTCGATGATCTCGTCATCGGCGAGCTTCGTCTCAAAGATCCCGGTGGTGAATTCGGTGCATTTGAGCGAGCGCCGGCCATTGGGTCTAAAGAGCATCGCTTCGGCGTCGAGAGCCCCGAGCACCGCGGGCCATTCCGCCGCCGGGTCCGACAAGGCAAGGCTGCCGCCGATCGTGCCGCGGTTGCGGATCGCGCGATAAGCGAGACCTGCGGCGGCGTGGGGCATCAGCCCGCGCGACGGGTCCGGCACTCGTTCGTCCTCGATCATGGTATGGGTGACGCCGGCGCCGAGGGTCACACTGTCGTCGTCCTCCGCCACTGCGGACAATTCCGGCAGGCGCGCGATGTCGATCAACAGCCGGGGTGAGGCAATCCGCAAATTCATCATCGCGACCAGGGATTGGCCGCCGGCGATGACCCGCGCTTCGCCGCCGCCCGCGGCCAATAAACCCACCGCCTCACTCAGGCTTTGCGGCCGGACATAGTCGAAGGCGGGAGCTTTCATCAACCGGCGCCTAGTGAGAGGCTCGAACTGCAACACCCTCGACGCGCGCTGTCAATCGGCGAACATGGCTGGCATGCGTGGTTCGCGAGCCGATTATGGTAAGCGCGCCTATAATCGACGCCGCGACTGCTGGTGGGGATGCCATGATCCACGAAATCCCGAGCCGCACCCTTGGCTTTGTCCTCAACGACGTGGCCCGGCTGCTGCGCAAGCGGTTCGAGCAGCGGGCCCGCGCCGCCGCACTCGGTCTGACCCGGGCGCAAGCCGCGGCGCTCGCTTATCTCGCGCGCCAGGAGGGCATCAATCAGGCGGCGCTGGCGCAAATCCTCGACCTCGAGCCAATCACTCTTGCCCGACTTCTCGACCGGCTACAGGCGGCAAGCTTGATCGAGCGGCGGGCCGATCCCAAGGATCGCCGCGCGCATCTGCTTTATCTGACCGAGGCCGCCTACCCGTTGCTCGACCGCATCTTCGCGCTCGCCGCCGACGTGCGCGAGGAGGCGCTGGTCGGGATCCCCGAGCCCGATCGCATCCGCCTGCTCGACATGCTGATCGAAATGAAATCGAACCTGATCGAGCACGAGGTCGAAATCGACGCCGTCGCGGCGCCAGCCGATCACTGACGGCGCGGCGTCGCTCCGGACTTGCGGTCTCCTAACGGCGGGCTCATTTTCGGGGTCTACAGCAGGAGGGATCGGATCATGGCAGCGGCACCACAGACGCGCGTATCCGGGTTCAAAACCAATCCCGATTACAAAATCACTTTCGAGCCTTCGCCGCGCCGCGTGCGCGTCAAATTCAACGGCGAGACGATCGCCGACAGCACCAACGCGCACCTGTTGTTCGAGACCCGGCATCTGCCGGTCTATTACTTCCCGCGGTCGGATGTGCGCATGGATCTGGTGACGCCGACCGATCATCACACCTTCTGCCCGTATAAGGGGACGGCCTCGTACTGGACGATCAAGGTCGGCGGCCGGACGGCCGAGAACGCGGTTTGGGGCTATCCCGACCCGTTCGACGAAGTCGCCACGATCGGCAGTTTCGTCGCCTTCTATTGGGATCGGGTCGACACCTGGTATGAGGAGGACGAGGAGATCTTTGTCCATCCGCGTGACCCCTATAAGCGGGTCGACGTGATCCAGTCATCGCGCCCGGTGCAGATCATCGTTGGCGGCGAGGTCGTGGCCGAAACGCGGCGTGCGCGGTTTCTGTTCGAGACCCGGCTGCCGACGCGCTATTACATCCCGCCCGAAGATGTGCGCATGGATCTGCTGATCCCGAGCGACAAGACCACTGCCTGCCCGTACAAGGGCCGCGCCCGCTATTATTCGGTCAAGATCGGCGATCGGCTATACGAGGATCTGGTCTGGAGCTATCCCGACCCGATCGCGGAATGCCCGAAGATCAAGGGCCATTTGTGCTTTTTCAACGAGCATGTCGACGAGATCCGGGTCGACGGCAAAGCGGTGCCGAAGCCGATCACACCCTGGTCAAAGGACTGGAAAGAAAAAGCGTCGACCGTCCCCGACTCGCGCGGCCCTGTCGTGCGGCCCTAGTGCTCTCGGCAGGACCGCTTAAAACGCCCCTGGCCGGTGCACAGATCGCCCGGGAAGCGGAGCGGGATCCCCTCTTTCTCGCCGTGCTCGGCCGCCTCGCGGGCTCGGTGGTCAGCCGCCTAATAGGCTACGACCAGAGAGACCATTTGCCGAACAGGAGCACTGAGCCGGCGATCAGTCCATTGGTCGTCGCATGGGCAACGATCGCGTCGCCCAACTTCCCGCGTCGATAAACCGCCAGGGCGTAGGCCATACCCGCCATGGTTCCAGCTAGCCATCTCCCGTGCAGCAAGCCGAAGGCGACCGAGGACAGCAGGAACGACACCCAGGTGAACCGGCTTGCCTCTGTCCCCAGGAAGTCCGCCGCTGCCAACCGGCGAAGCAGATAGCCCCGAAATGCCATTTCTTCGACCACAGGGACGACGAGTACCGACCCGACCACCCGAAACCCGATCCAGGCCACGGTCTCGCTTGAGCCCAGAGCGGCGATGCCAGCGCGCAGCGTCGTATCGTCGCCCGTCGTGACCTGCGCCAACGCCATCCATAGAATGAACACAGCAACGCCGATGCATACCGATGACCAGGACCAGCCCCAATCCCATCGCGCGTAAACTCGGCGAAACCAGAGCAACGCCGCCGTTGTGGCCAAAATCTTCAGCGGATATAGCCGATCGAAACCCTGCGAAAGGGCCGCGGTCATCATCATCGATCCCATTAGCAGCAGGAAAGGCACCAGCAAGGCCGCGGCGATCGGATTGATCTTCTCGCCTGCGCCGTCCTGGCTCACCGACGCAAAGAACCGCATCCGGTGGGTGATGACGATGAAGCCCAGAGCGAGCCCGATGAAGGACAGCCAGCCCGCCTGCGAATGGAAGCCGCCCACGGCCAACTCGGGGGAAATGGAGCTCCCGATGGCTATCAGGGCCGCGATCCGCAGCGCATTGACTAAATAGATCGTTAATCCCGCAATGGGAAATAGCAGAAAAGCCTGAGGGAAGCGGATGCGAGCCCGGAACAGCCAGAGATACATCGCGAGAAAGACGGTGACGAGGCCGATGCCCTCGTATCCTGAGCATGGCGCCCATATTTGGACGACGAACCTTGGCGTCCCGAGCAGAAACTGCGATTGGTCAGATATGACGTTCGAGTAGACCAGCCGCAGTAGTTGCTCTGCCAAGAAAAACGTTCCCGAGGTCAGCGGCTTCCAGTAGTCCTGGAGGATCCCTCCGCCGAGCCAGGCCGCCGTCGCCACAACAGCGGCGATCAACAGGGTCAAGCGCTCACTGGCGATGAACGCGCGCCAATAAGATGGAGGTGCTAGAGCGAAAGACCAAAAGAGGCCAGCAGCGATACCTAGCCCTTCGCAGAGGGCCAATATGCTGCTCGAAACGCGCCCGCCGGCATAGTAGTCCTTGCCAAGACCGGCGACGGTGGCGAAATAGTAAAGCGCAGCGAAGGCCAGGAGATGCAGCAGTACCCATGGCTGCCACCTGTGGTCCGCGGCGCACTGCCAGAGGCGGTCGAGCGTAGCCCTGAGGCGGGGTACGAGCAGCACCAATAAAGCGCCGAGAAAAGCCGCCCGATCCGTACGAGACGCGGTGCGACGGCAGCCAACTTTATCCACCAGGGATCGCCCGCGAATGCGGCTGGGCTGGTGAAGCTGGCTGTGAAGACAATCCCCTCGGCTACGAGGCCCGCCGCCAGCATGCACAAGCGAAGCGAGACGAGCCACCGCGCGGCGGTGCGGTCAGTGGGCGCGTACTCCGCTCGCAACATCGAGGGGCGTCAAATGAGCAAGCCGAGGAGCCCGACGGTCGGGCGCCTCCGGCGAAAGAAAACGGCTTCGCTTAGCCCGCTAGTTCAGATGTCCGCCACCTGCGGCGTTCGCCGACCAAAGCCAGCACGCCGAGGAGCAGCGCGATCGCGGCACCACCGGACGCGGCGTCGATCTCCGGCACGTCGGATTGGAACTTGGCGGTGATATTGGTATTCGAAAAATCGAACACGCCCAGGTGCTCATCGGCAAACCCGGTGGCAAAGATGCCGGCGGCGTTCAGGTCAGATATGAGGATCGAGCCGGTTACGTCGGAGATGACTGTCCCATCGAGGTGGCCATGATTGTTCGCGTCCTGAGAGTAGGTAAAGTGGAGTACGTCGCTAACCGCGGTTTCGTCGGGGCCACAGAGCGCTCCCGGGCCGTCGGATCCGGTGGATTGGCAAAAGAAAATGGTCTCGTTTTCGGCCTTTATCGGAGCGCCAAGGTTCCAGACTGCCGAGAAGTCATTCTCGGCGGCACCATCAACCGGGTTCGGGCCGGAAGGGGAGGCTTCATTGACCAGAAAGGTTTTCGGATTGTTTAACCCTATCTGCTCGGTGACGCTGTTGATCTGGAAGCCCTCTTCGAAGTCGTTCATGCTGAAGGTGATGTTCGGGTCGACGCTGTTGACACCGTTGGCGCAAATCCCGTCCGGAAGTCCAAGATCGCAGATGAACACCGCCGCGGCGTTCGCCGGCTGCGCCGCCATAAACGTGATGCCGAGAGCTGCCAAGCCGATTACCGAAAGGTGTCTCATGATGCCCTCCCTCAAATGTACGCTTTCAGACCACGCGCAGCAAATATCGTGCCAACGACATAAGTTGATGTTAACCAATGGATTTATATTCACATTGAAAGCCTGCTGTAAGGAAGACCGACAAGTCAACCGACTGTGAAAAACGTTAACCCTTTGATCTCCAGATATTCTCAGTGAATTTAGAACTGTAAGAATTTCCGACGCTCTGGAAAGTCCTCCGACATTCAGGATCCGAACCTGCAATCTAGACTTATTGTAAGTTTCTGGAAACAAGAGAGCAGCCACTTCCTTGCTACACCCCAAGGACTATCGAACGGCGTCCGGGCGCGCAAACGCCCGCAGGAAAGTGTCGACCGCACTCTCGACGGCATCGCGGATGCTGGACTGATCAGCCTGGGCCTCGAGGCGCAGTAACTGACGCAGCTGGATTTCACCGCGGATCAGGCTGAGGAATTGCTCGGCGGCGAGCCGGGTATCGTGAAATGACAGTGTCCCGGACGCGGCCGCGCTCTGCAGGAAGGCTTCGATCTGGACACGTTGGCGTTCGGGTCCGGCGCGCCAGAAAACCTCGCCAAGCATCGGGAAGCGGGTGACTTCCGCCAATATGATGCGGTGCAACGCGATGCCGTCGGGCGACAGCAGCAGTTCGAGAAAACGACGGCCCAAATCCGTCAGCGAGGCGCGGACGTCGCCGGGATCGAGCTCGCTTACCGAGAAACTTGCGAGATAGCGTTCGCACTCACGTCCGATGACGGCGCCGAACAATTCCTCCTTGCCGGCGAAATGGGCATAGACCGTCGCCTTCGACACACCGGCCTCGCGCGCGATCGTGTCCATGCTGACCGCGCCAAAGCCGCTTTCGAGAAAGGTCCGCTTTGCCGCGGCGAGAATGCTCTCTGCCTTGCCGCCGCCCGGCGCCTCGTTGCGCTCCGTCATGCTTGCACGGCTCCCATCCGACGCCGCCGACTTGACAAACACTATAGACGGCCTAATTTCTGCGCAACAATGAACTGAACGGTTTAGTTCAGAGAGGATGCGCAAGAAGATCATAATCACGGTCGTCGCGCTGGCGTTGGCGTTCGGCGGCTACGGCGGCTGGTATTGGTGGACCGCACTGCGGTTTCTCGAATCGACCGACGACGCCTATGTCGCCAGCGACGTCTCGGTGATCAGCCCGAAAGTCGAAGGCTACATTAAAGCGGTAGGGATTCGCGAGAACCAGGCCGTCAAAAAAGGCGAGGTGCTGTTCGTCATCGACGACAGCGACTTTGCCGCCAAAGTCGCCCAAGGCCAGGCTGCGGTCGCGACCGAGGAAGCGGCGGTGGCGACCTTTGCCAGCCGGCTCGACTTGCAGCGGGCAATGATCGCCCAGGCTCAGGCGACGGTGCAGTCGGCCGAGGCGGATCTGACCCGCACGCAGCAGGACTTCAAGCGCTACAGCGCATTGATGACCACCGATTTCGCCAGCCGGCAACGCTATGAGCAGGCTCAGGCCGATGCGCGCAAGGCCGAGGCCGAGGCCGCCAAAAGCCGGGCGGCGCTCGCCGCCGCGCAAAGCCAGCTCGGCGTGCTGCAGTCGCAACGGCAGGAGGAAACGGCCAAGCTGCTGCAGGCTCGCGCCAATCTGAAGCTTGCCCAGAACGATCTCGACAACACGGTGATCCGCGCGCCGATTTCCGGTGTCGCCGGCAATCGCGCCGGTCAGGTCGGCCAATATGTCAAACCCGGCACTGAGTTGCTGTCGGTGGTGCCGCTGCCGCGCGTCTATGTCACCGCGAATTTCAAAGAGACGCAACTGACGCAGATGCGGCCCGGGCAGCGCGCCGAGGTCTCGGTAGACGCCTATCCGGATCATCCGCTAGCCGGCCGGATCGACAGCTTCGCGCCGGCGAGCGGCGCCCAATTCAGCCTGCTGCCGCCCGACAACGCGACCGGCAACTTTACCAAGATCGTGCAGCGCGTGCCGGTGCGGATCGCCTTGCCGCGAGAGGGGCCGCTCGCCCGGCTGTTGCGCCCTGGCCTGTCGGTCACCGTCACCGTCGACACTCGCGACCAGGGAGAGACCGTTGCCGGCGACGGCATCGTCGGGACGGCCGAGGCCAAGCCGGCGGCTGCGGAAGCAGCGGCACCACGATGACCTGGGCGCCGGCGGCGCTGCGGCGGGTGGGATGGCCGCGCCGCTCCCCCACGGTGCGCGCGCCCGCAGCACCGACACGACCCGCTGCTGCAGCTCCCACATCGCCGGCCCAAGCCGGGAGACCGCCGAGTCTGCGCGATTGGTTCGGCGTGCTGGCGATGTCGGTTGGCCTGTTCATGGCGATCATGGACGTCCAGATCGTGACCAGCTCGCTCACTCAGATCCAGGGCGGGCTGTCGGCCAGCGCCGACGAGATCAGCTGGGTGCAAACCGCATATCTGATCGCCGACGTCGTGATGGTGCCGCTGAGCGGGACGTTGTCGCGGCTGTTGTCGACGCGGGTGCTGTTCGTCACCGCGACGCTCGGCTTCACCGCGGCGAGCGGGCTTTGCGCGACCGCGACCAGCCTCAGCCAGATGATCACCTTCCGCGCGATACAGGGATTCTGCGGCGGGGCGATCACCCCAAGCGTTTTTCCCGTCGTCTACACCCGGTTCCGCGGGCCGCCGCTGACCCGGCTGATGGTGATGATCTCGGTGATCTTGAACCTGTCATCGACCTTGGGCCCGACGATCGGCGGCTTCCTGACTGACACCTTCTCCTGGCATTGGCTCTTTCTCGTCAACATCGTGCCCGGCATTGCCGTTGCTGCGGTCGTCTGGGTCTGCGTCGACATCGACAAGCCCGACCTGTCGCTGCTGCGCTATTTCGATGTGATCGGGCTGGTGCTGATGGCGACTTTTCTTGGCTGTCTCCAATACGCGCTCCAGGAAGGGCCGCGCTGGGACTGGCTCGATGACGCATCGATCCGCACCGCCATTGTCGTTTCGAGCATATGCTCGGTGCTGTTCTTCTGGCGTGTGCTGAGCTACCACCAGCCGATCGTCGATCTGCGCGTATTCACCAACCGCAATTTCGCGCTCGGCTCGTTCTTTACCTTCGTCGTCGGCACCGGCATGTACAGCACCACCTATCTGATCCCGCTGTTTCTCGCGCAGGTGCGCGGCTTCAGCGCGCTGCAGATCGGTGAGACGGTCTTTGTCGCCGGGATAGCGCAGATGGCGATGTCGCCGTTCAGCACGCAAATCGCGCGACGGATCGACTTGCGCATTATGCTGGCTATGGGCCTCAGTCTGTTCGCCCTTTCGATGTATCTGACCGCCGGCCTCACCAATCAGGCGAGCTTCCCCGAGCTCATGGTGCCGCAAGCGGTGCGCGGCGTCTCGCTGATGCTGTGCTACCTCCCGGCCAATATGATCGCGCTCGGGTCGGTCCCGACCGACAAGCTGAAGAACGCTTCCGGTCTCTACGGTCTGACCCGCGACCTCGGCGGCGCGATCGCGCTGGCCTCGGTGGGCACGATCATGAACGGCCGGATGCAATTTCACTGGAACCGCCTGATCGAAGACGTCAACGCGGCGCGTCCGGCGGTGCAGCACTTTATCGATGCCCAGACCAACCGATTGGGTTCGATGATCCCGGGCGATGCGCACCAAGCCGCCATGACAATGCTCGGCAATCTGGTGCACCGCGAAGCTCTGGTGTTGAGCTACAACGACATGCTGCTGCTGATCGGCGGGCTCTTCGTCTTCGGCCTGACCTTGATACCGCTGGTGCTCCGCCCGCGCTCGGTGATGACCGCCGACGGGCACTGAACCCCCATCGGGGACGAGGCCCGAGGCCCCGCTTCAGTTGCCGGGGCTGCTCGCCGCCCGGCCATAGAGCCAATCTTCGAGCAGCCGGCGGGCGATCGAATCATGCCGCGGCAGGCGAAACGTATCGTCGTCGACATGCGACAGCAGCCAGCCGCGCTCGAACCAGCGTGCGTCCTCGAGCTCGCCCAGATCGACGGTGATCTCGGTCGGTCAGCGCGTGGGCGTGAAACCCCAGCATGATGTTGGCCGGGAATGGCCAGGGCTGCGAGGAGTGGTAATCGACGGCGCCGACCTCGATGCCGCTCTCCTCGCGCACCTCGCGCGCAACCGCGTCTTCGAGGCTCTCGCCCGGTTCGACAAAGCCGGCCAAGGTCGAATACATCCCGGGCGGGAAATGCCGGGAGCGGCCCATCAGCGCGCTCTCGCCGTGCGTTACCAACATGATGACGGCGGGGTCGGTGCGGGGGAAATGCATCGTGTTGCAGGCGGGGTCGGTGCAGCGGCGCATATGCCCCGCCTCCTCGCTGCGGGTCGGGCTGCCGCATAGGCCGCAAAAACGGTGGCGGGCGTGCCAGAATAGGATCGCTCGGGCCAGCGCCAGCAGCGACGCCTCGCGCCGGTCGAGCCGCCCGCCCAATTGCCGCAGATCGGCAAAGCGTGCCGACGCGGCTTCGATTGCGCTCGCCGCCAGCGCCGGCGAGCGCAGCATGTCGAGCGGCGCTTCGACCGGCGACAGGTCGAGCGCAAAATGCGCCCGCTCCTCGACAACGCCGATAAAAACGATTTCGCCGCGCGCCAGCCGCTCGTCGGGGGCGTGGCCGTCGCCGATCAGCGGGGCCAAGCCGGCCCAGCCCAGCACCACCGCCCGCGGCTCGGTGCCGTCGATCTCGATGACCAGATTCTGATTTCGCCAGACCGGGACGAACAGGCTTGCCGGATCAGCGATGCGTTCGACGATCCAGCCGCTGTCGCGGCGGCGCAACCCTGCCCGCTCGAAGCCGGGCGCTGCGTAATAATTGTGGGCTCTCATAGCACCCGACCTTCGCACATCCGCCAACCACGCGGCAAGCGGAGCCGGCCAGCCCGGATCGCAGTCACAATTTCTGCTTCCGACGGATTGTGTTGAAAAACTCTACAGCCGGATTTGGGATGAAATAATGATTCACAATAAGTGCCCCTCATTGCAACAAACAGCCGCGGAGGAGATGCGCAGGAAGAACAATATTACCCAAATCGATCCGCCATTGAGTATTCGACGACTTTTTCAACACAATCGACGCTAAGCGTACCTTCATCAAAGGTCACGACAGTATGATAAACGCGGCACATAGAGGCTCGCCTCCTAGCGCTGGTTGGTACCTGCTAGGATAGCGGAGCGGCTGTAACGGTCGCCCCGCCATATTTTACGGCGTCTGCCCCAGATCGAATCCTCTGGCCCAACCTCAAACCCCGACCGCGGACGCTAACTTCACCGACGCCACCAAAAACCGTGCCCCCGAAGCGCTACGGAACCCCGGTTTCAAACCCCTAATGAATGAAGCAGGCTAAGCCCGGAAAGGGGTTTTCGTTCTTCCTAAGTCCGTATCTCGGCGTCTTGATGTTCCGGGCTCGTGCTGTTTCGCCTACGGGGTTGGGTTAGGGATTGGAAATACCGGCACCGAGGATCCATACGTGGTGAAAGTGTCGAGGCGGTCGCACCTGGTCACCACGTTAATAACGCCGTTACCGCCAGGCGCAGTATTCAAGACATCTACTTCACCACAAATTGGATCGCTGATATTGAGAGGAGAATCCAAATTGCAAGCGTTGCTCGCATCAGGGAACTGGAATTTTGTGACTCTGACATTACCATTGGTCGGGCACGGATCGCCGGAAAGACTACCACTGCAGAGTTTGTCCCCTTTGGAACTGAGATGATAGTAGGTATCAACCAGAAAATCTTCCTCCTGCATTCCCATTCTTATACAAATTTTCTACAGCCATAACATGGTAGTCGGTAGGGCCAGCCTTCTGAACCTCCCCATACCCCCCGCCTCTGCTAGTGAACCCGAGGTTCGAGATGTTCGTTTGGCTGGAATACGTCGCGGTTCCATCCGCATGAAAGGTGTAGAGAAGGGGACGCTCACTTAGATTTCCTGCCCTGACTATCTGACAATCCCACACACCTTGTATCTGCGGAATTGCATCTGCCGTCGCACTTCCTGTGGGGGTCGCCATCAAGGCCACCGCGGGAAACAAGACCACCAGACCTGACTTGCCAAACATGAACGTTCTCCTATCTGGGTTGAACTTCCGGCGGCGGGACTACTTTGGGATTGGTTCACCGGCCCCGCCTGACCCCTGACTTTTTCTGTCGAAACCTTTTCCTCTTCAACCCCCTTTCGTACTTGACCTTGGCTTTACATAACAACTTATAACAACTGACCCGCGACCTCGCTCCTACAATTGATTTCGCCCGAGTCTTAGCGATTGCTCTATGCTGAGTCCCTTCCCTCTCGCCGGGCTTGCCGCTACGTCTGTTTTGAGAGACCTCGGCGAAACGCCGGACGAGTTGGGTCGAAACCCGGAGACCCCGTAATACTCCGTCATAGCGGCTTGTCCGGTTCTCCGGTCAAATCTCGAGTGTAAGCTACGCGTAATTTCCGTGCTGTGCAACGGCCGGATGGCCAGTCGCGCGGGAATCATTTGTGGTTGTATGCAGCGGTAGAGGGCCGCAAAATCCGGCAACGGCCTATGCATGAGGGTTCGCTGCCTCTAAAACCTAAACTGATGAAGCTATCCCTTCCGGCCCCTACCGCGGCGCGGTTTAGTGCAATATTATTAAAATAACTCTCTTAGCCTGTGGTCACAGACGTGTTTTGGGCGGCCGCTAAGTTTTAGTGCAGCTCGACGGTCTGGCAGCCCCGTGGTTCGGGAGGGTCGTCCTCCATTCGGGACCTATGCCCTGCCGGCGTTCCCGAACGGCCGATTTCGGCGCAAAGGACCTATCGGACCGCCAGCGGGGAGGGTCCGCCTTCCACCCCTAGCCGAAATTTGAGCGGTTGGTAACGCCCTCTCTCGGGCCTGGTCACAGGTCGGCGAGGCGGCGTTCGAGATAGGCGCGCTCGACGGTGTTGGCGGTTAGGCCGAGGGCGCGCCGGTACGCCTCGGCAGCCGCCGGGCGCGAGCCCAGCCGGCGGAGCAGGTCGGCGCGCGCGGCGTGGAACAGATGATACTGGTCGAGCGCCCCCGAGCCGCCGAAAGCGTCGATCAGGGTCAGACCAGACTGCGGGCCTTCGCTCATGCCGATGGCGACGGCGCGGTTCAGCTGCACGACCGGGCTCGGGTCGATGCGGGCAAGCTCGCCGTAGAGGGCCGCGATCTGCGGCCAGTCGGTTGCTTCGGCCGTCGCGGCTTCGGCGTGAACCGCGGCAATCGCCGCCTGCAGCTGGTAGGGCCCGATCCGCCCGCGCCGCAACGCCGCTTCGACGACCGCCAGTCCCTCGGTTATCTGATTGCGATCCCATAGCGAGCGGTTCTGGTCTTCGAGCGTCACCAGCAGGCCCGTGCTGTCCACCCGGGCATGGCGGCGCGAATCATGCAACAGCATCAGGGCGAGCAGGCCGAGGCTTTCCGGCTCCGCCGCGTCGATTTCGCATAGCACCCGCCCGAGGCGAATGGCCTCGGAACATAGCTCGCGGCGGATCAGAGCCTCGCCCGAGGTCGCGACATAACCCTCGTTGAAGATCAGATAGATCACTGCCTGCACGGCGGCCCGGCGTACGGGCAGCGCGTCGGCGGCCGGCACCTCGTAGGGGATCCCCGCCTCCTGGATCTTGCGTTTGGCCCGGACCAGCCGCTGGGCCAAAGTCGACTCGGGAACGAGGAAGGCGCGGGCGATCTCGCCGGTTGTCAGGCCGCCGAGCGTGCGCAAGGTGAGAGCGATTTGGGCCTCGCGATTGAGCGCGGGATGGCAGCAGGTAAAGATCAAACTCAAACGGTCGTCGGGAAGGGAGGAAAGCTCGCCATCGGGATAATCCGGCTCGTCGATCGTCTCGGGCATTACCTCCTGCTCCAACACGGCTTGCCTTTCACGCCAGACGCGCTCGCGCCGATGCGCGTCGATCAGCTTGCGCCACGCGGCGGTCGCGATCCACGCGGCCGGATTCTGCGGAATGTCCGACCTCGCCCAAGCGGCGAGGGCTGCCGCAAAGGCCTCCTGCATCGCCTCCTCGGCGCGATCGAACGAGCGGCAGCGCCGGATCAACCCGGCGATGATCCGCCCGTGCTCGCGGCGAAACACCGCCTCCGCCGCAGCGCGAATGTCGGCGCGCTGCGGCATCGGTGCTGGCAGGCTTAACGTCTGATCAGAAATGAACCTCTCCAAATCCGGACCTTCCACACAGAACTCGATGGCAGCGAGATTGCTTCGTGGAGCCTGTCCTCGGGCCGGCCTCCGGCCGGACCCGTGGGCTCGCAATGACGCCTGACAGATAAGTTGTCATTGCGAGGAGCGGAGCGACGAAGCAATCTCGCGACCCGCTCTTACCGCGGCGGCAGCCCCATGATCGGTCTGATCTCGACGCACCCGTCGCCGCCTTTGCACGCTGTCGGGATCCTTGCGGCCCACCCGATCGCCTCGTCGAGATCCGCGCAATCAAGGATGTAATAGCCGGCGAGCTGTTCCTTGGTTTCGGCAAACGGCCCGTCCAGGATCAGCGGTTTGCCGTTTTCCGTCCGGATCGTGGTCGCGGTGGCGGTCGGGTGCAAGGGCTCAGCTCCGACGAAGATTCCCTTCTTCTTCGTTTCGTCCATCACCGCCCAATGCGCCGCTTTCAACTTTTCCCTGTCAGCGGCGCTGGCTTCGGCCAATTCGGTCTCGCGGCTGTAGACCAGGAACATATAGCGCATGGCTGTTTCCCTTCTGGTGAGGCGGCTCTCACAAGGAGCGATGGGGAAAGGGTGGGGGGATCGTTTCTTGCACGCTCGGCCGCGCCATATGACGTTGGAAATACGCGTCGAGGCTCGCGGACCGCTTCAGCATCGCCGCGCTCTCCGGCGTCTTGTTAAGGTAATAGAGGATCGGCAACAGGTTGATGTCTGCGAGGGTGAAAGTATCGACGGCCAGATAGCCGGTGGCAGCGACAGCGCGGTCGAGCATCGCAAATTGCGATTCCATGCCCGGCAGCGCCGCCTCGATCCGCGCGCGGTCGGGACTGTCGTCCGGTGTGCCGGGGAACAGATAGGCGCCAAAATACCGGCGGATCGCCAACGGATCGACATGCGTGTTGACGATGGAGATCCACTGTTCGGTGCGTGCGCCGCCGACCGGATCCTGCGGCACCAAAAGAGGACCGTCGAACGCGTGATCGATGTAGAAGCAGATCGCCCGCGACTCTGCGAGAGTGACGTCGCCGTGCCGCATCGCCGGGATCTTGCCGACGGGATGGATCGCGTCGATCTCCGGACTGTGCGGCAGTGCCGGAAGAAGGGTGTAAGGCACGCCCTTCTCACTGCAGGCGATGCGTGCGACCCAGACGTAATTGCTCTGCGGTGCGCCGATGATCTGAAGCTCGGGCATGGCTACACTCCTCGCTGGTTGGCTGTAGGCAACGCCTACATCGGGTCGATCTGACGGACTTCGATCGAGCCGCCGTATTTGAAATGCGGGCAGCTTTCGGCGATATGGCAGGCTTCCTTATAGTCCCCGGCGGTGATCAGGAAAAATCCACCGAGCAACTCCTTGCTCTCGGCATAGGGACCGTCGGTCACCATGATTCGCCCGCCAGCCGAACGCATCGCCCGCCCAGGGTCGTTGGTCAGCTTTTCGCCGGCCTTGAGACGGCCTTCCGAGCGGAGCCGGTCGCCCCAGCCGATATACTCTTTCGTGATGGCCGAGGCCTGCTCCGGCGGGAGCACCGGCGGCGGGCCGGCGGGGCGGTGTAGCAACAGAATGAAATCAGGCATCGCTTACCTCCTGTGTCGGGCGCGGGCCATCGCCCCGCCTGCCGATACGACGTTCGGGGGAGGCAAAATCGACAGCGCTGGCGATTTTTGTGCGCTCATGGCGGAGGCAACTCGCGGGACGTCGCAACGCGTGGTGCTCGGGCCTGTGCGGGAAGCTTGCCCCAGGGTCGGCGGCAGCTGATATTGTGCTTGGGAGCCCGGAGGCGGACAGGCCTCTCGCCAACCCGGTCAGGTCCGGAAGGAAGCAGCCGTAACGAGTGCCGGCTTGGGTCGTTCACCCGGTCTCCCACCATCCGGTTTTGGTAGATGAGCTAGCAGCGGGGTCACGGGGCGGAGGATGCCAGAAGACGCAAAATCAGCCCCGCAGCAGACACACACCGTGATCAGCGATCTCGGTGGCTCAATCGAACTCAGCGCGACTACTACCGCAGCCTCGCCGATCCAAGCTGAAGTTAAGCCATATCGCGTTCTCGCCCGCAAATACCGGCCGCAGAGCTTCGCCGAGCTGATCGGGCAGGAGGCGATGGTGCGCACCCTGTCGAATGCGATCGCGACGGGGCGGGTCGCCCATGCCTTTGTCCTGACCGGCGTACGCGGGGTCGGCAAGACCACCACTGCCCGAATCATTGCGCGCGCCTTGAATTGTGTCGGCAAGGATGGCGCCGGCGGGCCAACGATCGAGCCGTGCGGCGAATGCGTGCATTGCCGGGCCATCGCTGAGGACCGCCATATCGACGTGATCGAGATGGACGCGGCCTCGCGCACCGGCGTCGACGACATCCGAGAACTGACCGATGGGGTGCGCTATCGGCCGGTCTCGGCGCGCTACAAGGTCTACATCATCGACGAAGTGCACATGCTCTCGAAAAACGCCTTCAACGCATTGTTGAAGACGCTCGAAGAGCCACCGCCCGCCGTGATCTTCGTGTTCGCGACGACCGAAATCCACAAGGTGCCGGTGACCGTGTTGTCGCGCTGCCAGCGGTTTTCGCTGCGCCGGGTGCCAGTCGATCTTTTGGTGCAGCATTACCGCAAGGTCGCCGAGATGGAAGCGGTCGAGGTGGGACCGGCGGCGTTGGCCTTGATCGCCCGCGCCGCCGATGGCTCGGTGCGCGACGGACTGTCGTTGCTCGACCAGGCGATCGCGCTGTCGGGCGGGCAGGTCGGCGAGGCGGCGGTGCGCGACATGCTCGGCGTTGCCGATCGCGGCCAGGTCTTCGACCTCCTCGAAACTGTGCTGCGCGGCGATGCGGCGGCGGCGCTGGCGCAGCTCGACCGCCTTTATCGGGATGGCGCCGACCCGCTGTTGGTGTTGCAGGATCTGCTCGACCTCGGCCATTTTCTGACCCGGGTCAAATTGGCGCCCGAGGCCGGTGCCGGCGATCCGATCGCCGAAGGCGACCGCGAGCGCGCCCGGCCGCTTGCCGAGAAACTGACGATGTCGGCGCTCGCCCGTCTGTGGCAGATGCTGCTGAAGGGTCTGGACGAGGTGCAAACCGCGCCCTCGCCGATCCAGGCCGCGGAGATGGTCCTGGTACGCCTCGCCTATGTCGCCGATCAGCCGGCTCCGGCCGAACTCGTGCGTTTGCTGCAAGACGGCGCCGCCGGCGCCGACCGTGCAGCTGTGTCGTCGCCGGCGCGCGCGGCGGCATCGGCGCCGGCTGCGGCGCGCCCGATCGCCGGCGGCGCGTTGCCGGCTCGGGCCGATCCGCGCGAGTCGGCGGCGCCCAGGGAAATTACCGCGCCGACGCCGCCGGTGGCGGTCGCGGCTGACCTGATGCCGCAGAGCTTCGCCGAGGTCCTGGCATTGTTTGACGAGCGGCGCGAGGCGGTGATGCGCTCGCACCTCGTCTCGCATCTTCATCTCGTCCATTTCGAGCCGGGTCGGATCGAGTTCCGCCCGGCGGAGGGCGCGCCGCGCGACCTTGCCAACCGCTTGGCGCAACTTCTTAGCGAGTGGACCGGGACGCGTTGGCTCGTCGCGATCTCTGACGAGGAAGGCGAGCCGACCCTGCGCCAGCAGGAGGCCACCCACGAACGCGATCTGCGGAACGAGGTCGCCAGCCACCCGTTGGTTCAGGCAGTTCTGACAACCTTCCCCGGCGCCACGATCGCCGCGGTTCGCGAGCGCTTTGCCGCCTCGGCCACCGAGCCGGAAGAGGTGCCGGAGCAGGACGCGGACCCGGACGAGGTCAACCCAGACGAGGACGGTTTATGAAAAATCTCGGCCAGCTAATGAAGCAGGCGCAGGCGATGCAGGAAAAGATGGCCGAGATGCAGGCCGCGCTTGAAATCGTCGAGATGACCGGCCTCGCCGGCGGCGGCCTGGTCGAACTGACCTTGAACGGCAAGAGCGACGTCAAAAAAGTCAAGATCGACAAATCCCTGCTCAACCCCGCGGACGTCGAGGTGCTGGAAGACCTGATCGTCGCCGCATTCGCCGATGCGCGGCGCAAGGTTGCCGCTCACGCCGAGGAAGAAATGCATAAGCTGACCGGCGGGCTCCAGCTGCCGGGGGGCATGAAACTGCCGTTCTGACGTTTTGTCCGAACTCGACACCCTAATCCAGCTGCTCGCCAAGCTCCCGGGCCTCGGCCCTCGCTCGGCCCGGCGCGCGGCGTTGCACCTGATCAAGCGGCGGGAGAGCCTGCTGGCGCCGCTCGCCTCGGCGTTGGCCAAAGCGGCCGAGGCGGTTCGCCCCTGTCCGATCTGCGGCAATCTCGACACAGTCGAGCCCTGTGCCATTTGCCGCGACCCCCGGCGCGAAGAGGGTATCATCTGCGTCGTCGAAGATCTCGCGGATCTTTGGGCGCTCGAACGCACCGGCGCTTTCCGCGGACGCTATCACGTCCTCGGCGGGACCCTGTCGGCGCTCGACGGCGTCGGCCCCGAGGATCTGACGATCGAGCGTCTGATTGCCCGACTGAAGCCGGGTCAGGAATTGATCCTGGCCTTGAATGCGACGGTCGAGGGCCAGACCACCGCGCACTACATCGCTGACCGCGTCGCCGGGAGCGGCGTCAAGCTCTCGCGTCTCGCCCAGGGCGTGCCGATCGGCGGCGAACTCGACTACCTCGACGATGGCACCCTGACCGCTGCCCTCAACGCACGGCGCTCCCTCTAGCCCGCTCACTCAGAACCAGCGCGCCTTGTCGACGAGGTTGCGCAGCGGCTGGCCGGCGAGGAAGCGGCGGCAATTATCGAGAATGACTTCGTAGCGGCGCTCGTCGAGATAGGGGCCATAGCCGGCCGTATGCGGCGTCAGCAACACGCCCGGCAATGTCCACAGCTTGTGGTCGGCGGGCAGCGGCTCTTGTTCGAACACGTCGAGTCCAGCGCCGGCGATCTCGCCAGCCTCGATCGCCGCGGCGAGGTCGTCGAGGCGGGTCGTCAGGCCGCGCCCGATATTGATGAAGAACGCGGTCCGTTTCATCTGCTGGAACCGCGCCCGGTTCATAAAGCCCTCGGTTTCCGGGGTGTGCGGCACGGTCAGGATCACAAAATCGGCGGCCGGCAACAGTGCGTCCAATTCGTCGGCGCGGTGCAATTCGGCCACACCCGGCGGCGCGTCGCGGCGGCGCTCGTCGACACCGATCACCCGCATGCCAAAGGCGGCGCAGAGGCGTGCGATCTCGCTGCCGATCCCGCCCACGCCGACAACCAGCGCCGTCGTCTCGGGCAGATGGAGCACACCTTCGTTCTGCCCCGGTTTTTTCCATTCGCGCCGTAGCTGCTGCGGAATGTAACGCTGCAAGCCGCGGGCAAAGGCCAGGACGAAGGCCATCACATGCGTGCCGATATGGTCGTTGTAAATTTCGCGGAAATTGGTGATCGCCAGCGGATGCGCGATCAGCTCCGGATAGTAATAGCCGGCAGGCGGCGCCGCCTGAGGCGCCTGCAGCCAGCGCAGCCGCCGAGCCTGGCGCAGCAGCGCGGGCGGAATCGTACCAAAGGCGGCCTCGGCGGTCGCGATCGCCTGCTCGGCGCGCACCGGGTCTTCGGCGACGACAACCTCGAGCTCGGGCAATGCGGCGGCGAGGCGCGCGCTCCATTCGCGCGTCTTTGGGGTCTGTGGCGGCAGCATCAAAAATTGTGTGGGCATCAGCAATATCCTCCTTCGGGCAAGGCTAGCATGCAGAGCTGCCGGCATTGTAGGCTCGCCGGGCGCGAATTTCGCAGGGGAGAGAGCGTGTGAACACGACCGACCGAGGACCGCCGACCAACCGCAACAAGCTGCTGCTGCCGACGACGATGTCGAAGGCCGGCTGGGCGATCGTTGAGGCCCGAGACGACGTCGAAGGGGTCCCCTTTGCGCCCAACGTCCCAAAGGCCGAGCTGCACCGGTTGTTGGAGGATGTCGCGGGGGTCGCGCTCGGCGTGCAGCCGTTCAGCGATCCCGAGCTCGACGCGGCACCCGCGCTCGAAGTCGTCTCGCGCATCGGCGTCGGCTACGACGCGGTCGACGTCCCGGCGCTGACAGCGCGAAAAATTCCGTTGATGATCGGCGGCACCGCCAATTCGGTCAGCGTCGCCGAGGCCGGGGTGTTTCTGATCATGTCGTTGGCCCGTCGGGGTGCGGCGATGGACGCGCTGGTCAAGGAAGGCCGCTGGCATGACCGGTACAAGGAGATGCCGGTCGATCTCTACGGCAAGACCGTTTTGATCATCGGCTTCGGCAAAATCGGCACCCGCTCGGCCAAGCGCTTCGCAGCGATGGAGACGAATATCCTGGTCTACGACCCGTATATGTATTCGGAGACGATCCGCGGCATGGGCTACGAGCCGGTGCAGGACCTCGACGCCGCGGTGGCGCGCGCCGATTTCATCACGATCCATTGCCCGAAAACGCCCGAGACCGTCGGCCTGTTCGACACTTCCAGGCTCGCGCATATGAAGCGCACCGCCTTCATCGTCAATACAGCGCGCGGCGGCATCATCGACGAGAAAGCGCTCTACGACGTGCTGAAGGCGAACCGCATCGCCGGCGCGGCGCTCGACGTCTTTGTCGAAGAGCCGACACCGCAGGACAATCCGCTGCTGACCTTGCCCAATTTCATTGCCGCCCCGCATGTCGCCGGGGTCACCCGCGAAGCGGTCGATCGCATGGGCGTTGCCGCCGTCGAGAACATCCTCAGCGTGCTCGACGGCAAGCCGATCCGCGACAACGTCGTCAACCGGGAAGTGCTCGACTGAGGTTGTCCCTATGCGCGGCTGCGAGACTGCCGCGGTGTGCCTGCGATGACCGCCGTAGCCCGTCGTCGCGATCGCCTACAGGGTGACGACGCGATCTCGACGCGACAAAAATGCTGCGGCGCAACAGGGATGAAGCGGCCGTCCCGCGCCTAAGACCTCCGGGCGCGCTGATATGGCGCCGCTCGGGGGACTTGATCAGGCGATGCGTTCTATCGCGGCCCTACCGCTGCGTGTCCGACACGGCCTCAAATGGGGTAATCTGCCGTCATCCGCGCTAACGGCGGCGATCGGAGTGCTCGCTCTGGCGCTGCGCCTCTACGGTCTCGGCGACAAGCCGTTCTGGCTCGACGAGATCGCGAGCTTGCGCCGAGCAACCGCGACCTTGCCCGACCTTGTCGTCGATTCGCTGAACAACAACCATTACCCGAGCTATTTCCTGCTGTTGTGGCTGGTCGGGCAGATCGGCACCTCACAGTGGCTGCTGCGCTTGCCGTCCGCAGTGTTCGGCGCGGTCGGCGCATCGATGACATGCGCGATCGGATCCCGGGTCGCAGGCCGCCCCAGCGGCGCCATCGCCGGGCTGCTGATGGCGGTTTCGCCGTTCGAGGTCCAATTCGGGCAGGAGGCGCGCTCCTACACCCTGGTCTCGTGTCTGATCCTGACCGCGTTATTTGGGCTCGTACGGCTGGCCCAAGAGCCGGACGCTGCTGCACTTCCGATGCGCAACGGCGGCCTGCGTGGCGCGTGGATGGCCTATTGTCTCGGCACGGCAGCGGCGCTCAGTGTTCTGAACGTCGCGATCCCTTGGCTGCTTGCCGCCAATTTGGGCGCCATCGCGATCGGCCGGCGCGCCGGCGACAATAGACGCGCGTTTCTGTGCAATTGGGGGTTGGCCCAGGCCCTGATCCTGGTGATTTGGTTCCCCTCTCTTGTCTGGATCTTTGCCGCCGGCAAGGGCGCGGTCCTCGACGGCGCGGGCTGGGCGCCGGCGGAGACGTCGAAGACGATCTGGGCGATCGTCGCACCGGTATATCTGCTGCGCATCTCGAGCTTCATCACCTTCGGGCTGTTGCCGTCCAAGGTCCCCGGGCTGGCCGTCGTCAGCGTGACCTTGGCGGCGCTCGGCGCTTGGCGGCTGCGCCGCGATACGGCGGTATTGGCCGCCCTCGGCTGCGCGGCAATCGTGCTGCCGCTTGGCTTGTTCCTACTTTCTCTGTTCGTGCCGGTGCTGGTGCCACGGTATTTCGCCTGGAGCGCGGGGCCATTCTTCGTCTTTGCCGGCGCCGGGCTGGGTCGGCTCTCGTTCCCGCGCCTCGCGCCGGCGACGGCGATGCTCGGGGCCGCTGGCATGATCAATCTGATCCCTTACTACGATTACGAGACCAAGCCGCGTTGGGACGTGTTGGCGGCGCGTCTCGCCGAGGCCGCCCAGCCGGGCGATGTGGTCCTACTCGACAACTACTATTCCTATTCGGTGCTTTCGGTTTTTGCCGCCCGCTCTGGTCTCGTCGACCATCAGGTCGGCTTGACCTGGAGTTTGCTGGAAGCAGCCAAGCTTGCGCCCGGCCACACGGTTTGGGCGGTCTATGGGCGCACTGGACAAGCTTCCAAAAAACAGTCGCTGGAGGACTATCGCCAAACTCTCGCCCCCCTGGGACGCCCGGCATCCGAAAATTCGGTCGGACGTTACATTGTGTTGTGGCGGTTCACCCGGCCGAACGCAGTCGTCAGAACCGCACCACCGCAAGCTCGCCCGGACGCCTGGGCCGCTGACGAGCCGCAACACTGAAATCTCGCTGTTGAGGGAAGCCCGCGATGGCACGGGACTGCTTCCCTGCGCTCACAATGAGCGCCGGATCGCGCAGCGGCGCCAAGCTTGACTTCCGTCGCGCCAACTGGCGGGATCGCTGCCTTGGATTTTGGAGGAGGGTCGGATGGCGCGGGCAAACCGGGTGCGGGAATTGTGGCAGGCGGGCAAGCCCGTCATCAACAGCTGGCTGGGCATCCCCTCCAGCTTTTCGGCAGAAGTCATGGCCCATGCCGGCTGGGATTCGCTGGTCGTCGACATGCAGCACGGCATGATCGACTACCAGATGATGGTGACGATGCTGCAGGGCATCTCGACCACCGAGACGATGCCGCTGGTGCGCGTTCCGTGGAACGACCCGGCCTACATCCAAAAGGCGCTTGACGCCGGCGCCTACGGCATCATCTGCCCGATGATCAACACTCGCGCCGAGGCCGAGAAACTCGCCGACTCGATGCGCTATGCGCCGCTCGGCCATCGCAGCTCGGGGCCGATCCGCGCCTCGCTTTATGGCGGCGCCGATTATCATGCCAAGGCCAATGACATCGTCGTCGCTTTTGGCATGATCGAAACCGCCGAGGCCATCGACAATCTCGACCAGATCCTGTCGGTCAAGGGGCTCGACGCGGTCTATGTCGGCCCGTCCGACCTGTCGATTTCCTATGGCCACCCGCCGGGCGGCGACAAGCCCGACGAATGGATGATGACGGCGCTCAAAAAGGTGCTCGACGGCTGCAAGCGGCATGGCGTCAAGCCCGGCATCCATTGCGGCGCGCCGGCTTATGCCAAGAAGATGATCGAGATGGGCTTTATGTTCGTCACCGTCGGCGGCGACACCCGCTTCGTGACGATGGGCGGCCAGGCGGCGGTCCAGGAGATGCGTTCGGGCGCGCCCTCGAATCCCGCGGCCGGCGGTAGCAGCAGCCCTTACTAAAAAGGGCTCGTATGGACACGGGGCGGTGACGACGCCTCGCTGAACCGACAATCGCAAGATCGGGAGAATGCGGATGGATTTTGGCGCATCGATGTTTTTCACCGATTATTCGATGACCCCGGCCGAGCTCGGGCAGGCGCTCGAGGCGCGGGGCTTCGAGTCGGTCTGGGCGCCCGAGCACTCGCACATTCCATCCTCGCGCCTGTCGCAGCCGGCATCGGGCGGCGAGCTCGGCAAGCAATATTATGACGTGATGGATCCGTTCGTGACCCTGACGGCGGCGGCGGTGGCGACCACGAAGCTGAAGGTCGCGACCGGCGTATGCTTGGTGATCCAGCGCGACACGATCCAGACGGCCAAGCTCGTCGCCACGCTCGATCAGGTTTCCAGCGGGCGGTTCCTGTTCGGCATCGGCGGCGGCTGGAACCAGGAGGAGATGGCCGATCACGGCACCGTGTTCAAGACCCGCTTCAAGCGGATGCGCGAGCAGATTGAAGCGATGAAGGCGATCTGGACCCAGTCCGAGCCCGAATATCACGGTGAGATCGTCGACTTTCCGAAGATGCGGACCTGGCCGAAGCCGGTGCAGAAACCGCACCCACCGGTCATCGTCGGCGGCGCCTTCCCGTACAGCGCGCGCCGCGCCATCCGCTATGGCGACGGCTGGGTTCCCAACGCCAGCCGGCCCAGCTATGCCGACGTGACCGAGTTCCTGCCGCAGTTCCGCCAGATGGCGGCCGATGCCGGACGCGATCCGGCTGCCATCCCGGTGTCGATATTCGGCGCGCCGGAAAACCTCGATCGGCTAAAGCGCTACAGTGATCAGGGCATCGCTCGCGCGGTCGTGACCCTGCCCTCGGCCAAGTCTGACGAGATCCTGCCGGTGCTCGACCGTTGGGTCAGCCTGATCCGCCACACCCGGCACTGAGCGAAGCGCGCGGTCAGGCGGATTTTGGCCACCTATCTGAAGCGGAGCCTACCCGATGCTGACCCTCGAACAAGCCTCGATCATTGTCGACAAGGCGCTGGAAAAGGGGCGCGAACTCGGTTTCAAGCCACTGACCGTCGTGGTGCTTGATGCCGGCGGCCAATTGAAGGCGATGAAACGCGAGGATGGATCGAGCTTGTTACGGCCCGAGATTGCCGGCGGCAAGGCGTGGGGCGCCTTGGGCATGGGCTTTGGCGGGCGCGAATTCGCCCGCCGCGCCGCCGCCAACCCTGTATTTATTCAAGCGCTGAGCGCCGCCTCCGGCGGCCGGGTCATCCCGGTTCCGGGCGGTGTGCTGATCTGCGACCAGGCGGGGGATATCTTGGGCGCCGTCGGGATCAGCGGCGACACCTCCGAGAATGACGAGACCTGCGCCGTCCACGGCATCGGCTGCGCCGGCCTCGTCGCGGACACCGGCGACCCCGCCTAGCCGATTGCGCGGCCCGACCCGGCGCCTGTTACGGTGCTGGCTTTGCGGCGTTATTGGCCGAAAATGCCCTTGAGCGCGCCGACGGCGTCTCGGCCAACGCTCTTGAGACCCTGGCCGACACCTTCGAAGTTCTTGCCGACGCTGCTGCCGGCGGATTTGAGAATGGCGAGCGCACTGCCCGGCGATTGCGTCAGCATGGCGCTCAGATCGGGCTGGTAGCTCAGATTGTCCCAGGTGCCGCTGACCTGGATCGGCACCGCGATCCCCTCCGCTAGCTGCAGGCTGACCCTGTAGCTCACCACGCGCGTCCGCAAATCGACGATGCCCGCGCCGGTCAATGGGAGCGCGCCTAACTGGAGCCGCAGATCGTTGTTGCGCAACAGGCCGTTGGTGACCGCGCAAGTTGCCGTCAGCGTGCCGAAATTGGTGAAGTTGCCGCCGCCGGTCAGGCTTTTCGCCGCGTCCGTGACAAGCGCCAGCGGACCGATTGCGTTGATCTGACCGTGGGCGAGGAGGTTGAGCGCGCCGGTGACGTTGAGCGAGTTGATCAGGTCGCGCTCGATCTTCGCCGTGCTCTGGGCGAGCGCCGGCAGGTTGACCCCCTTGATCTGCCCATTGGCGAGGTTGATCGCACCCCTGCCGGAGAGCGTGCTGATCAACTCGCTCCGGCTATTGCCGCGGGCGGTGACGGCGATGTCGAGATTGCCGGCGCCGGTGAGCCGGTCAATGCCGATCGCCGCCTGCGCCAAGGGCTGGATCTGCACCTGCCTCAGAGCGGCGTCGAGCCCGATGGCCGGCACCGCGCCGCTGCCGTCGACCGTTATCCTGCCGTGGCCAGTGCCCCGATAGAGCGCCATCCGGCTCAAATCGGCGGTGAGCCGGCCGTCCTTGATGTGGATACCGGCGGCGCTCGCGCCGATCTGGAATTGACGGTAGACGATATCGCCGACCTTGAGGTCGAAATCGACATCGGCGAGCTTGAGCGCCGACAAATCGATAGACCTATCGCTCCGGCCATTTTGCGCCGATGACGCGGGCGCGGGGCCGCCCGCCGGCGCGCCGAGTGGTGCGGTCGACGCAGTCTGCGGCGACAGGTAAGGATTGAGGTCGAGCCTGTCGACATCGAGCGCGCCGACGACCGCGGGCCGCGCGCCGGCGTTGTCGACCGATACCGAGCCCTTGGCCCTAATGGCGTCGAGCGAGATATCCGCATCCTTGAAGCTGGTCGTCGTCCCGGCGATCGCGAGCGTGCCCTTCAGCGCGAATGGACCGAGGCCGTTTCCGCTCAGCGCGATCGGCGATCCCGCCCATTGCGCCAGCCGGCGCAGCGATCCGGTCTCGAGATCGATCGCGCCATCGAGCTTTAACGATGGCGACCCCGTGACCCGGCCCGCGAAGTTGAGCGTCAGCGGAGCGGCGTTGAGCTTGATCCCGACCTGGCTCTCGGCCCCGTAGAGGAGAGCGTGCGGCTTGTCGATGTTGACGGCGAACGCCACTCTCTCGCCGTTCCACACCGCCGAGCCGTCGCTGATGAGGGCGCTGCCGAGGCTGCGCAAGGACAATGTCATGTTGATGCCGTCGAGCCGCTCCGCCTTGCCGGTGCGTTGATCGAAATAGCTGATCTTGCCGTCGGCGAACTGCACTTTCCGAAGAGCGAGGCCGGAAATGCCGAACCCGCCGCCCACGGCTGCGGGCGGGGTATTGCCGCCCACCGGCGCGGCCGAGGGCGCCGCGGTCGGCTCGAACACCCAGTTGGGATGTCCCGCCTTGTCCACCTCGAGGGCGATTACCGGCCGGACCAGAACTAGCCGGTTCACCACAATTCGGCGGTGGAGCAGGGGCCACAGCTGCACCTGCAGCCGCAGCCGCTTCAACGCCACCATGTCAGGTGTGCGCGCGCTCGGCATATTGGCAAACGAGACATCGTTCGCTTCGAGCGCCAGCATCGGCAGCACCGACAACCTGACCGGCCCGGCGATCTTGAGCTCGCGCCCGGTCGCCTGTTTGACCAGCGCGGAGACGCGCGCCCCATAAACCTCGACCGGGACGGCGAACGGAATGATCACCGCCGCGGCGACGAGGAGAACGACGAGCACCCCCAGGCCGAGAAGCAACTTCCGCATCGAGCGCCTCCCCGGCGGCGGCGAGCACGAGCGGAGGCCGCCGCCTCAATCTATTTAAGCACTCCAACCCACAATAAAGCCGCGCCGTTGTCCGCAACCTCCTTCACCAGCGCCGCCCCGACCCGGCACCGCGCTCGAAGCACCTGGAAACAATCGCCATCGCGGGAACGTGGGCGGTGCTCCGACGACTGTTTATCTAATAGTCTGTGCCGGTCAGCCGTGGCCAGGCGCTCGGGGCGGGGCGGGGGCCGGTGGGGGACGAGCCGATCGATGCGGGTCAGCGGATCTATCCGCTCGAACTTGAGCCGGTAACCGGCGACTTGCCAGCCGGCTTCGAGGCGCTGCGGGCCGAGGCGCTTGCCGAGGGGTTTCGGCAGGTCGAACGGCTCGCTGCCGAGTGGGCGTCGCGCACGACGCGCTTCGACCGCGAAGGCGAAGCGCTGCTCGCCGCGCGCTTGAATGGCGTGCTCGTCGGAATCGGAGGTCAGACGATCGAGCCGGTTGTACCGGGCGCATTGCGCATGCGGCGGTTCTATGTCCGTCCGCGGTTCCGGCGCTGCGGTGTCGGCCGCAAGCTGGCGACGGCTTTGCTTGAGCAGAGAGGGCAGACCGGTCGGCTGATCACCGTGAACGCCGCCGCCGGGAGCATTCGGTTCTGGGAAGCTCTCGGCTTCAAACCCGACTTGCGCGAGGGACACACGCACGTCCTGAACCCTGAGGGGCGATAGCAAAGCTCCGCCTTGAGGGGAGGAATCCCTTAGGACTTCGCTTTCTTCGAAGGTTTCGACTTTCTAGAACTGTTTAGGGCGACCGCTTGGCGAACGAGCGCCGTGAAGGCGGACTTGTCAACTTCTTCCCCTTCGTGGATGTCGATCGCGCGGCGTACGTTTCCGTCGAGACTCGCGTTGAACAGACGGGCCGGATCCATCAGAGACGCGCCCTTGGCGAAGGTAAGCTTCACGACATTCTTGTAGGATTCGCCAGTGCAGATGATGCCGTCATGCGACCAAACCGGAGTGCCCATCCACTTGCACTCCTCGACGGCGTCCGGGTCTGCTTCCGTGATCAGCTTGCGCATTCTGCTGAGAGTTTCCCCGCGCCAATCCCCGAGTTCGGCGATTCTTTTGGAGATGAGCTCCGATGCCGACTGGCCTTGGCTCGCGCCCGACTTTTTCATGGTCTGATCCTAGAAGCTCCAGCCATGTAAAACTGCAGCTGGAATCTCAGGGGTCGCGAACGCGTGGTTGCCGCAGAGTCCGACCGGCGCGGCTTCCGGAGGGCGCTGATCGCGGCGGTTATGTCGGGTGGGCAGCGTCCTTGGGCAGCAGCTCGGCGCGGTAGGTCGGCCGCAGGATGTCGAGCTTCATCGGCACCGGCGTTCCCAGCCACAGCGCATTTTTGCTGTGGTCGTCGTAGGAGCTTTCGGTCAGCGGATGCACCAATACGTCGAGGCCGTCGCGGTTCAGCATCAGCCACGGTACGAGGTTCTGGAATTCCTCGTTCTTGAAGATCACGTTGAATTGCGAGATCGGGTGCGGGCCGGCCGGCGCGTCGCTGAACCCGCCGGGCTCGACCGCGAATTTTCCGATGATCGTCTCGCGCAGCTTTGCGGCTTGGGGCTTGGTCTCGGCATTGTAATAGACGTGGGCGTGATAGCCCCGGTTTTCGGTCATCTCTGGTTCTCCTGCTAATGTTGCATGGTCATGCTAAGGCGGTGCCTAAAGCCGGTCGGCGTCACGCTTCGAGTTTGGCCGCGATCTTCTTGCCGATCTCGGTGCGCCACTCCTCGATCGGCTTGAACCCCTCGCGGTCCCGGCAATAGGCCTCGGTCTCGCGGAACAGCTCGTCTTCGGGTTTGTCGAGGTCGATCTTGAAACCCAAGGGCTGCGGCACGTACCACGGCGTGTCGCAGAACATCTCGATCTGGTTGCCCTCCGGGTCCTGGAAATAGACCGACCAGGCATTGCCGTGGCAGATCGGGCGGATGCCTTCGCAGCCGGCTGCGCGCACCTTGCGGAATGCCTTCTGCACCTGCGGGAGGGTGCCGACATTGAACGACACCTGCTGCACCATCGGCACTTCGGCGTCGGTGGTGCGGCCGCGCACCAGCACGACCTGGTGATGGTCGCTGGGGTTGCGCGACAGGAAGGTGATGCGGCCGTCCTCGGCGCCGTCGCTGACCACGAAACCGAGCACATTGCTGTAAAAGTCGATCATCTTCGGCACGTCATGCACATAAAGCCCGACATGGCTGAGGCGTGGCGCGGTGTCCTGCGGCATGGCTGGTTGCTCCCGATGGGGTTGTTCGCTGCCGCTATAAGATAGGATCAGCGGCCATCTATCAAATCGATAGATATCATGGTATTCATTCACAGCATGGATATTCGGGCGGTCGACCTCAACCTCCTCAAAGCCTTTGACGCGCTGACCACCGAGCGCGCCGTGACCCGCGCCGGCGACCGGATCGGCCTTTCGCAGCCGGCGATGAGCCACGCGCTGTCGCGGCTGCGCGACCTGTTCGCCGACGATCTGTTCGTGCGCACCCCGACCGGCATGGAGCCGACCGCCCGCGCCCGCGAGATCGCACCCTTGGTCGCGGCCGCGATCGAGCATATCGAGGCGGCGCTCAACCTCGGCATCGGTTTCGATCCGGCCAAGAGCGCCGGCATCTTCACCGCCGGCATGGCCGAATATGCCGAGGTGGCCTTGGTCGGGCGCCTCGCCGCGGCCTTTGCCGATCAGGCTGCCAGGGCGACCTTGCGCCTGACGCCATTGACCGGCGCCGACGCCGCCGAGCAGCTCGACCGCGGCATGATCGACGTCGCCGTCGCCCATCTCAATGCCTTGCCGGCTCATATCGAGTTGATCCGGCTGTTGCGCGACCCGTTTGTCGTCATTGCCCGCCGCGGCCATCCGATCGCGGGACAACAGCTTTCGGTCGAGACCTATGCGGCCCTCAACCACATCCTGGTGTCGCCGCGCGGCGACACCAGCGGCGCCCTCGACCGTATTCTGGTGGATTTCGGGCTGCGACGGCGCATCGCGCTGTTGGTCGCGACCTATCTGGCGTTGCCGGTCGCGCTTGCCGCGTCCGATCTCGTGGCCACCGTGCCGAGCCGGACCGCGCGCCAGATCGCCGTCACCGCCGAAATCGAAATCATGCCGTTGCCGCTCGATTTCGCGATGACCGTGTCGATGGCCTGGCACCGCCGCGCCGCCAGCGAGCCCGCGCAAGCCTGGTTCCGCTCGCTGCTGATCGACGCGGCGAGCGATTGAGCGAATGTCCGCGCGCTTGCCCGTCGGATAGCCGACTTACACATCGCTTACAGGATTAATCTGTTGGAGAGCGTCAACTGGACTTGGGGTCTATCGCTCATCGCCCTGACCATAGCACTCCACGCGGCGGGGGTGGTGATGATGGCCCTTGTGGGGTTGGGGATCAGGGCACGGCTGGAGGCCCGGAAGCTTGGTTTACGTCATCTGATCCCGCTAGTGATTGGCATCGTCGGAGCGACAGGACTGCTGCTGGCAGTGCTACACGGGATAGAAGCCGCGATCTGGGCGGCGGCGTATGTGTGGCTCGGCGCGCTCGACTCGCAGAAAGATGCGATCCTCTATTCCATCGATTCGATGACCACGCGAGGCGCTTCGGGGCTGACGTTGGAACGGCATTGGCTGACGATGGGCGCGCTGGAGGCGGCCGGCGGCATGCTGCTGTTTGGTATCAGCACGGCTTACATTTTCGCGGTGATGCAGTTGTACTGGCCGATGCTCTCCGATCCGCTCATGACCCGCCATCAACCACGATGAAATTTGTGCGCGGCTCGAAAGATGCATAAGGGTGCATTCTCAGAGGCAAGGTGAATGTCTTACGTGAAAATACGCGTCAATTTTCGCTATGAAGTGTTTCCACCACGCCGTCCGACGTCCGATCGGGTCGCGCGAGCAGGCGGTGTCCCACAAGGGCGATCTCGAGTACGCGCCTCGATCATTTGATGTGCCGCCGCCAGGCTCAAAGCGAACTCAGAAAGGCGACCAGATCGGCCTTTTGAATGACCGCATCAATTCTGTCTTCGGCACGGGCGAAAACCGTGGTTCATGCCGCCTCCGCCAAGCTGTGATAGATTTCGTCCTCTTGGGCGAAGTGTAGCCTGAGGATCGCATCCAGTCCGTGAAGCACCCTTAGTATTTCGCCGAGAGTTTTCGGGTCGGGGCCTTCTTGCCGCAAGTCGCCGGCCATTCGTTGTAGCAGGCGAGACAAATAGTGGATCTCCCGGTGCGCGCGGCTCATCGCCGCCATCGGGTCATCGCCGCCGATCAGCCGCGCCACGGTCGGGTAGACGCGGGCGTCATCCTGGTCTTCGTGCGGGATCAGCTCCTTCTGCAAAACTTCATTGAGACGCGCCAGCTCCCCCGCCACTTCATCGACGGGAACGCTCGCGAGCCGGTCGGCCGTGGCTCGGACCTGCTCGAGTATGGGCCGAAGCTCGCCGTGTTCGGTCTTGAGAGCGTCGTACTCCGCGGGCGAGAGCGCCGACCGGCCCTCTCGAGGCCCGCGAACATGAAGAGCGCGCAGCGCGTTCAGGATGACGGCAACGTCAATCGCTTCTTGAAGAATGGCCCCAGCCAATGGCGGCAGATACCCAAATGCCGCAAAGCCCATCGCTATGACGGACAGACCCATCCCTGCCATAACGCTCTCGATTGCGATCGCGCGCGAGCGATGGGCAATCCGCAGCGCTTCCGCGAGGCGGTCCAGCCGGTCGACAAGGAGCACCACTCCGGCTGCCTCCGATGAGGCCGCCGCGCCGCGTTCGCCCATTGCGACACCGACATCGGCTGCGGCCAATGCGGGCGCGTCATTGACCCCGTCGCCGACCATGATCGTCGAGCCGGCGGCGTGCGAGCCCTTGATGGCGGCCAATTTGTCCTGGGGTTGCTGTTCGGCCAGCACGTCATCGACACCCAGCAGAGAACCGATGGTCTCGGCCACATCACGGCGATCGCCGGTTAGCATGACGATGCGTTCGACGCCGGCCTTGCGCAGCAGCCTCAGGGCCCGCGGCGTCTCCAGGCGGATCTCGTCAACGAGCAGCAAAGCTCCGGCGATGGCCCCATCGATGGCCACGAATACGCCGGTCGCCCCGTCGTAACCCGTACGGCGAAGATATTCCTCACTCCAATCGGCCGCGGTCGCAGATAGCGATACAAAGGAATAGCTGCCGATCGCGACCCGCCGGTCGTCTACGACCCCGGTTAGTCCGGCGCCCGGTTGTTCCTCGACGTTCGACGGCAGTGACAGCGTCAAGCCGCGCTCTCGCGCCGCCGAAACAATGGCCTGCGCGATCACGTGCTGGGACATCTGGTCGAGCGACGCGGCAAGGCGCAATAGCTCCGCGGCGCCTAGCTTCGCGCCGGTCTCTATGGCGACGAGGCGGGCATGTCCGCCGGTCAAAGTCCCGGTTTTGTCAAAGAACAGGGTTTTCGCCTGAGCGAGCTTCTCGAGCACGCCGCCACCCTTGATCAGAACGCCGCGCTTGGCGCAACGCGACATGCCGGCGACGATCGCCACGGGAACGCCCAAAATCAGCGGACATGGCGTCGCAACGACCAGCACCGCCAACCCGCGCACCGGGTCGCCGGTGGCGAACCACGCCGCCGCAGCGACCGCCAGCGACACGGGCACGAACAGAAGGGCATACCGGTCGGCGAGACGCGCCGAGGGCGCCTTGGACCGGTGTGCCGCCTCGACCAATCGGATGATGCCAGCAAATGTGCTGTCGGCGGCGGCGGTGGTGGCGATCATGTCGAACGGCGTCGCCGCGTTCACGGCACCGCTCCGCACCCCCTCGCCCGAGTTCCGCCGGACCGGCAACGGTTCACCCGTGAGCGCCGACTCGTCGAGCACGGCGGTCCCGCTCGAGACGGCTCCATCCGTCGGGACCGCTTCGCCGGCACGGACCAGCAGGTGATCCCCCGGCTTGACGCGGTCGAGCGGGATCTGGACCAGCTCTTCGCCGTCATAGCGGTTTGCGGTACGGGGAGACCGACCGAGCAATGCCGACATTTCGCGGCGGGCGCGTTCCTCGGCGAAATTTTCGAGGCTGCGTCCGCTCGCCAGCATCAGGCCGATGACCGCGCCCGTTAGATACTCGCCCAGAGCCATCGCTCCGCCCATCGACAGCAACGCGATCAGGTCGAGGCCCGCTTCACGCCGCAGGACAGCGCGGGCAATGCCGACAACGACGGCCGACAGGACCGGCGCCGCGCTGACGATCCAGATCCAATCGGCCCACTGCGGCTCTCCGATCATCCACGCGACGATTCCTCCGATCAGCCCGGCCGCTGAAACGGCGAGCAGCGACAGGTTTGTGGTGCGTCGGAGGTTCATCGGTCGGCAAACACCGGTACGGACTGAATGCGGGGCGCTTAGCCGCCCGGGTCACCAAGGCAATTCAGGCAATTCGGGCTACCATGACGGTTCTTGCCGAGAGTGGAACTTGAATAGTCGCGTTCCGCGGCTGCAGCTACATCATTCCCATCGGGCTCAGCATGAGCTGGTCTGCCGCTTTCTTCTGCTCATCGGTGAACGCGGCATAGAGGGGATCGACGGCGGTCTTCAATTTCCGCAAAGCCTCGAGATGCGCCGTCATCATCCTTTCGCGGACCGCGAGCTTGTCCGGAAGCGTCACTGACTGGTTCATCCCGATCATGCCGCCCTGCATCATGCTCGCCATCGCCTTCGCGTTATCGCGGACGGCTTGGGCGAAATTGTTCCAGAGCGGCAGCTGCGCGTCGGTGATCTTGAGTTCGGTTTTCAGAAACGCCAGCCGTCCTTCGACATGCTCGGACATGGCGGTGGCCATCATCGCCATATGGTCCATCCCACCCTGGTCCATCATCATCTGCTTCGTGCCCGTCATCGGCATGCCGCCGGCCATTCCTTGTGCCATGCCGCTCGGCGATGTAGCCGAAGGTCCCGCCGCGTCGCCGGGATGATGCTGATCTTGCTGCGCGAGCACGGGTGCTGTTGCAAAAGCGAGCATCAACGCGAGGAAGGCACAGGTCTGTCGTTGAAACATGTGATTCCGCTCTTTCCAAAGGAAGAGAAGCGGCCATTTCGCCCGAAAAGGGCGAACTACCCCTGATCCAAATCAAATTTGGGTGCGAAACCGGCATTCTGCCGTGAAGATGAATTATCTAGCGTCGTTTTTCCCAATCTGCACGAAATCCGCAAGGTATATGACAAGCTATATAACTCTACTAAAACGTCAGGTGCGCCGGACGGTGCGCGTTCTCGCACAACGGCGGGAGCCTCGTCATGCCTTTACCCGCCGGCGCAGCGGGCGGATGTCCACGGTTGTCTCGCTGTTGCCTATGCCCTCAAAGGCGAGACCGAACGCGCCGCCACAGAACTCGCCGAGGCTAGGCGGCTTACCCACGACGATCGCTTCTCGACTATCGCCCGC
Source organism: uncultured Alphaproteobacteria bacterium (assembly GCA_963774345.1). GTDB lineage: Bacteria > Pseudomonadota > Alphaproteobacteria > ATCC43930 > CGMCC-115725 > AP-15. The sequence continues at coordinate 249,404 of CAVZFB010000038.1, forward strand.
TTGAAGGCCACCCAACACGTCGGGTCAGCGAAGCTTCGCGCATTGTTCGAGCAGACCTATTTCGCCGGCCTGCGCAAGCCGGAATGGCAGAGGAATGAACGCCGCTGCCGGTTCGTCGAGGTCCCGGCCGTTGCGCGCGCATCAAATCAGCGCGTTCCCGCTCGAAGTAGGTTAAATTGGACGCGGGAGTTAGCGCGGCCCGAGCAATGCCCAAGACCACCGCCACCCGTCGTCTCGCCGCGATCCTCGCCGCGGATGTGGTGGGCTATTCGCGCCTGATGGGCGCCGATGAGGAGGGCACGCACGAGCGCGTCCAGGCACATCTGCGCGAACTGATCGATCCGAAGATCAGCGAGCATCACGGCCGGGTCGTCAAGACCACCGGCGACGGCGTGCTGGCGGAATTCGCCAGCGTCGTCGACGCGGTGCGCTGCGCGGGAGAAATCCAGCGCGCGATGGCCGACCATGATCTGGATCTCGCCGAGGAGCGGCGCCTGCGGTTTCGCATCGGGGTCAATCTCGGCGACGTGATCGCCGATGGCGACGACATTTACGGCGACGGCGTCAACATCGCGGCGCGGTTGGAGGGGCTGGCGGCGCCAGGCAGCATCTGCGTCTCCGGCACGGTCCGCGACCATATCGGCGACCGCCTCCCCTACGCCTTCGAGGACATGGGCGAGCAGAGCGTCAAGAACATTGCCCGGCCGGTTCGGGTCTATGCGTTGCGCCCTGAAGGCACGGCCGGTTTGCCGACGGCGGGATGTATTGTCCGCCGCTTCAAGTTCGCCGCCCGTCGCTGCGCCACGCCTGTCGATCGTCGTCCTACCGTTTACGAATCTCAGCGACGACCGGGAGCAGCAGTATTTCGCGGACGGGATTACCGAAGATCTGACGACTGATCTGTCGCGGATCGCCCACATGTTAGTGATCTCGCGCAATACCGCGTTCACGTATCGCGACAAGCCTAGCGACACAAAGCAGATCGGCCGTGAGCTAGGGGTGCGGTATGTGCTCGAAGGGAGCGTCAGGCGATCGGGCAACCAGCTCCGGATCAACGCCCAATTGATCGATGCCGCGACCGATACACATCTTTGGGCCGAGCGTCTGAATGGCGACACGGCCGATCTGTTCGCCCTGCAAGACGAGATCACGAGCCGGCTCGCGAACGCGCTCGACGTCGAGCTGATCGCTGCGGAGGCCGCCCGGCCGACCGAGCATCCCGACGCACTGGACTACTTTCTCCGGGGGCGTGCGGTATTATTGAAGCCCCGGTCGCGTGACACCTACGGGGAGGCAATTAACCTCTTCGAGCACGCATTGGCGCTCGATCCACGGTCCGTCGAGGCGCAGAGTTGGTTGGCGGGCTCGCTCGCGGGCCGCGTGCGCAACGGAATGACTGGCTCAGCGCCGACCGACCTCGCCCGCGCGGAAGGGCTGGTCGGCCAAGCCTTGGCGGCATCGCCCCGCAGCGCGTATGCGCATCTCATCAAAGGCGAGGTGCTGCGTGCCCAGGGCCGATACGCGGAAGCCATTCGCGAATACGAGACGGGGCTCGCGTTGAACCGTAACTTCGTGGCGGCGTTACACGGTCTTGCCTGGTGCAAGCTCTTTACCGGGTCGATAAGCGAGGTGATCCCGCTGGAGGAGCAAGCCATTCGCCTCAGCCCCCTCGAACCTTCGATCGCCTATTGGTACGGCCTGATTGGGCTGGTGCATCTGCTGCAATCACGTACGGACGAAGGTATCGCCTGGCTCGAGAAGGCGCGCAGCGCCGCTCCTTCCGCACCGGTCCATCACAGCCGCCTCGCCGCTGCCTATGCTCTTAGAGGCGAGACCGAACGCGCCGCCGCCGAACTCGCCGAAGCCCGGAGGCTGGACGACGGAGATCGTTTTTCGAGCATCGCTCACCTGAAGAGCTTTCCTGGCACAAAAAGGTCGCTGTCGCCGAAGATCCGCGCCTTGTTCGAAGCCACTTATTTCGCCGGACTGCGCAAGGCCGGAATGCCGGAGGAGTGACGGCGGCCCCCCGCGGAGCACCGTTCCAGGACCGGCCGCCCCGAGCTCTGCGCGCCTCTCCCCGCCGGTTGAGACCCGCGTGTAGCCGTGAATGCAGCGAAATCACGGCGAGCGAGGTAGCCCCGGTTAGCTCATAGACTGAAAAGTGTAGCACGGACGACATATTGCCGTAATCGCATGATATGTCCTCGCCCGGAGAAGCTTCGGGGTCAGGAGCAGCGTGAGAAAATAGTCGCTGATATCTTGCTCGCTGGGGTATGGCGCTGGTTCGGTGGCTATCCGATCCAGCCCGACCCGGCATTGCAGGATTGGGAATAGGCGGATCTAACAAAACCTCAAGCACACGCTTTGCCCGGACTTGATCCGGGCATCCACGTCTTCTTGTCGGCCGCCTGGAGCGGTTTTCGACCGGGTGGATGCACTCGGCACGCATCACCCCCACCCCGACCCGCCCCATCGAGGGGGCGGGAGTAAAATCGGGGTGCTGACACAGGCGCTCCCCCTTGATGGGGGAGGATTTGGGAGGGGGTGAGTGCGGTTCAATTTGATCTGAAACGCTCTAAAGGTGTGGAAGCCGGTCAAAGCCGTTGCTTGACAAGCTCAAACTCCGACCCACGGGCAACGCGATCGGTTCGATTCTCAGCCGAAAAAGGCTGCTCGCATTTTGCCGGAGCGGAGATGTTTCTCTCGATTTTGTTGCTGTCGTGCTCGGCCATGCTGGGCCGATTTCCCGGCCCGACGGGTGTTCCCGATAATTCCCGGTTCGGCGGAATAAATTCCCGTTTAGGCAGCGGCAAATTCCCGTTTAGATCGCGACAGGAATTCGCCCGCAACTGGTTGATTCATTGCGGTATTTTGGCGAGCGATCGGCGATTTTGCGGCTCGGAATCGACAAATTCCCACTTATTTTCCCGGTTCACGGGAATTTGCCGCGGCCGGCGCAGTGGCGTCAGCCGGAGGTGTGCTTGCGGATGAAGGCCTTCATGCGGTCGATCGCGCGGGCGGCGTAGGGGGCGTCGGGCTTGCCGGTCATGAAGCCGTGATTGGCGCCCTCGTAGAGCTGAAGCTCGACCTCGCCGCCGGCCTTGCGCCACGAGTCGGCGAAGTGGCGCATCAGCTCGACCGGAACCCATTCATCCTTGTCGCCGCCAAAGACCAGGGCCGGCGGCAGATGGACCTGTTCGCCGCGATCGAGGATCCGCGGCGGGTTGCCCTCTTCCATCGTCGCCGCGTCGCCCCAGAAATTGTGGTGGTTGTCGAGCAGCTCGGCGTTGCCGGCCTTCTTGGCCAGCTCGTAGCGCAGCAGCGGGTCGAGCACCCCCCAGCCCGAAATGACAAAGGCCAGTTTGGCGTCGGCGGCCGGGGCGTCGGGCAGCCACAGCCCCGCATAGCGCGGGTCGTCGGGCCGCATCGCCGCCAGCAACACCTGATGCCCGCCGCTCGACGTGCCAAAGCTGCCGACCCAGTCGGCGCGGCTCCGGTATTCGCCGGCATGCGCCTTCAGCCACCGGGTCGCCGAGATTGATGTCGGCGAGCGAGGCGGGGTAGGGGGCCTCGGGCGGCATGCGGAAATCGATCGAGGCGACCAGGATGCCGCTTCGGCCAACGCCTTGGCGATGAAATCGTTGTCGGTGCGGTCCTTGTTGACCCAGGCGCCGCCATGCACCTGCATCACCGCCGGGAACGGCCCGGCCCCGCTCGGCCGATAGAGCCGCGCCAGCATCGAGCGGCCGCCCTGGCGCTGGTATTCGACGTCTTCGATCCGAACATCGTGGCGGATGGCGGCATCGATGGTCATCGGCATTTGCGGCTCCTCGCATGCGTGGCAGGGTGCATCCTAACGGATCGGCCGCGCGCAAATCTACCGGTCAACGGCGCAGTCGCTCGAGCGCCATCCGGGCCATCGGATCGCTCTGGTGCAGCCGGAGAATTTGCTGCTCAAGTAGCGCCGTCAGCGCTGCAGCCTCAGGGAAGCCGCGTTCGGTCCAGAACCGCTTCGCCGGGTCGAAAAATCCGACCGTGTCGAGAAAGGCGACCGTGAAATAATAGCTCTCGGGCAGTGATTCGCCGACCGCGCGCGCCACCACGGCGCCGTCCGCGCCGATCGCCGTCTCGAGACACCACGACAGCAGCCGGTCGATCTCGTGTTTTGCGCGCTGACGCTGATCGCCGCGCATCTGATCCCAGCCGAGCTGGAACAGCACCGCGACGTCATAATTGTTGTGGCTGGTGATGCCCTCGTCGTCGAGCCAACCGTTGGGGTAGCGGTCGGCGCGGATGTTGAGGAGCGTGTCGATCAGCGGCTGCCAGCGGCCGATCCGGCCGTCGAGATAGCGCGCCATGTGAAAGGTCAGACTGAGGTCGGAGGTGCGCCATCGCTGTCCCGCGATCTCGTAATCCGCGCCAAAAAAGCCCGTGGTCGGATCTTGCCAGCGGGCGACAAAGCGCCGGATCACGGTATCGAGCCCCGGGCGCCATGGATAGCCCGGCGGTCGGCGGCGCAGGATCAGCCGAACCAGGTCGGCGGTCGCAAAGTTTAGCTCCTTGCGGCGATCGACGCCGTCCCCGGCGAGGCGCGAGACGACGAGGCTGTCCAGGTAATGCTCCAGACGGCCCGGATCGTTGACGCGGTCGAGAAAGCGGGGCGCTCGATCGCTTCCGGTGAAGTCGTCGGCGAGCATACGGTCGACCGAGGCGTCGAGCTTCAGAAACCACACCTCGGTGCCCGCGCCGAAACTGCCATCCTCGTCCGGGAGCAGACTACTCGGCCTTTCCGCTAGGGCGGCCAGGGCGCGCAGCCGCTCGAGCGCTGCTGCGGCCGCCACGGCGTCGCCGGTATATTGCAGCCGCCAATGAATTTCGCCCAGTGCTTGGCGCAGCAACGAGGTATCGCGCCCAACGGCCTCGTCGCGGTCGAGCTGCGCTTCGAGCGTGCGGATCTCAGATTCAGTGCTGCGGCCCAATTCGGCCATCTTCGGAAAGTGGGCGGCGATCACATCCCGCGGATTCCAGCCAGCGGGCGCGGGGAGGATTTTGGCCGAATAACCCAGATTATCCCTCGGCCTTCTGCATCGTGGGCTAGCCGGCAACTCTCGCATCGGCCTTCGCCGCCAGCCGCTCTGGTTGCAGAAGTGAGCCGAAAGCGGTGACGCATACGAGCCCGGCAAATGCGATGACGATCGCTAGCGTAAGCGGGCTCCCGCTCCGCCCGAGCGATAGCGCGGCCGTGCAGCCGGCGGCTCCGATGATCTGGAAAAAGCTGGCGAGACCCGAAGCGGCGCCGACGATTCGGGAACCGACCCCGAGACTTCCGGCAGCAGCGTTGGGGGTGATCAGTCCACTGCCGCAGCAGACAAAGATCATCGGCCCTACGACGATGAATGGGCCGGTCAAGTGCAGCACCGCCAAGGTCACCATGACCAAACCGGCCGGGATCAGCACCGTTGCGCCAATCGTGATCAGGGCGTTGAGGCCGAGGCGGCCGGTCAAGCGGTTCGACACAAAGCTGCCGACGAGAAAGCCAAGCGGCGGCAGCGCGGCGTAATAGCCGTATTGCGCGGGGCTGACGCCGAAGCTGCCGATCAGCACCGCTGGGGCGCCGGCGGCGAAGATGTGAGAACCGGCATGCGCGCCAGCGGCGGCAAGTGCATAGCCGAGAAACCGGCGGGTGCCGATCAAGGTGCGATAGCTCGCCAGCATCCGCGGGCCGTTGGCGGATGCAGTCGACGCTGCGCCGTGGTCGGGGACGAAGCGGATCACCAGCACGATGGCGAGGCACGCGAGGATCGCTACGGCTGCGAAATTGGCGCGCCAGCCGAACGACATCTGCAGATAGCCTCCGACCACCGGGGCGCCGACCTGCATCAAGGTGGCGGCGATCCCGCGCCCGGCGATGACCTGAGCCGCTGCCGCGGGGCCCCATATATCACGGGTAATGGCGCGGCCGACGACCATCCCGGCGCAGGCGCCGATCCCTTGCAGAACCCGCGCCGCTATCAGGAAATCGATGCTCGGGCTGGCGGCGCAAGCCAGGCTGCTGACTGCGCTCAAGGCTAAACCGTAAAGCACGGTCCGCCTCCGACCGAGCCGATCCGACAACGGCCCCAACACCAGCATGCTGATCGCATAGGCCAGCAGATAGCTGACGAAGGTGAACTGCACCCGGGCGATCGAGGTGTCGAGGGCTCGGGCGATCGCGGGTATCGACGGTACGTAAATGGTCGAGGCTACGGTTCCGACCGAGAAGGATAAGGTGAGGCTTAGCAGCACTCCCCTGCGGCGCAGGGTGGTAAATCCATCTGCCGCCGGGGAAGCGGGGCTCGAACGCTCAGCCATGATCGCGGCTCGGTCCCGAATCTTGCTGAGGATACCCAAATCTAGATTTTCGCACCGGTGCCAGCGAACCCCGTCCGGCGGCATGCAGGCCACGAGTTCGGCAGCCACGCCGTGGCAGCCCGGTCAGTCGCACCGGGCGGCGGGCGAGCCAATGGTCGAGGGGCGTGACCGGCAAGGCAAGCTCAGTTCCGTCACAATCGGGCAGCAACAGCACGCTCAGACGGCGGGTGCCCGCCGGCCAGGCGATCTGCAGCCGCTGGATAGGCGCCCCGGCGGCGCGCTTGCCGGCGTGATCTTCACGGCGGGGCAATTCGGAAACCAGGGTGCCGTCTCCGGTCGCTCGGCCATGCATCTCGTGCGCCGGGCCGCACGCGAACGAACGCGGTGGCGGCGGGGGGACCAACTCGAAGCGAGCACCGGCCGGTTCGAGGATGCGGGCGGTAAACCGGTCGCTGCCCATACGGAAACGGGCGAGCGATCCAGCCAGTTGCACCGGCTCGGCGCTGGTATGCGTTACCCAAACAACGTCGCTGCAGCAGTCGGGATCGACCTCATCCTGGATCACCACTTGTCGGCCAATCAGTGCGGCGCCCCGCCGAACCGTGCCTGCCGGCTTGTCGTAGGCCGCGGATAGGTCAAGGACCACCCATTTGCAGTCGCCCTCGACGCAACTGCCGACAATTCTCGCCGGGGCGTTTGGCACTTGGTCGCGCCCGCCGATAGTCAGCGTATTGTGCCCGGCGGCCTGCGAGCGATAGTACCGCCAGCGCGGTCCCGACCGGGTGTCGCTGCCGTGGTCGAAATAGCCGGGCAGATCATAGTCGTCCGAGCCGAGTTCGGTGATCCAGCGGTGTCGAGCGCCATCCAGGATGAACGTACCGGCGTCGGCCTGGGCGTGCAGCATGACATCCTCGGGCCGTGGCGCGCCTGTTCCGATCGGAGCGGATATATTTCCGCCCTTGACCGCCAGATAGACCGGCCGCGCCGACGGTTCGCGGGACCAGGTGTTGCGAAAACAGGCGAGATCGGCGCTGTGAAAGACCTTGCCGGTAGGTAGACCGAGGGTCATCGGGCAGGCTTTTGCCGGTCTGGGCCAAATCGTTGTAAAGAGCAGATGCCAGCCATCCGGCTCCCCGAGTAGCCAGCCATCGATCGGCCGGCCAAAGCGACAAGCGAGCCATGTGAGTGGCGACACATCGAAGCGAGGTTCCGAATCCCCGAAGTTGAAGGCCGCCCCAAACGGTCCCACCGCGTGCAGAACCAAGTCTCCAGTCTGGGCGAAGCCAGGACGATCGGCAAGACCAAAGCTGTCGCCGAACGTGCTCTCCAGCGCCGCGACCATCAGACCGGCGTAACGCATCGCCAGGGACCAATAGCTGAGGCCTTCGCGCCAGGCCCCGTCCGGCGCCAAGCCCGCGAACACGTTCCATGCCGAAGCAAGGCTCCGGTGTACCAGGCGCGCCGATAACTCGGGGTAACGTCGCAAGACCGCCAGTGCGGCAATCGTGATCGCCGAATTTGACACCAGGGTGCAATTATCGCGGCGCTTTGGCCACAGCAGCGAGGGGTCGGTATAAGCCGCATCGGCCGGCTCGAGCACGTTGTGGAGAATCGCGTTCTCGATCGCCCGTCGTTCCCGCGTCGCGAGCCTGTCGTATAGCCAGTCGTAGGCGAGAGCAACGGCGACAGCAATTTCGCCACGATCGAGAAATGATCGGATCACCGGGCGCTCGTTCCAGCTCGCGGCAGCGACATATTCGGCGAGCGCGCTACGGGTCGCCGCCAGCGCTGCATCCGCGGAGGAGCCCTTGGTGGTCAGAGCGAGAAACGCGATGTTGATCAGGCGTCGAGCGCGCCGTTTGAGCGCGGTGCGCGGTTCCTGTGCCGCTGCCGGCGGAATCTCCGCCAGCACTTGGGCTATGCGCGCCTGCAACTGCGGGTGAATTGCGGCAGAGCGGCGAATGCCGGGCAAGGCGCCACGACGGAAGAGCAGATAGGGATGGCGCGCCGTGAATTTTCCAATCGCGGTCTCGGCGCGGGCAAAATCGGGACCGCCGGCCGTTTCGCGTTGAAGCGATCGCGCGCTGTCAAAAGGCAATCAAATCCCCGAGCGCCGATATGGCAATTTGTTACACGTTCTTACAAATCGTTACACTCTGCAACCGTGGTTATGACGTTCTGAGGGCGTTTGTAGAGGTTGCCGAGATCAGAGCGTACTCTCGCAAAGCGAGATTAATTTTCTCTTTCGCGGTTTCCGAGAGTCCTGTGCAAACGAACGTTCCGCAATCAGGCCTGGGCGAGAAGTTTTGCCAAAAAATCCTCCTTCCAGGCAGCGAGGTTGAATTTTCCGCGCAGCGAGACGTTCGAACGGTCCTTGTGCATCAGGTTGAGCGCCATATGCCGCAGAATGGCGAGGTTGTAGGGGCTGTTGTCCATGCGGCTTCGCCCTTGGTCCTCGTTCATGACAACGTTCAACACCCAGTGCAAGCGGTTCTCGACCCCCCAATGCGAACGCACGACCTGACCTAAGCGCTCGGGCGACAGCGCAGTGCTCAGCAGGTAATAGGCGCTCTCTTTTGTGGCTCTCTGCGCCGCCTTCCCGGTTGTTGCACGGGTTCGAACGACCCTGCCGACGGCAGCCAGACCCGGCCACTGGTGCCGCGTCTGCACCCGGGCGATGTCGGTCGAGACTAGGCTGACGCGCTGCTCGCTCCGGCCGTGATCTTTGTCGAGCGTTACATGGGTGGCGGCCGTCTCATGCTCAGGAGCAGCGAAGAATTGGACGACATCGGCGTGCAGCGCATGGTGGTTGCCCTTGAGCGCCAGAACATAGTCGCCACCCTGGCCGATGATCCGGGAAGCAATGTCGCGCTGGCAGTTGAGCGCGTCTGTGGTGACGATTCTGCCCTGCAACGCCAACTTTTCCAAGAGCTTGACGACCGCGGTGCTCTCTTTGGTCTTGGCCGTTGTGGCGATTTGGGCAAGCACCAAGCGCGTGTCGCAGCACCAGGCGCTGATCATATGCAAAGCCGAACCGCGATGCGCAGGGTCGAGCGGCCTGCGCAGGACCTTGCCATCGATGGCGATGACCCCTGTCGAGGTTTCGCTGAAACGCGCCGTGAAGCGCTGAAAACACGCGCGGAACTGGTCGGGATCGAGCTGGCGGAATACGCGGCTGAAGGTGTCGTGGCTCGGGACCCCGTTCTTCAGCTGCAGAAAATTGCCGAGGAATTCCTGCTTGGCCTCGGCAAATACGGCCATGTCGACCGCGGTCTGGCCGCCGGACAGGACGGCGCACAGGGCGATCATCAGAATCTCCCAAAGATCGTGCCGTCTGGCGTTGACTCCGCGCGGGTCCTGCAGTGCGGCAAAGCAGTCGTCGAACCCCTGCATCGCTCCCTCCACCGCACCGCCATGCGGCGGCACGGAGCGGGTCGGGAGCGTCGTGACAAAAGCGGTGCGGCGACTCAGGGTATCGGGGCTGGCCTCCGACGCCGCTGCCGCGATCAGTCGAGCGTCTTCAGGGCAAGTGACGCGGGTGTCGCTGATGGCATCGGTAGGACGCCGTATGGACGATACCGAGTCACGGTCGGTGTGGGGTCTTGATTCGAGACGATCTTGTTTTCGAATTGGAGTAATCCGCATCAACATTTTCCATTGTTTTGTTTTGTCTCCCCAAGCGAGAGTTTTCTGAGTGTGGTCAGCAAACCGTCGCCGATTGCGTCACCAGTCCGTCAAAAATGAATTTGACTTTGATTCAACGTAATATTATCGAAACTCAGCCGATGATTGACGGCTAAGGTTGTCCCGAAGACCCTTCATTAGTTGAGCGCAGCTCTCATTTCACCCGTATTTCGGGCCGAGACGCCAAAATCCGGTGTCCCGCGATATTCGCCCAAAATGAGGTGTGGGAAATTCGCCGGATTCGAAATCATTGGTTAACAATTTGCCGCGAAGATGTCGTTTGATGGCGTCCAGGACGCCTTTTTGACGCAAGTTGCGATAGTCCCGTTCCAAAGAATGCCAACGACAGTCGTCGCCCAACGCTCGTGTGCCCAACCGCGCTGACCTGAGGCGACCCAAATGGGGGTAATGCTTCGATGCTAATTAGAAACCTCGCCCTGACGGCGATCGGCGGCGCGAGGATCTCCTCCGCGACTGTCGTATGGGAGGATCGGAACTTTCCCGATCAGGTGCTGACGTTTGAAATTGAGGACAATGCTCTCGAAGCGAGGGCGGGCGACGATGGCCCGGAGCGCGGCGACCAACCCAGTGCCGATGCATTTCTTACCGCTTGCTTCCCCCTCGCCGCCATTCACGGCGAAGCTCGAGTGCGGATCGAGGGCCATCCCTGCCCGATGCTGATCGAGGGTCTGCGGACCGTACACGCGTGGTGGACAAGTTGGGGAGGAATGCTTACCCCCGCCCCGGAGATCGAAATCTATTGCCCGAGGCCGCGGCTGCATCCCTGTCGGTCCGCGGCGCGCCGTCGCCTTTCTGTCCGGGGGCGTCGACGGCCTTCACATGCTGATGCGCAATCGGCGCCTCTACCATAAAGGGGATCCCGCCTACATCCGCGACGCTCTGTTCATCCATGGGATCGACATCGGAAAGCGAGCGCGTGATCCCGAGAACGAGCGCTTTAGAATGATGTTGCGGAGCCTTGAGCCGGTGGCTGTTGAGACCGGGATCCGGATCATCCCGTGCCGCACTAATCTTCGCCACCTTCCGTCACAGCCCGGCTTCTTTGAGCATCGCCACAGTGGAGCCGCATTGGCCGCGGTCGGGCACGCGGCGACCCCCGGTCCGGCGTTCATGTTTATCGGCGGGTCATACCCGGTAAACACCCCGGTCCCGTGGGGATCGCACCCCGCCGTCGATGGTTTGTTATCGAGCCAGCGGGTTACCGTCATCCATGACGGCTCGCGCTTCTCCCGCCTCGAGAAAGTGCGCGATATTGCCAGCTGGCCGGCCGCGCTCGCGGTCTTGCGACCGTGCCCCGCAAAGCCGGCGGGGCAGGCCAATTGCGGACAGTGCGAGAAGTGCCTGCGCACCCGGCTCGAGCTGCTTGCAGCCGGCGTCGAGGAGACCGGAGCATTCGGCCGGAGCTTCACGCCAATCGAGCTTTGGGAGGACGCAGCTCCTTCAGATGTCGGCGACCGCGCCATCTTTTACGAGGACTTGCTGCCGGCGTTGAGAAGTCGTGGGTTCGACACTCTCTGTCGCGTGATCGAAGAAAAGATCGCGGTGCATCAGGGACGAGAACGGCGCGAGATGGCGCTTGCCTGACTTCGGATTAACCAACTACGCCCTTGATGTAAGGTCGCACTTGGATCAAAGTGAATTTATGCTCGGCGGCCCAGATCGATTGTGGCCGTCGTAGCAACACATTGGGACGGTGGTGATGGCTCTGCTGATCAGCCTCCTCGGACCCTTGGTGATAGAGAATGGTGAACGCCGGCTGGGGAAGGTCCCGAGAAAGGCGCGCGCTCTGTTGGCCTATTTGGCGGCCCAGGGGGGCCGGCCGGTCAGCCGCGAACGGCTCTCCGATCTGTTGTGGCCCTATCAAGGTTCGGATCAGGCGCGCCATAGCTTGCGCAACTGCCTGTTGGAACTGCGAAGAGCATTCGGCGAGAGCGCCGGGCGCCACTTGGCCGCGGAGTTCGCTAATTGCCGACTCCAAGATGTCGACGTCGACGTCGAGCGTTTTGAGCGGCTTGCGCGGCTGTCGGACCGTTCCGAGCTGCTCGCCGCGGCCGAGTTGTATCGCGGCGAATTTTTGGCTGACTTTGTCATTGATTCCGAGCCCTTCCAGGAATGGCTCGCAGCCGAGCGGGATCGCACGCTCGATCTTATCTGCAGCGTCTTGCAGCGCTTGACGGCATCGCAGGACGAAGCGGGCGAGCATGACGCGGCAATTCAATCGGCGCGTCGATTGGCGGCGCTCGATACGCTCTCGGAGATTGGTCAGCGCGCGCTAATCCGCGCCTATGCGCACGCGGGGAGGCGGCCGGAGGCGCTGCGGCAATACCGCACCTGCGCCGAAATCCTGAAACGCGAACTTGGAGTCGCTCCTGACGCTGAAACGCAGGCGCTCGCTAACGAAATAGCACGTTCGGGCACGGCCGGTGAGGGTACCGCCGCCGGCCGCGCGGTCGAGATGCCGGATCGTGACATGGCGTCTTTTCCGAACGCTCTTGCCGGACTTCCCGCCAAGTCCTGCGGTCCAGCGACACTTAGCGCCGATCGCCAAAAAAGCGGGGCCAGAATGGCCTTGTGTGCTGCCGAATATTGCGGTGGCAGTCGCGCCGGTGCGCAATCTGACAGGCGACCACCGCCAGCAATACCTGGTGGAAGCCTTTACTGACGATCTCGTCACCGACCTCTTGCATCACGGCCGCGGGCTGGCGCTCGCGCGGGTCGCAGAAGAGAGGCGACCTCCCGACATCTCTGCGCGGACAGGCAATCCAGAGATCGAATATGTGGTTACCGGTAGCGCTCAACGCAGCGGTGCGACGACGTTCCGGGTCAACATGCAGATCACTAACGCGGTGACCGCGGAATACTGCTGGGCAGATCGGTATGAGTTTGATCCGGAAGATCTTGAATCGATCCAGACCAAGATCACCCGCCAGATCTCTCGAGAGCTCCACCTCCTCGTCCTGCAGCAGGCGAGCCGCCGTGCAGTGGTGACCTCCGGCAGCGAGTTCGGGATCAATGAGTGTCTCTCCCGGGCGACGACGGCGATCAAGGGGCGGATCACACCTGAACTGACGGCGGAGGCGCAGAGCTGGCTCCTCGCCGCGCTCGCCCACGACCCGCGCAATGTCGAGGCGCTCTCCGGTCTCGCCGTAACCTGCCAGCATCTCGTCAGCAACCCTTGGTGGGGTGACCCGCATGCCGTTGCAGCGTCTTCCGACCTCGGGCGCGAGGCGGTTGCAATCGCGCTCGACCTCGCGCCGGGACATGCCCTTGCGAAATGTATCCAAGGCATGCTGCACTCGGCGGCAGGGCAGCTGGAGGAAGCGGGGCGCGCCATCGAGCAGGCGCTGGCGCTGGATCCGGGGCTGGGGCTCGCTCACGGGTTCGCTGGGTACAATGCGGCCCTTCTCGGTCGCGCCGACGAGACGTTGCCCGCAGTAGAGCGGGCGATGCACTTCGATCGAACGGACCGACGACACAGCATTTTCCTCTTCTTCGGCGGATTTGCCGAGCTTCTGCTCGGCCGCACCGAGGCGTCGATCGCCTTGCTGCGCAAATCCCTGGAGCGCAATCCCACCTACGGAAGCGCGCAATTGTTTCTGATGGCCGCCCTTTCGCTGACCGGGCGGGCGGGCGAAGCTGCTCGGGCAGTGGCGGCGTTCCGCGGGCAATTCCCGGAATATCCGTCAAACGCGTTCGAGCAGCTATGGCTGTCGCGCTCGGCTTCACCCATTTATCGGACGCAGATCGCCCCGGTGTTCGACAAAATTCGCAGTCTCGGCATCGCCGGCTGAGCCTCGCCCGGGCTCCCGCGGCGCTCGGCTTCGGCGCAGCTCGCAGATCCCATCGCGCCGCCTCTACCGTGTGTCATGCCCTGGCGCCCGGCGACCACGGTTCGGGAGCGCGCGGCTCGATATCGGTCACGACATCGACCACGACCGGTTTCCCGGCGGCGAGCGCCTCGGCCAGAGCGGGGGCGATCTCGCCCGGCCGCTCGACCCGGATGCCCCGCACGCCAAAGCTCTTCGCGACCGCGGTGAAGTCGGTCGGGCCAAAGCGCACCAGCGCCTCGCCGCGGCCCGGTCGGTTGCCGGCGATGCGGCGCACCCCGGTCAGGTTCTGGCCAAAGCCGGAATTGTTGTTGACGACGACAACGGCAGCGATGCCGCACCGGCGCGCCGATTCGAGCTCGGCCAGATGGTAATAGAAACCGCCATCCCCGGTGAAACATAGGACCGCCCGGTTCGGCGCTGCGCATTTGGCGCCGAGCGAGGCCGGAAACGACCAGCCGAGCGAGCCCGCAGCGCGCAGATAGGTCTGACCCGAGCCGTTGAAGTCGATCATCGTTCCGGTCCAGATGCCGGAATATCCGGTATCCGCCACCAGGATGCCGTCGGCCGGCAGCGCCTTGGTGATCTCGGCGCACAGCCGCTCGACCCGGATCGGCGCCCGGTCGTCGGTGACGAGCGGCGCCATCGTCGCCCGCCAATCGGCGACGATGCGCGCTGCTTCATCGGCAAAGCCGCGATCGCGCGCCGGGCGGCCGATCGCCTGGGCGAGGCGGGCCACGGTCGCCTTGGGGTCGCCGACGACCCCGATCGTGTTCGGGTAGCTGCGCCCGATCTCGAGCGGGTCGGCGTCGATCTGCACGATCTTCGTGGCGAGCGGCGGCACGGTCCAGTTCAGCGTAACTTGGTCGCCGGTGTCGCAGCCGACATAGAGCACGAGATCGGCCCCGTGAACGATGCGATTGGCCGGCGGCGCCGAATAGCTGCCGGGCACGCCAGCCGCCAGTGGATGGCGACTCGGGATCAGAGCGCGGGCGCCGAGCGTGGTCGCGATCGGCGCTGCCAGCGCCTCTGCCAGGGCGAGCACCTCCGGCCCGGCTTGCGAGGCCAAGGCGCCGTCGCCGGCAACGATCGCGACGCGTCGGGCCTCGGTCAATGCCGCGGCGGCGCGCTCGATATCGTTTTCGTCGGCGACCGGTCGATGCGCCGGAATCTGCCGCGCCTCGGGATCGATGACCGTCGGCTCGCTGGTTTGGCCGAGTTCGATGACGTCGCCCTGCAGGCCGCAGAAATCGAGATGAGTCGGCCGCGGCGTGTCGGCCAATGCCGCGCGCCAGGCATGGCGCAGCAGGCGGGGCAATTCGGCGGTCGAATCGACCGGGCTCGAAAACTTGGTCACCGCCGCGAATAGCGGGGCATGGGCGATTTCCTGATAGCTGTTGCGATGCTGGAACGACGGCTCCTTGCGCCCGGTCAATGCCACCACCGGGCTGCGCCCGAGATAGGGGTCCTGCAATCCGGAAGCGAGATTGGCGGCGCCGACCGACTGCGCCATGCACACCCCCGGTTTCCCGGCGATGCGGGCGTAGCCGTCGGCCATATAAGCCGCGGCCTTTTCGGAATGGGCGAGAATGCGGGTCACGCCCAGATCCTCGAACTCCATCAGGGTCCGGCGCATCACCGATTCGACAAAGAAGACATGGGTCATCCCGGTCCCAGCCAGCGCCCGCGCCAGCCATTGCGCGCCGTTGATGGTTCGCTGCTCGCTCAATCCAATTTCCTCCCGTTGGGACCGCGGGCGTCTGGCCCGCCTTTTCGGGCTAAAGCGTCAGGCCGCCATCGACGATGACGGTCTGGCCGGTGATCATCGCCGCCCCGGCGCACAGGAAAAACATCGTCTCGGCGATGTCTTCGGGCCTACACGCGCGCTTCAGCGGCGTGCGTTCGATCGATGTCTGTTTGCGATCGGCAGGCCAATCCTTGTTCCACGGGCTGTCGACAAATCCCGGCGCCACCGCGTTGACCCGGATTTCGGGCGCCAGAGTGCGCGCGAGGCTGCGCGTCAGATTGATCAGCCCGGCCTTGCTGGTCGCGTAGGGAATGCTGCTGCCCGAACCCTGAACGCCGGCGATCGAGGCGGTGTTGCAGATCGCCCCCCGCGCCGCCCTCAGCGCCGGCACCGCGGCATGGGCACAGCGGAACGGCCCGATCAGGTTGGTCGTCAGGATCGTCGACCAGAAATCCTCGGTCAGCGCGTCGAGATCGGAAAACGGGATCGGAGTCGGGGTGGCTGGGGTCCCGGCATTGTTGACCAGAAAATCGAGCCGGCCCAGAGCGTCGATCGCGCTCGCCACCATCCGCTCGGCCTGGCCCGGCCGCGCCACGTCGCCCGCCGCGGCGACGACCCGACGGCCCTCGGCTTTGAGCCGTTCGACCGCAGCCGGCTCCGCGCGGATCATCGGGCAGGTGGTTCAGCGCCACCGTCGCGCCGCAGCGCGAGAAGATCTCCACAGCGGCGAGGCCGATGCCCGAGGCCGCGCCGGTAATCAGCGCCGTTTTACCGGTGAGATCTGCACTGATCATGTCGCCCCCCTCGGCAGAGATCGCGTGTCCGGCCCAGCATGCCCCCGCCGCGCCGGCTGTCAAGCCGCCGACGGCCGACAAATCCGATCGGTGGCCGTGAGGTCGGTCAGAGGAGATCGCGCGCCCGTTCGAGTTCCTCGAACTCGCCATACTGAGAGACCAGCAGAACTTCGTCGAAGCCCAGCTGCTCCATCCGCTTCAACCGCCGCCGCGCCTCGTCCGGCGGGCAGACCAGCGCCACGTTGGTGGCCGCGGCGAGCTCTGCGGATTCGGGCCGGTTGGCGAGATCAACGGCGACATTCGCAAGGACCGCGTTGGTGCCGCCCGCGTCGCGGTAGATGCGCATGCCGGCTTCGAGATCGTCCCAGCTGCTGTAGCGGCCGGACGGGGTCCAGCCCTGGCACTCCTTGGCGGCATAGGTGATCCAGCGCGGACTGCGCCAGGCCCCCATCAGGATCGGCGGTCCGCCTTCGCAGCCCGGCCATATCGACAATGTTCCGCCATTAACCGGCTCGCCACGCCAGACGCGGTGCATGGTCTCGAGCGCAATTCTCATTGCGCGGAAGCGATGGTCGTAATCGAGACCGAGCAGTTCGAAATCGGCCCGCGTCGAGCCGCTGCCGACGCCGAGGCGCAGCCGGCCGCCCGACAGTGCCTGAACCGATTGCACGCGATGAGCGAGCTCGATCGGGTGGCGCAACGACAGCTGCAATACCCCGATGCCGAGTTCGACGCGCTCGGTCACCGCGGCAAGCACCGCCAGTTCTACCAATGGATCGAGGGTCGGCCGCCCGCGGCCCATCGAATCGCCGACCCAGATCCCGGGAAACCCGGCGGCTTCGATGCGCCGGGCATAATCGGCTGTGCGACCGAGCAGCCGGTCATGCGGCCCCGTGCCGGCGCCGAAGCGAACCATTGTGCTTATTTTCACGAAATTCCCCTGTCTTGGGTGGCGTTGCCGGCAGCATGCAGCATCTTTGCGGCCGGTGCCAACCGCCGAGCCATCAGAGCGGGCATGCAACACCCGTTTTGTGGTATCGTCGCCGGCAAGTCGGACGTGCAAACCAGGGGAGGGTGAAGATGGATACGATCGAGGTCGCGGCCGGATCACGGACCAAGGGCTTATTGTCGCGGCTGCCGTCGCGGCTGCACCACAACGCCTTCGTCGTGAAGGATCACGAGGTCAACCGCCGGTTTTTCGAGGATTTGCTCGGTATTCCGCTGGCCGCAACCTGGTGCGAGAAGAATTTCAGCGCCGATTTGCAGCGCGAGGTCGAGTTCTGCCACACTTTTTTCGCGATGGCCGATGGCGGCGCGCTCGCCTTCTTCCAGTTCGCCGACCCGGAGATGTACGAGCTGACCCAGGCCGAGAAGCCGGCCAAGATCGGGCGTCACTTCCACATCGCGTTCAAGGCCGAGCCCGATACCTATGAGGAGCTAAAGCAGCGGCTCGAAGCGGCTGGCGAGAAATACCGCGAGACCAATCACGGTTATTGCAAGTCGATCTATGTCGCTTCGCCCGACGGGCTGATCGTCGAGTTCACCCAGGACCCGGAAGACGTGGCCGAGATCGACGCGATCCGCCGCGCCGACGCGCACAGCGAACTCGCGCGGTGGCTCGCCGGCGACCGCCACACCAACAACGAGCTGCGCGGCCGGCATATCTGACGCACTCCTCACCCCGGCCCTCTCCCCGCTAGCGGGGAGAGGGAGCAGCCCGCTCGGAAGAAGGGGGAGGGTGCAAATCGTCTGCTTGTTTGACCAAGTCTCCACAATTTATAGTTATGTAGCTCCTGGGTGATTGCTGCGTCCGCAGCAAATCAGCAGCAAATTATCGTCGACAGGTTGCGGAGGGCAGCCAGGCCCCGGAGCCGCGCGACCCCAGCAAGGCTGACGCACAGGCCGTCTAACCGAATTCGATTTTTATCCATCGCCTTGGTCCTACCCGCGGACCGCTTTTCGTTGCCGCCAACGGCCGACTGTGCGATGCGATGTCGGCTATATTATGATTGTGATGCGGCTGATCAGCTCAGTTCGCACCACCCTTGCCGGTCACTCCTCGGGCAAACCGGCTTTGCGCAGACCGGCGAAATAAGTGGTCTCGTAAAGCGAACGGATGGTCGCCACCCCAAAGAAAATTCCAATTCCGGAGGCCTGTAAGCCCGCGATGCTCGAATAACGATTGTCGCCGCTCAGCCTTCTGGCTTCGCTTAGTTCGAAGCCAGCCCGTTCGGTGTCTCCCTTAAGCGCATAGACGGCGGCGAGCGAGGCATGATTACGCCCAAACGCCGGATTGGCGCTGCGCGCTTTTTCGAACCAAAGAATTGAGTCGTCGATTCGTGGCTGTAAGAGATGTGCTTCCCCGATGCCCCAGTACACTACGGAAATATTCGGATCGCGGGGGCTGAGACGGATGGCTTGCTGATATAGCCGGATCGCCTCCCCCACCGAGCCGGTGAGCAACTTGCACCGCGCGATATGGACGTAGGCGTTCAAGAAGTTTCGATTGAACGCGAGCGAGGTTTCGTATTCGACAATTGCTTCGTCAAAGCGGTGTCGCCAACGGAGCAGTTGGCCTTTAGCGTAGCGCACGTGCGGGTGATTCGGGAATTGGGCCAAGGCCCGTTCCACCATCTCCTCTGCATACCCGATGTCCGCAACCCGGGAAGACGTCATATCTTCGAACACCCGCCCCACCAACGCTCTCGCCAAAAGGCTTTGCGCCTCGACGGTGTTTGGGTCGAACACCAGCGCGCGCTCGAACAAACTAATCGCCGCGGCGTAGTTGTCTCGCGCGTTTGGCTTGTTCATTAGGGCACGTCCGCGGAGAATGTAGTCCAGCGCGTCGGGATGCTCGGCGGTGCGGCGGACCTCCGCGGCGATCAACTCGAGGTTGAGCGTGATCGCAATCCGGCTGGTAATTTCGTCTTGCACGGCAAACAGGTCGCTCGTGTCGTTGTCGAAGCGCTCGGCCCACACATGCCCATCGGTCTCGGTGTCGATCAGCTGTGCATTGATGCGAAGCCAGTCGCTCGACCGCCGGACGCTTCCTTCCAGTACATAGCGGACACCCAGCTCGCGGCCGATCTGCTTGGTGTCAACCTGCTTGTTTCGGTAGGTGAACGCGGTGTTGCGCGAGATGACGAACATGTCCGCGAGCCGCGATAGATCGGTTGTTAGATCCTCGGTGATGCCGTCTGCGAAATATTGCTGGTCAGGGTTGCCACTGAGATTCGCGAATGGCAGCACCACGATCGACAGGCGTGGCGTCGCGGCGGCCTCGGAGATTGGCGGGATGGGCAGGACGCTCGGTGCAGGCAGGTCGGCAACGGCATTGGGGCGGAACGCATAGACTCGCACTGGACGCGCGATATTCTTGACCTGCTGCTCGCCTAGATCCTCGAAGACGAAGGGCAGCCGGTCGCGCACCTGGTCATGAACCGTGTTGGAGACGAACACCCCGCCGGCATCGGCCAAGGCCTCGATGCGTGCGGCGATGTTGACGCCGTCGCCATAGAGATCGTCGCCCTCGACGATCACGTCGCCGAGATTGATGCCGATGCGCAATTCGATGCGCCTGTCTGCGGCGACACCGGTGTCCCGCTCGGGCATCGCCTGCTGCACCGCGACCGCGCAGCGCACCGCATCGACGACGCTGGCAAACTCCACCAGCATGCCGTCGCCAGTGGTCTTGACGATGCGGCCATGATGCTCGCCGATTTTCGGATCGAGCAGCTCGCGGCGCAGCGCCTTCAACCGTTCGAGCGTGCCCTCCTCGTCCGCCCCCATCAGCCGCGAATACCCCGCCACATCGGCGGCCAGGATCGCGGCAAGCCGGCGGGTCGCAGTCATTCGTCCGGCACTCCGGCCAGCCGGAGGCCGGCGAGATAGGTGGCTCCGTACAGGGCACTGACCTTCGGCACCCCGAAATATCCGACGGCCTTCAAGCGGGCGATGCTGGAAAAGCGACCGTCGCTGCTCAGCCTCCGGGCTTCGGCGAGTTCCGCGGCGGCGCGTTCGGTCTCGCCTTTGAGGCGCATATGCGGACGCGAGCCAGGCGCGAATGCCCGGATGTGCTGACGTGTGGTTGCGCGCCTTTTCGAGCCAGTTGATTGCCTCGTCGGTGCGCGATTGCAGCAGATGCGTAATCCCGATCTGGAGATAAAAAATTCCAAGGTAGGGAT
The DNA here is from genome assembly GCA_963774345.1 of uncultured Alphaproteobacteria bacterium. Lineage (GTDB taxonomy): Bacteria > Pseudomonadota > Alphaproteobacteria > ATCC43930 > CGMCC-115725 > AP-15. Next base: position 270,012 of record CAVZFB010000038.1, read on the forward strand.
CACGGGGGCTGAGCCGGACGGCTTGCTCCACGAGCGGGATCGTCTCCTTTATCGATCCTGTGAGGAGCTTGCATTGGCCGAGAGCATGTAATGCGTTCGCCCAATTGCGATCCAACACGGCCGCTGTCTCGTATTCGGGAATAGCCTCCTCAAATCGGCGCTGCGCGCGCAACACTTGGCCTTTGGCGAAATGCGCAAGCGCGCCGCCGGGCGCTGCCGCCAAAGCTCGCTCGGCCAGGTCTTCCGCCCGTTTGATATCAACAGCAGCCGAGTCAGTCATGTCATCGAGCACACGGGCCATGAGCGCGGTCGCCAACCGGGTCTGTGCCTCAACTGACTGCGGATCGAGCGCCATTGCGCGCTCGAACAGGCTAATGGCGTCCGCATATTTGCCACGCGTTGGCGGCCTCGCATCTGCGGCCCGTCCCCGAAGGATGTAATCCAGCGCGTCCGGATTACGGGTCGGTCGGGCAGCTGCCGCCCCGATCAGCTCGAGTTTGAGCGCGTTTGCGATTCGACCCGTGACCTCGTCCTGCAGGGCGAACAGATCGGCGGTGTCGCGGTCGAAGCGCTCGGCCCACAGATGCGCGTCGGCCTCGGCATCGATCAGCTGGGTATTAACGCGAACTTGGTTGCCGGACCGGCGAACGCTTCCTTCCAGCACATAGCGCACGCCCAGTTCGCGGCCGATCTGCTTCGTGTCGACCGGCTTGTTCCGATAGGTGAATGCGGTATTGCGCGAGATCACGAACATGTCCGCGAGCCGCGACAGATCGGTCGTCAGATCCTCGGTGATGCCGTCCGCGAAATATTGCTGGTCGGGATCGGTGCTAAGATTGGCAAAGGGCAGCACGACGATCGACAGGCGCGGCGCAGCGGAGGTCGGAGCCGCAACACCGGCGCTTGGACCGTGCGGCTGTCCGTCCTCGGCGATGGTCCGGCCGCCACTGGTACCGGATTGTGGGGTTGAGGGCTCCACCCGCGTCACCGGCGCGACAAAGCGATAGCCCCGCCCGGAAACGGTCTGGATGCAGCTGCCGTCTGCTCGCCCGTCGTCGAGAATCCGGCGCAATGCCGCGACCTGGACATTGAGGTTGCTGTCCTCGACCGTCCTTCCCGGCCAGACCGCCTCGATGATGTCGTCTCGCGAGATGAGGTCGCCTGGCCGCTCGACCAGCACGCCGAGAATGTCGAGCGCCCGCCTGCCGATCGCTATCGGCGCGAAAACACCTTGTGGATCGCGCCCGAACAGGACACCGCCGCGCCGATCGAGGCGGAGACCCTGGAACAGGAAAATATCGGCCGCGGCGAGTGCATCCATAGCTGCGCCTCCCGCGCGGCCCGAAATCTTCCAAAAATTTAATACAAAATTCAGAATTTTTTAAGCGTCGTCTCATAGCGCGCTTTCCGTCGAGCTGGTCTTGATCCCGGCCCTGGCGAACCGGGCGAACCGATCGCTGGCAAGATGGAGAGCGAGCATGAAACAGTACATTGGGAAACTCGTAGTAGCCGCCGCGATGGTGCTGGCCGTGACCGGTGTCGCACGGGCGCACGATGACGACGACGACACAAAGCCGTGCCGCCTCTCTACGCTGCACGGGCTTTACCTCTTCACCGCTTCGGGCTTTAACATCGTCGGAACCGCCGCACTACCAAAGGCTATTGTGGAATTGATCAATTTCAACGGCGACGGCACCGCCACCGGCGAGAGGACGACGGTCAGCGTCAACGGCACGATTAGGTATAGTTCGGGCACGCCAGGGACCTACACGCTCGATCCCGACTGCACGGGCCATCTCAAGTTTATGGACGGCGGGCCGAATCCCCAGTTTGACCTGTTTGCAGCCTTCCAAGGTTCTCAAATTCAAATGATTCAGACCTTTCAGGAGGCTTTTGCGGGCTTGCCGGTGTTTCAGGGGACGGCTGAGCGGGTATCGCGCTAAACCGGACGGGGCATCGGTGCCGGCTGAGACCCCTCCTCAACCGAGTGTGCCGGCGGCACGCGACGCCGCGATCTCGGCCGGCTCGAACCAATCGGCGAGTGTCGCTTCCGCCTCGTCGGGTCCGCTCGGCGATTGCGGCGGGATCGGGAGATCGGGAACGGTGCGGCTGAAGCGCGGCGCAGGTGCGGGCTGGACGATGCCGTCGATCTCGACATAGGTCCCCCGCATTTTATTGTGCGGATGGTGCGGCGCCTCGTCGGTCGTCAGCACCGGGGCAAAGCAGGCGTCGGTCCCTTCGAGCAGAGCGCACCATTCGTCACGCGTCCGGGTCTTGAACAATGCCGCCAGCCGTGCCTTCGCCTCCGGCCAATGCTCGCGGGCCATCTGCTGCGACGGCATCGTAGCGGGGTCGATGTCGAGGCGGCGCAAGAGTTCGGTGTAGAACTTGCCCTCGATCGGCGCGATCGAGATCCAGCCGCCGTCGGCGCATTCGTAGACGTTGTAGAAATGTGCGCCGGTATCGAGGTGGTTGGTCCCGCGCTGGTGGGTTGAAAGCCCGGCTGCGACCGCGCCAACCGCCGCGGTCATCAACGAGGCGACACCGTCGATCATCGCCGCGTCGACGACCTGCCCCTGCCCGGAACGACGCGCTTCGAGAATGCCGCAGACCAGTCCGAAAGCGAGATAGAGCGAGCCGCCCGCGAAGTCGCCGAGCAAGTTCAACGGCGGGGTCGGCGGCTGGCCGCGACGGCCGAATGCATGGAGAGCTCCGGCGAGGGAGATGTAGTTGATGTCGTGTCCGGCCGCCTGCGCCAGCGGCCCGTCCTGGCCCCAGCCGGTGACGCGGCCATAGACGAGGCGCGGATTGCGCGCGAGGCAATCGTCGGGGCCGAGGCCGAGCCGCTCGGTCACGCCGGGGCGGAAGCCTTCGATCAGCCCGTCGGCCTGTTCGATAAGGCGCAAGGCCAGCGCCTTTCCGTCCGCGGATTTGAGATCGACCGCGACAGACCGGCGACCGCGCAGCAGCAGGTCGTAGCGCAACGGTCGCGCGAGCCCGAGATCGCTGCCGCCCGGCCGGTCGATGCGCAGCACGGTGGCACCCATGTCGGCGAGCAGCATCGCGCACATCGGCCCCGGCCCGATCCCGGCGAGTTCGATGATTTTGATCCCGGCAAGCGGTCCCACGGCGTACCTCCCTTCTATTTCGCGCGTGCTCCGTCAGGTGAAAATGTGAAAAGGCCTCTCACGCATCAGCCTCGAAGGTTGACCGAACGTCCAGCGGCAGCGGCTCGTCGAAATCCGTGGCGATGAAGGTAACGCCGAGCAGGTTGTCGGGTTCGCGCGGAGCCGTCTCTTTGCCTTTTGCGGTCTGGTCGACTAGCCGCGACAAGGGCGTCTTTGCTTCAGGGATATTTTTGGTCTCGTTCATGCGTGGCTCTGCTGCAACCTGGTCCAATTGACCGAGATAAACATTCGTCCGGCGGTTCGGCAAGACGCGGGTTCGCAATCGGGATTGACCGCGGACGTCGGACGGTATCCGATTGGGACGCATACCTGCACGAGCCGCCACGGGGAGGACCAGCCGCCGATGAGCATCAAAGGCAAGGCCAATATCGTCGGGATCTTTGAGCATCCGACGCGCAAGGCCGACGACAAATCGTTGTTCCAGCTGCACGCCGAGTGCGCCCAGGGCGCGCTCGCCGATGCGGGGCTCGGCAAGAACGACATCGACGGATATTTCTGCGCCGCCGGCGACACGCCGGGGCTCGGCGCGCTGTCGATGATCGACTATCTCGGGCTCAAATTGCGGCACTGGGATTCGACCGACACCGGCGGGTCGTCCTACCTGCTGCAGGTCGGCCATGCGGCCGAGGCGATCGCGGCCGGCAAATGCTCGATCGCGCTGATCACCCTGGCCGGGAGGCCGCGCACCGAGGGGCAGGCGACCGGCACCGCCCCGCGCGGGGCGACGGTGCAGTCGGCCGAGACCGCGTTCGAGAACCCCTATGCGCCGGCGACCGCGAACATGTACGCGATGTGCGCGATGCGGCACATGCACCAATACGGCACGACGAGCGAGCAGCTCGCTTGGGTCAAGGTCGCGGCCTCGCACCATGCGCAGTACAACCCGCATGCGATGCTGCGCGACGTGGTCACGGTCGAGGACGTGGTCAATTCGCCGATGATCGCCGACCCGCTGCACCGGCTCGATTGCTGCGTGATCAGCGATGGCGGCGGCGCCATCATCGTCGCCAGCCCCGAAGTGGCGAAGAGCCTGAAGCGGCCATTGGTCAGGATCATCGGCGCTGGCGAGGCGCCCAAGCACCAGATGGGCGGGACAGATCGACCTGACCTATTCGGGCGCGGTGTGGTCGGGGCCGGCAGCCTTTGCCGAGGCCGGGGTCAAGCCCGCCGACATCAAATATGCCTCGATCTACGACAGCTTTACGATCACCGTGGTGATGCAGATCGAGGATCTCGGCTTTTGCGAGAAAGGCCAGGGCGGTCGGTTCGTCTCCGACGGCAATTTGATCTCGGGCACTGGCAAACTGCCGTTCAACACCGATGGCGGCGGGTTGTGCAACAATCACCCGTCGAACCGCGGCGGATTGACCAAGGTGGTCGAGGCGGTGCGTCAGTTGCGTGGCGAGGCGCATCCCAAGGTCCAGGTCCCGAATTGCGATCTGGCGTTGGCGCACGGCACCGGCGGCTCGCTCGGCACCCGCCATGGGGCGGCGACCGTTATCATGGAAAGGGAGTGACGGTCATGCAGAGCCAGGAGCGCAAGATCCAGGCCCCGGTGCCCAATCTCGAAACAAAGACGTTTTGGGACGCCGCCGCCGAGGGCAAGCTGATGGTCGGCAAGTGCGAGGCCTGCGGCGCTGTGCACTATTATCCGCGCGCGTTTTGCCCGGTCTGCTTCAGTGACAAGACCCGGTTGCAGCAGGTTTCGGGCAATGGCACGATCTATACCTACAGTGTGATGCGCCGCGCCCCGATCCCCTACGCGATCGCCTATGTGACCTTGGCCGAGGGCCCGACGATGATGACCAACATCGTCGATTGCGACCTCGATCAGATCCGCATCGGACAGGCGGTGAAGCTGGTGTTCAAGCCCAGCGACGGCGGCCCGCCAGTGCCGATGTTCACCCCGGTCTGACCGGCGCTAGTCGAGGCAGTTTCCCTTGAATAATCAACGGATCACCGGAGGGGAGCATGTGCACATTGAGTTTCAGGTCAGCCCTTAGCCAAACTCGCCTCCGACTTTTTGGAAGGGTGAATCTCGGACTGGGCTTACGTGTGGCGTGCATGGCCGCCGCCGTACTCTGTGCGGCCGAGCAGGCGACGTACGCTGAAACAGTCGTGGAAACGATTACCGGCATCGTGCTGTCCGGGACTGATATCACCGGGGTGTTTATCGGGGAAAAGGAGTTTTTTTACGGGAGAAACTTGCCATACACCGCCGTTTTTACGTTTGATCCGAGCCGGGGCGTCCCATACTACAATCCACCAAAACCCTGCAATAACGGGTTGAAGAATCAGGGTGCCAATACTCCGGTTACACAAGTAACACTTATCATCAATAATAAACCTTATGTATTTAGTCCCACAAGCGCAAGCTCGATTACCTCATCGGTCTATACATACCATGCCGGATCCCCGAAACTGGGGATGAGTGCCTCTTTTGACGCATCCTTCGATGGGCAAACTTCAGGAACGGAATCGATCGGTGTACAGCTGAACCTCAACGGGATTTCCGGTTCCGGATGCCGTAATTGGGCAGACGACCTCGGTCCCTACACGTTGAATAAGTCACTCTTTGATTCTTACACAACAGGAACTGGATTTACTATTGGGATCTCGTCTGACGAAAACGGCAAACTCACCCCTTACAAGCAGGCCTCCGGCTACCTATCCGTCAGCACAATCACTGTAACGAGTTCTCCTTGAATTACCGCTCGCCTCGGATAGACTGAATTTCCCGCTCTGCGAAAGTGGACCCAGGCGAGCGCGGGAACCCTGCCGCTCCTAAATTCCCGCTTACGTGAGAACGACCAATAACGACCAGAGAGAATGGAACATGGACACGCTTGAAGCCAATGTCTCGCACCGGCCGGCGCATATCAGCGCGGAGGAATGGGCGGTGCGGGTCGATCTCGCCGCCTGCTACCGGCTGATCGCACATTTCGGCTGGGACGATCTGGTATTGACCCACAATTCGGCGCGGGTGCCGGGCCACCCCGACCAGATGCTGATCAACCCCTCCGGGTTGATGTTCGACGAGATCACCGCCTCGAACTTGCTGAAAGTCGATATTTCGGACGGCCATCTGATCGAGCCGTCCGAATATGAGCCGATCAACGCCGGGGTTGTCATTCATGGCGCGATCTATCTCGGCCGGTCCGACGTCGAGTGCGTCGTCCACACCCATACCGAGGCCGACATCGCGGTCGGCGCGCTCGAAGAAGGGCTGCTGCCGCTTTCCCAATGGGCGATGCGTTTCTATAACCGGCTCGGATACCACGATTACGAAGGCGTCTCTCTCGACATGGACGAGCGCGAGCGGCTGCAGCAGAGCATCGGCAACCATCCGGTGCTGGTGCTGCGCAATCACGGCCTGTTGGCCACCGGCCGCAATGTGGCCGAGGCCTTTTCGCTGACTTACCATTTCGAGCGCTCGGCCGAAGCGCAGCTGAAGATCCAAGCCGCGGTCGCCTCCGGCGCCAAGATGGTGGTCCCGTCGCCAGACACTTGCGAGCGCCAGGCTGCCCAATTTGCCGGCAACATGCCGCGCCTGCAGGGCCAGCGTGAATGGCCGGCATTGCTGCGGATGCTCGACCGGCTCGATCCCAGCTACCGGAACTAGGGTCAACGTGCTTCTAGTGAGAATTCCTCATTCGTCGTTCCCGCGGCAGCCGGGATCCGGGGCTGTGGGTCTTCCGCTCACCGTAGACCCCCGTTTACGCGGAGCGACCGATTATCGGACCAATGGAAACCGAGGAGGCCGACATGGCCAAGCTGCGCCACATAGCCATCGCTGCGAAGGACCCCGACGCGATGGCCGATTTCTATGTCAAGGCTTTTGACTTCAAGATCGTTCGCTCGAACGACGGCCCGCTCGCCTATGGCCACCATCTGAGCGACGGCACGATCGATCTGGCGATCCTACGGTTCAAGACCGACCAGCTTGGCAAGGGCATGGACTATGCCGGGTTGCACCATTTCGGGATCCTGGTCGAGGATGTCGAAAAAGCCGGCAAAAAGCTCGAGGCCCTCGGCGGCAAGCACTACATGCACCAGGCCGAGGCCGAGCGCATCGGTGGCTTCGAAGTCAAATTCTACGGACCCGAAGGCATCCTTTTCGATGTGGCCGAGCATCCCTGGACCGGCACCGAGCCGCTACCGATCGAAAAGGCGGAAGCGGCCGAGTAGGCCGGAGCTTATCGCCACCCGGCCCTCCGTCCTACGCTGGCGGTCGACGATACTAGGCGGTCGAAATGTTGGTGCGCGTTAGTAAGGTCCGCCGCCATTTCGCCCTGAGAGTGCCAGGTCGCTCAGGGTAACGTTCGTCGAGGAACCCGGCCGCGGTCACCCGGTCCGTCCGAAAGCTTCGGAAGTCCTGGCGCAACTCGCACCATGCGATCAAATGGCGGACGGTCTCCATGTAACCGACCGTCACCGGCCAGACGACGCGCTCGCTCTCTCGCCCCTGTTCATCGCGATAGCGCAGCGCGATCTTACGGCCCGCGCGTATCTGATTGCGTACGCGCGACATGTCGAGGCCATCGGCGGCGAGGCCGCGCACTGGCGGTGTTTCGGTGGCCGGCTCGAGCACATAGGGCCGAAGCCGTTCCGGTACGACGGCGCCGATCTTGGCGATCAGATCCTCGGCCGCCCTGGCCAGGGCGGAATCGCTGTGGCGGGCCACCCATTGGGCTCCCAGCACGGCAGCCTCGATCTCGTCGGGCGTCAACATCAGAGGCGGCAGGTCCAACCCCGCCTGCAAGACGTAGCCGACCCCGGCCTCGCCTCGGATCGGCACCCGCTGGCCGATAAGATCGGAGATGTCGCGATAGACCGTCCGCTTGGAGGTCTCGAGTTCGGCGGCGAGCGCGTCGGCGGTCGTCGGCTTAGGCGTACGCCGCAAGATCTGAATGATCTGAAACAGCCGGTCCGCGCGTCTCATGAGCCATTATCACCCGGTGATGCTGACAGCATGATGGCAACAGGTGGCGGGAGGCAACGCTGGCGCTTGCTCAATTCGTCACCAAATAACTGCGGGTGATGGCGACATTGCGATGACGGGTAGTCGATAGCGCCTGATCGGCAAAAATGACTTCTCGCAGCCCGAAGCTCGCCCGGAGCTCACGGATGCGCGATGGGGATGCAACGATGAGCGAAGCCAAAAGTCTGTTTGCGGTTCTGCGGCAGTCGGCCGATCCGGGCACTGTCGAGGCCATTGACGCGTTGGTTCGGGATGCTCCGGACCGCGCCCTATGCCGGGTCAACGTGCTGGATTTTGCGGCGAAGACCGGGCTCGACGAGGAGCACGTGATTGCCGCCTTTCTGCATGCGGCGCGGCTCGGGATCTTCGAGCTGTCGTGGAACGTGCTGTGTCCGGGCTGCGGCGGGGTGCTCAATTCCAGCACCACGTTGAAGAGCGTCGACAAGGACGAGTACGCCTGCGGCTGGTGCGCGGCCGGGTACACGCCGACGCTCGACGAGATCGTCGAGGTGACGTTCACGGTCAGCCGGCGAGTGCGCAAGATCGCCGCTCACGACCCGGACGAGCTGGCCTTCAACGAGTATTTTCGCCAGGTATTCTGGGGCTCGGGCATCGATGTCCCGGACAATTTCGAAGAGCTGCTTCAGGAAATCGTCCTCGAATCGGTCGAGCTGCCGCCGGGCGGAAAGGCGCTGCTTTCGCTGCAACTGCCGGCGCAGTTCGTGATTGTCATCGACCCGGTGACGCACGGCACCCAATTCCTCGACGTCAAGGGTGAGCCGACGCGCGAGCGCCAGAACCTGACGATTGTTCTCGACAAGCTGCGCTCGCCGACCGGAACTTTGGAGCTGCGCCCAGGGCCGCTGCGCTTGTCGCTGGAGAACCGCGCCGATACGCGGGTATTACCGGGTTTGTGGGTCGCCAACGACAAGCTGCACGAGCTGCTCGGCCGGCGCAAACCCTTCCTGACCGCCAAGCGGCTCTTGACCAACCAGGTGTTTCGCGATCTTTACGGCACCAACACGATCGACGCCGAGCAGCGGCTCAAGATCACCAGCCTGACTTTTCTGTTCACCGATCTCAAGGGCTCGACCGAGCTTTACGAGCGGGTCGGCGATCTTGCCGCCTTCGATCTGGTGCGCGCGCATTTCAAGGTCCTCAACGAGATCGTCGCCACCGAAGCCGGGGCAGTGGTCAAGACTATCGGCGATGCGGTCATGGCGACCTTTTCGACCCCCGACCGGGCGGTTGCCGCCGCACTGCGCATGCGCGAGGCGATGCGCCATTTGGGCAACGGCGGCAACGGGCATAACGGTCACAACGACGAGGACGACTTGCTGCTGAAGATCGGCATCCACGAGGGGCCGTGCCTGGCCGTCATACTGAACGACCGGCAGGATTATTTTGGCCAGACCGTCAATATCGCCGCCCGGGTGCAGGGTCTGGCGGATTCGCGGACCATCATGGCGACGGGGCCGGTCGTCACCCATCCGCAGGCTTCGATCCTGCTGCAGAAGAGCGGCCTGCAGCCGGTGTCGCAACCGCGCGCGTTGCGCGGCATCGCCGACGAAGTGGCGGTATACGAGATCCCGTAATCCGTCTTTGGCTCGGATCCACCTGAACCACTCCGGAGGATGAACCGGCGGCGTTGACCGCGCCGGCGTCTACTCTTACCCTTCTTGACGGATGGTTCCCTGAGGGGATCAAACGGGAACGCGGTGCGGCGTCAGTCCGCCCATGCCGCGGCTGCCCCCGCAACTGTGAGCGGCGAGCCAAGCGCTCTGAAACCACTGGGCTGATGCCTGGGAAGGTGGCGCGTCTGGCGACGACCCGCAAGCCAGGAAACCGGCCATCCGCTCGTGGTCACGCGCGAGCGCGCCGGGCGGGGTGTACCGGCGGGGCGGGCCCATTTCTCGGCGGGCGCGGCCGGCTTGCGGGTGACGGATAGCGCGTTGCCGGGAAGAGTCCGCTTGACCGCAGATCCACCAGCCGAGCCGGCGCCGGAATCTCACGAGCTACGTCTCATGAAGCGCGGTTGGTGTCCGGGCCTATTGCACCCGATGCCGACCGGAGACGGTCTGCTGGTGCGCCTTCATCCGCTTCTCGGCAGGCTTACCGCCAGACAGTTACAGGCAATCGCCACGGCGGCGCGAACCTGCGGGAACGAGCTGCTCGACGTTTCCAGCCGGGGCAATCTGCAGATCCGCGGCGTTCTTGCCAATTTGCACCCAGCGCTGGTCGAGCAGCTTGCCGCCGCCGGTCTGGCCGGCCCCGCGCAGCGCCGCACGATCTCCTCACCGCTCGCCGGCCTCGACCCGACCGACCATGTCGATGCGGCTGCGCTCGCGGCACGGGTCGAAGCCGCGCTGCGGACCGTCGAGGGGCTTCCCGGCAAGCTCGCCATTGTGGTCGACGGCGGCGGGCGGTTCCCGCTGGTCGAGCTGGATGCCGAGATTTACGCTGTCGCCGTCTCTAGCAGCAGCATCGCCGTCGGTCTCGCGGCCGCGGATGGGCCGCGCTGGTGTGGAACGACGTCGCCGTCGGCGTTGCCATCGGCGCTTGCCGCGATGCTGACCGACCTCGCCAGGGCAGTCGGGAGCGGGAAATCGTTGGCGATGCGGGACGCCCCGGCCGATCTGCGCGCGAGACTTGCCGATGTTGCGCGGCTCGCGCCGCCCATCGTGCCGAGCCGGCGTCCAAGGGCGCCGCGTGCCGGCCTGCTGTCGATGCTGCGCGGCCGGGTAAGCGTCGTTCTGGCACTGCCATTTGGCAGGTGCGACGCTGACCAATTGACGCAAATCGCGAGCTGGGCGGAGCGGTTCGGCGGCGGCGAGGTGCGTCTGTCGCCGTGGCGCGGCATCGTAATTCCGGAGGTACGGCGAAAGGACCTCAGGACCTTGATCGCTTTGGTGTCCGGAGCCGGGCTGATCATGGAGCCCGCCGACCCGCGCCTCGCTGTCTTCGCCTGTCCGGGGCAACCGGATTGCGTTAATGCCTCGGTCATGACGCGGCGTGATGCGGCCCGACTCGCGGCGGCTGCGCGACCGCTAATTCAAACCGGCGGCCAAATTCATGTTTCGGGGTGCGCCAAGGGCTGCGCTCATCCAGGTCCGGCCGCGCTGACCTTGGTGGGCGACGATGGCGCCTACCGGGTTGTCGTCGAGGGAACCCCGCGTGATCCCGCCGTCGGCCGTTTTTCGATCGACGACATCGAGCGGTGTCTATCATCGGTCCAAACCCGCGCTGACCTCGCGTCGCGGTTCTCCGCAGCAGAGACATGAGCCCTCGTAATTACCTTCGCGACGGCGCCGAGATCTATCGGTGCTCGTTTGCGGCGATCCGCGCCGAGGCGAATCTGGCCGGTTTCGCCGGCGCGGCGGAACGCATCGTCGTGCGCATGATCCACGCCTGCGGCATGACTGATCTGCCGCGCGATGTGAAGCTGTCGCCGGATTTCGCGGCAGCCGGCGAAACCGCGCTGAGAAGCGGCGCCGCGATTTTGTGCGACTCCAAAATGGTTATGCATGGCGTCACCCGCGCGCGCCTGCCAGCTGCCAATGACGTGGTTTGCACCCTCGACGATCCGCGTGTGCCGGGTTTGGCGCGGACACTCGGCACTACCCGCAGCGCCGCCGCGGTCGAGTTGTGGCGCGACCGCCTGCGCGATGCCGTCGTGGTCATCGGTAATGCGCCGACGGCGCTGTTCCGGCTGCTCGAAATCCTCGACGAAGGAGCACCCTTGCCCGCTGCCGTGATCGGCGTGCCGGTCGGCTTTGTCGGCGCCGCCGAGGCAAAGCGTGCGCTGGCGCAAGACCGGCGCGTTCCTTTTCTCGTCGTGCATGGGCGGCGCGGCGGCAGCGCGATTGCGGCGGCGGCGATAAACGCGCTGGCGAGCGAGGCAGAATGATTCCGGCCAACGGCCATTGGCCCTCGGCCGCACGCCTTGTCGGCGTCGGGCTGGGGCCCGGTGACCCTGACTACGTGACGATGCGGGCATTAAAGGTGCTGCGCGCCGCCGACCGCGTCGTGCATTTCGCCAAGAAGGGCGAACGCGGCCACGCCCGCACCATCGCTGATGCCGTGATCGGCCCCGATCCCGGCCGCGAATTGCCGCTCTACTATCCGGTAACGACCGAAATCCCGCTCGCCCATCCTGATTACGCCGCGGCGATTTGCGGGTTCCATGAGATGGCAGCGGCACGCTTGATCGACGAGATCGCTACCGGGCGTTCGGTGGCGGTGCTGTGCGAGGGTGACCCGTTCTTCTACGGCTCATTTATCCATCTATGGCTGCGCTTGAAGGACCGGGTAGCGATCGAAATCGTGCCCGGGATTACCGGCATGGCGGGAGCGGGAGCGGGCGCGGGCATGCCGATCGGCTGGGCCGACGATGTATTGACCGTCCTGCCCGCGACCTTGTGCTATGCCGATCTTGTGGATCGCCTTGGATCGACGGATGCCGCAGTCATCATCAAGCTGGGGCGGAACCTGCCGAAGGTCCGCGACGCCCTCGCCGCGGCCGGGCTGCTCGATAGGGCCATCTACGTCGAACGCGCGACGATGACGGGTCAGCGCATCAGCCTGATTGCCAATTTGGACGAGGGTAGCGCACCCTATTTCTCGCTGATCCTGGTGCCCGGCCGGGGGCGTCGCGGATGAATGCGGCGGGGAGTTTGACGGTGGTCGGCCTCGGCCCGGGCGGCCCGCAATGGCTGACCCCCGCGGCATCGGTGGCAATGGAAGCGGCGACCGATCTGGTCGGCTATCGCACCTATCTCGACCGCGTACCGGAGACGCCCGCCCAGCAGCGTTATGCCTTTGACAACCGGAGCGAACTCGGCCGCGCCCGGCTGGCGCTCGACCTCGCGTCTCAGGGGCGGCGGGTGGCGGTCGTTTCGGGCGGTGACCCCGGCGTGTTTGCAATGGCCGCAGCCGTGTTCGAGGCCGTCGAGCAGGGACCGCCGGCGTGGCGCGACCTGGACATCCAGGTCGAGCCGGGCGTCACCGCGATGGTCGCGGCGGCGGCACGGGTCGGCGCACCGTTGGGCAACGATTTCTGCGCAATCTCGCTGTCCGACAATCTGAAGCCGTGGGCCACCATCGAACAGCGGCTTCGCGCAGCAGCCGCCGCCGATTTCGTGATTGCCCTCTACAACCCGGCATCGATGGCCCGCCCGCACCAGCTCGAAGACGCTCTGAGAATCGTTGCCGAGATGCGCGATCCCGACACGCCGGTCATCTTCGCCCATGCCGTAGGGCGGCCCGAGGAGCGGATCGCGGTCGAACGCCTCGGCGAGGCCGGCTCCGTTGCCGCGGACATGGCGACGATCGTCGTGATCGGCGCGACCGCGACCCGGCGGATCGCCCGCGGCGGCGGCGCCGTCCCTTATGTCTACACGCCGCGCAGCAGCAGAACCCGTTGTTGAGCGTCGATCCAGTCCAGCGCCGTGGCGACGCTCTCGGCTTCGGTGACCGCCGGTTTTTCCGGCCGCGCGACGACGACCACCGGCAACCCGAGCGCGCGGGCCACAGCGATCTTGGCATAAGTGGCCGAACCGCCGGAGTTCTTGGTGACGATGATATCGATATGTTCGCGTTCCAACAGCGCTCGCTCGCCGGCCTCGTCGAATGGCCCTCGAGCGAGGAGCGTGCTGACCTGCGGCGACGGCAGCGCGTCGCCGATCGGCTCGATCGAGCGCACCAGATAGAAGTGCTGCGGAGCCGTGGCAAAGGGCGCCAGCTCGAGCCGGCCGATCGTCAGAAAGACGCGGCGTGGCGTCGCTCCCAGCGCCGAGACCGCATCCGCCATCGTCGCGACCTCGATCCAACGATCACCTGGCTGGGCGCGCCAGGGCGGCCGGCGCAGCCCCAGCAATGGCAGGCGCAGGCGCCGGCAGGCTGCGGCGGCGTTGCGCGACATCATCGCCGCAAAAGGGTGGGTGGCATCGACGACCGCGTCGGTTTGATGCTCGGTCAGCCAGCGCGCCAGACCTTCGGCGCCGCCGAAACCGCCGGTTCTTATCGGCAGCGGCGATGGGCGCGGGTTGGTGGTGCGCCCGGCCAACGAGAAGATCGCGTCGATATCGGCTCGCTCGGCGAGTTTCGCCGCGATCGTCGAGGCTTCGGTCGTTCCACCAAGAATAAGGATACGCATCCGAGTGTCTTCGCCGATGCCTGATCCTCTGTCCAGCCCAGCTGCGCCGCGGCCATGGCTGTCAATCCTCGGTGTCGGCGAGGATGGCCGGCAGGGCTTGTCGAATGCCGCGCTGGAGGTTCTCGACGCGGCCGAGTTTGTGGTTGGCGGCACGCGACATCTGCGACTCGTCCAGCCGATTGCGGCACGCACCATGTCATGGCCGACGCCGCTTTCCGACGCCTACGCGATGATTATGGAGCGGCGCGGGCGGCCGACCTGTGTGCTGGCGACGGGCGACCCTTTCCACTACGGCGTCGGTGCGGAACTGGCCCGGCTGGTGCCCGCCGAAGAGATTATCTGCTATCCGCTGCCATCCGCTTTCAGCCTCGCCGCGGCACGACTTGGCTGGTCTTTGCCCGATTGCGAGCGCCTGAGCCTGCATGGGCGGGCGGTGGAGCGGGTCATCCCATATTTGCAGCCGCAGACACGCATTCTCGCCCTCAGCTGGGACGGCGCGACGCCGGGCCGGCTGGCCGCGCTGCTGACCGCCCGTGGCTTCGGCAACTCGACGGTGACAGTGCTCGAGGCGATGGGCGGCCCGCGCGAGCGCATCCGTCGAATGCGCGCGGCCGATTTCGATCTTCCAGAGATCGACCCGTTGAACACCGTGGCGATCGAGGTCGCTGGCGCGCGCGTGGCGCGGGTGGTGACCCTCGCACCCGGTCTCGACGATACCTGGTTCGAAAATGACGGGCAGCTGACCAAAGCAGAGATCCGCGCCGTCACCCTCGCCGCGCTCGCGCCGCGGGCGGGTCAATTGCTGTGGGATATCGGCGCCGGGTCGGGGTCGGTCGGCATCGAATGGTGTCTGTGCCATCGCCGCAACCGCTGCATCGCCGTCGAGCAACATTCGGAGCGCGCCGCGCGTATCCGGCGCAATGCCGCGGAGCTCGGCGTCGATGCGCTGGAGGTGATCGTCGGACGGGCGCCCGAGGCGCTTGCCGCGCTGCCCGCGCCGGACTCGGTCTTTATCGGCGGCGGCACCTCGGGCCCGGCGGTGTTCGAAACCGCTTGGACCGCGCTGGAACCCGGCGGGCGTATGGTCGTCAACGCCGTGACGCTGGAGACCGAGGTGCTGTTGACCGACCTGTTCGCGCGCCACGGCGGCGCCCTGCGGCGCATCGCGATTGCCCGCGCCCAGCCGCTCGGGGGGTTGCATGGGTGGCGGACGGCGCTGCCGATCACTCAATGGGCGGCGACAAAGCCGTGAGGGGCAAACCGGCATGACCGTCCACTTCATTGCCGCCGGCCCCGGCGCCCCCGACCTGATCACGGTGCGCGGCCGCAATCTGATCGAGCATTGCTCGGTCTGCCTCTATGCCGGCTCGCTGGTCCCGCCCGAAATCCTCGACTGGTGCCCGCCGGGTGCCCGCCGTATCGACACCGCGCCGCTCGATCTCGACGGCATTACCGCTGAATTCCTCCGCGCCGAATCGCGGGGCGAGAATGTCGCCCGCCTGCATTCGGGCGATCTGTCGATCTGGAGCGCGCTCGGCGAACAGATCCGCCGGCTGGATGGTCTCGGCATCCCCTATACCGTGACCCCCGGGGTGCCGGCTTTCGCGGCGGCGGCAGCGGCGTTGCGCCGCGAATTGACCGTGCCGGAGGTGGCGCAGTCGGTGGTGCTGACCCGAACCTCCGGCCGCGCCTCGGCGATGCCGGCGACCGAAGGGCTGGCGGCGTTCGCGGCGACGCGGGCGACCCTCGCGATCCACCTCTCAGTCCATGCGATCGAGAAGGTCGTCGACGAACTGCTGCCGGCATACGGCGCCGACTGCCCGGTTGCGGTGGTGTGGCGCGCTTCGTGGCCGGATCAGCGCATTATCGAGAGCGCGCTCGGTGAGATCGCATCCCTGGTGCGAGCCGAGGCATTGGAGCGAACGGCATTGATCCTTGTCGGAAGGGCGCTCGACCCGGGCGGCTTTCGCGACAGCGCGCTCTATTCCCCGGATTACCGGCGCCGCTTCCGCCCTTCGGTCTCAGTGCAGACCGCTCAACCGACCGAACGGAAAGGGGTTCGTCCGGCGAGGCGGCCCTGACGGTCGAATATCGCGATCTCCAGCTCGGTCGCGGCACCGGCCAGGACCTGAGCAGCCGTGCGCCAGGCATGCTCGGCAACGACCGCGGCCAATGGCAAACCGATCGCTTCAGCCATCTGATGGATTTCGAGCGCGGTATTAGCGGCGCGCGCAGCGGCCACGGTCTCGGCGTCACCGCCCGACTCGACCAAGCGCCGAGCCAGCCAATCGAAATCGATTGCCCCGGCGCGGGAATGAAGATCGAGCAGACCCTGGCCCAATTTCGCGATCTTGGCGATGCCGCCCGCCACGGTGACGCGGGGCAGGGGATGGCGGCGCAGGTATTTCAGCATGCCGCCGGCGAAGTCGCCCATGTCGATCAGCGCGTGCTCCGGCAATCCGTGCAATACCTGGACCGCCGCCTCGGAAGTCGCGCCGGTCGATCCCGCGACATGCGCAAGCCCGGCGGCGCGCGCCACGTCGATTCCCCCATAGATGCTGTGGATCCAGGCGGAGCAGGAATACGGCACGACAATCCCGGTAGTGCCGAGGATCGACAGCCCACCGACGATGCCGAGCCGCGGGTTGAGGGTCTTGCGCGCGACCGCCTCGCCGCCGGGGATTGAGATATCGACCTCGATGTCGGTTGCGCTGCCCAGTGACGAGGCGGCTTCGGCGATGGCGTCGCGGATCATTTTACGTGGCGCCGGGTTGATCGCGGGTTCGCCCGGTGGGATCGGCAGTCCGGCCCGTGTGACCGTCCCAACGCCAGGCCCGGCGCGAAAGACGATGCCGCCGCCGGCCGGACCGGGGCGGACCGTGGAGACGATCAGCAGCCCATTGGTAACGTCCGGGTCATCGCCGGCATCCTTGACCACCCCGGCGCGGGCGCCATCGGCGGTCCGGTCGTGGCACGCCAGCGCGAAGCCGACCCGTGCGCCGCGCGGCAACAGGATCTCGATCGGGTCCGGGAACTCACCCGTTATCCAGCCGATAAAGGCGGCCTTGGTGGCGGCCGTGGCGCAGGCGCCGGTGGTCCAGCCGCGGCGCAGCTCTCCGGCTTTGCCTCTCTTTGGCGCCACAAATTGTGCCCGGAGAGGCTCAGCCGCGGTCACGGCGGAGGCTCACCGAAATCTTCTCGTCCCGTACCCCCGAAGCGCGGGGCTGCCTGTGCCGGCGGGCTGTCAGTGCAGTTCGGCCAGACCCATCGCCTCGCCGAAGCGGCGGCTGGCTTCGAAGGTGTCGCCGTATTTGCGGTGACCGGCGGAAATGTGCGCGCAGGCGAGCAATAGCCGCGCGCGGTCGGCGCATTGGTTCTTGCCGTAATCCTGCAACAGGCATTGCGGGATTTCCTGATTATGCGGATCGTTGCCGAAACGCGTTGCCATCAGGGCCAGCCGCTGCACCAGCGGCGAATGATCCTCGCCGCTGTCGAGATACGCCTTTGTCCAAGCCACCGACTGCGCGGTGTCGAAGGCCGCCATCGCGTCTTCGAGACGCCCGATGATCTGGGCACCGGTCAGGCGGTCGGCGCCGGCCGGGCGCGTTGATCGGTTCCGATTTGACCCAGCCCATGTGCTTCTGGTTCCACGCCGCCTGATTGACCATCGAGCCGGCGACGTAAAGCAGCTTGAGCCGCTGCGGGTGTTCGAAATTGTCGTAGAACCAGCCGAGCGTAGTTGCAATACTCGTAAGTGTGCTGCGGCATCGAGAACGCGTTCGGGCCGTCGGTCTCGAGCACCACCTGTCGCTGCCGCCAGCTGGATCGCATCGACGATCCGCCGCGGCGATGTGCCGGCAAGCAACAAGCTGCTGATCTTTTCGATATAAGCGGGCTCGTGCTGGCGAATCAGCGCGTCGACCAGCTCGTCGGTTTCGCCCGCGGACAAATCGCCGGTATTGGTCAGCAGCGCACGCTCGCGCTCGGTTGTGCCGCCTTGCGGGATGGCGTGGACCTCGGCGCCTTCGATGAACATCGTGACGACGTTGCACGCCATCTCGTAGACCGAATGCCAGCGCGGCCCGACGGCGATGTCGAGTGCGCCGGCATAGATCACGTCGTGGGCGTTGTCCCAGCCGATCGCGTTGCCGATCTCGACCACCGAGCGGGCGCGATAGGCCTTGTGCCCGGTCGTGTAGGAGCGGTTGTAGAGCATGCGGTCCTGAACATCGATCAGACCGGCGAAGACGAGCTGAGCCAGCACCTCCTTGCGATGCTCCGGTCTCCTCCATCAGGCCGAGAAAGGTGCGGTAGGCATCGATGACCTGGCCGCGCTCGACCAGGGTCAGCCAGTTGTTGAGGCGCTCGCTGAGCGGGCCGGATTCGCGCAGCGGCTCCTGGTCCGGCCAATAGACGACCGGCTTCGGCGGCTCGGTATTCGGCATCTTGTAGCCGCGCGTCGCATAATGACCAGGCGCCTTCAGGATCTTTTGGTTCCAGATGTCGAGTCCCGAGGGGATGTACCAGATGGTCTGCGCCAAAGGCAGCGCGGCCAGCTTTTCCGGCAGCATCTGCTGAAGATTGATCGCGGCGCGCGCCGAGAGCAGGCAATGGTCGTTGTTGACGAAGTTGGGAAAGCCGTCGTCGATGCGCTGATGGTATGGCACGTGCGTATAGGGCGCATGGATTCGCACCGCCTGGGCCATGATTTCCGGCAACGGCCGGCCGCGTTGGACGAGTTCGTAATAAACCCGGCTACCACCGACCTGGTCGCGGGCCAGGAGCCGTTCCTCGAGTTCGCTATAAAGGCGTGTAGTTTCTTGATCTGAAGTTGCAATGGTCATAGCGTTCTCGCTCCTGGGGCCCGTTTGGGTCGAATCGGAACGATCTTAGGCCGGTCGGACGCAGCACGGCAACCACCGAAAGAACCTGCTCGCTGCTACTACATCCGGTCGCGACTTCGGAGGGGCCGCGTGCGTCCTCATTAAGGGCCAGGCAAAAAAGCTATTGTTAAAGTCTGTCCGTTCGGACACACGACATTCGGCTGCGGCGATGGTGAAACATTATCGTTATCGTCCGGATAAAAATACGCATTTAGACAGGCGGGATCGGGATTAGGGGAGCCGTTCAGCCCTGGTATGCACGTCGCATTTGGGTTGCCGCAACTGCTGGGATAATTCGCCGTTCCGTAAGTACCATTCGCAGGGCCGCGACAGATAAACGTAGGTTCACCGGGACAGCTCAGCATCACCGGTAGATTGTAAGCCGCCCCGCCCTTGTTGGCACATTGGTTGTTGTGCCAATCCCCGTCAGTACAATTAGCTGGAATCACACTAATATCGTACCAAATACAGTTCGAGGTTCCGGCGCCGAAACAAGGAGAGGGTTGAAAGTATGGTTCGATCAGGGTCTGATTATTCTGTTGTGCCATCGAACAGTCCAAACCTGAAGCGCCAGCTGTTGTCGCGGCACAGAAACGTGAACCGGGGTTGGCGACAGAGTCGGTCACCGTAGCTTGGCAGGTTCCGCCGTTCGGGATTTCGACTGTCAGGCCTTTAATTGGCGACAGGCAACCCGAGCCCCAAGTAATGCTGGAGCCCGCTTGCGGGGCGAACCCAACATAAATTGCATTGCCGGTGTTGTTTACGATATTGACATTACCGGCTTCTGCCGCTCCCAAGGAGCCCGGGTGACACGCTTTTTCTGCTATTGCTCGAAGGCGCGGATCAGAAATGGCAAAGATTTTCCCGGTCTCTTGATTTTGAAATCGAGGTTCTGCCGCACTGCCCTGCGGGCATATGACGAGCAAATCGGCATCGAGGGTTTGACCCACTCCGCTCAGATGCATGACAGAAGGGTGCTGGGCGTCCTCGGCCGAAACCCGGTCGCTGCTGATCAGCAGTCCGGCCGCCAGCGTGACAAGTAATATGCCGTGCGCGATCGGCATTATTCGACGGAAAACGCGATTGCAGTTCCCCTCTGGCGCGGTTTCTGGGGTGGTAGCGGGGGCAAGCCGGCTTTCCCGCCGAGGGTCGCAAAATTTGCCGCGGGTGCCATCGGGACCTTCTCCTAAATGGATTTTGAATGTTAGGTGGAGCCGCGGAGCTTCTGCAAACGCAACAGCGCCCGTTTTCGGCGTCGAGTGGTGGTGATAGGTCGAGTGGTGGTGATAGGCTGGGGGATGCTCAGTCCTGACATTCTGCACCGGGATTTCACGCCCGAACCCTATTGGTGGGAAGCGTATCGTCCGGTGGCGGACGAGCTTATCGAGGTGCCGCGAGAGGCACGGGTGGCGATCGTCGGCGGCGGCTACGCCGGGCTGTCGACGGCGCTGGAATTGGCCAAGCACGGCATCGATGCCGTCGTGCTCGAAGCGAACGAACTCGGCTTTGGCGCCAGCACCCGCAATGGCGGGGCAGTCAGCGGCGGCGTCAATCTCGGCAAGAGCTTCACCGGCCGGGCGAGCGACATAAAGGGCGAGCGGGCGCAGAATATTCTATCCGACGCCGCCGACGCCTTCGCCCTGATCGACCGCCTGATCGGCGAAGAGCAGATCGAGTGTCATTGGGAAAAGCGCGGCCGCTTTGTCGGAGCGTGGACGACGCACCATTTTCGCGCCCAGACGCGGCGGCTGGCCCTGCTCAATGAGGCGGCGCAATCGGGCGCCTATATGGTACCCCGCGAGCGCCAGCGTGAAGAGATCGACAGCGGCTATTATCACGGCGGCATGGTCGTCGAGCGCTCGGGCAAATTGCATCCAGCACTGTATTACAAGGGGCTGCTCGATGCTTGCCACCGGCGTGCCGTAGCGGTCTGCGCGAATGCCGCAGTCGGCCGCATCGTCCGGGCCGGTAACGGATGGCGGGTCGAAACCAGCCGGGGCGCCGTTTCGGCCGGCGACGTCGTCATCGCCACCAACGGTTACACTGGCGATCTGACCCCGGCGCTCAGACGTCGCGTCGTCCCGATCGCCAGCCATATCATCGCCACCGAGGAATTACCGCCGGATCTCGCCGGCTCGCTGATCCCCAAGGGACGCACCTTGTCGGATACCAGACGGGTGCTGTGTTATTACCGGATGTCGCCCAATGGCCGACGGATGATCTTTGGCGGCCGGGCCCGGTTTTCCCAGGTCGACGCCGAGGTCAGCGCGCCGATCCTGCATCGCTATATGACCGCGCGCTTCCCGCAGTTGCGGGGCGTCAAAGTCACCCACGCCTGGACCGGCAACACCGCGTTCACCCTCGACGCGCTGCCGCATATGGGTCAGAGCGGCGACCTGCATTACTGCCTCGGCTGCAACGGCAGCGGGGTCGCGATGATGACCTATCTGGGCTGGCAGACCGCGCGCAAGATCGCCCGCGCCGCAAACTATGCCTGCAGCTTCGACACGCACGATTTCCCCGACCACCCGCTCTATTCCGGCAATCCGTGGTTTCTGCCGATAGTCGGCGGCTGGTATCGGCTGCGCGACCGGCTCGACCGCTTGCTCGCTTGATCCGCCCGTTGCTGTATGCTGATGCATTTGCCTTTACGAGGAGGAAGCGGGATGGATTTCGAGACTTACCGTAGCTCGCTCGCCAAAGACGAGCCGCCCGAAGGATTGAGCATGGCGGCGGCGGCGCTGTGGTGGGAGGCCAAAGGCGATTGGCACCAAGCCCACAAATGCGCACAGCAGCAAGGCGACGCCGAGGGGGCGTGGGCGCACGCCTATCTCCACCGCGTCGAAGGCGATCTGCGCAACGCCGGAGGCTGGTACGGCCGTGCCGGCCGGGAGGTGTCGACCGCGCCGCTGAAGGAGGAATGGGAGACGATCGCCCGCGCCGTCGTTCGCTAGACCTTTTTGCTTTGTCGCGCCTTACGCTGATCGGCATCGGCGGCAATCTCGACAGCCCATGCTGGGGACCGCCGCGGGAGACACTGAGTGCCGCCCTTGACGCGCTGGCAGAGGAGGGGGTGACGATCACGGCGCGCTCTGCCTGGTACCGCAGCGAGCCGGTGCCTCGCTCGGACCAGCCGTGGTTCGTCAACGCCGTCGCCGCGGTGGAGACCGAGCTCGACGCTGCCGGCCTGCTGGCGCTGATGCAGGCAATCGAGAACCGATTTCGGCCGGGTTCGCGCCGTGCGCAATGCGGCGCGCGTCGTCGACCTCGATCTGCTCGATCACCAGGGCGAGCAGGTCGAGACGGAGTCGCTGATCTTGCCGCACCCGCGCCTGCATCAGCGCCGCTTCGTGCTCGAGCCATTGGCCGAAATCGCACCCGGTTGGCGCCACCCGGTCCTCGGCATGACCGCGCGGCAGCTCATTGCCCGCCTCGCGGACGGGCAACCGGTAGAGCGGCTACCGGGTTGAAACAGCCGGTGCCGCCGATTGTGCCGGCTCTACCCCACCGCTATAACGCGGCTGTTCATTCGCCACCGGGAACAGGATGACGGTATTCGACGCGGCTCGCGCACACATGATCGAGAGCCAGATCCGAACCAACAAGGTCACGCGATGATCGGTTGCTCGCCGCCATGGCTGAGATCCGGCGCGAGCTGTTCGTGCCCGAACAGCTGCAGCCCGTCGCCTATGTCGACGACGATCTGCCGCTCGGCGGCGGACGCTATCTGATGGAACCGATGGTGGCTGCCCGACTGCTGCAGGCGGCTTCGGTCGAGCGTGCCGACATCGCGCTGGTAGTCGGCGCTGGAGCGGGATACGAGGCGGCCGTTCTCGCCCGGCTGGCCCGCGCCGTCGTCGCGCTGGAGGAAGACCCGCAGCTCGCGAGGCGCGCCAGGGCTGCTCTCGTCGATCACGGTATTGCCGCTGTCAGCGTGGTCGAGGGGCCGTTGCCCTCGGGTCACCGGCAGCGCGCACCCTATGACGTGATTATGTTCGTCGGCGCTGTCGCCGAGGTGCCGAATGAGATCGTAGCGCAGCTAGCGGAAGACGGACGGCTCGTCGCCGTGGTCAAGGCGGCGGGCGGGGTCGGTCGCGCCACCCTGACGACAAAGACTGGCGGCGCTATAGCGCGACGCGTTATGTTTGATGCGGCAACCCCGCTGTTGCCCGGTTTCCAGCCCAAGCCGACCTTCGTATTCTAGAGTTCAGAACCGGTCTCACAGCCTTCGAGCCTCGAATGTCCGGAGCCCAGCAAATTCCCCAGAAGGACCGAGCGGATCGACGCCGTTGGGACGGCTTACGACCGCTCGATCGGCGCAAGCTGTCGGGATTTGCCGCGCTTGCAGGACTATTTTTGGTGGCTGCGGCGCCGGCCCGGGCGCAAACGCTGACCCAGGCGCTAGCCGAAGCCTACAACACCAATCCGCAGCTGCTGGCACAGCGCGCCCTGCTGAGAGCGACCGACGAGCAGGTGCCGCAGGCGTTGTCGGGCTGGCGTCCGACGGTCAACTTTACCGGGCAGCTGGGAGGCGCGCGAAGCTCGTTCGCGGCGGCGAGCTCCCTCGTTCCGACGACGCGGGTGACCACCTATTCGACCTTTTATCAGAATGCCCTCAATCTTCAGGTAACCCAGCCGGTCTATTCCGGCGGTCGCACCCTTGCGCAGACCCGGCAGGCGGTCAACACGGTGCAGTCGACCCGGGCGCAGACCCTCGCGGTCGAGACTTCGGTGTTTCAAGCGGTCGCCCAGGCCTATCTCGACGTGGTTCGCGACCAGGCTCTGGTCGAGGTCAATCGCAACAACGTCGCGGTGTTGCGCAAGCAACTCGAAGCGACGCAAGACCGATTCCGGGTCGGCGAGGTGACCCGCACCGATGTGGCGCAGGCCGAATCGTCGCTCGCGCAAGCCATCGGCACCCTCACCGCCGCGGACGGGCAGCTGCGGCAAAGCCAAGCCGAATATGTGCGCGTCGTCGGCCATGCACCCGGCAGGCTGCTGCTGCCACGGGAGCGCCCGACACTTCCTGTTACACGTGAAGAGGCGCTTAGCCTCGCCGCCACGGCTAATTTCAATGTGATCTCGGCCAACTTCGCCGAGCTTGCCGCGCGCGACAACATCGATGTCGTGAGGGGCCAATTGCTGCCGCAGATCTCGCTCGTCGGCGGTCTACTCCGCTCATTTGCTCCTTCGATCACGTTGAACGGCTCTCTTGAACAAGAAGCCTCGATTACCGCGCAAATGACGATGCCGCTTTATGAAGGCGGTGCGATCTATTCGCAGACCCGCCAGGCTCAGCAGACGGTCGGTCAGCGGCGCAGCCAGGTCGACGACGCGCGACGCTCGTCGGTGCAAACCGCCACCGCCTCGTGGGAAACCTTAAAGGCGGCGCGGGCCAGCATTGGGTCGTTCGCGGCGGCGGTGCGTGCCGCCCAGATTGCTCTCGAGGGGATTCAACAGGAAGCGCTGGTCGGCACTGCCACTACGCTCGACGTTCTAATTCAAAACCAGCAGTTGCTGTCGACCCAGCAGCAGCTGATCGTCGCCGAGCACGATGCAGCTTTAGCGGAGTACAATGTCGCCGCGGCAATCGGTCGTCTGGTCGCGCCCGAACTCCATCTTCCGGTGCAGCTCTACGACATGGAGCGGCACTACAAGGAGGTGAAGAACAAATGGATCGGTTTCGGCGGCGGCCTGAAAGAGTAACAGGTTGAAGGAGTGACTTGGCCGGTTCCGCTGGAAAATTCGACGGGCAACGTCTATTCTGGCCGATCCCCCAAGTTTGCCGGTTCCCGTTATGTCCGTTGCCGAGCCCAAGCCAAATCCTGTGACTCCCGGCCACCCCGCGGCCGAACCCTCGATGGAGGATATAATCGCTTCGATCGGCCGCCTCATTGCCGAAGATAATCGATCGGCAGAGGCGATACGCCCGGTGCGGGGCGAGAGCGGAGAAATCCTCGAACTGACTGAGGCGATCGAAGCGGATGGCTCGGTGCGGCATTTGGCGCCGGTCGCCGCGCCGGCGTCTGTGGCTGAAGTCGGCAAAGAACCCTCGCGCGCCGCGGCTCGGTCGGAGCGAATCGAGCCGGATCCACCGTACACGGACCCCGTACACGCTGCGAAATCGGACGGTCCGCGCGAACGCATTCTTTCGCCGACGACATCGGGGGCAGCCGCCACCGCCTTTGCCCGGCTCGGCGCGGCGCCGCGGGAGCGGCGGGCCGAGGGAGAGCTGGCGATCGGTGCTGCCGACCGCACCCTCGAGGAAATTGTTCGCGAAACCTTGCGGCCCCTGCTGCAGGCTTGGCTCGACGACTATCTCCCGGGCCTTGTCGAGCGCTTGGTCCGTGAGGAGATCGCGCGCGTCGTCGGTGAGGCCGGTCTGCGCTGAAGCGGCGGCAAATCGCCCGCCCCAGTTAATCATCGTGCGTCGCCGCCTCGCTCACTGCGCGTCGGCACCTGGTCTCCAACCGCTTATTCGAGGACGGTTCAGCAATGCTGGACAAAACTTTCGAGCCCGCTGACGTAGAGCGGCGCTGCTACGCGCAATGGGAAGCGTCGGGCGCGTTTGCCGCCGACCCCGACAGCAACAAGGCGCCCTATACGATCATGATGCCGCCGCCGAACGTGACCGGCAGCCTGCATATGGGGCATGCGCTTGACCTTCACGTTGCAGGACGTGCTGGTCCGCTATCAGCGCATGCGCGGCCGCGACGTGCTGTGGCAGCCCGGCACCGATCATGCCGGCATCGCCACTGAGATCGTCGTCGCCGGCCAGATCGCCGCGGAAGGCGGATCGAAGCGCGATCTCGGCCGCGAGCAGTTCGTCGACCGCGTCTGGGAATGGAAGGAGCAGTCGGGCGGCACGATCACCCGTCAGCTGCGGCGTCTCGGCGCCTCGCCTGACTGGCCGCGCGAGCGCTTTACGATGGATCCGGGCCTGGCCGCGGCGGTTCGTCGGGTTTTTGTCGCGCTTTTTCGCGAGGGACTGATCTACCGCGACAAGCGGCTCGTCAATTGGGATCCCGAGATGCACACCGTGATCTCGGATCTCGAAGTCGAAAACCGCGAGACCAACGGCTCGCTGTGGCACATCCGCTACCCGATCGAGGGCGAGCCTGGCCGTTATATCGTGGTCGCGACGACCCGGCCGGAGACGATGCTCGGCGATACCGGGGTCGCGGTGCATCCGGAGGATGCGCGGTTCGCCGATCTGGTCGGCAAATCCGTCCGCCTGCCGCTCGTCGGCCGGCTGATCCCGATCGTCGCCGACGAGTACGCCGATCCCGAAGACCGGCAGCGGCGCGGTCAAGATCACGCCGGCGCATGACTTCAACGATTTCGAGGTCGGCCGGCGGCACGGGCTGGCTGAGCTCAACATCTTCGACGCGCGACGCCCGGCTCAACGACGCGGTGCCGGAGGCGTATCGCGGCCTCGACCGGTTTGCCGCGCGCAAGAAGGTGCGTTGCCGATCTCGATGCCGCCGGGCTTCTCGAAAAGGTCGAAGACCATACCCTGATGGTGCCGCATCACGACCGCTCGGGCGTGGTCATCGAGCCGTGGCTGACCGATCAATGGTTTTGCGACGCCGCGCGTGCTGGCCGAGCCCGGCGATCGCCGCGGTCGAAGACGGGCGCACCCGCTTCGTGCCGCGGCAATGGGAAAACACCTTCTTCGAGTGGATGCGCAACATCCAGCCTTGGTGCATTTCGCGTCAGCTGTGGTGGGGGCACCAGATCCCGGCCTGGTACGGGCCGGACGGCACGGTCTTTGTCGCCGAGAGCGAGGCGGAAGCGCTCGCAGAGGCCAAGGCGAAATACGGCCACGCGGTCGAATTGCGCCGCGATGAGGACGTGCTCGACACCTGGTTTTCCTCGGCGCTGTGGCCGTTCTCGACGTTGGGCTGGCCGGAGCCGACCCGCGAGCTCGCACCGCTATTATCCCGGCGACGTGCTGGTCACCGGCTTCGACATCATCTTTTTCTGGGTCGCCCGGATGATGATGATGGGGCTGCACTTCATGGGCGAGGTGCCGTTCCGCACCGTCTACATCCATGCGCTGGTGCGCGACGAGCGCGGCCAGAAGATGTCGAAATCGCGCGGCAACATCATCGATCCGCTCGAATTGATCGACCGTTACGGCTGCGACGCGCTGCGCTTCACGTTGGCGGCGCTGGCCGCACCCGGTCGCGACATCAAGCTCGCCGAGAGCCGGGTCGAAGGCTACCGCAATTTCGCGACCAAGCTGTGGAACGCGGCGCGCTATGCACAGATCAACGGCTGCGCGCCAGTGGATGGCTTTTCGCCCGGCGCAGTCCAGGCTGACTGTCAACCGCTGGATCGCGGCGGCGACGCGCAGATTGCGCTGCGGCGGTGACCGCCTCGCTCGACGCCTATCGTTTCGACGAGGCGGCGCACGGCTCTACCATTTCGTGTGGGGCACCTTTTGCGATTGGTATATCGAGTTCACCAAGCCGATCCTGCAGGGCGACGACCCGGCGGCTCGGAGCGAGACGCAGGCGATGACGGCCTGGATCCTGAGCCGTGTCCTGCGATCTGCTGCACCCGATCATGCCGTTCATCACCGAGGAACTGTGGCAGCATTTCGCCGGCGAGGGCGCGGGCTTGCTGATCTCTGCTCCCTGGCCCGATTTCACGCCGGATGCGATCGATCGCGCTGCGGCGAGCGAGATGGAATGGGTCGTCGCGGCGATCTCGGCAATCCGCGCCGTGCGCGCGGAGATGAACGTGCCGCCCGCTTCGCGTGTGCCGCTGCTGGTCAAGGATGCCGAGCCCGCGGCGGCCGAACGGCTTGAACGCCACCGCGAGCATTTCATCCGTCTCGCGCGGGTCGATCGGATCGAGCCGGCGGGGATCGTTCCCGTCGGGGCGATACAGGTCGTGGTCGAAGGTACGACGATGATCCTGGCGCTCGGAGAGGTCGTCGACCTCGCTCGGGAACGTGCCCGGCTTGCCAAGGAAATTGGCAAGCTGGAGGGAGAGATCGCGAAATTCGCCGCCAAGCTCGGTAACCCGCAGTTTCTCGCTAAGGCGAAGCCAGAGGTGGTCGAAGAGCAGCGCGAGCGCGAAGCCGACGCGGCCCGCGACCGAGACCGGCTGCGTGCGGCCTATGAGCGGTTGGCCGCGGTTTGATCCTTACCGCAGTATCAGGGGCATTCATACGAGAATAGCTATGCGTGTGGTTCGGTGGCATTAACGTTCACGGAACGCCGAGACCGTCCGCGAGATTGGCTCGTCGCCTCGCGGCTCCTCGCAAAGACAGTCCCAATCTGTCATTGCGAGCGAAGCGAAGTAATCTCGCGCCGGCCCTGTTCATTGCCGCTCATCGAGAACCGAGTTGACGCTCCGTGAAGAAGACTTTGCCACAGCCGGCCTTGTCGAACCTCGGCGGCTCGACGAGATCCGGAGGGTGGCGCGGGAATTCGCGGTCGCCATCACTGAAGACATGGCGGGCCTGATCGATCCCGACGACCCGCATGACCCCATCGCGGCGCAGTTTGTGCCGATCGCGGCGGAACTTGCCGTGTCCGAAGAGGAATTGGGCGACCCGATCGGCGACCAGCGCTGGTCGCCGGTTCCGGGCGTCGTGCATCGCCATCGTGACCGGGTATTGCTGAAGCCGACCTTGCTGTGTCCGGTCTATTGTCGCTTCTGCTTTCGCCGCGAGGTGGTCGGGAAGAAGCCGGCGATGCTCAAGCCGGCGGTGCTCCAGCGAGCCTACGCCTATATCCGTGAGCGGCCGGAGATCTGGGAGGTCATCATTACCGGCGGCGACCCGTTCGTGCTGGCGCCTCGCCGCCTCGCCGCCATCGTGGGGACGCTTGACGAAATCCCGCATCTCGGCGTGATCCGGTTTCACACCCGCGTTCCAGTAGTCGATCCCGGCCGGGTGACTGCTGCTCTGGTCGCGGCGCTTACAGCGGAGAAGGCGGTTTATGTCGTGATCCACGCGAATCATCCGCGCGAGCTGACCGTGGCGGCGAAAGCGGCCATCACCCGGCTGATCCGCGCCGGGATTCCGGTCCTGTCGCAGACCGTATTGCTGCGCGGCGTTAACGACGATGCTGCGATACTCGAAGCCTTGTTTCGAGGGCTCGTGGCAATGCGGGTAAAGCCGTATTACCTGCACCATGCCGATCTTGCCCGCGGCACCGCGCATTTCCGCACCGGGATCGCCGAGGGCCAGCATCTCGTGCGCTCGTTGCGCGCCCGCGCTTCCGGGCTGTGCCAGCCGACCTATGTGCTCGACATTCCAGGAGGCTACGGCAAAGTACCGCTCGCCGCGAGCGCCGCCGCCCCTGATCCCGGATCCGGCGGTTGGATCGTCGAGGACGGAACCGGGATCCGGCACGCCTATCCGCCCGATCCTGACATCCCGGAGGGGTGAGGGAGCTCGCCGTGGGGGGCCCCGACGATCCGGTATTGATCGTCGTCGGCGGCGACGCGTTAGCGCTCGGCACGGCGCAAGAGCTTTGCGCGCTGCAGGGTCACCGGATTGTCGTGCTGTGGGCCAGAGGGTCCGATTTTGCCCGCGCGGTGGAGGGGGTGGGCGCTGCCTTCATCGCGGCGCGCCCGGACAGCGGAGAGGGGCTCGCTCGGGCCGGCGTCGAGCGGGCGGTCACGATCCTTGCGCTGTCGCCCGACGACCAGCTCAACCTCCACGCGGCGCTGCTGGCGCGCGACGCCAATCCGCGCATTCGCATCGTTTTGCGGCAATTCAACCGGACTCTCTCGCGCAAAATCGAGCAAAATCTGCCGAATTGCTCGGTCCTGTCGCTCGCCTGGCACTCGGCGACAACCTATGCAGCGGCTGCCGTCGACCCCTCCGCTTTCCGCGGGCTGCAATTTCCCGAGCCCGACGGCCCACTGACCGCCTTTGCCGCACGCGTCGCCGAGCGCTGTGGAGTGGCGGGCAATACCGTCCCTGCGGCGGAGCAGGCCCTCGGCGCGCGGATCATTGCGGTCGACGGCAAGACCGAGTTCGCGGGCGACGCCGTCCTGGTGGCGCAGGCTGACCTCGTCATCTACGGCGATGTTGCCGAGCTGGAAGGCACTTCCGCCCGTCCCCCGCTAGGGCGGGCCCGTCCCGCGATCCGCCGGAATCTCCGCGCGCTGTTGCACCGCCGCCGGAATCAGCCGCCACGCCTCAACCCGATCCTCTCCCGGCTCGTATTAGGGGCGCTCGTCGTGTTCCTGGCCGGCTCCTGGTATTTCCACGCGGTCTTCCGGGACAGGTGGCTGGACGCCGCCTATTTCGTGGTCGCGACGATGACGACGACCGGATATGGGGATGTGACCCCCAACCGGAACGATCCGATTGAAGTCGTCGCCGCTATGCTGCTGATGCTGTCTGGCATCACCTTTACCGGCCTTTTCATCGCCTTCGGCGCCTCGCTGCTGACCCGGGTGCAGTGGGTCACGATGCAAGGTTTGCGTCCGATCCATCGCCGCGGACATATTGTTGTCTGCGGTGCCGGCAGCATCGGCTCCGAGGTGATCGACCTGTTGCTCGGTCTCGGCAAACGGTTGGTCGTCGTCGAAAGCGCACCCGATACCTCTTTGGTGGAAAGTGCACGCGAGCGGCGCTTCGATCTGCTGACGGGCGATGCAAGCCGAGATGCGACGCTCGATTTATGCAATCTCGGCACCGCGCACGGCCTCGTCGCCTTGACCAATGTCGATACCCTGAACCTCGAAATCGCGCTCGGGGCGCGGGCGCGCAACCCGACCATGCCGATCGTGTTGCGGATCGCTGATGCGAGCTTTGCCGCGTCGATCGCCCGCCATTTTGAGTTTGACACGACGTTTTCGGCAGCGGCGCTGGCGACCCCCGTCTTTGTCGGCCTGTCACGTTTCGCGGGATCGCGGGGCCGCGTCGCCTTTGCCGGTCAGGAGTTTGCGATAGGCGAATATACGGTCGGCGACGATCTCCGGCCGACACCGCCGCACAACGCCATCGCGCTAGCAATATCGCGGCAGGGCAACTTCTCTCTGGCGCGCGATTTCCGCGAGCTCGGACCCGGCGACCGCGTCCTTGTGATGATCCCTTTGGCCCCGTTCCGGGAAGGGCAGGACACGCTCGCCGCCGCGGCCGAACGTTTTATGCACGGCGGCTGAGGGTCCAGAGAACCTATATCGCCAGCTCGCACCAGATCGGGGTGTGGTCGGAGGCGCGCTCCTTGGCCCGTGGTTTCTTGTCGATGTCACAGGCGGCGACCCGGTCGGCGGCATGCGGCGACAGCAGCAGATGGTCGATGCGCAGGCCCTCGTCGCGGTTCCAACGACCGGCCTGATAGTCCCAGAAGGTGTAGCGATGCGGTTCGCGGTGAAAGACGCGGTACGCGTCGGTCAGCCCTAAATTCATCAGCGCGCGGAATCGAGAGCGCGCTTCGAGCCGGCACAACGCGTCATCGCGGAACGCCACCGGGTCGTACACGTCTTCGTCGGCTGGACAGATGTTGTAGTCGCCGGCGAGCACGAACGGAATTTCGCGGCTAAGCAGCTCGCGCGCATGGCCGACCAGCTGCTGCATCCAGGCGAGCTTGTAGGAGAATTTGTCGGTTCCGACTGGATTACCGTTAGGCAGATAAATCGCGGCGACGCGGGTGGCGCCGAAAGTCGCCTCAAGATAGCGCGCCTGCTCGTCCTCTTCCATGCCGGGCAGTCCGCGGACCAGCTCCTCGGGCGGCTGCTTCGACAATAACGCCACCCCGTTATACGAGCGCTGGCCGATCGCCTCGACATGGTAGCCGAGCGCCGCGATCTCCAAAGTCGGAAAATCAGCGACGAGACATTTGGTCTCCTGCAGGCACACAATATCGGGCTGCGCGTCAGCAAGAAAAGCGAGCAGGTGGGGCAGCCGCGCCTTGACCGAATTGACGTTCCAGCTGGCGATCTTCACGACAGAACAAATTTGTTGAGGACTAGCGTATCACTTCCGCTCTCTCAAGGTCTACCTCACCAACGAACGCCATTCGGAGCATCAGAGGGTGATGTGATCGCCTGGAAGTCTTTCGCCACAAGGTCACTCGAAGCAGGGATGCACAGCATGTTCATTGAAACGATGCCTTCGAACACGTTTTCTGACTCCTCAAAGTAATTGCCAGCATTGAACAGCGGCGGGAGGTGCCAGTAGAGCCGATAGTCGTGCTCCATGAGCCAAGTGATCAGCGGCGCGGACTTCTCGCGACGGTCATTCTCGACATAAAGGATGGGCCGATGAGTTGCCAGGGTGGCGGCCGCGCCCCGCAAGACCTCCTCTTCCATGCCTTCAACATCAATCTTGATAAAGTCGCAACGGGTCAGATTCAGCGAGTTGAGCATCAGGACCGGAACGTGTTCCCCCAACTGTGGCGCCTCCAAGGACATTCCGCCAAAGTTGCCCTCTTCCGCATAATCAACAGGAGGCACGGCCAGAAAACCCGACTGGCGCCCTAACGCTGCCTGATGTGAGACAACGTTTAATTGACCATTAAGCGCAATATTTCCGCACAGTATGTGAAATAGCGGCCGTTGCGGTTCAAAAGCTAACACGCAGCCATCGGCGCCGACACATCGTGAGAAAAAAACTGTGTGGCAACCTATATTTGCACCAACGTCAACTACTGTCGCACCATGATGCACAATTTGTCGAAATAGTGCCATTTCATCTTCAGAAAATTCACCGTATAAATCGAGAGATTTCCCTATATACTGATCATTGGGCAAGTACATCATGACACCGTACCGGCAAGCCTTCAGCCGCAAATTCGGTGCCTGGTAAATCAGATTGTCGCTCATCGTCCATCGCCTGAGGTTTTAAAGCAGCTAATGACGTCTCCCGTCGGGTGAAGCGCTGATTATAATGGCCGTTGGCGCTCTCGGCGGCCCGTCAAGCCGCCGGGATTAGGCGATCGAAAAGGAATTGCCGCAGCCGCAGGACGAGGCCGCGTTAGGGTTACGGATCTGGAACGAGGCGCCCATCAGATCCTCGACGAAATCGATTTCGGCGCCACTCAGCAGGCCGAGCGATACGTCGTCGACGACGACGGCGACGCCGTCGCGCTCGAACACGACATCATCTTCGTTGCGCTGGTCGTCAAAGGTGAAGCCGTACTGGAACCCCGAGCAGCCGCCGCCGGAAACGGCGATCCTCAGAAACGCATTTTCGGCCTGCTCCATCACCTTCAGCGAGGCAATGCGGCGAACCGCGCTTTCGGTGAGGGCGATCTGGCGCTCCTCGTTCTCGTCCATGCCTTCGGCCATGTGCGCGACGCTCCCAACTTGCCGGCTCGCACCCGGCATCTCGCAACCGTATGTAAGCACCCGGGCAAGTTTGGTCAAATACGCGGTTGATCCCGCCTTTGGCCGGAGGCGAAGATTTTCGGCCGGAGATCGGCTAGGATGAGGCGCTGAGTGGGAGTTGATGATGTTGCGCGCCCTCGAAGGCGATCTCGATCATAAGCCGGATCCCGAGCTCGAGGATAAACTTGCCTGTCTGACGGCGCTCGAGCGCAAGGTGCTTTGGCTGTCGACCTGGATGATCCACAACGCCAACCACCTGCGTCCGAATCGGGACGGGCTCAAGGTCGGCGGGCATCAGGCATCGAGCTCCTCGGTAGCGACCCTGATGACGGCACTCTATTTCGACGTGCTGCGCCCGCAGGACCGGGTTGCGGTCAAGCCGCACGCCTCGCCGGTGTTTCACGCGATCCAGTACCTGCTCGGCCATCAGACGCGTGAGAAATTGGAGCGGTTCCGAGCCTATGGCGGCGCCCAATCCTATCCGTCGCGGACCAAGGACGGCGATATCGTCGATTTCTCGACCGGTTCCGTCGGCCTCGGGGTCGGCATGACGTTGTTCAGCTCGATCGCGCAGGACTATCTGCGATTGAAAGAACTGGTTTCGACCGATGAACCGCCGGGAAGGATGATCGCGCTCGCGGGCGACGCCGAACTCGACGAAGGCAACATCTTCGAGGCGTTGCTCGAAGGCTGGAAGCACGACGTGCGCAACCTGTGGTGGGTTATCGATTACAATCGGCAGAGCCTCGACGCCGTGGTCTCCGACCGGCTGTTCGGCCGCATCGATGCGATGTTCGAGATGATGGGCTGGCGAGTTGTTACCTTGAAGTACGGGCGGCTGCTGGAGGCCGCCTTTGCCCGCCCCGACGGCCATCAGCTGCGCGAGTGGATCGACGCCTGTCCGAACTCGCTTTACTCGGCGCTGGTCTATAAGGGCGGCGAGGGCTGGCGCGAGCACCTTCAGCGCGACCTCAACCGCTATCCCGGGATCCGCGCCATCCTCGACGATCACGACGATGCCGAACTGCAGCGGCTGATGACCAATCTCGGCGGCCACGATCTGGCATCGGTCCTCGATGCCTTCCATGCCATCGTCGACGACCGCCCGACCTGTTTTATCGCCTATACGATCAAGGGCTACGGGCTGCCGTTTGCCGGCCACAAGGACAACCATGCCGGGCTGATGAACCTCGATCAGATGGCCTCGTTCCAGCGCAGCATGATGGTGGAGGAGGGCTCTGAATGGGATTTGTTTGCCGGCCTCGACCTGCCCGCCGCCCGGCTCTCCACCTTTCTCGAGGGACTGCCGCTCGCGACGTCCGACCGCCGCTGGCACGACGCCGCGCCGGTGCCGGTGCCGGCGAATTTGCCCGTCCCACGCGGCGAGCGGCAATCGACTCAGGAGGCCTTTGGGCGGCTGCTCGGCGACATCGCCGCGGGCGACACTGAGCTCGCACGCCGGATCGTGACTACCTCGCCCGATGTTACCGTCTCGACCAATCTCGGGCCGTGGGTCAACCGCCGCGGGATTTTCGACCGGGCCGAGCGGGCCGATACCTTTCGCGAGGAAAAGGTCGTCTCGGCACAGCGCTGGGCGATGTCGCCGCAGGGCCAGCACATCGAACTCGGCATTGCCGAGAGCAATTTGTTCCTGCAATTGGCGGCCTTCGGACTTTCGGCGCCGTTGTTTGGCACGCGGCTGTTGCCGATCGGGACACTCTACGACCCGTTCATCAAACGCGGCCACGATGCGCTGAACTATGCCTGCTATCAGGATGCGCGCTTCATCTTGGTGGCGACGCCGTCGGGAGTCACCCTGGCGCCAGAAGGCGGCGCGCACCAATCAATCGGCGAACCGCTGGTCGGCATCGCCCAGCCGGGGCTCACCAGTTTCGAGCCGGCCTTTGCTGACGAACTCGCGGTGCTGTTGCGCTGGGCGTTGGCCGAAATCCAGCGCGAGGGCGGCGATTCGGTCTATTTCCGGCTGTCGACGCGGCCGGTCGAACAGCCGCAACGGAAGGTCGACTCGGACATCGCAACAGCGATCGTCGCCGGCGCCTATTGGCTCGCCGAGCCGGAGCCCGGAGCTGAGCTGGCGATCGCCTATTGCGGCGCCGTCGCCCCCGAGGCGCTCGCCGCCCATCGGCAGGTGGCCGAGGACATTCCCGGCGCCGGACTGCTCGCGATCACCTCGCCCGATCGTCTGCACCGCGACTGGCGCGCGGCGTGCGCACAGGGTGGGCCGAGCGTGGCCGGCCGGCTATTGGCGCAGCTGCGGCCGGGCGCCGTACTGGTCACCGTAGGCGATTTTCATCCGGCAACCCTGTCGTGGCTCGGCGCCGTCACCCACAACCCGATCGTCCCGCTGGGAGTCGAGCGCTTTGGCCAATCCGGTGACATTCCCGACCTCTACCGCGCCTACGGCATCGATGGCGACGCGATCCTAGACGCCGCCGCCCGCGCCTGCCTCCTCGCGCTGGGTTAGCTTCGGCTCATTGCGGGCCACTGCGCATCGAGGCCGGGTGGCCCGGCAGCTTTAAGCGCTGGCCGGTATCTGTCACGTTGCTGCCGTCAACCTTCAGTATCGACAGATTGCCATCAATGAAGTTGCCGACATAGAGATAGCTGCCGTCGGCGCTGAAGGCTGCGCCTTCGGGCAGCGCACCAACCGTGACCGAGCCGGTTTTGGTGACCTTGTTGCCATCGATCGCCAGGACGGCGACGCTGCCGCCCGCATGATGATAAAACACTGACTTTGGCTGGTTGGAGCCTTCCGCCTGAATCGAGACCGCGAGATTCCCCTTCGGGCTGATCGCCAAACCCTCGGGCGAATCGCCAACCGTCACGTGATCGATGACCCGCGGCGGGTTGGCCGTGAGATCGATGACGCCAACGGTGTCGAGATTGCCGTCAGAGCTCCCGCCGCCGCCATTGTCCGCGGTTAGCGCCAATTTGCCGTCGGGAGTCACCGCGACGTTGTAAGGAAAGATGCCGGTTGGCAGGTCGCGCTTAACATAGCTGACCTTGCCGCCGTCGATGGTCAGCAGCGCCACCTTGTTAGCGGCCGCTTTGGCCGCAAGCGCGTGCTTGCCGTCCGGGGTGATGGCGACGGCCGAGACCAGGTCGGCGGCGGCGCCGACAGACACGGTATCGGCGACCAGGACCTCCGATCCGTGGATCGAAAGGACCGAGATCGTGCCGTCGGCGCGGTTGGCGACCAGCGCCAGATCGCCGTTGGGGCTGACCGCCATGCCCGAAGGCTGTTTGCCGACCATGACCGTGCCGATCACCTTGGGCGGGCTCGCCTTCAGATCGACGATGAGGACCTTGTCGTCGGGCTCCAGCCGGTGGCCCCATCCCTGGATCACCGGCATCAGCGAGTTGGCGACGAGGGCGATGTCACCCGGCGGCACGATCGCCAGGTTGGTCGGCGGCCCGACGACGGAGTTGATCAGCGGGATTGTCGCAGTGATGCGCGGCGCACCCGGATTCGAGATGTCGATTACCGACAAAGTGTCGTGGCCGGGCTCGCGGATTATCGGCTTGAGGTTCTGGTCGACCCCGTTCTTCTCGTCGTTGCCAACGATCAGGATCTGTCCGAAAACCGGGATCCACCGGGAGCCGATCAGGGCGCCGGCCAAAACGGCTGCCGCGAGAAACGTCGAACGCATCCTCCCCTCCATCGTTTTGTCACACCGCCAAGCGCACCGCGGCCGAAACTGCCCCGATCTCTCGCCAACGACAAGCGGCGCCGATCGAATTGCAATCAATAGGGCGCGACCCCTGCGGCCCTCCCGGTACGACGCTGGACTCGACCCCGACCGTGTACCAATCTCGGTTGCGCAGGCCACCCGCCGTAATCCGATCGCAGCTGGCGAGCCGGCAACCGCCCCGGGAAAGGAGCACGAGAATGGCCGATACCGGCGCCGAGAATCTGGTCGAATATACGTGCGCGGATCGGATCGCCACCCTGACCTTGAACCGGCCGGATCGGCTTAACGCCTTCAGCGACGATCTGGTGCGGCATCTGGCGGATGCGCTGCGCCGCTTTGATCTCGATCCGGAAGCGGAGGTCGCGATCATCTGCGGCGCCGGCCGCGCCTTTTCGAGCGGCGCCGATGTGCATCAGCGTCAGCTGCGCCGCCGAGAGGAGTTCCTGCAGCATGGCGGGCCGCAGGGCTGGGGCGCCAATTCCGCCGATCTGTTGACCCGATCGGTCAACTGGAAGCCGGTCATTGCCGCGCCGCACGGCTACGCGATGGGCCTCGCTCTTGGGATCGTATTGGAATGCGACCTGATCGTCGCCGAGGCCGGGACCAAGTTCCAGGTGACCGAAACATCGCGCGGGCTCGGCGGCTCGAAATACTGGGCATTGCTGAATTTTCGCGGCGGCGCCGCTTTCGCCAGCGAGGTGGCGCTGACTGGGCGCTTCTTCACCGCCGAAGAGGCGCTTGCGGCGGGCATCGTCAACCGGGTGGCGCCGACGGGCCGGCATCTTGAAGCCGCGCGCGAACTCGCGGCCGCCGTCGCGGCGAATCCCCCGCTCTCGGTGCGCGCGACGGTGCGCACACGGCGCTGGTATATGGAGCAGCTCGAACGCGAGGTCGCGATGCAGACGGCCCCGCTAAAGCTCTATCTCAGCGAAGACTTTCACGAGGCGGCCCGCGCTTTTGCCGAAAAGCGCCGGCCCGGGCCGTTCAAGGGCCGGTGACCCACTTTACGATCAGCATGAGGGCTTTGCGATGATTACCCCCGCCTACATCCGCACTATGGCTGCCTACAACACGGAGATGAACCGTCGCCTATACGGTGCCGCCGCGCGCCTTTCGGAGGCCGAGCGCCGCGCGCCGCGGGGCGCATTCTGGGGCTCTATCCACGCCACCCTGACCCACATCCTGTGGGGCGATCGGCAATGGATGTCGCGCTTCGACAATTGGCCGAAACCCGACACGCCGATCAAGCAGAGCGCGCAGATGATCGACGACTTTGCCGAGCTGTCAGCGGTTCGTGAAAAGGCCGACGCAGATATCGACCGCTGGGCCCACAAGGTCGACGATGCCTGGCTCGGCGAGGATATGGTCTGGTTCAGCGGCGCGGCGAACCGCGAAATGCGTGCGCCGAAGGGTCTGCTCGTGACGCATTTCTTCAATCACCAGACCCATCATCGTGGTCAGGCGCACGCAATGCTGACCGCTGCCGGACAGGAAACCGGCGACACCGACCTGTTTTTGCTGATTCCGCAGATCGTCGATTAGCAACACTCCTTCATCCCCTGGTCTGGCTGCGGAGCAGGTTATCCGCCCGCTCCCGCGTTCCGCTTGCGGGGAGAGGGTTGGGGTGAGGGGCGAGTTCTTGCGTTCCTGGCGATACGGCTAAGCGGATGAATACCGCCGAGGACGGGGTTCCGTTTCCGCAACGATATTGGGCGATCCTGACGCTCGTCGTCGGCATGGTGGTGTCCGTTCTCGACAGCTCACTCGCTAATATCGCACTGCCGACGATCGCCAGGGATATCGGCGCCACCGCGGCGCAATCGATCTGGGTCATCAACGCCTATCAGCTGGCGGTGGTCATCTCGCTGTTGCCGCTCGCCTCGCTCGGCGACATCTTCGGCTATCGCCGCATCTATGCGATCGGCTTCGCGATATTTACCGCTGCGGCGCTGGTCAGCGCGCTGTCGCATACCCTGGCGATGCTCGCGATCGGGCGCGCCCTGCAAGGCCTGGGCGCCGCTGGGATGATGAGCGTCAACACCGCGCTGGTGCGCTTCACCTATCCGCGACGGCAATTGGGGCGCGGCATCGCGATGACCGCGGTTGCGGTGTCGGTCTCCTCGGCCTCCGGACCGAGCGTCGCTGCCGCGATCCTCTCCGTCGCCTCGTGGCATTGGCTGTTTGCAGTCAATGTGCCGATCGGGCTCGTGACCTTCGTCATGTCGCTGCGGCTGCTGCCGCGCACACCGCCCTCGGAGCATCGATTCGACTTGGCCAGCGCCGTGTTGAGCGCCTTTGCCTTCGCCTTTCTGATCGCTGGGATCAACGGCATCGGCCATGGTCAGGCCGGTCCGTTTGTTGCCGTCGAACTGGTCGGCGCCGTGTGCGTCGGTTATGTCTTGGTGCGCCGGCAGACGACCTTGAGCTTGCCATTGCTGCCGGTCGATTTGTTTCGCCGCCCGATATTCGCGTTGTCGGTCGCCACTTCGGTCACGACCTTTGTCGCGCAGGGAATCACCTTCGTCACCTTGCCGTTTTACTTCCAGGATGTGCTCGGCCGCTCGCAGGTAGCGACAGGGCTGTTGATGACGCCGTGGCCGGCGACTGTAGCTGTTATCGCACCGATTGCTGGCAGACTGGCCGACCGCTACCCAGCCGGGATCCTCGGCGGCATTGGGTTGAGCGTGCTGAGCACGGGCTACGTTCTGCTGGCGCTCTTACCGGAGCATCCCAGCACCGCCAACATCCTGTGGCGCATGACCTTGTGTGGGCTCGGCTTCGGTTTTTTCCAGTCACCGAACAACCGGGCCATCGTCGCGAGCGCGCCGCGCGAGCGCAGCGGCGGGGCGGGTGCTATACAATCGACCGCCCGGCTGCTCGGGCAGACGATAGGCGCTGCATTCGTCGCGCTGATCTTCGGCTTTGCCCGACCCGGCGCGGGAGCCGGACCGACAATCGCAATCTTGGTGGCCGCCGGGTTCTCGGCTTTGGCGGCGGTTGGTAGCGTCTCTCGCCTGTTCAATTTCGTTCGTGCGCCGTCATTGACGCCAAGCACCGATTCGACACAACCCGATCCGCAAAGCAGCAGTGCCGGCACCAACTGAGGACTTCGAGTGCGCTCCTTTTAGCCGCGTAGGCGCAAGGGGGACTACAGCACAAGCGCCAGCCCAGTTTCGGCGCCCTAAATAGAGATTGCGGCGAATACCGCGAAATGGGGATATAATGCACAGGGGTTTTCGTAAAAGACGCTCGACGATTGGAGCCCAGCGCGAGCCATGCCCAGCCGATGCGGTGGAATCCTTGTTACGGCGTGTTTACTGCTGTTGCTGCCGGTGGGGCGGGCGAGCGCCATCGATTCGGATCGCCAGGTAATTCACATTCTGAATCGGCTCGCTTTTGGCCCGACCCTCGACGATTTCAATTATGTGAAGATGGTGGGGGTCGAGCGCTACATCGCCGAACAGCTCGATCCCGCAGCGATCCCTGAGCCGATCGCGCTGCGCTTTCGCCTGGCCGAGCTTGATACCCTTGGGCTCGATGCGGTCGCGCTGCGCCAGCTCTACGGGCCGCTGCGCCCGGTTATGAGCGTCAAGCCGACAGCGGAGGACATCAACGCGCAGCAGGCGCGGGCGGCACTCGTCGTGCGCGAGGCTGCGGCGGCGCGCGTTCTGAAAGCGGTGCTGAGCCGACGCCAGCTCGAGCAGGTGATGGTCGACTTTTGGTTCAACCACTTCAACATCTTCGCCGGAGAGGGGCTGGACCGCGTCTGGATCGGCAATTACGAAGAGCAGGTGATCCGTCCCAACGCGCTCGGCCGGTTTCGCGACCTGCTCTTCGCCGTCGCCAAGCACCCGGCGATGTTGGTTTATCTTGACAACACAGAGAATACCGCACCGGGCAATCCCGCGCGAAGCGGCGCGGCGGGTGGTCTCAACGAAAATTTTGCGCGCGAGGTTATGGAGCTGCACACCCTCGGCATTGACGGTGGGTACACCCAGGCCGACGTCACCACCTTGGCGCGGGTCTTTACCGGGTGGCGGATCAACTCGCCGAATTCGCAGAATTTTCCAGGCGTTGCCGCGATCTTCGAAGGCACCCGCCATGATTACGGACCAAAGGTGTTTCTTGGACGCACCTTGCGTGCACAAGGCAAGGCCGAGGGCGAGGAGGCGCTCGAAATACTCGCGCGCAGCCCGGCGACCGCTCACCATATCGCCTATGAG
This sequence comes from uncultured Alphaproteobacteria bacterium, assembly GCA_963774345.1. Lineage (GTDB taxonomy): Bacteria > Pseudomonadota > Alphaproteobacteria > ATCC43930 > CGMCC-115725 > AP-15. Next base: position 311,458 of record CAVZFB010000038.1, read on the forward strand.
CTGGCGCAATACTTTGTTGCCGACACGCCGCCGCCGGCGCTGGTCGCGCGTTTGGCCGCCCGATTTCTTGGCACCGGCGGCGACATCCGCGAGGTCTTGAAGATGCTGTTCGCCAGTTCCGAGTTCTGGGACAGCGCCGGGCAGAAATACAAGACCCCCTATGAATACGTGATCTCGGCAGTGCGCGCGGCTGGCGTTCCGGTCAACGATGTCCGCCCGTTGCTTGGCTGGATGAGCCAACTCGGTATGCCGCTCTACGAGTGCCAGACACCGGATGGCTACAAGAATACCGAGGAAGCTTGGTTGAGCCCCGACGCGACATTACAGCGGATCAGCTTTGCAATCGCTTTGGGTGGGGGCTCTCTGCCGGTCGGCGCCGAGCCCGACCTTGCGGCGACAGCAACGGGGCGACGGTCCGTTCCGTCAACCTCGGTCAATCCCAAGCGTCTAGAAGAGATTTTCGGTTCGACCTTGTCGAGCGCGACGCGCGAGGTGGTCGATGCCGCTGCGCCCGGGCTGCGCGCGTCGCTGATCCTCGGCAGCCCGGATTTCATGCGTAGATAGGGCGTTGCGATGGCCGAACCCGACTTTTCGCGGCGACTGATGTTGCGGGCCTCGGCCACCGCGGCGCTCTTGCCGCTTGGCCGCGGCGCGTGGGCGGCGACCGCCGAGGGCGGTCCCAAGCGCCTGATCGTGATCCTGTTGCGCGGCGCCGTCGACGGTCTCAACGTGGTCGTGCCCTATGCCGATCAGGCCTATTACGAAGCGCGGCCGACGATCGCGATCGCGCGCCCGGGCGCGCCCGATGGGGCACTGGCACTCGACGGCCATTTCGGGTTGCATCCGGCGCTGGCGGCGCTGACGCCGCTATGGCGGCAGGGCGATCTCGCCTTTATTCATGCTGCCGGCTCGCCCGACCCGAACCGCTCGCATTTCGAGGCGCAGCGCTACATCGAGAACGGCACACCGGGCTGTAGCACGACCGCGGACGGGTGGATGAACCGACTGCTGCTGGCGCTGCCGGGTCGACGCGGCCCGACCGATGCGATCAGCATCGGCGCGACCTTGGCACGCATTCTGACGGGCACGGCGCCGGTCGCCAATCTTCCGCTCGGGCCGGATCCCGCCAGGGCGCTGCCGATCGACCAGCCGCAGCTCGCCGGCGCCTTCGACCGGCTTTATGCGGCGAATGGCGCGCTCGGCGAGGCCTATCGCGAGGGCCGCGGCGCGCGCGCTCAGCTGCTCGGCGATCTGGCACGCGAAGAGGCCGCTGCCGATGCCGGCGCACCACCGCCGGCGAGCTTCGCCGGGCGGGCGGCGCGGCTCGGTCGGCTGATCGGCGGCGATGCGCGGATCAGGCTTGCCTTTGTCGGGCTCGGCGGTTGGGACACCCATGTCGATCAGGGTGGGAGTAAGGGACGGCTCGCCAACCACCTGAGCTCGCTCGGCGAAGGCCTGGCAGCTCTGGCCCACGGGCTCGGGGGCGCGTGGCAAGACACCGTGGTCATCATCTTGTCCGAGTTCGGCCGTACCGTGCGCGAGAACGGCGATCACGGCACCGATCACGGCCACGGCAACGTCATTTGGGTCGCTGGTGGTGACGTCAAGGGCGGGCGGGTTTACGGCCAATGGCCGGGGCTGAGCGCGGCGCTGCTCTATCAGCAGCGCGATCTCGCGATCACCACCGACTTTCGCGCGGCGCTAGTCGCGATACTCGGGGCGCATATGGGCCTCGCCGACCGCCAGCTCGACTTGGTCTTTCCTGGAGCGCCGCCGGCCGCTGCCGGGTTGGCGCAGATGCTGGCGGGCTAATCGATGGTCATCAAGGGTGCCGCCGCATAGCCCTTCATCATATGTTCACTGAAGATGACCGACGATCAGGGTCCTGATACGCGGGCGCCGAGATCGGAATGATGAAACAAGGCTGTGAACACCCGGAGCCGCCGGAACAGCGGCGCGGATGGCGACAAAGCTCCGGCGCCATCTGGCCGCTCGTCACATTGTTGCGGCCCGCGAACAGACGAAATCGGCGCTGCGGGTTTCGCGAGCTTCACCCTGCGCACGCTATGCCAGATCGCAACAGCTGCGGCATTGAAGCCTGCCTATGCTGTCTCGTTTGTCAATTAGCAAAGAGAATGGCAAACGACAACTTTATTGCGCGCGAGGCGGTTAGGTGCTATAGCGAGGACATCGTTGAAAGTACCTTGCCGCGATGCGCGCGAACCGGGGGCTGCGGTTTTTCGCTACCGGCATTTGTGGAACCTCGCTCATCATCGCCGGTCGGAAACGCTGAACAGGAGTGCAGGGGTGCACCGCACGTTGTTTCGCGCCGCAGGAATAATCGTAGCGCTCGTCATCGCCGGGTGCCATGGCGGGCCGCCGTTGCCGTCGGCGCCCCCGGCATCGGCGTTGCCGTCGAGTGAATACATTATCGGCCCCGGCGACAAATTGAACATATTCGTCTGGCGCAATCCAGAGTTGAGTGTCTCGGTCGATGTTCGGCCGGACGGGCGTTTGTCGATCCCGCTTGTCGAAGACGTGGTCGCAATCGGCAAGACGACAACCCAACTTGCGCGCGAGCTGGAGCAGCGCCTGGCGAGATACATCAAAGAGCCGGTGGTTACCGTCATTGCCCAAGGGTTCGTCGGTCCTTTCACCGAACAGGTGCGGGTCATAGGTGAAGCCGCGCAGCCCCGAGGTATCGCGTACCGAACCGACATGACCGTACTCGACGCGATGATCGAAGTCGGTGGGCTGACGCGTTATGCGGCCGGCAACAATTCGGTCCTGGTGCGCACCGCCAACGGCAAGCAGCAGACCTATTCGGTGCATCTCGACGATTTGATCAAGGATGGCGACGTGACGAGCAACGTCGCGCTTCAGCCCGGCGATATTCTGATCATTCCGCAACGCCTGTTCTGATCATGGCCGAACTTGCCGGAGCGGGTGGTCGTGTTAAGGCCGAGCGATTTCAACCGATCCGATTATCGGGGGACGTCGGATCCCGCTCAACCGAGTGGAGCTGTCGATGAATTGGCTTAGATCGCAAGCTTTGCCGATCGCGCAGATGCTGTGGCGGCAAAAATGGCTCGCCATCGGCATCGCTTGGCTGGTATGCACGGTCGGATGGATCGCGGTCTCATTTCTCCCGACTAAATACGAGTCCTCGGCGCGCGTTTACCTCAATGCCGATCCGCTGCTGACTCCGCTGCTCCACGGCTTGGCCGCGGATACCAATCCGACGCGGCATCTCGATTTTCTGCAGCGCACGCTGCTGAGCCGGCCCAACCTCGATCAGCTTGTTCGCATGACCGATCTCGACACTTCGGCTACCACCCGCCAGCAAAGGGACGCTCTCTACCAACAACTTGCCGCCAGCGTCGATATCAGACCCATCACCCAGAACCTGATGACGATATCCTACCGCGACCACGATCCGCAGGTGGCCAAGAACGTGGTTCAATCGCTCTTGACGATCTTTGCCGAGAAGACGGCGGGCAGCAGCCGCAGCGAGATGGACAGTGCGCAACGCTTTCTGGATGAGGAGATTGCGTCGTATCGTGATCAGTTGCGCGGCGCTGAGAAGCGCCGGGCGGACCTGGCGCGGCAATATCCCGACATCGTGACGGATCGCGACCCTGATGCTCCGACAGACGTGGGCAACACCGGCAGCCGGCTCGATCAGTCCCGCGCCGCGGTAGTTAAGGCCAAAGACGATCTCGCGGATGCGACCACCAAACGTGACTCCCTAAGCAAGCAGCTCGCTTCGATACCTTCGATGCTGACCGTCGACCGCGCGCCGCAGGTGGTCGTCACCGGCGGGCGCCTGAGCCCGAACGCAGAGCGGCTTCAACAGCTACGCACCCAGCTCGAACTCGCTGCGGTTGAAATATACCGACCAACATCCGGACGTGATCGCCACCCGAGAAGCGATCGCCGAGACCGAGGCGGATGTAAAGCACTCCGGGTCGGGCGCCGCCGGCGACGGCTCCGGCAAGGGCCAGATTGCCAACGCCGTCTACGATCAGCTCAAGGTCAAGCTCGTCGACGCCGAGGGCAATGTCGCCTCCGCGCAGCGTCGTCTAGCCGCGGCTGAAGACGACGAGAGCCGCATCGCACGGATTGCGCAGTCGGTACCGGGCGTGTTGAGTCAAGCGCAAGACCTTGACCGTGACTATAGCGTGCTGAAGAGAAATTATCAGGAACTGGTGTCGCGTCGTCAGGCGGCGCAGATCGCCGACAACGCCAATACCAAGACCGAGAACATCCAGTTCCGCATCGTGGACCCGCCGCAGCAGCCGCTGTTTCCTGTGGCGCCCGATCGGCCGATGTTGCTGTCGGTAGTGCTGCTGTTCGGGCTTGGCGCCGGCCTCGCCGCGCCGATGGCGATGGCGCAGCTCGATCGTTCTTTCGCGACGATTACCCAGTTGCGCAGCCTTGGCATTCCGATCTTGGGAAGCGTGACCCGGCTCTCGCTCAGCGCGGCCAAACGGCGTGAAGCGATCCAGCTGGTCGGGGTCTGCGCCAGTGCGTTCGTGTTGATCGCGGTTTATGGCACGTTGCTGGCGCTGAGCTTGCGCCTCCATTCGGTGAGCGTTACGTAATGGCAAAGTCGATCGGCTTAATCGAACGGGCGGCCGCGCTGCTGCGCCAGCGGGAAGCGGCTGAGCCCAGCCTGCCGACGCCGCCTCACCCGCGGACGCTGCAGCCGCCGTCGCCGTCGGCGCCCAGTAAAGTCGTAGACATTGCCGGACCCGAGGTGATCTTCGATCGTGGACGACTTGCCAGTTTCGGAATTACGCTTCCGTCGTCCGAGCGCTCGCGCACCGTCGAAGAATTTCGCCTCGTCAAGCGCAACCTGATGGCCGCATGGTCCGCCGCTGCGGCCGGCGATCAGCGGCCCAGCCGGCTCATCATGATCACCAGCGCGCGGCCCGGTGAGGGAAAGACCTTTACCGCGCTCAATCTGGCGCTGGCCTTCGCCACCGAAAGGGATGTAAAGGCGCTGCTCGTCGATGTCGACACTCAGCACTCGACCTTGGGGACTATCCTTGGTCTCCAAGGGAAAAAAGGGATCGTCGACGTCCTCGCGGAAGGTCTCGACGTATCCGATGTTCTTGTCCGCACCAATATCGCCAACCTCCTGGTTTTGCCGCCGGGGCAAGGTGGCCCACATGTGCCGGAGTTGTTTTCGAGCAATCAGATGGTTTCTCTGATGAGCGAACTGACGCGGCGTTTTCCCGACCGCTTCGTCATCCTCGACACCCCGCCTTGCATGGCGAGCAGCGACGCCACGGCGTTGGCCCCTTTGGTCGGGCAAATCGTGTTCGTCGTCGAAGCGCATCGCACCCAGCAGGACGAGATCGAAGCCGGTCTCAGCATGCTCAGCTCCTGCCCTCGGATCAGCTTGCTGTTGAACAAGAGCGAGTTGGCGAGCGCACATTTCGGCTCCTACGGCTACGGTTATCACTATCCCAGTGGCGAGGGCGATGAGCTGCGCTCGGAAAAACCGGCACCGGCCTAGAGGCCCCGCGGGCACGGTATTCGGTAAACCGCATTTCCGGCTGACGCTCTCGTTCCTCGTCATTGCCGGCCTGACGCCGGCAATGCCGGCCGACGCGCAGCCGGTGACCGGCTCATCTCCTGGCGGTGGCGTTCCTGCCGGGACCGGGCCCGATGTACTGCCGCCGGTGTCGTCCGGCCCGTTTGGTCTGCCCAATCCGCTGGCGCCACCCGACGCGCTGCCCAACGGCATCACGCCAGCAACGCCGACGCAACCCGCGTCCTCGCTCGCGCTGCCCGAACCTGGTGCCGGGATCACCACGCTGCAGCAATATGATCCCAACGCACCGGCGGTTCTCATCCAACCCTATTTGTCGGTCGGCGAACGGTTCACCGACAACGTTAACTTCACGCATTCTGATCGGATCGCGGCAGCGGAGACGAGCCTGATCCCTGCTGTCTCGATTTCGGCCGACACGCCGCGGCTGCGCGGTGTGCTGAGCGCTCAGGCGTACGGTAACCTGTACGTCCCGTCGGCCGGGTTGGATCAGGTCGTCGGCAATCTTTTCGGAAGCGGCACGGGAATCATCGTGCCCGACCATTTGTTCGTCGATGCAAATAGCGTCATAACCCAAGGCTCGACTTTGCCTGGGCTCGGCTTTGTCAGCCCGAGCTTGCTGCCGCGGACCCAGCAGACACAAGTCTTTGCCAGTTCGATTTCGCCTTATCTGAGGGAATCGTTCGACGGTATGGTCGACACCGAACTGCGCTATCGCTTCGGCGCGACCAATTTCGGCGGCAACACTGCGGCAACTGCGACACCGGAGACGAACAACCTAGCCAATGGGATCTTGAACGAGGGTTCCTTCATAGCCGCAACCGGTCGAAATTTCGAACGTGCGCTGTCACGATTGACCGTCGCTGCGTCAGACTTCAATTCGAGCTCGACGAACCGCAACACGCAGTTCAGCTCGTACGACGATCTTCAATATCGGATTACCCCGGATATCTCGGCGCTGGCACGGATCGGTTACCAGAACCTCCAATATCCGCTTGCCCCGTTAGCGTCATTCGCTGGCGTGACGTGGCTCGCCGGCGGGCAGCTCGGGCTCGGCCCTAATTACGGCTATGTCAGCTTGGAATACGGACGGCAGCAGGGTGTGTACGGCTTTACCGGGTCCGCCAATTATCAGGTGACGCCGACCATCACCGTAGTTGCCAATCTGGTGCAAGGGATCAGCTCTCCGGGCCAGTACCTGCAGGGCTCGCTGGCGAGCGCAACCCTGAACCCCTATGGCTCGATCGTCGATCAGTATTCGGGCTTGCCGACGGCCTTTTACAGCCCGGGGTTGGGATTGACCAATGGAGTCTACAAGCAGCACCTCTTTAACGGCCAAATTACTGACTCAATCGGTCCGAACCGCTATTCGCTTTTCGGGTATTACACCAATCAGCAGTCGCTGACGCCGCCGATAACCGCGCCAACCAAGAGCGTCGGGGGCTATGCGACCTGGTATCGCGACATCAGGCCGGACCTCAATGGTAGCGCCTCAGTCGGCTACGCCAATACGGCCAACGCCGTTGCTGTGAACACTGTGACCCCTATCGGCACTATCAACACCTTGAGCGCTAATATCGGCGTCAACTATCTCTTCGCGAGAAATTTGACCGGATCGGTTTTCTACACTCTTGCATATCAGCCGAATGGCGCCGTGGCGGCGGTCGGGCGGAGCGGCGACGTTGTCGCGAACTCGTTGCAGTTCTTGCTGAGGAAGGCGTTCTAAGCCCATGTATTCTGAATTCTATGGGCTCGCCACCCGGCCGTTTCAGCTGACGCCGGATGCCCGCTTCTTCTTCGAGAGCACCGTTCATCGGCAGGCGATGGCCTATCTGGTCTACGGTCTGCACCATGCCGAGGGCTTCATCATAATTACCGGTGAAGTCGGGGCGGGAAAGACCATCCTGGTCGACAATCTGCTGTCGACGATCAACGAGAGCAGCTTTATTACCGCAAAGATCGTGACCAGCCAGCTCGGCGGCGACGATCTCCTGCATATGGTGGCTGCCGGCTTCGGCGTTGCCAAGGAGGGGCTGGCCAAGGGATCCCTGCTGCAGCGCATCAGCGATTTCGTTCTCTCCCAGCACCGCGACGGCAAACGCGTGCTGTTGATCGTCGACGAGGCGCAAAATTTGTCGTTCGAGGCGCTCGAAGAGCTTCGCATGCTCTCGAACATCGTCATCGACAGGACTATGGCATTACAAAGCTTTCTGCTCGGCCAGCCGCAGTTCCGGACGATCTTGGGCAGCCCGGGGCTCGAACAACTGCGCCAGCGGGTGACCGCCGCCTACCATCTCGGCCCGCTGGATGAGGCCGAGACCAGGGCCTATATTGAGCACCGCCTACGCCGCGCCGAGTGGAAAGGCGACCCGCATTTCACCGAAGCCTCCTTTCCGGTGATCTATCAGCACACCGAAGGCGTACCTCGGCGGATCAACACCTTGTGCTCGCGGCTTCTGCTGTACGGATTTCTAGAGCAGCTGCACACTTTGACGGCGAGCGCAGTCGACAAGGTTGCCAACGATCTGCGTGAGGAAATCGCGGTGGTCGCCTCGCCGCCGGTGCTCCCGGCTGTCGATGCCGCGACGGGCACGCTAGGCGCTGCTTTTCCGGCCGTCATCGAACGCCTCGCCGCGCTCGAAAAGAACGTCGATCAGCACGATCGCCTGATCCGGCGCGCGATCGAAATCGCCGCTCATTATTTTCAGGGTGAACGGCCATGAGCCCGGCGGCCAAGTCGCTGCAGCGCCAGATCGTAGCTGAGGCTAAGAGCTCGGAGACGATGCCGGCTTCGGTCGCCGACTCGGCTGCACGCCAGAGCCGGCCCGTGTGGGGCGCGATGACGATCGACGTCGAGGATTATTTTCAGGTCGAGGCTTTCTCCGCGACGATCGATCGCAAGGATTGGGACGGCTTGGCGCAACGGGTCGAGCACAATACCCAACGGCTGCTTGAGATCCTGGCCGAGGCGGGCGTTCAGGCGACCTTTTTCACCTTGGGCTGTATAGCGCGGCGGCATCCGTCTCTGGCCCGGCGCATCACTGCCGAAGGTCATGAGCTGGCCAGTCACGGGACCGATCACGTCCGCGTCGATCACCAGTCTCCGGCCGCCTTTCGCGCCGATGTGCGCGAAAGCAAAAGAATTCTCGAAGATTCGGGCGGGGTCAAGGTAAGCGGCTATCGCGCTCCGACCTTCTCGATCGGCGCCGGCACCGCCTGGGCTCATGAGATCCTCGTCGAGGAGGGCTATTGCTACAGTTCGAGCGTCTATCCGGTCAGGCACGATATCTACGGCAGTCCCGACGCGCCACAATTCCCGTTTGCTCCCTGTCCGGGGATGATAGAAATCCCGCTGACTACCGTTCGCATGTTGGGAAAGAGCATTCCCGCCTCGGGCGGAGGTTACTTCCGACTGTTTCCGTATGCGTTGACCCGATGGTTATTGGCCCGGGCGTGCCGCGCTGAGAGCCCATCGCCGGTATTTTATCTCCATCCTTGGGAGATCGATCCCGAGCAACCGCGGCAGCGGCAGGCGCCGCTGCGCTCGCGGTTTCGCCATTACTTGAACCTTAGCCGCACCGAGCCGCGCCTGCGTCGTCTGTTGCGCGAATTCGCCTGGACGCGCATGGACCGATTATTTCTGACCGAGCCGGCGGAGCGGTTTCCATTGATCACGGCATGGACGGATCATCGCAGATCGCGGTAAGACCGTTCCAGCCGGATGATTCTGGACGGTGGGACGATTTCGTCCGAGGCCGCGCGGCCGGGACGTTCTTTCACTTGTCGCCCTGGCGGCGGGTGATCGAACGCTCCTTTGGCCATCGCACTCATTATCTGCTCGCCGAGCGCGGCGGCAATTTGACCGGGGTGCTACCGCTCACCCATGTTAAATCGGCTCTGTTCGGATCTTCCTTGATTGCGAATGCTTTTGGCGTACAGGGCGGTCCGGTTGCTGCTGACGAGGCGAGCATGCGCGCGCTCGAAGGCGAAGCCGTGCGGCTGATGGACAGGCTCGGGGTGCCGGTGCTGGAGATGCGGGGCGCATCGAAGAGCCGCGCCGACTGGCCGACCAAGTCGGGGCTCTATGCTATCTTCCGCAAGGCGATCGATGCGTCGGTCGAAGCCAATCTGAAGGCGGTACCGCGCAAGCAGCGGGCGATGATCCGCAAGGGCATTCAAAACGGGTTGCAATCCGAAATCGACGACGACGTCGATCGGCTCCATCGCATCTACGCCGAATCCGTCCACAATCTCGGGACGCCTGTATTTGCCAAGTCATATTTTCGTATTCTCAGGGAAGAATTCCCCGCCTGTTCGGACATCGTCACCGTGACCTGCAATGGACAGGCGGTGGCAGCGGTGCTCAATTTCTATTTTCGGGACGAAGTGTTGCCGTTTTATGGGGGCGGGACAGGGATGGCGCGAGGACTTGCGGCAAATGACTTCATGTATTGGGAGGTGATGAGGAGAGCTTGCGAACGCGGCTATCGCAAGTTCGATTTTGGGCGCAGTAAGATCGGCACCGGAGCATACGCGTTCAAGCGCAATTGGGGCTTCGAGCCAACGCCGCTGATCTACCAATTCCGCTTGACGACAAAGCGGGATATGCCCGATCTGAACCCGCTGAACCCTAAATTCGCGTTTTTCATCGCTGCCTGGAAAAGATTGCCGTTGCCGCTTGCCAATCGGCTCGGGCCATTGATCGTCAAGGGGATCGGCTGACCATGGATATCCTCCGTAAGCCGGGATCGTTGGATAATCCAGCAAAGCCGGCGGCGGCGCTCCCCATTGCCCTCCCCGCTGTTTCGACCGGCCGTGTGAGTGGCCGGGCATCGGCGGCTTACGGCTGGGGCGCGGCGTTCTTGATGATCTCCCTGTCGGCCGTCGTCTTTGGCTTGGTTTTTCGCCATGAAGTGGCGTTGGCGGTACGGGTTTGGATCTCTTCGACTGCTTACAATCACGGCTTTCTGATCCTGCCGCTCGTGGGGTATCTGCTGTGGGAACGGCGGGCGGTGATTGCCGCTATGTCGCCCGCTCCGGCGTTCTGGCCCTTGTTGCTGATGCCGGTGCTGTCGGCGATCTGGCTTGTCGCCGCGATCCTCGACATCAACGAGGGTCGGCAGCTGATGCTCGTGGCGATGTTCGAAGTCGTTTTGCTGGTGGCGCTCGGTCCGCGGGTCTTCAGGCGCCTGCTGGCTCCGCTGCTATTTTTGTTCTTTCTGGTGCCAAGCGGTGCCTTTCTCGTCCCGACATTGCAGACGATCACCGCCAAGATCGTCGTCGCCGGGCTGCATACCCTTCATATCCCGGTTTTTTCCGACGGCTATATGATCGAGATACCCGAGGGCAATTTCGAGATCGCCGAAGCTTGCGCCGGTTTGCGGTTTCTAGTCGCCTCGGCTGTGTTCGGCTGTTTTTTTGCCATCGTCATGTACCGCAGCTTTCTGCGCCGGGCGTTATTCATCGCGCTGTCGCTAACGGTGCCGATCGGCGCCAATGGCATGCGGGCCTTGGGGATCATCGTATTAGCTCATCTCGAAGGCAGCGCCACGGCGGTCGAAGCCGACCATATCATCTATGGCTGGCTGTTCTTCTCGCTGGTGATCCTGCTGCTGATCGCGATCGGGATGGCGTTTGTCGACAAGGGGAACCGCCGTCCATCTTTCCTACCGCTTCCGACGGCGAGTCCGTCGGCCTGGCGGTTCGCCGTCGCCGTCGGTGCTGCCGTTGTGCTCGCCCTGGTCGGACCGGCCTACGCGGCCAGGCTGGACAGCAACTTCCCGGCTTCGGCGCTGCCGCTCGCCGACAGTCCGCGGGTCGATCCGCCGTGGCATCCGGTTGCCGGCATCGAGTGGCGGCCGGTGGTGCTCGGCGCCGACCGCGAGTTTCTGCAGAGTTTCGCCGAGCCCGGCTCCGGCGTCGTCGACCGCTTTATCGCGCTCTATCGCCTGCGCGTTGTCGGCAGTGCGCTGACCAACAGCGAAAATCGTGTTGCCGATGACCGGCAATGGCGCGTGGCCCAACATGGGAATGCGGAGCTGTCGCTGGCTGATGAGAAGGTTGGCGTTACGAGCACCCAGATCGTCAGCGGGCCGCACCGTCGCCTGGTGTGGTCGTTCTATGTGGTCGACGGAAAGATCGTCCGTGGGCTGCTCGAAGCCAAGCTGTTGCAGGCGCGTGCTGTGTTGTTGCGACGCGCGCCGGTGGCCGCGTTCGTCGCGGTCGCGGCGAGCATGGACGATCCTGACGATCGCGCCGCCGGCCAGCTCGCGCGCTTCCTGCGGGCGACGCAACCTCTGCCCCAGTACCTCGACGCATTGCCCCGGAGCGACGGGCCCACGGCCGGCGAGAGCATCACGAAATAAAGCGCTACCGATCGTCGGCGGTGTCCCGGCGCATACGGTGCGCTTGGAAGGATTGCCCCTGCTTGCAGGGAAATATCAATCCGTTCGTCGACCGCTGCATCGTTCTGATGATTTCCTGTAAGGCGGAAATGTCGGCCATTGTCGGGCGAGGCCCGCAGGTCGGACGGTTTGCTAGCGCGCAGGTGTGAACTCTATAAATCGCAGGTACCCAACGCACGATATCGAAGGTCGCCAAATCCGATTGTGAAGGGACCTTCGCCACACAGCGTCCGCCAATGACGAGGTTACGCCGATTTCCGGTCGCTCGATTGAACGGTGGAACCCCGATCTAGAGAGGTCAGTAGTCGTTTGGTCAGTCAGACCGACGCACACCCGATGCCTGAGCGGCGGCTCGGGGACAACCGTCATCGCGCGGAACGTTGCTCCCGCCCCTTGCGGCGATCGGACGTGACAGGTATCTGGCGGCAAATCAAGGGGCTCGCAGCATCGCCTCGAGTAAGACGCGAAGGAAGGTCGTTGGGGATGGTCTATCTGGGCGCGATCGCGAGCATGGATGGCCGCCTCACCGTATCGGGATGGTGATCTCGACCACACTATCGCCGATCTGACGGGCAGTCCCACCGAAATGCTGCGCAAAACGTTGTATGCGAAGCACGTTCTTGTTCACGACGAAGTCGCCCGTAATTTTGAGTTCTGTCGCTCCAGCGGTTCGAGCTTCCCCGATGAATTCCTCCGCGAGGTCAAAAATCGGCCCGATGGCCGTCTGCTTGCCACTTGTGCCATAGAGCCCGGTGATATGGCGCTCGAACGTCTTGCCGTTCAAAGTCTTTGTGCCGACGACCCGGTAGTCTCCAACGATCTCACCGCCGCTGGCCTGCTGTTCCGCGACGTTCATACGCGCCGTGGGCGCATCATCCGAGATGGGCTCAGGAATGCCGCCGAGATCGGTTGTTTGCCTCGACGTCTGCCCAGCGGTTCGGATGCCGGGCAACGGGCGGCCGGCAAGTTTTACGGGGCCCCTGCGAAAAGCGTTGATCGACGTTTCAAATGCCCCTGCCGTAACTGCGTAATTCCCCAAATTTAACGCAAAAGCCCCGGCGGTTTGCAGAAGCGTGTACAGATCCTTGAGCTCCTTGACCTGATACTTGAGGCCGTTCTTCAGCGAAAGGAGGTTCGGAGTAAGCACCTCGTTGAAGTAAACTTCATTGCGGTAGATGGGATAGATCAAACCATTTCTCCGTTTTAGGTAGGTATGGTCAAGCGTGATGGCCGTCGTAGGACCGGTATGAAAATTCCCTAAATCATCCAGGATAAAGTACTCCGAATTATTTTTTTTGTACTTTACCAACATAGCCTTGAAGTTGTTATACTCGACATTCTCCCAAGTCGTACCTTTGACAGAATAACCCACGGCGGACGTAATATTGTTTTCGAAATAATCGCGTTTGAACTCGGCGTCCGTTTTGAGATCCATACACCTAGATTTCTCGGGCTCGCCGTCGTATTGCAGCAGGAACTGCTGCTTGGAGATGTCGCAGGAAGTGTTCTGCGCCCCGATCCCGGCGTCGACGCCCTTGAATGCGCGTCCGGAAAGAATTGCTATGACCTGTTCGCTGGGGAAGGTCGATAAGGCCGGGCTGATCGTTTGTATATAAGACCCCTTCGCCTCGCCGCTGAAAAAACCTACTTTGATGGTGAGTTTCTGCTGGAATTTCGGAGAAAGATCGAGCGTTTTTTGAAGCCTATTTCTGTCTTTCAAGCCTACTGCCCAAGCATACTTCTTGTCCTTGTGCCGACTCCACTTGAGCTTCAAAGCGTCTTCGGCATCGGATTGTGCTCCCAGTTCCTCGGTGGTGGGGGCCTCTTCAATTTCCTCGATGGCGGCTTCCGCTTCCTTGATGGCGGCGGCCCGCTCATCGGCGCTCGGATTCGTCGCCTTCGGTTGCTGCTGAACCGCGACCGCGCCGGCGCTTTGCTGGACCACATGGGTTAGTTCGTGTGACAGAAGGCGGTCCCCCGCCGGAGTCCCGGGTGCAAAGGTGCCTGAGGCGAAATAGATATTTCGTCCGTGGGTAAAGGCGAGCGCCTCGATGTCATCCGCGAGACGGTGCGCGGCACCGCCGGTGTGGACGCGCACACTTTCGAGCCCGATGCCGAAGCGATCCTCCATTCGTCGCCGCACCGCTGGCAAGAGTGGCCGGCCAGCGCCCGCTTGCGCGAGCAGGCGTGCCTCCAGCGCGGTTTCGGATCCCTGCTCGGATCCGCCCGCGTCCTCGTCGACTGGGACGCGCTGAACGAAAGGCGAGATCTGCAGCGGCGCTGCTGGCGCCATAGGGGACGAGGCTTCTGCCTGCTCCGGTCGCGATACCAATTCGGCGACCCGGTCAGCTTCTTGCTCATATTGGTCGTCTACCGCGCCGATTGCCAGCTTTGCCTGTATCTCTACCATGCTCTGCGCTTCGCATTTGGCGCATTTGTCCTGCGGATAGTCCGAATCATCTACAGACTTCCGCTGCAGCGCCTTCTCCCCGCACATGAAGCAACTGCGCTGCACCGGCACGATAGACTCCAGCTTTGGCTGAATTGGCAATGGGGCTAATTCGTGTGACAACCCTCGTGGCTCGGTGATGGTCCAGGGCGAGTAACTGCTCTGGTCGGATGCCTGGGAACTAGACCGGCGGGCGAATGCATCAACCACGAGTCCTGAAGGCATAACCGCACGGTTCGAGTGCGAGCGCACTTTGCTAAAATAGTGGGCGAATGTTTCTTCCTGCTGTAAGGGCGCGGTTGTGTCGAGTCGCCGGCCAAGAGGTTGCGCCTCCGATTGCACGAACTGCGGCAGGGATTTAGCCTCACGGTCCGGCGGGAAGAGCGGGATCTTGCCGAAATCCCATGCGAGGTGGCGCGGTGCTGCTAGGTCGGTCAGGCTTTCACGGACGATTTCTCGCTCTTGGTCACCGTCGCGCTCGTTCCTGGCCTGGCGCGAGGTCCGTTGTCCAACTCTGCCGGTCGAACTGGCATCTCCTCTCGTCTGCGTAGTTGCAACCCTTGGGGCAAACATGGTGTACCATCAACAGATGTGATTAGTCCGAAGAGAACAATCCCGCCGTCCTGCTTATAGATTAGGGTCTTCCCCGGTATTATGATTTCAGGCAGTACGTCGTCACGGGTTCCTTCGAGGAGGGGGAAGCGCAATCCTGCGAATTTCTGGAGGCGGGTCGCCGATTGGCGCCTCTCCGGCAGGCAGGGTGACGTTCTGATAGGTTGCGGCGCCGACGGTGGGTTGAAAGGCTGTCTTGCTCAGGTACACCGGCAGGGCGTTTGAGTTGACGATCTCGATAAAAAGTTGAGGCAGTGTTTGGGGTGCCGTGGGAGCCGGTTGAGAACTCTCTCGGGTTGGACTTTGAGAGGATGCAGGCTCGCCGGCAAAGCTGATCAGGAAGTAGCCGGTGCTGTCGGTGTAAGTGAAGCCATAGGCGCTTTGGTAGGCATTCTTCGCGTCGACCAGGAAGACGGTGTAGGCGGAGACCGGCCGCAGTTGGGCGTTGTAGACATGGCCGTAGAGCGCCCATCCCGTCGCCGGGACCTGCGGCGTTCCCGTGCTGACCTGCTGGTTGATGATCGCGACCCGCGCGACGGTCGCCTTGGACGCGGTCACCATGGCCTCGGCAGCGACGGCCTGTGGGGAGCCGGCGCCGAACCGCGCCGTAATGCTGGCGGCGTTACGCGTCTGTTGCGCTAGGCGAGCATTATTAATATTGCTGAGTACCTGAACGGCTTGGGTGGCTGTACTGTCAGCAGTGCTTAGCTCGCTGGCGACACTGTTGTTGATCTCCGCGATGGTCGGGGACGTCATGGATGAGCCGGGCTGAGTTGGAGCGCTCATGAAACGAGTATCCTTTCGTCGGGGCTTTCTCATGTCCCTTCCTGATTGCGAGGTCAGGGCAGAGCGGAAAGGTTGTTGCCGGTGGTTATGAGGCCGGTTGGGCCAAATGGGTACAGGGGATAGGTTGATATGTTCAAGGCCGTCATGTTCAGCAACGCAAAGGTGAAGGTGGAAATAAACACCGAACCCATGGACTCCTGAAACCGGTTGCTACAGACGTGCAGCGACGCAGCGAGGATTAGCGCATCCATCCACGCGGTTTGCGAACTTTCCGGACCATCCAACCAACAATGATTGTTGGCGAATATCACGTGGTCGAGGCTGAAGATTTCCACCGAAGCGAAGCCGGTTACCCCGCTCGCGCGGGCTTCCAACTGGCAGATGTTGTTAGCGAAGAGCACGGCGCCGCTAGATGAATTCGACAGAGGGTTGTTGGTGGCCGCAAAGGCAGACTGTGTGCCGTACGCATAGAGCTTTCCGAAGCTGATCCCCGCATAGACCTCGATGGCAAGTCCGAGATTCAAAATGGCTACGGTGAGCGGGGCCGAACCCAATGACGGCGGCTGTTGCTGCTGTTGCTGCTGCTCCGGCTGTGGCTGCTCTTGCTCCAACTCCCCCGGCGCCTGCAGTTGCTGGGCCCGCTCCTGCTGCACCTGCTCCTGCTGCGCGAGAAACACCTCCTGGACCACGGAGACCGCCCCTCCGGTGCTGAGGTGGTTGCCGGTAATGGAGAACGGGCCAAAGCCAATGGCTTCGAGCGCAAGCCCGAGGCCGACGCGGACGACATTGTTTTCGACGCGTAGGGCCGGCAGCCCGGGCTGGTAGAGGGGCGCCAGCAGATTACCCGCACCCGCGGAGGACGTCCAGGCAGATCCGACAGCCGCCTGATTGAGCCCGGGCGGTGTGACGAACATGAGCATGATGCCGGCATGTATCCCGCTGGTAGAAGGTGTGTTCCCGGAGACGGCGGACCAATCGCGGGTCTCGAGGATCTGATTACCACTGACATCAACCAGTTCGCCGTTGAGCACAAAGATGCCGCATACCGGGGCTCCGGGGATGTTTCCAAAGTCGGTAACGGTGTTGTCGCGGGCTATCAGATTCTGAACGTCGGGAATGCAGATAGCGCCATAGCCAAACAGTGACGAGGGCGTGACAACATCCTGCAGTGAGCCGGAGATAGTATTGCCGATGATGGTGAGGTTTTCGATGCTGATAACCTCGAGGGTCTGGACGAGATCGAAGAAACCTACTGGTCCAATGCCGCACAGACCCATGTTGCGGATGCGATTGCGCAAAATCTGAATGTTTTGCAGCCCGCTCCCGGCGGCGGGTGTACCTGTAGTTGCTCCGCTGACGCCGCGGGGCGGAAGCCGCAAGGTGATGTTGTCGGAAGAGGGGTTCGTCGCGAGAACCCCGGTCAAAGCGCCGGTGTCGTTTCCGTCGCTATTAAGGAGAATAAAGCTGCCGAGGGTGATGCCGTTGCGCAATCCGCCGTCGATCTCGTTGTCGCAGACGAAGACATCTTGCGAGCCGCCGGCTATGTGGATGCCGCCATTCGCCCCGGGGGGGGCGCCGGTGCCGCCAAACCCGCCCGTCGCCGCCGGCAAGCTCGAGGCGAGATCGGCGACCACGGTTGCAGAAGCCCAGGTGGTTGCGTTGGACGCATCCTGGAGGCCAACCCAATTGTGGTCGATGTGGAGGTCGGTTCCGCTGGCGTAAACCGAAGCCCACTGACTGCTGACATCCTCCATCGCAATGCGATTGTTGGCTATCTTCAACAGCGTCACCTCGACCGCGACAATGGCAGGAAGCGTCGAGCCGGTAATGACCAGGTCTTCGATGGCGATGTCGGTGTCGCTCGCCAGACCATCTCCGACTGAAACCTGATCCAGCAGAACGCCGGCCTCGGTGGCGGCTTCCACGGCGAAGGAGCGCAGCTCGATATGGTTCGATTTGACGACAGTAATGATGGCGGCAAGGCCGCTGTTGGTGGTGGAAGCGCTTTTAACAACTTCCGGGGTGGTGCCCGGTCGCATGGACGGTGAGGCCACGCGCGTTTGCGAGCCGCAGCCGCGGACCACGACGTCGCTGAGGCCATTGATGACGACGTACTCGTAGTAGCGGCCGGGAAGGATGCAGACCTCGCCGCCGCTTTTAGGCAGCGAATTGATCGCCTGGTTGATCGAGGTGAACTTCCCGAAGCTCTCGACCCCGTCGCCGACCGTACAGATGCAGCAGCCGCAGTCGCCCTGGTCCAAGCAGGTCCACGGCGTGCGGCAGTCCGGATAGCTGGCAGGAGAACTGAAGGCGACGACCGAAAGCTTCGTATAATGGTGGTGAATGCCGCGGGGTGGCGCTTTGACGAGTTCCTCGACCATGCCGTCGGCGGTGCGCGCGGCAAAGCTCCAGAAATCGCCAACATTGAAGGAGCCACCGGAGGAACTCGTGTTGAAGACGACCGTGATGCCGTCCTCAAGAACCAGCGTGGTATCGGAAGCGGGGACGGGGATCGCGCCGCCGGTTGTCCTGAGATCGCACCAGGGCTGCAGCTGCGTGCCGTTCAGCTTGTAGACCGTGCCGGACTGGTCCCAGCGGATAATGCGGGTGTGGCGATGCGGGTCGGTGAGGCCGGTGCTGGGGTCGACCGTAAAACTTGGCGGCGTCGCGCCAGCCGTGGTGGGGCCCGTCGGGACCGTTGAGGTAAGCGTGATGGTCTTGGCCGAGACGCTGATGCTGTCGATCTGGCAGAGAATCCCGGCGATACCCCAAAGCTCGGTCCAGTCGTCTAGGATCTCTATCCAGTCGCCGGGCGAGAAGCCAAGCACCTGATCGCGACCGAGGCTCATGACCGTCAGCACGCTGGCGGGGTTGCCCGCGGTGTCGGCGCCGCTGGTAATCGCCGTGACGCCGGTGGCGACCGAGGCGTTGTCACGCGACCACTTAAAGGCGGCGGTACCGGCGCTCGGGGTGTCGCTGCCCGGCCCACCGCGGTGAAGCTCCACGCGATAGAACTGGTTTTCGACGCCGGTGTAGCCGGTGCCCGTGGTCAAGCAGCAAGGGCCGGCCGACGGATTGGGGACGACATTGGTGCTCAGCAGGCCGGCGGACGCGGCCGGGTACGCAATCTGGGAGTCGGGCGTGGCGCAGGTGTAGTTGCCGGCAGGCAGTATCTGACCTGCCACACGGTCTGGAGTCGACCGGTGGTGTCGACACCGACGGCCTTGTCGATCAGGTTTGCGTCTTCGAGAAAAGTGACGGGCCGCGTCCAGACGTCGAGGTAGAACAGATACGATGCGGTATCGGTCGGCACGCTCGCGCCGGGAAGGTACGGCTGGTGAGCGAAATCGATCGTGTTCGAACTGCTCGGCGGCGGAGGTGATTGCGGCGGCGGTTGCGGTGATCCGGAAAGCTCGGCAAGCGCGGGATCCCATCGCGCATTTGCGGGGAGGCCGTGATTTTCCGCGAGCAGGCCGTCGACATACATTCGGCCGCAGCCGATGAGGACATTGTTGGGGCCGGACGAGGCCGTGATCTGAAAGGCGGCCGGGGTCGTGGCAGGGTAGGCGGCGTGCCCCATGATATCGAGGGTGCCGGCCTGGATGCGGCGTGCGATCTCTGCGTGCCACTCGTTCCAGTCCGAGTCCAACTGCACTCGGCCCTGCTCCATCACCACCCCGGAATAGTTCTTCCAGGGGTCAAAGGTGAACCGGCTATTATCGAAGGCCACGGTAGTCTCCTATGGTTCTCGTTAATTTTGGTAGATCAAGCCAAACTCCAGGCCCACCGGCAAATACTCCTGGAGCCTAATCTTGAGGTCGCTTTCTCGCTGCGGCGCCAACAGAAAGTGAAAACAACCCATCTCGCCGCCGTCGTCTGCGCCGCGACGGATCGTGTCGTCGGTAGAAGCGAGGAGCTTCATGTATGCGGGATGCCCATAGCGCAGCGAAAAGAACAGCGGCTGCGGCGAGGCGAGCGCTTGTTCGACGCACGCGAAACGGCGGGGGGTGACCGCGCCAAAGGGCAGAAAGCTGAAACGGACGCAGCCTTCCTGCTTGCGATCGGCGACGAGGCTCGAGGTCCAGGGCGCGGTATCGCCTGGGGCAAGCGCCGACCAGAAGATGCAATCGGAAACCATTGTGAGCAGGCCCGCGTGGACCTTGCCGACGACGGTGCATCCTTCGAGGGTCAGAGCGCCGCCGCCGCTCGAGCCATCGAGGGCGGCGTAAGCGACCTGGGTGAGGTCGGTGGCGTCGACGATGCTGTCGGTGAGGCTGACCGTCGCGAACGAGGCTGCGTGGATCGCGCCTAGGATGGATCGGCTGCCGGTGATCCCGACCCCGGCGGCCTCGACGATCAGGGCGGGAGCGGCCAGGTGGAGCGGATCGCCGTTCGGGCCAACCGACCAGCCCGGTACCAGCGTGCAGTGGGCAAGGCTGAGCTGGCCAAGAAGGTTCGTGGTGCCGCCGGGTCGAAGCGCCGGGAGATGCACGAGTGCGGCCGGCGTGGCCGGTGGGGTGGCCGGCGTCATGGCGGCGCCGGCAGCGAGCACGAAGCCGTTGAGGACGAACGTGCTGGAGGCGTCGCCGGTGACCGCGAGTTCGCCGTCGAGCAGCAAGGTCGGCCGTGCCGGGTCGGCCGCGCGCAGCTCCAGCGTGGCTCCCGCGGGAAGATCGACGCTGAGCGGCCCTGTTATCGACAACGTGTGGCTGCCCGCGACTTCGACCGCAACTTGGCCATTGAGCGCAAATTGGCTCACCGCGTAATTCAGCGCGTCCTGCAAGGTGGCGAAGCGGGGATCGGGGAAGGGGATAATCCAAGCGGCATCGGTGACGATGAAGCCGTTGCTGCGCGCGTATTCGCCGCCGCCGATGTCGGCATTGAAGCCGTAGAAATAGGAGAATGTCGGCGTAGGCGGTGCTGATCCGGCGGCAGGCGGTGGAAGCGCGATGCGACCGAGCTCGGGATCAACAACGACGGCGTAGGGGCTGCCGGACGAGGGCAGGTTGGCCCAGCTGCCGTCGTCTCCGGAAAGGTTTGCCACCTGAAGCTGATAGGGGTTGACCGGCTGACCGCCGATGTAGAGGACAAGGCTTTTGCCGATCCCGTAATAGGCCGCGCCGACGCCTCGCTGTAGATCGTCGCACAGGACGCGGCGGCGCAGGCGATCGATGACATTGACCGGTTGCGCCGCGGCGGCGATCTGCTCACCCTGCGAAACGGCGCGATGGAACAGCGGGATGTCCATGCCCAGCGAGCTGAAGCGGTAGCAGAGCTGGCCGGTCGCGGTGTTGGTTGCAGCCGCCGTGGGCGAGGCGCCGGTAACGCTGTTTGCGCTGAGCGACCAAAGAAAAATCCCGATGTTCTGAATGTTGTAGCGTCCGCGTCCGGAGGCGATGCGGCGCACGTCGACCTTGTGGGCGGTGCGGTCGAAGCCGGTGTCGATGTAAAGACCGGGCTGCCAGCGCCGCAGGTCCGGGGCGTAGTGATTGCCGAGGCGAATATGGTTCATGTACTGCGTGTCGCCGAGAACGCGGAAGAATTCGACGGCATGCGCGCTCCATCCGGTGACGTCTCGGGCCAGCTGTTCCATGACCAGCACGGTGCCCTTGCGCCGGCGCAGTGAGATGGTTTCGGCCACCTCGGCGCGGGGATTGTCGACGGCTGCGGTGATGCCCTTTATCGACTGGTAGCCGATCAGATCGCCGATATAGGGAATCACCCATGACGCGCAGGTCTCGATGAACTGATCGTTGTAGAGCTGGTCGAGGTCATAGGCGACGGCGGCGATCTGTTCCCCGACGAGCATCAGCAGTGACTGCAGTGGGCCGCGCACGGCCTTGGCTGTCAGCTGATCGAGCTGAGCCTGCTGATCGGAAGTAAGCGGAGTCGTCTGCGCCTGAAGCGCGTTCAGGTCAGCAAGCTCGGCCGCGGTGAGCAGGGTCTGCGATTGCGCCAGCTGCGCATCGCGAATGCGGTAGACCGAGGGCAGAAGCTCGAAGAGGTCCGGGCTCACGTCATGACTCCCAGGGTGACGTTAGCGGGATTGGGGTCGAGGACGAGGATCTCGGCCGGCAGCGGCAGAGATGTTCCCGTCGTGGCCCGAGGGATGTAGGCGCAGATGCTGCCGGGCGCGCCGGCGGAGGGACGCGGCAGCGGCGTGGTTAAGGACTGGCCGATCCATTTGTTGTAGGCGGAGATGGAATAGCCCCCGCTGCCGATGTCTCCAGCAGAACTGGTGGCGATGATTTTGAGGGACCTGATGTTGACCGCGATGATTCCGGGAACGCCTTGGATCAGCGCCGCCACTTCGTCGCCCGATACGCCCTCGCCGAAACTGCGCGAAGCGAAGCTGTAGGTCTGCCGCAATAGCTGAAGGACGGCGGTCTGAACGGCAGGCGCACTGTAGGACGGGTCGTAGCAGAGGTGGGCGGAGAGGCCGAACGTCGTTTCGAGGAAACTCTGCGCGTAGATCACGACATTAGGGTTACCGTAGCTTTTCAGCGCCGCGACCAGGTTGGCGAGGGTGAGGTTGCCGAGCGGCAGCGCGGCTCCGCCTGACCCGGCAACGGTAAGAAAAACGCCGCGGTCGGCGCCGTTCGGGATCCAGATAGCATACGCCTTAGCGATGCCGGCGAAGGACGCGGCGAAGTTCTGGTAGTCGGTGATCGAGACGGCGCGGCCGAGGGTCAGGACCGAAAGCGGAGCATTGGCGCGTATGTCGTCGATCGATTGCGCGTCCTGACCGCCGGTGGCGGGCGCCGGATTGGTGACGCCGCTGACCCCGAGCGGGCGATCGATCAAGGTCGTGACGGCGCCGGCCGCGACGTTGCCGGCCGCCCCGATGCCGACACGGTAGCTAGCCTGAATGTTGCTTTGGCCGGTGGGAGGGGTCGATCCTTCGACGCCGTCGCCGAACTGGACCTGAGCGCCCCCACCGGGGAGGTTCAGCGTGGTGAAGACCTGCGCCGTGGGCGACTGACTGTAGAGGGTCGGCACCGCAGTCCAAGCGACACCGTTGGCCCTCACCTGCAAGGTGCTAAGACTGCCAGTTGGGGTGGGCGCCTGGATGTAGGTTAGGGGCATTTGCTTCAGCGTGAATCGCTGATTGGGCGTTGCCGCAACGCCGCTGCCGAGGAGTTCGGTTACCGGGGCGCCGGCCGTAGCGGCGCCGACATTGGCGTTAACCGTCGTGAGGGTTCGGTCGTAGCAGTGGAGCAGAGGGTTCTGCAGCAAGATGCGCGTATGCGGAAGCGGCTTGGTAACCAATGAGACCGAAGAAACTAGCGCGGCCTCTTGGACGACCGGATCTTTGGTGGTGGAGAGCGTGAGTGTGAAGTCAGAAAGTGTCGCGCTGAGCGTTCCAGTCCGGCCGTTGGCGTCCGCGACAGCGAGCCTCACTGTTGTCGTGGACGTGCTCCAATGCGGGACCGACCCATCCGGGTTGAAGAGATCGGGCGGCTGCAGCAGGGTCAGCGTCTCTCCCTGTTTGAGTGTGACTGTCGAAGTAGGATCATCGTCGGGCACAAAGGAGAGCGGGGTGCTGTCGGGGTTGGAGAGGTTGACGGAGATCTTCTGGCTCCGCCCGGTAATGGCCACCGCGGTGACGCCAGTGAGATCGGGACGCAGGACTTCAAGTTCGAGGAAGGTACCGTAGAGCGGATGGTCCAGCGGCTGCTCGGCGACCGGAAGCATCTCGCTCTGGGTAAGGACGGACGTGGAACGCGTCTCGTCGTAGTATTCGCGCAGATTTGTGCGCGTATCGGTCATAACGCGGCTGATCTTTGCGCTGATCCCATAATCGGATCGCGTGATCGAAGTAACGGAGTTCAAGCGGTATAGACTGACGAACCCCGCAGGAGACCGCGAAGTGTCGGCGTCTGGATGGATCAGGACCAGCCAACCGCCGGTGACGAGCTTTGAGTACACCGCGTCCAGGTCGACGAGGCTCTCTTTGCCGAGGCCGGCTTTGTCGAAGTCCCAATCCGGTGAGGAAGCGGTGGTCACAAGACCGGCATGCTGAAGGGTGCGGAGTGTCCTAGCGGCCAACAGCATCGGATTCATGGCGTTGTAGCCAAACAAAGAGGCGCGCTGGCGCAGGGCATAAAACTTCGGGTTCTGCTGCGCCGGCCCGCTGCCGCGCCCGCCAAGGCCCTCCGACCAGGTGACCAGCGTGCGCTTGTTGACGCTGTCGGGTTGCACCGAACTGACTAGCCGCACGTCCCATCGTTGGGGATGCTGCGAGCGATCGTCGCCCACGATCAGAAATGCGTCACCGGGCTGTAACTGCGTCGAGGTGCCTGCAAGGTAGACGCTGGTATCCCGGCTGTGCGGCTCCCATGGACAGCCGGTCTGCACCGGCAGCGCGTTCCAGTCGGCTTTGGCGAGGGTGTTGGCGGAGGTCTGGAACGACTGCGGCGTTTGTCCCTGTGCGGGGACACTCTGCACCTGCGTGCCTGCCGGGATGGTGACGGCGGTCGTCGTCGGATCGGTGGGAAGACCGGTGGCGGCGGTGATGGTGAAGGCAAGGTAGGTCGAGGCGGAGACGCCGGGCGATGGCTGATAGCCGATCAGTTGGCTGAGTTGCGTCAGCGAATAGAGCTGGGTGGCGGTGCGCAGATAGCTCTCATTGGCGAGCCGCTCTTGATAAAAGGTGAGGATGTCGAGCACGACCGCTGTGGCATCGAGAAAGGCGATGCTGAAATCGTCGTCGTCGCGAGTCTTCAGCGCGGCCAGCGCTGGGTACTCGGAGCTGGAGAGACGCGCGAGCATCGATTCCTTGAACGTCGCCCAACTGCCGGTTCGATAGGCGATCGAGGAGAGCCCCGGGCGATTAGTCTCGCCCTGCGGCGTCTGCACACTGATGCCGGAGCAGCAGCCGCAGGCGCAGTTCGGTAGTCCAGTACAGCTCATCGCTCCCTCACTGTCCGCCCTCCAGATCGAGCGTTAACTTGCCGTGATTGGGAAAACTGCGATCGTTGTCCATGCGGGCCACCTGAAACGGCCCAAGCGGAATTTCTCCCTTCCGAAGATAGATTTCGGTGTCGACTCCTTGCGGCTGAAAGACGGTCGCGGTGACGGTCTGCACGCCGGCGACTGTGCGCGCTGCGGCGTAGATAGGGCTGAGATAGACCGTCTGTCCCAGCTTGAAGAAGCCGGGGGCGAACAATGCGGGTTGGCCGTCGGGCAGGGTTCCGCTGCCCAACACCTGCAAGAGCGATTGTTCGACGTCGCTCTGGAAGTACTCGGGATCGATGCAAATCGTAAGATTGATCTCGAGCGAGACGTAATTCGGACCTTCGAGTTTGATGTCCTGTCCCGCTAGCCGGTAACGGTTCACGTACTGGGTGAGGGTCCGCCGAAGCGACCTGCTCAGATTGCCGCCGCACTGGGGTTCGGCGGTGATGAAGACGGTGTACCAGCTTCCGGTCCAGCGCAGCATCGCCGCGGAGTCTTCGACTTGCGAGTTGGCCTCGGTGACAGTGGCATAATCCGACATGGTGACCGCGCGCTCTTGGGTCAGGAAGGCTTGCGGCGCGCGGCGACGGATCTGGTCGGAGGTTTCGGGATCGAGCCCGCCGGAGGCCGGGAGCGGATTAGTGCAGGATTGGATCCGGGGGTCTCCGGCGAGGAACACTAGGCTTTCGGCGCCGACGTTCCCGGCTGTCCCATTGCCGATGCGATAGGAAGCGGTGAATGAGGTCCCACTCGGCGGACGCATGCCGTTGGTGTCATCGCCGAAGCGTAGATGCGCGGTGCCGTCGGACTCGATCTCGAGGACAAAGTTAGTGTCTGTGGCACGGGCGGCGAGGAGATCGGGGGCGGGAGTCCAAGTGGTGTCGACCCCGTTCAAGGTGCCGGTGAGGGTCACCGAAGGCACGGCCTGATTGGCGTCGTAATGCATCAGATCGTAGGCGGAGAGGCCCGGATTGGGTTCCTGCTCGAAGCTGCGGACGCTGATCAGATCCGAGCCGGCCGCGAACGCAGTCGCGACGGTGGCGAGCGAGACGCCGTTAAATTGCTCGACCACGATCGGAAGCTGCACGCTGACGGCGCCTGAGGGCGGCTGGTATAGCAGCAGCAGATTGAACAGGGTTGGGGTCTGGAGTTCACCCTGGGCCAGCACGCCGAAGAGTGGCGGCCATGACGGCGGGTTCGACGGCTGGAGGGTGAGGTAGGCGGTGTTGCTGGCGTCCTCCAGTTCGACTGTTCCGGCATTCGGCAGCATGGTCGGCGCGCCGGGAAATGCGGTGGGGTTTGCGGCCGGCGGCGTGTAGCTGGAAGGAACGCCAATGAACCGTGACAATGAGTTGAGCTGGGTGACCGCATAGTTTGCCGCGCCGGGAGTCGAGTGTCAGATTGGTGAACTGTTCCAGGTGTACCGGACCGGTCATTCCGGCGGGACCTCCCGGCTGCGGATCGAACACGACGGTCAGATCGAAATTGGCTGGGTTGGTGGCGTTGGGCGCGGCCAGGACGCCGAAATATTGCGGCCACAACAACGGGCTGTCGGCCTGCACCATCAGGCAGGTGATCCCGTTCGCATCGGTAAGGCTGACGGAGCCGACGGAGAGCAACGGAACGGCATTCGGAGTTACCGGGCTGCCGGCCAGCCGCAGAGGGACGGCCTGGGTGATCGGGTTGTCGGGAAGCTGTGGCCGATAGCGCACCGGGAATGGAACCGGCGCCGTCGGGCTGCAGTGGTCGGCGGCGAGGTTCGGCGGGCGGAAGAGACTGGGCTCGGGGACGGTATGCAATTGGACGGCAGGCAGCAGAGTTCCTGGTCGGCGAGGACCACATTGCCGAGAACGACGCTGACTCCCGTTAGCAGGTGTTTGTCGTAGTTCGAGTTGAGAAACGTCGATGAGATGCAGACGGGAAACGGCAGAGCATCGTCAGCGGACCACCTGATCTCCGTCACCGGTATAGGCTGCTGCGAGGCGGAGGTGATCGGCACCGGCCCGCTGGCGCCCTGCTCGAAAAGCGGATCGACCAGTGGCTGGCCCCGGCCGTTCTGCGTGGCGACCGAGGTGAGCCGTACGGTGTAGCGGTGGCGTAAATCGGCGTCGGCGGCAACGCCGGTTTGCGGACCCATTACTTCCTGAAAGATCAGGACAACGCCGACTTGGAGATTCGGATAAGACCCGAGCAAGGTGGCTTCGGTGGCCCCCTGTGGCAGACAGCAGTTGGTATCGCCCCAAGTGTAGAACTGTATCTGGTTGTGTTCGGGGTAGAGCGTCGCATCCTGCATCGGTTTGAACACGATGACGCCGGCAGCGATCGCCGCCCGCTCGTTGCCGGGCAGCGAGGATGGCATGCCCGGCGCGAAGGTGTAGAAGCTGGTTGTAGTGTGGTCGAGGAAGACCGGAACCGACGCGGTCAGATGGACCCAGGCGCGGGCATTGCACCCGTCATGCACGCGATAGTCGACAAGCAGGGCATGACGGCGCAGCGAGATGCGGCTGCGCGCCGTCAGCAGATACGCCTCTGTGGCGACCGCATCCTGCTGATAGCTCAGCTGGTCGCCATAATAGGCGATCAGCTCAGCGAGAATGACCCCGATATCCGCTTCGCTCGAGCCCTGCCATGACGGCAGAAGTTGATTGAGGCGGTCGAGCAGGATGGTGCGAAAAGACCCATAATCCTTGGCCAGATAATTGATCGCCGGCGGTGTCGGAAGATCCGGTGGGCAGGCGGCATCGGCAGGTTTGCAGTCGAAATACGGGGGACACTCGACCTTGAAGGAAAAGCTGACCTCGGCGAGTTGGGGATCAAAACCGGCGACCGCCTCAGTCACATCGAAAGTGTCTTGCGACGCCTGCGCAGCGTTATTCACCAGGCGAAATGTATAGGGCGAGAAGTCGCCGGCGGCGCTGGTGCGGACCACCAATATTGTCGCAGGGTTCGCTAGCTGCGCGAAATAGGCGTCTTCCGTCGGCGTCGCTTGTGGCGGCGGCGGGGAAGCCGGCGCGATCCACAATGCGGTAATGCCGGTGATGCTCTCGCCACCTTCGATCAGCACATTGGCCGGCGTCAGGTTCGTGGGCGCCGGTTTGAGGCAATGCACCAGAAGCGTCTGTTGCCGCGGACTTCCTGCCGGAGCCTCGTTATCCAGCACCTCGAGATAGTCGATCCCATTGAGCGTCGGGTTGCCGACGACCGCGGCCCTGCGGTTCTCATTGCAGCAGGCGTAGATCACGAAGGCCCTCCATAGACGAAGGTCTGCACCTGCGTGACCTCGGTGTTGAGCGGTGAATAAGTGACGGTTACGGTGAGGACCGACTCCTGAGACTCAGCGACGACCGACAGTACTTTGATCAGGCCGCTCAGCCATTTCTGCAGCGCGCCCTGTACGGTGAACTGCGTCGCGGCTGCGATCTCCATGCTGGTGGGCGCGAATGGGAGCTGCAACAGACCGCTGCCGAAGTCGGGCATGTTCACGCGCTCTCCTGGCGAGGTGAACAGCACCTGCTCGACCAACTGGCGCAGATAGTCGTCCAATGGATCCATGGTGCGGCCACGGCCGTCGAACTGGTATGGAAAGTTGACGTTCATTGCTAAAATCGGTTCATCAGGTGGCAAGTACCAAGGTCTGCGCCGAGACCGGAAGCAGTGGCGTTCCAGTCGGGACGCACAGCGACACCCCGGTCATGATCGCGACCGGCTGACCGTTGGACAGGACCTGCGTCGATCCCACGACCCACTGCCCGGTAACACATGGACCGTTGCCCGCGGGCGGAACGAATGCGCACCCGGCCACCGCATAGGGTGCTGCGATGGTCGCGATCGGCATCCCGGAAACAAAGACCGTCGGACTGGGAACGGTAGGTATCGCCTGACCCCCGTGCGCGCAGGTGACGACAGCTCCCATGTGTAGAATTGGTCCCGGCATTCGGATACCTCGGCAGCTGGATTTCGCTCGCAACGCTACGGTCCGGTTACCGTAAGTGCAGTCTCGTTCAGGGCAACGATCGGACCGATCAGGGTGATGGTCGCTCCTTGTCCGTTGCTGATGTAAATCCCTGTCTCATTGACCACGATCATTGCGCCACTCGCCCCCTTGAGAACAATTCCGCCAGTTGTGGGGGTCGGCGGCCCATCGCTGAGGATCAGCGAGTTTTGGCCAGTGGTTTGCAGCACGATGTTCTGTCCCGGCGGAATCGCCGGCGGCGCCGTGGCAAATGCCGGAACGTCGGCAACCAGGCCCCAGAAACCTCCGGTCCAGATCGGATAATCCGGATCGCCCTGCTCGAACTCGATCCAGACCTGGGATCCGATCGGTGGAACGACAAAGCATCCAGCCTGAATACCCGCCGCTGGAACGCACGGCATGGCCCAGCTTGTCGGGGTCTCGCCAAAGACATCAGGAACTTGCGCCATGATGCGCCCGATCTGCAGCGGATCGATGTTGACCAGCACCGTGCCGCGATACTTGCCGTAGTATCGCGAGGGGGATGCGGCCATGCCTGAACGACCGTCGCTCATCGGTTCACCGTCGGGACTGTGGAAACTAGACCGTTGCGAGTAAGCGTGAAGTCTTGCTTGTATTCGCCGCGCTTGATCTTGTGGGTTACATGCTTGACGTAATAGAGACCGTCAAAGGCCGGGCCGGCGCCGCGAACCCCGACAAGCTTTCGCGCGCTGAGCACGCCGCCGTAACGCGTGACGTCGAGACTGCCTTCGCAGGTGACGACTTCGGCGTTTTGCGCGGCGGCGGCGAGGCCCAACATGATGGCCTGCGGAATCGGCAGCTTCGACGCGTCGTCACGGAAGGCCTTGAGATCTGGCGGAAGCAGGTTTACGGGGATCGGAGGGATTAGGCCGAGCGGAGGGTTTAGCGGCGTGATGGGCGGGATTGGGATCGCGATGGTGACACCCGTTTCCTGGTTGTATACGTAAAGGATCGGGATCCTGTTCTTCTCCTGGTCGAAGGTGAAATGCAGGCTTTCGACATTGGTGTAGGCGTCCATGTCAGAGCTGAGAGCGGGCTGTACCGGCCCCACTTTGATCTGCGGACCCCAATAGGCGGTGTTCGTGCCGGGCACTGGGCCTGGCTCAATGTAGAAGACGTAACCGACCTCTTCCGCCAACGATCGGATGTATTGCAGGTCGGTGCCCTGCTGGCCGGCGATCGCCTGGATTGGCAGGGAGACATCGATCAATACGCTGGGAATGATCAGCGGCAGGACGCCGTAAAGCGCGTATTTTGAGAGTAGGAGCGCCACGCGCGCCTCGCGCGGACAAGCGGGAAACGGAAATCCGCTCCAGTCCGATTTGTCCATCAACGCGGTCAAATCTTTTCCGGAGATCGTCAGGGTCGAGTTCGATCCCTTGTCACCCGGCGAGATTTGGTTGTTGGTAATCACGCCGTCGATCAGCACGTTAGCCACACCGTTGACCGTGGCCACCAGGATGCAGCGCATGAACAGCAGGGGCAGACCGCCGCTCAGCAGAAATAGGATCTGCAGCGGCGACTGCTTATCGATGCTGAAGACAAGCTGGAAACCGCTCTGGCCGACGTCCTCGACCTGAACCTCGACGGACGCAAGCGAGTCGAGCACCACCCTCGGCACGGTTACCGGAATGATCGGCCCCATCATCAGGGTGAGCTGAACGCTCTTAAGCACCGCTGCCTCCCGGCACGCCTTGCGGCGTCGTGATCGCCAATACGCGACCGGGCGTGACGACGAGGTCATGCGGCCGTATTGCGCCGTTGGCGTCGCAAATCAGCCATGCCATCAGCGGATCGCCGAGGTACTTGGCGGCAATCAGGTCGAGCCGGTCGCCCTGGTGTACCGTGTACTGGTTGATTGTCGCGAAATTGGGTGCCCCGGGCTGAGGCACGATGCGTCGTGCGAGGTATGCGATGACCTGGCCATTTGGCGCACTGTAGTATTGCACGCCAAAGCCGTAGTAACGGCTGTCGGTCGGAAAGGCGACCGGCGGCACGACGCCGAGCTGCACCATGGCCATCAACGGGTAGTTCATGGCAAACTTCCCAATCCAAGAACTGTTAGAGCGGCAGAGCTGGCCCGGGAGGCGAGCGACTCCTTGTTGGTCAGGTACGACATGAAAAGTCGGCCGCCGGGGGTATCAAAACCGAGGTCGTCTACGCTCAGCACACGCAGACCGAGGCTTACCTTGGCGCGTATCGGATTGAGCTGGACGTCAAAGGCTTCTTCAGTAATCGAAAACTCAGTAACGCGTACAGGAACGACGCGGCTCTTGCTCCAGACGAACAGCGTCAGGGGCTGCTCGAGCGGGATGATCTCGAGGGTCCCGGCATTGGCCATGTTGTCGTCCGCGATCAATGTCTCGACGGTCGGATTGATCAGCATCTCCAATTGCGCCAGCTGGGGGTGGAGGCCGTACTGTACGGCCAGCGGGAATTGCGTGGGGAATTCGAGCTGGTCGGTCGCGTCGAGTTCGGCCTCAACCTTGATGGTTTCAACCGCCGGCCCGCGCAGCCGCAGAGCATCGACGCGAACGCCATCCTGCCCGCCCGGCGTCGACTGAATTTGAAGCGTACGGGACAGCGAGTCCGGGTTGTATTGCAGTGCTATCACGCTCTGGATCACGCTCGTTTCGGGGTCCAGCGTCACGATGCCGCCTTTGACCAGTCGCGGGGAAATCGGGGATCCGCTCATCGAAGGATTGCTCCTGTTCGTCTTGTTCTTAGGCCGGCAGACCTTATTCGTCGATCCGCGGCCTACCGCTGTCGGGCGAATGGGCGCGCGTGGTGTGACTCATGGCTTGATCCCCTTGGCGATCGCGCCAGCGATGCCGCCGCCGAGTTTGTGCGCTCCAGTGAGTCCCGGATCCATCGACATCCTCCCGACCCGCAGAACCGAAGTTCGCTGGGAGCGGGCCGATTTGATTCCCTTGGCCGGGTCAGCCAGGATGCGCGACAACTCGCTCTTAAGACCGTTCACCAGCGAGTGCCGGTCGGCGGGATCGAAGCCACGCAGAACCACACGGTCGATTTTCACCTCGATGCGGCTCATACCCACCCCCTAACCTCGGTGTCTGAGAGCGGCCGTTCAATCTTGACGGCCTCCATTCGTGTGGCCTGGAGGACATGCGCCATCTCGATCGAGGCGCCGGCCGAGGCCGCCAGAAACGCCGCGTTCAACGCGATGTTGCGGATATTGCCGCCAGTCATATTCAGCTTTGCCAGGCGATCGGGCTGCAGATCCTTGGTCGGCGTCTGCGCTGGAAACACCCGCGACCAGATCACCTCTCGCTGCGCTGCATCGGGAAACGGGAAATCGATCGTGAAGCGCAGCCGCCGCTGAAACGCTTTGTCGAGCGACGACTTCAGATTGGTGGTCAGGATCGCGAGCCCCTGGAAACTCTCCATCCGCTGCAGCAGGTAGCTCACCTCGATGTTGGCGTAGCGGTCGTGGCTGTCCTTGACCTCGCCGCGTTTGCCGAAGAGTGCATCCGCTTCATCGAAGAGCAGCAGGATGCCGCCGGTTTCCGCGGCGTCAAAAACCTGCTTTAGGTTCTTCTCGGTCTCGCCGATGTACTTGCTGACCACCGAAGACAGATCGATGCGATAGAGATCGACGTCGAGTTCGCCGGCGAGCACCTCCGCGGCCAGCGTCTTTCCCGTTCCGCTCGGACCGGAGAACAGCGCGCTGAGGCCGAGACCGCGGCGCCCCTTTGCCGCAAACCCCCAGTTTTCGTAAACCTTCATCCGGTGGCGCGATTGCGCAGCCAACTGCCGGAGCGTCTGCTTCTGCATCTCCGGCAGCACCAGATCGTCCCATCCCGACGACGGAATAATTCTCTCGGCAAGACCGTCGAGGCGGGGACGCGAGAACGATCTGCAAGCGTTCCAAAGCCTGGTGGCCACGGCTGGGCCATTGGGCGTCGCCTCTTCGGAGACTGTTGCCGCGCTGATCGAGACGATCGTCTCGGCGCTCAGCCGGAACTGCTCCGCGACTTCGTCGAGGGCGTCGTCCATCTCGGCGGCGGCGGGGCCCAGCGCCTCTTTCCACAGCTGCTTCTGGCCGAAGGGATCGGGTTTGTTCACCTCGTACCGCTGCACGGCGCGATGCAGACGCAGCGGGTCGCGGCTGGCGATCATCACTGTTCCCGGCAATCTCTCGGCCAATATGCGAGCGGGTGCGCTCGGCGCGTCACCCTCCCACTGCAGCAGCAGCGACCCGGGGAGGAGCCGAGCCTCTCGCGTCCATAGCTGCAAGAACTGCTCCAGCTCGGCGCCCGCGGACGGAGTATCCTCCAGGCGCAACACGAACAGCTGACCACCTGCTCTATTAGCGACCAAGGCTGCGATGCCCTCCTGGCCGGCCACATCGTCACCGCAGAAATGCAGCACAGTCGACGCTGGCAGGTGGTCGAAGGCGGGCAGGATCGTTTCCGTCCCTAGACGCCAATGTTCCTCGGCCAGCCAGTCGGACTGGGATTTGCGGTACAGTACGCTCTCCAACCGCTGATCGAGTTGGTTTACGCCGGCGAGGTAGTGCAGGATGCGCTCGTCGATGCGGAGCGGCGCCGCGGTCACGCCATGACCCGGCTCCAGCTCGATCAGGCGAAACCGGCGCAACGGTGATGAAGGAGCAAGCGCGCTCCAATGCGGATCTGCGAGTGCAGCCATGGCCACCGAGAACGTAACGTCTCCCCGCTGTGAGTGTCCACTGGCTGCTCCACATCGCGCAGCCAGCGCCGAGTCCATCTCGACGCCCGCGCACAACAGCAACAAATCGCGCTCAAACCTGCTCAGATCAAAGGTTTGCGACAGTGCGTCGATGGCTGCGGGTGGCGCCATCGGCTCGGGAACAGGCCCGACGCAGTTCGGGGGCATCTCTTCGCCGAGCCGCCCGCGCAGGGCGGCAAACTCGCGGACCAGACGCGCCCGGTTTCCGTCCGCCCACGAGGTGGATAGCAGCGCGTTCATGTTAGCGTCACCATCGGGCCGGTGAAGACCGGCGGATGCACCGCCAAATTCACCTGCACTTGGCTCGTCACCCCGTCCACTTCCAGACGCCCGAGCAAGCTCCCAGTCGGAAGACTCGGCGGGAACTGAAAGTCGAGGTTGTTGGTGCTGCCGGTGAAAGGCTGTGCCGGGGCGGAGCTGTTGAAGTATGGCGTCGTGAGGCTACTCAGCGCCAATGAAACGCTCTGGCCTTCCAATACGTCCGGACTGAACTGCACGTTGACCAAACCGCCGGCGGCATGGGTCGTCTGGGCTGGCAGCACAGGAGCCACGGCTAGCGGCAGCACATTCGTGGTTTGAACGATCGTTCCCGACGAGCCGGTGAATTGTCCTGCCAGGTTATAAATGCCGGCCGGATGGGCTGAGGTTGGATCCGGGACGAATGAGAAGGAGGCGCCGGTGGCCGACGATACCGGGACCGTGAATTGAAGCTGGTAATGCGGATTACTGAGCGACACTCGGGTCACGCCGCTCAAGAACTCGCCAGTCACCGTCACCGTATCGGTCGGCGCGGCAGCGATCTGTCCCCCGGGCGGTTGCACCTGCAGGATCTGCGCGGGTTGTATCGGCTCGGCTCGAACCCTGCGTCGTAGCACCGGCAGCGCGAGCGTCGTCTGCCGCTGCGGCTGCAACAGCACGACCGACACCTGAAATGGATAGGTCGGCCGATAGTCGGCTTTGAGCGCGGTCCATAACCACGCCATCTCTTCGCGGCCCAGAGTCTCGGGCGTTATCTTGATCATCTCGACCTGGTCGGCGAGCCCGGACGATCCGAGAAAGGGCGTCAGCGGGTTGCCCGGATACGGCTCGGGCGCCGTGCTCAGCGCCTGCAACGCATTGCTGATGTCGTTGCGCGTCAAGATCGGGTTCTCGTGCAGCATCATCAGCGCGTATCCCAACAGCGCTTCCGCCTGCCAGTAATCGGTGGCATAGACCGTCAGCAGATAATGGAGGCTCAGCGCCAATGGCGGGCTCGTCAGGCGCGTCTTGCCGTCGGCGGCCAGCGACTGCAGATCGACATTGCGCCAGGCCGCATTGTGCATCACCTGATGCATGAATAGATTTACTTGGTTCTCCGGCTCGGGGCCGTTGTGTTGAAAGCCGTGCTGCACCAGGTCCGGTGCCAGGCAGGACACGTTCACAGTGCTCGTAAACGGAGAGCCCGGCTCGGCGTATAGTTCGTGCAGGTAGTACTGCAGCACGGCCGTAACCCCGGAAATGGCCAGCCCGTTGCTCATCGGACCCCTCGACTGCGTCGGCCGAGATACTCGTCGAGACTCATCGTCTTGCGCGCCGGCGCGGCCGCCGGACGTGGCGCTGGCTGCGCTACCGCGGTCACTTCGATACGACCGATATGGATTTGGATGTCGTCGCCTCGCCCCGACCGGCGCGCCGGCGCTGAGAACTCGGCTCTGGCCGGTTTGCTGGCGTCACCGGTGACCGCGGCCAACGTCCCCGCGTGCTCAAGTAACCCGCTGACCGGCGGTGCTGCGGTCGCATTTCGCGGGTCTGCGGTTCGCCCGTCTTCGACCGCTGCATGCGCCATCCACGCAGCGCCGACGATGCTCGAGTCGCGTCGATCGTGCTGTAAAGCTGACTGTGCGCTCACCACGTCTCCCGGACCTGGGAGCATCGCCGAGACGTCCACTTCGGGTGTTTTGCTCGGCAGTAGCGGATGGAATAGCTCACGCTCGCTACCGCGCTGCTGGGTCCGCCGATTATTTGTGGGCAATGTACTCCCAGCGTGCCGCTCGACCCGATCGTCTACAGCCAGATCGCGGCGGCGCATCAGATCGTCCGGCGACGCGGAGACCGTCCCTAGGGTCGAGACCAGAGTTTGAACTTCGGTGGAAGCTAACGCGTTGTTCTGCATCAAGGCAGACGCAGCCACTTCCTGACGTGCTCCAGAGAAAATCGATCCCACGAGAGGGTGAAGGCGTGGGCTCGGTCGAGCGACACCGGCGACTAAGCGCTGCAGATATCCTGTCATGCGAGCACCATTTCGAGATAGAACTGCCGCCGAGCCGGATTGAGGGAGAGGATCTCCGCCTCGCCCCAGCCATAGGCCGCGGCCAGCGTGTGGACTTCGCGCAGCAAGCGCTTCGCCCGTCCCTCAATCTCGGCCCGCAAAAACGTCGGAAGATCGAGGCTGTCGTCAAACGACTCGCCACACTCCGGGCAATCGAAGTGAAGCATGATCTCGGCCAGAGGATCGGCCCGCGCCATCTTGTCTCCGATTGCGTCCAGATCTTCTTCGGTCCAATCGTTCTCTGTAGTAAGGCTTGGCTCGACCGGCTCTGCTTCTCCTTTCATTCGGCACATTTCGACCAGCGCGACCGCGGTCTTGCCGGGATCATCCTCTACCGCGACGCGCGCAAGATCGCGGCTGGTGGGCAGCCGGAAAGTCCGGCCGCTAACGACGATCGGCTCGCCTTGCTTCGGCAGCGGACTCTCGGCCAGTGCCAGTCCGTCCAATGCGAACTCGAGTTTGTCGGCGCATCGACGACAGGAGGTCCACCCGCGCAGCGCCGGCCCAAAGTAAGCCAGTTGCATCTCGACCAGCGCGCGATTGAGCCGACCAATCGGCCAGTCTGCCACGCTGTCTGGTTGCGTCCCGGGAAACATGGTGTTGACTGCCAATAAGCCCCAGTCGAGGGGATGAAGGGCCTTGCCGCTTTCCCACAACGCCAAAAGATCGGTTTCGGTCACCGCGCGCATGTCAGGTGGCTACTGAACTCAGAGTTGGCTCAACCGGTTCGGTAACGCCGGTATCGCGCTCCCATCCTTCGTTCTCCAGCTTGATGTGCTCGATGGCGATCGCGTTTGCATTGGCATCGAGATCGGGCAATGCCTGGTACTCGGAGACCCAGCAGCGATAGATCTTGTAGGCGATGACCAGCTGGCCGGCCTCGTTATAGAACTCCAAATAAATATTCTTGCGGAAATTCGCGAGCGATACTTGCGAGCCCAGAGCAGCGCCGAAATTCCAGACCAGGCCGGCCCAATCATGAAAGGCCAAGTCCTGAGTAAGTCCGCGCTCCAGTGTAATAGCCTCGTACTTCACCCGCGCAGGAGACTTGTGTGAAGTTGAGGGATCGCCTCCTTCGCGATGTTCCACGACCTCAGTCGTGCGCTTTAAGCTGCTGCATTTGCTGATACCGGCGATATATTGACCGTCCCACTTCAAGCGATATTTGAAGTTCAAGTAGGGATCAAGACGCGCGGGATTGGCGGCAAAGATCGCCATCTGTTATCTCCCTTCTCAAGAGGTCTGAGTCAGCTGTTGCTGCTGTATCTGGATCACTACGAATTCAGCTGGATACAACGGCGCATAGCCGACCAGGATATTTATTATTCCCTGGGCCACGCTCGCAGGGGGATTGTTCTCGCCATCGCATTTGACAAAGTACGCCTGTTGCGGTGTCGTCCCGGCGAATGCGCCCTGCAGGAACAGTCCCTGCATAAAGGCGCCCACGTTGAGCCGGACCTGACCCCACAGTGTATCGTCGTTGGGCTCGAAGACCACCCATTGGGTTCCGTCGTACAAGCTCGACTCGAGATACAACGCGAAACGCCGGATCGGCACGTACTTCCATTCGGAGCCGACCTCGTCGTTGCCGCGCAACGTGCGGGAGCCCCAAATCACATCGCCATAAACCCGGAAATTCCGAAGGCAATTAATCGCCTGCACGTTCAACACGCCGTTCTGGGGGTCGGTCAGGGTTATTGCCAGCCCGGATTCTCCGGTCAAACTGGCGTCTATCCCGGCCGGCGCCTTCCAGACATGGCGTGAGGAGTCCGTCGCAGCGTAGAGACCCGCCACAAATCCGCTGGGTGGGAAGGCCCGCGTCGCGTTTAGTTGCGGGTCGAACGAATTGACCCAGGGAAAATAGAGCGCCGAGTTGATCGAGTTGACGCCTGTTATCAGACTGTTGGGGCCGTTCTGCAGCGACGAGAATGTCGCCGCCGGATCGCTGTCAACGATAAGGAAGGCGCGCTCGCCCACACAGAAGGCCTGAAGGTCTTGGATCGTCTGCGGATCGATCTCGCCGGGGACGCACAGGACATTGAAGATCGAGACCGTGCTCAGAAGGTTGACGCCCCCAGTCCCACTGCTCGGCAGCAGTGCCGCTTCGAAGGCTCCCGGGGTTCCCGCTGTTGTAGTGGGTTGCAGGCCCGCGCCGTCAACTCCCGACGACAAGGCAGCCACGGCTGGCGTTGAAGGCAATGGCGCAGTTGGAAGGCTCGGCACCTGACTTATCACCAGCGCCGGTGTCCCCATCGAAGCGTTGAGGAAGTTCGATGATTCGTTGATAATATTTACTACGTAGCGCGATTGCGGGTCGGTTGGGCTCAGGGAGAGATTTGCAAACAACTCGACGGTGCTCTGCGCGTTAGTCGTCGGGTTGTTGTAGATGACCGACAGGGTAAAACGGGTGTAATCGTCGGTCCGCGGCTGGATCTGCACCGAATAATTTTCGCCCCAAATTCCAGGATTGACCGCGCTCAGGGTAAGGCTACCAACGCCTGACGCCACCAGTTCCCAGGTTACGAATCCGAGCGCCACGAGCGTCCAGACGACTGTCGACCCGCCGGTGTCATCTGTTATCGTTCCCAATGTGGTTGGCCAGGGGCTCGGCTCCGTTGCGCCGGAGGTTCCCGGCGTAGTGCAGCGCTGCACATGCCCGTTCGTGTCGGTTATCAGATCGCCCACGCCATAGGCGTGGGATGCAGCCCAGGCAGCAATTCCATTGTTATCGGTGGTGATGGCGCCCGCCGTGCTCGCCCAGGTCGGATGCGACGTGCCTGAATATCCCGCGCTCGTGCAACGCTGAACCGCATTATTCGAATCGGTTACGAGAGCGCCGATCGCATAGGATGTTAACGGTGCCCACGCACTGACCGCGCCGGAGGTTATGCTGACGGTGCTTGGCGCTGGTGCGGCGCTCGAATCAAACACCAGGTCGGTAATATTAAGGGTCGCCGGCGCTGCTGCTGCGTCGGTCAGTCTGACGATGTAGGCTTGCTGGCCGCCATTCGCGAAGAATTGGTTGACCGCGTAGCCAAGATAGCTGCGCGAAGTCGAGACCGCCGAACTGGCTTGCAAAATCCTGCCAGCTTAGGACCAGCGTGGCCTCGTCGACTGGCCCCATATTCGCCCATCCGACGAATGCGGCGATCGAAGTTGCCACCCCGGTGATGGTGTGAACGCCACTCGGTAGCTCCTGTATGTAGACACCGGGGTAGGTGTATGCGGACATCAATCCCTCCTCATGGCGTGATTATCCGGAAAAGCTCTAGCGGCCGATTTGCTGGCTTGATCCGACATTTCCCGGATGGACTGTCCATCCGCTCACACCCGCGAGGCTAGCCCGCCCGGTTAACCAAGATGTGTGATCTAGTTCACACTCGAAAAAAAAATTAAATTGCCGGTTGATTCCAAAACTGTGCGGCTCATTGATCGTTCCGGACGCTGATTGCCGGCGGCGCAGGCTGATTACAGAGGTGCATAGAACAGGCTGATTACAGAGGTGCATAGAAAAAGAGTTAGCCGTCAAAAATTGACGGCCGGAGCTTATAGCGGAGCAGATAGGTCAGACACGATATCCGGCTCATGCCGCCAGGCGGCGCCCGCGGATCAACGTCAGGATTTCAGCGGCGGCTTGGGGGATGTTGGTGCCGGGGCCGTAGATCGCGTTGACTCCGGCCTTCTTTAAGAAATCATAGTCCTTGGGCGGAATGACCCCGCCGCAGACGACCAGGATGTCGCCCGCACCTTGGCGCTTCAGCGCTTCGATCAGGGCCGGGACCAAGGTCTTGTGACCGGCGGCCTGGCTTGACACGCCGACGATGTGGACGTCGTTTTCGACGGCCTGGCGCGCGGCCTCCTCCGGGGTCTGGAACAGCGGGCCGATATCGACATCGAAACCGATATCGGCAAAGGCGGTGGCGATGACCTTGGCGCCGCGGTCGTGGCCATCCTGGCCAAGCTTGACCACCAGCATGCGCGGGCGGCGGCCCTCGTCGCGGGCGAACGCTTCGAGCTCGCGCTGAACCTGGCGAAAGCCTTCATCGCCCTGATACAGGCCGCCATAAACCCCTGACACCGCGCGGATCTGCGCCCGGTGGCGGGTGAAGACCGCTTCGAGCGCATCGGAGATCTCGCCAACGGTGGCGCGCGCCCGCGTTGCCTCGATCGCCAATGCCAATAGATTGCCGTTGCGGCTCCGCGCCGCCTCGGTCAGCGCGGCAAGCGCCTGTCGGCAGCGCTTGAGGTTGCGCCTGCCCCGAACCTGGTCGAGCCGCGCGATCTGCGCGGTGCGCACGGCGCCGTTGTCGACATCGAGCAGCTCGACTTCGGTCGTCTCGCCCGATTGGTATTTGTTGACGCCGACGATCGTCTCCTCGCCGCGGTCGATTGCCGCCTGACGGCGTGCGGCGGATTCCTCGATGCGCAATTTCGGCAGGCCGGCCTCGACTGCCTTGGTCATGCCGCCGATTGCCTCGACCTCGTCGATTAGCGCCGTTGCCGCCTCGGCGATCGAATGGGTCAGACTCTCGAGGTAATAGCTGCCGCCCAGCGGATCGATCACATGCGGGATGCCGGTTTCCTCGGCGAGGATCAGCTGGGTGTTGCGGGCGATCCGCATCGAAGCCGGGGTCGGCAGGGCCATAGCCTCGTCGAAGGAATTGGTGTGCAAGGACTGGGTCCCGCCCAGCACCGCCGCCAGGGCCTCGATCGTGGTGCGGATGATGTTGTTGTGCGGATCCTGCTCGGTCAGGCTGACGCCCGAGGTCTGGCAGTGCATACGCAGCGCCAGGCTCGCCGGGTCCTGCGGCGAAAATTGCCGCATCAGCCGCGCCCACAACATACGGGCCGCACGCAATTTCGCGATCTCCATGAAGAAATTCATGCCGATCCCGAAAAAGAATGAGAGCCGCGGTGCAAATTCGTCGATCTTGAGCCCGCGCGACAACGCCGCGCGCACATATTCCAGCCCATCGGCAAGGGTATAAGCAAACTCTTGAACCGACGTCGCCCCAGCCTCCTCCATGTGATAACCGGAGATCGAGATCGAATTGAATTTGGGCATGTGCCGGGCAGTGTATTCGATGATGTCGGCGACGATACGCATCGACGGCCCGGGCGGGTAGATATAGGTGTTGCGGACCATGAACTCTTTGAGGATGTCGTTCTGGATCGTCCCCTGGAGCTTGTCCTGCGCGACACCCTGCTCCTCGGCGGCGACGATGTAGCCGGCCAATACCGGCAGGACGGCGCCGTTCATCGTCATCGACACGCTCATCCGGTCGAGCGGGATGCCGTCGAACAGGATCTTCATGTCCTCGACGCTGTCTATCGCGACACCTGCCTTGCCGACATCGCCGACGACGCGCGGATGGTCGCTGTCGTAACCGCGATGGGTGGCGAGATCGAAAGCGATCGACAGCCCCATCTGCCCGGCCTTCAAATTCTCTCGATAAAAGCGGTTCGACTCCTCCGCGGTTGAGAACCCGGAATATTGCCGGATCGTCCACGGGCGGTTCGCGTACATCGTCGCGCGCGGCCCGCGCAGATAAGGCGGAAAGCCGGGCATCGCATCACGCAGCGGGAGTCCGGCGGCTTCGATCGCTTCGAGATCCGCGGCGGTATAGAGCGGCTTGACCCGAATCCCCTCGGCGGTCACCCAATCAAGGCCGTCGAGCGGTTTTCCCCTCAGCTCTGCCTGCGCGAGACGGGCCCAATCCTCCAAGGTCTTTACTGGAAAGGCGCCGTCGTCGGCCATTTTAATCTCCCGCACGAGACGGAAATCAGACGTACTCTATATGGTTGCACGCGCTGCTACGTCTATGACGGCGGGTCGGCGCAAGGTGTGGCGCAGCACGATCGCTGCGGTCAGAAGGATGACGGCATCGGCCTGGTGAGCGGCAGCGAGCGGGACCGGCACGACGTAGAGTAGGGTCGAGATGCCGAGCGCTACCTGCACCGCTGCTGCGGCGAGCAATGCCCACAGAGCGACGCGGGTCGGGGCGGGGAGGGCGGCGCGAAGGCCGGCGGCCCACAGCAGCAGCACAGCGGCGGCGGTCGTCAGCGCCAGCAGGCGATGGTCGAACTGGATCGTAGGAATGTTTTCGAACCAGTTGCGGATGAACGGGTGCAGTTGGGCGTAGCCGGCGGGTACCAGGTGGCCGTCCATCAATGGAAAGGTGTTGTAAGTGAGCCCGGCGCGGGTGCCGGCGACAAACCCGCCGGCAGCGATTGTCAGCCCGACGAGCAGGATCACGGCCTCATTGGCTCGCCGCCATACCGCCCCAATGTTAACGTCGGCAGAGCCACGCGCGAGGCCAAGCGCCACCCACAGGATCGTGCTGTAGATGGCCAGCGCCAGGGCGAGATGGGCGACGAGGCGGTACTGGCTGACGTCGACCCGATGGACGAGCCCGCTTTTGACCATGTACCAGCCGAGCAATCCCTGGCAAAAGCCCAGCCCCAGTATGCCGAGCAGCGCCGGAACCAGCCGTCGCGGCAGGCGCCCGCGCAGCCAAAACCAGACCAAGGGGGCGGCATAGGCAACCCCGATCAGCCGGCCCAACAGCCGATGTGCATATTCCCAGAAATAGATGCCTTTGAATTCAGCCAGGGTCATCCCGTAATGGATCAGCCGGTATTCGGGGATCTGCTGGTAGCGGGCGAATTCGGTAGCCCACTGGGCCTCGGTTAGCGGCGGGACAACGCCGATAACCGGGTTCCACTCGGTGATCGACAGGCCTGAGAGGGTCAGCCGCGTAATCCCTCCGACCACCACCATCGCAAAGATCAGCGCACAGCACGCAAACAGCCACGCCGCGACCGCGCGGTGTCGGGTTCCTTCCGTGGCAGTATGTGCCGCGCCGGGCCGCCTCGCGATTATCGAGAAGGACACCTTGCGCTCCCGCAAAAATGACCGCCAGCGGGCAAGGTGAGGGCAGGGGGGCGTCGTGGCAAGTGCGGCGAACGGCGCGTTCGCGACGCACCAGGTGGACGCGGCGTCCCTCCGACCACGGCGTGCCCCGCGGTGTCAAAGTGCGCCGCGCCGCGCCAGCGCC
This sequence comes from uncultured Alphaproteobacteria bacterium, assembly GCA_963774345.1. Lineage (GTDB taxonomy): Bacteria > Pseudomonadota > Alphaproteobacteria > ATCC43930 > CGMCC-115725 > AP-15. The sequence continues at coordinate 354,318 of CAVZFB010000038.1, forward strand.
GTGACGTCGATCGGCACCGGGGCCTGCGCCACTGCGCAGGTCGCCCGCCGTGACCGGCGCTTCGGCACCAGCAGGACTCCGTCGCTCCCGCAGGCAGCGAGAGCAGCCCCTTCCGCCACTCCCCAACAGCCGGTTGTGCGGAACACCGCCGCCGAGCGCTCCGATAGACGCCCGGTCTCGGCGAGCAAGCGCGCAGCGGTAAAAAACCATACCGGAGCCCCGAGGCTCGCGGCGAGTGCCAGAATCCCCGGCTCGGCGCGCTTCAGCTCGATCGAGACAACCGCTGCGACCGAGCCGATCTCAAATCCCGCCTGGGCCAATGTCGCATCGGCGAGTGCGGCGATTTCGCCAGCAGAGCAGCCGAGCTCGCAGCCGATGCCGAGCGCCAGCACCCGCGGCAGCCGGAGACCGCGCGCAAAGAGCGACCTCTTTTGAGGTAGTTCAACGCTCAATGCGTCGAGCCTTCGGCAACTTCGCCGTAACGATTGACCAGGCTGAACTTCGATTGCCTACTGCAGGGCATAGGTGTGTACCAAGATTATCGACTGACCGCGCGTTCGATCTGTTAGACTTGACCAGGGCGGCACGGGTATTGGGGAAGCCATGCGACTCCTTGTTGGCATCGGATTCGCTTTGATGCTCGTTGCGGTCGTCTCCGCATCGGCTGAGGACATCGGCACGCCCAAAGGGCCCTCGGCCGCCACCGCAACAGCAACAACGCCGCCCGGCAGGGTTGGGCGGGTCAGCCTGGTTTCGGGAAAGGTCGGCTTTCGCGGCCCGGGCGAAGCGAACTGGTCCGATGCCGAAATCAACGACCCGATTGCCGGCGGCGTGTCGATGCGCACCGACCGGCAAGCCCGCGCCTTGATCCGAATCGGTCCCGACACGATCGCCCTCACCGAAAGCACCGAGATCGCGGTCGCCAATCTGAACGATCGAATGGCGGAAATCGCCGTCTCGCATGGACGAATTGATCTCGACATCCCCCAGCTCGGCAACGGCGAAACCGTCCAAGTCGATATTCCCCGCGGCGGCGTCTGGCTGGTGCAGCCGGGCCGCTACGACATCAACACCGACGCCGGCGATCAGGCTCCGTGGATTGCGGCATTTACCGGAAGCGCGCGGTTTGTCGGCGGCGGCGCCGACATCGCGATCAAAGCGGGAAATCGCGCGTTGCTGACCGGTTCCGGCGCGGCCGCGATTACCACCGAGCCGGCCTCCGCTGACGAGTTCGCCGTATGGTGCGGTGCCCACGCCGTCGATGAGAGCAGTCTTGTCGCACCCTATTACGTCTCCCCGGCGATGACTGGATTCGCAGCGCTCGATGCTGCTGGCAGCTGGAAGGCAGATCGCAAATATGGCGAGATATGGATCCCGAACGCGTTGCCCGCGGACTGGGCGCCCTACCGCTATGGCCATTGGCGGTGGATGCCGCCGTGGGGCTGGGGCTGGATCGACGATCAGCCCTGGGGCTTTGCGCCATCCCATTACGGCCGCTGGGCCTTTCTCGACCAGCATTGGATCTGGGTCCCCGGCGCCTACACCGCGCGCCCGGTCTATGCGCCGGCAGTTGTGGCGTTTCTCGGCACGCCGGGTGTCGGCTTGAGCTACGCCGAAGGTTCCGGCCCGGCCGTCGCCTGGTTTCCGCTGGCGCCCGGCGAGGTCTATTGGCCGGCCTACAACGGCGATCTCGACTATATCCACGGCTTGAACGCCGGCAACATCGCCGATCTCGGCATCATCCGGCTGCGCCCGGATGGCGAGCCGCCGGCCGAAATCGTGAACGCACATTTTGCCAACCGGCAGTTCGCCAGCGTGGTTCCGCGGCCGGTTTTTGTCTCTGGCGAAGCTGTGTCGCTCGCCTTGCTCCAGCTGCCGCCGGAGCGGCTGGAGAATGCGCCGGCGATCATGGGTTCGCCGCAGATCGGTCCACCGGCGCCGCCTGCCGCGGCCCGTGTTACAGCGGCTCCGGCCATCGGCCAGCCATCCCTGGTCGGGCACGTTGTCGCGCATTTCGCGCAGAGCACGGCGTGGGCCAGAGCGATTCATGCCGCGATCATCCGCTCGCGCAACTATCAGCGTGCCGCCCGCACGCGTGGGGCTCATTTGCGGGTGCCGGCCTATGCCGCGGCGTCGAGGCCGCGCTATGAGGTCATTTTGCGGGTGGCGCACATCACCCATATTCCGCGGTCTGGCGAAGCGCGCAAGAAAGAGATCAGACGATGATCGATTATCGCAGCGACAATACCGGTCGGGCGGCGCCGGAAATCCTCGAAGCGCTGGTTCGAGCCAACCATGATACCGCGCTCGGCTATGGCGCCGACGAATGGACGGCGGCATTGCAGCAGCGGTATTCGGAATTGTTCGAAACCGCGGTGCGGGTATTTCCGGTGGCCACCGGGACCGCGGCCAACGCGTTGAGCCTGGCGGCACTCGGCCCGTCCTGGGGGATCGTCTATTGCAGCGAGGTGGCCCACATCAACACCGCGGAGGCGAATGCCGCCGGGTTCTTCGGCGGCGGCATCAAGCTCGCGCCGGTCGCCGGCGAATATGGGCGCATCAGCGCCGACCGCCTGGCCGAAGCCTTGACGGGGATTGGGCCGGGGCAGCTGCATCGCGGGCAGCCCTCGGCGGTCAGTGTGACGCAGGCGAGCGACCTCGGCACGGTCTATTCGCTCGCCGAGATCCATGCCATCGCCGAGGTCGCGAAGGCGCGCGGGCTGAGAGTGCATATGGACGGGGCGCGCTTTGCCAATGCCGTGGCGGGCTCGCCTGCAGCCCGGCGGAGGCGACTTGGCGCGCGGGCGTCGACATCATGTCGTTTGGCGCGACCAAGAATGGCGGCGCGCTGTGCGATGCGATCGTCGTGTTTGCGCCCGAACTTGCCGACGGCCTGGCGGTGCAACTGCGCCGCGCCGGCCAGGTGTGGTCGAAGATGCGCTTCGCCTCGGCCCAGCTGATCGCCTATGTCGAAAACGGGCTGTGGCTGGAGATGGCGCGCGCCTCCAACGCAATCGCGGCGCGCATCGCCACCGGGCTTACGGCACTTCCCGGCGCGCGCTTGCTGGCCCCGGTCGAAGCCAACGAGATTTTTCTCGAACTGCCGAGCACCGTCATGGACGGTCTCGAGGCGGACGGCATTCAGTTCTACCGCCGGAGCAAGACCCTGGCTCGCTTCGTCTGCCGGTTCGACGCGACTGAAGCCGAAGCCGACGCGCTGCTCAAATCCTTGCAGCGACATCTGCCGCCGACCGCCGCAGCGCAAGCAGCGCAGTAGCGGCTATTCGGCGGCCTGCGCCTGTGGACTCGAATCGGGCATCATGCCGAGTGCGCGCTTGTAGACGTCGAGCAGGGTTTCCTCCTCGTCGAGTTCGTCCTTGTCGCGTTTGCGGATGCGGATGATCTGCCGCATGATTTTCGGGTCGAAGCCGGTGCCCTTGGCCTCGGCATAGACCTCCTTGATATCCTCGCCCAGAACGCGCTTTTCCTCTTCGAGACGCTCGATGCGCTCGATCAAGGATTTAAGCCGCTCGCCCGCAATCCCCCCGACATCCGGCATGATCCCGCTTTCCCCCGATAGCGCCGCACCCCCCGCGGCAGCGGGCCGACGATAGCGGCCGTCCTCGGCGGGTGCAAGCCAGGGGGAAGACGGTTGCGATCAGTGCTGCTGCTGGGTGGCGAACGCGGCCTTCTGCTCGGCGCTGGCTTCCTTCTGGTATTTCTTGCGCCACTCGTCATAGGGCATGCCGTAGACGATCTCGCGCGCCTGCGGGTCGGTCAGCGGGACGCTGCGCTGCTCGGCCTCCTCGCGATACCACCGCGACAGGCAGTTGCGGCAGAATCCCGCCAAATTCATCATGTCGATGTTCTGCACGTCAGTGCGCTCGCGCAGATGCTCGACGAGGCGGCGGAACGCCGCGGCTTCGAGTTCGGTGCGGGTCTGGTCGTCCATCGGTACCTCCGCGTTGTTGCTGGTCACTATGTAGCGCCGCGGGGCGGCAATGGCACCCCCGATAATAATACGATACTCCACGAAAAATCGTTGACGCCGTCGCAATGCGGGCATAAATTCGATCTTCGTTGGAATATGAGAAGATCCGATGGAAGCGAAACAGGCGATCGCGGCGCTCAGCGCGCTGGCCCATGAAACCCGGCTCGCGGTCTACCGCCTGTTGGTGCAGCGCGGGCCCGATGGACTGTCAGCCGGAACGATCGCGCAGGCGCTGGAGCTGTCCCCGTCTTCGCTGACCTTTCACCTGCAGCAGCTGATGCATGCCGGCCTGATCACCCAGCGCCGGATGAGCCGACAGCTGATCTATGCGACGGATTTCGCGGTGATGAACGCGCTGATGGGCTATCTGACCGAGAATTGCTGCGGCGGCGGTGCGGCGCTGCGTGTCCCGGTCTGTTGCCCACAGGCGACCGTGACAGCGGTGCCGACCGATAGAGAATCGGCGTGACGGAGGATTTCATGAACCAGACAGAAATCAAGGAATTGGTGCGCGCCCGCTACGGCAGCATCGCGGCGGCTGCCGACCCCTCGGGATGCTGCGCGCCGGCGACATCGTCCTGTTGCGGGCCTTCGACCGCTGCCGAGGATAAAGCGCTGCAGATGGGCTACTCGGAATCTGATCTCGCCGCGATTCCGGAGGGCGCCAATCTCGGGCTCGGATGCGGCAACCCGCAGGCGATCGCTGCGATGCAGCCGGGCGAGACCGTTGTCGATCTCGGCAGCGGGGCCGGCTTCGACTGTTTTCTGGCAGCGCGGCAGGTGGGTGATGCTGGCCGGGTCGTCGGCGTCGACATGACCCATGAGATGCTGGCCAAGGCGCGCGAGAACGCGGCCAAGATCGGCGCCGCCAACGTCGAGTTTCGCCTCGGCGAGCTCGAGCATCTGCCGGTCGCCGATAACACCGCCGATGTCGTGATCTCGAATTGCGTAATCAATCTCGTCCCTGACAAGCAACAGGTGTTCCGTGAGGCGTTTCGTGTGCTCAAACCCGGCGGCCGGCTCGCGGTCTCCGACATCGTGGGCACCCGTCCGCTCCCCTCCGCGCTGGCCGCCGATCCGGCGCTGGTCTGCGGCTGCGTCGCCGGCGCGGCTCCGGCGGATCGGATCGAGGCTTGGCTCGGCGCCGCCGGCTTTGTCGACATCCGCGTTCTCGCCAAACCCGAAAGCCGCGAGCTGATCAAGACCTGGTCGCCGGGACGAGGCATCGAAGACTACGTGGTCTCGGCCATCATCGAAGCCCGCAAACCCGCGGTCCGATAATCCGTAGCGATGTTGCTTCAGCGAGGCTGAGGAGCGGTCATGACATCGGCCGCTGACACCGCGCGGCGCTCCACGGCGCCTGGGCTTGGCATTTTCGAGCGTTGGCTGACTCTGTGGGTGGCGCTGTGCATCCTCGCCGGCATCGTCCTCGGCCGGCTGGCGCCGGGGCCGTTCCAGATGCTCGGCCGCATGACCGTCGCCGAGGTCAACATCCCGGTCGCGGTGCTGATCTGGCTGATGATCGTGCCGATGCTGCTCAAGGTCGATTTCGGCGCCTTGCACCGCGTCACAGAGCAATGGCGCGGCATCGCCGTGACCGTCGGGATCAACTGGCTGGTCAAGCCGTTCAGCATGGCACTGCTCGGCTGGCTGTTCATCGGCTGGCTGTTCCGGCCCTGGCTGCCGTCGGGGCAGATCGACAGCTACATCGCCGGGCTGATCCTGCTGGCCGCCGCACCCTGCACGGCCATGGTGTTCGTGTGGTCGAACCTGACCGACGGCGAGCCCAATTTCACGCTGACCCAGGTGGCGCTCAACGACACGATCATGGTCTTCGCCTTTGCCCCGATCGTCGGGCTATTGCTCGGCCTGTCGTCGATCACTGTGCCGTGGGCGACCCTGTTCCTGTCGGTCGTGCTCTACATCGTCGTGCCGGTGGTGGCGGCGCAGCTATGGCGGCGCTCGGTTCTTACGCGTGCCGGTGAGCCGGGACTGCTGGAGCTGCTGCGGGTTTTGCAGCCGATCTCGCTCGTCGCATTGCTCGCGACGCTCGTGCTGCTGTTCGGCTTCCAGGGCGAACAGATCATTCGCCAGCCATTGGTGATCCTGCTGCTGGCGGTGCCGATCGTGATTCAGGTTTATCTCAATGCCGGGATCGCCTACGGGCTGAACCGGGCGCTCGGCGTGCCGCACAATGTCGCCTGCCCGTCGGCATTGATCGGCGCCTCGAATTTCTTCGAGCTGGCGGTCGCCGCCGCGATCGCTCTGTTCGGCTTCCAGTCCGGCGCCGCGCTCGCCACGGTCGTCGGCGTCCTCGTCGAGGTCCCGGTCATGCTCTCGGTCGTGCGCATCGTGCTGCGGACCCGCGGCTGGTATCAGCGCGGCGCGCGGCATGCCATCTGAGGCCCGGCGGCGGATATAGACGGCGTCTCTGCCCACCGCGCCCTCGCCGGATGCACTCCCTACCTGAAATTGAAGATGGGTCATGCCAACCTCGATCGACAGCAACTCATCGGCGCGCTTGTTCTGCTCGTGAGCGCCCTGTTCGTCGCCATTAGGGTCGTCAAGCCGCCATACCAAGCCTGGATAAAGCGCATTTGTATCGCCGGGTTCCTGCTGGCGCTCGGTGTTGTTTTCGTGTCGATCGTGGCTTGGCTTGTATCTCTATAACAGCGGCCGCCACCGTCGTCGGCATCCTCGTCGAGGTCCCAGTAATGCTCTCGGTCGTCCGTATCGTCCTGCGCACCCGCGGATGGTACCAACGCATCTGAGACTCTGACCTGCGGTCTTCGCTCCTTCTCTTTTCCGCGATCTGCCAGCACTAAAAGTGCCATAATGGCGCGGTGATCCGATACTCTTTCGCTCTCGTAGTGCTGGCATTGCTGTTTATATCCGGCCGTGCAAGCGCGGAAGACGTTGCCCAGCCGGTTCCAGTAGACCGAAAATGCGCTGTTCCAGCCGATCCACAGTGGATGCCGCAGGAGAAATTCGACTGGCAGCATGTCTGCGTCGGCGACGTGGCGAATTTTAACGTCGGGCCGGATTATGGTGGCAACTTGGATCCGAAGCGACCGGAAGGACTGCCCGATAGTCGGATACTGCGGTCGTCATTCCTCGAGACGATCCTACTCGCGGACAAATACCGCCATGCACTGACCCGGTACGGCGTGCGCATCGTCGGCGCCCGTTTCAAGGGGATTATGGACCTGGAAGATGCACAGTTGGGAAATGATCTCGCCTTGGATCGGAGCCTCCTGGAAGGAGCCGCGGTTCTTGCTCGGTTGAGTTCGACGCACTCGATCTTTTTGGACGGCTCGGTAGTTGCCGGCACGCTCAACATGGGCGGCCTTCAGCTCGGCGGAGGCCTGTTCATCCGCTATGCCAAGATCAACGCGGTCGACCTGCGAGATGCCCATGTCAGCCGACAGCTCAGCCTGAGGGGCTCGGAGGTCACCGGCTTGCTGAACATGGACAGGATTCAAGTCGACCAAAGCCTGATCATGCGCGATGCCGGGCTCGGCGGGTTTATCACCCGAAATGCCAGCATTGACGGGCAGGTCGACCTAGCCGGCTCGAGGGTCACCGGCACATTCGATATGGACTCGCTTCATGTCGACCACGACCTACTTATGCACGACAGGGCCGTGTTCGGCCCGGTGCTCCTGTTAGATGTCCACGTTGGTGGGCAGATCGACCTGAGCGGCTCGAAGGTCACCGGCACATTCGATATGGATACGCTCCAGGTCGGATCGAACGCCATTATGGGACGCGGAGCCGAATTTGATGGACCTATTAATTTCATATTCGGCAAGGTCGGAGGAGACCTTGAACTCGCAGGCGGGCTGTTCAAAAGGACCCTGGATCTTACGGGAACCCAGATCGGCGGCGAACTCCGTGTTGGATCGTCGCGACACACATCGGCCCGCTGGGCGAACGCATCGACGCTGATTTTCCGCAACGTCAAGGCAGATGCAATCCAAGATCTATCGAATTCCTGACCCGACAAACTCGACCTCAACGGCTTCACCTACCGCAGCTTGGGAGGGATAAACTCTGACGAAAAAGATCCGATGCTCGGCCGCCCCATCGGATGGTTTGAAGCCTGGTTGGGGAAACACGCCGTCTACACTCCCGGGCCCTATCAGCAGCTAGCAACGGTTCTTCGCGAGCAAGGACAACCAGACACCGCCGATGAAATTTTGTACGCTGATAAGGAACAGGAACGCGCTAATTCTTCATCCTGGCGTTACGTCTGGTTAACGGCAAACCGATTGGTAATCGGCTATGGTTACCACGTCGAGTGGGCTCTCTGGTGGGTGTTGGCGTTCATGTGCTTTGGCATCGAAGCCTTGTGGCTGTGGGGTGACGGCCGCAGAAATGGGATGCCGTACGGCATCGCCTATAGCTTCGACCTGCTTTTGCCAATCATTCGGCTTCGCGAGAGGCACTATCAGATCGATCTTGATCCGCCGGCACGATATTACTTCTACCTGCATAAGATCATGGGTTATGTGCTCGCCTCCTTCCTGATCGCCGGAATCTCCGGGCTGACAAAGTAATCTCTAGAGCGAACCGCCCCGGGCGGTTTCCGCGATGAGCCAATCGACGACGGCGGCGAGGGCTTGCGCGCGCGTGGCGCCCGCAGCGAGGGCCTCGTCGAAGACTGCGAGCTGGCGGTGGGCGCTGGTGCCGCGGGCAAGGATCTCGCGGGCGTGCGAGACTTCGGCGAGGCAGCCGAAATGGCGGGCGTCCTGGTCGATCAGCGCCAAGATTTCTTCGAGAAGATCGGCATAGGGGACGATCGCGCCGCGGCCGAAATCGACGAGTCCCTGGTCAGTGCCGTAGCGCTGTGCCCGCCAGCGGTTTTCGTCGATCAGCATCCGAGCGTAGACCCGCCAGCGCTGGTTCTCGCGCTTTAGCCGCCACAGCATTCGCAACAGGCAACGGAACAGCGCCGCGATCGACAGCGAATCCTCCACCGTCGTGCAGCTGTCGGTGATGCGCATTTCCAAGGTCGGAAAACGTTCGCTCGGCCGCAGATCCCACCACAATTTGGTCGCATCCGCGATCAGCCCGGCGCCGGTCAGCACGTTGACATGGCGGCGGTACTCGCCCCAGCTGTCGAAGCGCTCGGGCATGCCGGTGCGCGGCAATTCGTCGAACACCGCCAGCCGATAGGATTTGAGCCCGGTATTTTCGCCGCGCCAGAACGGCGAAGAGGTCGACAGCGCCAACAAATGCGGCAGGAAATAGGTTGCCTGATTGAGCAGATCGATTCGCAGCTCATTGTCGGGCAGGCCGATATGGACATGCAGCCCGCAAATCGCAAGCCGCCTTCCGACCCCTTGCAGATCATCCCGCAGATCGGCGTAGCGGCGCCGCTCCGTGGTCTTTTGCGCGTCCCAGCGGGCGAAAGGATGGGTCGCCGCGGCGACCGGCGCCATGCCGTGCCGCGCGGCCACCTCGGCGACGGTCGCGCGCAGCCGGCACAAATCGGCGCGCGCCTCGCTGAGGCTGGTGCAAACCCGGGTGCCAACCTCGATCTGCGAGCGCAAAAATTCCGGACCGACCTGCCCCGCCAGCAACGCCTCGCAATCGGCCAGCATCGCCGGCGGCGGATCCTCGACGACATCGCGCGTCGCCCGATCGACAAGGAAATATTCCTCCTCGATGCCAAGAGTAAATTCCGGCTCGGCCGCCGCCATCGCCAACCCCGCGTTGTCGCATTCTATTGCTGTTGCCGAAGGCTACCCGATCAGCCGCCCGCTCGCCATATTTGCCACGGAAGCCGACCCTGACGATGATGCGGGAAGACCCGTTGGCGCATAACCTGTCTTCTAGAAAAGAGTGCAGAACAGCGTTATGGAAATTCCGCCCCGGCGGCTAATATTGCCGTTAGGTCGGCAGCGACGTGGGTGAGGAGAAAAGGATGGAACTCGAAGAATTTGTGCGTAGCTCGTTGCTCCAGATCATGAAAGGGGTCAAAGCCGCACAAGAAGAGTGGGGCGCGACAGTTAGCGGTGGTGGTGTTATCAGCCCATCTTGGGGTGGCCCCGAGGACTTTGCGAAACGTGTTCAAGAAGTCAAGTTCGATATCGCCGTTACCGCAACTACAAAAACAGAAGATGGCGGGAGCGGTGGAATTAGGGTTGTGGCCCTCGATCTCTCTGGTAAGGTGGGTCGATCTTCAGAAAATAGCTCGGTAAGTCACATCTCATTCTCTATCGCAATCCTGCCAGCCACCACAACCATTATGGATCGCGGGTAACTGTCGTACCCCGTGTTCGATCAACATCTTGTGTTTTTCCGCACGATGACAATTTCAAAAATTGTCGCATAAGCTCCATTATGGCGAAAATCTTCAGGTATCAGAAAGCGCAAAATTTCAGGTGTTAGTCATTCGAGATTGTGCTGCAGTCTATGCAGGGTCATCGGCGGCGCTACAGTCGGCAGGTATACTTGGTCGCCACGCTGATCCGGAACGCCGTCCGGACACAAGACTGAGCGGCGGTTACACCAAAAGTTCGGCAATGCAGGTGACGAAACGGGTTGCTGTCTTAATCGCGGCCGCGGCCTGTTCGGTCGGGATAATAGCATCCGGCCCCAGCTCGTAATCGGCGACCGCTTTCAGGTTGAAGGATTGCGGCAGGAAACGCCGCAGCTCGATGTCGATACTAGGCTTGTCCTTCGTCAGCCGGGCAAATAACACATGAGCACCTCGATGCGTCTTGGCGTCCTTTCCGGTGCGTTCGGCGATCAGGGCTTGGGCTGCATGGAAAGCTGCCAGGTACGCGTTGCGCGCCGCATCCTCGGCGATGCCCGCCGCGAGAATGATCCGGGCGCGCGTCAGACATTCCCGCGCCTTGTCGAGGTGCCCAGCGGCCTCGGGCGTCACAGATCGACACCCTCCCGGCGAATCTCGCGCATCAAAGGCGTGCGCTCCTCGTAGGAGCCTGCACGGTAAGGCATGGCATGAATGAAGGCTTCGTCGTCGTAGAGGATGTCGGTGACGATCGGGATGATGCGGTCCAGCTCCAGCCAGCGGTCGGTCAGGTCCTTGAGAAATAGCGCGATGTCGTAGTCGGAATCCTCGTGAGCATCGCCGCGGGCGCGCGAGCCGAACAGCACGACGCGCTCGATCCGCTCGCCGTATAGCTTATCGAGGGCGGCGCGGAAGCGCTTCAGGATTGGGTCGTCGATAGCTGATCGCATTACACGACGGTTTTTTTCGGAGGCGGCGGTCATCGCACGCCGAGGATCGAGCCGGTGACCGCGCGCGGGTCGCGGCGCGGCCAGCGCCCGCGTTCGACCTGATGGAGGAACTCGTCGAGGCTGCGGTTGAACAGGTCCGGCTCTTCGAGGTTCAGCGCGTGGCCGGTATTGGGAAAGACAACGAGCGCCGCCGATGGGATCGTCCGCTTCATCAACAGGCCGGGTTCGAGGCACGGATCATCCTCGTCGCCGGTCATGACCAGGGTCGGCACGTCGAGCCGGCGCATCGGCTCGATGAGATCCCATAACGAGGGGCGCTGCGCCTGCACGCCGCGCATCGTCAAGGCCGAGCCCTGGGTCGAATGCCCGGCGAGGTTCGCGGCGAATTCGTTCCAGCCGCGCGGATCCTTGTTCTGGAACTGCACCCGGCTCGGGCCCTGGGAATAGGTCTTGGCGGCGACGCTCATCCCGGAGCCTTCGATCAAGGCGATGGTCTTGGCGGTCTCGTCGTGGAATTGCTGGCGCTTGCCGGGCTCCGCGCCATAGCCGCAGCCCGCGACCACCAATGACAGCGCGCGGTCGGGATAGGCGAAGCCGAAATGCAGTACGGCGAAACCTCCCATCGAGATGCCGACGACATGCGCCTTGTCGATCTGTAGCGCGTCGAGCACGGCGCGGATGTCGTCGCGGGCGCGATCCTGCGAATAGCGCGCCGCGTCCTCGGGCACGTCCGAGGGCGGGTAGCCGCGGGCATTGTAGGCGACGCAGCGGTAGCGCCGCCCGAAATAGCGCATCTGGCTTTCATAGCCGCGATAGTCGTCGGCGAATTCGTGGACGAAGACGATCGGCGTCCCCGACCCGGTCTCCTCGTAATAGAGGCGGACGCCGTCATCGGTCGTCAGCTGTGCCATCGCCGTCCCCTTGTCTGAATTAGTGCGGCCATCCTAGGAGCCTCCCGGGGCTTGCGGCAAGCGGTGCCGGGCAACGGCAACTGGCACGGTTTTTGAGTGTGCGTACATCAGGTCCGGGCCTCTGCCGCGCTCGCAGACGCCGATCCGGGCCGGGATCGCCGGATCTCATCCGGACCTCATTCCCGGACCAGCCCTTCCCCGTGCACAGCCAACGCGCAACTGCCCAAGCCCCGCGCAACCGTGGTTGGTAGACCGGGCCAATTTGGCCAGTAATCGCGGCGATGCATCAGCCTCGGCGGGGTCTCGCTAACACTTCCGCAGGGTTTGGCCCGCAGGGTCCGGTCCGACAGAGATCGACTGAAGGTCGGTCTGGCCAAGACATCGAGGGATAACCCATGGGCGCGCCAAATTTGACGATCACCGTCGAACCGTCGACCAACAATCAGGTGATGTATCTGCCGCTTGCGCCGAAAAGCGCCAACGACCCGGCCAAGGGCGAGATGGCACTCGCGTTCACGATACGCAACAACGAGGCCGCACCGGTGCAGCTGGTTACCCTGGCGATATCGTTTCCTGGGTCGCCCGCGGTGGCCGGGGCAAGCATCCCACTCGATCTTAATATCGCCACCCACGGCACGGCCGACTGGAATTTTGCCACAGCCAACGAGATCGTCACGCCGTTTCCGGCTCCGGGCCATGTCAGCTTCAGTTTCGCCTGCCATGGCTTTTCTGAGCCGGCGGTGGTGACCCTGCCGCTGGTCGCGGCCGGCCCGCCGGTGCCGAGCGGTTTCGACTTCCCGGCAGCGGCCAGCGATCTTCGCATCGGCGAATATTGGAGCGGCCAAAGCCTGACCCACGGCGCCGGCGCCGGCGGCAGCCAGCTTTTCGCCTACGATATGGTTGTTGTCGGCCTCGACCCGTCATCCAATAGCTTCTCCAACCTGTTGCCGGGGACCGACAATGCAAACAATTCGGATTCGAGAATTTGGGGTAAGCCGGTCCGCGCCGTTGCCGACGGCACGGTGCTGGAGGCCGAGAACAGCGTCCCGAACAATCCCGCGCCACTGCAATGGACCAGCACTGCCGATCTGAACGGCAAGCTGGCGGCGCAGGCGGCCAATTTCTGGAACAAACCGCAGTTCAAAAACCCGGGAGCCGGCAATCACTTTTACCTGCAGCACGGCGACCACGTCGTGCTGTATGCGCATATGCAAAAGGGCAGCCTGAACTCAGCTTTGCTGCAGACCGGCGCCACGGTCAAACGCGGCGAGTTCCTCGGCTTGGCCGGCAACGCCGGAAATTCGACCGGGCCTCATCTCCACACTCATGCGATCAAGGGCACGGCGCCGGAAAGCGGGCCCTTGCGTCCCTATCCTTACCGCGACATGTGGGTCGTCGAGACCAACGCGGTGCATCCGCCCGATCCATCGGGGCCGTGGGTCAAATCGGCCGATCAGGGACTGCCGGTGGTGACGTCGCTGATCTGGCCGGCGTCAACAAAGCCGAGCTGGTATCCGCCCGGCTGGGGCGAAATCACCCGCTCCGGCGTCTCGAATGCCGACTTCCAGACTGAGTTTAACAAAGTAACGAGCTCGGGCTATCGGATGGTCTGGGTGGACGGGTTCGATGTCGGCGGCAAGCCCTATTTCAACATGATCTTTCGCCCCGAGGACGGCACGGTCTGGCAGGCCGAAGTCGGGCTCGACGCGACCCATTACCAAACCGAATTCGACAAATGGGTGAATGCCGGCTACCGGCCGCTGCATGTCGAGACGTTTCTGAACGGCGGCAGCGTGCTCTATGCCGGGATTTGGGTGAAGAATTCGGGACCCGCCTGGTCCGCCTATCACGGCCGGTCCGCCGCCTTTCATCAGAGCCAGTTCGACACCTTGACCAAGGAGGGTTTCGTGCCGGTGGTCGTGTCGGCGGTCGAGACCTCCGGCGGCCTGCTCTACACCGCGCTCTACGAGAAGACCGATGTCGGCGGGTTCATTCTCTCCGGCGCGCTCGATTTCCAGGATTACCAGACGCAGACCAACGCCAACATCGCCGCCGGGCGCCACCCCGCGAGCCTCAACGCGATCTCGAACGGAAGCAATCCGCTGATGCTCGGCTTATGGGAGCAAAAAGCGTCTGCCGAGTTTGTCGCCAGGAATGGCCAAACCGCCGCGCAGTATCAGGCAGAATATGATTTGCGCCTGCAGCAAGGCTATCTGACCCGTGCGCTCAGCGGCTGCGACAACGGCCACGGCGAGGCGCTGTACGCCGCGATCTGGAGCAAATAGCCGCCGGGGTATTGACGAAAGAGCGGACCGGCGAGGTATCGAACCTCGCCGGCCTGCCGTAAGGCGCGGCTGCCGATTACTTGACGAGGATTGTGGCGCCCCGCGGTTCCCGGACGCGGTTCGGGATGTTGAGCCCGATCAAGGATACCACCGCCGAGACCAGCGCACAGATCGCGAGCGCGTAAAGGCCGCCGGCAAAGCTGCCGGTCAGCTGCTTAGCCCAACCAACGATTGTCGGGCCGAAAAACCCACCGAGATTGCCGAGCGAATTGATCCAGGCGATGCCGGCGGCGGCAGCGGGACCGGTCAGAAACATTGTCGGCATGGACCAAAATGGACCTTTGGTGCCATAGAAGCCGATCGCAGCGATAATGATGCCGACCAGCGACCACCAGGTCCCGACCGTCATCCCGGCAAAAACCAATCCGACGACCGAGATAACGCAGGTCGTGAACAGGCTCCAGCGCCGGTCACCGACATGGTCGGAGATCCAGCCACACACGACCATGCTGATGGCGCCGAAGATATAAGGGATCATGGTCAACCAGCCGACCTGCATATTGGTGACGCCGAGCTGCTTGATGATCTGCGGCAGGAACAGCAGCAGGCCGAGGCTGGCGGTGACGATGCCGATATAGTTCAGCGACAGCAGCAGAACCTTCGGATCGAAAAACGAGCGCAACAGGCCGATGCCGTGATGGGCCTCGATCTGGCGCTGCTCACCGCCGATCGTATGTTCGAGCCAACCCTTCTCTTCGGCGCTGAGCCAGCGCGCTACGCTTGGCCGGTCAGTCAGGTAGAAAAACGCGACAATGCCGATCACAATGGTCGGGATCGCCTCCAAGATGAACATGACTTGCCAGCCGCGAAGGCCGAAAAGGCCGTTAAGCCCGAGGAGTGCCGTCGATACCGGCGCGCCGCTCGCCACCGCGATCGGCAAGGCCAAGGTGAAACCGGAATTGATCCGGGCGCGGTGTGCGTCCGGGAACCAGTAAGTAAAATACAGCACGAAGCCAGGGAACAGGCCGGCCTCGGCCAGCCCAAGCAGAAAACGTATCGCCATAAAACTGTAAGGGCCGGTCGCAAAGGCAGTGAGGCCTGAGATAATCCCCCAGCTCACCATGATCCGCGCGATCCACAGCCTGGCTCCGAGCTTTTCGAGGATAATGTTGCTGGGCACCTCAAACAGCACATATCCCCAGAAAAAGGCGCCGGCAGCCATCCCGTACATTGCCGGGTCTAAACCCAAATCTTTATTCATCGTCAAGGCGGCAAAGCCGACGTTGATGCGGTCGAGATAGCAAAAGAAATAAGTGAGAACGGCAAACGGCAATATGCGCAAATATACTTTGCGCGTGGCCGACTGCTCGACCGTGCGAATCATGGCGCTCCTCCGATGCTCGGGTGCTGGTGCCGGCAGATCAGACGCGCGCATAAAGAATAGTGAGGCAGCGTACAAATGCACAGAATTCATCTCAGCTACGCGTAAGCGTCGGGACAAGGCCGTGGTCGCCGGACCCGCCTCATTCACGTATGATCTCCCCAGGAACGATTTGTTCCGGGAGGAACCAAGATGCGCATCCACAATCTCTACACCGACGCCAACGGCCAATCGCATTTCCGCGACATCGAGGTCGAATGGGCCGAAGAGCGGCGCGGCAGCAAAATGTCGAAACGCCTGCCGGCGTCAGGCATCATCTTTCGCGAGACCCAGGCCGAGCACGACATTGACTGGCACCCCGCGCCGCGCCGCCAATACATCATCAACCTCGACGCCGGGGTCAAAATCACCGCCAGCGACGGCGAGAGCCGGCTGATCGGCACAGGCGAGGTGATCCTGGTCGAAGACACCACCGGCAAGGGCCATCTCTCGCAGCACGTCGAAGGCAAGATCCGCCATTCGATCTTCGTGCCGGTCGAATAGCCTCCGCTGTGAGCTGAAGCGCCAGCTTTCGGAGACACCAAAGGAACACTTAGCGAACTTAGGTATTTTACAAAGAAACAAGAACATATAGTATCCGCCACCGACAGGCCGGCGCAAGGCGGAGGCGTACTGTGAAGTCGCCCCGCTTACTCTCGCGCCCATCGCGCTCTGGGAAAGGTCGAAATAAATCCGAGGACGGAGCTAGCGAGGTTGCGGAGTTCCTGCGCGGAAAGATTCGCGAGCGGCCAGACGATTGGCCCTTGCCTGAGGGGCCAAAGTTGGCGGAGACCGGGGCCACGAGCATTTGCTTCGTATCCTCTCAGCGTCAAGGCAATCGAAAGAAAAAAGGCACGCCCAAGGCCGATACTTGTAACTTGCACGTTTTTGAATTCACCCAACGGTTCAGCCTTCGGCGCCCCGGTTAGGTCAACGCGCGCGCGTACAGTCTCATGTGAATACCCAGCGTGCCACTCTGGAGTATCATGAGTGCCTATCCAGATTCGCAACGATTTAGGTATTTTTCGAGTTAAGCGAAATTCGTTTCGCTCGCTTTGTGTTATGACAGAATCCGCAGGATCAATGCATTCAGTAATCATCACCTTTAGTGCAATCCATACGGCGATACTATTTCGGTGTTTTCGCAGGAGCGTGCTTCTTTTACCTTGTATTATTGTTGCCAGAAGTGGTTTTGCTTCTTCTTCAATAGCGCCCATCCACCCAGAATTACATCGTTGGCAAACTAAACGAAAACGACGATTAAAAACGTCTCTTTCTCTCACTTTTTCGTTTGCTGTATATTCACCTTGCCGGATGCGGTGCATACCGATAACGTTTAATCGTGACGGCAACTCGGGTAGGTACTCATGCACCCACTTTGACCAGATATGTTCTTCCGACATCTGGTTCCCGGCAGTGCCGCCCTCTCCGCAAAAGATGCACTTGCGTTGTGGCTTACGTGGTAATGTGGTTCGTGCCATAAGATACTGCAATCAAAGACGAAAAAGACCGCCGAAGCGAGGAAGAAAGCAGAGCGTATCGCTCGCAACACAATCCGCCGGTCGTTCAATATGCCGTACAAGCCGCAGAAGGACCTTGTCGGCAAGACCGAGCGCGCGCGTCGGAAGCCAGCGCGGCGATCTACAATTCCTCCAAAAGAAACATAATCCGCTGTAGGTGGTGCAGCGCTCGAAGAAGTCGTTCTGATTGTTTTTCAACAGCTGTGATTGCTGAACCGGGCAGCCCCGGCTGGCGATCGGGCATTATGAAAAACAGCCTCAGTATCAGCGATGCATGCCGCCGAAGCCGCCATGCCCAGCGGCGGCGCCATGCGCGAAGCCGTGGGCAAAACCGTGCGCGAAGCCATGGTTGAACCCGTGGAAGAAATGGAACCTTTGCACCACGACGACCGCCGGCGCGAATCCCCAAAACCACGGGCCGCCAGCCCAATCCGGGCCCCAGTCTTGATAATAGCCCGGCGAGGCGTAATCGTTCGGAGACGGGCCCGGAGACGCGCCGGCGGCCGGCGGCGGCGGCACCGTGTAGACCTGCGGTGGCAATCCCGGCGTGTACTGAGTGGCCCGCCAGCTGCCGTCGGGCTGCGGGCAGGCGACGACCGTCGCCTGTAGCGATTGCCCGCCGACGACAACCGGCAGCGGATAGCTCACACAAGCGGCAGCGCCCGCTGGGGGTGGGGTATCGGCCGCGTGCAGCACGGCGGGTGGCGGATCGCCCGCGTTTCCACCCGACCCCGGCCCGACATCCTCCGCAATCCAAAAGCCCGGCTGGCGCTGCACCAAGCGCGATGTGCCGCTCGCCGTATGGCAGGCCGAGTGGGCCAACTGGTCCGCCGTCCCGTTCGTTAGGGCGGCGGCGCGGCAATCGGCCTGCGTGGTGGTTTGCACCGGTTGCGAGCCGCCTGCCGTCACCGCGCAGGCGGTCCCGTTGCCGGCAAATTGATAAACCGCTAGCGCCAACATCACGGCCAGAGTCGGGATTGAGCGCATGCCTGCCTCCACCAGGAAATATGGGCCGAACCCCCCGCGATTTGGAGCCGCCCGGTGAACATTTTCATGACCCCGACCGACGGCCGAGACACGGCCTTCGGCGGTGTGGAGAGCGCCCTGGCGAAACGCATCCCGAAAAACGCCTCATCGGCTACGCCCGCGTATCCACCTAGGGGCAGACCCTCGACAGCCAGCTTGAGCAGTTGCGGGCGGCGGGATGCGCCAGCCGTAGCATCTACCGGGAGAAGGCGACGGGCGCGCGGCCCGACCGCCGCGAGCTAAACCGGATGCTCGGCAAGCTGGCCCCCGGCGACGTGGTGACGGTGACGCGCATCGACCGCCTCGCACGCAGCACGTTCGACCTGTTCGGCATCGTCAAGCGGATCGTGGACGCGAAGGCGCAGTTCCGATCCTTGGCGGAACCGTGGGCTGACACCGGCACAAGCACCGGACGCTTGATGCTGGCGGTTCTCGGCGGCTTGGCCGATGTGGAGCGCGATCTAATCCGCACGCGCACCGCCGAAGGCAGGAGCCGCGCCAAGGCCGGTGGAAAGCATATGGGCCGACCCCCTTCCCCTGTGCACCGGAACAGCAGAAAGAGGCGACTAGACGCCGCGCGCAGGGCGCTACGTTGCAGGAATTGGCCGACAGCTACGACCGCAGCATTGCCACCATGCGCCGCGCCACGCGCGCCGCATGACTTTCCGAGCCACGAGACCCATTTGAGACATTCGCGTTGATGAGGTCGGCCGATAGGAGGGGCCATGACTCGTGATGAAATGAAGCTTCGCAATGTTGCAGCGATGGGTGAAGCACTGGGGGAGCAATACACGATTCTGTTTCAGGAGGTCACTGCGCTGCACCTGTATTGGAAGGAATTTTTCGAGTTGTTCGGCACTAATGACAAACGTATCGACCGTCTCAATCGCGCTGCGCCGGGGTTCTTCCAGATGCTACAAAAACAGCAATTCGAGACGAATATGCTGCATATGGCGCGATTGACCGATCCGCCGAAGTCCGTTGGGAAATATAATCTTACGATTTGCAACCTGCCTAACCTAATAGACCCGGCGTTGAAGCCGAGGCTGACAACGCTTATCGATGAGGCGAAGAAGAGAACGGAATTCTGTCGTGACTGGCGCAATCGCCGGTTTGCACACCACGATCTGCTATTGGCCACACAGGATGCGAAAGCTGTTCCGCTCAAAAGCGCGACCAAGAAGAACATCAGTGCAGCCTTAGGGGCACTCGCCGACGTGTTGAACGCTATTGAGCACCATTACTATAAGAATGTGTGTGTTTTCGGTGCGATCGCGCCGCACAAGGGTGCGGCGACGCTGCTGCACGTATTGGGGTTTGGAGTGAAAACGAGAGAAAAGATGAAACAACTGATTGCTCGCGGAAAAGTCGATGAGCTTGATGCGCCAGAAAGCATCTAAGGTGTGCAGTCAGGCCGCGCGCCGCGTTGTCCGCCAAATGCGCCGATTTTCCATAATGTGAGGCCGCAAGACCCGACTGTTGCCGGCCTCATCGTTCGGTTTCGTCGATAGGAGTTTTGACAAGTTCACAGAAAACGCATGAACTCATTTTACTCAGGTAGCCGAATGCTCCATACGACGCAAACGTAACTTGTGGTCCTTGCTACCCAAGTGGCTTCGTCCGTCTCATTCCAAAGGATTTCACCGGCCCCCATCCGATCAGCTACCTGTCCCACTGCACCCCGAGCTTCTTCAGCCGTTCTGTAAAGTCTCTCAGCCCGTCTTATAGCTCCGAACACCGCGTCACTGTCTACGCGATACACAACCCACAACCAAACCAGGTCTGTCATTGGCGTGAATCGGACAAGAGGGTCGGAGGATCTCTGAACCGGAGGAACGAAATTGCTCCCCGAGAGAGTATCTCGGCATCAAGAATTTGCCAATGCAGTCTTTCGATGAGCACGTTGTCGGGCTGCTGATTGCGGCTGATTTCGCGCCGGCGACCGCTAGCGGCAGAACACGACCAGCACCCCAGCGGCGCTCGGAGGCAATACCGCCAGGACAGTTCGAACCACAAGACGATGATCCCGGCGCTTCCGACCGTCAGATAGAGCGGTCGCAGGGGCCTGCTGCTGGCCGTTGGGAGCCCGCGACGATCGGTTGCAAATTCGGGTCCCCAGGACTGCGCACTTGTGCCAAAGATCCCAGCAGCTCCTTGTTGTCGCCGCGAATGTGTTGCGAATCTGGCGATCCTAAAATCGCCTTGTTCGCATTGCACACTCCGGGTGAGCCCTCGCTAGGACGAGGCGGAAGCGATGGCCGATGGATACGCATCATTGCCGCAGGGATGGCGCGGAAGCGGTCGTTTGCCAAGGGCCGGTCGGGCAACTGCCAGCTTAGGGCGTAGTTCAACCCTAAGGAGAGTTCTCGCTGCAGACTTGCTGCAGCAAACAGTCTTTTGCTGATTCAATCGTCGGTTGCTGTGACCGGACACAGCGGCGCGGGTATCGGACAGCGGTTAAGCGCGCCCGGGCCGGAGTGCCTAACCCAGATTGGCGCGACTAAAAGCTGCCGTCATCTCATGCGAGCGCCGCACAACACCTCGTCTCGTCTCGGTTTGACTTGGCATCGGCACGACACTACGATTTGTGCGTAAACGCGAGTCGGCAAACCGGCTCGTCAAAAAAACTTGGGGTCGCACCGACGGCCCGTTGGAACAGGAGGGTTGTATGGCTCAAGAGGCGATTGCCGCGTCTGTACCCTGGTACCGCGCTCTTAATCGTGCGCAGTGGCAGGTGCTCTTCATGTCGAACCTCGGCTGGCTGTTTGACGGGTTCGAGATCTATGCCCTGTTCCTGACCGTCGGGTTTGCGCTGCATCAGCTGCTCGAAACCGTGCAATTGGCGGCATTGCCTCGCTATGCCGGCATCGTGCTGGCCACCACCGTTTTCGGCTGGGCGACGGGCGGCGTCCTCGGCGGGATCATCGCCGATTACATCGGCCGCAAGCGGACGATGATGCTGGCGATCCTGGCTTATTCCTTGACCACCGGATTGAGCGCCATCGCCTGGAATTGGCAGTCGTTTGCGATATTGCGCTTTCTGGTCGGTGTCGGCATCGGCTCGGAATGGGTGACCGGAGCGTCGCTCGTTTCCGAATTGTGGCCCGACAACGCCCGCGGCAAGGGCGGCGGACTGTTGCAATCCGGGGCCGGGATCGGCAGCTTTCTGGCCTCCGGGGTTTGGCTGTTGATAGGCGGGATGGGGCCCAATGCCTGGCGTTTCATGTACTTGGTCGGGATCCTGCCGGCCCTTCTGGTGCTGTGGCTGCGGCGCGGCATGCCCAAATCGACGCGCTGGGAGGAGGCGAACGAGCGCCGCCGCGCCGCCCGAGCTCAACAGCAGAGCGGCATCGCGCTCGAAGGCGTCGATGCGGCGCTGACGCGCTTTACGGTCACCGACATGTTCCTCGACAAAAGCGTCCGCCCGCGGCTCATCGCGGCGTTTTTGATGATGCTGTCGGTGACCTTCGGTTTCTGGGGGGTGGCCACCTTCGTCCCGACCTATGTCGGCACGGTCGCCGCCAAGGCCGGGCTGTCGGCGCCATTCTACTCCGCGGTTGCCGGGCTACTCGGCACCGGGGTCGCCATCTTCGGCTTCATCACCCTCGGCTTTCTCGCCGACGGGATCGGCCGCAAGCCGACCGCGATGCTCTACTACGCGATGTGCCTGGTGCTAACCCCGGTCGTGTATCTGTGGTCCCACCAAAGCATGGGCTCATTGCTCGCCGCGGTGACTGTTTTCGGCTTCTTCACGGGCGGGATCTGGTCCTGGGCGCCGATTTGGCTGCCCGAGCTGTTCCCGACGCGGATGCGCGGCACCGCGGTCGCCTTCTGCTTCAACGCGCCGCGCTGGATTTCCTGCGTCGGCCCGCTGATCGCCGGCACGCTCATTGTCGCGATGGGCGGTTATGGCAAGGCGGCAACGATCGTCGGGTTGTTTTTCATCGTCGGGGTAATTGCCGCGCCGTTCCTGCCCGAGACCAACGGCAAGCCCTTGCCGCACGCGTTGTGGAACGAGGCCCCTACACCGTCGGCAGGGTCCGCACCATGACGGTGCCGGCGAGAAAATCGTGAATGGTGCGCCGCCGGCGGTTGAACAGGGCCACGAGCAGGATCAGCGAACAGGTCATCCCGACGGTGATGTAGAAGAGAGTGGTCTGGATCAGCGCCTGCGGAAAGCTCGGGCGCTCGCCGGAGACCGAGCGCAATTCGAGGTCGAACACGCGCATGCCGAGGGTTGCCGAGCGCGCGCCGCTCAACAAAAGCGTGTGGTAGGCGAGGGGGATTAGCCCGAACAGAAACCACAGCAGCGGCCCGAGCAGCCCGAAACTCAAGAGCCACAGCACGGCGAACACCATCCAGACCCCGACGGCGATGACGCCGATGCAAAACAGGTCGACGAGATAGGCCGCGATTCGGCGCCACAGCACGCCCTCATAGACTTCCGGGAAGGCGGCCGGGTCGGGCATACGGGCGTCGCGACAGGCGCGCGCAGAAAAGTCGAAGTCGGCGGTCACGGCGAACCCCCATTTCCAGGTAGTGCCCGGCATGTAGGTATCGCCGTTGCCCCGACAAGCCGGCAGGTCCCGTTCGCTGCGTGATATGCTGCGCACCAACGATCAGGAGGATCCGATGCCCGCCTACATACTCGCCGAAATCCAAGTCACTGATGCCGCTGCTTACGAGCCCTACCGCCCGCTGGCCGCGGCGAGCATCGCGCGCTTCGGCGGCCGTTTTCTGGTGCGCGGCGGCAAGGCTGATCTGCTCGAAGGCGCGCCCGAGCCGGAGCGGATGGTCGTCATTGAATTCCCCGACGCCGACACGGCGCGGCGCTGGTACAATTCCGACGGAATACCAGGCGGCGCTGAAGATCCGCCAGGCGACCTCCCGCGGCCGGGTGATCCTCGTCGAGGGCGCCGCCTAGTCATTTCCCTGATCTGCGCCGAGCAGAAGGCGGGTCGGAAAGCCGGCGGCGTTGAGCGCGGCGATCAGCACCTCGACATGACGCCGGTTCTGGGTTTCGACGACGACATCGAGCTCGGCGCGTTTGACCGAAGTGTCGTGGAACAGCCGCTGGTGGTGGACCTCGACGATGTTGCCGGCGTGCTTGCCGATGATCCCGGAGATGCGAGACAACGCTCCCGGCACGTCGGGCAGCTCGGCGCGCAGCCGCACCAGGCGGCCCTCGCGCACCAGGCCGCGCATCAGGATCGAGGCCAACAGGCGCACGTCGATATTGCCGCCGGAAACGACGATCCCGACCCGCCGCCCGGCAAAGCGCGCGGGGGTAGCGAGAATCGCGGCAAGTCCCGCGGCCCCGGCCCCCTCGGCCACGAGCTTTTGCCGGTCGAGCAGGATCTCAACGGCGTCTTCGAGCATGGCCTCGTCGACCAGCAGGATGTCGGAAACCAGCGCCTCGACGATACGGCGCGTCAGCTGCCCCGGCTCCTTGACCGCGATCCCCTCGGCCAAGGTAGCCGCATCGGCGGCCGGCCCGGGGTCTTCGCCGCGCATCAGACGATGCATCGCGGGGTAGAGCGTTGCCTGGACGCCGACGATGTCGATCCGCGGATTGAGCGCCTTGGCGGCGACCGCGATGCCGCTGATCAGTCCGCCGCCGCCGATCGGCGCCACGATCGTGTCGAGATCGGGCCGGTCGGCGAGCAGTTCGAGCGCGATCGTCCCCTGGCCGGCGATGACCGCCGGATCGTCATAGGGGTGGACAAAGGTGAGCCCGTCTTGACGGGCGAGGGTCTCGGCCGCTTCGCGCGCGGCGACGAGGCTGTCGCCCTTCAGCACGACTTTGGCGCCCAAGCCTTCTGTACGCTCGATCTTGATGAACGGGGTGCCCTCGGGCATGACGACAGTTGCCGGGATACCGAGGCGCCGGGCGTGATAGGCCACCCCCTGAGCATGGTTGCCGGCCGACATCGCGACGACGCCGGCCTGTCGCTGCGCCGGGCCGAGGGTCAGAAGCTTGTTCAGCGCCCCGCGTTCCTTGAACGAGCCGGTACGGTGCAAAGTCTCGAGTTTCAGATGTATTTCGCAGCCGGCGAGCTCGGAGAGGCTTGGCGCCGCAATGGTGGGAGTACGCTCGACCGTGCCGGCGATCGCCGCGGCGGCGCGGCGGATATCGGCGATCGTTACCGGCAAATCATTCATTTCTCAGGGACCAGTTCGAGGGTTGAGACAATGGCGGCGTGGCCGAGATAGAGCCAGCCAAAATCACGCCAGGGTTGCAGCAAATTGGCGTAATCCGGGGAAAGCGGATTACCCGATTGGCCGGGGGTGATGATCATGCGCGCATCCGCGGGAGACGCCAGATCGGTAATGATCCGCAGCCCGGCGCCGAACACCTGCTCGAACGGCTGCCGGTCGTCACGGATAATGCTCGGCCCGCGATTGAGCGTGTCGTATGCGCCGGGGGTTGAGATCGAGACGCCGAACCAATCGCGCAATACCGGTATTCGGCTGAAGACCGGGTTGGCGAAAACCGCGATATGCGCGTTGCCCCATTGCCATGTCGCCATATCGTCCCCGTACGTGCTGCGCAGCTCGGAGAGCGCCGTTTTGAGCGCCTGCGCGAGCCGGTCCGCGCAGCTGACCGCGCCGGGCCGTTTCGGGTCGGCGCACCAATCCGGACGCTCGGTCAACACCGCTTCCATTACCCGCGGCTTCAGGTCCCAGTAACCCGCGACCGCGTCGCCGAAGCGGCCGAACAGGATCGCATGGCTGAATTCGCGCAACCAGGCGGTAAACAGCAACGGCTCGACCTTGTCGCGGTCCATGTGAAAGTCCCACTGCTTCAGGCGAGCGATGGCGGCGCGTGAGGGTTCGTCCGCGGGGGTGATCTGTGTCATCAGCGGCACGAGTTGTTTGGCCATCAAGGAAAACGTGTCGGCCTGGATCGCCGCACTCGACGCCGGGCTCTGCATCGGCGTCGCCGCGAGCAGCGCTTCGATCCGCTCGGCGCGGTTCGGCAGATCCCAATCGCGGCTGAGAAAATAGGGATAGCTGTCGGGCACGATCTTGTTGTTGGCGCTGACGAAATGGCCCGAGGGCGGGTTGACGCGCGCTGGGCAGTTTGTCGAACGGGATGAAACCCTGCCAGTCATATTCCCCGGTCCAGCCGGGCGCCGGCATCCAGCCCTCTCCCTTGCCGCGGATCGGTACCAGCCCCGGCGCGATAAAGCCGATCGTGCCACTGTCATCGGCATAGACGATGTTTGTCATCGGCCCGACAAAGTTCTGCCATGCCGCGCGAAAGCTCGGCCAGTCGGTGGCGCGGTCGGCGTGCCACAGCGCCTCGGCGCTGCGATCCTTTGGCGTGAGAAAGGTGGCGGAGAGAGCCAGCACATAGCCGGGATCGGCGGCATCCGGCGGCAATGCATCGGACAGCACCGGGCCGTGCCGGGTCGCGCGCACGCTAAAATCGATCGTCGCGGCGCCGCGCACGATTATCTTCTCCGCTCGCGTCTCGAACGGCGCGCTGCCGGCAGGGGTCAGGTAACGGCCGGGATCGCTCGGATCGACCTTTTCGACAAATAGATCCTCGACATCGCTGGTCGTCGTCGTGAACCCCCAGGCGATGTGATCGTTATGACCGATCACGACGACGGGTACTCCAGCTACGGTGCCGCCGGTGATCTCGCGCCCCGGCGTCTTCAGCCGAGCCAGATACCAGAAGCCCGGCGCGCCGAACCCGAGATGGGGGTCGTTGGCCAGCAGCGGCTTGCCGCTGACGCTGTGCTTGCCGTCGACGACCCAGTTGTTCGAGGCGTAGTGCGGCCCCACCGCCGATGGCAGCGCGTCATAGAGCCGGCCGAGCGCCAGCCGGCGGTAGATCGGCAGCATCATGGCCAGGGTCGTCGGCGCATCCTTTGGATATTCCGGGTACAGAAAGGCCATGTCCGCCGGTGGGATCGTCCGCGCCATCCGCGCCCGCAACAGTTCTCCGCGGTAATTGCCGTCGATCTGCAAGGCGATCAGCTTGCCCCAGACCAGGCTGTCGGCCTCGCGCCACGGCTCCGGCGAGAAGCGCAGCAGCAGGAATTCGGGCGGCAGCGCGCCGTGGCGCGAGGCGAGAAAGGCGTTGACCCCAGCCGCATAAGCCTGAAACGCGCGATTGACCTCGGGTGACAGATACGGAATTTCGGCCTCGGCGGCGCGGTAGAGCCCGAGCACGCGCATCTGCTTGTCGACCGCCACCGCGTCCGGCCCAAAGATCTCGGCCAGCCGTCCGGCGGCGTAGCGCCGCTGCAATTCCATCTGGAACAGCCGGTCCTGGGCGTGCGCGAAACCCAGGCCGAAGGCGACATCGTCGTCGTCCTGCGCGGCGATCAGAGGGATGCCGTCGGCGTCGCGCTCGATCCGGATCGCTGCTCTCGGTCCGCGTACCTCGATCCGGCCCTCGATCTGCGGCAACGACGATCGCAGGTACAGATAGAGGCCGCCAGCAAGAACCAACAGCAGGACGGCGATTCCGATGAGGAGCTTGCGGATCATGCCCCCACCCTAACCCTCCCCCGCGGGCGGGGGAGGGAATGGGAGGGGGAAGGCATCAGAGGCCGAGTTCGCGCAGAATCCTGTCGCGGTCGGCGTCGAGATCGGGGGACGGGGCGCGCGTCGCGGGATCATCGAAAGCCGACAGCTTCATCGGATTGCCGGCGAGCTGCAGCGGCCCGATGACCGGGTCCTCGACCGCGATCAGCATGTTGCGGGCGGCGGTCTGCGGGTGGGCCAATGCCTGGGCGATGTTGTTGACCGGGCCGCACGGCACGCCCGCCGCCTCGAGCACGGCGATCCAATGCTCGGTGCCGGCTTGCCGCAGCACGCCCTCGATCGCGTCCTTTAGCGCCTCCTGGTGTTGGTTGCGCAGCGCATTCGTCTTGTAGATCGGATTGTCGGCCCATTCGGGGCGGCCGAGCGCGTGAGCGAGCTTGACGAACAGCCCGTCATTACCGGCGGCGATGATGATGTTGCCGTCGGCGGTGGCGAAAGCTTCGAACGGGGTGATCGAGGGATGGCGCGCGCCCATCGGCCCCGGGATCTCGCCGGTGGTGGTGTAGCGCATGATCGCGTTTTCGAGGAGCGCCAGCTGGCAGTCGAACAACGAGACGTCAACCTTCTGGCGCCTCGCCGGTGCGCTCGCGATGGAGGAGTGCTGCGTTGAGCGCGATCGCGGTGAACAGCCCGCCGCCCAGATCGCCGATCGAGGTGCCGATGCGGGTCAGCGGCATCCCCGGATGCCCGGTGATGCTCATGACCCCGCCGAGCCCCTGCACCACCATGTCATAGGCCGGATAATGGGAGTAGGGGCCGGTATGGCCGAAGCCGGAGGCGGCGGCATAGACCAGGCGCGGATAGCGCGGGTGCAGGGTATCCCAGCCATAGCCGAGCTTCTCCATCGTCCCCGGGCGGAAGTTTTCGACCAGCGCGTCGGCCTTGTCGAGCAGCCGCTCGAAAATATCGCGGCCCTCCGGCGGATTTGAGGTCGAGCGCGATCGATTCCTTGCCCCGGTTGACCGAGGCGAAATAGGCCGATTTGCCATTTTTGAACGGGCCGTACTGGCGCGCGTCGTCGCCCTGCTGCGGCGGCTCGACCTTGATCACCCGCGCGCCCAGCTCGGCCATCAGCATGGTGCAATAGGGACCCGCGAGGATGCGGGAGAGATCGACGATGGTGATGCCGGAAAGCGGCCCCTGCTGCGCCATGCCTGTTGATCCTTTCGCGACGAGGCTGGCGGTCATAGCCCGGAGCCGGCCAGGACCGCAACCAACTCGATCGCCCTAGACCTAAAGCGTCATTGCCCGGCCGAAGGCGACTGGAGAGCACGAGACGGCCAAGTGTCCGCGTCTTAAGCCGCGAGCTATCTGGCGGCACGGCACCCATGACCGAGGTGCAATCCGCTATCAGACGAACCGAGCCCCTCAAGATGGCCGAGCGGCGATGATCAACGCGTTTGGGATCGTCCAAATCGCACTGAGGCGATCGAAAAAATCAATAGCGCGGTGAGAAGACACCCGAGTGCCGACGGTTCATCGGCGAACACGACGTCAATATCTAGCACAAAATTATTAGGAAAATCATCGCTTAGCACGTCACTCGGGGCGAAATCGAGCATCGTTGTTGGATTCGAAAAAAGGACACCAAAGAAACCGTTTGTTACGTCTATAGGAACAATAGCACCATTTATCATCGCCGGGGGATCGCCAAAGGTACCAGTACT
Organism: uncultured Alphaproteobacteria bacterium; assembly: GCA_963774345.1. GTDB lineage: Bacteria > Pseudomonadota > Alphaproteobacteria > ATCC43930 > CGMCC-115725 > AP-15. The sequence goes on from CAVZFB010000038.1 coordinate 382,912, forward strand.
CGCAGGCGAGGAAGAAAACCCCCAAATTGAAGTAGGTAAAACAAAATTATTCCCTGTGAGGGCCTTCGCCGTGCAATTCGGCACTCCAAAGCAATTTGCATCAATAGCTTGCCCGAACGCCCCAAGATCTAAGGAATATGTAGTAAAAGTAACCGATACCGGGGGGATTTGGCTTCGAGGAAACAGCGATACAACAATCATCGAAGGGGATGTCGCGGGTTGTTCCGGTCGTGAAAACGTCAGTCTCCATAACATTCCCGCCAAGAGGACCAACTGGACCGAGAGGGCTAGCGTCTTTCAAAAACTTTGTTTGATCGCTGTAAAACGTGGTTGCGCTGGCATGGCTAATAAGCACGACTGTGATCACGAACAGCGTGACACCAAGATTCCTAAGCATTTCGAGCTCCCTGTAAGTTATAGAGCGGCCCTGGCGGCAATCGTCAGGCTCTGAGGTCCTCCGGGAAGGCGCCGCACTCTACGGCGCGGCGGCGCCGGCGAAACACTCCGAGACCTCCAAGGGCAAAACCGAGCAGGGCTAGGCTCGTCGGCTCGGGCACGGACGGCGTGAACGTGTTGGTTACCACCGAAATCGACGCGGTCCCAGCGTCTTCTGCGAAGATGGTCGCCGACAAATCGACCAGCGCCACGGGCGGTGAGACTGGTGGGATCGAGCCGGTGACACTGATCGGTGTGTTGGATGGAGGCAGGCTGAGGCCGAGGATAGCCAGCATCGCTGGCGTGCAGGCCGCGAGCGTTGCGCCCTTACAGACAGTTTCGCCGACGCTTCCCGTCCCGGAGCCAGTCACGACGCCGGTTATTGAAAGGGCGGCGCCACCAATTAGTGTCGTACCGCTGGTCACCGCCATCTGGTAGCTAAGGCCAGCATCCGCAATGCCAGGTCCACTTCCGGAATCCCAGACACCAGTGAAGGTGAAGCCCCAGTTCGGCCCTGGATTTGGGGTGACACTTACGCCAGTGGCGGGCGACGCAGTACCAGTCCCAACGGTGATCGGAACATAGCTGAAATCTGAGAACGTGATGCTACCAGTGGGGTCAGTACAGGTGACGCCAGGGCCGAGATAGTTATCGAGACTAATATTTTGGCATACGCCGGCGTCGGCGGTCCCCGCGACAGTCGCTGTTACAAGCGGGACAAGCGCGCCCGCCATTAGGACTTTCAACATCATTCTCATCGGCGTTTCCTAACCATATTGCGGTCTACAAGAGGGCTGGCCCTCCCCAAGCTGCCCTCAGAACCCCCTTCGGCGGCCTTGGGTAGACATTGTCTGACGGACATTTGACAAATCAGTCGAGCCGTTCCACGCTAAACAGTCGATTGGCTGATTGCTCCGAGTAGCGGAATTTCGTCTATGACGCCGTTGGCGAGACCAGCAGCGTAGAGATTGCCATTGCGATCCAAGGCCAGTCCGGTAGGGTTGCTGACCGATGTGACGTAAAACCCCGTACCATTGCCAGGGCCGCCCGGGGCGTCCAAGCTTAATCCGGTGGCCGTGTCAAATCTCTCGATAAAATGTTCATGCGCGAACGAAACATACACAACACTCCCTTCCGCCAACGATGTCATCGTTAGTAATATAACCAATAACGGAATAAATTTTTGCAACAACGTTGAAAAGGTATTAAGCGACAGTATCAATACTGCGCGCGTGGTCATGCGCGGTCCTCCCCTTACATTTATTTTACCTGCTTGAGCAGCCCCGGTTTTACCGGAGTAGATTATCGGACATCGGTCCGCCGCGGGTGCGTGCCCCGCGAATGTAAGATTTATGTCAGCTTTCTACCAGTTATGCCAGCCCTAAATGAGCAATTTATTGGACCGACACGCGACCCGTATAAGCTGCCCGTCGCCACCCTTCCGCTTGCGATATCCCCTTAGGTCTTGGGCGATCGAGTTGGTCGCCGTCCTGGCCGGCTCCGGGCTATGACCGCCAGCCTTGATCGGGCCATGATTGGCTGTCATTGCTCCGCGGATCGTGTGGGAGATCGCACAGTTGCGGCGATTGTGGTTGACCAGCGGATTGCTGACAGCGGTTCTGGCGGTCGGGTTGGTGTTCGGCTGGCCGGCGGGCGGCTTTGCTGCGGCGACGGGATGGGTCGGCGATAACCACGCCGCCGCGCGGCTGATCACCGCGACCGAGGCGACCGGGTCGGCGTCGGCGATCGAGGCCGGGCTCGAAATCAGGCTTGCGCCCGGCTGGCACACCTATTGGCGCTCGCCGGGGGACGCGGGCATACCGCCCAGCATCGACTGGGCGGGCTCGGACAATTTGGCACACGCCGAGATCGCTTGGCCCGCGCCGCAGCGCTGGTCTTTGCAAGGGTTCGAGACCGCAGGGTACGAGAACCATGTCGTCCTGCCGATCGCGCTGACCCTGGCGCAGCCGGGGCGCCCGGTGGTGTTGCACGCCGCGGTCGATTATGCCGCCTGCGCCAATATCTGCGTGCCGTATTCGGCAAAACTGGAGCTGGGCCTGCCCGCGGGCGCAGCGACCCCGGCGCCCCAGGCAGCGTTGATCGCCGCGGCTAGCGCTCGGGTCCCGCAAAGCCTCGGCGCCGCCGGGATCGGGCTGATCTCGGCCGGCGCCGCCGGCGGAGGCCGGGAAGCGTCCCTGGTCGTTCGGCTGCGCGCGACCGGCGCGGCTTTTCAGACGCCCGACCTGTTTGTCGAAGGCCTGGCCAAGGGTTCGCCCGGCCGGCCGGAGGTGGAACTTTCTCAATCCGGTCATATCGCGCGCCTGAACGTACCGATCCACGACGCGGGCGCCGCAGGCATTGCCGGCACAAAACTGATCTTGATCTTTGTCGACGGCGCGAGGGCGGCCGAATTCCCGGCCACCCCGCTCTCCGAGCCGGTGCGCGGCGCTGCGCCACGGCTGTTGCCGATCCTCGCCGTCGCTCTTCTCGGCGGGCTCGTTCTGAACTTCATGCCCTGCGTGCTGCCGGTGCTGTCGTTAAAGATGCTGTCGGTGGCGAGCCATGCCGGGGCCGAGCGGCGGCGGGTGCGCATCGGGCTATTGATGACCGCGCTGGGAGTGCTCGCCTCGTTTGCGCTGCTCGCCGCGGTGCTGATCGGGCTGAAGGCGTCCGGGTCGGCGATCGGCTGGGGTATTCAATTCCAGTGGCCGTGGTTTATCGCGGCAATGGCGGCGGTGACGACTTTGTTCGCGGCCAGCCTGTGGGGATGGCTGACCATCGGATTGCCGCGGATCGCCTATGACGCGGCGGCTGCGACCAGCACCCAGCGGCCCAACGCGGATGCGTTTCTGACCGGGGCCTTTGCCACCTTGCTTGCCACCCCGTGCTCGGCGCCGTTTGTCGGCACCGCGGTCGGGTTTTCGCTGGCGCAAGGACCGGGTCCGATCGCCCTGGTGTTCGCCGCACTCGGGCTGGGCTTTGCGGCCCCCTATCTTGCCGTCGCGACGTTTCCCCGGCTGGTCCGGCTGCTGCCCAAGCCCGGGCGCTGGATGGACTGGCTGCGCGCCGGACTCGGTCTGGTTTTGGCCGGCACCGCGGTCTGGCTGCTGTTCGTCCTGGCGGCGCTATCGGGCGAAAGGGTGGCGCTCGGCACCGCGGTCGCGCTCGCGATCGTGCTCGGGCTGCTCGCGCTGAAGCATCGGCCCGGCTTGCCGAGATTCGCGGCGCGGCTCGCCTCGGCAACCTCGCTAGCGTTGGTGGCGGCCGCGGTGTTGTACCCCGCCTTTGCCGGCGTCGAGAGCGAGGCCGCCGCGAATGCCGGCCCTTGGCGCCGATTCGATCCGAACGCGATCGCCCAATTGGTCGGCGAGGGCAAGACCGTGTTTGTCGACGTGACCGCGGCCTGGTGTCTGACCTGCAAGGTCAACGAGGCGGCGGTGCTCGATCGCGACCCGGTCGCGAGCCGGCTGTTTGGCGCGGATGTCGTGGCGATGCGTGGCGACTGGACGCGACCGGACCCGGCGCTGACCCGCTATCTGCAGGATTTCGGCCGCTACGGCATTCCGTTCAACGCGGTCTACGGTCCGGGCCGGCCGCACGGCGAGCTGTTGCCCGAGCTGCTGACCTCCGGCGCCGTCGAAAGCGCCCTCGATGACGCCGCCTCCCGCGGGGTCGCATCGCGATGACCACGGCAGTCGTCAGATGCCGAGCACGCGGGACGCTGGCGGGCGCTTGGTTTCTGCAGTAGTTTCGGGAGCCGATGAGCAAACGCTTCGAGGACGACGATCGCGAGACCGACGACCGCAGAACGGCCGCGCTGATGGGCTTGGTCATTGTGCTGTCGCTGGCAATCGCCGGGGTCGTGCTGGTCCGCGATCTCGGGGCGGAGTCCAAGCTTGAAGATTGCCTGATGTCGGGGCGCACCAACTGCGCGCCGATAGAGGTCCCACTGCGCCCATAGCGCCGTCCGCCTGCGACCTTTCATCATGTCAGGTGAGGTTAAGATGGACACGAGCCGGCAAAAGCTATAGGTGTTGTCTATGATAGACATTCATTAACTTTAATAACCAAAGGAGTCGCTCGCAATGATGAGGCGTGCGATCGGCGCGGCCGCGATCATCCTGGTGGCCGTGGCGGTGGTGATTTGGTGGCGCAGCTCTGGCAGCGAAGCGCCGGCGGCGAGAGCGCAGACCGTGGCGCCGAGCATCCCGGTCACCGCAGGCACGGTTGTCGCCAAGGACGTCCCGGTGTTTCTGAACGGCATCGGCACGGTTCAGGCCTACAACATGGTCACGGTCAAGACCCGCGTCGACGGCCAGATCGTCAAGGTCGATTTCAAGGAAGGGCAGGAGGTCAAGGAGGGCGATCCGCTGTTCCAGATCGATCCGCGGCCCTATCAGGCGTCGCTCGAACAGGCGCAGGCGGCCAAGCAGAAGGACGAGGCGCAGCTCGCCGGCGCCAAACTCGACCTGGAGCGCTATTCGAAGCTGCTCGGCACCGGCTACCAGACCCGGCAAAGCTACGACCAGCAGACGGCGACGGTCGCCCAGTTGCAGGCCGCGATCAAGGGCGATCAGGCGCAGATCGACAATGCCCAGCTCAACCTCGGCTATGCCGACTATCCGCTCGCCGATCGACGGGCGCCTCGGCTCGCGGCTCGTCGACAAGGGCAATCTGCGTCCACGCCAACGACAACACGGCGCTGGTCACGATTACCGAGCTGAAGCCGATCTTTGTCAGCTTTACCTTGCCGCAGGATACGTTGGACGAGCTTCGCCAAGAGCAGCAGAAGTCACCGCTCGTGGTACGCGCCTATACCGGCGACGGCAACAAGCTGCTCTCCGAAGGCAAGCTGACCCTGATCGACAATTCGATCGATCAAACCACCGGCACGATCCACCTGAAGGCGCGTTTCGACAATCTCGACGAACGCTTGTGGCCCGGCGAATTCGTCAGCCTGCGGGTGGTCTTGAGGGTGCGCCCCAATGTGGCGACCGTGCCGTCGCAGACCATCGAGGCCGGGCCCACTGGTTCCTATGCCTATGTCATAAAATCCGACGACACGGTCGAGCGGCGCGCTGTCGAGGTGGCCTCGGTCCAGGACGGGATTGCCGTCGTCACCAAGGGCCTCAAGCCCGGCGAGCGGGTGGTCGTCGATGGCCAGTTTCGCTTGACCGAAGGCGCCCATGTCAGGCTGCTCCAGCCCCGGTCCCCGGGCGCCGCCGGCTGAGCGGCGCAGCAGTACCCCACTGGTGTCGCCTCCACTGGGCCGCGACTGAACCTCGCAGGTAATTGCCGATGAGCATCTCGGAACCGTTCATCCGCCGACCGATCGCGACCTCGCTGTTGATGCTTGGGGTCCTGGTGTTCGGCATCGGCGCTTACGGCCTGCTGCCGGTGGCGGCGTTGCCCAATGTCGATTTTCCGACCATCGTCGTATCGGTCAATTATCCGGGCGCCAGCCCGGATACGATGGCCTCGGCCGTTGCCACGCCGCTCGAGCAGCAGTTCGCGGCAATCCCCGCACTCGACCAAATGACCTCGACGAGCGGCATCGGTTCGCTGTCGATCACCTTGCAATTCGATCTGTCGCGCAACATCGACGCGGCGGCAGAGGACGTGCAGCAGGCAATCAACGCCGCCAGCGGGCTGCTGCCCACGGATCTGCCGACGCCGCCGACCTATCGCAAGACCAATCCCGCCGATCGCCCGGTCCTGATCTATGCGGTTCACTCGGACTCGCTGCCGATCTACCGGGTCGACGATTTTGCTTACACGATCCTGGCGCAAAAACTGTCGACGGTGCCCGGCGTCTCGGAGTCCCGCATCTTCGGCCAGCAGCCTTACGCCGTGCATGTGCAGATCAACCCTGGGGCGTTGGCATCACGTGGCCTCGGCTTTGAAGACGTGCGCAACGCGCTGACGGCGACAACGCTCGACCGGCCGAAGGGCAGCCTTGAAGGCGTGCACCAGACCTATACCCTCGATACCAACGATCAGCTGTTTAACGCGGCGGCCTTTAACAACGTCATCATCGCGTACCGCAACGGCGCTCCAGTTCGCGTAAAAAACGTCGGCAACGCGATTGATTCGGTTCAGAACGCGCGTACTGGCGCATGGTACAACGATACCAAGGCCGAGGGCCTGGCGATCCAGCGCCAAGCCGGGGCCAACACGATCGAGCTGGTCGACACGATCAAGGCACTGGTTCCCAAGATCATGGAATCATTCCCACCTTCGCTCCATGTCGTACTCCTCTCCGACCGCTCGCTAGTCATCCGCGCTGCGGTGCATGACGTCCAATTTACCATGATGGTAACGATCACCCTCGTCGTTATCGTTATTTTTCTGTTTCTCCGAACGCTGTGGGCGACGATCATTCCTAGTATGGCGGTGCCGCTGTCGCTGTTGGCAACCCTTGCCGTCATGTATGCGGTCGGCTACAGCCTCGACAACATCTCGTTGATGGCGCTGACGATCTCGGTCGGCTTTATCGTCGACGACGCCGTCGTGATGATCGAGAACATAATGCGCTATATCGAACAGGGCATGCGCCCATTCGAGGCCGCACTTAAAGGCGCCGGCCAAATCGGCTTTACGATCATTTCGATTACGTTTTCGCTGATCGCGGTCTTCATCCCCTTGCTTTTCATGGGCGGCATTATTGGACGGCTGTTCCGCGAGTTCGCCGTCACCGTGTCGGTGGCGGTCGTGGCCTCGGCGGCGATTTCGCTGACCCTAACGCCGGTTTTATGTTCGCTATTCCTCAAGGAGCAAGGGCATCAAACTCCGGGCCGCCTTAACCGAGCCCTTGAAGGTGGTTTCAACTGGATGCTGCGCGTCTACGACCGCGGCCTCGGCTTTGTCTTCCGCCACCAATTGCCGACCCTGTTGTCGACCCTGGCGTTGATCTTCCTGACCGGCTATCTTTACGTAATTATTCCGAAAGGCTTTTTTCCGGAGCAGGATACCGGCTTCATCTTTGGCCAGGGGGATACGCGCGAGGACACCTCGTTCCTGGCTATGGCGGATCTCACCCACCAGATCGTCGATATTGTCCGGAAGGATCCCGACGTCTCCGGCATATTATCCTTTACTGGGGCTTCCGCGTATAACCCGACCGAGAATACTGCTCGCGTGTTCATCCAGTTGAAGCCACACGACCAGCGCAACGCGACCTCTAACCAGATCATCCAGCGGCTGCGCCCCAAGGTGGCTGCGGTTCAAGGCATCAAATTTTATATGCAGTCGGGACAGGACGTCAGCGTCGGCGGGCGCCTCAGCCGCACCTTGTATCAATATACGCTGACCGACACCAATCAAGAGGAGATCAATCACTGGGCGCCGATCATCGAACGGGGGATGAAGAAGCTGCCGCAGCTCCAAGACGTCGCCTCTGACCAGCAGGTCGCCGCGCCGCACATCGCGATGGAGATCGACCGCGATGCCGCATCGAGGATGGGCATTTCGCCGTCGCTGATCGACCAGACGCTTTATGATGCATTTGGTCAGCGCCAAGTTGCCAACATGTATACTTCGACCAGCCAGTATAAAGTGATCCTCGAGGTTCAGCCGCAGTTTCAAAGGGATCCGACGGCGCTGTCGAAGATCTTCATCACCGGGCCCAATGGAGCGCAGATTCCACTGAGTGCATTCGCGCATCTCACCACAAAAGTCGAATCGCTCTCGATCAACCATCAGGGCCAATTTCCCGCGGTGACCTTGTCGTTCAATCTGGCGCCGGGCGTGGCGCTCGGTCAGGCGGTCGACAAGATCCAGGCGCTGATGACCAACCTCCACGTGCCGGGAACGCTCGACGGCTCGTTCCAGGGTACGGCGCATGCCTTCCAGGCTTCGCTGTCGTCGACGCCGCTTCTAGTCGCCGCGGCAATTCTCGTCGTCTACATCGTCCTAGGCGTACTTTACGAAAGCTACATCCACCCGATCACGATTTTGTCGGCCTTGCCGTCGGCGGGTGTCGGTGCGTTATTGGCATTGATGCTGCTGCATTACGATCTGAGCGTGATCGCGATGATCGGCGTCATCCTGCTGATCGGCATCGTCAAGAAGAACGCGATCATGATGATCGACTTTGCCCTTCAGGCCGAGCGGATCGAGGGCAAGAGCCCGCGCGAGGCAATCCATCAGGCCTGCCTGTTGCGCTTCCGGCCGATCATGATGACGACCTTTGCAGCATTGTTCGGCGGTCTGCCGATCGCGCTCGGCGAAGGCGCCGGCTCGGAACTGCGCCGGCCGCTCGGTATCGCTATCGTCGGCGGGCTGGCGGTGTCGCAATGGCTGACCCTCTACACGACGCCGATCATCTACCTCTATCTCGAACGCTTCGCGCGCTGGGTCGGCCGCCCGTATCGGCCGTCACGCGTGGCGGAGGCCCTCGGAAGCGACGGCCCGCCGGCGCTCGTCCACGAGCGCCAGGGCGCGGAGTGATCCGGACCCCCGCGGCATCAAACCCGTCGAAACTCAAGCTTTTCTGATTGCGAGCTAAAGCCGATGAGCATTTCGGAACCTTTTATCCGTCGCCCGATCGCTACCTCGCTGCTGATGCTGGGGGTATTGGTCTTCGGCATCGTCGCCTACAACCTGCTGCCGGTGGCAGCGGTGCCCAATGTCGATTTCCCGACAATCAGCGTTACCGCGCAATACCCCGGCGCCAATCCGAGCACGATGGCGTCGGCGGTCGCGACGCCGCTCGAACAGCAATTCACCTCGATCCCGTCGCTTAGCCAGATGACGTCGTGGAGCGGCGTCGGCGTCACTTCGATCACGCTGCAGTTCGACCTGTCGCGCAACATCGATGCGGCAGGGCAGGACGTGCAGCAGGCGATCAATGCGGCGAGCGGGTTGTTGCCCCAGGACATGCCCACTCCGCCGACCTATCGCAAGGTGAACCCGGCAGACTTTGCCATCCTGATCTATGCCATCCACTCCGATGCGCTTCCGCCCTACGAGGTCGACAAGTACGCCAACAATGTCATCGCTGAGCGGCTGTCGACAGAGCCTGGAGTCGGGCAGGTCTTCGTGTTCGGCTCGATGCCTTACGCCGCCCGCGTCAAGATCAACCCGGCGTCCCTCGCCGCAAAGGGTTTGGGCATGGAAGATGTCCGCAATGCGCTTGTCGCGGCAACCGTAAACCGCCCCAAGGGCGAGATCCAAACCGAACATCAGGCGATTGCGCTCGATACCAACGACCAGCTGTTCGACGCCAAAAGCTACGGCAACATCATCATCGCCTACAAAAACGGCGCGCCGGTGCGCATCAAGGATGTCGGGGACGCTGTCGATTCGGTGCAGAACGAGCGCTTGCGTTCGTGGTTCGGCGACCAGCCGGCAGAGGGCATCGCGATCCAGAAGGCGCCGGGCGCCAATACGATCGCCGTCGTAGACGATGTCCAGGCGTTGATGCCCAAGCTCGAGCAGTCGCTGCCGCCGGCGGTTCATGTCGACCTGATGTCGGACCGCTCGCAGACAACGCGCGCCTCCATCCGCGATGTGCAGTTCACGATGATGTTGACGATCACCCTCGTCGTCGTCGTCATCTTCCTGTTTTTGCGAACCTTGTGGGCGACGGTGATCCCGAGCCTGGCCGTGCCGCTGTCGCTGGTCGCGACCTTCGGCGTCATGTATGCCGGCGGTTTCAGCATCGACAACATTTCGCTGATGGCGCTGACGATCTCGGTCGGCTTCATCGTCGACGATGCGATCGTGATGATCGAGAACATCGTGCGCTATATCGAGCAGGGCATGCGCCCGTTCGACGCCGCATTGAAGGGCGCCGGGCAGATCGGCTTTACGATTATTTCGATCACCTTTTCTCTGATCGCTGTCTTTATTCCGCTTTTCTTTATGGGCGGTATTATCGGCCGGCTTTTCCGCGAGTTCGCCGTCGTTGTAGCGGTCGCCGTAGTGGCTTCGGCTATAATTTCGCTAACTCTGACGCCCGTTATGTGCTCGCTGTTTTTGAAGGAGGAAGGGCTTCATCCCAAGGGCCGCTTCAACCGAGGCGCCGAGCGCGTCTTCCAGGCGGCGCTGCGGCGCTACGACCGCGGGCTCAACTTTATCTTTCGCCACCAATTCGCGGCGCTGATTGCGACGCTGCTACTGATGGTCGCGACCGGCTATCTCTATGTGAAGATGCCGAAAGGATTTTTCCCGCAGCAGGATACCGGGTTCATCTTTGGCGAACTCGATATTCGGGAAGACGCTTCGATGATCCTGACCGACAAGATCCGGCGGCAACTCGTCGATATCGTCAGGCAGGATCCTGCCGTCGAGGGGGTTTTCTCCTATGATGGCGCAACGACCTACAACCCTGCTGAGAATACCTCCCGCATCTTTTGGGGGTTGAAGCCCTATGACGAACGCGACGCCACCGCGGAGCAGGTTATCCAACGCTTACGCAAGGCAGTCGCCGGCATCCAGGGGGCAAAGTTTTTTATGCAGGTGCCGCAGAACATCACGGTCGGCGGCCGGCTCTCCCGCACTCAATACCAATACACGCTGACCGACACCAACTTGGACGAACTGAACCATTGGGCGCCGATCCTCGAACAGGCGATGCGCAAGATCCCCGAGCTGCAGGATGTCGCGTCTGATCAGCAGATCGCCGCCGCCCATCTGGCAATCGACATCGATCGCGACGCCGCCTACCGGCTCGGCCTGTCAGCCGCCCTGATCGATCAGACGCTTTATGACGCCTTCGGCCAGCGGCAGGTCGCGACGATGTATACTGCGACCAATCAATACAAAGTCATCCTTGAAGTGCAGCCGCAATTTCAGCACGACCCGAACCTGCTGTCGAAGATTTACGTGTCCGGTCCCGGCGGCGTTCAGGTGCCGCTGAGCAGTTTCGCGCATTTCACCCGGAAAACTGAGCCGCTGATCATCAGCCATCAGGGCATCTTCCCGGCGGTGACGCTGTCGTTCAACCTGGCCCCCGGGGTCGCGCTCGGCCAGGCCGTCGACAAGATTCAGGCGATCGCCGAACAGCTGCACGTGCCGGGGACGTTGAATACGTCGTTCCAGGGTACCGCGCAGGCCTTCCAGGCGTCGCTGTCGTCGATGCCGCTATTGGTGGCCGCCGCAATCCTAGTCGTCTACATCGTGCTCGGCGTCCTCTACGAGAGCTATATCCACCCGATCACGATCCTGTCGGCCTTGCCGTCGGCCGGCGTCGGCGCATTGCTGGCGCTGATGCTGCTGCACTACGAGCTGTCAGTCATCGCGATCGTCGGCATCATCCTGCTGATCGGCATCGTCAAGAAGAACGCGATCATGATGATCGACTTCGCGCTGCAGGCCGAGCGCCTCGAAGGCAAGAGCCCGCGCGAGGCGATCCATCAGGCCTGCCTGTTGCGCTTCCGGCCGATCATGATGACGACGTTCGCCGCGCTGTTCGGCGCCATGCCGATCGCTTTTGGCAAGGGCGGCGGCGCCGAATTGCGGCAGCCGCTCGGCGTCGCGATCGTCGGCGGGCTGCTGATCTCGCAATGGCTGACCCTGTACACGACCCCGGTCATCTATCTCTATCTCGACCGCTTCGCCCGCTGGATCGGCCGCCCGTATCGACCGTCGCGCGTTGCGGACGCGCTGTCAGGCGATGTCGGACCGGCGCTGGCGGAGGATCGGCAGGGGGCGGAGTGACGGCGATGACCCGAGTCACCTCAACCACGGAGCGCGCCGCATCGGGTAGAGCCGCGGCGGTCGATCGCTCCTTCGGTTTCCTCGTCCACGACGTTTCGCGTCTCGTAAAGCGGCGTTTTGAGCGGCAGGCGCGTCAGATCGGCCTGTTGATCACCCGGCGCCAAGCCGCGGTCGTTCTTTATATCGCCCGTAACGAAGGGGTGAGCCAAGCTGAGGTCGCGGCCTGGCTCGACCTTGAGCCGATTGCCCTGGTGCGCATGCTCGACAAGCTCAGCGAAGAGGGGTTGGTCGAGCGCCGCGCGCATCCGACCGACCGGCGCGTGCGCACCCTATGGCTGATGCCAAGCGCGGAACCGGTGGTCCAACGCATCCTCGACATCAATCAGGCGATCCGCGAGGAAGCTTTTGCCGGCTTGGAGCCGGGCACTCGGGTCGCGATGATCGCTGCGCTCGGCAGCGTCAAGGACAACCTCACTTTGCAGGAGGAGAAGGCTGACGCTTCAGCTCTTCCGGCCGCAAAGCTCGCATCCGAGCCGCTCGACGCCAACTGGGCCGAGTAACGAGCCCGTTGTTGCAGATCCGTCCCATCCACAGGCGCGCGGCTGACCTCATAAAAGACCATTTTCGGCTGTAGCAATGGCCGGCCTGGCTTTTTTGCCTATCCCGCTTCGGCGGGGCAAAGGGATGCGTCTGTCTTTATGGTGGAGCTCAGTAATTTTGAGCCGATTTGGCGGCCCAGTCATGATTTCCCGATAATTCCCGGTTCGGCGAATTTAATTCCCAGTTAGCCCCAAAAAATTCCCGGTTACGATGCCACGTGAATTCGTTTAGAGTTTCTGATAAGACGTATTTTTTTAAGGATGAAACAGGGTTGCGACGGGAAACCCACGAAACCCGAATTATGTCCTGCTCAGCGCTAACTGTTGATATAGCGGGGAGAACCAACCTAGAAATCCTTAGCACGCCCAACCCGGCCCTCGTCTCGGATTTGCAGGCTCACAAAAGGAACTTCTCGTCCACGATCCAGGTTTGCCTCTATGGCAAAGTCTCCCTATGCGGGTTTGCCACCCGTAAACTGGCCGGGATGGTCACACCACTCCGGCCATTTTTGTGCAGTCGAGCGTGGGCAAGCTCACACTAGAACAGGCGCCTTTCGTGCAAGGTTCTCCGCGGAGGGCAAGGACATGAAAACCGCGGTCTTCTACCAAGGCACGGCTGATGCGATAGGGGTTGCGCTTTATATCTACCCGGACGGCTCGGTAACCAACTCGCGCAAGGTCGGTGTCGAGCCCACCGGAACGATCGAGCCTCACGAGCGCTGGAAGCCCGCCGACGATTACGGCCTAGGTGAGCAGATTAGACGTTCCTAAGTTTATGCGCCACGAGGCGGGAACCCATCGATCCGCTGCCTGCGGCACCCATCGCGGTTAGGCTTTTTGCCATGGACGCCCAAAACCCGACAATGGCGCTCGCCTGTCCGCAATCCGAGGAAAACTTTTGCCTAAGTGTGAACTACTTCACACTTCTCGACCGATTTCGGAACGATGCTGCTTAAGGATGGCGGATCGGGGCGCTTACCTGGCGAATGCCGGCTTAAGGGATCCTTGCGTGAGTGGCGGGAAACGGGTTCCGCGAACGGCTAGCGGAAGTTGATGGACGTACTGGCACAAGGCGGCATTTTCATCGGGGCGATGGCGGCCTTAGCTCTCGGCAGTGGAAGCCGCTGGGGCTTCGTCCTCGGTCTCTGCGTTCAGCCGTTCTGGCTTTACACCTCGATCCGGCATCGTCAATGGGGAATTGTCGCGGCGAGTGTCATCTACGCTACTGGGTGGGCGCTTGGGGTTTATAGGAGCTTTTTACTCTAACCGGAGATGGGCCGCGATTGGTACGTCAGCCGGCAAGACCAGCATTGTCGTTCATCCAATGGAGAAGTCCTGCTAAGATCAGCGGCGCTCGGTCCCGGTGACGACGAAATCGACCGGCCGGCTGCCGCATTGACCGCACACAAGCCGCGCGTGCCAATCGGGGGCCGCCATCTCTCATGCAGTGTCGGCGTTCAACCTCCACAAGTTTAGCAATCTCCAGACCGGACAGGGTTCTGTTCAAAGCACCGATCCCGGTCCATGATAGAGCGCCGGGATTTTCGCCTTGGTCGCCTGCTCCAATGGGAAATGGTCCAGTTTCTACTTCCGAGGTCCATTGTAGTCACTAGATCACGCCGAGCTATTTCTTTGCCATTTACAAGCGCCCGTAGATATGAATAATTACTAGAAAACTCCTATCTCGCAAATTAAATTGTCCATTTTTCGAAAGGAATGCCGTCGCGCTGACCAAGTGGTATGTCTAAAATCTCAGCATCGCCGTAGATGTTGGTCACTTTAAATTTAAATCGGTTATCAGAAGATAAATACAAGGTTGATTTAGCGTCCTCTGGTGTACAAAATGAAAAAATACTTCCAGCGAAGCTCGTTTATATCAAGAGCCATCTGCGATGTTGGTGGCAAAACCAGTGTCCCTTTCGTGCTGGGTTACGCCTTTAGGTTTAGTGAAAATGCCAAACATCGCGCTGCCCTGGGTGTGTTCGCTTTCTGTATTGTCACGCGTATCTATATCGGATGCGTGGCGCAGCCTTTCTATATCTTGTGCGTTTTACGCGTCCGTGGGCGCTATCAAATCGCCGCGCCGGGCCGGCCCGAGCAAGCGTTACGATTGCCGCAAACCGCCCGATGAATTACCGTCGCGGGCTTTACCGATGCTTCGTCGCGGAACGAGGACGATGATGGTGACCGATCAGATCTGGCCGGCGCTCGACTATAGCCGGGTGCCGTACCGCCTCTACCACGATGCCGAGATCTACGAGCGCGAGCAGCGTCATATCTTTCAAGGTCCGGTGTGGAATTATCTCGGGCTCGAGGCCGAGATCCCCGAGCCCGGCGATTTCCGCTCGACTTGGGTAGGCGAAACGCCGGTTGTCTTCAATCGGGACCGGACGGGCGCCGTCAAAGCCTTTGTCAACCGCTGCGCCCATCGCGGCGCCTTGGTGCGGCGCGAGCTGTCCGGCAACGCCCAGGAGCACATTTGCATCTATCATCAGTGGTGCTACGGGCTCGACGGCGGCCTGACTGCGATCCCGTTTCGCCGCGGAGTCCGGGGCAAGGGCGGGCTCGACGCCGATTTCGACATGGGTGCTCATGGCCTGCGCCCGCTGCGGGTCGGGATCGTCAACGGGGTGATTTTTGGCACGCTCGCCGAGGATGCCGAGCAGATCGCGGACTATCTCGGCGCGCCCATCCTGGCTCAGCTCCGACGCTTATTCGACCGGCCAGTCCGTGTGCTCGGCTACAATCGCCAGCGGATCCGGGCGAATTGGAAGCTCTACGCCGAGAATACCCGCGACAACTATCACGCCAGCCTGTTGCACGAATTTCTGGTCACCTTCGGGCTCGACCGTTCGACCCAGGTAGGCGGCGTCAAGATGGACCGGCGCCACCGTCACAACATCACCTGGGCAGAGGCCGACAGCGACACCGACGAGATCGCCCGTCAGGCGTATGCGAACGTAGGGGTGCGCAACGACTATCTATCGCTGAAGGAACCGGCGCTGGTCACGTTTCGCCCGGAGCGCGAAGACAAGCTGAACCTGGCGGTGACATCGGTCTTTCCTTCGTCTGTTTTTGTGCAGATCAGCAACAGCTTGGCGATCCGCCAGATCCGACCCCGCGGGGTTGACGAGTTCGAGGTGTTCCAAACGATGATCGGCTACGCCGATGACTCTCCCGAGATGAATTTGCACCGGCTGCGCCAAGCCAATCTCGTCGGCCCGGCCGGTCTGGTTTCGATGGAAGACGGAGAGGCGATCGAGATCGTCCATCGCGCCTCTAAACCCGATCCGGATCGCACGACGATCATCGAATTGGGCGGCGGCGGCGTCATTTCCGACCGCGACTACCGGGTCACCGACGTCCCGCTGCGTGGCTTCTGGTCGTATTACGCCGAATTGCTGGGCATAGAGCCTGCCGGCGCCGTGCGATGACCCTCGACCGCGCCGCTGTTCACGACCTCCTCGCCGAATACGGCGCGTTGCTCGACAGCGCGAAATACGACGAATGGCTGGGCCTGTTCGCCCAGGAATGCCGCTATTACGTTATGCCGCGCGAAAATCACGACCGCGGTCTGCCCGCAGCCTTGATCTTTTGCGATACCCGGGCGGTACTCGAAGACCGCATCCGCGCGTTGCGCGAAGCCAACAAATACAACATCCATATTGATCGCCATCTGATCGGCCTGCCGCGGCTCCTCTCGCCCGAGTCCGAGCAACTCGTGGTCGAGGCGCCGTTTGCGGTGTTTCAGACCGACCAGGAGGGATCGACCCGGCTGTTTGCGACTGGCCTCTACCGCGACCGGCTCGAACCGGCCGGGGGCGGCCTGAAGATCCGCGACAAGCTCGTTCTGCTCGACACCTTTGCTGTACCAACCCTGCTTGCAACGCCGCTGTGATGCTCCTTCGGGTGAGATTCCGGCCGGCGGTATTCGAAAGGGGGCTTTAGGTCGATGCAGAACACCCGGCTTGCCTCGCTTGATTTCGATCTCGGCTCCGAGATCGACATGCTGCGCGCGACGGTACGCGATTTCGCCGAGGATCGGGTCGCGCCGCTCGCTGCCGAGATCGACCGCACCGACCGCTTTCCGATCGAGCTGTGGCCTGAGATGGGTGCGCTCGGCCTGCACGGGATCACTGTCGAGGAGGAATATGGCGGCGCCGGCATGGGCTATCTCGCGCATTGCGTCGCGATGGAGGAGGTGAGCCGCGCCTCGGCCTCGGTCGGGCTTTCCTACGGCGCCCATTCCAACCTGTGCGTCAACCAGATCCGCCGCAACGGCAGTGAAGCGCAAAAGCGCAAATACCTGCCCAAGCTGATCTCCGGCGCACATGTCGGAGCGCTGGCGATGAGCGAGCCCGGCGCCGGCTCGGATGTGGTCTCGATGCGGCTGCGCGCCGACAAAAAGGGCGACCGCTGGGTGCTGAACGGCACCAAGCTGTGGATCACCAACGGCCATGTCGCAGATACCCTGGTTGTGTACGCCAAGACCCGGCCCGAGGCCGGGGCGCGCGGCATCACCGCCTTTCTGATCGAGAGCGGGTTCAAGGGCTTCCGGCCGGCCCAAAAGCTCGACAAGCTGGGCATGCGCGGATCACCGACCTCGGAGCTGGTCTTCGAGGATTGCGAGGTGCCTGAGGAAAACGTGCTCGGCGCGGTCGATGAGGGCGTGCATGTGCTGATGAGCGGGCTCGATTACGAGCGGGCGATCCTCGCCGCCGGCCCGCTGGGCATCATGCAGGCCTGCCTCGATGTGGTGATCCCGTACATCCACGACCGCCGGCAGTTCGGCCAAGCGATCGGCGAGTTTCAGCTGATCCAAGGCAAAGTCGCCGACATGTACACGGCGATGAACGCGTGCAAATCCTATGTCTACGCGGTGGCAAGGGCGTGCGACCGCGGACAGACGACGCGCAAGGACGCGGCCGGCGCCATTCTCTATGCCGCCGAAAAGGCGACGGCGATGGCGCTCGACGCCATCCAGATATTGGGCGGCAACGGCTACATCAACGATTACCCGACCGGACGGCTGTTGCGCGACGCGAAGCTCTACGAGATCGGCGCCGGCACCTCGGAGATCCGGCGCATGCTGATCGGGCGCGAAATCTTCCAGGAGACGGCCTGACATGCGCCGGCTGATCTCCTCCGGCTCGCCATTCGAGGCCGCGGCCGGGTACAGCCGAGCCGTGGTCGACGGCGAGTGGGTCTTCGTCGCCGGCACGACCGGCTTCGACTATGCGCAGATGACGATTGCCGAGGATCCTGCCGAGCAGGCGCGCCAGGCGTTTCTCAACATCGAGAAGGCGCTGGCCGAGGCGGGGGCAGGCCTCGCCGATGTCGTGCGGGTGCGCTACTACCTGCCCGACTTGGCTGATTGGCCAACGGTCGTGCCGGTGCTGGGCGAGGTCTTCGGCGCCATCCGCCCGGCGGCGACGGCGCTGATCTGTGGTCTCATCGATCCGCGAATGAAGATAGAAATCGAGGTAACCGCGCGTCGCGAAGGGTCGCCGCAAGGATTGACGGCGGCTAGCCCGCATCCTCCTCTGCCAGCACCTGGGTGAAGAGAGCGCGGTCGATATTGCCGCCGGACTGGATCACCGCAATCCGCTTGCCGGCGAGGCGGCCGCGCTCCTGCAAGGCGGCGGCGAGGGCCGCGGCGCCGGCGCCCTCGGCGACATTGTGGGTGTCGGTGAAGAGGATGCGCATTGCCTGGCGGATCTCGCCCTCGGACACTTTGACGATGTGCGAGGCGCCGCGGCGGATCACCTCGAGTGCGGAATTGTCGGGCACCCGCACGGCAAGGCCGTCGGCGATCGTGTCGGCGGAATTGGTATGGACCGGCCGGCCGGCGGCAAGGGACAGCGCGTAGGTCGGGGCCTCGGCGGCGACGACGCCGACGATCTCGGTGGTCAGGCCTAAGGCGTCGCGCGCGGCAATGACCCCGGAAATGCCGCTGCCGAGCCCGATCGGCACATAGACGACGTCGAGATCGGGCACGGCGCGAAACAGTTCGAGGCCATAGCTTGCTACCCCACGCACCAGCAGCGGATGATACGAGCGGACGAGGTGCAGGTGGTCGCGCTCGGCCAATGCGACCGCGTGCTCGTAGGCGGCCTGGAAGTCGTGGCCTTCCTCGACCAGCCGCGCGCCGAACGCCGCCATTGCCTGGTTTTTCTCGACGCTGTTGCCGTGCGGCACGACGACCGTCGCGGCGAGGCCGAGCCTCGCGGCGGCAAAGGCGATGCTCTGCCCGTGATTGCCGCGGGTCGCCGTCACCACCCCTGAGATCCGCGGCTGCGAGCGCCGGATATCGTCGAGATAGACGAGGCCGCCGCGCAATTTGAAGGCGCCGATCGGGGTGTGGTTTTCGTGTTTGACCCACAGCTCGGCGCCGATCCGCCGCGACAACAGCGGCCAGCAATAAACAGGGGTCGGCGGCACCACGGTGCGGACCAAGGCGGCGGCGAGGTCGAGGGTTTCGAGGTCGGTCATGGCCGACCCGTTTGCGCCGATTTTCGCGGCTAGGCAAGCCTGCCCCAGGGCCGGCGGCAAATTCCCGTGAGCCGGGAAAATAGCCGGAAATCTCTGCGATTCTGCCGATTTGACGCCAAAGTTGCCTGAGAACCGCTTGGATAATCATAGGCGTAGCGGTCAATTCCCGTAGCATCGGAAACGGGAATTTTTTCGGGCGAACCGGGAAATAATTCGGCGGAACCGGGAATTGACGCCCGCGACCCGCGGCGACCGGGGCAAACATGGCGATCAGGAGAAGGCCGAGGGTGAGCATGGCCACGAGATACCATGCCGTCGCGGCGATTTTCGGGACAGCGAGAAAGCCGGCCTGGTTCGTCGATCGCGATTTCAGGTCGCTGGCGTTACTCGGCCGCGCCGACAGTGACGGTAGCTAAACCGGTTTTCGACCAAGTCGATGCACTTGGCACGCATCACCCCCACCCCGACCCGCCCCCATCAAGGGGGCGGGAGTACAAATGGGGGTGCTGAAATGAGGCCCTCCCCCTTGATGGGGGAGGGTTTGGGAGGGGGTGAGTGCGGTTCAATTCGATCGGAAACCGCTCTAAATCGCGCCGCCGCCGAGGTGATCAATAGCCGACGTGATTGCTGACCCTTGGGCCGGCGCCATCCGAATAGGGGCGCGAGGCGACGTAGGGATCATTGTAAGGCGTGGGGCGATTGTAGTAATACGAACCGGCATACCACGGGTACACGTAGTTGTAATAATAGGGATAGGGATACGTGTAGTCGTTCGGATATACCGTGTAGCCCGGGTAGTAATATCCCGAATAGTAGGACTGTGCGTTCGCTGTGACCGCTGCGAACAGCAACCCGGTCGCGACCAGCATTGATCTGGCGATGATCCGCATCGGAACCATCCATTTCTGTTGACGGCTACCGGATTGAACACGCCATGCAGACGAGTAGTTCCGGGTTCGCCTTTCGGCCGGGTCGGCTCGCTCGAAAGAAAAGGCATCCGACCACGACCGCTCATCGCTGGTCCTCCGTCGGCGGCAGCAATTCGCGCAATTCACCGAGCCAGGGCTCATATCGCCGCCAGCGCGCGACCGAGGTGGCATAGACCGGCTGGCGCGCCTGCCAGAGGCTAGCGGTCCTGACCGTCCGCTCGTTGCGCTCGGGGCTAAGGCAGGAATCGTCCCAGTCGAGACCGGCAAAGGCGATCAGCCGCCGGGTCACCGTCTCGCGGTCGGCGATCAATTCCTCGTAATCGACTTCGATAAAACGCTCGGGCGGCAGCACCATGCGCCAATGGTCCATCAGCCGGGCATATTGCCGGTAGGCAAAGGCGAGGTCGGCCTTGGCCCAGGCGAAATCCATCCGCTGGCTGAAATACGTGAAATACATCGAGAGGCAAGTGTCGACCGGATGGCGGCGGCAATGAATGATGCGCGCATCAGGCAACAGCAGGTGAATGAGGCCCAGCCGGATGTGATTGAACGGCGCCTTGTCGGTGACGCGAGCCGCTTGCGGCCCGATCCGGCGCAATAGGTCGAGATATTCCCGGGCCAAGCTCTGCCCCGCTTCCGCGGTCAGATAGGTCGCCTCGGCAATCCCGGACGACATGCTGCGCTTGACCCAGAAACGCAGCTCGCCGCCGGCGGCGACTTGATGATGGCTGGAGATGATCTGCTCGACCAAGGTCGTCCCCGAGCGCGGCATGCCGACGATCAACAGCGGCGTCTCGTCGCGCACGCCAAACGCCTCGCCCGCGGCAAAGAAATCGGGTGTGTAGCGGGCCACCAGCCGATCGACATGCTCGGCGAGTTCCGGCCCGTCGAACCGCGAGGTCCGCCGCTTGATCGCGTTGGCCTGATCGAAATGCTGCACCGCCTGCCGGTATTCAGCCAGATCGTCGAACACCTTGCCGATCGCGAAATGGAGGAATGCCCGGTGGGAATCGCCGATGCCGGGGCTGTCGAGCGCCGCCAGCATGCGGTCGAGGCGGGGGCGGTCCGCTTCGGTGCATTTCTTCGCCTGGACCGCGCCGTGATGCGCGCTGACCTCCCGTGGGTTCAAATCGAGGGCGCCGTCAAAGGCAGCAATCGCCTCGTCGAAACGTCCGTCCAGGGCGAGGACAACCCCGAGGGCCTTGTGCAACCGGTCGCTGGCGGGATCGAGCGCGATCGCTTGCCGCACCAATGCCTCCGCCTGCCGCGGATCGCCGTCGAGCAGCAGCGCGTCGATCTCGTTCAGCCGGCCTATCGTCGTGTCCGGAGAGGCGGCGGTGCCCCTCGGCCATCTCGGGCATCAGCTCGACGGCCCGGCGATAGGCCGCTATCGCCTTTTCGGTCAGCCCCTGACGGTCGAATGCCACCGCCAGACGATAATGGGCGATCGCGACACCTTCTTCGAGGGCGATCGCCAGCTCCAGGATGGCGGTTGCCTCGGCGAGGCGGCCGCTGCGCAACAATGCCAGGCCGAGCGCGCGGTGCGATCCCGCGTCCGCCGGGTCGAGCCGGGTCGCCTGGCGCAGCGCGGTGATCGCGGCCGGCAATTTCCCCGCCCGAAGCAAACCGACCCCCTGCCGGCGAAAGCGTTGCGCCGCCGCGATCTGCCGCCGCACCGGCGGCGCATGCCCGGCATCGGCGGCGTTTCCCGCGTTCGGACGAGTCGTCCGGATCCCGTGCATCGAGTGGCTGAGTGCTTCCGCTGCCTCGCGCAATTTCCCCGCTTCGCTCAATGGCCCAAGGTTCAGCCGAGCGGGCCGGGCGCCCCGAGGCAGGCTGACGGATGCAGGCGCGGGGTGCACCACGCCGCAGCATTGCTTGAAGTCACGCCCGCTGCCGCACGGGCAGGGATCACTGCGGCCCGCACCGGGCACGCTGATCACGCATCCTCCGATGCCGTAGTGAAATTGACGATCCGCTGGAGCGGCGCTGAGCGTCCTTCGCGACAGCGCGTAGCGCGGAACAGCGCAGCGCCTTCCGCCTCACACTTTCGCCGGTGGGTTCCGCTTGCGGTCACCGCGGCTCGCCGGTTTCTTGCGGCTCGCAGCTGCCGCCAATCCAGCCAGTGGGATAGAGCCCGCGGGCCATGCACCGGAGAAACGAAGAATATGGCCAATCCGCCGGGTGTTCGACGAGGCCATGCTTTACCGGGTTGAAGTGAATGTAATCGAGGTGAGCAGCGAGGTCCCGATCATCGCGGATCGTGTGCTCCCAGTACCGCCGCTGCCAGATGCCGCGTTCCCCGCGGCGGCTCATGACGGCCGATCGCGGTTCGCTGGCGGGCAAGGATTTCACAAACGCGATCTTGATTGCGCGCCAACGACCGGAAAAGTCGGGATCGCCCTCGGGCAGCGTCCAAAGGCAATGCATGTGGTCGGGAAGGACGACCCACGCATCGATGCGAAATGGCGCGCGGGCGCGTGCCTGCCGAACCGCGTCACGCAGGGCCCCGATCTGCGTTACCAACAAGTCCGAGCGACGGTCCCGCAAATTCACCGTGAAAAAGAACGTTCCACCTGGAACCCGGTTGCGGCGATAGTCCGGCATCGGCGAAGTATGCTGCGTCCCGCGGAACGGCGGAAGGCGCTGCGCTGTTCCGCCCTACGTCTGAACTGCCGGAAGACGCAGCCGAGGCCGAGCAAACCGGCACCCAGCAGCGTCCAGGTGGGGGCTCCGGCACTGGCGCTGCAAGCGGAACGCCAGTGAGGTTGTAGTCCTGGGTCAGCAGATCGGTGTTCGTCGTGGTCGTGGTCGTGAAGATGTCCAGCAGAGTCACGGTTAACGTGTCGAGGTCTGACTGGCCCTCGCCGAGGACGAACGGTGTGCCGCCAGTGCAGCCGGTAAGAGGCGGATAGCTTTCGCAGACGCCTAAGTCGCCGACATTGATCGTCAGCGGACCGAGGTATAGGGTAGTGGTGGTCGATGTGCCAGTTACCATCGAACCGGTCTGCACGGTATTGGTCGTGCTGCTCGGGGTATCGGTGCTGCTCAACAGAGTGGGACCCAGGAACGATGCCGCGCCGGCGCCGGTCAGCACCGATTCCGCGGTGCCGATCGCCGTCTGAAATACTGGGTCTGTAAAGGGCACCGGGAAGGTTTGATTGTACAGCACCGGACCGCCCTGCATCTCGGCGGTCAGTTCCGTGGAATACGTATTCACGTTCTGTGTGACCGGCGTGTCGATGATCGTCTCGACCACGGCGGTCGAAGTTGTGAACGAGCTGGTGGCTGTGGTAGTAGGGGTGGCGAGCGCAGGACGAAAGGCGAATGCCGATAAAGCAATAGCGGCAGTCCCTGCCATGAATAATCTTTGTGTCGTCGACATCTGCTTTCTCTTTTTCCTGGTGGCGTGAATACGACGCTTGGCATTGAGGCGCTTTTCACCGGGATTGCTTGGCTCTGCTCGCAATGACACTTTAACCGGATGTCATTGCGAGGAGCGCAGCGCCGAAGCAATCTCGCGATTGAGAGACATTATCTCTTCCCTGTACAAAGGTTAATAGGGCGCAAACCGCCGCTTTTTGTTTATTCTAGCTAATTAAAACATAAAAAGCGACCTTTAACTTAGATCGGATCCGATCTTCTATAGCCATCTCCCGGCTCGCGCGCTATTTCGGCACCACCCCGGAATTCTGGCGCGGCCGAACAGCCCCCTCACCCTGCCCTCTCCCCCGTGACGGGGGAGAGGTGAGATTGGAGCGGGGATCGAGCGCGATGTGCAGCCGCGGGCTGGGTGGGCGGCGTATGGAGGGGGAGCACCCGAAGGAAAGGCGTGGATGCGCGGAACAAGTCTGGGGCACGACGGTTTAAAGAACTGAACGGAGGCCGGCGATCGGGGGAGTGCCATCGAAGAAGGGGCCAAGAGGTTGCAAGTGGGCTATTCTCCGCGTCGCGGCGGTTAGGGAAGGGTTGAGCGGTGGCGGGGCGGCTGCAGCCGAAATGGGTGCGCCTCGCCTTGTCATCAGCCAGGCGGTCGTAAGGGGATTTGGGCAGCAATGGACGACGCTAAGCGCTCGGTGAACTGCTCTGCACGCGATTTTCTCGACGCCTGGTGGCGCGGCGACGCGGGGCCGGTCCCGTGCGGCGACTGCTCGGCCTGCTGCTATTACGCTGGCATCCCGGTTGACGAGAAGCGCGATCGGAAACGCTTGCCCCACCTCCTGACTGAGCGGAACGCCGATGGCGAATTGGTGCTCCAACAGCGCGCAGACGGCGCCTGCGTTCACCTCGGGGAGCAGGGCTGCACCGTCTATGAGCACCGGCCATCGACCTGTCGCAGCTTCGATTGCCGCGCCTTTTCGGCGATGGGCCTGGTCGAGCACTGCGATCCTGATCATCGGACGCCGGATTGGCAGTTCGCCACGCCCGAGCAATGAAAAAATTGAGCGCGGGTTGGTGGGCGCGGGCCGCCTCGCGGCGTAGGGAAGGGAAGCAAAAGGAAAGGCGCGGATGCGCGGAACAAGTCCGCGCATGACGAATTAAGAACCGAACAGGGGCCGGCGATCGACCGCGGCGTGCAGCCGCTGTCTGGCGGTCAGGCGGCGGCTGGAGAAACCTCGGCGGCGATCTTGGCAGCGAGCTCCGCTTCTGCGCGAGAGAGGTCGTAGGCGACCTGAAGACGCAGCCAGATGGCGGCCGAACCGCCGAAATAGCGGGCAAGCCGGAGTGCGGTTTCCGGCGTGATCGCCCGTTGACCGCGCAGGATCTGACTGATCCGCGACGCCGGCAGGCGCAGCGCCAGCGACAATGCGTGCGCGGACAGGCCGCGCGCCTCCAGTTCGTCCTTCAAGATCTCACCCGGGTGCGGTGGCGGGCCGGCAAGCGGGCCGATGCGAGCGATTGCCATCGTTTGGTCCTCGTTAATCGTTTGGTCCTCGTTAATGGTAATCAACGATTTCGACATTCCAGGCGTGGCCGTCCCGGAACTCGAAGGTGACCCGCCACGGTCCGCCGGCTGAGATTGCCCATTGGCCGCTTCGCCCGCCGCGCAGCCGGTGAAGGCCGACCGACTTCAGGCCGGTCAGGTCTTCAAGGCGCCCGGCCTCGTCGAGCAACCGCAGATGGCGCCGAGCCACTGCTTCGTCGAGACCGGCAAAGCGGCCCTTTCCCTCTTCTGCGAAACGCTGCGTCGCCCGGTTGGCCCATGACTTGATCACGCCATCATAATATGGGGCATGCCGCGTTCAACGAGCATCGATTTACGTGGGCCGTACAGCCTTTTGCTGCTCTTTCCGCGAGCCGGTTTACGATGGGAGCGATTTCCTTTCGCTGCCGATCCTCGCCCCGGCATACTGCGCCCGGCCTGTAAACCGGGTTCTGCCTGTGGGGCGGAGACGGCGGGCATATGTGATTCTGATGAGGAGAAAGCGGAATGTTCAGCCATATTATGATCGGGAGCAACGACATCGCCCGGTCGAAGAAATTTTACGACGCAATCTTCGGAGTGCTGGGCGTCAGTCCTGCTACCCCGGACGCCAGGGGCCGGCTGGCCTATGCGCACAATGGCGGGCGCTTCATGGTGTCGAAACCGATCGACGGCAAGCCTGCCTGCTCTGCCAATGGCGGCACGATCGGCTTTTTGATGAGCAACACCGAACAGGCCAAGGCGTGGCACGATGCCGGCGTTGCGAATGGCGGCACCTCGATTGAGGACCCGCCAGGCATCCGCCAAGGGGCCGCCGGGCAGATGTATCTCGCCTATCTGCGCGATCCCGACGGCAACAAGATCGTCGGGCTTCATCGCATGCCGGCCTGAACTATCGCGCGGCAAAACAAGGAGGGCTGCCCCTTCCGGGCGGCCCTTCCTATGTTCATTGTGCTTTGATCCAGTCGTCTGACCCCTTCACTCTAACCGACACATCCGAAAGAGAAATCCGCAGGGGCTTGCCGTCCGCCGTCCCGCGGTGGTCGGTGGAGACGAGGAGCGGACCAGCCTTTTTGTTGCCGGCCCACGTCGCGATCACAAGCCTTGGCTTTGCCGTTCCGCCCCGGCGATAGATCATCTGCTCGACCCGCTTGTCGGCGCCGACATAGAGCTCCCACGTGTCGCCGGGCGCGTAGCCGCCGCCCTGCGAAGGATATTTCATCACGAGCCGTTCGGCGGTGCCGTCCCCTATCGGCAGTTTCTGCATGCCATCATCGGTCACCGTCGCGCTGCCGTCCCATATGACGTGAAACGGGAGGAGCAACCAATACTGGTCGTTGATGAATGCCGGATCGATTTGTTTCTTTATGGCATCGCTTTGGCTACCGAGTTGCGAGCGCTGATAAGTAGCCGTCACCGGTTTGCCCGATTTATCTTTGCCCTGGTAGGAGACCGTGTCGGTCTTTGGGTTCCATTCCCACGAGCGAGAAAGTGTGACGCCAGGAAGTTCCGCAGTGAAGGTGTAGCGGATGCCCTCGATTTGCCCGAACTCATCGAGGCCGTAGGTCTTGGCCATTTGTTCGGCGAGCGGCGGGCGCGGCTGCGCCCAAGACGTCGCAGGGAAGATCAGCAGCAGCATGCTGAAGGCGAAAAGGCGGATCACATCGGGTCGGCGCAAATTTGTCATGAACATCCCTCGTCGAATGAATGAACAGATGCGTGTGTATCAGACCCACGGGCTTCGGGATCGAGTTTAATGAGCACGGACCTCGGGCGGAACGTCAAATCCACCACGCCAGGCATCAGCCGTTTTGGAGCCGATAGCGCAGCCAGACCGCGCCGCCCTCGAGCACCTCGCAGCTCGCCAAGGTCATCGCACCGATCGGCGCTGCGACGCCGGCATCCTTGTCGGTGGAGTCGAAGATGCTCGGCGCGCCCTTTGCCCCGTCGACGGCGGGGCAGATCGCAAGGCTGATCTCGTCGATCAGGCCGGCCCGCAGAAAGGCCCCGTTCGAGCCGCCGCCACCTTCGAGCAGCAGGCGTTCGAGCCCCAGCTCGCGGTTCAGGATCTCCAGCGCCAATCCCAGATCGAGCTCCTGCTCGCCGGCGAAGATATAGGAGACGCCGTCCTGGCGGAGGCCCGCCAGATGCGCGTCGGAGACCCGCTCGGTCAGCACCGCGACGATCGGGTCGCCGCCGATGTCTGACCGTCCCCAGGCGATCTTGCCCCGCGCATCGAGCGCGATGCCGTAAGCGGAGGCGTCGCGCCGCGCGAACCAGAGTTCCCGCGCGTAGGTCTGGTCGGTGTGATCGGGGTAGGAATTGGCCTTGGCGTATTCGCTGCCGGTCACCCGGCCGATCAGCCAGGAGCCGCCGCCGAGCTCGTCGTGCAGGCGCTCAAACAGCCCCGCCATGCGGTTCTCAGCGGGCCGCCACCGGCTGCCGAGAATGCGGCCGTCGACGCTCGCGTTCATGTGGCAGATCACATAAGGCTTCATTTCCACACCATAGCCATGTCGCAGTTTGCCCCCGAAGCGGACATAACGTATACGACGGTTAGCCGGCAGGCGGTCCGGACTATTCTGGAATCCGGTCGGGAATCCTGGCATTTGACTAGCACGGTATTCCTTCGTGTGCCTGAATCACCAGCTATACGCGGATAATCCATTCTCGCCGGAGAGTAAGTCGTGCCGGATAAGAACGATGATAAAGACGCCCGCTCGCAGCAGCCCGACCCCATAACCTATATGAGGTCGCGGCACCCCGATCTTTACTCTGATTCAGCAACAGTCACCCGACCCCAGCTAACCGAAGACATTCTCGAATATCGCCTGCAAACCCTAACCAATAGAAATCAGGAAACAGAGTTCGCCTATTTCGCGCGGAGGCTGGCGCAAAAGGAGATTTGCCCCAACCTGAGGCCACAAACGGGTCCCGTCGGCGGCGGCGACTCCAAAGTAGATAGCGAAACTATCCCCGTCTCGTCTGATGTTGCCGACGTATGGGCAGGAACCGATCCGACGGCAGCGACCGAGCGGTGGGCTTTTGCCTTCAGCGCGAAAGAGGATTGGAAAACAAAAGTCGCGCAGGACGTGGAGAAGATCGCGGGCACCAATCGGGGGTACACGCTCATCTACTTCATCACGAACCAGTTCGCGCGTGATAGGTCGCGAGCGGAAAGCGAGGATATGCTTATCAAAAAGTTCGGCATCCGGGTCGTGATCCTCGACCGCACATGGATCACCAAGGCCGTCCTCGAAAACGGTCGCGAGGAATTAGCGGTCGACGCGCTGCACATCGATTCCATCAAGGTGTTGACGGAGCGAAAAGTTGGCGCTGCCGACCGTGAACGGCAGCAAGAGCTGGATGAACTGGAAAAGGCCATCGCGGACCCGGAACTCTACGCGGGCGCGCAATACCAGCTTTTTGAGGACTGCTTGCGGGCCGCCTTATTGGCCCGAGGCCTGGGGCGACCGCGCCCCGAAATGGACGGCCTTTTCATACGCGCCCAACGCATCGCCGAGAAATCGGACAACGACCAGCAGCGCCTTCGCGTCAGCTACAACTACGCCTGGACGGTCATCTTCTGGTTCGACGACTACAACCAGTTGAACCAGATGTATGACGCGGTGGCCCCGCTTGCGCTCAAGTCGAACCAATCGGAAGAGGTCGAGCGTGCGGTCAACCTCTGGATGGTGCTTTCGTCTCAGGTTGGCCGCGGCGTCCTGACGAAGGAAGACGCAAAGCTAGACGAGCGCAAGGACGCGATTGCCGCGCGCCTCGGCGAGCTGGCCGCCGAAGACGGCCGGCCCAACAACGCATTACAGGCAAGGACAAGCCGCGCGCTGCTTGGCTTGCATGACGCGATGGCGCGGGGCGACCTGGATGCGGTCGATGGCGTTTGGAAGGCGCTTCAGAAGATCGTGGAGGAATCCGAGCCGCTGGGCGATTACCCATTTGACCGACTCCCCGCGCTGGTCAACGAATTCGCCGAATTGGGCGTGGAGGGTGCCGAGTTCGACAAGCTTTTCGAACTCGTTGTCTCGGCGCTGGAAAAGCGCAAGGGAGAATCCGCCGGCGCGGAGTTGTTGAACGACCGGGGCTTCAAAAAGCTCGAGGCCGGCCATCCCTATGAGGCGATCTCGCTCTTAGGCCGGGCGATGGAGCGCTTCATCAAACGGGAACACCGAGGCGATCTGATTTTCTGCCTGATGGGTCTTTCTCAGGCCTACCACGAGGCGGGCCTGCTGTGGGCAGCCCGCAGCTGCGCATTGGCGGCGACGGAGCGCTGTTTCGCCTATTTCCGCGAAGACGGAACCATAGTTCGGCGGTCTCTTCTCTGCCTGCAACAGCTTGGAAGGATGGAGCTGTTATTGAGCCGGATTCCACAGCTTCTCATGGATATGGAATTGGAGACGGTGCTGGTGCGGCAGCTCATGCTTAGGGACGAGGCCCTTAAGCGCGCGCAGAATCACAGACTGTTAATGGAAGCGATGCTCGGCATCCTCTTCCTCAGCGCCTCACTTGACCAGCTCAAGCGTATGGCGGACATGCCAGAAGCGCTGGAGCAGGTCCGCATCTTCATCCCGAAGGCCTGCTTGATGTACGCGCTCGGCTACAAAAAAGAGCTGTCCGAGGATGGCTTCCCCACCACAGTCGAGGAGGCGGACTCGTTCATGAAGCTTGCTTATGAACAACCGGGCCGCCTTCAGCTTCCCGCAAGGCCCCAGATCGATGACGGCCAGTCTGTTAATTACAAAACGAACGTCCTTGGATGCGAAGTGACCCTGCTCGCACAGGCCAACGCGTTCTCAATTTCCGTGGCGGAAGCCGTTTTGGGTTGCATCGAGGCGTTCTTTGCGACCAGCCTCAACGAGCACCTTCTTCCATACAGGCAGTCAGCCCGGATCATCCTGCGCTCCGCGTTCGACCTCAAGAAGGGTTTGGTCGTTTCAGTGGAGACGGAAGAAGCTGAAACCCATCTCGTAATTTTACATCCCGTATCTGCGCCAGAAATGACGCCGGAAAATCGCATGGCTGACCGGGATAGCCTTATAGAGGTCATTGCCAAGTTTATCACGCACATCGCGGTGATTGAGGACGTGAAGAAGTATTTCGAAAGGATCGCGGGTGAGGAGCGCGGGTTTGCGCGGGCGCTGGTCTATTCGGAAGCTTCCCTCGCGCAAGAAAACGTGTTTGGCAATAGGCCCAAGGTTCTTATCGGCGATTGGAAGCCGGAAGGCGAGGCCAAGAGCTATCCGCTTACCCGAAGCGTCGAATGGACTGAGGGTGTTGAATTGAAACAAATACCACTGCCCACTGGTGACCAGCAGGACGATGCTCCGGTCCGAGGTGAAGCAGAAATACGCGCGCAATTCACGCGCTCCATGGAGACGGGCAAGCACAGCCAGCGGCAGATCGTTTCCCTGATTGACGTTCCGCTCTGGAACCGCGCGTCGTGGAGAGCGACGATGTTCTATTTCGATCCGGACAAAGCGCCATACCCGATCCTGGCCCTTGGTTTCGAGGATCGAGCGGCCGCTGCGCAGATTTTCGAGGGGCTGATCAACCTACTTGGCAAAGTCGATAAAGACAACAGACTGCGCGTCGTGATCATTCGCGGCATCAGCAAAAATAACCCGGCAGCGTACAGGGTCGTTATCGGCACCAATCTCGATCGTTCCGAAGCGGGTGGAGGGATCGTCATATTGATCACTCGCAACAATGTCATGGAGCCGGTCACCACAGAGAATCTTGACCGATTCCTTGCATTGCTGGAAGGCGCGCGTGAATACCTTCTTGCACCAGCCCACTACAACAGCGAGTCGGGCAGAAGTAGTATCGGGTTCCGCCTGGCGATCCAGAAGTCCGAGCTCGTCGTCCGAAACGCATGGGAGATGGCGATGGGTGACATCGATGTGATCGGATTGTCGCCCGACGACGATCCTGTTGTTCCCGCTGGCCTGGAAAATCCGCCCTGCGAGGAAGTGCTCGCCTTCTTGAAAAGCAGGCAACGGAGCTGAGATTTGTGGCGCAGGCTACCGCTAACGGCGCTGAACCGCCTCCCGGCCAGTGGCGACAAGAGGAACCATCTACGCTACGCGTCAGGGGGCCGTGCAGAACTCTTCATAGATGCGTCCCGTGCCGATAGAAGCGCTCAGCCGGGAAGGGGCCAGCCGACCCAGTTGCACAGGGCTTCGCCCATGACGAGATCGAGATCGCGGCCCTTTAGCCAGGGCAGCTCTTCGGTGAACACCGTCACGCATTGCCGCCAGGAGCACGGCATCCGGGTGATGTCGGTGCCCCAGAATATCCGTTCGGGGCCGAACGCGTCGAGGACGCGGTGCAGATGCTCGTGTAAGCTGCGGAACGGATAGGCGTCTTCCGCGTAGCCGATCTGACCGGTCGCCTTGACCGCGACGTTGGTGTATTTGGCGAGCGCCAGCAGCTCGGGCTGGAAGCGATAGGCAGACTCGCCGCTGCTCCCCGGCGGCACGGCCATATGGTCGACGATCAGTTTGAGCCCCGGGTGACGCTCGGCGATCTGGCCGACCGTCGGCAGGAACAACGCGGCGGCGAGCGCCACCGGCACGCCGGCCCGCTCGGCCGCCGGCCATAGCCAGTCGAGCGTGCCATCGGTCATCCACTCCCGCTTGTGCCGCTCGTTGAAATAAAAGCGCAGGCCGAGCATGCCCGGCCGCTCCTTCCAGTGGGCGACGAGGTCGCGGTCATCCGGGTCGTCGAGATAGAACCACCCCATTATGGCGAAGCGGTTGGGGTATTTCCGCACTGCCTCGACGGCCAATTCGTTCGAGTCGGGATCCCACAGCACCGGGTGGATCAGCGCCCGGTTGACGCCGGCTTCGTCCATGGCGGCGATCGCTTGTTCCGCCGAGTACGGCTCCTGACGATGTGGCGGGGACGGCGTACCCTTTTCCCAGAGATGAATCTGGCCATCGGCGATCAGCATGTGGCGTATCCTTTTGATCCGAAGATATTCAGCTGCCCCAGAATACGCCGATCGCAGAAATCCGCCGATAGCGCCACACCGTCGAGTTCGTCTGCTACGATCCGGCGATGTGAGCGACTGATCGGCTGGTGCCGTAGCACATGGCCGAACGCGATGCCGGCGCAGTCCGGCTAGAACAAGGAGGGCAGAATGCGCGCGCTGATTTTGGGAGCGACCTTGGCGATGGTGGCGACGCCGGCGTTTGCGGAATTCATATTGTCGTCGACGGACGTCAAGAGCGGCAGTCCGATGGCGTTGGCGCAGGTGCTCGACCGCTGCAACGGGCAGAACATTTCGCCGGCGCTCACCTGGGCGGGCGAGCCCGCCGGCACCCAGAGCTTCGCACTGACGATGGTTGACACCGACGCCCGGAATGGCAAGGGCTGGTGGCATTGGAGCGTGTTTAATATTCCGGCATCGGTCAATGGGCTGGCCGCCGGCGCCGGCAGCGAGGGCTCGAAGAGTCTACCCGCGGGCGCAATCCAGGGCCGGACCGATTTCGGATTTTCGCATTACGGCGGGCCGTGTCCACCGGTCGGCGAGCACGCGCATCACTACGAGATCAGGATATACGCGCTCAAGGTGACATCACTGCCGTTTGACGAAACCGCCTCGGGCGTCCAGCTCGAACCCAGCCTCGACGGCAACACGCTGGCAACAGCGAAGATCGTCGGACGCTACGGCCGTTCGAAGTAATCCCGGTCGACGAAGCAATTGGCGGCCGCCGGGCCGGGTCAGATCACACCGTCTTGTTCGAGCGCGGCAATCTCGGCGGCCGACAATCCGAGCCAGTCGCCGTAGATCTCCCGGTTGTGCTGGCCGAGCTTGGGGCTGGGCACGGTTTCGACCGGGTCGGCGCCGTGGATGCGCAATGGCGTCGTCGGCACGACGATGCGGCCGATCTCGTCGTGGTCGATCCACTCGAGCATGCCGCGCTCGTGCATGTGGCGGTCCAGCATGACCTCGTCGACCTCGCGCACCGGCGCTAGCGGGATGCGGTGCTGTTTGGCGATCGCAAAGGCCTCCATCTTGCCGAGCGAGCGCGTCCACGCCGCGACCACCGCGTCGGTCGCCTCGCGATTGGCGACGCGCGCCGCGTTATCGGCAAAGCGCGGGTCGTCGCGCAAATCCTCGCGGCCCATGGCCCTGAGCAGGTTGTGCCAATGCTCCTCGACCGCGATGTTCATCGCGACGTAGCCGTCATTGGTCGGATAGACGTTCAACGGGACGCGGCCATGGCTGGCGTTGCCGGTTCGCGGCGGCGCCTTGCCGGTCTCGAAATAGGCGTGGAGCTGCGAGGTCAGGGTCGCGTAGGCGGCCTCCTGCATCGCCACCTCGACGAGGCGGCCCCGGCCGGTGCGCTCGCGCTCGAACAGTGCGGTCAGGGTGGCGGCATAAAGATGGATCCCGGAAATGAAATCGACGACCGCCGGGCCGGCCTTGACCGGCGGCCCGTCCGGAAAGCCGGTCGCCGCGATCAGTCCCGAGACCGCCTGGATCGTCAGATCCATCGCCAGATTGTCGCGATCCGGCCCGGTCAGGCCGTAACCCGAGCCCGAGGCGTAAACGAGACGCGGGTTGATCTTGTGCAATACTTCCCAGCCGACGCCCAGCCGGTCCATGACCCCTGGCGCGAAATTCTCCAGCAACACGTCGCCGCGCTCGACCATCCGGAACAACAGCGCGCGGCCGCGCTCATGCTTCAGGTTCAAGGTGATCGCGCGCTTGTTGGAGTTCAGCATTGCGATCGGAAAGGTCGTGCTCTTGCCCGGCGGCGCTCGCCGGCGCAACGGCTCGCCCTGCGGCGGCTCGATCTTGATCACGTCGGCCCCGGCCTTGGCCATTAAGAGGGTCGCGTACGGCCCCTGATAAACCTGGCCGAGATCGAGCACGGAGATGCCGGCGAGCGGCCGGTTGGCGCGTTCCGGCATCAGCGGGCGTTCTGCGCTTGCGGCATGGGGGCAGCTTGCGTGCGCTGCGGCTCGGGTGTCAACGCCGCTCGATTTGGACGCTGCCGGCGGCACGGCATTATCCTCGCTGGATCAGCGACAGCTGCTGTTGACTCCGTCCGAACTGTCTATCACCGTTCGCGAGGTGTTTTTCAGCTTCGGACCGCACCATGAGCCCGGTGGACACCGCGTGGCGACAATTGATACCCGCATTGCACGCGTCCGGCCGCAAGGCTGCACTCGCGATCACCGGGGGTGGCAGTGGGGCGGTCGGCGAACTGCTTCGTATTCCCGGCGGCTCTCGGCTGTTGATCGAGGCGCAGGTTCCCTACGACGCACTGGCGCTTGAGGCGTTTCTCGGCTTTGCGCCGGCCCAGGCCTGCAGCTCCGACACCGCAATCGCGATGGCACGAACCGCACGGGCCCGCGCAGCCAAGCTGGCGCCGGCGGGCACCGATCTGGTTGGCCTCGGCGCCACGGCGGCACTGGTCAGCGATCGCCCGCGTCGAGGCGAGCATCGATTTCACATTGCATTCGCCAACGCCGCGGGCGTCGCGCACTGCACGTGCGTCTTGGCCAAGGGCCGACGTGATCGCGCCGCAGAAGAAGACCTCGTTTCGCGCGCGATCGTCCTGTGGCTGGCCCGCGCATGCGGGGTTGCCGCACCGTCGCCACGCAGCCTGCTCGACGCGGATGAACATTATGCCGAGACGGTGGCCGCGGCCGTGGATACGGTCGATCAGCTGTTGGCGGGGGAACACAATCGCGTCACCGTCCAGCCCGATGGCCAAGTCGTGCTATCGGCGCCGAGGCCCTTTGTGCTGTTCCCAGGTTCGTTCAACCCGATGCACGAGGGACATGTATTGCTGGCGCGGGTCGCCGAAGAGCTCAGGCAGCAGCCCTTGGCATTCGAAATCTCTGTCACCAACGTCGACAAGCCGCCGCTGGCGGGCGAGACGGTGAGAAACCGGCTCTCGCAATTCGCCTGGAAGTCGCCGGTCGAACTCACCCGAGCGCCGACCTTCCTCGAAAAGTCGCGCTTGTTCCCGAGCGCGACGTTTGTGATCGGCGCGGATACGGCGGAGCGGCTGGTTGCCCCGAAATATTATGACGATGACGAGCTCCTAATGCATGTGGCGCTCGAGGAAATTGCCAATTCGGGGAGCAGCTTTCTGGTGGCCGTGCGCATCGACGCGGTGGGGCGGGTACGCGCGCTGGACGACATCCCGGTGCCGCGGCGTTTTGCCGATCTCTTCACGGAAATCCCCGAGCACGTTTTCCGCGTCGACACCTCTTCATCCGAGATTCGCGCACGGCGACGCGCAGTTGGTAATTCATAGCCAGGCTCACAAATAAACAGATAATCTGCGCCTTTGCCAGGGCAGGTGCACCCGGAAAGCTGCTCAAGTGGTTGCGCCTCCTGTCCTGGGCTAGAGCACTAAAATCGCTGCCATGGAACACGTCGTTTCGCCTCCGACGAGAAGCCATTCGGGTCTGCATCTGGCCCAACGCTGCTCAGTTCGCTGTGTCAGCATAATGTATTTCGGAAAGTTGAAAGGCGGCAACCTCAATCCATGTGATTGCGGATTCCCGCGCCCATGTGTGCTGGGGGGTGATGACGAAACCCGATTGTTGCGATCGGGCGCCGTGAAAAAGCAAGCGTCTCTCGCACTCCTGACGTCAATCGACCAGCGGCTGCTCAAAACATGTAGCTCGCTCGAACAGCCGTCGAATTACTCGTACTCGCCGAAGCTCAGCTAAGATCTGTAAAGCAGTTAAGGTATTAACTGCCAAGAACACCACAAAAACTAGGTACGTGGCCACTACCTCAGCTATATTGGTCCCTTCTTCACTGACGATATAAGCGCTTTCTATAGAGATTATCAGACCAAAGGTCGCGAGCCATCCGCTCCACGCGGCACTTAGCCTCCACACCATCGCCACAGCCTGCTCATGGATCGCCTGTGCATCGAGCACGAGCCAAGGTTCGGCAATACCTCCATCAGATCCGTGAGGTATCTGGCGCAAGACTCCTCGGATAGCGATCAGTAAGGAAGTAGCTAAAACAGTAATGATCCAACCCGCTGATCCTGTGTTAAATGACCAAAAATCTGCGCCTGGGATTTTTACTTCGCGATTGAAAAATTTTCTTCGTAAGGTAGTAATCAATTCGCTTCCCTTAAGATCTTCGTTTATATCCAAATCATCATAAATTTTTTCGAGTCTCTCTAACGGCATTCCGTCACTCAATATAAACCGATTTCAGGCGCCATGACTCATACGGCCCTGTTATTTCGGCAGCGAAGTACGCAAAGTTTCCTTGTTGATTCACTAGATTCAGCTTTATCCTGCCGAATGGGCTGTTTTGTATAAGTCCTGCACCCGGCGACTGGACGAACGTCTTCAGCGCCTCGTCATCCTGATACTGTCCCTTCAGAAAATTTATGAGAATCGTTTTGCGAGTCTCGCCAAACAAAATACTACGCTGTTCGTTGAAAATCCCGAGTTCGAATCCAAGGAATCCCAAAGCAATAGCGATAAAAGATATGGTACGAGCATTTGAGATATAACTGTCATTCTTGACTTCGGGAAATTCGGCAATTCTGGATTTGCGTCGCAGTACGTCTTGAGGATGCGTCGGTGTGAGTTGTGAGTTCTCATATTCCTTTAGATAGAACAAGTACAAACCTGGACCAAATAGAATGGCGCTTGCAGTAACTATGGTCAACATCATATAATAAGACGACAAGGCACAAGGACAATCTTTATCTTTGTCACGGGAAGCAAGATAAAGGGGAAGGGATAAACCGAATTCTATCCAACTTGCGGCTAATAGTATCTGTATTGACTGATGTATTCTGGACAATGAGTTGGCCCCTCGCAGATAAATTAACCCGAGCGTTAACCACAATGCCCAACTACCAAGTATGACCTCCAACGCGGTCAGCGAATAAGATGTAGGCTCTCCTTGGTATGGAGGTGCGTCGGGCATTGGCCGCATTAACCCAAATGCTCCGACATCGTGAGCTGAATTTGCTGCGTTCTGCAGTAAGAGAAGGACACTACCTAGGAGGAGGGTCACAACTAACGATAGAGCTATGACAGAAAGCACCGTGAGAGAGCTTTTCCTGCGGGAGCGACCTAGTCGGAGGGTTCCTATCCCCGAGAGAATAGCACCCTGCAGAACCACAACACTCGCTATCATCGCCCACGTGTAATAACCGAACGAGACCGCTAGGCTCCATTCCATAAGGTGATGCCATGTTACGGGTGTACCTACTACAATCTCATAGCCAGAAAATAAAATGTCAGGAAGATAGGGGACACTAACACTGACTATCAAAGCAATAATTACGTAAAGGAGTACAGACAACTTGTGGTTTTCTGACAACCGCAAGTCTGAGACGGTGAGTGGGCGCGTCGACTTACGGGCCGTACGGGAGGGTTTCGTCGATATCTGCGGAACTGGATCTGGAGAAGGTGGTGATGAATCGCTGCTCACTGTACATAACCCCCGTGATCTTGGCTACGGCCTGGTCTTCTGGCGAGGCACTGCGCCGGTGCTGCTTGATATACGACTCCCGCGGGCCGACGTCTGCTCAGATCACTATCCCCACGGTACTCGTGAGCAGCCGCGGCAAGGGGCGCCCCAAGTGAAATCTGCCGATCGCACCCAGATAGCTGCCCAAGTGGTTGCGCTGCCGAAGCCTGCTGCACTGGGCCAGAATACTACACCGCTGCCGCGGAACACGTTGTTTCGCCTTATGCGGTCAGAGCCGTTCCGGTCTGAACGGTGACAACGCGGCGGCACCTTGCGGCGATGCCGGACAGCGCCGAAACCGGACATAGGTCTGGTGCCTCGAGCCAGAAATTCGTGGCATATCCAACCTAAATCATACCGGCGAAGGCCGGTATCCATCGCGGAAATGGGTCCCGGCCTCCGCTGGGACGACCAAATCTAATGCTACAAATTTCGGGACTACCTCACTAGAAATGATCACGCGGCCGCTAGGCCAGGAGCGGATGCCCTCGTCGAGTGCTGCCCGCTAGCGGTGCATGCGTGCTTCTTTGGTGGACCTCACCGATCGGGAGTTGCATGCAGCAAAACGCTTTCGGAGACTCTCGCGATTGGCTTATTGATGGACTGCGGAGGCATCGGGCGGAAAAGTGTGAGGCGGGCGATTGCATCCTTGGAGCTTGTTTCGTGAACCGACAGCAGCGGCGTGCGGCAGCCAAAGGCGGGGTGCCGTCAGCTAACGCGCCCATAGCCCTCGCTGCGACGACGACCCCGGCGGGCAACACCGCCGAGCGCTTTGCTGTCGCACACAAGCACCATCAGGCCGGGCAGCTTGCCCAAGCTGAGGCGATTTACCGCCAAATCCTGACGATAGATCCTCGTCATGCGGGTAGTCTGCATCTTCTCGGCGGTATCGCGTTCCAGACCGGCAATTACGAAGCGGCCATCGATCTGATCAGAAAGGCCATTGCGCTCAATCGCCGGATTCCGGCTTTCCATTGCGATCTGGGCACTGCTCTTCAGCATCAGGGCAAAAGCGACGAAGCGGCGAAGTCCTACCGGCAGGCGCTGGCCCTTAAGCCGGATTATGCCGAAGCACTGAACAATCTTGGGAATGTCCTTACAGCCCAGGGTAAGCTGGATGATGCGTCGAAGGCTTACCGGAGGGCGCTGGCCCTCAAGCCGGATTATGCCGAAGCGCATTATAACCTGGGCGAGCTCCTGACGCGCGAATACAGGCCGGACGAGGCGCTGGCCTGTTATCGCAGAGCTCTCGACCTCAAGCCGGACTACGCCGAACCACTCAACGCCCTCGGGCTCGCCCATTTTGGGCGGGGCGAGCTGGCCGAGGCGACAGTTTGCTATCGCAAGGCCCTCGACCTCAAACCAGATCTTCCGGAGGCGCATTTCAATCACGGCCTCGCCCTTCTGCTGGAAGGAAAGCTTCGTCATGGGTGGGAGGAATTCGAGTGGCGCTGGCGAAGTAAGGAGGTTCGACGACGGTATCCTGCTGATCGGCAATGGTACGGCGGCGATCTGAATGGCCGGACGATCCTTCTCCACGCCGAGCAAGGTTTAGGTGATTCACTGCAATTTGTTCGCTACGCACCGTCGGTGGCGCGTCTAGGTGCGACGGTTTTGCTGGAAGTGCAAAAGCCGCTGGTGGCCCTGTTTTCCGAAATGGACGGTGTGTCGGGCGTGTTTGCCCAAGGCGATACGATTCCCCCGTTCCACAGCCATTGCCCTTTGATGAGCCTGCCATTGGCACTGGCGACAACCCTCGACAACATTCCCGGCCACACGCCATATTTGCGAGCGGATGGGGAA
This sequence comes from uncultured Alphaproteobacteria bacterium, assembly GCA_963774345.1. Lineage (GTDB taxonomy): Bacteria > Pseudomonadota > Alphaproteobacteria > ATCC43930 > CGMCC-115725 > AP-15. The sequence continues at coordinate 422,254 of CAVZFB010000038.1, forward strand.
CGGGCGGCTGCTTGGCGGCGCCGGAGCGAGGCGCTGCCTGGGCTGCGCGTCGGCCTTGTCTGGGCGGGCAATCCAAGACCGTTCCAGCCTGGTGCGCACGCCATCGACCGACGGCGGTCAATCACCCTCGCTCACTTTGAGGCGCTCGCCGCTGTGGAAGGCGTCAGCTTCGTATCATTGCAGAAGGGCGAGGCGGCGTTGCAGACCAAGGCGCCGCCAGCCGGGCTGACAATCCATGATTGGACCGACGAGCTGAACGATTTTGCCGATACGGCGGCCCTTGTGGACACACTCGACCTCGTGATCGGCGTCGACACCTCGGTCATCCACCTTGTCGGCGCGCTAGCTAAGCCGGTATGGCTGCTCAACCGCTTTGATACATGCTGGCGCTGGCTGCTGGAGCGTGATGACAGCCCGTGGTATCCGACGCTCCGCCAATTCCGCCAGCGATCGCCGGGCGACTGGGCGGATGTCCTGTCGAAGGTCCATGGTGAACTTAGATCAACGATCGCCGCTCGCACCGCCGCGGATAGCGCAGCATAGGGCGTCCCCTGGCTTGGCAAATCCGATCTAAAAGGTCTACAAGCCGTATCCGGCCGGCGGCGATCGTCGCTGCGGCCGCAACATCGGAGGAGACTGCCATGCCGTTCTTCCAAAAGGGCGATATTCGCATTCGCTACGAGGAGGTCGGCTCCGGCTTCCCGCTGCTTGTCACTCCCGGCGGCGGCCTCAATTCGCGCGTCAGCAACTGGCCGAACGCGGTAATCAACGCAATGGAGGACTTCAAGAACGACTTCCGCTGCATCACGATGGACCAGCGCAACGCCAATGGCGGAGAGTTCGACCGGTCCGGTGCCTGTGGGCAATGCATGGGACGCATACGCCGACGACCAGCTCGGGCTGATGGACCATCTCGGCATCGGCGAATTCTTCTATATGGGCTACTGCATCGGCGGCTGCTTTGCCGGGAAGCTGCTGCAGCGAGCGCCTCAGCGCGTCGTGGCCGCGGTATTCTGCCAGAGCGTCGGCCACCGGCCCGAAGACCCGGAGGTCATGGTTCGGCACAGCCACGACAATTGGCTCGCCGATTTCCGCGCCCGACGGCCCGAGGTGCCGATGGACACGATCGAGAATTGGCTACATAGCTTGTGGCGCGCACAGCCGGATTTCCTGTATAGTGTGCCGCGCGAGTTCATCAAGAATTGCCGGACGCCGATCCTCGTCTTGCCGGACGACACGCCGTCGCATCCGCTGCAGACCTCGATCGACGTGGCGTCGTTGGCGCCCAACTCCGAGATTACCGTCTTCCCCTGGCGCTCGCCGGAGGAATTGCGGCAGCGTGTCATCAACAAGGTGCGGACCTTCCTGAAATCGCACCTGCCGATGCGCGCCGCAGCGCAATAACGCACAGGGCGGAAAAGCGGATGCTTTTCCGCCCCACGCTTGCTGCTGGCGCACTTCCTACACCCGAGGCGCGGTCTACGCCCGTTGTGAATCCCGTTTGCTCGACCACAGCCGCCCGATAACTAACCGGGCTTGCTTGCCGACGCCGATGACTCCGATCGGGCATGGGTCCAACCCCCACCTGTGACCGAATTGGTGAAAGCAAAAAATGGGAAATATATTCTCCGACCGACCCAAAAACTGACAGCGCTATTTAAGAGGGTAATGAGAAAAGCGAACCTATAGAAGCTCACTACCCACGCATCAGTGAGATTTTCGTCGGTTACTAGGTGGACGTGATCTTTTGTAAAATATACCGCGGCGCCAAATGCTGGTAACCACCACAGTTTGTTAAAGAGCCAACCGTTGCGCAGACTGTCGCTTCGGCCTGTTAGCCGCAGTGTGAATTCCCAAATACAATCCGTCATGATCAGGACGGCAAACAATATATATATTGCACCATAATATTTGTTAAATTCTGATCTATAGGTCATCGCAGCCATAATGAATGCAGATATCGTCATAGCAACGAATCCAGATACATGGTAAAATCCATCATTTTTATTCGTGATCACCGATTTCTCGTACCTGTCGGTGATGAGCATTATATTGGCAAATCCGAAACGATAGACAATGATAACAAGAATGATAAGATTGCAAATGGTGAATTCGATTTGCTGCATGGTCTACAATAGTTGTGATTCGATAAAAAGGTTTGTTAACGATACACCTAATATAATGATAAGTAACTCCTTGAACGCTTGCCAGAATGCTGGAGTGCTCATTTCCCTCTCCTCATCCCCCGAGAAAGGTGCTCTTCGAGGATATGGCGTCCGCCATTTTCACGCTTCCTGAAGTGGCTCCGCCGGCCCGTTGGAGCCGGTTTAACCATTTCAATCGATATGCCGACGCGCGGGTGTGAACCGCGTCACACTACCGCAAAAAATAACAAGCATAGCGCAGAACAATCGGGCATTTTCCGCCTGGATTGCCCTGTGCTGGGGCATTACGCTGCGCCCATCCGCCCCACCGATGAAGGAGAGACCGCTATGCCGTTCTACGAAAGAGGCCAGGTCCGGATTTATTACGAAGAAGCCGGCTCGGGCTTTCCGCTGCTGGTGATCCCCGGTGGCGGGCTCAACTCGACGATCGCGGGACTCGCGACGCACCCGTTCAACCCATTACACGAATTCAAGGCGGGGTTTCGCGTGATCGCGGCCGACTTGCGCAACGCCAAGGGCGGTCAATCGACCGGGCCGCTAGAGGCCGACCGGCCGTGGGATGCCTATACCGATGACCACATCGGGCTGATGGACCATTTGGGCATCCGCCAGTTCATGGTCATGGGCTTCTGCATCGGCGGCCCGTTCATCTGGAACCTGCTGAAGCGGGCTGGCGACCGCGTCATCGCGGCGGTGCCGGTGCAGCCGAGCGGCTATCGTCACGAGATGCCCAATCTTTCGTACAACAACAACATCAAGAGCTGGGCTCCGGAGCTGTGCCAACGCCGCCCCGACATCACGATGGCCCAGGTCGACGCGTTCTTGACCAACATGTACACAGGCGACCGCGCCGACTTCGTCTACACGGTGAGCCGCGATTTCGTGCGGAACTGCCGGACGCCGATCTTGGTGATGCCGGATGACGTGCTTGGCCACCCGTACGTCGTCGCGATGGAAAGCGTCTATCTCGCGCCGAACGCGCAGGTGACGCTCTACCCGTGGAAGGCGAACCCCAAGCAGATCGAGATCGCGCTCCGACACGTACGCGGCTTCCTCAGGGACAATCGGCCGGCTGTGGCGGCGCAACCGATGCCAGCCGCCGCCCAGTAGCGCCCGTCGCGGTCTCATCAGGCGCGGGGCACGCTTCCCCGAGCCTGATGGCGGGCGATCACGGCGATGGGAGGCAAAGCCAGCCGATCCCGCGAGGGGTTCGAGCGCCGGCCGTGGGCTTCGCGCGTCCTGCAGCTATGACGACCGGGTTTCGTCGCGGTAGAGGCTCAGGGCCTGCATGACCGGGGCGTCGCTGAAGCTGAACAGGAAGGCTGGGCGATGGCCGGTGTTGACGTGCTCGCAGAAGGTCCAGGTCGGCACCGTGAACACGTCCTTGTCTTCCCAGTCGAGCCGCTCGCCGCCGACCACCGAGTAGCCGGCGCTCTCGACCACATGATAGTTGGTGCAGCAGACGCGGCGGCGCGCCAGCGTCTTCTCACCGGGGCGCAACAGCTGCATGTGGCAGGCGATGGTCGGCATGACCGGCCCGCCGGTGACCCGGTTTTAGTATTCGAGGATGATCTCGTCGCCGATGTCAGGGGTATCGGCGGCAGCCAGACGCTGCAGCGCGGCACGCATCTCCGACATCGGGTAGTGCCACTGCGAGGCGTTGCCGGCCGGCCCGATGTCCTGCCGCTCCTCGGGGTACTCCTCGTAGAACCCGGCTTCGAGCATGCGCACCAGCGGGGTATCGAGGCCGTCGAGCCACATCATCGGCGCATCGGTGTCGTTGGCGTGGTCGTGCCAGCACCAGTTGGGGGTGAGGACGAGATCGCCCGGATACATCGGAACGCGCTCGCCGTTGACGACGGTGTAGCCGCCCCTTCCCTCGATGATCAGGCGCAGCGCCGCCGCGGAATGGCGATGGGCCCGGGCAATCTCGCCCGGCATTACGATCTGGATGTTGGCGACGAGCGTGTTGCTGGCGACGCCGGGCAGTTCGGGGTTGGTCAGGCGCAGCACCCGGCGTTCGGCCTGCGCTGTACCGACCAGCTCGGCCGCCCGCATTGCCTGCGGCCGCAGATCGCGCCAATGCCAGAGGTATGGTAGGGCCTTGCTGTGCGGCTCGACGCTAATGCCGCCGCCGATCCAAGCCGGTGTAATGTGCTGCGTGCGCAGTTGCGCGTAGTAGTCGTCAAGCTCTTGTTGCGAAGACTGGATGTCCGAAAGTTCGAGCATTAGAGATCCTCCCTGTTATGGGTATCTTGATCGAGATTGCTTCGTCGCTACGCTTCTCGCAATGACAATTGCTCGATGTCATTCCGAGCGAAGCGAAGCAATCTCGATCCGCCGCTTCGCGGCATCCCTGCTTCTCGCCACCAGCGCAGCGAAGCTCAGGCCAGCGCGGCGCGGACCGCGGCCAGCCGCTCCAGCGAGCCCAGGACCTTCGGCTGATCGTTGCTCAGATGGCGCACCAGGATTTCGGTGTAGCCGATTTCCGCGAAGGTCCGAAACTGTTCCGCGACTTCGTCGACCGAACCGGCGATCAGGGATTCTGCCGGCATGCCGCGATAGCTTCGGCCCAGCGCGTGCTGCAATACTGCCTGCGCCTCCGACGAAGACTCGCCGACGTAAATGTCGCGCCGCAGGACGATGGCGCCCGGCTCTTTGCCGCAGGCGGCGCAGCGCTCGCGATAGAGATCGGCCTGGGAGCGCGCCTCATCGCGGGTGAGGCCGGGGCTCGCGATCCAGCCCTCCGCCAGTCGAGCCGCGCGGTCGATAGCCGGCGGGGCGCTGGCGCCGATCCACACCTCGACCGGCTCGGCCGGACGCAGCGCCAGGCTCGCATCGGCGATCCGAAACCGGCGGACGGAACTCACCGTTTCACCCGCCAGCAGGCGTCGGACAATGTCGAGGGCTTCCTCGAAAGCCGAGGGACGGGTCCTGAAGTTGATGCCCATAGCGGCGAACCGAGCCTCGCCCCAGCCCAGCCCGCATTGCATGATGAAGGGGCCTTGAGCGATGGCGGCCAAGGTGCCGATCTGCTCGGCCACCAGCACCGGGTACCACAACGGGAGCAGGAACAGGCATCCGGCCGGGGCCTCGCCCCACTCCGCGAGCAGCCGCCCGAGCATCGGCGTGTTCTGATAATAGGGCGTGGCCGATACGTGCTGATCTCCGACAAACAGGGAATCGAGCCCGGCACGGCGCGCCGCTGCCGCTCGCTCGATCATCCAGCGCGCACCCTGGCGCGGATCTGGCACGTCCGGGTGGTTGCTCGTCAGCGAGATCCCAACTCTTATCATGTCAATCCTTGTCGCCGGGATGACTACTTGAGCTGGTCCTTGATCTTGTCCAGGCCGGCGTGGGCGCAGGCGTCGTCGAGATTGCCGCCCGGCGCCCCGGCGGCGCCGATCGCTCCGACCACCTCGTCTCCCACCTTGATGACGATGCCCCCGCCCAGCAACAGCAGATGCGGCAATTTGAACAGGTTCACCAACACCGGTACCGTCTTGGACCTCTCAACGAGCGCGGTCGTGTCGGTCTTGAACGACGCCGACGTGTAGGCCTTGGCAAAGGCGCTGTCGAGCGTGTGGGCGCCGGCGCGATCGCCGCGCAGCACCGCCTGCTGCACGCCGTCGGCATCGACCAGCACGGCGGTCTCGGCATAACCCTGGCTGGCGCATTTCGCGACAGCCGCCGCGACGGCCTGGTTCGCGAGATCGGTGGCGATGCGGTGCGTTGGGAGCAGACCCTGGGCGTGGGCTTGGCTCACGAGAAAAGCGGCGCAGAGCGCGGATAGGAGAAACGGCTTCATGCGGCAGGTGACCTTTCAAAGTCCACTGTGGGCAACATCCTCCGCTTGTCCGGCCTGGACAACGGCAAATGATCCTCAGATGCCGGGTGCACCCGGACCTTGGACGGTGATCACGATACGGCGGTTCTTGGCGCGGTTGGCGGGGGTGTCGTTGGATGCCACCGGATGGGTGTCGCCGAATCCCTTGGCCGAGATGACGTCCGGCTTGATGCCCTGCGATATCAGGAAGGTAACGACCGCGCCGGCCCGCCGTGACGACAAGGTCAGATTATCGTTTATGCCGGCCCGCTGCAGTTCGGGCCCGACCGGGGTGTTGTCGGTATAGCCGTAGACGACGATTTTGGCATAGGGCAGGCCAACGAGCCGCGGAACGACATGGTTCGCCAACTCGGCTTTGCCGGCGGCGCTGAGCCTATAGCCGCCCGCGGGGAATAGAAAGTCTCCCGCCTCGACGAAACTGCATTGCGCCTGCACGGTTGCAAGCTGCCCCTGGAGCAGCTGGTTCTGCGCCTCGAGTTGCTGGTGTTGCGCCTCAAGTTCGTCGTAGGCGCTCTGCGAGACGCAGGCCGACAGCAGCAACCCCGCAACGAGGATGATGGCGGGTGCGGCAACGGACCTGATGGCCAAGAGTAACCGGCGGGCCATGACGGCTGTGCTCCCTGTGATGAGTTCGTCGGTGTCGAGCCCGCCGGACGCGCACGGCTTCGATCCGAGAGATGGCGGAGGGCTCGGTGCTATTATACGCTCAGTTGCGGCCCCACAGGATCTTTGTCGCCCGCCGGGCGCCCTCGGCCAACGCCTCGAACTTGGCCCAGCAGATCGAGGGATGGCCGACCCGCGTGCCGATCCCGCAATCGGTGCCGGCCAGCACGTTTTCGCGGCCGACCAGCCGGGCATAGCGCACGAGCCGCTCGGCGACGAGATCGGGATGCTCGATGAAATCGGTGCAATGGCCGACGACGCCGGGGACCAGGGTGGCGCCGGCCGGCAACTTCGCCTCCTCGAATACGCGCCACTCATGCTCGTGGCAGGGATTGGAGGCCTCGATCGAGAAGCTCCCCGCCTGCACGCGAAAGATCAGGTCGACGATGTCCTTGAGCGGGACGTCGTCGTGATGCGGGCCGTGATGGCTGCCCCAGCAGACATGCAGCCGGATTTTTTCCTTCGGGATGCCGGCCAGCGCGTGGTTCAGCGCGTCGACCCGGATCGTGGCGTATTTGCGGTAATCGGGAAGGGTGATGTTCGGGCAGGCAGTTCCAGCCATCGGGCAGGTCCGGGTCGTCGATTTGCAGCACGAAGCCGGCATCGACGATCGCCTGGTATTCCTCGTGCATGACATCGGCGATGGCGAAGACGAATTCTTCGTCGCTCTTGTAGTATTCGTTTGCCAGCCAGTGTTCGATCGTGCCCGGCGAGTTGGCCGGCAGGAACGCCTCGGCGACATCGACCCCGTCCAACGCCGCCTTGAAATTGGCGAGATCGGCGGCGAGATCGGCCTGACCGGTGTAGCGCAATTTTTCGACGCAGACCGGCATCGTCGGCGGACCGACCGGCCGCGCTCGCGGATTTGCCGCGAAGTAGCCGGCAAACTTGGTCTCGTCGCGGGCGGTGATGCTGAGCCGCCGCGGACCCGCCGAAGGCCGCGAAGCGTAGCCGGCGATCCGCCAGCGCACATAATCGGTGAAGTTGGTCTTTGAAAGTTCGCCGTCATTGATGCAGTCGAGACCGCATTGCGCCTGATGCCGCACGGTTTCGGCGACCGCCGATTTGAGCCGTCGGTCGAGCGCGCCGGCGTCGTAGGGTTCGCCATTGGCCTTGGCGACGACCATTTCCCTCAGATCGTCCGGACGCGGCAATGAACCGGCATGGGCCGTCATGATGCGGTCGGTGCTGTAGAGCATTTGATACCTCCCGTTTGCCTGGCTTTATCGGTCGGCGCAGCCTGCGCACCGATTTTGTGCGATAACGGGGCGGTTCGGTAAAGGGGGATGACGATGAGCGAACGGACTACACCTTCGATCGGCTTGCATCAGCCGCGCTGGGTCCACGACTTTCGCGCCTTCATCATGCGCGGCAATGTCGTCGATCTCGCAGTCGGCATCATCATCGGGGTCGCGTTTACCGGCGTCGTCAACAGCCTGGTCAAAGATATCTTTACCCCGATCATCGGCCTGTTGGTCGGCGGCATCGACTTCAGCAATATCTTCGTCACCTTGAAGGGCCCGCATACGGCGACCCTGGCCGACGCGCAGAAGGCGGGTGCGGTGACTTTGAACTTCGGCGTGTTCATCAACACCGTGATTCAGTTCATCATCGTCGGCTTCGCCGTGTTTTGGCTGGTCAAGGCGCTGACCCGGCTGCATGTCCGCGAAGATCCGGCGCCCGCCGCGCCGCCCAAAAGCGAAGTGCTGCTGCAAGAGATCCGCGATCTCCTCGCCGCCAAGCGCGATTAGCGTTCGGGGTGGCCGGGAACAATCACTCCCGCCGTTGCTTTAGGCGAGGAGGAGATTTCTTGGTGGATTCTAACTACCCCTTGAGACGTTTGCTGCATTCGCTGTAGTAGCCGCCGCCCTTTTGAATCCATTTGAGGCCGCCATTGCTGTTATTGTTTTTGTTGGCGTGGTACTGGTCGAGGCAGGTATGCATGCGGGCCTTGCCTGCCAACTCACTCGAATATTTCGATGAGACGGCCGTCGGGAAGACAGCGTTTCCGACCGGCGCCGAAGTTTGCTTCGCGGCGGGAGTAGGGTGCGACGAAGTCGCGGCAGGGGAAGTCGCGGCAGGGGAAGCCGCCGCCTGCGGAGTGGTCGATCCGCATTCGGCCTTTCGGAAGTCGTTCCATTTCATTCCATTCAGAGTGCCGGCCTGCTGTGCGGCCTTATACTTGGCGCTGCACTCTTTCGCCGTCAGCGCCTGCGCCGATGGTATTCCACCGCAAGCCATCACAGCTACTAAAGCTATGGCACAGCCCAAAGCCGAACGGATCATCGGAAATACCCCTCTTTTGACGCTAAATTGACGAAATGGGGATATCCGAGCCCACATTAAAGGTATGGGCGGGCGGCCGTCGTGGCATCTGTTGCGGCCTCGGCCAGCCCCTTAACCACTGATAGGCAACGACAAGCGCCCGGCCTGATCGGCCTGCTGGCCGCAATCATCCCCGCCCGGTAGCCTGTGCCAAGATGTGGGAGAAAGCCAATGACCGATGACCCCGCCTGGCCGCTCGCCGAGCATGTCTGCCGCACCGGCTATGCGGACCTGCCCGCGAGCACCATTCAATCCGCTCGCCGCGATATTCTCGATACCTTCGGGTGCATGCTCGGCGGCAGCGGCTCCCCGGGGATCGACCAGTTGTGTGCGGTGATCGGCCACTGGGGCGGGCGGGAGGAAAGCCGCGTGCTGCTGCGTGGGACCAGCCTGCCGGCGCCACAGGCCGCACTGCTGAACGCCAGCATGGGCCACGCGCTGGACTTCGACGACACGCTGGACTCCGGCGGCTCGATCCATCCCGGTGTCTCCGTGCTCGCCGCGGTCCTGGCCGTCGCCGATCGACTCGGGGGAGTCAGTGGGCGGGATCTCCTGCTGGCGGTGGCGCTGGGGCTAGACGTATCGTGCCGCATAGCCTTAGCCAGCACCTCGGACCGCGGCTGGCACCGCACCGCCGCGATGGGGGTGTTCGGCGCCGCGGCGGCGGCGGGCAAGCTGATCGGCCTGACGGCGGAGCAGATGCTGAACGCTTTCGGCATCGCCTATAGTCACGCCGCCGGCAACCGCCAATGCATCCTCGACGGGGCGCTGACCAAGCGCCTGCAGGCCGGCCAGGCGGCGAGCGCAGGCGTGTTCTCCGCCGTTTTGGCGCAGACCGGGTTCACCGGGGCGCGCAACGTCTTCGACGGCCGCTTCGGATTCCTGGAGCTGTACCAGCCGAACGGGCACGACGCCTCACTGCTGCTGCGCGACCTGGGGACGGTCTTTCGTGGTGAGGCGCTGAGCTACAAGCCCTATCCCTGCGGCCGCCCGTTGCACGCGGCGATCGACGCGGCGCTGGCGGCGCGGACCGCGCTGGCGATCACGGGGGCCGACGACATCGAAGCGGTGACGATCGAGGCCGATCCCGCCGGCCACGCCGACCAGTTCGACGGCTCGACTGCCAAGCGCCGCCCCACTCAGGTGGTGGAGGCGCAGTTTGCCCAGCCCTTCCTGGTCGCCACCGCCTTGGTCCACGGCAAAGTGGGAATCGCGGAGGTGGACGGTTTGGGGGACGCCTCAGTGCTGGCATTGTCGGACCGGATCACCGGGGTGGCGCGGGAAGGCCGGCCGAAGCGGTCGCTGAGCATCACCGTACGGCGTACCGACGGGCGCTCGGTTACCGTCGAGGCCACCGACCCCATCGGATCGCCGCAAAAGCCGCTGAGCGATGCGCAGTTCGAGGCAAAGTTCCGCGATTGCGCGCGCAACGCGGTGCGACCGCTGTCGGATGCAAGCGTCGATGCAGACGCTGGCGACGATCGCCCGGCTGGAGACACTGCCGGATGCCCGCGAGCTGCTGACCCCGTTCGCGGCGTAGTTCCTAACGCTGGCACTGCTGAGGCTGCGGTCTTGCGGATAGGTTTGCGTCATATCTTACGGAAACCGTAACGCGTTGATCGGACAGCCGCAGGCAAACCGCCCAAATGTTTGAATTTTGCAAGACGAGCGTCGCGGCGCGAATGACGCATAGCCGGTTTTCTGGAAAATTCACGCCATTGCAGAGTAGCAAAATACGGGCGGGGAGCGCGTACGCAATTCAGCCGCACGCTGATAGGCTAGGCCGATACGAATCGATAACCGAGTACCGGGTGCATGTTCGTAGGAAACGCAGCGTCGAGCTGCTCCATACATCGCTGGGGATCTCGCACCGCCGCTCGGAGCGACTTGTGGTAGCTCTGCAAATCCGTAAACTCCTTATTCAACAGGGCCCGTGCTTCTATCGGCAGCGAAAATACGCGGTCGAATTCGCAGCGTGGCGGTTTGAAATCGATCCTGGAGCCGTCGGAAATGCTGCGGTAGGTACCACGGTCGTTGCTCGATCCCGCGAAACACATATGAATAACATCACGCTTAAGAGAGCGCTCGAATCGAGCTACGGCATCCTCAAGCCAGGAGTCCAATGGTAGCTGGCTGTCGACCAAACCGCCCCAAGGGGTGTCGTCCCCGGGCAAATCGATTCCGGTAAAAGTGGCGACGAGCCCACCAGCATCAAACTTGCAAAACGCATACGCCAAAAGCAAAGACGCCTCGCGGAACTGAGCGGTCTTCTCGTCCGCCCAAATCATCAGGTAAGGACCCTCGTCCTCATCGAGTGAGAAAAAATCCGCGCCCCACGTCTGAAAGTTTAAAGCCGGAAAGCGATCGGGCACTAGCATCAGCGTTCCGAATTTGGGTGCTCGCGCGGGCGAGCCTTCCATCTGCAAGATTACCTGTCGGACATTTCCTTGTTCATTTTCGGCGAGACGGACCTGACGGACAGTACCGATTTTTATTTCCGCCTCCGACGGTTCCACAGCCGGCACGCCACCCGGGGTGTGCCGGGATTGATCTGGATCCGTTATGTCATCCTGCATTAGTAACGCAAGTGCCTTTTCCGCCGTGTTCGCGCTCAATAACTCTGATACCTTCGCGACACCATGTCGGCGTAATATGGCTTTCAGCTCCCGGTTTCCCTCGCCTCCGATCAAGCTGAATAATCTTCCTGCCTTCACACCGCATTGCTCAACCAAGTCCTGGACATCTTGCACAAATTTATCTGCCAAAGCATCTAGGCGTCTTAGACCAGCACGGTTATCTTGAGCCGTGTAAATTGCGCGAGCTCGCTCAATAAGCATTTGTTTTTCGATCTCCGCAACGCGAATTCCTTCCACATCCTCAACTTTGGTCGCTCGGTCTATTTTATGAGAAAGCAATTTGATGGCGCTCTCGAAATCCTGTCCGTTTCCACGGGACGCTACATATCCTCGCGACCGAGTAATGGCCTGTTCCAACAATCCGCCCCCATTTTTCTGATACAGGTCATTCTCAATATTCTCAACGGCGCGCTAATTTCGGTTGTAGCCGTCGCCAGTCGTAATTTACTAACCAGAATTTCTAACGCTATTATCCTATTCACATCATGGACGGAATTCCAGGGATCGAGGATTTTTAATTTTTCCCAACTCGCTGTGACTCGATTTACCGCCCAGTCATATTGCATCTTCCCGCAATTTTGACACTTCCAATCTTCCCAGTCATGGTAATCCGCGCGTGTCACGCGTGTCACGCTGCATCGCGAACACTTTTCACAGTCATTGCGCCAATCGTGCCCCTCGTCACGGGTTTTGCCGCATGTTAAACACGTACAACCCTCCCAGTTGTGCGAGGTTGGTCGTACAGCTCCACACACGGAGCACACCTCACAATCCGTATTCCAATCGTGTCCTTCATTGCGCGTCTTGGCGCACGCTGAACACCGGCAACCCACCCAATCGTGTCCCTCATTGCGCGTCTTGGCGCACGCTGAACACCGGCAACCCACCCAGTCATGTCGCCCAAACATGCATTTTAAGCTCATATTGTGGTCCCCGGCTGGCGCCTGAGTCGAAGCTCGCCCGCCCTCGGTTCGGTGAACGCGATCTGTTCATAAACGCCGCATCAGTCATTCTTCAGATACGCAAGTGCTTCCGCGGGTCAGGGGCATGTCGGCGAAGGGATGTTATGTAAAACGCCCGCAGCCCGCCTAAGCCGCCCGCGCTACCTGTTCCAGGCACCTTTTGGAACGTTCATCATAAGTATCCCCTTGGCAGCAAGCTCGGTGGCGTTCTTTGGAACGATAGCAGCAGTTTCGAAGGGTGGAGCATTGATTCCACGCGTTTTCTGGTATCCTGAAATTAGGTGAACCAGTTTAGCGTTGAGTAATTCTGCTTCGGACTGAGATTTCGCATTCAATTACCATTTCAACCCGCAGGACCTTTAGTTCTTTCAGCCAGATTAATTTATCCGGGATAGGTGGTTTCAACACGCTCGGATGCAAGCCGCTAAACTCTTTCGCCGCATCTGCCGCGATATCGATTGCTTGGTCTGAGATGGGCGCCTCCACGAAGAATGTAAGTCTGGCTTTCGTATTGGATTTTCCGGCCGGCTGAGCATCTGGTGGCTTCGCCGCTACCTCTGCCTGCCGCTTCGCTTCGGCTTCGGCTTGGCGCCTTGCCGCTGTCTCCGCCCGCTGCTTCGCTTCGGCTTCGCGCATCGCATCCCACCGCGCTTGCCGTTTCGTTTCGGCTTCGGCTTGGCGCTTCGCCGCTGCCCGCTCGGCCGCCTCCGCTTCTAGGTGAAGCGAACAGGGTTTGCATATATGGTTTGCGGAGGGAGATTGGCTTCTACAGGAGCCGGTATGGGATCGCGTGTTCGCTTGCCACAAGCCCCGCACTTTGTTCCGAACAACGCCGATATCATTGCTTCCTCCACGGTCCGGCGCGCGAGCCGCGCGGCTCAACCTCCGCCTGTTAAACGGCGTTTGATTGGGTCGCCGTATTTAGCCATTACGCGCAAAAAAAACCATCGAATTTTCTGGAAGTCGTTCGCTCCCGCTGCTTGTAGCGGCGTGGGATCGCGTGTTCTTTGAGTATCCTCGGCCGATGCGCGGGTTTCTGCATATTGCTTCTGACGGGCCTGCGCTTCTCGCTTCGCTATCATTCAAAAGCCGCATAATGTCCATCTGCAAATTTTTTCAGGTAATTCTGAAGGCCTGCTGTCAGGTTTTAAGTATTCCCGGTCGCAGCCTCTCTCAAGGTCCACCACGGCGGCGGAAGTTTGGGCTGAGGGTGACGAGCGAGAAGATTTCGAACAGCATTTGCGCGCCGACCATCGCGGTGTTGGTGGTGGCGTCGTATTGCGGGGCGACCTCGACGACGTCGCCGCCGATGATGTCGAGGCCCTTGAGGCCGTGCAGGATCGCCTGGGCCTCGCGCGGGGTCAGGCCGCCGGCCTCGGGGGTGCCGGTGCCGGGGGTATAGGCCGGGTCGAGCCCGTCGACGTCGAACGAGATGTAGGTCGGCCCGTCGCCGACCACGGCGCGCGCCTTTTCGACGACCCCGGCGATGCCGAGCCGGTCGACATCCTCGATGTGCAATACGGTCATGCCGGATTCGTAGGAGAACCCCCAGAAGATCTCGGCCGGGCCGCGGATGCCGATCTGGATCGTGCGCTCGGGGTCGAGCGCGCCGGCGAGCACCGCCTGGCGGAACGGGCCGCCATGATGGAATTTCGACCCGTCGATCTCGCCCATCGTGTCGCAATGGGCGTCGATATGGACGAGGCCGACCGGCCGCTCGGCGCCGAGCGATTTCAGGATCGGATAGGTGACCGAATGGTCGCCGCCGACTGAGAGGGGCCGCACCCCGGCCGCGCGGATGCGCGCGTAGAACGCGGCGATGTCCTCGATCGAGTCGTCGAGGCTGAAGCGCGAGCGCAACGGCACGTCGCCGATATCGGCGACATTGCATTCGCCGCGCGGGGTGACTTCGAGCGCATGGTTGTAGGGGCCGATGCGTTCTACGTCGCGCACCGCCCGCGGTCCCAGCCGGGCGCCGGCGCGGTTGGTGACGCCGAGATCCATCGGCACGCCGACCAATGCCACGTCGAGCCCGGCGAAATCGGGCAGATCGGGCGCATCCGGCCGATACGGTGCGTCGAGAAAGGTCGAGAGCCCGGCATAGGGCATGGCGCGGCGGTAGGCGCTGCCGAACACCAGGGACAGCGGTTTTCGGAATTTCTCGGGCGCGATTTCGGTTTCTTTTGCGCCTTCGTATTTGGCGCGCAACGCGTCGAGCTTTGACTTGTCGAACATGCTGAGCAGACCCCACGTGTCGGATCGACGATGCCCTCTCCGCCCCCGAGGGCGGCGAGGGAGATAGCAGCTAACGGATGCCGCGGATGCGCGGCGGGATCAGCACCTTCCACGGGTCGGGCATCTCGCCGACGGCGACTTCGATCAGGGTCGTCCCGCGGCGTTTGAGGGCGGCGGCGAGCTCGCGGCGCAGGCCGTCGGGGGTTGTGGTGCGCACCCCGGCCGCGCCAAAGCTTTCCGCCATCTTCGGGAATTGCGGGTTTTGCAGATCGACGCCGATCAGCCGGTTGCCGTAATCCTCTTTCTGCATGCGGCGCACATTGCCGTAGGCGCCGTCGGCAAAGACGATGGCGACGATGTCGATGCCGTGCCGGACCGCGGTCGACAATTCCTGGACGTTGAACATGAACCCGCCATCGCCGGAGACCGAGACCACCGGCCGGTCGGGGCGCCCGACCTTGGCGCCGAGCGCGGTCGCAAAGCCGAAGCCCAAGGTGCCCTGATAGCCGCTGTGGATATAGGTTCGCGGCTGGTAGACCGGGAACGCCATCCGCCCGACATAGCCGACCTGCGTCAGATCCTCGACATAGATGCCGTCATCGGGCAGTTCGGCGCGGATCGCCCGCAAATATTCGCATTGCGGGCCGAGCTGCTCGTCGAGCCGGGCGAGGGTGGCGGCTTTCAACGTTTCGAGCTCGTCCTGGCGCGAGGCGCGCTTTGGGGCGAGGCGGTCGACCGCGCGGTGGAGGGCGGCGAGCGCGGCCTTGGCGTCGGCAACGATGCCGAGCGCGGGCCTGAAGAAGCGGGCGATCTCGACCGGGTCGATGTCGATGCGGATCAGCTTCAGGTCGCGGTCGACGCCCCAGCGCAATTGCGGCTGATGCAGGCGGGTGCCGACCGCGAGCACGACATCGGCGTCGCGCCACAATTCGTGCCCGGCGAGCGCCGATTGCGCGAGATAATGGCGATCGCTGACGATGCCCTTGCCGCCGGTAAAGCTGACGACCGGCATCTGCAGCATTTCGGCGATCGCCAATACCTCCTCGGCGGCGTCGACGGCGCCGCTGCCGACGAAGAGCAGCGGCTTTTTGGCGGCGGCGAGCAGGGCGGCCGCCTTGTCGATCAGCTCGGGATCGGGTTCGGTGACCGGCGGCGGGCCTTCGGCGGCGGGCAGGGCGACTTCGCTGTGCGAGCGCCAGCACGTCGGGCGGGATTTCGATCCCGACCGGGCGCGGCCGGCCGTCGCGCAACTGCCGGAACGCCTCGTTGACGAGTTTTCCGGCCTGGGTCGGATGGTCGATCCGCGCCGCCCATTTGGTCAGCCGCTGCAGGATGCCGAGCTGGTCGGGGATCTCGTGCAACAGGCCAAAGCCGCGCCCGATCATGTCGGACGGCACCTGGCCGCTGATGCACAATACCGGTGCGTTGGTCGCATAGGCGGTGGCGAGGGCCGCCGTGGTGTTGAGCAGCCCCGGCCCCGGCACGACCGCATAGGTGCCGACCTTGCCCGATGCCCGCGCATAGCCGAAGGCCATGTAGGCCGCACCCTGCTCGTGCCGGGTGTGGATCACCCGCAATGCCTCGCCGGCATCGTAGAAGGCGACGAACAGCGCGTCGTTCTGCACCCCCGGCAACGCAAAGATCGTGTCGACGCCGTGCCGGCGCAGCATCTCGACCAGCGCCCCGCCGCCCGTCATTTTGGTCATTCTTGGCTCCTCCGCTGATCGCGCCCGACTGAGCCAGCGGCCAGCGACTTGTCCGTCGCAGCGCGGGAATGGGCAACTGTCACTCGGCGGCGACGCTCGGCTCACTCTCCAGAATGATCGACATGATCAGGTCTCGTTTCGCCGATGCGTGCTGTACGTCATAGCCGACCGGTTGACCATCTTCGCCGAGGTCGATCATGACGTCCTCGGGAAGTTCGCGCGTCCGCTTGGCCGGCAACGATCGCAACTCGATGTAGAGGCTGTCCGTCGATTTGTCGTATGAGACCTTGACGCTCACCGAGAGCGAAATAGCGTGTCCGCCAGAATGGCGGAGGAGGAAGGCGTTCGGGTTCGTCCGAAGCCACTCGTGGGCTCTACCGGCCGCGAATGCCTGTGGCTACTCGAACGCGTAGCGGTAGGCGCTGCCGTGGCGGACGATGCGTCCGACGGTCGGCGCGGGGAAATGCGCCGGCAGCAGCCGGGTGCCGTGCTCGGCATGCTCTTCGATCAGCCGGATGCGGGTCTTGCGCGACAAGTCGCGGTCGGTGCAGGCCAAGGTCGACCATTCCGGCTTTGCCAGCTGCAGCTGGTGATGCAGCACGTCGCCGAGAAAGACGGCCCGCTCGTCGCGCGAGCGGGCATGGATCACGACATTGCCCGGCGTGTGCCCGGGTGCGGCTTCGAACCACAGCCCGTCTTCGAGCGCGAAATCGTCGTCGACCAGCTGCGACTGCCCGGTGCGCACCACCGGCAGCACGCTGTCCTCGAAGGCCAGCCGATGCGGCGAGTCCTCGCCGCGCTGCTGCACCCCCTGCCAATGGTCGAACTCGCGGCGGGCCATGACGTAGCGCGCATTGGGAAAGGTCGGGACCCAACTGCCCGTTTTCGAGCCGCGTGTTCCAGCCGACATGGTCCCAGTGCAGATGCGTGCACATGACATAATCGACCTGTTCGGGCCGGACCCCGGCGGCGGCGAGATCGGCGAGATAGGGGGTGCGCAGCCGGTGGAATTGCGGCCGGGTCGGGCGCTCCTTGTCGTTGCCGAGGCAGGAATCGATCAGGATCGTGTGATGCCCGGTTTTGACGATGAAGCTGTGGAAGCTGAAGATCAGCTTGCCGGTCGCCGGATCGATCAGCCGCGGCCCGGTCATGTCCGGGTTGGCTCGCAGCACCTCGGCGTCGAAATCAGGAAAGAAATCCTGCGGGGCCGATGAACGGGCCCTCGTACTCGGTGATCCGCCGAACCTCGAAATCGCCGATCCGCGTGACTTGCATGATCCCGCCTCCGCATTCCGCTGCGAGGGCGAAACCTACGCCGGCGCGCGGCCGCGGTCGATAGGGGTGCGGCGGTCCGCAACGGGGCTTGGTAGGCGCGAAAGGGAATCGAACCCCTGACCTCTCCCATGTGGTGGGAGCGCTCTGCCACTGAGCTACGCGCCTGTCGCTCAAAGCATATAATGCGGCGGGCAAAATGTGGGTGCGACAGAGATTGAACCGGCGACCCCAACCGGTGTGCAGTGTCCCGTTTGCCCGATGGGGCGTTCATTGTCGAGTGCCTGGAATGCGGAGTCGACGCCTAGCGGCTGAGAGGTGGCTGAGGAATGCGCGGCCTCGCAGAATTCTAGGGATAACCCTCGTCCTCGTTGGGGTGCTCCTGTGGGGGATCGCCGTGATCCCGTCTCCTCTCAGGGGACCCCTGGGCGTCATATCCGGCGGAGCGTTAGTCGCCGGCGGCATCATCCTGATCACTACTTCTATTTGACCGGAGCTCAGCCCCGGTCTTCAATCTGGTGGCGGCGATCGAGGCAGCACAATATCAGTCGAACCTTGGCCGCCGCGGGCTCGCCAACGGCCATCGGTGCTGGGGATATGACGATAATATTTAGATCGGGTGACGCTCAGCCCTCCGATGCCGTGGACTTTTAGCGCCTGTTGCCACTCCAGAAATTCTTCGGCCGAAAGCTGGTAGCGCAGGCATGCTTCTTCGAGGCCGATTAGGCCGCCTCGAACCGCTTGCACCACCGAAGCTTTGCGCTGCGGTGACCATCGAACGGTGTTGCTCGGCGGCAGACCGCCCGCGACATTCTCGGTTGGCGTCGCCATTTGTTTTCCTCCCGACATCCGATCTTCAACAGAAGATTACACGAAACTGAATTCGTCAAAAGGGTGATTTTGAAAATTCTCACCGTCTACGCCGCCCTCTCCAGTACGCTGGCTCTAACGCCGAAGCGCTCGGCCTGTCGCAACCGTGGTAGCCTCATGTCGCGATCCGTTTGCTATGATTGCGGTTCACCCTGATGGAGAATTGCGTATGCCGACCCTGACCACCGACCGGGGAGACGAGGTCAACGCTTCGCCCAGGCTTGTGGCGAGGATGGCCGAGCGTATGCACCGCATGACGCTTGAGCGAAGGGCGGGGTATCTCGCCAAGGCGCAACGCGGACTCGACACCGCGCATCCATCCCGGAACGCGGCCGCGGCTGTGCTCGCGTCGAAGAAACCCTAGCGCACGGATACGACGCCCGGCCGGAGTTCGAATTCGGTCTGAGTTGTTGAAAGAGCTGGTGGGCGCGACAGGGATAGAACCTGTGACCACACTCCGTGTTAAGGGTGTTTCGTTTCCAATATAGGCCCGCTTGTCAATAACTTACGTGGGACGAGCGTCTTCGGCGCCGCTGTGACGCCTGAGACATGCTCGATTGCCACTTCATGCTGGCGGCTTAGAGGGTGGGCGCGCCTCTGCCCAAGGTATGATGACGGGTTTTCGGGCCGTCAGATATGCGCGCGGGCCAAAACGATCGCTCAGGCCTCCGGCGACGCGAGCAACATTGGCAGGCCGCCAAACGCGTCGGCCATCACCACGTCGCGGTCCAGATCGATCCCTGCCACCTGTCCGGCTTGCAGGGATTGCTGCATGCACGCCCCGCGTGTCGAGACGAATGGTGAATCCGCGCTCAGGGCTCGCCAATACCGTGTGGTGATCAGATCGAGGTAAAGCTGTTGCGGCGTCAGTGGGCAATCGGCGCTGTAGTACAAGCCGTCGAGATATCCTGCGCCGCGAACCGCCCAACTCCACGCGTTCGCATAGGCACAGATCGCGTCTGCTCCGCTGCCCGGCCGCATGTTTTCGAGATCGAGCCACAGGCTCGCGCCCGCCGGATAACCGATCGCAGCGGCATTGGTCGCGGCGACCGTGCCGTATTGCGTGCCCAGTTCAGCGGTCGGCGTCCAATATGGCCTCGGGCAGTGCTGGACGACCATCAGAGCGAGCCCTGCCGCGAGGATCGACTGCGCCTCTCCGACTGTCAGATCGCCAGCGTTCTGCGGGGTGACCCGGCTGACATATCGGATAGCGAAGGCGAAGCCCAGCGCGGCGAGGTTCTCAGCCACGACGGCGGTGACCACCGTGCTGCAGTCGAAACCCTGCGCGCCCGGCGTGGCCGCGGTAATTGTGCCGGGAAGAGTCATGAGTGTTACTCCAGTTGCTGGCTTTAACCGATCAGATCGGGTCCGTAACATGGAATGGGCGGCGCGTCTGTGAACTCCATCACACACAGCCGGATATCCCATACCCCCACCGCCCGCACGAGACTACCGGTGGCGACCGGGCTCTGAGCGCGCCAGCCGCGCGGGCCAATCGAGCACGGAGATTCCGGCGAGCATCCACCCGAACTCCGCGGTTCACTCTTTGGGTGTGGTATTTTTCGAAGCGAGCCAGGCCGGTCTAACCGGGGCGATGTCGAGTCCCTAGTCACACTGTGACCACGGCAGCAGGGAACTGATCGTCTGCCGTTCTGTGATTTGCGCAGGTTTTCGAGTGCTGTCCGGACGTGAATAGCACTCCAAACGCTTCTTTTAGCTGGTGGGCGCGACAGGGATTGAACCTGTGACCCCACCCGTGTGAAGGGTGTGCTCTCCCGCTGAGCTACGCGCCCGCTCCGGCCGGCGGCATTTAGGAGGCGGCGCGAAACCCTGTCAAGGCGCGGGCGGATGCGGTCCGGCCGTGCAGGCGGTAAGATCGATGAGGACGACCGGCGACATTTGGGAGGACGGACATGCAGCAGAGGCAATTAGGCATACTCTGGCCGGTCTCGGCGCTGACCTTGGGCGGCGGCGGGCTCGGCATGGTGTGGGGTGAGACGACATTCGACGAGTGCGTCGCCACCGTCCATGCGGCGGTCGAGGCCGGCATCGACCTGCTCGACCTGGCGCCGAGCTATGGCAACGGCAAGGCCGAGGAGGTCGTCGGCGCAGCCTTTTCCGGAAGGCTGCCGGATGGGGTGCGCGTCACCAGCAAGTGCAATCTGGGCGAGCCGCCGCCCGGCGAGATCGAGCCCATTCTGCGCCGTTCGATCGAAGGAAGCCTGCGCCGGCTGCGCCTCGATCGGCTCGATTTGTTCTTCCTGCATTCGAATGTCGTACCCGATTCGGACCACCGTGCGCGATGGCCCGCCGCCGCCGTGCGGATGACGCTTTACAGAACGTTTGTCGAACATGTCCGCCCGGTTTTTGAACGGCTGGTCGCCGAGGGATTGATCGGCGCGTGGGGCCTGACCGGCATCGGCCATCCGGACACGATCATCCGGCTGCTCGGCGAACATCCGGCGCCCGCGGCGGTGCAATGCATCGCCAATCTGCTCGACTCGCCCGGCGGGCTCAAATTCTTCGACGGCCCGGCAAAGCCGCGCGCGGTGATGGCGGCAGCTCACGCCCATGGGGTCGGAGTCATGGGCATTCGCGCGGTGCAGGCCGGCGCCTTGACCGAGCGCGATCGACCGCCCGTTGCCGGCGGATCATCCCGAGATGCGCGATTATGCGCGAGCCGCCGGCTTCCGCCGCCTGGCCGCCGAGCTTGGCGCCAGTCCCGCTGCATTGGCCCACCGCTACGCGCTGTCGCTCGGCGTCGACACCCTGGTGCTCGGGGTCAAGAACCGCACCGAATTGGCCGAGTGCGTCGCCGCGGCCGAGGCCGGGCCTTTGCCGGCCGAAATCATCGCGCGGATCGACCAATCGGTGGACCGCGCCACCGAAGGGTGACACCTTCGCCGGCAATACGCTGACACCGCCGGGAGGAACGTCAACATGAGCCAGGCGCTCGAGGGCATTCGCGTCATCGACTTCACCCACGACCAGGCCGGTCCGTCGTGCACCCAGATGCTGGCCTGGCTCGGCGCCGACGTGATCAAGATCGAGCGCCCGCCCCATGGCGACCGCGCGCGCCGGCTGTGGAACATGGACAATCCGAACCTCGACAGCTTTTTCTTTCTGCTGCTCAACAGCAACAAGCGCAGCACTGTCATCAATCTGCGCACCGAGGAGGGCAAGGAGATTGCCCGCCGCCTGATCAAAAATGCCGACATCGTTGCCGAGAACCTCGGGCCTGGTGTCATGGAACGACTGGGTCTCGGCTATGAGGCCGTCAAGACGCTGAACCCGCGCGTGATTTACGCCTCGGTCAAAGGCTTTGGCTCGTACGGCCCTTACAGCGGGTTCAAATGCTTTGAGCCGGTGGCGCAGGCGACCTCGGGAGCGATGAGTGTTACCGGCGAGGCAGGTGGCCCGCCGCTGGTCAACGGCGCCAATATCGGCGATTCCGGGACCGGCATGCATCTGACGATCGCGATCCTCGCGGCCCTCGTTCAGCGCGGGCAGACGGGTCGCGGCCAGCTTGTCGAGGTGGCGATGCAGGAAGCGGTGCTGAACCTGACCCGGGTCAAATACACCGGGACCTTGGCCACCGGAAAACCCCTCGAACGCACCGGCAACCGCTCGCCCACCGGCGGGTGGTCGGATCTCGTGCGCTGCGCCGGTAATGGCGCGGACGATTACGTCTACATCACGATCCCGCCCGACAATCCGGAGATGTACGAGGCGATGACCGAGGTCATGGAACGCCCGGACCTGCGCACCGACGAGCGGTTTGCAACACCGCCGGCGCGCGCCAAGAACGGTGCGGCCCTGACCGCCGAGATCGAACGCTGGACCGGGACGCGTGAGAAGCGTGAGGTTATGAAGGCGTTTGCCGGGCGCGGCATCGTTTGCGGCGCCGTTCTCAACACAGCCGAAGTGCTCGCCGACCCGCATCTGCGCGAGCGGGAGACGATTTTCGACCTCGAACACCCGACGCGCGGCCGGTTTTCGGTGATCGGCTGCCCGGTGCGACTGTCGGATTCGCCGCTTGTCCCAAGGAGCGCTCCGCTCAAAGGCGAGCATACCGAAGACGTGCTGAAAAACATCGCCGGGTACACGCAAGACGAGATCCGTCAGCTGCGTGAAAAACAGGTGATCTAGTGGTGGTTGTCAGACAGATGATACTCTCGCCCGTGGTCAATTGTTCTGCTCGCACAGGCCGGGAGCACAATCGTGCTACAGGCAGAAATTCGTCGCGCTCTACCATGTGAGGCTGCGAACCTCAGTGCGCTGGCGCTGCGGTCCAAGGCATTGTGGGGCTATGACGCCGCTTTCATGGAAGCATGTCGCGCCCCTCTGACCGTAGACCCCGAGGCTATTGCGAAATGCCCCTTCTACGTACTCGACGAAGGCGGCACGATCACTGGATTTTACGGCCTGAGCGGTCAGCCTCCTCGGGGAGAGATCGAGTTTCTGTTCGTCGACCCGGAGAGCGTTCGCAGTGGTCGCGGGCAGCGATTGGCACGACATTTTTTGGCCTTGGCCCGAAGGCTGGGATTCGAGGAGATCGACGTTTCGGCGGATCCCTTTGCTGAGGGCTTTTATGTGGCGATGGGTGCCTTGCGGATCGCCGAAGTTCCATCCGACGCCATACCAAATCGCCTGGTCCCGCGATTGCGATTTTCCCTGCACAGGACCGTGTCACCGAACCGTCTGTCTGATTTGTCCATCAGAAATTGCGGAATTGTCACCGGCCTTCGCCAGTGTGATGAAATAGGGAGACGACTAGGTGATCGAACAGACCCTGGACATCGCGACCAAGGATGGCGCGATGGAGACCTTTATCTGCCATCCCGAACGCGGCGGGCCGTATCCGGCCGTCTTTCTGCTGATGGATGCGCCGGGGATCCGCGAGGAATTGCGCGACATGGCCCGCCGGCTCGCCACGGTCGGCTATTACGTGCTGCTGCCCAATCTCTATTACCGCGCCGGTCGCGACACGATCTTTGGGCCCGACGTGCTCGATCAGGGCAGCCCGGAGCGCGAGCGCATGCGTGCGGTGCGCACCAAGATGACGATCCCTCCGGTCATGGAGGATGTCGGCGCGATGCTCGCCTACCTCGACCGCCAGAGCGAGGTCAAGCCGGGGCCGGCGGGCGCCCATGGCTATTGCATGAGCGGCCCCTATGCGCTCGCTGCCGCGGCGCGTTATCCCGAGCGAATTATCGCCGCCGCCTCGTTCTATGGCACCTGGCTGGTCAACGACGCCGAAGAAAGCCCGCATCTGTCGCTCGGCCGGGTCAAGGGCGAGCTCTACATCGCCTGCGCCGAGCATGACGAGCTGGCGCCGTTGCCGATGGTCGAGGAATTGCGCGGCCTGTTTCGCCGGGCCGGCACAGCGGGGGAGATCGAGCTTTACCCCGGCGTCCACCACGGCTTCGCCTTTCCGCAGCGCTGGTGCTACGACAAAGGGGCGGCCGAACGGCATTGGGAGCGGTTGATCGCACTCTACCGGCGGCGCCTGGGGTAAAGCGCCGATATGCCGCGTATGCCCGGACGACCGGCGATGACGGAAGCCGGCAGCTTGGTCACGCCGTTGACCGGCTGGGAATTGCTCGCTGACCCGCTCCTCAACAAGGGCACGGCCTTCACCGAGGCCGAGCGCGACGCTTTAGGTTTGCACGGTCTGCTGCCGCCGCATGTCGGCACCTTGGAGGAGCAGGTCTCGCGCCGCCTGACGGTGTTGCGCCGGTTTGCCAGCGATCTCGAGCGCTACGCCTTTGTGAGCGAATTGCACGACAACAACGAGACCCTGTTCTTTGCACTGTTGGAGCAGAACCTCGAGGAGTTGCTGCCGCTGGTCTACACCCCGACCGTCGGCGCCGGGTGCCAGCAGTTCAGCCAGCTGTTTCGCAAACCGCGCGGCCTGTTTCTGAGCCTGCCGCACAAGCGGCGTCTGAAGCAGATCCTGGCCAATCCGCGCTTCGACCAGGTCGAAGCGATCGTGCTGACCGACGGCGAGCGCATCCTCGGGCTCGGCGACCAGGGTGCGGGCGGCATGGGCATTCCGATCGGCAAGCTCGCGCTTTACACAGCCTGCGGCGGTCTTCATCCGGCGACGACCTTGCCGATCATGCTCGATGTCGGCACCGACAATCAGGAGCGTCTGACCGACCCGCTCTATCTCGGCTGGCGTCATGAGCGGGTGCGCGGCGAGGAATACGACGATTTTGTCGATGCGGTCGTCAACGCGATCATGCATCGCTGGCCGCATGTGCTGCTGCAATGGGAGGACTTCGCCAAAAACAACGCCTCGCGGCTGCTTGAACGCTATCGCGACCGCCTGTGCACGTTCAACGACGATATCCAGGGCACGGCGGCGGTTGCGGCGGGGACTCTGTTATCGGCGATCAATGTCACCGGGGTGCCCCTGAGCGAGCAGCGGATTGCGGTATTGGGAGCGGGGTCGGCCGGCTGTGGCATTGCCGGCCTGCTGTTGAAAATGATGGGCGAGGCCGGATTGCCGGAAGGCAGTGCGGCGGCGCGCTTTTACATGGTCGATCGCGACGGCCTACTGGTCGACGGCATGAGTGGGATCGAGCCGTTTCAGCTTCCCTTTGTGCAGCGGCGAGCGGCGATCGAAACCTGGACACTCGATGATCCGGACAAGATATCGCTGCTCGATGTCGTCAAAAACGCCAAGCCGACGGTGCTGATCGGGGTCTCCGGTCAACCCGCAGCGTTCTCCGAGACTATCGTGCGAGCGATGGCGCGAAATGATCATCGGCCGGTGATCTTTCCGCTGTCGAACCCGACCTCGCGCGCCGAGGCGACCCCCGAAGACATCGAGCGCTGGAGCACCGGGCGGGCGGTGATCGGCACGGGCAGCCCGCTTCCGCCGCTGATCCGCAACGGCGCTAAGTTCAAGGTCGATCAGACCAACAATTCCTACATCTTCCCGGGGGTGGGCTTGGGGGCGGTTGCGGTCAAGGCGCGCCGGGTCACCGACACGATGTTTATGGCGGCGGCAAAGGCCTTGGCTGCTGCCTCGCCGGCCCGCGACAACCCGGTCAATAATCTGCTGCCTCCGGTGACCGCACTGCGCGATGTTGCCTTTGCGGTGGCGCTGGCGACAGCCATCCAGGCGCACCAGGAGGGGCTGACCGAGGGAGTCGAGACCGACGCGGTCGAGGCTGCGATCCGGGCTAAAATGTGGTCGCCGCGCTACCTGCCGTACCGCCACGCCGACGACCGCCCACGAGCTTCAGGTCAATAGCCTCCGCCGTGCCCTGAGACGGTGTTTGGACACTGACCCGCGGGAGGACAGATTATATCGATCGCCTTTGTTGAGCAGGCCGAAAGCGCCAGCGTCAAGCCGCTGACGACAATCACCCATGCAACTATTCGCCCCACCGTCGCTCCGTTTCCCGTGACGACCATATCGTGCGGAACTTCTCGGCGGCAAGCCGGGTTATCAGTAGTGAAAACGTCTACCAATGCGGGTTTGCCACCTGCGAATTGGCCGAGATCCTCAGATCCGCTCCGCCATGATCTTTCCGGCGCAGACTTTCTACCGGGTCAAAACCTCCCGCGGCCGACCAGAAGATACACGATCAGGATAATCAGCAAGATACCCCCGATGCCGATCCCGCCGCGGTAGCCGTAGCGCGAATAGCCATAGCCGCCGCCGCCTAACAGCAGGACCAGTATGACGATTATCAGGATTAGGCCCATTGTCGCTCTTCCGGTTTTGATGTTGTCGGCGCCGTTTTGTACGAGGCTCCAATCGGCTGCCACGCGGATCATATCGCGCATGGCGCGGGAACGCATTCCTGATCTCGCCCTGCACGCGAAGCTCTGGTAAGCTGGTCGGTATTCACGTCTGCCAAAGGGAGCTGTCGATGCGATTCTTGCCCCTTTTGTGGCTTCTGCTGGTGTTGTCGGCCTGCTCCTCGTTTGGCCCGAACAACTCGCCCTATCTCGTGTATTTCCAGGAACGCTCGGCCCAGCTCGATCCGCCGGCGCGCAGTCTGATCGCCGAGGCGGCGCAGCGCGCGAATGCCGATCCTACCGCGCCGGTCACGGTGGCCGGATATACCGACAGCGCCGGCAGCCCGCCTGCCGACGTGCTGTTGTCTCAACAGCGGGCGCAGGCCGTGGCGGACGCGTTGACGGCGGACGGGGTTGCCGCTAACCGATTGACCCGTAAGGGGCGCGGGCAGACCGGCGGCGACCCGGGTCTTGCAAGCCGGCGGGTAGAAATTACGATCGGTGGCGGCTGAACCCGCGGCAACGAGGCCGATCGCGCCAATCGCTGACCCAGGCCGCGCTTCATCGCGAAGGCTGTCGAACAAAGGGTTACAGCGAACCGCTGCCGGGTCTGGGCCGCCGATATGGCGGGTTCAGTTGCACGTGCAGCTTGTGCGCCGCGATCCACGCTTCGGCTTTTGCCTCGGTCGCGAAGCCCCTGATTTGGGTTGGGTGCGTATCCGGGACGACGACTTCGACCCCGAACGTTCCATCGACCAGCGGTACGACCTTGTAGATCGCCTCAGCGTGCGGATGCAGCTTCACCATTGTAGGTAATATGGGCACGCCGGCGCTGACCGGTAAGGCGACGGGGGATTTCTCGGCTGTGGCCCAGCCGACGACCAACATCAGGTAACTCAAGGGCGCGATGAATAGGCTCAGGGTGATTGTGGCGCTGCTGATCCTGTGGGCGCTGGGAGGTTGCGCCGCAAACGGGACGGGATCGGCGCCGAGCCCGCCCCCCTCCCAAGACGATCGCGGCGGTATGCATTTTAACTGATGCTTGCATCCGCCTACCTTCCGTCGGGACTGGGGCTAAAGCTCACCTAGCCGGTCGAGGGGGCCCTGAGCGGTTGATTCCGTCAATGGCAGCCGACGATCTTGCCGGCGCCAGTTACCCCGAAGATCTCAATGATCCTCGCTACCTGGTCGAACAGGTCGCGCCCCCGGTAATCTTCGCCAGTTTCCGCCAGGATCACCGACACCAGGAAGCCCGGGTCGATTTCCTCCAACCAGGCGGCACACTCGGCAATCCGTTGTGTTGTAATCATTGAAGACGCACCCGTCAAAATTGCGTCAATCGCGTCCCACGATGCGCCTAATGTATTAACGAGACTTTAAGAAGCGGGAGCCATGCGCCTGCGCGGATACGCCGCGTCCGGCATCCCGGTATGGATCGATGCCCGCGTGAGGATCGCGCATGAAAAGGCACTGATCCTCGATCGGCGCGTCACGATCATGGGGTCGTACAACTTTTCAGCCGCCGCAGCGCGGAACAGCGCGGATTTGAATGTCGTCACGTCGTCAGAGGTTGCCGCGGCTTATGCGGCGCATTGGCGAGCGCGACAGGCGATTTCCGTCCGCTTCGCCGATGTGTCAGAATGGTGCCAACGGTGACGACAGTTACCCGGACCGACGCATGGGGGAGAGCTTTTCAAGATACTGCGCTCAGCACTCATCGCCGTTTTTGCGACCGCCCTCGGGACAATCCTCGCCTCGGGATCAGCAAATGCTACGATATCGGTTTCGGGCGACATGGAATATTCTATAGTAGATAGTAATTGTATTCTCCCAGAATGCGTATCGACCTTAGATCCTAGTGGACCCGACGTATTTGTGGACGTGACCGCTGGATCAGGTCTTCCAAATGTAGATGTAACTAAGAGCGTCAATTTCTCACTTACTATCGATAATTCGTCAGATTCAGTCATATCTGAAACCCTGCAAGTAAACTATGAGTTCCGTATGACATTTACAAACCCTCTTGATGTCTTCGGAAGCTACTTCTATCGTGATGGTTTCTATACCTTTGGTTCTTGTTCCTATCCACCCCGTGGGTTCGTTGGTTCAGACCCATCCGGCTGTAGCTTCGACGATTTCAATGACGCTGACTACGGTGTCGGTCCCGACACGGACACGACGTTTTATTTTACAGGTACGATTAACGCGCAAGCGGGAACCATTCCGGAACCGTCTTCCGTAGGAATGCTCGCTTCGGCGCTCTTGGTTTTCTAGCCTCGCTTCACGTGAGACACCGAAACGAACGACATGAATGAGAGCATCCATTGAGATCGATCTACCATCGCTCGGTTCCGCTCACGACCATATCGACGTGCCGGCTACCGCATTGCGCGCAAATAAGCCGCTCGTGCCAGTCCGGGACGCTCGTCTGGGCACCGTACCGCTCTACCATTTCGGCGGGTCGAGCCGTGGCGCGAGAGGGTAGAAGTCATAATCGATCGCTTGCCGCGTTGTCAGCGGAGGTTGCGGTTCCCGCTGTCCGTTAGGCGACTGACCTATGCCTCGTGTCTCGCCGCAACCCCAACGATCAACGCAAAAAATCCCAACGCAACCCCGAGCAACGCGACCGAACTGGCCTCGGGAACATAAACCCAGCTGCCCGTGATCTGGCATTGTGCGAAAAAACCGCAGCCCGCCATTTCTGCGTCAGACCCGATACTACCTAGGCCGAAGACGTTGATGTTAGCGGAATAGAAGGGCTGGTAGAACTCGACTTGGTTTGGCCCGCCCCCCAGGTGATGTTCCATTCGCAGCCTCGTTGTTCTACGTCTGGACAGCCACCGGCGGAGACTGGCGCGTCTCCGGTCCCGGCCCATTGCAGAGAAAAGTCAGTATCACCGCTTTCAAACGGCGGATCGCTCCCGATGCTGTCGAACTGGTACTGCCCGGTGGCGTCGGGGCTGCTGAACGTAGCGATTACGGCAGGAAGTGATGGCACGTCGAATCCATTTGGCCCACCAGGGCAGCCGCCGTTCATCGACGCGCAGCTGGTCTCGATAAAATTATAGGTTGTCGCCTTCGCTCCAAAAGTCCCCAACGCCAGTGCAGAACAGAAGCCGAGCAATGCTGTTGATACACGTGTCATGTACTCCTCCCTGATTTATCGGAGGACACAAATAGAGAACAGCGCACCGTGGAGCAAGAGCGAACTCGGCGTCGACGGATCCAGCTTAGCGAGGATAGCCTTTCAGCGGGTCGAGCCGCGGTGCATACGGGAAGAGGTTATATTCGAGCGCGTGCCGGAGATGGGCCACCAGCGCAAGCTTCTCGTCATCGGTAAGGTCGAGCGTCGGCATAATCGGCAAGGATATAGCCGCCGCCCTCGCCGATGCGAACACCCGCACGGCGTATGAGTAGTTTCCGACCCTAACGGATGGCGGCTGTCGGGGGTATCAGTCGATGAAAAAGAGGCTCTTCTGGACCTTCGCGGTTATTTTCGCCGTCGGGGTCGTCTGCTGGCCGCTATTCCGGTAAGCGCCGAGAAGCATCGGCCGGTCATGGTTCCTGAAATCGATATCTGGCGCGCGGCCAATCTGCTGATCCGCAGGCACGGTGCCAACGCCGAGCTTGAAGCGGCGAAGCGCGCCGACCTGATGCTCGACCGCGGCGATGATGACGGCCGGCTCTTGTGGGCGCGGATCAGGCGGGCGACCGAAACGCTACAAACGCCGCAACTCGGTCGGTTAAACTAGAACTCCGGTTTTTAGGGAAACAGAAATTTGATCAGGTGACTAACTGCCTCACGCACGCCCTCATTTACCCCCACTTTGGTGGCCGACAAAGCTAACGGTGTAAGGACATCGAAAATCCTTAATTTTAGGGCATTCCGCTTCTCCAGGGAGGCAGGATCGGCACGCACCACCTTAAGCTCGGCCTCGGCGTTATCGATCAATGCGGCCTCGACCTGGAGCCTAAGTTTCTGTAGCGCCTCAGTAACCCGATCGAGCCACTCAATTTGTATCGCTCCAGTCCTGCTAAGAATCTTCCCGTCAAATTCAATCGGACTTCCGGGCATCCGCACGTCTACCGGGTGGGCCGCCTCGTGACCTTCTTCCTGTCGCTGCTCTGACACTTACTCATCCCTTGCTTTGGCCCATGATCGGGCTAGATCTCTACATCTTGTGCCCCCGGTGGCCTCGTGTCCAGATATCTTGTACCACGTCGCGATCGAGGTTGGCTCGCCGCAGGAGAACGGCTCGCGCTGCTCCAGGGGTCCTGGATGATCGCCGCTGCCTGCGCGTCAGCAACCCGAGACGTTAGGGGACACCCCTGGACGGGACACTCGGCGGGACACTCATGCCGGAAATGCTCGATAATGGTCCGGTAACATATTGAAAAAATTGGCGCACCCGGCGAGATTCGAACTCACGACCTCTGCCTTCGGAGGGCAGCGCTCTATCCAGCTGAGCTACGGGTGCCCGCGACGGTGCTGATGACCGCGGCGAGGGGTTGGATACAGAAGCGGGCAGGGATATGCAAGGCGGTTGCCGCTGGGTTTGCGAGGGTCGCCCGCAGCGATGGGATCGAAGGGGTGGGCCGTGCCGCCCCTCGATCTCGCAACTCGGTCCGGCGGGGACGACGGTCCCGGGAAGCGCACGTCGGGGGACACGAAATGCTCACGCAAAATTACGGCAGCAGTCTGCCGTTAAAGGCGTTGGCGAAGGCATTCGCCGCGATCGCGTCGGCGAAGGTCAGCATCACAATGAACGTTCCATCGGCCCCCCGGTCATATCTAAAGCTCGTCGGGTTGACCTTATTGTCATCCAGCCACATTCTCATGTTGTCCATAGCGTGTGATAGTTGATCAGCTGATACGCGAAGTTCAACGGACATACCCGCGCCTCAAACTTGTTACCGATATATAAACAACGAAACTCACAATGAGTTTGTTCCAAGCCGCAATGTTCCAATTGATATATAGATTTACCAACCAGACAAGTTTAGAATTTTTATCTTACTAAAATGAAAATTTTATAGTATCCATCGGCTTCTTAGCCTCTTCATATTACAGCACCCCGCTCGCGAATCTCCATCGCTCCGGGACCGCGAGCGCGAAACCGCTACCGCGATTTGAGCGCGTTCATCAACGCCGCGTAGGATCGGCCACCGGCCTCGACCTGAAGGCCGCGATCAAGGCAGAATGTCGAATACGATGCTCGACCGCAAAACGAGCGCAATCGGCACCCCGGAGGGACTGCATGCCAATCGATGCGGACATGGCCGAAGGCGTGCAGGTCGATCCCGCCAGAACCAATCGGCCGCGAACGAACCTACTCGTCCGGCTATTCGTCCTCGTCTTGATGGCGATCCTGCCGGCGCTGGCGATCCAGGCTTACAACGAGATCGAACTCAAACGGTCGCGCGAGGCTGAGGTGCGCCAAGATGCCATGCGGCTCGCCAAATTCGCCACAGGCGAGCTCGATCGGATCATAGAAAACGGCCATGCTTTAGCTGTCGCCTTAGCCAACCTCCCTGCGGTGCGCAATCACGACACCGCCGCCTGCTCCGATTATGCCGCCCTCCTGACCAAGGACTTCCCGCAATATGTGGCGATGGGAGCTATCGAACTGAATGGGCATGTGTTTTGCTCGAGCCGGCCGATTCCAACCGGCGCCACTGCGGCCGATCGTTGGTTCTTTAATGAGGCGATCCGAAGCGGAAAGTTCGTCATCGGGGATTACCTGATCGGCCGCCTTGTCAAAAAGCCGATCCTGCCGCTCGCCCTGCCGTTTTCGGGTCCGGACGGCCATATCGGCGGCGCGGTTTACATCTCTCTCGATATCGACTGGCTTGCTCGATATTTTCAAGCCGATCGGCAGATCAACAAAGATGCGACGTTGGCGATCGCCGACCGCAACGGCGTGATTCTCGTTCGGCTCCCCGACAATGCCAAATATGTCGGGACCAAATTTGCCGAGATCTATCGACCTCTCATTTTCGCCAAGGAACCGGGGACGGCGGAGATCGTCGGGGTCGACGGCATTCACCGGATCCTCGGCTACGTCCCGGTGCAGTCGTCACCTGCCATCGGCCTCTTTGTCGGCGTCGGTCTAACAACGGCGGAAGCCTTCGCCGCGGTGAACGACGCGTCGAGGTTCGGTTTCATCTTGATAAGCATCGGCCTCGCAGTCGGCCTGTTGGTGGCTTGGCTGGGAGGCCGCTATTTCATATCTCGTCCGATCGCCAAACTGGTGGAGGCGTCGGCGCAGTGGCGGCAGGGCAATTTTGCGGCGCGCAGCGATCTCGGGCGAGGTGGCTCGGAGATTGTCCAGCTCGGACGTACCTTCGACGATATGGCGGGTGCGCTGCATCGCCGGCAGCAGGACAATACCAACCTATTGGCAACGCTCGAAAGCCGGGTGGCTGAACGTACGCGGGTTCTCGAAGCGGCGCAGGCAGAGCTAAAAGAGGTTAATGCCGGTCTCGAAAGCCAAGCCCGCGACCTCGCGACGGCAAATCGTGACCTGCGCTCCGAGATGCAGCGACGCGAGCAAGCCGAGGAGGTTTTGCGTCATCTGCAAAAGATCGAGGTCCTAGGCCAACTCACCGGCGGGGTCGCGCACGATTTCAACAATTTGCTTCAGGTCATCCTGGGAAGCCTCGATAACGCACGTCGTCGGCTGATGCGCGGTGAGCCCATTACCGCCGAGAATGGCTGGGAGCAGGTCCAGCCGGCGATCCGCAGCGCCGAGCGCGCGGCGGCGCTGACCCAGCAGCTTCTCGCCTTTGCGCGCCGCCAGCCCCTGTCGCCACAGGCACTGGACCTCAATCGCCTGGTCTCCGGCATGTCCGAGCTGCTGCGGCGGACACTCGATGAGACGATCAAGATCGAGACGGTGCTGGCTGGTGGCCTCTGGGCGGTCTCCGCCGACAGCACCCAACTGGAAAGCGCGATTATCAACCTTGCGGTCAACGCGCGCGACGCGATGTCGAATGGCGGCAGGATGACAATCGAGACCGGCAACACCCTCCTCGACGAGGCTTATGCCGGCGCGCACGAGGAAGTCGTCGCTGGCCAGTACGTGCTCTTGGCGATCACCGACGATGGCGCCGGTATGACCAGGGAGGTGCTGAGGCAGGCCTTCGACCCGTTTTTCACGACCAAGGAGGTCGGCCAGGGCACCGGGCTGGGCCTGTCCCAGGTCTATGGCTTCATCAAGCAATCCGGCGGCCACATCAAGGTCTACAGCGAACCGGGCCAGGGTACGACGGTCAAGATGTACCTGCCGCGGCTGGTGTCGGCTGAGGCCTCGGCGGAAATCTCGGTTCAGTCGGGCCCCGCCCCCAGCGGCAGCAAGACCGAGCTGATCCTGGTGGTCGAGGACGAGGACGACGTTCGCGCCTCGACCGTTGGAATGCTCGAAGAACTCGGCTATGGCGTGCTCAAGGCGGCGGATGGCCCTGCCGCGCTGCGGCTACTGGCGGATCATCCGCAGACCCGGCTTCTGTTTACCGATGTCGGGCTGCCCGGCGGCCTTAACGGCAGGCAGCTCGCCGACACCGCGCGTGAAATGCGGCCCGACTTGCGGGTGCTGTACACGACCGGATATGCGCGCAACGCCATCGTTCATAACGGCACGCTGGATCCCGGTGTCGAGCTGATGGTCAAGCCGTTCACCTACGCCGCCTTGGCTGCCAAGATCCGCGCCATGCTGTAGCCTCGCCGGCAAAAGCCCAGGCGGCCTCTAGCCGCTGCCATGGCCAGGCAAGGGCGACCGACGCTAGCCGCCGAGTCTTTGCGAAGTTTCGATAAAGAGGTCCGCTCACTTTTTTGTCGCCACCCGCTGGGATTGGACAGTAGAGCTCCAGTAGGGCATCCACCATGCTATCTGATTCGCTTTCCGAGCCTGATCATCTCTCGCTGCTGAAGCGCGCTCCGCTCAATCTCATCGGCCGCATCAGTCAATTCGCTAGCCCAGAGGTACAACTGCTCGATAATTTCTCGCTTTACCGAGATTTTCGCGCGTTTTCGACATCGTTTGGCGAGTTCACGCAAAGCTTGCGGATCCTGCATGGGTCTTCTCCCGAGAGAAGTTCCCGGAGTGCGTCACCGCTTACCAACTCTTGATTGGCGAGAACGCGCGGTTATCTTATTAACAAGCCTTTTTCGGGCGGGTTCCGCACCCGAGATCTGCTAACAAAGAGGCGGTGATCAGTGAAGCCGGAACCCGGCTCAGCTATTTCCGAGGCCGGTCCGCTGGCTTAGAACGGAGCGGCCGATTTGAGTGAAAGCAGTTCCATGACCGAAGCCCGCCAGGCCGCACTTTTCCCGGCACCCGAGCCTGCCGATGCCGACCGCTCGACTGGGCTGATGCCGTCGCAGATGCTGCGCGAGGCGGTGGCGGTGGGGCGCGAAATCTTGTCGCCGCAGCCGATCGGTGACGAGCAAATCCAGCCGGCGAGCATCGATCTGCGGCTGGGCGAGGAGGCCTATCGGGTCCGGGCGAGCTTTCTGCCGGGTGTTCGAGCAAGCGTGCGCGACAAGCTCGACCTGCTGTCGATGCATCGGATCGACCTGACCCAGGGGGCAGTGCTCGAAAAGGACTGCGTTTATATCGTGCCGTTGCTCGAATATGTGGCGCTGCGAAAACGCACCTCGGCACTAGCCAACCCGAAAAGCTCGATCGGCCGGCTCGATGTCTTTGCCAGGGTGATCACCGATCACGGCACCGAGTTCGACCGGGTGCGCGAGGGCTACAAAGGGCCGCTCTACGCCGAAATCTCGCCGCGCTCGTTCAGCATTCTGGCGCGAACCGGGTCGAGCCTCGTGCAATTGCGCATCCGCCGCGGCTCGCCGGCATTCAGCGACACCGCACTGCGGCGGCTGCATGACGAGGTGGGGCTGTTCGAATTGCGCCCGGGCGAGACCCCGGCGCGCGAGGCGATCCGCGATGGACTCGCCTTTAGCGTCGACGTCGCCGGACATGGGGATAGCGGCATCGTCGGCTACAAGGCGCGTCGCCACACCGATCTGGTCGATGTCGATCGGGTCCATTACTACGATCCGCGCGATTTCTGGGAGCCGGTCTATGCCCATCGCGGGCCGGGGCCGGCTGGCGGAATCGTGCTCGACCCGCACGATTTCTATATCCTGGCGTCGCGCGAGGCGGTCGTGGTGCCGCCCGATCATGCCGCCGAGATGCTGCCTTATCACACCTTTGTTGGCGAGTTCCGGGTGCATTTCGCAGGGTTTTTCGATCCGGGCTTCGGCACCTCCGAGACCGGCGGCGCCGGCAGCCGCGCCGTGCTCGAGGTACGTTCGCACGAGGTGCCGTTTCTGATCGAGGATGGGCAAGTGCTCGGGCGGCTGGTCTACGAGCGGCTGATCGCCCGCCCGGACAAGCTCTACGGTCGTGCCATTGGGTCGTCCTATCAGAGCCAGGGCTTGGCGCTGTCGAAGCACTTCAAGGAATTTTCCGCGCGGTGACGACTGCGTATCGCTGAGAAGGAGCCCAATGGTCCCCAGAGCCGGGGCGCGGTCTGCGGGTTGTTCCGCAGGTCGGCGGCTCGTGCCGCCGAGATATTGCACAGATGCGGGGGTCTCTCAGCAAACGAACTACGGAGCAGAGAGACCTATACAATCACCCGTTGATCGAAGGAATGAAATACTTTTTGAGCATGTCCAGCAGATCGCCGCAGTTGTCGCCCGATGCTTCAAAAAATCCGACAGCTTCCATATTCCTGAAGATTTGTACGGTCAGACGCGAGTTCTCTGTAAACGGTCCACTAAATGATGATTGCTGCAGACCGGACATTACAATTCGATTAATACTCATATCAATATTAAGGAATGTAATCGTCCGGTTGGGTTGATTAAGGGAAAACTCCATATACATCGTCGCGGATAATAAAATCAGATTTGAAAAATCGATTCCTCCCAATGCGTTGATCGGGTTCTCGACAAATATAAACTCGGGTAATAACCCGTTGGCGACCTGATATTCGTCAACAAATTCCTCAATTCTGCTCTGCATCAGCGCACCCATGCGCAGACGTTCGAAATATCCCCTTACCGTTGATCCATCGTATATCGGCATTATTATCCTCCTGTCGGTCGTGTGATGGTCTACGAATCATTCTCTTGATGCTGTGCACAACATATTGCCGAGACGAGCCATAACAAACCCTTGCTTCGGATGAACCTATCCGAATTCTATCGGCAAATCTTTAACGCGGCTTGCACAACCGGTCATCACGGTTTGGGCGAGGTGGCTTTCCGTTCACGAATTCCCTGCGCTACCATCGCGGGCGAGGATTGACGAACGTATCATGATAATGTTGGGTCAAGGCGCGAAGCTCTTGAAGCTTCTTCCGTAGCGCCAAGTCGGAATCGACAGCGGCCGAAATGATCGACGACCGTGAGCTCGGGGCGGTCTCCGCAACCGGGATCAGGTGGGGTGCAGCTATCCGCGGTTCAGGCGCAAGCCCGGCGGCGACGGTCAACTGGAGGATGAGTTCTTTTGCCTGTTTGTTCAATGGCTGAAGTTCAGCAACCTGCCGGTAAGCCGCGAGTGCCGCCTCATTTTCTCCAAGCTCCTGAAGCGATTGCCCGAGGCAAAACCAAGTATTGTCTCCGTCGGGCTCTATCTCCACCGAGCGGGCGAGCAAGTCCTTCGCTTCGGCGTGGGCGCCGTTCCCGGCCTTCAATCGGCCGAACCTGTAGAGCGCCAGCGCGTTGTCCGGAGCCAGCTCCAGAATCTGGCTGTAGGCGAGTTCAGCGTCCGCTGAGTTGTCCTGATCTTCAAACCCTAAGGCCATGTCGAGCATGGCCGGAAGCCCGCGCGGATCCAACCTGCCGCCGAGATTGCGATTGGTCCTGGTCACCACCGACACCGGCCTCTGGCGGCGCTCTTCCTGGGGACCAAATAAATATTTATACGGTTCGTTCCCCTTTAAAAACTCATAGGTGGTGAAGCCGTGGGCGATGGCATGCCGAATGCTGTAGGCATGCAACAAATACCCGGCGGGCATCTCGCGATATGTTTCATCTCGCCCGGTGATGAAAAACAGCAGCGATTTCTTGGAACGGTCGACCAGGGTTGCGAGAGCGGCTACCGGTCTGTCGGCGTGCCAAAATACTGGAAGAAACAATGCGCCGCTTTTCGCGCAACGACTTAGCATCCACTGATTGAGACTGACGATCTCGTCGGCTCTCTGCGGACCTTTACTCGGGACCCATTTTATCTTCCAGAAATTAAGCAACGTCGACAAATTTTCATCGATCGATTTGGCATCTGACCAGGTTATACGATAATTTTCTGATGACTTTACTTTCTTCAATAGCCGGCGAATTTTTTGCCGGTTATTGGTGCTCAGAATATTGAGGTACTCGTCCCAGCTTGCTGGCAGGTGTACTAAAGGGCAAATCGAGTGATCGGTTGGATCTCCCGGAAATTTATAGCTAATCGGTTTTTGCGCGAAGCGATTTTTATCGAAAGCGCGGAGGAAGAGGCGCCGCCGACGATCCGACATCGTAAGATTTTCTATCCTAAACAGAGCCCAATTGAGCTTTCGCTTGATGTACTCGGCGAACGCGGGCACCGCTTCGGACTCAAACCCGGGCTCGGATAGAATACCCGTATAATCCGAGAAGCCCGCACCGGCAGGGAAGATCTCGTTTGTGAAGCCGTGCTTCTTGTCGAAATCTGTCCGCATCCGCAGCGGCAGGAAGGCGGCGTATTCTTCGTCGGTCTCGTGGCGTTTGCCAGCGAGGATGAACCAGATCGTGCGGTGCGTGGTCAGCCAATCGGCCAGCCACTCCCAAGAAAGGAAGAACTGCGCCTCGGGATCAGCCGCGTAGACAGCGTCCCAGTTGTGCCGGCGCGCTTCCAACTCGCTGAAGCTGTCAATGACGTCAATATGCATGTGGATGTCTCTACAACCAATTCAATTTACGGTATTTCAGGGTAACAATCAACCACCTTGGCCGCACCGACGTCGGTTCCACAGCTCTTCCTTTATCTCAACAAACTCAAGCCTAACGCTATTAAATTCCCGCCAACCCACCCAACCCACCCTCGCCCCGGTTGCTCCATT
The DNA here is from genome assembly GCA_963774345.1 of uncultured Alphaproteobacteria bacterium. Lineage (GTDB taxonomy): Bacteria > Pseudomonadota > Alphaproteobacteria > ATCC43930 > CGMCC-115725 > AP-15. Next base: position 460,789 of record CAVZFB010000038.1, read on the forward strand.
AAACACGTTGGCGCGTCGGGGGTCCCGCGGTTGTTGAAGCGGGGGGCGGCTTGGTGTCGAACAGCCGCAACCGTCAGGTCAGCCCCGACGGCTGACCCAGGCGCGCCCGATGATTTTCCGCCACCCGTTGTGGTCGGTTGCAGAGCCCGGTGCGTGGCGCAGTTTGCCCTCATTGCTTCGCCGCTCTCAGCGCGTGGGCAGTGAGGCCGGGGCGAGGGGCTCGCCCTTCCCTCACAGCCGCCCCCACAACTGGCGGAGTTGGTCGCGGTGGCGTAAGAGCCAGTAGAGGGCGACGAGGGTGTGGCCGTTCTCGGATGGCGCCAGCGTCGAGCATGGTTTCGAGTTCGGACAGGGTCTTGACCACGACGCGGATGTCTTCGCCCTCTGTGGGCACGCCGTGCACGCCGGTCGCCAAGGTAGAATTGACGCGGGCACAAAATAGAAAAACGCTTTCGTCCGAGGCGCCGCAAGATGGCAGGTAGCGCTGGCGTTTGCGGCATGCTCCACTCGCCGGAAAACCGGCGATGGCGAAAGCGGATGACGTCCATCCGCAAAAAGCGCTCGAAGCCTTTGGCTGCCTCGATGATCTCGACGTCGCGATGAGCCGGTGGGCTAGTTTGGCTCATGCAGAAGCGCCGGTGGCGATCGCAGTGGCGGTGGAAGCGACGTTGCGGGGAAGGCGCAGGGTGAATTCGGTAAACTCGCCCGGTTGACTGTCGACGGCGACCGAGCCGCCGTGCTCCTGGACCACGATGTCGTAGCTGATCGACAGCCCGAGTCCGGTGCCTTCGCCGGTTGGCTTGGTGGTGAAGAATGGCTGAAACAATTTGTCTCTGATCTCGGGGGCGATGCCGGTGCCGTTGTCGCGCACCCGCACCTCGATTTCGTCGCCGCGATTGCGGGTCGTGATCGTCAGTATCGGAGCAAAAGCCGTCTCGCTGCCTTCGCGGCGGCGCTTGTTGACCGCATAAAACGCATTGCCGAACAGGTTCAGGAAGACTTGGGTGAGGTCCTGCGGGACGGCTTCGAGCGGGCCGATGCTTGGGTCGAGATCGCGCTCCAAGGTGACGTTGAAGCTCTGGTCCTGGGCGCGCGCGCCGTGGAAGGCGAGGTTGAGAGCTTCCTCGATCAGCGCGTTGAGGTCGCTTTGCCGACGCTCGCCGCTGCCGCCGCGCGAATGCAGCAACATGCTTTTGACGATTTCGTCGGCGCGCCGCCCATGCTCGGCGATCTTGGCAAGGTTGCCGTCGAGGGTGGTCATCAGCTCATCGAGGTCCTCGGCTCTTGTCCCGTCAGGAGCCGAATTCGACCGCTTCCTTCAATTCGCCGAGCAATTCGCGCGACAGCTCGGCAAAGTTGTTGACGAAGTTCAGCGGGTTTTTGATTTCGTGTGCGATACCGGCGGTCAGCTGGCCAAGCGAGGCCATTTTTTCCGCCTGGATCAAATTCGCCTGTGCGGCCTTGAGCTGGTCATGGGCGGCGCGCAACTCGCGCTCGCGTTCGCGCTGCTCATCGATCAGTTTGCGCAGCGCGTCGAGGGTATCGCGAAAAGCGGCCAGGGTATGCGCCATGGCGCCGATCTCGTCCGGCCCCGCGGCGGGGATCGAAACGGCGAGATCGCCGGCGTTAAGACTATTCATCGCGACCACCAGCCGGCGCAACGGAACGGCGATCGACCGCAGCACCAGCAAGGTCAGGATGGCGCCGGCCAGCACCGCGGCTGAGACCACGATACGCGACACCCGGGTGGCCGCCGCTGCTCCGGTGACGACGCGTTCGCGAGCGGCGACCGCCTCGTGGGTCAGCTCGGCGACGGTGGCGGCAAGCAATCGGTTGACGGCGACACCGTGCTCGCTCGCCTGGGCCAACAGCGAGTTGCCGATTACCCGATGGTCGCCGGTGTATTCTTCGACCGCCTTGTGCGCGAGCTGTTCGAACTGCACCAGTTCGCCGCGCACCGCGGCTACGGCCTGCGGGCGGTACCTCGCCAGCAAATCGAGATTCTGCTCCATGCGGGCGCGGGCTGCGTGGGCGTTGCGCTCGGAGAGCATCAGCAGGCTGACGGCGAGATCGGTCATCCAATAGCGCATCTCGCCAAAGGCGATCTGCGCGCCGTTCGCCTCTTCGATGACGCCGAGCAGTTCGGCCGCTTTGACCATTCCCGCCGAATTCTCGGCGAGTTCGCGGTTCAGATAGAAATTGGTTCCGACCAGAACGAAGAGGAGCGCGCTCGACAGCAGAATGAGCCGGGTGCGGATCGTCAGCCGGGCCATCATCTGGGCCACCGCCACGCCGTCAGCCTCAGCGAAACAGCGTGATGCTCATCACGCCGCCGAGGTCGCCGAGCTTGCGGCCCTCTTTTGGATAGCCGGTAATGTCGAGTTCACCCTTCGGCGTACCGTGACAGGCAAGACAAGACTGCGTGTAATATTCGGGAACCGCGATGCGATACGCCATGCGCCTGTCGATGTCTACAGTGGCGGAATAGGGTTGGCCACGCGGCCAATCGGGACTGAGGAGCTTGGTCTCGATGACCTCGGTTTCCCATGCGTCAGGCAGTGCCTTGCGGTTGCGGACAAGATCGAGTGGCGCGGTGACCTTGATTTCAGCTTCACCCTTTGCCAAGCCGTTGAAGGATTCACTGACGAGCCGCCCAAACACCGCGGGGATCAGGCCCTTGAACCCGATTCCCTTCTCGTTGATCGTCATCTGATTGTCGTCCATCACCGCGACGATCGCGTTCATCATCGCGCGCATCAGGCGTCCCTTGCGCGAGGCCGGATCGATCGTCGTCGGATCGATGCCGGTTGTCCTCTGATAGCGCTTTATCGCGTCGGCCAGCACTTTCTGGCCGGTTAAATGCTTGTCGCCGAGCGCGGGATCATTGATCAGCGCCTCGTTGTCGGAGATCACCGTTCGCGCGTCGCGCAGCATTTCGGACAGGTTCTCGGCGATGACGGCGTCTTTGTCGGCCGACGGGGTGTCGCCCAGGGCCGATGATGGCGCCAAACCGGCAACGAGCAGGACGAGCATCGCGGCGGTCGGTCCCGCCAACCATTTTTGCGTGCTTGCCGCTGTCATCTTCCTGCACCCTGCCATTGCTTGACGCAACTGAGCACACGCGCTGCGGGAGACGCAACAAATTCGGGGCAACATGTTGGTCGACGGGATCCGCGAACGCCGGTCATGCATTCGGCGAGCGCGGGATCAGCTCCGCCAGATGCTGCTTCAGCCGATCGAAATCGACCGGTTTGGCAAGAAAAGCGGCGGCGCCAAGCTCCTTCGCGGTTCGCATGCGCTCGTCATCGCCATAAGCCGTCACCATGACGACTGGCAGTTCCGGCCGGCGATGCTTGATCTCGCGCAACAGCGCCAGCCCGTCCATCCCGGGCATGTTGATGTCCGAGAGGATCACGATTAGCTCCGGGCCGAGCTCAGCGAGGCGGAGCAACCCTTCCTCCGCTGAAGCCGCGAAGTGCAGAACATATTGCCCCTGGCGCACCTCGTGGCGAAAGCGCTGGCGAAAGAGATCCGGCAGATCGGGCTCGTCGTCGACGATCAGAATGCTGAACCCCATACGCTTGCCTCCAATCGGCGGCGCCATGCCGGTCAAACGATCCGCCCGTCGAGGACGGCGTCGGGCGAGCGGCTTTCGATCTCGACGACCCAGAGGTCCGGATCGCGTTGGCGCTGCCGGGCGATATAGGTATCGGCGTCGGCCTCGATAACCGGGACGGCGCCGGTGGCCCGCATCCACAACAACTCGCCGTCCGGTCCGCGGGCTTGGGCAAGCACCGAGCAGCCGTCGTCCCGGCTGTTGAGTTTGATCAGGATGGCGCCCGAATCCCCATCGCCGCGCGCCACCACTGCCACCGCGACGGCGGCAAGATCGCAGCGCCGGACCAGCGCCTTGACCCATATCCCAGTTTTGAGTCGCGCTTCCATAGGGGGATGTCGAGGGATCGCCGCCTCAGCCGCGGCCAGGCGCCAGCGGCAGCCGGATATGAATTCTCAATCCCTGTGGAATCCGGTTCTCGGCCGCGATCGTGCCGTCCATCGCCTCGACGTTGCGCCGCGCGATCCACAGCCCGATCCCGAAATAGGTTGCCGCCGCCTCGTCCGCGACTTCACCCGTCGCATCGGCACGGCGCTCGGAATAGTAGCGTTCGAAGATGCGCTCGAGCTGCTGCTCGGGCACGCCGGGGCCACGGTCCGAAACAGTCAGATGGGCGAAGCTGCCGTCATGGGTCAGATGGACCAGGATCTCGCCGCCCGGTGGTGAGAACGAGACGGCGTTGTCGATCAGATTGTCGAGGACGGTCTCGATCATCGCTTCGCTGCCGAGAACATAGAGGCCGGGCAGCAGATCCGCAGTGATCGTCAAATCCCGGCTGGCCAGCACAATCGTGACGTCGCGGCTGTCGAGAATGGCGGATCGGTTTTGGATCATCCTGCCGATGACGCGTCCGAGATCGACCGGAACTAGCGGCTCGTCGATCAGATCGGCGGTTGCCTCGTCGAGCTCCCGCGCGGAGGCGACGAGCCCGTCGAGCCGGTCGAGCGCATGCTCGACGACGCCGATCGCCCGTCGGACGCGGTTATTGTCCTCCGGTAAGGCGCGCCGCAGCGGTTCGAGCGATTGCCGGATGACCGCGATCGGCGTCTTGAAGGCGTGGGCGTTGTCTTCGGCCGTCTGCCGGATTTCGGCGGCGGAGCGGTGGAGCGCGTCAACCATACGGTCGAACTCGGCAGCGACCTCGGCCAGCTCAGGCACATCGGCGCGGGCGCCGAACGACCCGGCATCGGGCCCCTGGTCGCGAATGCGCCGCGCCCGCCGGGCGAAACGGCGCAGTCCGCCGCGCACGCTCAACAAGGTCGAAAACGTGATCGCCGCCATCGCCAGATAGATCACCGCTGCGATTCGTACCGGCGGCGTCGCCCAATAGGGCTGGCCGAAATGCGCCGAGGGAAAGGCGTCCTGGGAAAACGAGGAGACTACCGCCCAGCAGCCCGCCGCCGTCGCCAGCGGGGTCACTGCGGTCACGATTTCGGCGCCGCCGGTGGGCCGATGATAGATCAGCGAAAACGGCATCTCGCCTCGGCAATTCTGGGCAAGGCGGTCGAGCACGCCCTGTTGCGCTAGGGTATCCCGCTCGGCTTGGAGGTTGGCGTGCTCGACCGTGGGCCACGACGCTACATAGTAAAAACCATCGCCGCCAGCGCCCGCAGGGGCCAGCAACAGCTTGATCGTCGTCACCTCGCCGGCGAAGCGGGCGAGGGTGGAGCCGAGCTGGGGCAAGCTGTCGATGTCGGCGGTTTGCAGCAACGGCAGCAAGGACTGGCTGATCACACGCCCTTCGTCACGCACGCTACGCAGCAGCAGCTCTTGGCTTTCCTCATAGGCGTTGCGGAATTCGATGTAGAGAAAAACCGGGACGAGCAGAAAGATAACCGCGAGCAAGCCCGTCTTGGTGGTCAGCGACCACGCCCAGCGCAGGCCGCGCCGTGACCTAGTTTGGTCCGGTCCAGCGGTATCCAAAGCCGGCGTAGTTATGGATGTGGTCGAAATCGGGATCGGTGTCGCGGAACTTCTTGCGGATACGCTTGATGAAGGTGCGGACATTGGCGCGGTACCCCTCTGCCCCATGACCGGCGACGAAGTCCTTGCCGTGCACGAGATCATAGATCTCGCGATAGCCGACGTCCTGCCCTGCCTTCTCGGCGAGAAGCGCCAGGATCTTGAACTCGGTCAAGGTCAGCTCGACCGTGTCCCCGGCCCACAGCGCGCGACTGATATCAAAGCGCAGTTCAAGCCGGCCGAGCGTCAGCGCGTCGGGCCGTGGCGGCTCGGCATCGGCGGCGGGTCGCGCGCCTTCGGTTATCAGCCGCAGGCGTCTGACGAGGATCGGCAGGCGTCGCGACTTGTCGATGAAATCGACCGCACCGCCGGCGAGCGCCGCCTCTTCGTAGATGTCGTCGGAAAGTGCCGTCAAAAAGATCACCGGGAGCGCGATCCCACGCCCTCGCAGGTTTCGCAGCACCTCTATGCCGGTAAACTGCGGCATGCGCCAATCGAGCAGCATCGCGTCGGCGCCACCGCCGTGTTCGAGATAGGCGAGCGCGTCGCGGCCATTGTCGAAGCTGGTGACTTCGTACCCTTCATCGATCAGGTTGAGGCCGAGCGATTCGCGGAAATCGTCATCGTCGTCGACGAGAAGAAGATGCGGCATCGGAGGAGGGGCCCTAGCTCTTGCTGGCGACGAGCGACCGCAGGCAAACCTGCTGCTGGGCCGGGTCGGCGGCATCGCCCTTGAACGCGTAATGCAGGGTTCGCATCTTGCCGCTGCGTAGGTCGAGGTAGAAAAACAGCTCGAGTTCGCAAGAGGCGCTGCGATAGCGCCAGACCGTCGCAGGCGGCGCCTCCGACTGCTCGGTCGCGGACCCAAAGAGCTGCTTTGCCGCCGGTTGATCGAGCCCAATCAGTTTGCTCGGCCGTGGCGGCAGCGAAACCGCCTCGGGGGCGCGCGTCGCCGATTCCGGTCCGGCCATCGCCAGTGCCTCGTCGTTCGCGTCGGAACCTGAGGCGTCGTCGGCTGGCGGCGTCGGCTTGTGCTCCGGGACTGGAAAGACGCGGTGCCGCGGCGCTGGCCGCGGCGTCGGCGGTAGTGGGGGCGGGACCGCTGCGATTTGCGGTGCGGGCGCGGGCGGCTTTTCGGCGCAGCAGGTAAGGATGCCGATCCCCAAACTCATCAGAGCTGGATAGATCACCCAACGTCGCTGCTCAATCCACGTCGCTCCAGCCACGATTCAACCCGGCGCCCTCGTCGTTTCGGCCCTAAATATAACACAGATTAACGACGCGCCAGCCTCTCGATTGCTCCGATATCACCGTCCCGGTAGATCACCACCAGCTGGCGATCATTCAGCAGGATATAGGTTTGGTCGCCATGATCGCAGTGAAGCTGTGCCACCGGATAGGTCGGTGCGACGAGCAGTTCGGATAAATTCTTGCCTAGTCCGGGTTGGCGGGAAACGAGTGCGGTCAGCTTCTGGCTGTTCCAAGTGGCATAGGCAAACCCGAAAACACCGCCGCACACGGCGTTGCCGAGCGCGGTGCTCTGGCCGTTCGGCTGGCTTACTACAACCGTGTCCGGGCGGATGGTGATCGCGTCGTTGTCCGCATTGGCCCAGGTCCCGAGGAATGGATTTTGCACCTGCGGTTGTGGGGCGGCGCAGGCGACTTGCACGAGTAGGCTCAGCATCAAAATGGCGCGTGGGGAGGGCTGTCGGCCTCGGCAATTGGACACGCTTCGCCCCTGTTGCGACCTGGATCGAGCCAGCATATCGCCAATGTCGCTGCGGCGCGACAGGGGGCGCTAGCTCGGCGGTTGCGATCGAACACGCCGTCGTTCCGCAGAGGTCAAAGACGAACTAGCGACGCGGCTTGACGTCCGAACGGGCCGAGGCCACGCTGATCGCATGAAGGACGCTGCGGAGTATGAGCGATGAAGCTGATGTGGTTTCACCTGATGCCGTACACGGAATTGCCGGACGATTTCCGCGAGAAGCATCCCTCGGTGTGGGTCGACATCCACTCCTCGCTGTTCGACCCGCGGCGCGCCCATCACATGTACAACGACTTCATGGACGAGCTCGAATTCGCCGCCGAATGCGGGTTCGACGCGGTCTGCGTCAACGAGCACCATTCGAACGGCTACGGGCTGATGCCGTCGCCCAACCTGATCGCTTCCTCGCTCGCCCGTAGGACAAGCGACGTTGCCCTGTGCGTGATGGGCAATTCCTTGGCGCTGTACAACCCGCCGACCCGGGTGGCCGAAGAATTTGCGATGATCGACGTGATCTCGGGTGGGCGGCTGATCGCCGGCTTCCCGGTCGGCACGCCGATGGACACCTGCTTTGCCTATGGCCAGAACCCATCGAGTCTGCGCGAGCGCTATCACGAAGGCCACGATCTGGTGTTGCGTGCCTGGACCGAGCCGGACACCTTCGCCTTCAACGGCCGCTTCAACCAGCAGCGCTACGTCAACATCTGGCCGCGTCCGGTGCAGAAGCCGCACCCGCCGATCTGGATTCCCGGCGGCGGCTCGGTCGAGACTTGGCAGTGGTGCGCCCAGATGGATTACGTCTACGCCTACCTGTCCTATTTCGGCTTCAAGGACGGGCGCGCCACGATGCAGGGCTTCTGGGACGAGATGGCGCGGCTTGGGAAGGACCGGAACCCGTACCGTGCCGGCTTTCTGCAATTCGTCGGCGTTGCCGAGAACCGCGACGAGGCGATGCGTCTCTACAAGGAGCCGGCCGAATATTTTTATGGCCGCTGCCTGCGGGTCGACCCGCGCTGGGCGATGCCGCCCGGCTATATCACCGAGGCGACGCAGCGCGCCGGCATCCAGGGCCAGATCGGCCGCGCCGCCAGCCTCGACGCCCGGCAAAAGGCCCGCGCGACGACCGATATCAGCGACATCGTCGACCGTGGCTATGTCATCGTCGGCTCGCCCGACGAGGTCGTCGAACAGCTGACCGAGGTCGCGACCGACCTCAATGTCGGCCATCTGATGCTGTTATTGCAGTTCGGCAGCATGGGCAAGGAGCTGGCGGCCTACAACACCAAGCTCTTCGCCGACCGCGTATTGCCGCAGCTCAAGGGCCTGTTCTCCGAATGGGAAGACCGCTGGTGGCCGCAGCCAATGGCCCGAGCCGAGCGCGCCGCCGTTCAGCCGCCGTTGCTCGCCGCCGCGGAGTAGCGAGAAGTCGTCGTGCCCATCGGTAGGGTGGGTTGAGCTCAGCGAAACCCGTCACCTTGCCTCGTTTGAAAATCATCGGCGGGTTTCGCGGTTGCTCAACCCACCCTACGTGCTAATTGCTTTCATATTGGAGTGAGTGATTTGAAAAAGGGAGAACTATGTCAGCAAGTCGAGAAGACAAAGAATTTATGAGGCTTGGCGTACAATATTACGTGGCTTCACGTTCAGCGCCGTGGGCAGGGTTACTGCCGGTGTGTGGTAATCTCTATCATCATACACTTGAAATGTTTTTAAAAGCTGGGTTGTCTCGAAAACGTTCTTTACTAGAGCTGAAGAAGCAGTTCAGTCACAGATTGATTGATATCTGGAACGCGTTTAAGGCCGACTTTCCTTCAACCACACTTCTACAATTTGATACGACAATTGCCGATATCGAGGAATTTGAGGATGTAAGGTATCCTAACAATGTTTTGAAGAATGGTGCCCAAATGCTCGTTGATTGGAAATCGACTCCTGTGCAGATCGTCGGGCCGTCTGCACCCCCGATGTACAGATTGAACGTTAACGATATAGATCGTCTGATTGGCGAAATATTCGGCGTTTCGTCGCGAAACTCTCTCTTTTTTACCTCGAGTCTTAAACCAGACGCCCGAGCGATGCTTGCTCGCGATAACCCCGTTGCCGATCAGATATTGGGTAAGTGAGGGGATTGCGAGGCGGAGTGTCGGGTGCAGCCTCTCTTCTCCGGGTGGGAAGACCGCTGGTGGGCCGTAGCCGATGGCGCAGGCCGACCCCGCGGTGGATTAGCGCCGCAACGGCCCGACCTTGCAATTGCTAGCGCCGCAGGTTGGTTCGGGCCAATTCGACGATTTCGTCGCCGCGGCCGCTCATGACGGCTTTGAGCATGTAAAGGGTGAAACCCTTGGCCATCTCGGCGGTGACCCGGGGCGGCATCGCCAGCTCCATGCGGTTGACGACGGCGTCGACCAATACCGGGCCGGGGTGGGCGAATGCCTCGCCCAGTTTGGTCTCGACGTCGGCGGGGTCGGCGATGCGCACGCCCTTGATCCCGACCGCTTCGGCCAGTGCCGCGAAGTTCGGATTGACCAGATCGGTGCCCGAGTTGAGGAACCCGGTCGATTTCTGTTCGAGCTCGACAAAGCCGAGTGCGCCGTTGTTAAAGACGACGATCTTCACCGGCAATTTCAGCTGGACCAGGCTCAACAAATCGCCCATCAGCATCGAAAAGCCGCCGTCGCCCGACAATGACACGACCTGGCGCTGCGGAAAGGCGGCCTGGGCGCCGATCGCCTGCGGCAAGGCATTGGCCATCGAGCCATGCCAGAACGATCCGATCAGCCGGCGGCGGCCGTTCATCGCCAGATAGCGCGCCGCCCATACCGTCGGCAGCCCGACATCGCAGGTGAAGATCGCGTCGCCGCTCGCCAATTCGCTGACCACGCGCGCGATATGCTGCGGGTGAAGCACCCCGCCGGGCCGTCCGGTAGCGAGGTCGTCGAGCCCTCGGCGCGCTTCCCGATAATGTTTTACCGCGGCATCGAGATGGCCGCCGAACGACTTGCTTTGCAGACGCGGGAGCAGCAGCCGCAAGGTCGCGCCGACGTCGCCCAGCACCCCGATCTCGACCGGCGCGCGGCGGCCGATCGTTTCTGCCCTGATGTCGATCTGGGCGATGTGCGCGGTCTGCGGGTAGAACTGCCGATAAGGAAAATCGGTGCCGAGCATCAACAGCGCGTCGCAGCTCTCCATCGCGTAGTAGCCGGAGGAGAAGCCGATCAGCCCGGTCATGCCGACATCGTAGGGGTTTTCCCACTCGACATATTCCTTGCCGCGCAGCGCGTGGACGATCGGGGCTTTCAGAGCCTCGGCGAGCTGCAGCACCTCGTCATGCGCGCCTTGGCAGCCGCCGCCGCAGAGCAAGGTCACCCGCTCGGCGTCATTCAGCATGGCGGCGAGGCGGCCAAGCGCTTCCTCCGACGGGGTCACGATAGGCCGTGACGGGACCAGGCCGAGCGGCTTGGGCGCGGTTGCCGTGGCGGCGGGTTTCAGCGCCACGTCGCCGGGGATCACAATGACGCTGACACAGCGCTCGGCCGTCGCTCGGCGGATCGCGATCTCGAGCACGCGCGGCATTTGATCGGGGGTCGAGACCAGCTCGCAATAGCTGCTGCACTCTTGAAACAGGCGCTCGGGGTGAGTTTCCTGGAAATAGCCGGCGCCGATCTCGGGCGAAGGAATATGAGCGGCGATCGCGACCACCGGCACGCGCGAGCGGTGACAGTCGTAAAGGCCGTTGATCAGGTGCAGGTTGCCTGGGCCGCAGCTGCCGGCGCAGACCGCGAGCTCACCGGTCAGATGCGCCTCGGCGCCGGCGGCAAAGGCGGCGACCTCTTCGTGGCGGAGGTGCAGCCACGCGATCCCGCCATGGCGGCGCAACGCGTCGGTGAAGCCGTTCAGGCTGTCGCCGACGATGCCGTAAATGCGCTTTACCCCAGCGGCGGCGAGGGTTTCGACCATCTGGTCGGCTACGGTTGCGGCCATAGACCGTTCTCCCTAAATCCCCATAAGGTTCGGAGAGATTCCGCTCCAGACGCATGGATTGGCAATACCGCCAAAGATCGGAGCAGCCGGCACGCCATGTCGGATTGGGGGTTGGCGGTCAAACGCGCCGGAGGTTCCATCATGACCGAGTTTCGTAGGGAATACGATAGTCTCGGCGAGGTCGAGGTCTCGGCCGACAAGCTCTGGGGAGCGCAGACCCAGCGGTCGCTGGAGCATTTCAGCATCGGCAAGGATCTGATCCCGCGAGAGATGATCCGCGCCTACGCCATCCTGAAAAAGGCCGCGGCCAACGCCAATTGCGCGAGCAAACGGCTAGACGGCAAGGTCCACACACTGATCGTCCAAGTCGCCGACGAGATATTGGCGGGCCAGCATCAGGACATGTTTCCGCTGCACGTCTGGATGACCGGTAGCGGCACGCAGTTCAACATGAACGTGAACGAGGTGATCTCCAACCGCGCCAGCCAACTCGCCGGCACTGATCTCGGCAGCAAGGCGCCGGTGCATCCCAACGACCACGTCAACATGTCGCAATCGTCCAACGACACGTTTCCCTCGGCGATGTATGTCGCGGCGGCGCTCGGGGTGACGGAACGCCTGGTCCCTGCGGTGCGCGCATTGCACGACGCGATCGCGGCCAAGGCGGAGGCGTGGAAGGACATCGTCAAGGTCGGCCGCACCCACATGCAGGATGCGACACCGATCACGCTGGGGCAGGAATGGTCGGGCTATGCCGGCATGCTGGCGGACGATCTTGAGCGGATCGACGACGCGCTGAAGGGCGTTTATCGGCTGGCGCTCGGCGGCACCGCCGTGGGCACCGGGATCAACGCCGCGCCTGGCTTCGCCGAGGCAGCGGCAGCCGAGATCGCCAGGCTCACCGGGTTGCCGTTTGTCAGCGCGCCAAACAAGTTCACCGTGCAGGGCGCCCATGACGCGCTGGTGCATTTGTCCGGCACGCTGCGGACTCTGGCCGTCTCGCTCTACAAGATCGTCAACGACATCAGGCTGATGTCGTGCGGCCCGCGCGCCGGTTTCGCGGAATTGCTGATCCCGGAGAACGAGCCGGGTTCCTCGATCATGCCCGGGAAGGTCAACCCGACGCAGGCCGAGGCGTTGACGATGATCGCTGTGCAAGTGATGGGCAACGACGTGGCGGTGGGCTTCGGCGGCGCCGGCGGATATCTGGAGATGAACGTCTACAAGCCGCTGATCATCTTCAACGTGATGCATTCGATTACGATTTTGACTGACGGGTGCACCAACTTCCGGAAATACCTGGTCGAGGGCACCAAGCCGAACCTTAAAAAAATCACGGAATACGTGGATCGCTCGCTGATGCTGGTGACGGCGCTTGCTCCGGTCATCGGCTACGACAAGGCATCAAAGATCGCGCACCATGCGGTGGACCACGACTTGACCTTGAAGGCGGCGGCGCTCGACCTCGGCTACGTCACGGAGGCTGAATTCGATCGTATCGTAGACCCGAGCAAGATGGTCGAGCCCTATGTCGCCGCAGGGGCACAGCCAACTAGTGACGTGTCTTAAACGCGGAAGGTGAGGATCATGCCAGAAGTCTATCCGTCCGGCACCGACCGGAGCCGACCTGCTGCACAACCCCCACCTCAATCGGGGAAGCGCTTTCCCGCTCGCGGATCGCCGAGCGCTGCGCATCGAGGGGCTGCTGCCGCCAGTGGCCGACGCGCTCGAGACCCAAATCGCCCGCGTCCACACTCAGCTTGCATTGCTCGACAACGACCTGCAGAAATACCTCTTTCTGACTGACCTCCAATCCCGCAACGAGGTCCTGTTCTTTGCCGTTCTAATGTCGGACCCAGCGAGTTTCATGCCGCTGGTCTATACCCCGACGGTCGGTGAGGCCTGCCAGAAATTCAACCACATCTTCCGCGCCGCACGGGGCATACACCTGCCGATATCGGCAAAGGGACGGCTGCGCGAATTGCTCGCCAACTGGCCTCTGCCGGACGTGCGCTTCATCGTGGCAACGGATGGCGAGCGGATCCTTGGTCTGGGCGACTTGGGCGTCGGCGGCATGGGCATCCCCGTCGGCAAGCTGGCGCTCTACACGGCCTGCGCCGGTGTTCCGCCGCAGCTGACCCTGCCAATCATGCTCGACGTCGGCACCAACAACCAGGCCCTGCTCGAAGACCCGCTCTATCTCGGCCTGCGCCAGAACCGCGTGCGCGGCGCGGAATACGACGCCTTCATCGACGAGTTCGTACAGACGGTGCAGGAACTGTTTCCGAAAAGCTGCCTGCAATGGGAAGATTTCGCCAACATCAACGCCGTGCCGATTCTGGCGCGCTACCGGGACAAGATCTGTACCTACAACGACGATATCCAGGGCACCGCCGCGGTCGCTCTGGCCGGGATCCTCGCGGCATTGCGGATCACCGGACAGAAACTCACCGAGCAGCGGTTCCTGTTTCTCGGCGGCGGCTCGGCCGCCACCGGCATCGCCGAACTGATCAGCGAGGCCATGGCGCTGGAGGGCCTGCCGATCGACCGGGCGCGCGCCTGCAATTGGCTGTTTGACATCAACGGCCTGATGGTCACCTCCCGCACGGACCTGGCCGATTTCCAGAAACCCTTCTCGCATGCGCACGCGCCGATCGCAACGTTCGTTGCCGCTGTCGAGGCCATCAGACCCACCGGCATCATTGGCGTCAGCACGGTCCCGAAACTGTTCAACCAGCCGGTGATCGAGGCAATGGCCCGGATCAACGAGCGGCCGATCATCTTCCCCTACTCGAACCCGACCTCCCGTTCGGAATGCACGGCTGAGGAGGCCTATAAATGGTCGGCCGGCCGGGCGGTGTTTGCCAGCGGCAGCCCATTCCCACCGGTGCAGATCGACGGCAAGACGCTCGTCCCCGGTCAGGGCAACAACGTCTACATCTTCCCGGCGATGGGCATGGCAGTGCTGGCAACGGAAGCCAAGCGGGTCACCGAGGAGATGTTCATCATTGCCGCCCGCGCTGTCGCAGAACAGGTCACCGAAGCCAATCTTGCCACGGGCCTGATTTATCCGCCGACCAGCAACATCTTCGATGCATCGCTGCACACTGCCGCGCGAATTGCCGAATATATCTTTGAGCACGACCTCGCCGGTATCGCGCGCCCGGACGACATCGATGCCCATGTGCGCGCCCGGGCTTACAAGCCGGTCTACCCGGCTCAAGTCTGACGGCGGCGTACGGGTGCTGCCGGTGGGGTACCGGCGGTCAGGGCGTTACGAAACCAGGCAGTCGGTCCGGTCGTCGTGCGCGGCGGGCTTTGGCGTGAGATCGGGGAACGGGATCCCTTCGTTGGGCCCGGCACCGATCTTGGTCAGGCCGACGGCGACCGGAGGCTGGTTCGGATCGGTGCCGGAGACGATCGTGCCGCCGGCGACCAGTTCCCTGCGTTCAGGCCAGACGAATTGGAAATGCTCGATGCGCCGGCCGGTGCCGCTCCGGATGTAGATGGCCGTGCTGAGGCGAAAGACATGGTCGGCGATCTGCGGGCCAACGGTGCGGCCGGTTTGTCCCCACATCACATCGTCGCCGCGAAACCAAGCGTTTAATGCCGCGGTGTCGTCGTGCTTTCCATCGCCCCATAGGACAAACAGTTTGGCTCCACATTTCGAGGCATCGGCGGCCCATGCCGGCGACGACCCCGCTAGTGCCGCGAGCAGGCAGGCGACAAAGCGTAACATGTGCGGATCAAACCATCGGAAACTGCTCGGTGCGGCTCATCGGGGTCCGGCGTCGCAATAGACATGCGCGTGACAGCCGTCGAACGGGTGGTGTCCTAATTTGAACATATTGTAACACTCAAACGTGCATCAAGACGATTAAGAATCTCTTTAGCGACAATGTGACATTGTTCCCACAACTGACGGGATGACCCGAAAGTGAGATCAAATTCCGGCATTCCTGAATTGATCTTGTGGATCTGCTGTAATCTGTATTCCGCGTTTCCCACATAATATCCAAAGGACCAATTATGAAAAGTCTTGTCCTGACTATAGTTGATTGCGTTATCTTGAATTAGAGTAGTCAGAAACCACTCGGCGTGTGTTTGTGCATCCGGCCAGGCCACATTTTCTTCGCTAAGAAACACCGCTCTCCATAGCGAGAACGATGTCCCTACAAGCAATTGCGATATTTGAGTAAGTGTCACGTCTGCTGCAATCTGCTCACGATGCGTCCGGAGCAAGCACAAAAAATCCAAGCATCGGCGCTGAATTTCTGACCGCCATCGAACGAGCCATTCTAGTTCGTCGAGAGTTGGTTCTGGTGGTCGAGTTGGCGAGGTATTGGTCACGAGGTTCAGGTCTTACGATGCTCTGCCACGATCGCCGCTCGCACGGCAGCTTGCGGGCTATCCGCCGGCGGCTGATGCAGCACCGCGAAGAGTTGCCGCTTCGTGCTTCCCTCGATCGGCGAGGACCAAGCGTAGGCACGGGCGGCGGTCGGATGGCCCGCCAAGTCGAAGACGGCCGCCGCCCTGTCCCATACGGGCTTCCCGTCGAATGTCTCGCGGACGGGAACGGATTGAGCCGGCGTTGCCGAGCCGCCATGCATGCGTTCGATGGCTTCCTTCAGCTGGTCAACTTCAGTCATGCATCCTCATATACCACAGCGATGGCGGCGACCATGCCACCGGCGGGCTAACCGATGACGTGACCTGACCCGCTGTCGCCCCAATTTTCGCACACCCCGAGCCCCGGCTCAATCGCGAGCTCCACCACTACCGGCGTCAGGCAGTCAGGATCACGTCCGCGGCTTTTTCGGCGATCATGTAGACCGCGCTGGCGATAAAGAAGCCGGGGATGCGCGGGAACACCGAGGCGTCGACGACGCGCAATCCGGTGGCGCCATGCACGCGGAAGTCACTGCCGATGACGCCGCCGCCGTCGCGCGGCCCGATCGCGCAAGTGCACGAGGCGTGGTGGCCCCAGGCCCGGGTGCGGACGAAATCCCGAAGTTCGTCATCGCTCTGGAGCGCATCGCCAGGCTGCTCCTCGGCCGCGATCAGGCCGCGGTCTTTGATTTCTTTTGTCAGTTTGCGGACAAAGCGGATGCCGGCTACGACCGAATCAAGGTCCTCCCCGGTGGCGTCGCTGCCCTCCTCGAAATAGTGGAAGTCGATCAGTGGCGTGTCGCGCGGATCAGCTGAGCGCAGACGAACCGCGCCCGCTCGATTTTGCGTGTGCGCCTTGAGGATCGCCCAGGTCAGGTAGTTGGGCTTGGTCACTTCGAATGCCGAGTAGCCGGGAAAATAACCCCCGAACAGGCCAAGCAGCGCAAAACAGAACAGATGGGCAGCGGCCGCTCGGAATGCGATTTTAAGATCGCCGCCAGCACCGCACCGTTGCTGGCATAAACCCCGTCGCTCCCGCTCGCCCATGGACGATATTGCGGGTCGCCGCGGCTGAAGGTGGCGCGGTCAAGGATCTTCCAGCGCTCGAAATTCATCCGATTGACGACGCCGACCTCATAGCGGTCCTGTAGGTTCCTGCCGACTCCGGGAAGTTCGATCCGCACCGGGATTCCCAATGGCTCCAGCACGTCGAGCGGTCGGTCCGATGCCGGACAACATCAAAAGCTGAGGGGTATTGAAGGCGCCGCCGCAGAGGATCACCTCGCGCGTGGCTTCGGCATGCATCGCCACGCCCGGGCGCGGTTGCCGGCTGGCTGTGGGCGCGGTAGAGCCGTTCGCCCTTGAGATATTCGACCCCGGTGGCGCGGTTGTTGCCGTCGAGGACGATGCGCGTGACCAGCGCGTCGAGGTCCAGATGCAGGCGGTCCGGGAATTTCTGCGCGGTCTCCAGCACCCGCTCGCGCGTGCCCATGCGCCGGTGATCGCGCGTCGTCAGTGGCGTATAGCGCACACCGACCGCGTTCTCGGTGACGAGCCGCCAGTCGTTCGGATCGGCCTTGGACTCGGCGAGACCGATCAGCGAGCCGATAGGATGGCCGATATCGTCAAACGCATCGGCAGCGGAATGCAGCAGCAGCTGAACCAGGTCGAAATCGCCAAGAGCGGCCTCAGGGACAGCCTTTTCGGAGTGGAGCCAGCCGTCCCAGCCGTGCCGCGACGGGTTCGGTCCTAGCTTGGCCAGTACGCGCTCGACCGGCCGGTGATGGCAGTTTTCGAGCCGCATGAAATAGCCCCGCATCGCGTGTGCGTTCCACGACGGGTCGCCGGTGAGCTGCGCGATCCCGTCCCAGTCGGCATTGTGCGGGTAGACCAGGATCATTGCATTGTGCGCAGTGCAACCGCCCAGGGTCCCGGCCCGCGGATAAAGCACGCCATTGACCGCCGCGCCCCGGTAATCGCGCACATATTTCGGGTCCTTCGCCTGCATCGCCTCTTCGACATAGTGCCGGACAAAGAAATCCCAGCGCATTGCGTCGTTCTCGGAAGCGAAACCGTGGAACGACGGCACGTCGTAATCGTCCGGCAGGCGGTCGATGCCGCGCTGATAATCGTTGGTGCCGGAGAGCAGGCGCAGGTCGCCGCCGGCTTCTAGCAGCAGTACCTGCCCCCGGCCTCGGCCAGCCGCGCCGCCAGTGTGCCGCCTCCGGCGCCCGAACCGACGACGATATACTCGAACAAGTTGCCGCTTTTCATCGCACCTGCTCTGGCCAGTAATCTGAAGATCTATTAACGTCCTTCCATCAGATTTTCTTTGCTATCCAACTTTACACCGTTGGCGTAGGTGGAATGGTCGAATTGAACTGATAACAAAAAATCTAACCCCTTGTTAGACCTTCTGACCGCTGGTAATGTCGCGCAAAGCGCCGGCGGGTCCGATCGTGGTATAGAGCAGCGCGTTAAAATTTCCGGCGCGGGCGCCGTTCAGCGCGTTGATGCGGCTGACCAAGCTCGCCCAGAGCGGGGCCGAGGCGCTGGTGCCGCCGACGATCCCGAACTGGCCGCCATTCATGACCAGATAACCGGTATTCGGGTCGGCGTTGGCGGCGACGTCGGGGATCGCGCGTCCGGCAAAGCTCCCCGGGTTGATCGAGCGGGGTACTCTACCTTCCTGCCAGCTTGGTATCGGGGTGATGTCGCTGACGCCGCCGCCACCGCCGCTTTCGGGGCCGTCGTTCCATACGACCTCGGTGACCGCCATCTGGTCGTTTGTCCCCTTGCGCGCGTGCAAGGTAGTGCCGCCGACGGCGAGCACATAGGGGCTTGTTGCGGGGAAGTTGACGTGGGCATGACCGTCCTGGATCTGCAACTCGGAGCCGTCGTCGCCAGTCGAGACGCAAACGGTGATGCCGAGATGCGCCACTGCCAACAGGCTATGGTTGACCTGCTCGATCGCCGCCGCCGACCACAGGATCCCATTATTGAACGGCTGATTCTCGTCCCACCGCCAGCTGACCGACAATACCGAGGGATCGTTGGTCTGATCGTTGATCACCGTGCCCAGGATATCGATCAAGCCCTTTTCGTCGAAGGTCGAAAAATAGACCGCGACCTTGGCCCCGCCGGCGAGTGCGCCGGCGATGTCAACGTCGAGCATCACCTCACCGGTCGAATCGGGATCGGCGGTGGGATCGGTACTGACCCCGTGGACGGCGACGATCTGAACGTTGGCCGCTGGCAAGCCGATCTTCTGGAAATAGGCAGTGACGTCGGATTGCTCGATGCCGCCGCCGAATTCCAGTAGCCCAATGCACTGGCTGCAGGCGTCAGCATCGGGGAAATTATAGATGCCGGCGAGTTCGGTCGGGATGAACCAGGGCCGCGTCCTCGAGAACGAAGCAACGGCATCGACCTTCTGCCGGGAGCGCGGCAGACGATGCATGACGCGGTGGTTGTTGAGGCCGAAGAAGCCGGTGATCGCGCGGGCAACCTCTACCGGCAGGGCCACGGGTCCAGTCCAGGCGTAAAAGTCGCCGAGCTTGGGGTGCTTGTAATTGAGTAGCTTGACCCCGAACGCCTGGCTGACGCTCGCGACGGTCCCGGCGATCCCGATGCGGGTTCGTTGCGGGTCACGACCAGATCATGGTCGGCGGCGAATTTCTCGATCTTTGCGATCGCGGCCGGGTCCGAGCCATATTCGGTGCGCAGCTGATCGCGGGTCATATATTGGCGTTCGCCGGGACTTTTGGCCTCAAGCGCGGACAAATCGGGAAGCTGTTTCAACCGGCGAACCCCGACCGTCAGCTCAATCCACTTATTCGGGTTGGTCCTGCGTATCGCCACCGAGTTCGGCGGCAAATGATGCGCGCTGTTAACGAGCACGCGCCGCTTCGCGGCAGGGCTCCTCATCGCGATACTCCGTTGCTTCTTGATCCAACCGAGGACAGGCCTCGTTGGGTGCGCCAGAGCTATATCCGAATCCGAGAGATCGCCGCGTAGCGTGAACCAGCTTCCAATAGTGCAGGATTGGAAGTTGGCAAATATCAGAGCGCGTCGTCGAGCTTTTCGCGCAGTCGGGCGAGCTTGTAGCCGAGCGCCAGATAGGAGCCCCAGGCGGCGCGGCTCGCGGCGAAGGCGGCGGGCTCGCAATCGTGCCGCTCGCGCAAATAGGCGACGACCGAGGAGTTGACCGGGATGCGCGCGAAATCGTGCAGCAACAGCCGGCAATGCGCCGCTGCGTAAGGGCCAATGCCCTTGAGCCCGATCAGGTAATCGTGGCCTAGCCGCTCGGTCTGGCCCTCGCCCGCAGTGTCAATCGCGCCGTCGTCGAGCATTTGGCGGGTGGTGCTAATTACCGTTGGCGCGCGAAAGCCGAGCCGGGCACGCTCGCGCAGCCGCTGTTCGCCATAGTCGAGCACCTCCTCAGGCCCTGGAAAGCTGCCGTCACCCGGCTCAGCGACCAGCGCTGCCGCCATCCGGCAGGTCGAGGACCAGCTGGTGTTTATGGTCAGCACGGTCTTGACGAAATCCTCGTAGAACGTCGAGCAGCGCAATATGCGGCCGCCGCCGCGCCCGATTAGCGCCGCGTCGTCGCCGAGGACCGCAATCGCCTCCGACGGTTCCCAATCGGCCGACAGCCAGCGCAACACCCGGCCCCTTATCGCGTTGCGGTCCGTCGGCGTGAAGCCGTCCAAGTGGATGACGACGGCGCCGAGGTTTCGCTGGGCTACGGCGATCGTGCCGAGCCGGCCATCGATCCGTTCATGCCGGGCGAGGACGCCCGCTTCGGGATCCCAACGCCACGGGGCCAAATGTGCCCAGCCGTGGCTTGCTACGGTTAGCGCGAGATCGATCGGCGATGGTAGCGGCAGCAGGATCTCGCCGGCGCCGCTCAACGGTGTCGTGCCGTCCGGCCGCTGTATTGGTCAGGCGGCGTCGAGCGCCTGACCCAGATCAGCGAGGATATCGTCCGTGTGTTCGATGCCGATCGACAAGCGCACGTAATTGTCGGTGACCCCAGTCTGGAGCTGCTCTTCGGGCGTGAGCTGGGAATGCGTCGTCGTCGCCGGATGGATCGCCAAACTGCGCGAATCGCCGATGTTGGCGACGTGGTAGAACATTTGCAGCGCATCGATGAAGCGCCGTCCGGCCTCGCGCCCGCCCTTCAGCTCGAAGCCCAGAAGGCCGCCGTAACCGCCCTTCATATATGCGTCGGCGCGGCGCCTCGCCTCGCCGGTCATCAAGCTCGGATAGATGACGCGCGTGACCTTAGGATGCTCGGACAGAAATTTGGCGGCAATCACCGCGTTGGCGCAATGCGCGCGCATCCGCAGGGGCAAGGTCTCGAGCCCTTGGATGAAAAGGAAGGCGTTGAACGGGCTCATCGGTGCGCCGAGATCGCGCAGCAAAGTCACGCGCATCTTGATGATATAGGCGACCGGCCCCATGGGCTTGGTGGCCTGGGTCCAAACCGCGCCATGGTAGCTGGGATCCGGCTGGTTCAGCAGCGGAAAACGGGCAGCGTGCTTTTCCCAATCGAAATTGCCGCCATCGACGACAATGCCGCCGATCGAGGTACCGTGGCCGCCGATGTATTTGGTCGTCGAATGCATGACCACAGCAGCGCCGTGATCAAGCGGGCGGCACAGCACTGGGGCGGCGGTATTGTCAACGATCAGCGGCACACCCTCCTCGCGGCCGATCTTGGCGACTTCGGCGATCGGGAACACTTCGAGTTTCGGATTGGGGAGCGTTTCTGCGTAATAACAACGAGTTTTCGCGTCGGTTGCACGCCGGAAATTCTCCGGATCGGCCGGATCGACGAACCGGACCTCCATCCCCATCGTCTTCATCATTGTGTTAAGAAAGAGGTTCCAGGTTCCCCCATAAAGATCTGTAGAGCTTACGAAATTGTCGCCAGCCTGGCAGATGTTCTGCACCGCAAACAGCGAGGCGGCCTGGCCCGACGCTAGCGCCAGCGCGGCGACCCCGCCCTCGAGCGCCGCGACCCGTTCTTCGAGTACCGCGTTCGTCGGGTTCATAATCCGGGTATAGATATTTCCGAGCTCGGCCAGCCCGAACAGATCGGCGGCATGCTTGCTATCGCGAAACTGATAGCTGGTGGTCTGATAGATCGGCACAGCGACCGCGGTTGTCGTCGGGTCGCTACGGTATCCGGCATGCAGCACGAGCGTTTCGGGATGCTGGCTTTTGGTCGGCATTGGATGTCTCCGTCGAGGAGGGCGGCGGGGCCGCACTTTGCCACGTACGAAGTTGCGGCGTAAGTGAGATTTGCAGCGCGATGGACAATCGTCGCCCGACGCGGGGCTAAACTCGTTAATGCGGTCTTTAATTGGGCGAAGCGAAAGACCCCGGGAGAAGGCGATGGGTTCAACATTCACCTGGGCGGCAGCCGTGGCGGCCGTGGCCGCCGTCCTGGGGGTGGCGGTCGTAGTCGTGATCTTTTGGAACCAGCTCGGCGCCTCGGAGATCAGCGTTGCCGGCTGGCTGGCGATGATATTCGGCGTCATCATTACCCTGGCGCTCGGAATCGGGCTAATGACGTTGATGTACATCAGTAACCGGCGGGGATATGACGAGGGCGGTCGCCGCGATTGCTGATACGATTCGTCGACTCGGTCGCCGATCCATCGTCGCGGAATGCTGTCGGTGCCGCGAAAAAACAACCAATTCTGGGTCTTGCTACTCAACCTGAGCTTATGTCCAGCTCGGCGGGCGCTCGCGGTTTGCCGCGAATTGTCGAATGTTGCTTGCGCTTCCGCGGAACCCGATGCAACGTGATACAGTCTGCTACAACGAGGGGAGTGCGTTGAAGAACTCGGCAAGATCTGTGGACGAGACCAAGCCGGCGCCGAAATACGGGCGCGGCACCGGCGTCCCGAACCCGATCGACATTCATGTCGGCAACCGCATCCGGATGCGCCGGTTGTTGCTCGGGATGAACCAGGAAACCCTTGCCAACGCGCTCGGCCTGACCTTTCAGCAGGTACAGAAATACGAGGGTGGCGCGAACCGCGTCAGCGCATCCCGATTGTCGGCAATGGCCGAGATTCTGAGCGTGCCGATCTCGTACTTTTTTGGCGATCTGCGGTCCGACGACACGGAGGTCAGCCCCGAGGATCAGCGCTGGCGCGACCACCTGCAGAGGCCGGAGACGATCGAGTTTATCCGACTTTACTACGCTATTCCCGACCCGATCATTCGCCAGCAATTCCTTGACATGACCAAGGCGCTCGCCCAATCGGCCGAAACCAAGGCGTGAGGTGGCGGCAAAAGCCGCGGTTCGCGATAGCGCCGGCGTGCGCGGTTTTCCGCCGCGATTACGCGGCAGGAACCCTGGCTTGAAGAGTAGACTCGGGAAATGTGCGGAATTGCCGGGTTTGTGACTGCTGGAGCACCGCCGAGGGGCGCCGAGCTCGAAGCGCGGCTATGGCGGATGATCGCGCCCCTGCGGCATCGCGGACCCGATGACGAGGGCGTGTGGACCGACGGCAGAGCGGGCCTTGCCCACGCCCGACTGTCGATCATCGATCTCTCGCCGGCCGGCCATCAGCCGATGGCGAGCGCCGATGGCAATGTCTGGATTACCTACAACGGCGAGATATACAACTTTGTAGAGCTCCGCCGCGAGCTGACGGCGCTGGGTTATCCTTTTTGCAGCCGCAGCGACACCGAGGTCATCGTCAATGGCTGGCACGCCTGGGGACCGCGGATCTTTTCGCGGTTGCGCGGGATGTTTGCGTTGGCGCTGTGGGACCGGCGCTCGCGACGTCTGATCCTCGCCCGCGATCGCATCGGCAAAAAGCCGCTTTACTGGGCGCGTACTGGCACCGGGTTTGTGTTCGGCTCGGAGATCAAGGCTGTGCTCGCCTGGCCGGGCGTGTCGCGCGCTGCCCGATCTAGCGGCGATCGACCATTATCTGACATTGCAATATGTGCCGGCGCCACAAACCGCCTTTGCCGAGATCCGCAAGCTGCCGGCGGCGCATTATTTGACCATCTCAACGGCCGCCAACGGCGGCATCGGCGAGCCTAAGCTGGTGCGCTACTGGCGATTGACGCGTGCGCCTGGCGTCCCGATCGCGCGGCCGCTTGACGAACTGCATGCCGAACTCGTCGCGCATCTCGAAGAGGCGGTCCGCGTTCGCCTGGTCTCCGACGTGCCGCTCGGCGCCTTCCTGTCGGGCGGCATCGATTCCTCGGCCGTGGTAGCGATGATGGCGCGGGCCGGTGGCGGCAGGGTCAAGACCTTCTCGATCGGTTTCGCCGCCAAGGAATACGACGAGACCCGCTATGCCCGGATGGTGGCGCAGCGCTACGGCACGGACCACGAGGAGCAGGTCGTCGAGCCTGATGCGGTGGCGGTGGTGCCGCGCCTGGTGTGGCATTATGGCGAGCCCTTCGCCGACCCCTCGGCAGTTCCGACCTGGTATGTTGCGGAACTCGCCCGGCGCCGAAGTCACGGTGGCGCTGACCGGCGATGGCGGCGACGAATGCTTTCTCGGCTATGGCCGATACCGGGCGATGCGCTATCTCGACCGCCTCGACCGGCTGCCACGCTGGGGCCGCGAGCGGCTGGCCCAGCTGCTCGGCGCAGCCCCCCGGCCGCTGCAGCGGCGATTAAAGCTGCGCCAGATCCGCGCCGTGCTTCAGGCGCCGCGGAACTCGCCGGCCCAGCGCTACGCCCCAACGATCGCGTTCTTTGCCGACCGCGACAAACGCGAGGGCTATGGCGAGGAGATGCGCACGCACCTCGATCACTCCGCCGCCGATCTGTTCGATCCCTATTTCGCCGAGGCGGAAAGCCTGGTCGCCGGCGCCAACCTGCGCCGATATTCACACCTATCTTCCCGACGATCTGATGGTGAAGGTCGACGTCGCCACCATGGCGCACGGCCTCGAAGCGCGATCGCCGCTGCTCGATCATATGCTGCTGGAATGGGCGGCCGGGCTGCCGGATTCGGTCAAGATGGCCGGCGGGGTCACCAAGGCGTTGTTCAAAGCGGCGATGGCGCCCTATCTGCCACGCGAAATTCTCTATCGAGCAAAGCGCGGATTCGGCTGCCCGATCGACCGTTGGTTTCGCGGCGAGCTCAAGGAGCTGGCCTATGACACCTTGCTGTCGCAGAGCGCGCGCGAGCGCGGGGTGTTCCGGCCGGATTATGTCGAGCGTCTGCTCGACGAGCACTGCACGTTCCGTTTCGATCACCAGAACCGGCTGTGGGCCCTGTTGATGCTCGAACTGTGGTTCCGGATGTGGATCGACGCGCCTGCAGATGCCGCGGTGCTGCGGCCGGCGGCTTAGCCCCCGGCCGCCCCCGTTGCTTCCGTCAGCGCCGAGGCCCGCTTGCCCCGACGGATCCTCGTCATCTTCAATCCAGCGGCGGGTCGGGAACGAAGTCACGCCAAACGCCTCGGCCGCGTCGTCGCCGAACTCGAACGCCGGGGTTGCACGGTCACGATCCTCCCGACCGACGCCCCCGGCGACGCCGAGCAGCTGGCGCGCGAGGCCGACCCTGCCTTCGATCTGATCGTGGCTGCCGGCGGGGATGGCACCGTCAATGAGGTGGCGAATGGAATCTTCGCCGCGTCGCGGCCGCTGGCGGTGCTGCCGCTTGGGACCGGCAATGTGCTGGCGAACGAGATTGGCCTGCCGCGCGATCCGCGACGGCTCGCTCGGGTGATCGCCGACGGGATGCCGAAGCCGATCTGGCCGGGCCGCGCCGGCGACCGCCTGTTCCTCGCGATGATCGGGATTGGATTCGATGCCGAAGTGCTCGGCGCGCTCGACCCGTGCATGAAGCGTCGGATCGGCAAGCTGGCCTTTATCTGGGCAATCCTCTTATGTCTGGCCCGTTATCGCCGAAGCGAGTTCATCGTCAGCACCGAGGGCGGTGCGGATCGGGTTGCCTCGGCTATCGTCACCACGGGACGCCTGTACGCTGGGCGATTTGTCATCGCGCCCGATGCCCGATTAGACGTCCCGCTGCTACACATCGTCCTGTTTCGACGGGCGGGGCGGCTCGCCGTTTTGCGTTATCTCGGCGCGATGTTGCTGGGTAGGCTGCACCGGCTGGCGGACGTCTCGATCCTCACCGTGCGCCGTGCGTCGGTCGCCGCGGGCCAAGCCGCCGCGGCAGGACCTTCGGTGGTGGAGACCGACGGCGAAATTCGCGGCCGGCTGCCACTGGCGATCGGGATCGCAGCAAGTCCGCTGCTCCTCGTCCAACCCGGCTGCTGCGTCGCCTGCGATCTGTGGAACCGCATCGCAGCGCCGCATGTTTGACCGATAGCCAACGCCCTACCGGGCAATTCCACGCACCTCTCGGATGGGTTGGCGATGGAGGAGAGAATGCTCTACTGGGCGCTGGTCTTTCTAATCATTGCGCTGATTGCCGGGTTTCTCGGTTTTGGCGGAGTCGCCTTTGCCGCCGCCGGCATTGCCAAGATATTGTTTTTTATCTTCCTGGTCATTTTCGCGATAGCGCTGGTGACGGGCTTCGCCGGCCGGCGGCGTCCTCCGATTTGACCTGGCCGGCGGTTTTCCCGCGGCAGTTCACTCGGCGGCGAGCACGCGCGCCAGCTGGCTCAGTGCTTCCTGGTGACGCTCGTTCGGGATCTGGGCAAAGTTTCGGGCGAGCTCCAGGCACATTCTTTCGCGCGGGCTGACCGTGCGATCGCCATCCTGTTTGAGACCATCGAAAAAATAATTGACCGGCACGCTGAGCACGTGGGCGATCTCAAACAGGCGGCCGGCTGAAACCCGATTGATCGCCCGCTCGTATTTGTGCGCTTGCTGATACGTGACGCCGATCAAATCCGCGAGCTGCTGTTGCGTCAACCCGAGCATGATCCGCCGTTCGCGGACGCGAGCCCCGACATGGCGATCGACATCCTGAGTCCGGCTCGTCGAGCGCCGGGTCGTCGGCGCGACGCGCGACGCCTCCGTATGGCTCGCGCCGTCGGGTTGCAGCTTGTCGGTATGACGCGGCGTGATCTTCGCTTCCTGCTCTCTCATCTCAAACCTCGATCAGGTCGTGGGGACCGTGCCGCGCGAGGAGGCACTCGCTTCGCCGGTTCTGCTGGCGGCGTCGTCAGAACGCCGACGCTAGCTTTGGCCGCCATGCTCAACCACATGGCGTCGGCGTATGGAACGGTTGCGATGTGGCAATATTTGGGCAGCCCTACCGCTACCGCGGTGCTCTGCGCCACTCACATTTGCGTTTCGTGCATGCCCTCCGCGTTGACAGCCTACCCGCGCCGATGATACCGACCTTGCTCCGTTCTGAACCGTCGATCGATGCCGCGCATCTCAATCGGAGAGTGCTCGCTCTATTACGAGCGCCAAGGCATGGGCTTCCCCGTCCTGTTCATAACGGGGCTCGGCGGGTTTGCGTCCTTCTGGCAGGATCAAGTCGCCACCTTCGCCAAGCGGTTCGAGGTCATGACCTTTGATCACCGCGGCATCGGGCAGAGCGATCCGGCGCGGATGGGCTATACCGTCGAGCGGATGGCGGTGGATGCGGTGGCGCTCCTCGACGCGCTCGAGATCCGGCGCGCTCATGTCGTCGGCCATTCCACGGGGGGCGCCGTCGCGCAGGTTCTGGCGATCGAGTACCCGAACAGGCTTGCCAGTGTCGTGCTGTCCGCGACCTGGACCAGGGCCGATGCCTATTTCCGCCGAATATATGCGTTGCGCAAGGAGATCCTGCAGCGCCTCGGGCCCAGCATGTATCTGCAATCGGCGACTTTGCTGTGGTATCCGAGCTGGTGGATCGCCCGCAATAACGAGCGCCTGCGCCAGATCGAGGCGCAGCACCTGGCGACCTTCGCGCCGACCGAAATCGTCGCCGCCCGGATCGACGCCATGCTGGCCTTCGACCGCACCGCCGAACTCGGCCGCATCAAGACACCCACGCTAGTGATCGGCGCCGAAGACGACATCGTTACCCCGTCCTATTATTGCGAGGAGCTGGCGCGACTGATCCCGGGGGCGGAGGTCAAGCTGTTTCCGCGCGGCGGCCATTTCCTGACCCATGTCCGCGCGCGTGAATTCAATAACGCGGTCCTACCGTTTTTGGTCTCGCATACGCCGTCCTGAGCGCCATCGCTCGCCGTCCGGCGCCGCCCCTTAAGCGTTCCTAAACCCGTCGTCCTTAGCTTGCCGCCGAACGCGCATCTGCGGCGTCGACCGCTGGATGCGAAGGTCGAAGCAGCGATCGAGGCGGGACTGTGCCGGCATGTAAGCTGCGAAACCAGATCGGCGCCGAGGCGGTCGGGGGCGCGGAATATCGACACCCGGCGCAGGGCGAAGCCAGCACGTGACGGCTGGTCCGGCGCAGCCCGACAACCATCCGTCGGCGCCGACCCGGCAGCGGCGCCGTAATGCGGCAATCGGGGAGACAGTTCGGGACGCGCTGAGCCAGAACCGTTTGCTGTTCGCCTTTCAGCCGGTGGTAAGTGCGGCCTCGGGGCAGATCGATTATTTCGAGTGCCTGCTGCGGATGCGCGAGCACGACAATCGTCTGGTCGCCTGCGGCGAATTCATCACGGCGATCGAGCAGGTGGGCTTGATCGGCCTGATCGACCGCTATGTCTTGGAGCGCGCGTTCGCCGAGCTCGCCGCTCATCCCGAGGTCAGGCTCGGCTTCAATGTTTCCGGGCTGACCGCCTGCGACCGGCCATGGCTGCGTTCGTTGATGTCGCTGCTGCGTAAGCAGCCCGAGCTGGCCCACCGCCTGGTCGTGGAAATCACCGAGACCGCAGCGCTCGACGATCTTGACGAATCGGCCCGCTTTGTAGAGACGCTGCGACATGCGGGCTGCCGTGTGGCGCTCGACGATTTCGGCGCCGGCCATACGTCACTGCGGCATCTTCAGGTGCTGGCGGTCGATACGATCAAGATCGACGGCTCCTTTGTCCGCAGCCTCGCGGGCTGCCGCGAAAACCGGGTCATTCTGCGCCACCTGCTCGGCCTGACCCGCGGTTTCGGGCTCAGCACCATCGCGGAATGCGTCGAGACCGCCGAAGAGGCGGCGCTGCTGCGCGACGAGGGCGTCGGCTTCCTCCAAGGCTACCACTTCGGGCGGCCAACGATCGACCGGCCGTGGTGCAACGGGTCTGGGCAGATCGGGTTGCCGCCGGCGGCGAGCGCTTGCGAATAGGCGGCGATAGCGCCGACAATGCTCGATCGGCGCGCCCCCGGCGGTGCGCGGCATGCAGCGGCGAGAGGGACGGCGATGCAGATCGGGATTCATCTGCCACATGCGGGCGAGCAGGCCACGCCCGAACGGATCCGGCGCGCGGCGCAGCGGGCGGAGGATATGGGGCTCAGCGATGTCTGGGTCAGCGAGCACATCATCGTGCCGCGCGCGAGCTTTCCGCGCTCGCCGCTGTTCTATGATCCGGTGCTAAGCCTGACCTGGGCCGCCGCGGTAACCAAGCGAGTGCGGCTTGGCACAAGCGTCCTAGTATTGCCGATGCGCCATCCGCTGCCGCTCGCCAAGGAATTGGCGACCTTGCAGAATTTCTCCGAAGGGCGGCTGATCCTCGGCGCCGGGGTCGGCTGGCTCGAAGCCGAGTTCGCGGCACTCGGTGCGCCGTTCCGCGAGCGTGGCCGGCGCACCGACGAGGGCATCGCGATGATGCGCGCGGTATGGAGCCAGGACCCGGTGACGTTCCGCAGCAAATACATCCCGGCGGAAATCACCGAAATGACGATGCGGCCATTCCCCGGCAAGCCGATTCCGATCTGGTTCGGCGCGCGCTCGGAGGCTGCGTACAAGCGCACGGTCAAGATCGGCGACGGCTGGCACGGCAGCCAGCTGGCCCCCGTCGAGGTCGTTCCGGTTGTCGCGCGCCTGCGCCGCGACCGGCCCGAGCCCGAATTCACGATCTCGATGCGCACCCACTGGAACGGCAAGGACCAGGGCGAATTGCGCGACCGCATCGCCGCCTATGCCGAGGCCGGGGTGCAGCACGTCATGGTGCATCCGCTCGACCGCGACGTCGACGACTGGGACGCCGTCATCGAAGGCACCGGCCGCGTCGCCGCGTGATCCCGCGTCGCACCACTAGGTGCGCAGATGGCAGGCGATCCAATGCCCGTCCGCCGTTTCTTTCAGCGGCGGCTTCTCGGTGCTGCAAAGAGGCAATTGGCGGATCGGACAGCGCGTGTGGAAGTGGCATCCCGGCGGCGGCCGTATCGGGTTCGGAATCTCGCCTTCAAGGCGGATGCGCAAGCGGCGGGCTGTCGGATCGGGGGTCGGCACCGCGGATAGCAGCGCCTCGGTATAGGGATGTCGAGGGCTTTCATAGAGTTCCTGGGCCGGTGCGAGCTCGACAATACGGCCGAGATACATGACGGCGACGCGCGTGCTGATGTGCTGCACGACCGCGAGATCGTGGGCGATGAACAGATAAGCCAGCCGGAATTCATCTTGGAGATCGGCCAGCAGGTTGATGATCTGCGCCTGGATCGAGACGTCGAGCGCGGATACCGGCTCGTCGCACACGATCAATTTCGGCGATACCGCAAGGGCGCGGGCGATGCCGATGCGCTGGCGCTGGCCGCCGGAGAATTCGTGCGGGTAGCGCCGCATATGGTCGGTATTGAGGCCGACCAGCTGCAACAGCTCGACGATGCGGTCTTCGAACGCCGCGCGCGTCTCGGCGAGTTTGTGGATAATCAGTGCCTCGCCGATGATCGCGCCGACCGTCATTCGCGGGTTCAATGAGGCAAACGGGTCTTGGAAGATGATCTGCATATCGCGGCGAAGCGCGCCGAGCGCCTTGCCCTGGAGCCCGGTGACGCTGCGGCCCTCGAGCCATACCCCGCCCGAGGTCGGCTCGATCAGGCGCAGGATGCAGCGCCCGGTGGTCGACTTGCCGCAGCCGGATTCCCCGACCAGCCCCAACGTCTCGCCGGCGCCGATCTCGAAGCTGACGTCGTCGACCGCGTGCACCTGCTCGCTCGTCCCCAAGAGCATGCCGCCCCGAACCGGGAAATTCTTCACCAAGTTGCTGACGCGGAGCAGCGGTTCGATCATGGCCGCACCGGGCCGCATCAATAGAGGATGCAGGCGACCTTATGGTCGCCTTCGATCGTGCGCAACTCCGGCACCGCCTTTGTGCAGGCGCCAATGGCAAACGTGCAGCGCGGCGCAAAGCGGCAGCCAGGCGGCGGGTCCAGCAGGCTTGGCACCGTGCCGGTAATCGCCTCAAGCCGGCGCGTCTTCCCGCTGGTCGGGTCGAGCCGCGGGATCGAGCGGATCAGGCCCTGGGTGTAAGGGTGGAGCGGCCGGGCGAACAGTTCGTCAACCGGCGCCTCCTCGACGACCCGGCCGGCATACATTACCGCGACCCGCTCGGCCGTCTCGGCGACGACCCCCATCGCATGGGTGATCAGCATGACGGCCATGCCGAGCCGCGACTTCATTTCCCCCAACAGGTCGAGGATCTGCGCCTGGATCGTGACATCGAGCGCGGTGGTCGGCTCGTCCGCAATCAGCAATTCCGGGCTGCAGATCAGCGCCATCGCGATCATGACCCGCTGGCGCATGCCGCCCGAAAGCTGATGCGGATAGTCGCGCACTCGCCGCTCCGGCGCTGGCACGTGGACCAGGCGGAGCATCTCAATGGCCCGGTCCATCGCGTCGCGCCGGTTGAGGTCCAGGTGCAGCCGCACGACCTCGGCGATCTGCTCGCCGACCGTATAGACCGGGTTCAGCGAGGTCATCGGTTCCTGGAAGACGATGGCGATTTCCCGGCTGCGAATCCGGCGCATCTCGTCCGGGCCGAGCGGGACCAGATCGCGCCCTTTCCACAGGATGCGCCCCTCGATAATCTTGCCCGGCGGCATCGCAATCAATTTCAGCACGGTCATCGCGGTGACCGTCTTGCCGCAGCCGGATTCGCCGACAACGCCCAAGGTTTCACCGCGCCCGATCCTCAGATCGACGCCGTCGACCGCCCGCACCATGCCGTCATCGGTCTTGAAATGCGTCTTTAGTCCGGAAATCTCGAGCAGTGCTTCGCTCACGGTCAGATGACCCGGCGTGGGTCGAGCGCATCGCGCAGCCCGTCGCCGATATAGTTAATCGCCATCACCGCGAGAGAGATCGCGCCGCCGGCGAACAGCGCCCAGTGCGGCGCGACATCGAGATAGTCCTTCGCGTCATAAAGGATGCGGCCCCAGCTCGGGATGTCGGGCGGAAAGCCGAGGCCGAGAAATGAGAGTGTCGACTCGGCGATGATCGCGTTGGCCACCTCGATCGTCCCGGCGACAATTACCGGGCCGAGCGCGTTCGGTAGGATGTGGTGCACGACCTGCCGTAGGGTCGAGGCGCCGAGCGCACGGGCGGCCTCGACGAACTCCTTTTCGCGCAACGAGAAAAATTGCGCACGCACCAGCCGCGCGATCGACATCCAGCGGAACCCGCCGATCACGGCGACGATCAGGACGAAGGTGCCGACCTGCTGTCCTACCAGTTTGCGCAGCGAATCCTGGAACAGATAGATGATCAACAGCAGCAACGGCACTTGCGGCAACGACAGGAACAGATCGCACAGCCACATCAAGGCCATATCGATGCTCCCGCGTGCGGTGCCGGCGACCGCGCCGATGAAGACGCCGACAAAAACGGCCACCAGCATGGCCGCGATGCCAACCGCCATCGAGATGCGCCCGCCGTAGATCATTCGGGCGAGGAGGTCCTGGCCAAGATCGTCGGCGCCGAGCGGATGCGCCAAGCTCGGCCCGTGCAATTGTGCGGCAAAATCAATCGCGTTGATCGGCACCGGCCAGATCAGTGGACCCAGCAGCAGAGCCAGGATCATCGTCGAGAGGATCCCGGCGCTGACCAGGGCGAGACGATGACGGCGGAAGCGCCGCCACGCCTCCCGCGCGAGCGTAGCGCGCCGTGCCCGCGGCGGCGCGGCGGCAAGAGCAGCGTCAGCGGTAGGAGATGCGGGGGTCGAGCCAGCCATACAGCAGGTCAGCAAACAGGTTGAACAGGATGACGAGACAGGCGAACACAAAGGTCACCGCCATGATCACCGGCGTGTCGTTTGCCAAGATCGCGTTGATCAGCAGCGAGCCGATGCCGGGAACGCGAAAGATCTGTTCGGTAATGATTGCGCCGCCGAAAATGATCGGCATCTGCAACGCGACAAGCGTCACCACCGGGACCAACGCGTTGCGCACGACGTGCTTAAGCACGACGACGCGCTCGGTGAGTCCCTTGGCGCGCGCCGTGGTGACATAGTCGAGCCGAGCCACGTCGAGGACCGAGGCGCGCACGAACCGCGTCCACGCTGCTCCTTGAAAGAGTCCGAGCACGGCGATCGGCATGATCGCCTGCCGGACATATGCCCAAAACAAGGGAAGGCCGCTGCCGCCGATATCGGTGCGGTAAACGAACGGCAACCAGTGTAGATTGATGCTGAACACCAGGATCAACACGATCCCGGTAAAAAAGGTCGGCAGCGAGAACCCGATCAAGGCCAGGCTGCTGGCGACTTGATCGAAGACCGAATACGGTCGCACGCCGGCATAGACCCCGACCGGCACTGCAATCAGTAGGGCGAGGATCTGCGATGCGCCAATCACAGCGAGCGTCGTCGGCAGTCGCTGCAGGATCAGCGTGCTGACGTTGATCCGGCTGGCAAACGAAAACCCCCAATCCCCGTGCAGCATCGCCACGAACCAATGCAGGTAGCGGATCGGCAACGGGTCGTCGAGGCCGAATTTCGCGCGCAAACCGGCAGCGACTGAAGGCGGGATCGACGGGTCGGTCGCGAGGTCCGAAAACGGGTCGCCCGGGGCAAGCGCAAGGATCCCGAACAGGACGATGCTGATGCCGAGCAAGCTCGGCACCGCGAGCAACAGGCGCCTGACGAGATAGTGGAGCACTACCGCGCGGAAAGTCGCCGGCGGTGGCCGCCGGCCTCGCAGGTTCGCGCTGGGTCAAGCATCGGCGTACCAGTCATACAGGTTCCAGATATAGCTGTCCCATCCCGACAGCAGCACGTGGAGCTTGTTAGAGACTGCCGCCACCTGCGGCCGATAGACGACCGGGATCACCACCACGTTTTTGATCACCAGGTCGTTCATTTGAATGAACAGCGCCGCGCGCTTAACCAGATCCGTCTCGTGCTCGGCGGCGTGATAGAGCGCATCGTAATCGGCGTTGCGCCAGCGGGTGATGTTGCGGCCTTGCCACTTATTGGCTTTACTCGCGACCTCCGAGCTAAGGTATTGGCGCATGAACTCGCCCGGGTCAGGCTGGTTCATCGTTGTCGTGAACATCTGAATGTCGGTGTAGAACTTGGCATAAGTGTCGGGATTGCCGACATCAGAGGAGAAAAATACTGAAGCCGGGACCGTCTTCAGCTCGACGTCGATGCCGGCCTTCTGACAGGCTTGCTTCACGATCTGCTGGTTTTTCTGGCGTGGTGCATTGATCGAGGTCTGGTAGACAATTTTCAGCTTCGTGCCGTCTTTCTCACGGATGCCGTCGGCGCCGGGCTTCCAGCCGGCCTTGTCGAGGATATCGGTCGCCTTGGCGATATTAAATTCGTAGGAGGTGTGTTTCGAAACAAATTGCTGCGGGTTGTTGACAATATTGGCGGTCGCGATGCCGGTCCGGCCATAGATGAACTTTTCGACCGAGAGCCGGTCGACCAACAAATTGAGCGCCTGGCGCACCGCCAAGTCGGTCAGGAACGGATGGGTCGTCTTTATGCTCGATCGCTCGCCGTCGACCTCCCTCCACGGGTCGGTGTTGTTGAGTTCGATGTGCTCGACACTGCCGCCGCCAAAGATATTGACGTGGCCCTTGCCGCTCGCTTCGAGGCGTTTAAGCAACTCGTCCTCGACCTGCATGTTCCACGCGAAATCATATTCGCCGGTCTGCAAGACGGCGCGCGCCGCCGACACGGCGTCGCCGCCGCCCTTCATCTCGATTGCGTCGAAATAGGGCCGGTTGGGCATGTGATAGTTCGGGTTGATCTTGCCGCGGACAATGTCGCCCGGCTTGAAGTCGACGAACATGTAGGGACCGGTGCCGACCGGCTTGAGGTTTGCCGGCGCCTCGCGCGAGCTGGCGCCCTTGTACTGTTCGAACAGATGCTTCGGGATGATCGGGTTGCGCGCGCCAACAAACGCGTCGGCCCAGAACGGCGTCGGCTTCTTGAAGTCGATCTTGATCGTCAGCTCGTCGACTTTCGAAACCTTGATGTCCTTATAAGTGCCGATCGTCGTTGCCGCGGTGGCCGGATCGGCGGCGTACTGCCAGTTGAACACACAGTCGTCGGCAGTAAACGGTTGGCCGTCGTGCCATTTGACGCCCGGCTTCAATTTCCACACGATCCAATTGATGTCCTTGTCGACCGTGCCGCTCTCGGCATTGGGGACTTCGGCGGCAAGGATCGGCACCAGATTGCCGTCGGGGTCCCAGCCGGCGAGCGGCTCGTAGAATATTCGGGAACCGTCCTGATCCTTGGTGCCGACCGCGAAGTGCGGGTTGAGCAGGGTCGGGCTCTGCCACCACAAAAGCTTCAGTGTCCCGCCGCCGCCTGCTTTGGTCGGCGCATATTTGAAGCTCGGCGCAGCCATCGCGACGCCGCTGTCAGCCAGCATCTGGGCCACAAAGGGAGCGCTGAGACCGTACACCATCATCTCGCGCAAAAACGCGCGCCGCGACCGCTTGCCGGTCCGCACTTCCTCGATCCGCTGGCGCAATTGCCGTTCGTCGATCATCGACGCCCCCTGCTTTCCCAGAACCCAGACGCCACCACCACGGCTCACTGATCAGTACCCTTTTTTTACTTCCCGCGGGAGTCCGCTGTGATCGCGAGCAACCGCGCTGGAGGTTGGCCCCTAACAGTAGCCGGCCGCGTGAAATTCCCGTAG
This sequence comes from uncultured Alphaproteobacteria bacterium, assembly GCA_963774345.1. Taxonomy (GTDB): domain Bacteria; phylum Pseudomonadota; class Alphaproteobacteria; order ATCC43930; family CGMCC-115725; genus AP-15. The sequence goes on from CAVZFB010000038.1 coordinate 496,456, forward strand.
AACCGGGATAAACGGGAATTTAACCTGGAATTCATTGGATTCGGCCCCGAAATCGGGGATTCGAGCAAAAATTCATGCTCTTAAACAATGGGTTGCGAGGAAATTCCCGTCGTGGGACAACCGGGAGATTTTGCGGCCGAACCGGGAATTAACTCCGTCTAACCGGGAATTGTCGGGAACATTCTGCATTCGCTACCATCATGCCGAAAGCCGCAATCGCGCGCGATGCTACGACCATGTTTTGGCAAGAGCATGACGATAGCGGCTGAAGCGGTTGGCGAGTGCCGGATGGGCCCTGCACCCGTTGGAAGATCCATCGCGTTCCGGTCACTGGAGGCTGAACAGGTCCTGAGGAATGCCTGCGGCCGTGAACAGGTAATCGCGCGAGGCCTCGAGCTGCTTGCGCAAATGCGGCAGGTCGACGTCGAGCAGCTGGCCCTTCCACTTGCGCACCTTGCCCGCAACGATCACGGTCTCAACGTTGGTGCGATCCATCAACGAGACAACCGCCCCCGGCACCTGGTTGAGCGGCGCCACATTGATCCTGGTCGCGTCGAGGATGATGATGTCGGCCTCCTTGCCGGGCGTCAGCGAGCCGACCTTGCCGTCAAGCCGAAGGGCCTTCGCGCCGTTCATCGTACCGAAACGCAGCACGTCGCGCGTCGTCAGCGGGGGCGGCAGGGTGGCGGGCGGCGTAGGCCACGGATTGCCGTTTGGCACATCCGGCGGACCTCCCGGCAGTCCCCAATCCACGGGATCCGGTGGAGAGCCCTGAAGCAGGATCATCTCGTTCAGGACCACGCGCTGCAGGTTCATGCAGGACCGCATTTGGGTGAAGAAGTCGGCCGTCAGCGTGCACTCGACATCGACGCTCAGCGACGGCTCCATACCCAGGCTTTGCAGCTTGAGGATGGGCGGCATGCCGTGCCGCATGTTCATCTCGATCGGGAAGGCGATCGAAACCTGCGCGCCCTTATCGTGCACCGCCTGCCAGCCAAGGTCGGACATCCCGGTCATATGGATAAACAGATTGTCGGACCCGATTCCGATATCGCCCTTGCTGCCGCCTGTGCCCATGGCGAGCAGGTTCAGGATCGGACGGATCACGAACGGAGAGAGGATGTGCGCAGCGATCTGCAGACCGAGCTGGCGCCCGATCGTCCAGGATTGTTCGTAAATTTCGGGCCCGAGGTAGACCTCGCCGCCCATGATCATGGTGCCGAGCTGGTCGGTCGAGGAGAAGTACGTCTGTTTGATGCGGGTCGCATCATAGGGATATTTGTAGTTGGGGCCGTTGCTCCCCGCACCTTCGAAGTAGCCGAACGCAAAACGACGCCCGGTGTCGAAGAGCGCCTGGATAGCCGCATCGGAGTGCTGCATCGTATGGTGGATTTGCGAGACGTCGTGGACGGTCGTCACACCGTCGTCGAGCTGGCTCAAGCCCCCGAACAGCTCGTTGATGTAGACGTCTTGCGGCCGGTACACCGGGGCGAACGTCTGCAGAATTTTCTCGAAGTAAGTCGTGGTTCCGGCAGTTGTGCCGGAGCCGTCCACCATCAGGATACCGTCGGCCAGGTAACTGCGCAGTGCGGTCTCGAACTGATGATGGTGCGTATCGATAAACCCGGGCATGACAATGCGGCCAGTAGCGTCGATCACAGCCGCGCCGCCTGCCTGCAGGTCCGTGCCGACGGAAAGGATTTTCTTGCCCTCGACCAGCACGTCGGCCTTGGCGAAGTCGCCCACTCCCCGGTCCAAGGACATAACTGACCCGCCGCGAATGATGTAGCGGCGACCCGGCTTGCCGCAGTCCGCCGGCGGTTGGTCGGCTGCCGCCGGCCGTGTTGCGAACAGATTGAGACTGGCCGCTGTGATCCCGGTCGCCGCCGCAGCCTTCAGAAAATGGCGCCGGGAGCCGAAATGCGCCTGAAGCTTTCCCTGCTCACACAATCTGCACATTGCCGATCCTCCCCAACGCGAATTATCTAAACCAGGATCGCTCTTTTGGGTGTATCCGGCAACGGCAATCCCAAACTGCAGTCGAAGCCCGCGCGCGGGTTACGCCGTTCTGATCGCCCGTCCTGACATTGCCCCGGGCCATCGGCTGGTCTCGCGCTCGGGGCGGATCAGCGCCATCCCGATGAGGCCGCCGACCAGCATGATGATGCCGCAAATCATGAACCCGGCGTTGAACCCGGCGAGCGGCGTCGTCGCGGTCTGGACGACGCTGCCCATCACGTAAGGTGCGAGCAGCCCGGCCGAGGTGCTGACCGCAGTACTGATCGCGAGGAGCGCGCCGCGCTGTGCGACCGGCGTAATCTCACCGACGACGGTCTGGGCGATCACGTAAATTGCCGAAGGCACAGCAACCCCGATCGTCGTCAGGGCGATCTTTGCGGCGATCCCCGGCGCGTAGGGCATGATGGCCATGGCCGCGCCGCCGAGCGCGACGCACGCGCCGCCAAGGATCCCGCGCGCCACCCGGCTCGATACGCCGCGGGCGAGGAGCCGCTGCGAGCCCCAACCCGCGCTGATGACCAGGATCACGCTGAGACCCGCCGGCAATGCCCCCAATAGGCCGATAGAGCCCTGCGACAGGCCGAGCCCTTTAATCAGAAAGGCGCCCAGCCAGGACAACGCCAGCGACAATCCCCATTGGGCGCCGAACATTGCGCACCAGCACCCGATGATGGTCGGACTGAGCAACAGCCGCCGGTAGGGAACTCTCTGCTGTGGCGCCGCCGCCTCATTCGCGCCGCCGCTAGCGACCAGGGGTCCCTCGCGGCCGAGGGCCAGCCATGCCACGGTCCAGGCGAGCCCAACGACGCCGAGCACGCCGAACGCCCAGTGCCAGGAATAATGCACGATGACCCAATTGAGCGCCGGCAGCGCGACCATGATCCCGACGCCGGCGCCTTGTGCGACGATCGCGGTCGGCAGGGTGCGCAGTTCGTTCGGGAACCACTTGTAGGTTGAATGCAGCGCTACCGGGTAGGCCGGCCCCTCAGCCGCGCCGAGCGCTATCCGCGAGGCCAGGATTGTGAAAAACCCGACGCTCCCGATCATCGGGAACTGCGTCAGCGCCCACATCAGGCCCATGACCAGCAAGGCCCAGCGCGTTTGCACGTGATTGACGATGAAGCCGGTGATGATCGCGGATAGCGAAAACAACAGGAAAAAGCTTGAGCCGAGCAAGCCGAACTGGCGCGGGCTCAGCCGCAGCTCGGTCATCAGCGGTACGGCGGCGATGCCGATCACCGCCTTGTCGGCGAAGTTGATCAACATGAACAGAAAAAGCAGGCCGACCATCAGCCAGGCCGCTCGCGGTGCTCCGGAGCGGTTGGCTGTGCCGGCGCCGCCCGCCCGGGCGCGGCCTTGCTGGCTTGGCGCGGCGGGGGAACGAAGAGTCTGGACACTCATGGGAAGCTCGGTGCAAGGTTGCGGGTACCGTTCAGTACCAATCCTACGGTACCCATAGGTACCAGCGCAAGGGGCAATTGTTGGCGAGCATGAAGAGATCCGACCACCCCGCGCCGGCGGCAACCGCAATGCACGACCGCATTCTCGGCGCCGCCTTCGAGGCATTCACCGGCGAGGGCTATGCCGAAACCAGCACGCTCGACATCGCGAGGCGTGCCAAGGTTTCCAAACGCGATCTCTACGCGAACTTCAGCAGCAAACAGGCCGTGCTTGTCGCCTGCATCAAGCGCCGCGCCGAGCGGATGCAGCTTCTACCCGACCTGCTGGCGCCACGCGACCGGCAGATGCTGGCCGCCACCCTTACGGCGTTTGCGACCAACTTCGTGCGCGAGACCTCCAATGCTTCGGTAATTGCGGTATTCCGCTTGGCGATCGCGGAGGCATCGCGCTCACCCGAGATTGCCCAAACTCTCGATGCCGCCGGCCGCGGTGGTGCTCGCCGGGCGCTCACCAAGCTTTTGGCGAATGCGCAGTCGAGCGGGCTGTTGGGCCCGGCAGATCCAACGGAAATGGCGGCGCAGTATTTCGGACTTCTCTGGGAGGGGCTGATGGTCGGCTTGCTGCTAGGAGTCGCCCCGGCCCCCGGACCTGCCGAGGCCGCGCTTCGCGCCGGTAAAGCGACGACAGCTTTTATGCGGCTACATCCCGACCCTGCCGCGAACGATTAGCTCGGAGCGCCGTGGTGCAGCACCACGCGCCCGCGCACCTTCCCGCCGCTCTTCAAGTCACTGAGCGCCGCGCTCGCCTCGTCGGCGGGCCGGGTCTCTAGCGGGATCGGCGGCACCTTGCCGGCCTGGCCGAGAGCAAGCAATTCGCGCAAATCGTCGAGCGTGCCGACATAGGAGCCCTCGATTGTCATCATCTTGAACGGGAAGAGCACCGTCGCGATGGGGTGGGCGCCGCCGTAGAGCCCGACCATGACGAGCTTGCCGCCCTTCCTCAGGATGTTGACGCCGAACTCCATCGTCTTCGGCGAACCGACAAAGTCGATTGCCGCAGCAGCGCCGCCACCGGTCGCCTCCATCACCTGTTTGACGGCATCGGGCGCGGCGTTGTCGATTGTCGCGACGGCGCCCATCTGGCGGGCATGCGCCCGCTTCTGCGCGTCGATATCGGCAACGATGACCTTGCCGGCGACAGAGGCCGGCGCGATGTGCACGGCGCTGCCGCCGACGCCGCCAGCACCGATGATCACTAGGTGGTCGTCGGCGCCGACATGGCCGCGGGTCTTTTTGAGCGCCGAGAACGCGGTAATGCCCGAGCAGGTATAGGTAGCGGCGAGCGCCTGCGGTACGCCCTGGTGCGGCAGGAGGTAGCGGCCTTCAGGCACGATGACGTGCGTGGCATAGCCGCCGGCGCGCCGCGTCCCCAGAGTTCGCGGGTTGAGGCAGAGCAGCTCTTCGCCCTTGCGACACACCGCGCATTCGCCGCAGCCGATCCACGGGTAGGCCACCACCTTGTCGCCGACCTTGACCCCGGATGCCCGCGGGCCGAGCGCCGCAACCTCGCCTGCGATCTCGTGCCCCATCGTGAACGGCAGCTGCACGCCACGGGATTCGAGCGAAATCTGCCGGTCGCCGCCGAGATCGAAATATCCGTCCCAGATGTGCACATCGCTGTGGCAAACACCCGCCGCCTCGACGCGCAGCAGCACTTCCTCGCCGTTTGGCTCGGGATCGGGATATTCCCGCGCCTCCAGCGGCTTACCCCATTCGATGATCTGCATTGCACGCATGCCGGAATCCTCCCGTCTTCACAAACCCAAATCGAACCGCGCCTTGCGTTACGAGCCCGCCTGATCCAAGGCCGCGCTTCCGTCGGGGGTTGGTCCCGACCCGTCGGCCGGGAGAAGTTCCCGTAGGACCGAGATAACCGGGAATATACCTTGGAATTTATTGAAGTCGGCCCCGAAATCGGGGATTGGCGTGCGCCGCTGCTGGCGCCTACCAAGCGAAGGCGATTACCCGCCGATCGCTTCCCCGATGGCCTCGCGTATGATGTCGACGACGAGGCCAGGCGCGGTAACGATCGGCGTGTGGTCTACCGGATGCGACCGCACCCGGGCGTGCATCCGCTCTGCCATAAACTGTTGCGTGTCACGGACGATCATGCGGTCCTGTTCCGCGATCAGGAACCAGGTCGGCCGGTCTTTCCACAGTGGACGATTTACAGGCACCGTGATGCATGCAGGCGAGATCGGCCGCTGAACCGCGGAGAGCAGCGCCAATTCATCTGCCGAGGCGTTCTGCGCGAACGCCGCGGCGAATGCCTCGTCTGGCATGTAGATCAGCCCATGATCGTCCGGCGCCAACTTTGGCGCCAGCGGATGAGGCTCGGCACGGTAAAAGACATCGGCGACGGTCTCGCCTTCATCAGGAGCGAGGGCAGAGACGTAGACAAGCGCCTTCACCTTCTCATTCCGGGTAGCCGCGATCACGGCTCCAGCGTAGGCGTGCCCGACAAGAACGGCGGGTCCCGACACTCGCTCCAGTGTGCGCTCAACGGCCGCCGTATCCTCAGCAAATGAGGTCAAGGGCAGCGGAGCCGCGAGTACCCGCACGGCCTCGGCGGCCAGCGGCCCGATGACTTTGGCCCAGCTCGAACCGTCAGCCCAAGCTCCGTGCACCAAGACAACGCTCACATTCTCATGCGGCACTGGTGCTCTCCCCTTGCTGCGCGATCAACTGATCGGCGCTTCGCTGCGAACACGAAAGTCCCGGATCGCCGCGGCGATCTCGGCGGCGTGCGTTTCCAGCGCGAAGTGCCCGGTGTCGAAGAAGCGGACGAGTGCACCGGGAATATCCCGCTTGAAGGCTTCGGCTCCCGCGGGCAGGAAGAACGGGTCGTTCTTGCCCCAAACCGCCAGCAACGGCGGCTTATGCTTTCGGAAGTAGCCGTGAAAGTCAGGGTAGAGAGCGACATTGCTGGCATAGTCGAGCAGCAGATCGAGTTGCGCCTCATGTGCTCCCGGGCGGGCCAGGTAGTGGTCATCCAGCGAGCTGCCGTCGGGAGACACGAGCGAGGGATCCGACACGCCGTGGGTGTACTGGAACCGCGTCGTCTCCGGCTTCAGGAAGTCGCGCAATGCATCGCGGTTCGCCTGAGTGGGTTCGCGCCAGTAGGCCTGAATCGGATTCCAGGCGTCGCTGAGCCCTTCCTCGTAAGCGTTGCCGTTCTGGGAGACAATCGCGGTTATGCGTTCCGGGTGCTTTAAAGCAATCCTTAAGCCCACGGGAGCGCCGTAATCAAAGATGTAGATCGCGAACCGTTTCAGCCCGATGATTTCGGTGAAATGGTCGATCGTCTCGGCAAGGTTCTCGAACGTGTATTTGAATGCATCGCGTGGCGGCATGTCCGACTGACCAAAGCCCGGCAGGTCGGGTGCAACAAGACGAAAGTCGTCGGCGAGCAGTGGAATCAAATCGCGGAACATGTGCCCGGCCGTCGGAAACCCGTGCAATAGCAGCAATGTCGGAGCGTCGGGCCGCCCGGCTTCGCGGTAGAAAATGTTGAGGCCGTCCACCTTTTCCGTACGGTAGGTTATCTGGGGCATGCGCGGGTTCATCCCTCAGTTGGCGGATCGCGGCGGTACATTCTCGAACAGCGAACCCAATCCCTCCGCCATCGTCGGGTGCGCCAGGATGGCGTCGCGCAGTACCGTGTACGGCAGTTCAGCCAGCATCGCCGTTTGCACCGTAGCCATGACTTCTCCGGCCTCGGCGCCGATCATCGTGAAGCCGAGAATACGGTCATCGCTGCCGACGAGAACCTTCATGAACCCTTGCGTCTCGCCTGTCGTCGCGGTCCGCCGTACGGCACTCATCGGCAACCTCGCGACCCGCGTATTAATGCCTTGGCGCTGGGCTTCGCCCTCGCTCAGTCCGACATGCGCGAGCGGGGGTTCGATGAACATGCAGTACGGAACCAGCCGATCGCGCGTACTGCGCTGGGCTCCGGCCAAATTGTCCCTGATGATCCGAAAGTCGTCGATCGAGACGTGGGTAAACTGTGGGCTGCCGGCGCATTCCCCAATCGCCCAGACATTGGGCGCCGTCGCCTCCAGCCGCTGATTGACGCGAATATAGCCGTGGCCATCCAATTCGATGCCGGCCTCCTCAAGCCCGATCCCGGCAGTGTTCGGAACGCGCCCCGCCGCAACCAGTATGTCGCTACCTGCGATCTGTTGCTCGCCGGAGGACGCGCGCACCCGAAGGCTGACTTCCTCTCCGGATCGGCCATGCACATCGAGGGTCTCGGCGCCCATTAGGAACTGGATGCCTTCGCCAGTGAGGATTTTCTGCACTTCCGCTGCGACGTCGGGATCCTCGCGGCTCATCAGCTGACGGCCCAAGTCGATAATGGTCACGCGACTGCCGAAGCGACAATAAGCCTGGGCCAATTCGAGACCGACATAGCCGCCCCCGAGCACGATCAGATGCGACGGTAGATAGTCGAGCTCGAGAGCCTCGATATGGGTCAGCGGCCGAGCCGCCTCGAGCCCCGGAACATTCGGGATCAGCGCATGCGTTCCGAGGTTGAGGAAAATCTGGTCGCCCGCCAGCGTCCGCGTGCCGCCATCGTTCAGGCGCACCTCAAGGGTTTTCGGGGCCACGAAGCGGCCGGTCCCCATGATCAGTTCGGCCCCGCTTGCCTTGTAGTTCCGCAAATGCAGGGCGATCTCGGCGTCAACCATGTCGCGCTTGCGCTGGCGAACTTTCGCCATGTCCGTCGCGACAGGGCCGGTCACCGTGCCGAACTCTGACGCGTGACGCGCCAAATGCCCGATCCGGGCGCTCCAAATCTCATTCTTGCTGGGAAGGCAGGCGATGTTGGGACAGGAGCCGCCGATCCACCGACGTTCCACGACGGCGGTACGTCGCCCCGATTGCGCCATATGCCAAGCGAGCAGCTTCCCGCCAAATCCGCTGCCAAGGACCAAAACTTCAACCCGTTCCGGTTGAGACATCAGCATCCCCCTTGTCGACACTCCCGGTCGAAAGGTCACGGAAAGACAGGACGCCAATACCCCGCAATGGATTGGGGCGCAATTCGTGACCACCAATCCGAGCTGACCTTGGGCGTTCCACTAAACGTGCTGGTGAACGACACGTTCCGCCAAAGGTTCCAAAAGAGGCGACCGCTCGCGCATCAGCCGAGGCCCTTGGCCCCGTTTGGGGTATCCAAGGGTCAAATTCGTAAGACTAGTGTTCAGAAGGAGACAAATGATTTCCCGCCGTCGGTCCTCGTAACGAGATTGCTTCGTAGCTCCGCTCCTCGCAATGACAGTTACTTACCAAAGTCATTGCGAGCGCAGTGAAGCAATCTCGGTGGGCGGTGGTGCCGGTATCAAGCGTCAAATTCGCACGACTAGGCACTCGGGGCCCAGCTGATCCAAGAGCTGGTCGCCAAGGGTTGCCACGGATCAGGGGGATTTGGACGAAGAAACCGCCGTCTTCGCCGCTTCTGCGATCGCGGTTTTGTCGGCGTCGGTCAGCGCCGCGGAGACCGGGCATTCTGGGCTGGTAATGCGCTTTGCCAGCGCGGGCATTTCGGCACCGGTTTTGAGCAAGCGATCGGACGACAGCAGCCCACGCAGCACGTAGATCCGATCCGGTTCGTCGGCGCAGACGAGGTCGCCAAAGATTGCGGTGAGAGCGTTGCCGTAGACGCCCTGGTCGACCTTTGCGGCTTCGATCATTTTCTCCCACTCTTTGACGGTATCCGGCGGGTCGGCCGCGGGATTGCAGGAGGCGAGCGCGGTATTCTGGAGCTTCGCGTCGCAATCGAGGATCGCCATCCGTTCGAGGACCCGTCACGGTTCCGACCTTCCGGGACCGCCTGCTCGATCGACTGGCGCAGCATCGTAGGTCGCGTCCGTCCACGCCTTCCGAAAATGTTCGGGTTCCAATCTGGGGATCCCGGTCGGGCGAAGAAGGATCTTTCGCCACGGAATTGCTGCAGTTGCGCGCGCCAGAGACCCGCGCCGTCGAGCGACGCGCCCTGGAGCTGCGCATCGTAGAGCGACGCGCCCTGGAGCTGCGCATCGTCGAGCGACGCGCCCTGGAGCTGCGCATCGTCGAGCGACGCGCCCTGGAGCTGCGCATCGTCGAGCGACGCGCCCTGCAGCTGCGCCCCGATCGAGCGACGCGCCCTGGAGCTGCGCCTCGTCAAGCGACGCGCCCTGGAGCGGCGCCCCAGCGAGCGACGCGCCCTGCAGCTGCGCACCGCCGAGCGACGCGCCCTGAAGCTGCGCCCCGTCGAGCGACGCGCCCCGGAGCTGCGCCTCGATGAGGGATGCGCCCTGGAGCTGCGCCTCGTCGAGCGAGCGCCCTGGAGCTGCGCGTAGTTGAACGACGCGCCCTGGAGCTGCGCAAAAGCGAGCAACGCGCCCTGGAGCTGTGCTCCTGCAAAATCGGCCTTATTGAGGATCGCGTCTTCAAACATCTGCTCCGTTCAAGTCGCGGCCGCGCAGATCGATCAGGGTCTGCTTCCACTCGATCTTTTTCGGATCGTCAATCTTTAACGCTTCGTAAATATTGAACGCAGGCAAGACCAGCGTGTTTGAGAACCAACTCGTCCGACGCCGGGTAATTCTGTCTACGTCACCGTCGAAGAGTCGTTCGCGGGCCCATGTCGAACGCCGAATTTGGCGGGAAGGTGGTCTTCGTGCCATTCGCCGGGAATGTTGCCACGCCGCAGGCGAACAATACGACCAACAATACGGCCAGCAGGGTCGGCAGAGCGCGGACGGCTCCGACCGTTTTCCAGACACGGGCATGCCGGCGACGGGCGCGGCGGCGAGAATATTGCGCCAGAGCCACCAGAGCAGGCCAAGGTCGACGAGCACCGCGATGCGGATCGTCCAGGTGATCCACCGGCTGTGGTAAGGCAGGAACTGGATTTCGAGCAGCAGGTAAAGCGCGATCGGCGCGACGACGAGGGTCACCCACAGGATCGCGCCGAGCAGCAAGCCGAAGGGACCGTAACGGTCTTCCTCCGGGGCGCCGAGGAATTGCACAAAGATGTTGCTCGGCAGCCGGCGCCGCCAAGCCTCGGGGAGTCCCTTCTATCGCATTGAACTGCGCGACCCGCCGGGCCAGCAGGACCAGATGCACGAGCGTATAGGCGTGGGTCAACAGCAGCAGCAGCGGCGCCAGAAAGAAGAAGGCGAGCAGTGGCAGCTCGATGTTGAGGAACGGCAGCTTTACCGGAGCTTGCAATAACAGATCGGCATGGGTGACGGCGCCGGCGGCGATGCCGAGGTAGAACAGTACGAAGAGGTAGGAGAGCCAAAGGCCGCCGCCGATCGCGGCGGTGTCCTCGACGGCTTTGCGCGCGGTTTCGAGATCGTCTGTTGCAGCCACCTCCGCGGCGGCTGGCGATGCTTGCGCGTCTTTTGCAGCGTCCGTCGGCATTTCCTTGCCTTTGGCCGTGTCGACCGGTATCAAGAAAAACTAGGCCGCCGCTAACCAAAGAATCGCTCCGCCTCGAACTCGCCGACTAGAGTTAGTGTTCAAACTCATTCGAAAGATCCACCCCGGTTCCCCTTCTATCGTCTTCCCGGCGCAGGCCGGGGTCCATGTCAGCTATGGGCACCGGCCTTCGCCGGTGTGACGAGGTTGTTGGTACCAGCGTAGACCCGCCGCCTTTTGCCGAATCGCTTGAATGATCCTGAACACTAGAGCAAGATCCTCTTGGATTGAGGGAACGGTCCCGGTTGGTCGCATCGTGCTCTAATATCGGGCCATCCGCTCCCGAGATTGCTTCGCTGCGCTCGCAATGACACCAATAACAGCCGTCACTGTGAGGAGTGGAGCGACGAAGCAATCCATTTGGGTCCCGGAGGACCGGGCCGCTCTTATTCCCAGGGTGTTTCGGCGGCGGCGTTGCGGCCCGAGACGCGACCGAAGGCCAGGCATTCGCCGATATTGCCGGTGCCTTGGTAGAGATAGCTGTAGATCGAGCCCAGTTCGCCGGCGCTATAGAGCCTGGGGATCGGCGTGCCGTCGGGGCGCACGATCTGTCCCCGCTCATTGCGTCGCGGGCCGCCCTGAGTGTTGAGCATCGAGGGCGAGAGTTCGACCGCGTAGAACGGCCCGTCGGCGATCGGCGCCATCATCAGGGTGCGGCCGAAATCCGGGTCGTGTTCGGCGTCGCAAGAGCGGTTCCAGCGGTCGACGGTGTCGGCTAAGGCGGCGGGGTCGAGCCCACAATCGCGGCGAGAGAAGCGAGGCTGTCGGCGGTTTTGATCCAGCCCTTGGCCAGTTCGGCGCTGTTGTCTTCGCTCCAATTGTAGCGTTCGACGATCTGCGTCCAGCCGTGGCTCGGGTGCTTGTCGTAGAGCGGGCCGGCGGAGAACAGCGTGTGGTCGCAGATCAGATACATCGGGCAGGGGGTGGAGAGCGGCAGCCAGCGGCCGTTTACCGGGATTTTTCCGTGGCGGGTCTTAAATTTTTCGTCGGTAAAGCGTCTGCCGTCCGGGCCCACGACAATCATGCCGCCCGGCGTTTCCTTGCTGTAGTGTAATGCCTGCATCGAAAACGACGTCCGGACTTCCGGGACTTTGAGGGCCATCGACGGGCCCGCATAGTTGTTCATGTGCCAAAGATCGGCGCCGACCGACATCGCCATCGTGATGCCGTCGCCTTCGTTGTAGGGCGAGCCGGAGGTGTAGCAATAAGGGATGCCTGGAAGGTAATTGCGGATCATCTCCTGGTTGTTTTCGAAGCCTCCGCAAGTCAGGACCACTCCTTTGCGCGCCTTGATGTCGATCGACTCATTGCCGTGCCCGGCGCGCACCCCGAGAATTTCCTTGGTGATGTCGTGTTGGATCAATTCTCGACCCGGCGTTTCATAGAGAACAAGAATCGGGCGTTCCTTGACCAGGCGCTCGAACAATTTCCAGGTGTAGGAATAGCCGTAGGTGGGGCCATCGTGGAATTTGTGCACACAGTCCGATCCGGGCAGGTCCGGGAATTCGATCCCGACCGGCGGATGCTGGTGCTCTTGCGGGTCGCCGCCCAGGCTTTCGAGCCAGGCATTGTTCCGGCACATCTCCTGCGCCCACACCTGCACCATGGCCTCGGGGATGGTGTAAGGGCCACATAGTGCGGTCAGATAGGCGGCGGCCTGTTCGGCCGACGACGTATTCAGATATCCCTGGCCTGCGGACCCGGGTGTTGCCGCCTTCCTCGCCCTCGGGCGCTTTTTCCAAGATGACGACTTTGGCTCCCTGCTCGTGGGCGGCGACCGAGGCGGCTACGCCCGCCGCTCCGAACCCGACGACGACAACATCTGCTTCTACGTTCCAATCATGAGGCACTGAAGGTTGATCCTTCATCGCATATTCCTGATCGAGGAGGTTATCGGGTAATCGCGCAGAGTGGGATTAAGGTTGGCTCTGCCCGCCCTGCGCTTTGTAGGCGGGCGGAGCACGGTTTGACTCATCTTCGTGCGAAGCGCCACATTGCTCGCGCACGATAGCGCCATCGGGGAGGGCGGAAGCCATGCCGATATTCGATGCCCAGGTTCACGCCTATGAACGCAACCACCCGGGCCGGCCTTGGGTCGGCACTTTGTACGGGCCGGCGGAGGTTACCGGCGACCAGATGGCAGCGGCGATGGACGCGGTCGGCGTCGACGGCGCGGTATTGGTCTCGCCGTTCAGCATGTACCGCTACGACGCCAGCTACGCCAAGGAGGCCTACGCGGCGCATCCGAGCCGGTTCAGGCTGGTCAAGCCGGTCGATCCGACCGATCCCGCGGTGGCCGATACGATCGCCGACTGGGCGGCGACCGAGGGCACGGTCGGCATCCGGGTGTTTTTGAGAGACGAGGTGTCGACGGACCCCGCCGACCCCGCCATCAACCGGGTTCTGGCCGCCGCGGCGCAGCATTCCCTGCCGGTCAACGTAGCGTGTACCGGGCGTCTCGAGCAGGCCGGCCAGCTGGCGGCGCGAAATCCGAATACACAGGTGGTGATCGACCACCTCGGGCTGGCACAACCGCTCGAGCCGCCGCCGCCCGCGCAGCCATTCGCTGATTTGCCAAAGCTGCTAGCCCTGGCGGCCCACGACAACGTCGCGGTGAAGATCAGCGGCGCCTGCACCTTGTCGCTCGAGCCGTTCCCCTACAAGGATTTGTGGGACCCGCTCGGCCGCATCTTCGACGCCTTTGGTTTTGGCCGCTGCATGTGGGGCACCGACTGGACGCGCGCGGTCGGCATGTTGACCTACAAGCAAGGCGTGGACGCGTTTCGCGTTACCGACCGCCTCTCCGACAGCGATCGCGCCGCGCTGATCGGCGGGACCTTGGCGCGGGTGTATGGCTGGTCGTCGGCAAAGGCCTAATCGTCGGCGGCCGCCGCCACCGGCTGCCGGCGCGGACCGCGGATCAGCAGCAACAACGGCAAACACGCGAGGATGACCATCAGCATCAGCGCGAAATCGTCGTTGTAGGCGACCATCGCCGCCTGCCGGGTGACCTCTTGATTGAGGGCGGCGATCCCCGACGGGGTCGTCAGACTGAACGGCGCGGACAGGTAGGGTGCATGGGCCAGCGGGTTGTCCGGGCGCAGATGCTCGACCAGATGGGAATGGACGATCTGGGTGTTCTGGGTGAGCTGGGTTTCAAGGATGGCGATGCCGATGCTGCCGCCGAGCATGCGCATCAGCGCGCGGATCGCGGTGCCCTGGGTCATCAGGTGGTGCGGCAGGCCGGAGAGCGCCAAGAGGTTGAGCGGCACAAAGGTGCAGCCGAGCCCGAAACCCTGCGCGAACCCGGCGAACAGGATCGGCCCGGACCCCATATAGAGCGAATATCCGGTCATCTGCCACAACGAGGCCGCGGTGATCAGGAAGCCCACCAAGATGAACAAGCGGTTGTCGACCCGGTCGATGATTCGGGCGACAAGAAACATCGCCAGCATCGTGCCGAAGCCGCGCGGAGCCATCATCCACCCGGCGTCGAACACCGGGTAGTTCATCAGCACCTGCATCATCGACGGCATCAGGGCCAAGGTGCCGCTGAGGATCATGCCGACCCCGAACATCAGCAAACTGCCGGCGACGAAATTCGGGCTTTTGAGCAGCTCGCGATTGAGGAACGAGCGCTCGCCGGTAGTCATCGTGTGGACGATCAACAGGTAAAAGCACAATCGCCGCGATCGTCGCCTCGCCCCAGATTTCAGGCGAGCGGAACCAGTCCTTGAGCTGGCCGCGGTCGAGCATCAGTTGCAGCGCGCCGACGGCGATGCTCAGCATGGCAAAGCCGAACATGTCGAACGCCTCGCGCCGCATGCTGCGGGACTGGCGAATCAACAGGAAGATGCCGAGGGCGCACAGCGTCCCGACCGGCAGGTTGATATAAAAGCACCAGCGCCAATCGAGGTTCTCGGTCAGCCAGCCTCCGAGGGTCGGGCCGATGATCGGCCCCATCATCGCGCCCGGTGCTGAAGATCGCCATCGCGTAGCCGTGGCGCTCGCGCGGATAGATCGTGAAGAGGGTCGCCTGCCCGAGCGGCACCAGCCCGGCGCTGAATATGCCTTGCAGCAAGCGAAAGACCACGAGCTGGCTCAGGCTCGTCGCCGCGCCGCACAACGCCGAGGCAAGCGTGAACCCGATGACCGAGCCGAGAAAGATGTATTTGACGCCAAAGTGGCCGGCGAGCCACCCGGTCAGCGGCATCGTGATCGCCGAGGCCACGATGTAAGAGGTCAAGACCCAAGAGATCTGGTCCTGCGCCGCCGACATGCTGCCCTGGATATGCGGCAGCGCGACATTGACGATCGTGGTGTCGAGCCCCTGCATGACGCAGGCGCAGATGATCGTGGCGGTGATCGCCCCACGATTGACGACCGGCGGCGCAGTTTCTCCCCTCACCGCCCGCGCCGCCGCAGTAAAGGCAGAGGGGGAACGCACTTATTTATCAGCCCCAGCGGGCCGACCTGGCGCTCCTCGCGAGAAACCACCACCAGCGGCATTAAAACCAGCGCGGCGATCTTCATAGCTTCGACCGCAATTTATACGCCTTAGCGTCGGGCTTGTCCTGCGAGCTCTGCATTACGGCCGATCACCAAACTCATCGCCGGTAAAGATGCTCGTTGTAGGCGCCAGTCGCTATACTGGGACAGGAGGAGCCAGGCATGCGCGTACGACGACTGGTCGATGGACCGATCATTTCGCCGGATCTGCATCCCAGCATCGGCCTGAACATCCAGGGCCCGTCGCTGATCCGGGCGCCCGACTGGCTCGAGGGTCGGCGCGGCAACTATTACCTCTATTTCGCCGACCACAAGGGCCGTTACATCCGGCTCGCCTATGCGGATCACTTGACCGGACCGTGGACGATTCACCCGCCCGGCAGCTTGCAGCTCGAGCAATCGCATTTCCTGACCGAACCGCCGAAGGTCACGCCGGAGCAGTTCGCGCTACTCGAGGCGCGGTGGAAGCAAAGCGGCGCCGAGATGTCCCACGATCTGCTCGCCGAAGTCACGACCCCGCACATCGCCTCGCCGGATGTCCATGTCAATTCAGCCGGACGGCAGATCGTCATGTATTTCCACGGCCTCGACGATGTCGGGACGCAGGTCACGCGTGTCGCCACATCGCGCGACGGTATCGACTTCGCCGCGCAGCCCGAGATTCTCGGGCGCTCCTACATGCGCGCCTTCAAGCACGACGCCATGATTTATGTGTTGGCCATGCCCGGGCAATTCTATCGCTCGAAGGACGGCTTTCACGCCTTCGAAGCGGGTCCGACTTTGTTCAACCCGCGCATGCGCCATTCAGCCTTGTTGCTTCGCGGCAGCGAGCTTTGGGTTTTCTGGACGCAGGTCGGCGATGTGCCTGAACGAATTCTGGTGAGCCGCGTCGATCTTTCCGGCGATTGGCATAGCTGGAAGGAAAGCGCGGCGATCGAGCTGCTTCGGCCGGAGCGAAGTTGGGAGGGCGCGGACGCGCCGCTGATCCCATCGGTGCGCAGCACCGCTTACGGGGAGGTCAACCAGCTGCGCGATCCGGCCATCTTCGAAGACCACGGTCGGGTTTACCTGCTTTACGCAGTGGCTGGAGAAAGCGGGATTGCCATCGCTGAGGTGTTTCTTGACGAATAGTTTCGAGCGAGTGGTGTAAATCGAACGCTTGATACCTGGGATCGGAGGGCTACTCTCGACCGAGGGCGTGGAAAAACGCGTCATATGACGTAAGCGAAGCGCGGGGTTTCCTCGCCGTGATGGTCGAGGCGCCGGTTGGTACTGGGTCTTCGGCTTGAGCGAGACGATCAGGTTCGGATCGCCGCCATCAGCGGTCCCGCACCGAAGATCGCGATCATTCGCTTCAGGTTATAGGCCAGAACGTGGAGGCTCATCTCGGTTCGGACCTTGTCAAGGGTCCTGGTCAGGAAATGGGTGGCGCCCATCCAGGCCTTGAGGGTCCCGAACGGGTGTTCGACGGTCTGTCGTCGCACGCCCATGGCCTCAGGCATGCGGTCGAGCCGGGCCTGCATTTTGTCGAGCACGTCCTCATTCTCCCAGCGCTTGATGCGCCGCAGCTTGGTCGGCGTGCATCGCGATCTGAGCGGACAGGTAAAGCAGGCGCTCAGGTGGCGGTAGAAGTCAAAGTCTTCCGCGTGATCCGCCCGGCGATTGGCCTTGGTGAGTTTTGCCCCCGCCGGACAGGTGTAGTGGTCGTGCTCGGCGTCGTAGACGAAGTCCTGTCGGGTGAAGAAGCCGCGTTTGGTTCCGCTCGACGTCAGGGTCTTGGGCACGATCGGCGCGACGCCGGTGCCTTCGCATGACAAAACCTGGTCGCCGCTGAAGTAGCCACGGTCGGCCAGGGCGGCGACCTGCTCGGAGCCCATGGCCTCCTGCGCCTTGAGCGCCATGGGCGCGAGCTGACTGCGGTCGTGCCCCTGGTTGATCACCTCGTGGGCCACGATCAGATGGTACTCGGTGTCGACCGCGATCTGCACATTGTAGCCGACCACGCCGGTTCCGCGCCCGCTGGTGGCCATGGACCGCGCATCCGGATCGGTCAGCGAGACCTGCTGGTCGGGTGCGTCCCGAACCGTCTGCTCCATCTCCTTCAAGGACTGCATCTGGCGGCGCAAGCCGGCAATCTTCTCCTTCAACCGGCCCGACTTGACCTCGGCGACATCGCTCTCCTCGCGGTCGGCCCGGTCCAGTGCCGCTAGGTAACGCACGATGCTGGCCTCGACCTGCTCGATCCGCTTGCCGAGCTTGGCCACCGTGAAGTTCTTGTCGCGATTGTTCACCGCTTTGAACTTGCTGCCGTCGATCGCAACAACGGCGCGGGTGAACAGGCCCAGCCGGCGGCACAACACCACAAACTGGGAACACACCGCCCGGATCGCCTCGCCATTGTCCCGGCGAAAGTCGGCGATCGTCTTGAAGTCAGGCGCCAGCCGCCCGGTCAGCCACATCAGCTCGATATTGCGCTGCGTTTCGCGCTCCAGCCGCCGGCTCGACTGAACCCGGTTCAAATAACCGTAGAGATAAATCTTCAGCAGCGTCACCGGATGGTACGAGGGACGGCCGGTCGCTTCCGGTATAACGCCCGCAAAGCCCAGCACCGCCAAATCCAATTCATCGATGAAGGCATCGACGATGCGGACAGGGTTATCTTCCCCGACGTAGTCGTCCAAGCAATCCGGCAGCAAGATGAGCTGGCTCCGGTCTTGGCCCTCAACAAAACGCTTCATCCCGGTCCCCCCGAACCCCCGGGAAGAGTACCAGATTAGGTGTTTTCACACAGCCTAGACCCACAGCAGACCCTCAGCCTTCGCCCTGGGAATGGGTGTTCATG
>CAVZFB010000039.1:0-360019 GCA_963774345.1 uncultured Alphaproteobacteria bacterium
GTTCGCCGGCGGCAATCTGAGCTCCGGCGAGCGCGAGGATCGCGGCAATCGCTGGGTTATCGCCGCCTTCGCGGTGATCGGACTGCTGGCGGCCTACCTGCCGGCCTACACCGACCGGAGGGAGTTCTGGATCATCGACGGCGATGCTGTTCGCTGGCTCGGCGTCGTTCTGTTCGCCGCCGGTGGCGCGCTGCGGCTGTGGCCGGTCTTTGTCCTCGGCAACCGGTTCAGCGGGTTGGTCGCCATCCAGCCGGGGCATACCCTGGTCACGACAGGCATCTATGCGGTCATCCGCCATCCCAGCTATCTGGGGCTGCTGGTCAATTCGCTGGGCTGGGCACTGGCGTTTCGTTCCGGGGTCGGGGTGCTGCTCAGCGCGCTGTTGATCCCGCCACTCCTCGCCCGCATCCACGCCGAGGAGCGGCTGTTGCACGCGCAGTTCGGCGCGGCCTACGACGCTTATCGCGCCCGGACCTCGCGGATGATCCCAGGCCTCTATTAAGGCGCGCAGGAAAGATTGGTGCCGGCGAGGAATGGTTCCGTCACTGAAGCCCCAGATGGCAGGCACATCACCCAATGCGGTGCACTGTTGGAGGCTGCAGCGGGCGCAGCCGCCGCTGCCGACCCGCCGCCGCTCGCCGCCGGTGTGGATCTCGCCGATATGCCCGACGAGGTGGATGTTCCTCCGCTCGTCGCCGATGTCGTCGTCGTCGATGTTGTTGCCAAGGAAGACGTCGTCCCCGCGATCGCCGGCAGCCCCACCGCGCCGGATGATCCGCTGGTAAGCGCGGTACCGGCGATGCCGGAGGCTGTCGCGGCGGTCTGCGCCGCCCCCGGACCGGCCAGCGCGACCAGCAGCGGAAGGACCATCAGGACAATCCGGAATAGCTGCGCCATGGCCGCGTCCGATCCGAACCTGAGGCCTTCTATGGGGCCCGTCGCATCGATCATCCCCCGCAGGCCCGTCGCTTACGCATCGGAGCTTTATATCCGTCGGGTCGCTCGCTACCCTACAATCATGGATGACAAGCTCGAACAACCATTCCCGCGCCCGCTCTCGGGCGGGCTCATTGCAAATCCGCCGAACGGCCTGATACCGGCGCGAACCCCGCTGCTCGGCCGGCACATCGACCTGGAACCGCTCAACCCTGCGATCCATGCCTCGGATCTTTACAAGGCTGGACACGGTTCCGACGAAAAGCTGCGAATTTGGGATTATCTCCCCTGGGGGCCATGGGTCGATCAGGCCGATTTCACGGCGTCATTGCGCGGCTGGGCCGCCACCTTCGATTATGTCTGGTTCGCACTGCGGCGAAAGAACATCGGCACGGCGGACGGAATGGCAACCTATCTCGACATCCATCCTCTGGATGGCGTCATGGAGATCGGTGGCATCTGGTTCAGCCCGGAACTGCAGCGCACGCGTGCTGCGACCGAGGCGCTGTTCATGCTTCTCGCTTATGCCATGGACGATCTCGGTTATCGCCGCATGCAGTGGCGCTGCAATTCGCTGAATGTCAAATCCCGCAACGCGGCCAGGCGGCTCGGCTTCCGTTTCGAGGGGGTGTTCTATAACCACATGATTCTCAAGGGCACGAACCGCGATACGGCATGGTATTCGATACTCGATGATGAATGGCCGGAGGTCCGGGAGATCATCAAGGCCTGGCTCGATGACAGCAATTTCGACCCTGCCGGGGTGGCGCGGCGCTCACTATCCGCGATGATGGAGCCGCGGAGCCCAAGCCGCCGTGCGTAACGAATACCGGTGACCGCAAATCAGACGGCGGCTGACGCGAGAGAGAAAGTACCTTTCATCAGCTCCGGCCAGTGCACGCAATATTCAAAGGCAACTCAGTCCTTTGAGTGTCGTATTAGGGTCTTTGCTTGCATGAGGGATTCTCTGGCGAACTGAGACACTGAAATTGAGAGCACTCGCTTGGGTTACCGGGAAGTCACAGTGTCGAAATCCGCGCTTGACGTCAGTTGGCCGGTCGCAAAGGCAAGCGCTGCCGCGTTTATCAGCGACTGTGCATGGGCCCGGGTCACCGCGGCGCGCGCCGTGGCAAGCCCCGTCTGCGCGGACGTCGCATCAGTCAATGTACCGACGCCGTGCGCGTAGGAATCACTGGCGCTGTGGAAGGCGGCCTCGGATGCGGTCAGCAGCGCGACCGCGGCATCGTATTGCTGCAGCCCCGTATCGACCTGGTCGTAGGCGAGCGCTACCTCGCGCAAAGCCTGGTCGGTGCGTTCCTTCAGCGCAGCCGAGGCCTCTTCGCGCTTTGACCGGGCGATGCTCAACTTATTCTGCAGCAATCCGCCTTCGTAGAGCGGCCATTCGAAGTTCAGCAACGCGGCCCCCTGCGGTTTGACGACCCCTAAATAGGGCGAATTGTCAACGCTGAGCCGGCCGATATTCCCCTGCACGTTTGCACCCAGCGAAATTTTCGGAAGTAGAGCGGAGCGTGCGGCCGCGATTTCCGCATCGGTCGCGCGCAGCTTCGCCACCTCAGCCAGCAGGTCGGGCCGCCGCCGGAGCGCCTCGCGGAGCACGTCATCGACGCTAAGTGCGGTGCGTTTCGGCAGCGGGCGCTCGGTCGCGTCCGCCACGCGCAGCTTCGTAGTCGGCGGCAGGTCCATCGCCGCAAGCAAGGTGTACAACGCATCATGCTGAGCTGCGTCGGCCTGCGCGAGATCGTAGTGTGCCTGCGCCGTCGCGCGCCGGGCGAGCTGCACGTCAACGATGGTGTCGAGACCGCGCCCGAACAACGCCTCTGCAGATTGCTGCACCACCTGCGCATCGGCCAAGCCTTGCTGCGCTGCGCGTACTGCGGCGTCGGCGCCGTCCAACGTGAAGTACGCGCGGGCCACGTTGAAGATCAGTTGCTGGTGCGCCGCCGTGAACGCCACATTCCCGGCGATCGAAAGCTGGCCCGCCGCTTCCACAGCGGCTGCACGGCCGCCGAAATCAAGCAGCAGATATTTTACAGTGAGTTGCGGATATACTTCCTGGGCGTTGAAGACGATGAAGCCTTGCGGTACGAGGTTACTGGGAAACGGGAATACGACGTGCTCCCATCCGGCGACCGCGCTCGCGGTCAGGGCCGGAAGATAAGCGGCGCGCGCGATGCCGACATCGATCGCCGCTTGCCGCGCCTGTTCCCAGGCGACACGCGTCGTCGGGTTGCGGCGCTGAGCGATATCGATCATCTCGACGAGCGAATACATATGGTTGGGGTCGATGTCAGCGGGTGTCGGCAACTGGACTGTCGTGTTCTCAGGCACCGCGAACCGCCGAGCCCCGACGGTGCCGGGTGCAGGGGCGGCTGCCGGCGCTTCCTTGGACGGCTCGAATTGCCACGGGGTGTTGGGCGAAGCCGGTGCCAAGTCGCGCGTGTCGTTGCAGGCGCCGAACAACGCGCATGCGACAAGGGCAATGCGTCGGAACCTAGCCGGCGGCATGCAATGCACCACCGACCGCCGGCGAGGTCACCGGCTGCGGTTGCGGACCAACCTCATCGAGAATTCTGCGGATGTCCTGGTGCAGCAGGTCATACCATGTGGCGAGTGCCGTGAGGTGATCACCCGGGCCGGATAGGGCCGGCGGTTCCGGTAGGCCGCCCACCACCTCGCCCGCTCCCACGCCGCTGCGCACCCATGACGCTGCCGCCTGGAACCATGCTGCGAGCGCCCTGTGATGCGTGCAGATCGCGTCGCGCGTCGCATCCGGCAGTTCGCGCCAATCCAGATCTGCGCTCAGGTCGAGAACCGCCGAGACGGGGATGAACAGCCAACCCACCTGCTCTACCACAGTCGCGTCGATCCGCCGCCTCGCGACGGCGCGCCGCACCTCGCTCGTTTCGAACCGATCCGTGACCAGGACCGCGCGGGCCTGACCGATAGCCTGCCCGAACGCCATGTCGGCCGCGGACCGAGCGGCCTGCGAAACCTCGCCATCGGCGCGAGCACCCAATCCCACCAGCGCCGCTAGTTGCTCCAATGCGTGAGCGAGGTTCGTGTGCACCACATTGGCCACGCTCACCGGCCAAATCGTCGTGAATATTACGAAGACCACGATATTGCCGAACAGGATGCCGATGGTGCGGTCCCTTGCCGTATACATGTCGATCGTCTGGCCATAGCCCTGCAGCACGACAAGATAAAAGGCGAGGCCGATCTGCAGGCCGGCATAGGAGATACGCTCGCTGCCGTAAGTAACCCAAGCGGAGAGCAAGGTCACCGGCGCCAGCAGCAGGAACAAATCGCCAAGATCGGTCATGTAAGGCATCAGCAACAGGATCGCGCCGAGCCCGAGCCCCGCGCCGATCAGGCAGCCGACAAAGCGCAATGTCGCTTTGTGCAGTGTCTCGCCGACGGTGCCCAGCGCGACGAAAAAGGCGGTAATCACACAGGTATGGATACCCGGCCAATCGGTCATGTTCATGACGAAATAGCAGATCATCACCGCCAGCGTGACCTTGAGGGCGAAGCGGCCATACTCCGGGTTGCTGAACGCGTCGGGCGCGAGCAGCCGCGGCGGCGCCTCCGCCGCGTGGTGTGTTTCCTGCCCTGCCGAAGTTCCAGCCAGTGTTTCCCGGATCACCCGCAATGTGCGCGAGATCGCATCGGCCAGCGGCCGGGCGGCGCCGGTCGCGGCGATCGCAACCGGTTCGGCGCTTGGGGCTTCCCCGTCTTCGATTGCGCGTTGAGCCTGGCGACAGGCGCCAGCCGCCGGGCGAAGCGCATTGCGACCGTTGCCCTCGACGCGAAGCCAGGCGAGCAGCAGCAGGCCGAGCCTGCCGATGTCGTCGATCAGCGACGCGCC
This sequence comes from uncultured Alphaproteobacteria bacterium, assembly GCA_963774345.1. Lineage (GTDB taxonomy): Bacteria > Pseudomonadota > Alphaproteobacteria > ATCC43930 > CGMCC-115725 > AP-15. The sequence continues at coordinate 4,826 of CAVZFB010000039.1, forward strand.
CCAGGCTAGGCGGCTTCGGCCGCCGCGCAGCAGACCGGCGAGATCGTGCAGCTTGCGCAACCCCGCCGCACCTTCGAAGGCTTGGGCTTCGAGCCGGCGTTCCGCTCCGGTTTCGCCGGCGCAAAAGCGCGCCGCCGTCGCCAACCGCTCGCCCAGCGCGCGGCGGAGAAGGAGTGCCGGGTCTCGCCCGGTCAGCAGGTTAGCGGCAATCACCAGCGCCACGGGCACGACTACAGCCAGGCTCAGCCATAGCAGGAAACGCACCAGCGCGTCCGCCGGCGGGACGAAGAATATCTCCGGCAACTCGAATAGTGGTGAGTTGCCAACGACCGCGGGCTGCAGCGCAAGGCCGAGCACCTGGTCGCCCAACGTCAGGCCGTAGGCAACGATGAAGCCCGCGACGAAAAACACCGGCCCGAGCGGCGAGGTTCGCGTGAGGAACATCGTGGCAAAGGTCAGCACAGCCATCAGCGGGATACGCAGCGCCGGCTCCGACAGGCTGAGCATGAAGACCGCGATCGTCGCGAAAATCGCCAGCACAACAGCGATGCCCGAGATCAGCGCCGTCCGCACCGTCGAGGCCGCTTCGCGACCCGATAGGAACAGAACAATGAAGCCGGAGAGGGCAATGTCGGGGATACGGAACGTCTCCGAGATCGCTACGACGGTCAACACCACGACGACCACGCGCACCGAATCGGCGAGCCGGCCGGGGGTTGGACGCAGCTCGCGGCGCAGCACTGCAGCGAGGTCGCGCGCGTCACCCTCGTCGACCTCCGGCGCCCGGCCTCGACTCGCGGCCGGCGCATTCATTTTTCGATCACGATCACCGCTGAGGCGCCAAAGCGCATCAGATTGTCGGGCGGCGCGTCGAGCAGGATGCGGACCGGAAAGCGGGCGGCGATCCGCACCCAGTTGAGCGTGCGCTCGACATGCGGGAGGCCGCCGAACGTGGCGCTCACATCCGACGCCACGCCCCAGCCGAGGCTGTCGATCTCGCCGCGCAGCGGACGGCGGGGTTGCGCCATCACGTAGACGGTCGCCCGCTGCCCCGGCCTCATTCCCGCGAGGTCGGTCTCGCGAAAATTGCCGATCGCATACCAGTGCTCGGTATCGATGATCGTGAACAGCGGGACGCCGACGGCCGCGAACTCCCCGGCGGCAATGTCGAGCGCGGTGATCCGGCCATCGCAAGGCGCCCGCACGACCGTCTTGTTCAGATCGCGCTCAGCAAGGGCGAGCGTGGCGCGCGCGCCTTCCAGCTCCGCCTCGGTGGGCTTGGTGTTGGTGATGGCATGGCGCGCCTCGTCCGCCTGCAACTGCGCTTGTTGCAGCGCGATTTGCGCCGTGCGCTGCGCGGTGCGCGCCTGGTCGACCTGCTGTGCGGTGACAAAGCCGTGTCCGAGCAGAGGCTCTAACCGCGCCAGCGTGCTCGAAGCAAGCACCCGCTGTGCTTCGGCGCTGCCGACGCCGCGCGCGGCGGCGCCCGCCCCAGAGGTCTGCGCCGCGACCTGGTCAGCGGTCAGGGCGACCTTGGCCTCCAGACCGAGAACCGCGGCGCGCGCCTGGTCGGCGCGGAATTGGTAAGGCTCCGCGTCGATCCGGAACAGCACCTCGCCCTTGTGCACTGCCTGGTTGTCGCGCACGTCGAGCTCGACGATCCGGCCGCTGACATCCGGCGCCATGTGGACGAGGTCGGCCTGCAGATAGGCGTCGTCGGTACGCGGCCGTTGGTCGATCCGGCGGATTGCGAGCGCGCCGGTCACCAGGACGCCGGCCAGCGCGACGAGGCTGACCAGGACGCCGAGCGCCTTGCGGAGCGGCGCCATCCCTCAGTGACCGAACCAGATCAGCCAGGCGAGCAGCGTAGCAGACACCGCGAGGCCGGCGTAGGTCAGCATCGGAGCGACAACGTAGTCGTTGATGCCGGCCACCGCGAGGATTAGCCGGATGATGACGGTGGCGACGATGCCGGCTGCCGCGCACAGCATCCAGGCCGGAAAGTAGGAGCCGAACAGATCCAGCGTCGGCGAGTAATCGCATGCGGCGACCGGCAGCGCGATCGCGACCCGTCTCAATCCCCGTGTGGCGCCGTAATTTCGGCCAGCCCGAAAGCGTCCGGCTCGGCCGACAGCGAACGAGTTCCGACGCCCGAGACCTGAAATACGCTCAACCCACACCGCCGGCATCATCCGACCCAATCCTGATCCAGCAGTTCCGTCTTAACATTCGAGACGGCTTGCCGCCACCGGCCGCCGTCATAACCCATGGATTTGAGGACCGTGCCGGGGTTGCGCGCCGCTCACTCTCCGCGCTGATGGAACAGGGCAGCCCAACCCGCCGTGCCCCGGCCGGAGACAGCGGATTGATGCAAGGCTGATCGCAACTGCTGCCTCCCGTGCATTCCGTTACCGTAAAGAATACCGGTGACCGCAAATCAGACGGCAGGTGAGGCCGGAGGTCGATCTCCAAGCGCAAGCAACGGCGGTCGAAAGAGCTATGCGATCCGTGACATCTTCATATTATTGCCATCGCTGTGGGTCAGCCGCTTTCAGCACTAGTGGTGCCAATTTGACGCTTGGTAGCGTCGGGCGCGCGTGCCTCGGAGAGTGCTTCGCTGCGCTCGCAATGACGCCCGTAAGTCTTTGTCATTGCGAGGAGCAGAGCGACGAAGCAATCTCGCGATAGCGGACGCACGGTCGGAATCATCCGTTTCGTTCTGACCACCAGTCCAGTGCTCAGACGCAGACACAGGGTTCAAACAAACCGTCATGGTCGGCCCGTCCCGCGGGCCTTCAGCCCACGGACGAGTTCCGTGGGCATCCACGAGAAGCGACGCAAGCTTCGCCGATTTCCGTGGATGCCCGGCACAAGAGCCTGTCCTCGGGCCGCGGAAAGCGCGGACCCGTGGGCCGGGCACGACGAGCGCGGTGAGACGGCACCATCTAAATGCGCCTGAGCCCTAGGTGCTCCATATAGTCCGTATTATGAACTCAGCTTTCCCCGCCGGCGGCCAGGCGCAACCCCGACAGTAACAGCTCGCGATGCTCGGGGTTGCGCCAAGGCAGATGGCTTGGCTCGACCAAGCGGGTAATTGCCCGCAGCTGAGCGACGATCTCCCGAGCTTCGTCGAGCCGGCCCATATGCGCGTAGCACGCGGCGAGAGTGCGGTACGAGTAGGGATAGCCCGGCTCGTCTTGAATGGACAGGAGCAGGTTCGCCGCCGCGTCGTCAAACTGCCGCTTGAAGAAATAGGCTTGGCCCAGCACCCATAGCGGCTGACCCATACGCTCGCGCGGGCTCAGGCGCAGCGAGGTCTCGACGTGCTCGATCGCGCGATCGAGGTCACCTGCAAATATCATGAGAAGGCCGCTCGCATACCAGCCGCGGGCGAAGCTCGGGTTGAGGGTGAGCGCACGGTCGACCAGCGCGATCATGGCACCGATGTCCTCGCCGAAATGTCCCAGCACCAGGGCGGCATTGGCGAGGATGCCCGGGTCGTTCTCCGCCACTTGGAGCGCCTGCCGAGCGAGGTCGATAGCCTTGCGGCGGGACGTTTCCGGCTGCTCGGCCCAGCCGTCTCTGACAAGCCGCGTGTGGCAAATGGCCGCCCACAAAAGTGCTGGCCCGTAGTGCCGGTCGATCGCGATCGCCTGCTCGAACAATTCCAGCGCCTCAAAAATCCGCTCTCGCGTTGACGGATAGGCGATCGCAAGCGCGCGCAAGTAGAGGTCGTAAGCGCCGAGGTCAGTCGTCGGCCGCGCGGCGGAGCGGCGCATCTCCGCCGTTTGCAACGCCGGCTCGATGACGCCGGCAACACTGACCGCCACCTTGTCCTGAAGATCGAAGACGTCTTCGAGAGAGCCGTCGAAATGGTCGGCCCAGAGATGCGTGCCGGTGAGCGCATCGATCAGCTGCGCGGTAATGCGCACGCGGCCGCCGGCTTTGCGCACCGAGCCTTCGAGGACGTAGCGGACGCCCAACTCGCGCCCGACCTGCTTCACGTCGACGGCGCGGCCTTTGTAGGTGAAGGTCGAATTGCGGGCGATGACGAAGAGCCAGCGGATACGCGAGAGCGCGGTGATGATTTCCTCGACCATGCCGTCGGCGAAATATTCCTGCTCCGGGTCACCGCTCATATTGGCGAAGGGCAGCACCGCGATCGACGGCTTGTCAGGCAGCAGCAGTGCCGGCGCTGCGCCCCCCACCCTTCCCTCCCCCGCACGCGGGGGAGGGCTAGGGAGGGGGCCGTCCGACCGGACCCGGTACACCCGGAGCGGACGGACAATATTCTTGAGAGCCTGCTCGCCCATATCCTCGAAGGCGAGATCGATCTTGCCCGTACAATCCTCCTGCACGCGCGCGGAAACACAGATGCCGCCGGGCTCGGCCAAGCCTTCGAGCCGGGATGCCACATTCACGCCGTCACCTAAGATATCTCCGTCCTCGACGACGATGTCGCCCTGGTGAATGCCGATCCGCAGCTCGATCCGGGGATCGACCGACACTGCCGCATTCAGTTCGGCCATGCGCCCCTGCACTTCGGTTGCACAACGGAGCGCATCGACCACGCTGCCGAACTCGACCAGCATGCCATCGCCCGTCGTCTTGACGATCCGGCCATGCCGTTCGGCGATCCTCGGATCGGTCAATTCGGCCCGGATCGCCTTGAGCCGTTCGAGAGTCCCGTTTTCATCGGCTTCCATCAGGCGTGAATAGCCCACCACATCGGCGGCAAGGATAGCGGCGAGCCGGCGGGTGGCGGTCGCCTCGGCCGCGACCCGGGTCACCGCCGCGACGAAACGATAGCCGCGTCCCGCAACCGTCTGGATGCAGCTGCCTTCCGCTCGCGCCTGATCGAAAACCCGGCGGAGGGTCGAGATCTGGACTGTCAGGTTGTTGTCCTCGACCACCGTCCCGGGCCACACGGTCTCCATGATCTCGTCTTTCGAGACCAGCTCTCCGTGCCGTTCGACCAGCAACCGGGCGAGATCGAGCGCCCGCGAGCCCAGTGCAACCGGAGATGCGGCGCCGACGGAATCGAGCCGAAAGAGGCCGAGGCGATCGAGCCGAAAGCCTTCGCACAGAAAAACCTCCCCGGGGCCGAACTGGTGCATGCGCTGGTTCTCCGGCACTTTTGCCCCTCCGGTTATCGGAAATCCTGCTCCTGTGTGCGCCTGACCCGCAAGGATTAGCGCCAAGCATGATCCTTTAGCAAAATTTAGCAACGTTTGATGTGACGAGCGCGCAAACTTCCCGCATTACTTTGATCCCCGAACCACAGCACTGAGAAGCCGGGGATCTTAGATCAAGCAAGGAGAATGACGATGATTACGCGCAGGCTTACAGCACTGTTGTTTGCGGTCGCCATGGGTGTTTGCTTGCTGAGCATCCACGCGGCCTATGCCGGCGACTACTTCTGGCCGCCACAGCCGGTTTGACGGTCAACGCCGTCGGGGACCTCGAACCACGATAATTTGGGGGAGCTAATAGCGCCCTCGGCGACCAGAAGCCAAATTCATTTCCATGGAAATCAAAGGAGACAAAACATGAGTTAAACTTGGTCCGCTCCGTCTAGCACAGTTCTAAACATGGAATGGAGAATACTATGACGACCATGCAAGTGGATGTCTTCGATAGCGTCTTGTCTACTATACCCCCTGGCCCTACATTTTGGAGTTGGCCGATCGACTGGGAGTATCTGAGTTCTGACGTTGATACCTACTAGTGCTAACGGAAATGTCATGCTTGAAAGCGTGTCGGTATCGTCGACTTCCGTAGGAGAGAGATCTTTGAATTTTACTGTACAAAACAACACTAGCGACAAGCTGGATTGTTTCGTGACGTTGACGCTCCCACACAACCCGGTGATGTGACCAAGATCGGATAAGAAATCTGGTCACATACAGCATGAGGCAATACAAATGGCAAAGATCGTACACATCGCTCACAGTCATGACGGCAAGATCCTAGCCGCTTCGGAATCAAGAAATCCTCCACGGCCTACACACGTGCAAGGCGTTGTGCTCGGAGAATTCGAAGTTCCCACTAAGTTTGTGGATAGACGGATAAACGAGTATATTCCTCTTCTGATGGTTGACGTAAAGGCGCATTGCCTGAAAGAGGGACGATTGTGATAGTCCCGTAGTGGATTTAGAGATCGCCCTCCGGTGCATAAAAAAGCAAGCGTAGGGCGGAGCAGCGTAGCGCATTCCGCGTCAACCGGTTGCCTCTGGCACCTCCTTCCACCAATCTCGGCGCCACCGGGCTGGTTTGCAGCGCGTAGGATGGGCCGAACATCGCGAAGCCCATCCTCCCAGTGTTTCGAGGAACGATGGGTTTCCCTTCGGTTAACCCATCCTACGACCTGAATGTTTTTGCCAGCCAGACCGTCGGCCGCCAGCGTCCTCGTCATGTGCACCAGATCTCTGTGCCGCTCTGGCCGCCTTACCCTGGACCTGACGTAATGTGATCGGGGTGTGGCTAGAAGCGATAAATTAAAAAGTACTCCCATCACCGACCCGCTAGGATGCGGGGCGGTGATGAGCGAGCGTAAAGGCGAGCCGTCTCGGGCAACTCGTCCCGGTTCTGCCTCCCTCGTTCGGTCCCACGAGCCGGATGCCGTTGCGCTTTAAGCGCCCTTCCTTGCTAAGGCTGCTCTGCTAAAGCCCCATGGCTGAGGCCGCCCAGATCAAAGACGACGCGGCACAGCAGTCGGAGCCGCGCTAGATCGGGGTTGTCGAGCCGCACAATCCAAGTCTGCGCCTCAGCAAACAAGATTGCCGGGCATTAAGTGAAATTTTTGGGGAAGTGACCAGGTTCACATTCGCATGAAACGATCGCCTCTAACCTAACGAGCAGCGGCTGAAACGGGGAGATCGTTAATGCATGCCTTTTCGCTGATCTGCCTCGGCCTCGTGTCCGGAGCCGGCGCTGGATTACTCGCTGGTCTGGTCGGCATCGGCGGCGGCATCGTGGTCGTCCCGGTGACCTATTATGGCCTTCTAGCGAGCGGGTTTTCGGCCAATGAGGCGGCACACGTCGCTATTGCAACCTCGCTTGCTGCGATCCTGCCCGCCGCTGTCGCCTCGACGATCGGCCACTGGCGCGCCGGCAACACCGATTTCGCCTTCCTCCGTGAATGGGGTCCGGCCATCGCCGTCGGCGTCGTGACCGCGCAGCTTGCCGCGCCCCATCTCCGTGGCGGTCTTATGACCGGCGTTTTCGCGCTCTTCACACTGATAGCCGCGATCCGGTTCGCGGCGCCGGGCCGGTTCCGACCGCTGATGGCCGAGCCGCCGAACGGCAACTTCCGGCACATCGCCGGTTTGGGCATTGGCCTCGTCTCCGGCCTCGCCGGTGTTGGCGGCGGCATCATGACCAACATGGTGATGGCTCTCACCGGCCTGCCGATGCACAAGAGCATCGGACGAGCCGCTGCTGTTGGTGTGGTCGTCAGCGTGCCGGCAACCCTCATTGCTGCATTCGCAGCGGCGGCGCCCGAGCACGGCGGGGACCTAGGCTCTATCAATTTGCCGATGTGGGCTTGCATCGCGCCGGCGCAGGCCGTCGCTGCGTGGTTTGGCGCACAACTTGCGCAACGGATCGCGGCCGACAGTCTGAGCCGTGTGTTTGCCGGCGCGCTCGCCGTGACCGGCGTCGTGATGCTGCATTCGAGCTTTGGCTGGCCGTGACCTTTGCGGAGTTAAGGTGATCGGTCGTAGTCGTCGTAGTCGTAGGATAAGCTGAGCATCGCGAAGCCCATCATCCCGGTGTTTCGAGGAATGGTGAGTTTCGCTTCGGATAACACATCCTACGTCAATGGGTCCGCGTTCGAATCGCTGCTTAGTAATAAACCGACCGCCCGGCCCCGCCGCCTGCCGCCACCAACTCGCCGGAGACCGCCCAGGCCTTTTCCGAGGCTAGGAAGACCGCGACGAACCCGACCTCCGAGGCGTCCACCATGCGGCAGATGGCATTGCCGCGCGGCGAGTCCGGAGCAAAGTCCTGCCGCTCCGCCTCTTCCGGGGATACGCCCAGTTGGGTGGCGCGGGCGGCGAGCAGGCTCGGCGTGCGCTCGGTGCGGGTCGTGCCGGGATGGATGCAATTGACCGTGATCCCATGACGGCCCAGTTGGACCGCCAGCGTTTTTGTCATGTGCACCAGGCCGGCATTGCGGGCGCCGCCGCTGAGATTGCCGGCGTTGCGGGCGTTGCCCCCGCTGATGTTGATGATGCGGCCCCAGCCCGCCGTCTTCATGAACGGGATGACCGCGCGCGAACAGCGCAGCGCGCCGACATATTTCACGTTGAAATCCTCTATCAAATCCTCGTCGATGACGGTTTCGATCGGGCCGGTCGCGGTGGCCGAGCCCCCCGGCGCGGACCCGCTGTTGACCAGGATGTGTAGGCCGCCGAGTTGCCGCGCCGCCTCGGCGACCATATGGTCCACCTGTTCCTTGCTGGTGACGTCGGCTGCGAGGGGAACGATGCGCCGGTTCGTCGCGCTCGCCAGCTCTCGCGCCGTCGCCTCCAGATCCCCCTGGTTGCGCGCCACGATCGCCACATCGACCCCTTCGCGAGCCAATTCCCGCGCAATGGCTTTGCCGATGCCCCGGCTGCCGCCGGTCACGATCGCATGCTTGCCTTGCAATCCGAGGTCCATGGCGCTCTCTCCTTGGCGGCTGACCGCGATTTTATCGGTGCACGGCTCATTGTTCTCGCTGGGGAAACCTGGCGCAAGGGTGTTGCCGGACGCCGGAAACGCGCGGAACATGCCGACACGCCTCCGGCAGAGCCGCGACACTCCCGAGTTCGGCCGCCCGGACCAACGGCGTTCTCGCCACAATCCTGCGTTACGATGCCCGCCGGGTCCGAGCTGGCGATTTCACGAGCATTTCGACGAGGAGGTAGCGGATTGGCTTGGCACGAGATTGATCAGATGTCCTGTGGCGGTGGCGCTTGCCTGTCCTCGCTGCGCCAATTCCCGTCAATTCCCGGTTCGGGCAAAATAATTCCCGGTTAGGCCGAAAAATTTCCCGGTTACTCGGCGACGGGAATTTGCTGGTAACGGCGTGATTTAGCGAGCGGGTTTGGTGGTCGAATGGGTCGGCCGGGGCGAAAATCGACAAAGTTCCCGGTCATTTTCCCGGTTCTACGGGAATTCACCGTTGCGCCGTTACGCCTTGCCGGGCCGCCCGTGCCTCGACAGGATGGGGCATGAACCGGCTGCTTCACGACCTGCGCATTGTCGAGGTCTCGGCTTTTGTCGCCGCTCCGCTGGGCGGCATGACGATGGCGCAGATGGGCGCCGACGTGATCCGCATCGATCCGATCGGCGGCGGCATCGATTTTCGCCGCTGGCCGGTGACTAAGGATGGTGCGAGCCTTTATTGGGCCGGGCTCAACAAGGCCAAGCGCTCGCTGGCCTTGGCGCTAGACAAGCCCGAGGGCCGCGAGCTTGCCCGCGCCCTGGTTACCGCGCCCGGCCCCGGCGCCGGCATCCTGCTGAGCAATCTGCCACCATTGCGCGGTCTCGATTTTGCCAGCCTCAAGGCCGGGCGGGCCGATGTGATCGTGCTGCGCCTGGTGGGCAACCGCGACGGCTCGGCCGCCGTCGACTACACGGTCAACGCGGCGAGCGGGTTTCCGCTGGTCACCGGAGCGGGTGGCGGCATGCCGGTCAACCACGTGCTGCCGGCCTGGGACATCGCCGCCGGGCTCTATCTCGCGACCGGCCTGCTGGCGGCGGAGCGGCATCGCACCCACACCGGCGAGGGGCAGGAGGTGGTGGCAGCATTGTCGGACGTGATGCTCGCGACCGTCGGCAACCTCGGCTATATCGGCGACGTCCAGGTCAACGGGCATGCAAGGCCGGCGATCGGCAACGATCTTTACGGCAGCTTTGGCCGCGATTTTGCCACCGCAGACGGGCGGCGGGTGATGATCATCGCGCTGACCCCGCGGCAATGGCGCGTGTTGGGTCAGGCGACCGGGCTGGCCGAGCGGCTGGCGATGGTCGGAAGGATGATGGAGGTCGATCTCGACACCGAAGCCGGGCGCTACGAGGCGCGCGACATGATCGCCGCCTTGCTCGGGCGATGGTGCGCGGGTCGCAGCCTCGACGAGATCCGCCAAGCCTTTGCCGGAACCGGGGTTCTGTGGGGGCAGTTCCAGGACTTTCTTCAGCTGGTGCAGGACGACCCGCGCTGCTCGGCGTCCAACCCGCTCTTTGCCGAGGTCGATCAGGCCGGGATCGGGCCTTACCTTACGCCGGGGCTGCCGCTCGACTTTGCGGCTGCACCACGCCTCCCGCCGCGTCCGGCGCCCCGTCTTGGAGAACACACGGACCTCATCCTCGCTGAGGTGCTTGGCCTATCGCAGACCGAGATCGGCCGGCTGCACAATCACCGGATAGTCGCCGGCCCGGACGGACGTTAGCGGGCGCCTCCGCCCTCGGACCCGTCGTCGTCGCTGTCGTGCTGACGCAACTCCTGCAGCAGCTGGCGCACGCGGCGCGCCGTGCGCAATTTCCGGGCGATGTCGGGCGCCAGCCTGAGATCGCCCTGGGCGTCGAGCCAGCCGGCCTCGATGTCGGGCGGCAATTCGCGCATAGCCTCGGCAAAGGCGAGAAAGATCTCCTCGACCTGACGCGCTCCGAGACGCCGTTCTCTGGCCACGCGCGGCACCCCCTCTCGCTTTGACCGCCAGAGACTAAATCCCTGCGGCGTCACCGTCGAGGACTCCGCGGTACGGACTGACCGATCGCGCCTTCACGCCGATCCCAAGCGCAGTTAAGATGCTGCGGACTTCACCTTTACCAACCCGAGAAGGACCGCGACATGGCCATCAGCATGTATCACGCATCGGTGCCGGTGTTTCTGCAGCTGCTCACCGGCTTGAAAGGAACGCTCGACAAGGCCCAGAAGCACGCGACCGAGAAGAAATGGGATGAGGCCACCGTGCTGAATTTGCGGCTGTACCCCGACATGTTCACCTTGGCCCGCCAAGTCCGCCAAGCGAGCGAGCATGCGTTCGGAGCCGGGCGCGCCGCCGGCGTCGAGGTACCGCAGCTGCCGGCGATCGACAACAGCTGGGCCGAGATGCAGTCGCGGCTCGACAAGACCATCGATTTCTTGAAAGGCCTGCGTCCCGACCAGCTCGACGGCAAGGAAGATTCGCAGGTAACAATCGTTCAAGGCGGCCAGCCGCGCCATTTTCGTGCACAGGTCTATCTCTATCACTTGGCGATGCCGAATTTTTATTTCCACACGACGACGGCCTACAACATCCTGCGCTCGCTCGGCACCGAGATCGGCAAGCGCGACTTCATGGGCCCGATGCCGTCGTAGAAATCTGTTTTTGGGTTTCGAACAGTCATGCGCCGCTCCCACGCAGGCGGGGAGGGAATCCAAACTGACGGCTGATAACTGTCATTCGGGGGCGCGGGCTTGGTCCGTGCCCCCATCTACCACGAGGCCTCGACATGCACCTCTACCGCTTCGTCGTTCCTCTACTGCTAGCGCTGGGTCTTGTGTTGGCGGCGGCCGCTTCCCTCGCACAGGTGGGGATCGGGCTTAGCATCACGATCGCGCCGCCGCTGCTTCCATTTTATGTGCAGCCACCGGTCCCGGCGCCTGGCTATATCTGGACGCCCGGCTACTGGGCATATGGACCGTACGGGTATTTCTGGGTGCCGGGCACCTGGGTACAGCCCCCGGCCGTAGGCCTGCTCTGGACTCCCGGCTATTGGGGTTGGAACAATGGCGTCTACGCGTTCAACCAAGGCTACTGGGGACCCCATGTCGGATTTTACGGGGGCATCAACTATGGCTTCGGCTATGGTGGCGTCGGCTACCAGGGCGGCTACTGGAATAACGGCGCGTTCAATTACAACCGTGCTGTCAACAATATCAGTAATACGCAAATCACCAATGTATACAACCGCACGGTGGTGAACAACACAACCGTCAACAACGTGAGCTATAATGGCGGCAATGGTGGGACTGTGGCCCAGCCGACGCAAGAGCAGGCTCTCGCGCGAGCGCAGCGTTTGCCGCCCACGCAAACGCAGCTGGCGCACCAACAAGCGGCAAGCACCAATCACGCGCTGTTGGCCTCGGTCAACCAGGGACATCCGCCGATCGCCGCGACGACCCGGCCGGGTGTGTTTAGCGGCCCGGGCGTCGTCCCGGCACATAATGCCGTAGCGCCCATGCGCGCCGGCGTTGCGCCTGGACCTGCCAACCCAGCCCTGCGCGGACCGGCCGCGGAGCACGCGGGAGTTGCATCTGGGCTCGCGATCCCAGGGCAGCACGTACCGGAGGCGCCGAGACCCGCGACCGCCGGTCAGCATGGCGTGGCTCCGGCATCGCTCGGGGCGTCTCCGGCGCTTCGGACCCCCGCCGAAGCGGGCCATCCGGTCAGTCCGGGTGAAGTAGCGGCAAGACACGCAGCACGGACTCCGGCAGCCCAGGGGTTTGTCCCACAGGCGCATGTCGCCCCGCAGGTCCACCCGGCGCCGGTCCACCCTGTCGTCGCTCGCCCGGGACATCCGGCACCGGTCCACGCTGAGGCCGCCCGACCAGCGCCGCATCCAGCCCCTGCACCGCATCGCCCCGCGCCGCAGCACGAAGAAAAGAAGCCGCCACCGGGCTAGTCCCGGGCCGCGTGACAGGATAGCGCGACGCCGTTATGGGCTGGAGCTGGGAGTGTTCGTCAGACCGCGCGAACAAGGGTATGGCGCTTGCGGCCGGCGCTGAGCTTCAGCACGCCCTGGGGGCCGAGATCGGCGAGCCGGACGATGCGGGTTTCGTCATCGACGGTGGTGTCGTTGATGCGCGCGCCGCCGCCGCGGATCAGCCGCCTCGCCTCGCTGTTTGAGGCGGCGAGCCCGGCGCGACTGAACAATTCGACGGCAGTGACCCCGCGTTCTAGCAGGTCGCGCGGCACCGCGGTCTGCGGCAGGTCGGCGCCGCTGCCGCCGCCTTCGAAGACCTCGCTTGCGGTTTGCGCCGCAGCATCGGCCGCCTGGCGGCCGTGACACAATGCCGTCGCCTCCGTGGCCAGGATCTTCTTCGCCTCGTTGATCTCGGCGCCGCCGAGGGCTTCAAGCCGGGCGATCTCGTCGATCGGCAATTCGGTGAACAGACGCAAAAAGCGGCCGACATCGGCATCCTCGGTATTGCGCCAGAACTGCCAGTATCCGTATGGCGACAGCCGCCCGGGATTGAGCCACACCGCCCCCTGCGCGGTCTTGCCCATCTTGTCGCCCGATGCGCTCGTCAGCAGCGGCGTCGTAAGCCCGAACAGGGTGCGCGCATCCATGCGCCGGCCCAGCTCGACCCCGCCGACGATATTGCCCCATTGGTCGGAGCCGCCGATCTGCACCTCGCAATTGAAGCGCCTGGCCAGCTCGACGAAATCGTAGGCCTGCAGGATCGGGTAGTTGAATTCGAGAAAGCTCAGCGGCTGCTCGCGTTCGAGCCGCAATCGCACGCTGTCCTGGGTCAGCATGCGGTTGACCGAGAAATGGCGGCCGACGTCGCGCAACAGCGGGATGTAGTGCAATTCGTCGAGCCAATCGGCGTTGTTGACCATGAGGGCGTCGGTCGGACCGTCGCCAAAATCGATAAATTTGGTAAAGACCGTGCGGATTCCCGCCATGTTGCGGGCAATCTCGGCATCGTCGAGTAATGGCCGCGCCGCATCCCGGAACGAGGGGTCGCCGATCCGCGTCGTGCCGCCGCCCATCAGCACGATCGGCTTGTGCCCGTTCTTCTGCAGCAGCCGCAGCAGCATGATCGACAACAGGCTGCCGACATGCAGACTGTCGGCGGTACAGTCGTAGCCGACATAGGCTGTGACGCGGCCGGCTCGCATGCGGTCATCGAGCGCGCCGAGATCGGTGCATTGATGGACAAAACCGCGTTCGAGCGCGGTCGCGAGAAAGGCGGAACTGGGTTTTGACATGGCGCGCCCATCTAACACAGGCACGCCCCCCGAACCACAACACTCCCGCCCCGACCCCGACCCTCCCCCGCGTGCGGGGGAGGAAAGGGAGGGGGTGCGGCGCGCAATCGGGCTGATGAGCGGCACCTCGCTCGACGGGATCGATGTCGCGATGATCGAAACAGATGGCCGCGAGCGGGTGATCACCGGTCCGGCGCTGACGATCCCCTATCCGGATCTATTTCGTGAAAGGCTGCGGTCGGTACTCGGCGGCGTTGGCCCGGTCGGCGAGGTCGAAGCCGAGCTCACCGGATTGCATGCCGAAGCGGTCGAGCAGTTTCTCGCGCGTCATCCGGGTACAACAGCCGACATCGTCGGGCTGCACGGCCACACGATCCTGCATCGCCCGGCCGAGCAGCGCACCTGGCAGCTCGGGGCCGGCGCTCAACTGGCGCGGCGGCTCCGGATCGACGTCGTCGCTGATTTTCGCTCGGCCGATGTCGCAGCCGGCGGCGAGGGCGCGCCGCTGGCGCCTCTGTTCCACGCCGCTCTCGCCGCAGCGCTGCCAAAGCCGCTCGCGGTGCTCAATCTGGGCGGCGTCGCCAATGTGACCTGGATCGGGCCCGGGGGGATCGGCAGCGGGCGGATCGGCGGGGCGGCAGACATCCTCGCTTTCGACACCGGCCCCGGCAATGCGCTGATCGACGACTGGGTGCGGCGGCATACCGGCGCTAGGGCCGATATCGATGGCGCGCTCGCCGGCGCCGGACGCGCCTCGGAAGCGCATGTCGCGCGCTTTCTCGATCGGCCTTTCTTCACGCGTAATCCACCAAAATCCCTCGACCGCGACGATTTTCGCGATGCCATGCCCGAGGATCTTTCGTTGGAAGACGGCGCCGCCACGCTTACCGAGATGACGGCCGCCGCCGTCGTGGCGGGTTGCAGGCATTTCCCGGCCCCGGCCCGCGAGTGGCTGGTCTGCGGCGGTGGGCGACACAACCCGACACTTATCGCAGCGCTCGCCCGCCGGCTCGGCGCATCCGTGCGACCGGTCGAAGCGGTCGGCTGGAATGGCGATGCGCTCGAAGCCCAGGCCTTCGCCTATCTTGCAATCCGTTCGATAGCGGGACTGCCGCTCAGCCTGCCCTCGACGACCCGGGTTCCCCGTCCCACGACCGGCGGCCGGCTGTTTCCCGGCCGCTGATTGCGGTCCGCCAGTGTTATTGAGCCGGTACCAGCTCCGGTGTCTTTGCCTGGGCGAAGGCGGGCATGACCTCCTTGCCAAAGCGCTCGAGCTGTTCGAGGGCGACGGCTTTCGGTACGCCGACGCTGAGGCTGACGGATACCCGGTCGAGCCCCGGATAGCGCCGTTCGAGCGCCTTCAAATGCTCGATGATCTGCTCCGGCGACCCGCACAGCACGCCGCCGGCGGCGATCGCGTCCTCGATCCGCGGAAGCTTGGCGTGGGGCGCCCGCTTTGGATCGCGCATGATCTCGATCTGCTCATCGCTGAGCGCGCGCACCAGCCGCAGCTCGCCAAACATCTTCATGTTTTCTTCGTAATATTTCCCGGCCTCGCGGATGCCCTGCTCCCGGTTGTCGGCAATGTAGAAGTGGAAGCCAAAACACAGCCGCTCGCCCAGTTCGAGGCGCTTGCCGATGCGGGCATGCGCCTGCTGCCAGTCGAGCACCACCTTGTGCATCGCTCCGCCCTCGGCCGAGCCGCCGCCGATCAGGCCTTGAATGCCGTGCTTGGCCATGAAATCGAGCGCCCGCTCGGTCCCGCCCTGAACCGGTTGCCAGCATTCCACCGGCAGCCGCAACGGCCGCGGCACGACGGTCAGCTCTTCGAGGGTGTAGCCGCGATAAGGCACCTGCGGCGGGAGGGTGTAATGCTTTCCCTTGTGCGAGAACGTCTCGTTGTTGAACGCCTTGAAGATGATGTCGACCTGTTCTTCGAAGAGTTCGCGATTGGCCGGCTGGTCGAGCAGCGGCGAGCCGAAGGTCTCGACCTCGCGGGTGTGATAACCGCGCCCGACGCCGAAAGTGATGCGTCCGCCGCTCAGAATGTCGGCAGTGGCGTAATCCTCGGCCAGCCTCAGCGGATGCCACATCGGGGTGATGTTGAAGCCGCAGCCGATCCGTAACCGTCGAGTCAGGTGCGCCAGATGCAGCGCCATCATCAGCACGTTGGGGATACATTCGTAGCCCTCGTGCTGAAAATGATGCTCGGCCATCCAGAAAGTGTGGTAGCCCAAGCGATCCATCAGCTGTGCCATCGCCTGCGCCTTGTCGAAGACGGTGGCGAGATGCTCGTTGGGATAGCGCCGATCGTTCACCGGGATGCCGCCATAGCCCAAATTTTCGATATCGACGTGCCCGGCGAACAGACTGTCAAATTTTGTAATCATGCCATGACCTCCACGGGAGAACCGCCGATCGATTTCAGGATGATTGTACGCCGTGGTTTGGGACTGGCAACCCGCTCGCCGGGCTCGCCAGCCCTGCAGCACCACAACTAAACAATGCCGTTGCCGATTGTCCGTGGATCGACCTTAAGACTACGGTCTTTAGCCGCGAGGCCCGGTCGCCCCATACTGATCGAAGATAGAAATGCGTTCCTCGGCTCTACTGGCGATGATTGCCGCTGCGTTTCTGATCGGCGGCCCTGCCGTCGCCGAGCAGGCGGGTGGGCGTATCACCGCTGAGCAACCCGACATCGGCCGGGTCGAAACGCGCATCCAGAAATACGATCAGGCGCTGGGGGTCGTCAGCCAACTCACTCGTGCGTTCGGGGCCGACACCGACTGTCAGGGCGTTTGCTATTTCCCGAGCAGCACCAAATCGGTTTCCTGGCGCTGTGCGCCGAAGCAGCGATGTGCTTTGCATTGCGCGGTCAACCCGCCGGTCGGCGGGTGCGACTGAGCGGCGAGGCACGCAGAGCTGCGGGAGTACCGCAACCGAGATTGACTCAGCATGCTCCCATAGCCGGAACCCGCGCTCTCGCTCGAGGCCGTCGGATTTCGGCGTTACGATGGCTGGCAAATTCGCTACGCCAGCGCCCACGGAAGGGCACCGACGCGCCCGCTTTTTGGACCTGTGACGGCGTCGGGTGCGTCCCGTGGACCATCTCGGACGGCCCACGTCATTTGCTTAAATTAAGCACTCGCGTCTCGGGCGATTTTTTGGAACAATCGAGTTCCGCGGTCTCAATCGGGCCGCGTTTCGACTCGACAGGAAACCGACTTGATCAGAGACAGGAACTTCCGTCAGCCGCGCCGCCGCGACTTCGACGATGATAGTTACGATCCGCACTTGCGCGAGTTCGGCAGCTCGCCACGCTTCAGTCCGCCCCGGTTCGATGCGGCGCCCTCCGGACCGCCGGTCCGCGCCGTCGTCAAATGGTTCAAGCCCGAAAGGGGATTCGGGTTCGTCGAGCTGTCCGACGGTTCGGGCGACGCCTTTCTCCATGCCAGCGTCCTCGAGCGGAACGGGATCACCGCGGTCCAGCCTGGCGAAACCCTCGAGATTAGGGTCTCGCCAGGGCAGAAGGGACCGCAGGTCACCGAGGTCCTTAGCGTCGACAGCAGCACGGCGACACCGGCGGCTGCGCGACGTTCGGGGTTCCCGGCCGCCGGCCGGCCGTCTTATGAAACCTCCGAGGTTGCGGTGGAGGAGGCGGGCACGGTGAAGTGGTTCAACGCCCAAAAGGGCTTTGGCTTTATCGTTCGCGAGGGCGGCGGCAAGGACGCCTTTGTCCACGCCTCGGTGCTCGAGCGCTCCGGCATCGGCACCCTCAATGAGGGTCAGCGGGTGCTGGTCGACATCGCCGAGGGCCGCAAGGGGCCCGAGGCGGTAAGGGTGCGCCTCGCCTAGATCGGAACGGCGGCGCCGGCGCCGGCGCTTTTTGGGGGAAGGTGATGGATTTCGGCGCGGCGATGTTCTTTACCGATTATTCGATGGGTCCGGCCGAGCTAGGCCGGGCGCTAGAGGGTCGCGGCTTTGAATCGATCTGGGCGCCCGAGCACTCGCACATCCCGAGCTCGCGGGCGACCCCGTTCCCGCAAGGCGGCGAGCTTCCCAAAAAATATTATGACGCGATGGATCCTTTCGTCACCTTGACCGCGGCGGCGGTGGCGACGAAGACCTTGAAGATCGGCACAGGAGTATGTCTCGTCGCCCAGCGCGATCCGATCCAGACCGCCAAGCTGGTCGCCTCTATTGATCAGATCTCGCGCGGGCGGTTTCTATTCGGTGTCGGCGGCGGCTGGAACGCCGAGGAAATGGCGGATCACGGTACGGTGTTCAAGACGCGCTTCAAGCTGATGCGCGAGCGGGTTGCGGCGATGAAGGCGATCTGGACCGAGGCCGAGCCCGAATATCACGGCGAACTCGTCGACTTTCCGAAGATGCGGACCTGGCCGAAGCCGGTGCAAAAGCCTCACCCGCCGGTCATCGTCGGCGGCGCCTTTCCTTATGCGGCGCGACGCGCGCTCGCCTATGGCAATGGCTGGGTTCCGCATGCCGGACGCCCGCAATATGCCGATGTGACCGATTTCCTACCGCAGTTCAAAGAGATGGCGGCAGCGGCCGAACGCAGCCTCGACTCGGTCCCGGTGACGGTATTTGGCGTTGCCGAGGATCTCGACCGGCTGAAGCTCAACCGCGATCGTGGCATCGCGCGCGCTGTGGTCAGCCTGCCCTCGGCCAATGCCGACGAAATTCTTCCCGTCCTCGACCGCTGGGCCGAGCTGATCCATCGCGTGCAATAGCGCCGAGCCATTTAGGAATTAGAATAAGGACCTACGCTTCGTAGGACCGCATCGGAGGCACTTTAATAACCTTCTCGAAGACCCTGACCTTCGTCACCGGCCTGCTGTATCTGGAGAAGCGGGTCAGCTATCGGCGGCTGAAGAAGGAATTCGGGATCGATAACGAGACGCTCGATGATCTGCGTCACGAGCTGATCGTCAAGCGCCTCGCGGTCGACGAGGGTGGACAGGGGCTCGCCTTTGTCGGCGCGGCCCTCTTCGAGACCCGCGACGCCCCGCCGCCGGTATTTGCGCCAGCCGTTGCGCCAATCACTCTGCCGCCGGCTGCGCCTGCGCCCGTCGCGCCGGCCGCGGCGCCGGAGGCCGAGCGTCGCCAGCTGACCGTGATGTTTTGTGACCTGGTGTGATCGACGGCACTCTCCACCGGGATGGACCCCGAGGATCTGCGCGATGTGATCGCGTCGTATCAGAGCCGCTGCAGCGCGGCGATCCGGCGCTATGACGGCTTTGTCGCCAAGTACATGGGCGACGGCATTCTGGTCTATTTCGGCTACCCGCGCGCCCACGAGGACGAGGCCGAGCGCTCGGTGCGGGCGGGTCTCGACATCGTCGATGCGATGGCGGAGCTGAATGCCGCAATCCGCCGGCCACCCGGGGTCGAGCTCGCGGTGCGGATCGGCATCGCCACCGGACCGGTGATCGTCGGCGACCAGATCGGCGAGGGAACCGCATCAGAAACCGCGGTCGTCGGCGAGACGCCGAACCTGGCCGCACGCCTGCAGGCATTGGCGCAGCCGAACCAGATCGTCGTCAGCGCAGCGACGCGCGCGATGCTCGGCGATCACTTCGACCTCGAGGATCTGGGGGCATCTGAGCTCAAGGGGTTCGCCGAGCCGGTACCGGCGTGGCGCGTCTTGTCGGCGCGGGATGTCGAGAGCCGCTTTGCTGCGACAAGGACCGGGAATTCGGCACCCCTCGTCGGGCGCCAGGAGGAGATGGGGCTGCTGTTGCGGGCCTGGGAAAGCGGTTCCCACGGCCGCGGCCAGGTTGTGTTGATCCAGGGGGAAGCCGGGGTCGGCAAGTCCCGCCTGGTGGAAGGCCTGAGAGAGGCGGCCGGCAAGGATCACATTTGGGTGGCGATCCGCTGCTCGCCGTTTCACACCGCGAGCGCCTTTCATCCGATCATCGAGCATCTGAAGCGGGTGTTCGGCTGGCAGCCGGAGGATACGGCGCCGCAGCATTTGGCGAAGCTCGAAACCGGGCTCGCCGGCTTCAAGACCTTGCCCCTCTCCGAGAGTGTCAGGTTATTCGCCGACCTGATGTCGGTGCCATTGCCCGAGGACCGCTATCCGCGCTTGTCGATGACGGCACAGCAGCAGCGCGACGCGACCCTCGATGCGATCATTGCATGGCTGATCGAAACAGCCGAGCGCGGCCCGGTGCTGATGGCCTGGGAAGACCTGCACTGGGCCGATCCGACGACATTGGAGACGTTGGGCATGCTGATCGACCAGGCGCCGACGGCGGCGATGCTGGTCGTAGCGACCTATCGGCCGGAATTGACGCCGCCCTGGCCGCAACGCTCGCACATGATTCCGATCACGCTCAACCGCCTGGAGCGGCCGGAGGTCGAGACGATGGTCGGTCATCTGGCCGGCGGCAGGCCATTGCCCGGCGAGGTGGTCGATCATATCGTCGCCAAGGCCGACGGCGTGCCGCTCTATGTCGAGGAGCTGACCAAGGCCATCCTCGGTTCGGGGGTGATCGAGGCCCGCGGCGACATCTACATGCTCACGGGCGCGCTGGCGCAATTGCACATCCCGGAGACCTTGCAGGATTCGCTGATGGCGCGGCTCGACCGGGCGCCGCGGCTGCGGGAAGTGGCGCAATTGGGCTCGGTTCTGGGGCGCGAGTTTGCCTATGACATGATCAGCGCGCTGGCCGGGATCGAGGAAGACATGCTGCAGAGCGGTCTCGGTCAGCTGGTGGTCGACGAATTGCTCTACCAGCGCGGCCGCCCGCCGCGCTCGCGCTACCTGTTCAAGCATGCGCTGATCCAGGATGCGGCTTACCAATCATTGCTGAAGCGCACCCGGCAGCAATATCACCAGCAGGTGGCAAAGCTGCTGGAGGATCGCTTTTCCGAGCTGGCGAGCACGCAACCGGAGCTGGTGGCGCATCACTACACCGAGGCGAACTGTCCGGCGCAGGCGATCGCGTACTGGCGTAAAGCCGCCGCCGCCGCGGCGAGCAAGTCGGCGTATGTCGAAGCGATCGATCAATTTCGCCGAGGCATGGCATTGGTCGAAGCGCTACCGGATATGCACGAGCAGGCCGAGCGCGAGCTGGAATTGCAAATGGCGCTTGGGCCCGCCCTGGTCGCGACCAAGAGCTACAGCCACCCCGACATAGGCCGAGCTTATGCGCGGGCCTGGGAGCTCTGTCGGCAGCTCGAGGATGGGCCCCGCGAGTTCACGGCGCTCCGCGGCCTGTGGCTCTACCATCAGAACCTACTCGAGATGGAGAAATCCCAGCATTTTGCCGAGGAGGCATTGCGTGTCGCCGAACGGCTTGACGATGCGGCCAGTCTCGTCGGCGCGCACGTATCACTCGGCGGGGTGCTGTACTTCCAGGGGAAGCTTGGGCCGGCGCTTGCGCAATTTCGGCAGGGCTTCGAGCTGTTCGATCCGAACATGCAGTTCCCGGATTATCCGAGTGCTCACCCCGGCATGCAATGCCAGTTCTGGCTGATGCTGATCTCTTGGATGCTCGGTTATCCGGATCGGTCGCTCGACGAGCTGAGGGCAGCGGTAAGAAGTGCCGAGACGCTCGGGCACCCGTTGACCCTCGCCCAAACATTGTGTCTTGCCGCGCTCGTTCGAATCTTTCGCCACGAGCCACCGGCGGCCACCGACTATGCCGGACGGGCTTTGAAGATCTGTGAGGAGCACCGCATCGCGCAGTGGCACGCGGTCGCCCTTTGCACGCACGGATGGGCGCTCGGCGTCTCGGGCGAAAGCGAGAAGGGGCTGGCCCAAATCGCACAAGGGCTGGACGACTATGGTCTTGGGTCGCACCAAAGTACCCTGCTGGCCTTGCAGGCCGATGCGCAATTGGCGATCGGCAAGCCCGAAGCGGCGCTTGCGTCGGTCGCCGCCGGGCTGAAGGCAGTCGAAAAGGCGGGGGGAGCGCCGCTTGAAGCGGAACTTTATCGGCTCAGGGGCGAGGCCTTGCTCGCCGGCGCCGGCACGGTGAGCGAGGCCGAGGCAGCAATCGAGAAAGGCATCGAGGTCGCGCTAGGGCAGAACGCACAGTCCTGGGAATTGCGCGCCGCGATGAGCCTTGCCCGCCTGCGCCGCCAGCAGGGCCGGCCGCAAGAGGCGGCCGCCCTGCTCGCCCCGATCCTCGGCTGGTTCACCGAAGGCCTCGACACCGCCGATCTCAAAGACGCCAAGGCGCTGCTCGACAAACTGACCGAGCCGGCGATTGCCGCAGAGGGGTGAGATTGCTTCGTCGCTACGCTCCTCGCAATGACATTCCCTTTGTGTCGTCATTGCGAGCGGAGCGAAGCAATCTCGTGACGGGGAGGGGGCGGTGTGGACAAGGTCTACTGTGTCTACATCCTGACCAACCAGCGCCACACGGTCCTCTATACCGGCGTCACTGGCGATCTCAGGGCGCGGGTGTATCAGCACCGGGAGAAGCTGCTGCCCGGGTTCACGAACCGCTACAACGTGTCCAAGCTAGTCTATTATGAGGCGGGATACGATGCGTCCGGGGCCATAGCGCGGGAAAAACAGATCAAGGCCGGCTCACGGCAGAAGAAGATCGACCTAATCAACAGGGTCAATCCCGAATGGCGTGATCTGTACGATGATCTGTAACGAGATTGCTTCGCTGCGCTCGCAATGACGCCAGGATAAGTTGTCATTGCGAGGAGCAGAGCGGCGAAGCAATCTCGATCGGACGTGCGCTTAACAGCCCGAGATTGCTTCGCTACGCTCGCAATGACGGCTCTCCACATTCTCCCGCAATTTCGCAATGACGAGGAGCGCCGCGACGAAGCAATCTCAGGGGTCGGCGGTCTCGGTCGTGCGCACCTTGGCGCGAAGACGCCGGCTGGTCAGGCAGCGTTGCGGTCGAGCAGTTCGATATGGACGTTTTGCGGGCCGCGCAGAAAGGCGATGCGCACGCCGGGCCGGATGGTCTTGGGCTCGACGGTGAATTCGGCGCCCTTTTGCTTCAGTTCGGCAACGACCGCGTCGATCCCGTCGACCCGCAGCCCGAGATGTTCGAGCCCGAGATAGGGCGGCTCGGGCGGCGGGGCGATGGCCTGTTCGTCAGGGACCTGGGCGATGAAGACCGCTACGCCGCCGAGATTGAGGTCGAGGCGCGGCCGGCCGTCGGACTGCACCGAACGGATGATCTCGGCGCCGAACATCCGCTCGTACCATTGGGCAGTCTCTTCGGCGTTGGGGCTGCGCAGATGGATGTGGTCATAGGTGAAGGCGGTCATCGCGTTTCTCCCTTATTGTCGCGAGGTCGCAACTCTAGGCCCCGCACGAACTTGGTTCCAGCCCGATCACTTGCCGCGTACCTTGGGGCGGCGCCGCTCCCGCCAGGCGTTATGGCTTTCCTTGGCGTCCTCGGTCATCGACAGGGCCA
This sequence comes from uncultured Alphaproteobacteria bacterium, assembly GCA_963774345.1. Lineage (GTDB taxonomy): Bacteria > Pseudomonadota > Alphaproteobacteria > ATCC43930 > CGMCC-115725 > AP-15. Next base: position 28,212 of record CAVZFB010000039.1, read on the forward strand.
TAAAGCGGTAGAGATCGATATAGGCGGCGTCGGCGACATTGGGCATGTCGAGGCCACGGTTCAGCAATTCCTTGGCGAGCCGTGAGGCGAGCGGCGGCAGTTCGGCCAGGCGTTCGGCTATCTCAGTCGTTTGCGCGCGGAACTCGGCATGCGGCACCAGCCATTGCGCAAGGCCGAAGCGAAACGCCTCCTCCGCCTTCATCGGATAGCCCATCGCGACCTTCATCGCCTGGCCCTTGCCGATCCAGCGGGCCAGTCGGACAATTCCGCCGTGGTTCGGCAATATGCCCAGCGCCACTTGCGGCAGCCGCCATTCGGCGCGGTCGGAGGCGATGATCAGATCGCAGCAATAGGTGACGATGCAGCCGATGCCAACGGCATAGCCATTAACCGCGGCAATGACCGGCTTCGGAAATTCGCTGAGCACCTGGCCGGCGGTGCGGCGCCGCTGCGGCAGTCCGGCAATGAAATCCGCCATCGATGCTTGGGTATGGGTGCGCGGGTCTTTGAGGTTGGCGCCGGCCGAAAACGCGTTGCCCGCCTCATCGCCGGTCAGCACCGCGACCCTGACCTCGTCATCGGCCGCCATCTCGTCGCAGCGCTGGGCGATCTGCTCGTTGAAATCCTCGCCCCAGCAATTGCGCGCCTGGGGCCGGCTCAAGGTTAGCCAGGCGACATGGTTGCGCTTTTCATAAAGCACCGGCATCTCCTGCTCCTTTGGTCATCCGAATCCTGGCCGGCCGATCTTGCCTGCAGGCAGCGGCGAATTGCATCCGCAATCTCGCGAGTGCTGCTAAATTGGGCAAAGACCACGAGGAGGAGGGAGAAAAGCGGCATGGCCGACGCGGCCGAGATCGACGCGCATCAGCGAGGCGCGGCCACGCTTGCCGGCCGCTTTCCGGACAGCATCGAGAGCCGCGCGTCCTGGCTCGCAGCGCTGCTCGCCATCTGCATCCTATCGATCTCGTACGGCGCGCCGCTGATCGTCGTCGTCGGGCTGAAGCCGATCGCGCTCGCGCTCGGTAGCGACCGCTCGGTGGTGGCGCTGGCCGCTGCCCTCGTCTGGGTCGGGACCGGCAGCGGCGGCATGCTGATGGGGTGGGTCGCCGATCGCGTCGGAATGCGCCGGATGGTAATCTTCGGCGCGGTGATGACCGCGCTCGGGCTGGCGGTCTCGGCGACCGGCAAGGTCTGGGCGCTCTACCTCGGGCATGCGGTTCTGATCGGCTTTCTCGGCGGCGGCGCACTCTACCCGCCGATGCTGATCTATATCAGCCGCTGGTTCGACCGCCGTCGCGGCACGGCGCTGGCGCTGATCTCGTCCGGGCAATACGTCGCCGGCATCATCTGGCCATCGATCTTTCAGCACGCGCTGAGCTGGGTCGGCTGGCAGGCGACGATGCTGGGTTTTGTCGCGGCCCTCGCGGCGATCGTGCCCTTGGCATTGATGCTGCGGCCGGCGCCGCAGCCGGGGCGTGCCCTCGGCTCGGCGCCATTCCTGGTTCGTGGTACGCAGGCGCTCGGCTTGCGGCCAAATACCGTGCAGGCGCTGCTGTGCGCAGCGGGATTCCTGTGCTGCGTGCCGATGGCGATGCCGTCGAGCCATCTCGTCGCCTTTTGCAGCGATCTCGGTATTTCACCGGCGCAGGGTGCCGCGATGCTGTCGGTATTGCTCGGTTGCGCCTTTGCCAGCCGGGTGTTCTGGGGCTGGCTTGCCGACCGGATCGGCGGGCTCAGCACGGTATTGGCCGGCTCGGCCTGTCAGGCGCTGGCGATCGCTGCGTTCTCGGTGACCAGGAACGAGGCCGGGCTGTTTGCGGTTTCGGCCGCCTACGGTCTCGGCTTCAGCGGCATCATTCCGGCTTATGTCGTGGCGATCCGCGAGCTGTTTCCGTCGTCCGAGGCGTCATGGCGGGTGCCGGTCCTGCTGTTTACCAGCATGCTGGGAATGGCGTTCGGCAGCTGGTTTGCCGGCGCGCTCTATGACAGCTTTGGCTTCTACGCCCCGGCCTTCGCCGCCGGCGCCCTGTTCAACCTGGGCAACCTGCTGGTGATCGGGTTCCTCGTCGTGCGACAGGCCCGCGGCGCACGCCTGGCGGTGGCATCCACCGCGTGAACCCACCTGCCAGCCGTCAGACCGCAGCCTTTTCGAGCTTGTGCAGGACGCGGATGCGCTTTGGCGGCGGGCCTTTCGAGAACCGCCCCCAGCTGCGGCCGGACAGCTCGCCGACAAAGATGTTGCCGTGCTGGTCGACGGCGATGCCGTGCGGCGAGGTGAAGTGGCCGGGCTCCAGCCCGGCATGCATTTTGCCGAGCCGGGCGAGCACCTGGCCTTTGGATGTATGGACGCTGACCCGCGGCCCGATATTCGGCCAATCCCGGTTGATCTCGCCCGACGGGCCGCCTTCGCCGATATAGACCAGCGGGTCGCGGCCGGTCGCCATGCACATGCCGTTTGGCCGGTGCAGGTTGTTCCACTGGGTCTCGAACTTGCCGTTGCCGTCGAATACCTGGACCCGGTGATTTTCCCGGTCGGCGACATAGACCCAACCATCGGGGTCGCAGCAGATATTGTGCGGGACGTTGAACTGGCCAGGATCGGTTCCAGGCTCGCCCCACGACATCAGCAATTTGCCGTCCAAAGTGAATTTGTGAATGCGTGCATTGCCGTAGCCGTCAGAGATATAGAGCTCGCCCTTTGGCGAGATCGCCGTATGAGTGCAGCGATGAAACGGCTCGCCGCTCATATAGGGTTTGGGCTCGCCGGGGACGCCGAGCGTCATCAGCACCTTGCCGTCGAGGGTGCAGTGGCGAACCGTATGGTCGCCGTCATCGGTCAGCCAGATCGTGTCGTCCGGCCCCATATGGACACCGTGCGCCCGGGTGAACACGCCTTCGCCCCATGAGCGCAGAAAATTGCCTTCCGCGTCGAACACCGCGATCGGGTGCTCGCCGCGATTGAATGCGTAGACCCGGTCCTGCCGGTCGACCCCGACTGCCGCCACGTCGCCCAAGACGATCTCATCGGGCACCTTCGCCCAGTCCTGTCGGACCGCGAACGTGAACTGGCCGCTGCCGAGTTGAACCGCCATGCGTCCTCTCCCTTCTGTATTGATGCTTGTCGGAGTCGATCATAGCCCCTGGTATGCACGTCACGCGAGGGGCGTATGCCGCATTTCTGTGGCGCGGTCGGCGCGGTCCACGTACGATGCGATTGTCGACGCAATGACATCCTTGCGTAAGGCAACAGGAGCGCGCCATGCCAGAAAAGCTGATCTCGGGCGACAATCACATCGACCTGACCTACCTGCCGCCCGATCTGTGGTCGTCGGAGGCGCCGCAGAAATGGAAGCAGATGGCGCCGCGCGTCGTGGAAAAGGACGATGGGCTGCACTGGTTTGTCGACGACCAGGACAGGGGCATGTGGAACGGCATCGGCCCGGGATTCCTGCCGTACCAGAAGGGGATGTTCGGTCATATCGACGAGATGAAGGATAGCGGCTTCGAGTGGAGCTCCAAACCCGGCGCCAAACCACGGCCGACCACCCCCGAACTGCGGATCGCCGATCTCGACCGCGACGGCCAGGACGCCGAAATCATCTATGGCTGCCTGATGGTCAACGATTTGATCGACGACGCATCGCTGCGTGCCTGGACCGACAAGACCTATAATGACTGGGTCGCCGATTTCGCCAAGCGCGCCGATCCTAACCGCGTCTTTCCGCTGGCTATCATCCCGAACACCGACCCGCTCGAGGCCGCGGCCGAAGTGCGGCGATGCGCCAAGATGGGCCTGCGCGGCGGCGATCTCGCCTTCAAGCGGATGACCCCGCCGCTCTATACCGATCTGTGGTTCCCGTTGTGGGAGGCCGCGGCCGAATGCCGGTTCCCGATCTCGTTCCACTCTACCGGGTTCAAGGCGTTGCGCGCCCCCGACTCGCCAGAGCAGGAGCAGAAATACTTCACCCAGTGGCGGCTGGTACGCTCGGCCTTGTTCCAGCTCGACACGATGGAAGTGCTGGTGTCAGTGCTGGCCTCGGGCGCGTGTGAGAAATACCCCGACTTCAACTTCGTACTCGGCGAGTCAGGCGTGACCTGGCTGCCCTACGTCTTCGACCGCCTCGACACCGAATATGCCGACCGGGCGAAAAGCCTCAATTTCAAGCTCAAGCCGAGCGACTATTTCCGCCGCCAGGGTTATGTTACCTATCAGCAGGATCAGTTTCTCGAACCGATCATCCCGCTGATCGGCGAGGACAACATCATCTGGGGCGCCGACTATCCGCATCCGGACTGCATCTGGCCCGGCTCGCGCGCCACCCTCGATCGCAATCTCGCCCAGATCTCCCCGGCCGTACGGCGCAAGATCACCAGCGAGAACGTCACCCGTCTCTATCAGCTGCACCAATAGCCCGAGTTGCCGCCTCTTTGCCCTTCCCCCTTTGTGCGAGGGAGGGTGGGTGGCCTGTCATTACGCTGCCCGGCCTCCTCGGCGGTGGGAACCCTGCTTGTCGCCGCCGGCCCACAGGCTGACCCATTCTTCGCCGCTGGTCCTGGTGCGCCGGCGATGTAAAATGTAGCCGGGTCGGCTGAAATTCACACGCAGTCGAAAAAAGCGAAGCGCTCGCCGGCGCCGAGACCCTCGTAGTAGGTTTTGCGCAATTTTGCGGTCTTGCCGTGCGCCGCGCAGGACGTCTTGGCGAGTTCGGTCGCCTGGTCGAGGCCGTTCATGACGCCATCGTAGCGGACCGAGACATGGGTGTCCGAGCCCTCGATAACCTGCACGGGATCGCACTTGGTTAAAGCCACGAGGGCCGCAACAGCAACCAGCCAGCGGTATTTCACCCGTGCGCGCAACGGACCCCCGACGCCAACGCGCTTCTGCGCGATCTCGGTACGCGGTATACTTTGTCTATGATATACACTGACCATCATTCGCCAGGTGCCTTCTGCAGGATAGAGCTGACGGCCGACGGCCGGAATGCCGCTAACAGGTTTACGGGTCTCCGACCGGCCTGCAAGACGTTGCGGAGCGGGTGGGGACCGCGTTGACGGCTGTTTCCATCGGCTGCCGCTGTGCGGCGGCGAAACGCCGATGCGCGTGACCTTGTCCAGCCGGGTCCTGGTGCCGCTGGTCGTCGCCTGCGCGATGTTCATGCAGAACCTCGATTCGACGGTGATCGCCACCGCATTGCCGACGATCGCGCGGTCGCTCGGCGAAAGCCCGCTGCGACTCAACGTTGCGATCACCTGTTATCTGTTGAGCCTGGCTGTCTTTATCCCGATCAGCGGCTGGACCGCGGACCGCTTCGGGGCGCGCCGCGTGTTCAGCTTGGCGATCATTGTCTTCACCCTGGGCTCGATCGCCTGCGGCTTTTCGAACTCGCTGCCGACCCTCGTGGCAGCCCGCATCCTTCAAGGCATGGGCGGAGCGCTGATGGTGCCGGTCGGGCGTCTCGTGCTGCTGCGGACCGTCGCGAAATCCGACCTGGTGCGGGCGATGTCCTATGTCAGCGTGCCGGCCTTGATCGGGCCGGTCCTGGGGCCGCCGGTTGGGGGGTTTATCGTCACTTTTGCGTCGTGGCGCTGGATCTTCTTCATCAATATCCCGATCGGGGTTTTGGGTATCATTCTGGTCAATCTGCTGGTCGGCGACCTCAAGGAAACCGGACGCCGGCCGTTCGACCTTGCCGGTTTCGCGCTGACCGGGATCGGCCTGGCGAGCCTCGCCTTCGGCTTCGAGAATGTCGGGCGCGGCGCCTTGCCGAATATCCTGGTGATTGCATTATTGGCCGTCGGCGCGGTCTGCCTCGCCTTCTATGTCCGCCACGCCTACCGCGTCTCGCATCCGATTATCGATCTCGCCCTCTTAAAGATCCCGACCTACGCGATGGCCTCGATCGGCGGCTTTTTGTTTCGCATGGGGCTCGGCGCCTTGCCGTTCCTATTGCCATTGATGCTGCAGGTCGGGTTTGGCCTCAGCGCACTGAACTCCGGAATGTTGACCTTTGCCAGCGCCGCCGGGGCGATGCTGATGAAGACGTCGGCGGTTCGTGTATTGCGCACTTTGGGGTTTCGCGTCGTGCTTGTCGGCGACGCCGTGATCAGCGCCGCGTTCCTGTTCGGGTACAGCTTGTTTCGGCCCTCCACACCGCATCTGGTGATTTTTCTGGCACTGCTCGCCGGCGGGTTCTTCCGCTCGTTGCAGATGACCAGCATCAACACCCTGAGCTATGCCGATGTGCCGCCCGCGATGCTGAGTCGCGCCACCAGCCTGACCAGTATGGCGCAGCAACTCTCGCAGACCGCGGGCGTAGCCACCGCCGCGCTGCTTCTGCACACGGTCCTAACCCTGCGCGGCGGCGCCACCCTTGCTGCGCCCGATTTCTACCCGGTATTTGTCGGGGTCGCGATGATATCCCTGCTGTCGGTGCCGTTTTTTCTGAGGATGTCGCCCGATGCCGGCGCCGAAGTCAGCGGCCGCGCCCCCGTGCGCTAGGCGGTGGCGATAGCGAGCCGGGGCGCGTAGGAAACTACGGCAAAATCTCCGAGTGTGTGTAGCGGCGCCAGGCGCTCATCTGGATGGCCGAGGTCAGGCAATGGACGACGACGGGCTTTGTTTTGACCGCGAAAGCATGGGCGATGCCGTCGGCGATCTCGGTCTCGGTGCGGATGGTGATGCCTTCGGCGCCGAACGAACGGGCCCATTGCGCGAAGTCGGGGTTGGTGAGCCGCACGCCGTCCATGAACGGGCGTTCGGGGTAGCGCACATAGGAATGCATGCCGATCGTGCCGTACATGCTGTTGTCGGAGATGATCATGATCGGATTGGCGCCGTATTGGAGTGCGGTGGCGATCTCGTTCCCGGTCATCAGCGCGCCGCCATCGCCGACGAACGCAACGACCTGAGTGTTCGGCCGGCGCAAGGCCGCCGCCACCGCCATCGGCATGCCCGAGCCCATCGCCCCGACCACCGAGGCCAGGAACACCTGGCCCTGGCGGAAACCGATATACCGGTGCACGAAGCTGCCGAAATTGCCGGCATCGGTGGTAACCGTGGCATCGGGGGCGAGATGTTTGTCGACCTCGCAGACGATCGCGGCAAAGTTGATCCCGTCCGAGGTCGGCTCCCATTCCTTGGCCAACAATTTGCGGTGGATTGCGTGCAGCCCGTCGACCCAGCCGCGGCGCTTCCTGGCGTCGGATGGCACGGCTCGGCGCAACAACCCCTTGACCACCTCATAGGGACTGCACGGCATGCCGAGATCCGGACGCCAGACACGGCCGACCTCGTTCGGGTCCGGCCAGACATGGACGAACGGCAATTGCGGCTGCGGCGCCAACGGGAAACTGTAGGACTGGCTGACCGAGTCGGTCATGCGCTCGCCGAGCGCCACCATCAGATCGGCGCGCTTCATCTCGCCAATCAAGGCCGGCGGTACGCGGATGCCCATATAGCCGCCGTAATGCGGATGGGTCGCGTCGAACAATTGCGGCCGGCGGTGGGTCGGATTGATCGGCAAGACCCATTCCTCGGCCAGCCGATTTAGATCGCCGAAGACAGCATTGTCGTGCACCGCGTCGGCCAATAGCGCGCCGCCGACCAGTACCAATGGCCGCTCGGCGGCTTCGAGCATCACGGCGAGACGGTCAAGATCGTTGGGCCGCGGCCCTGCGACGACGCGCGGCCGCGCCGGGTCTATGGTGGCGTCGGTCTCCTCGTCGAAGATGTCCTCGGGCAGGATCACCGCGACCGGCCCGGGGGTGCCGCTTTCCGCGATATGGAAGGCGCGGGCGATCGCCTCGGATGCCTGCTCGGGCTCGTTGACCTCGATGACCTGTTTGGTCACGTCCGATAAGAGGCGCGAATAGTTCTGCTCCTGCAGGGCGAGCCGACCGAAATCTTTGCGCTCGACTTGGCCCACCAGCATCACCACCGGGGTCGCGTCATGATAGGCCGAGTGCAGCGAGACCATCGCGTTCGACAACCCCGGCCCGCGCGACACCATCGCCACCCCGGCGCGGTCGCGCAATCTGCCGTCGGCGACCGCCATATAGCCCGCGCCGCCCTCGTGGCGGCAGACGATGACCCGGATCGAGTTCTTCTCGATCAAGGCGCTGGTCAGCCCGACATAGCTTTCGCCGGGCACGCAATAGACCTGGTCGACATCGTGCGCTTCGAGGCTTTCGGCGAGCAGCCGGGCAACGGTCTGGGTCATCGGTGGCTCGTCCTTTTCTGTGTGGCGGCGCGAGGCATACAGAAACTCGCGGTGACCCGAAAGGCGCAATCGCTATTTGAGCTGATCGGCGACCTTGTCGATCCCGGCCTTGGCGCAGACCTCGTCCTTGTCGCCGCCGGGAGAGCCCGAGACGCCGACTCCACCGATGACCTCGTTGCCGATCTTGATCGGCAGGCCGCCCTGGTTGGCGACGATCCAGGAAAGATGCACCGCGCCATTGGTCGGGTTGTTTTTGACGCGATCGGTGAACTCTCCGGAGGATATCCGGAAGGTGCGCGAGGTGTAGGCCTTGCGCTGGCTGTTCTCGATCGTATGCGGCGAGGAATCATCGCCGCGCAGCTGCACGATTATCTGGCCCTCGCGACCGACGACGGTCACCGACACATGGTTGCCCTGCGCCTTGCAGGTATCGGCGGCGGTTGTCGCGATGGCCAAGGCCGTGGCCAGGGACAGGTCCTTGTGGTCGAGCAGTTGCGCGCTCGCGGGTGCGGTGAGCGAAACCGCGAGCGCAGCCCATGCGAAACGATAGACGGGCATGGCAATTCCTCCCTTGTTTCGGTGTTTCCCGATCGGCGAGGCGACTATAGTAGCGTCCTTTGCAAGCAGAAGGGGACGATGAGATGGCCGCACAACAGGATGTGATCGAGGCCGATTTCGTCGTGATCGGCGCCGGCTCGGCCGGATGCGCGGTCGCCGCGCGGTTAAGCGAGGACCCGGCGACGCGGGTGGTTCTGCTTGAAGCCGGCGGCGAGGACAAAAACCGCTGGATCCATATCCCGCTCGGCTTTGGCAAGACCTTTGCCGACCCGTCGGTCAATTGGTGCTACGAGACCGAGCCTGATCCGGGTGCGGCCGATCGCCGTGTGTTCTGGCCGCGCGGCAAGGTGCTGGGCGGGTCGTCCTCGATCAACGGCATGGTCTATATCCGCGGCCAGGCCGAGGATTTCGATCATTGGCGCCAGCTCGGCAACACCGGCTGGTCGTTCGACGACGTGCTGCCCTATTTCAAGCGCTCCGAGGACCAGACGCGCGGTGCGGACGCATTTCACGGGACGGGTGGGCCGCTCTGCGTCTCCGATGTCCCGGACAAGCACCCGATCTGCGAAGCGTTCATCGAAAGCGCGACGAGTTTGGGCTTTCCGCGCAACGACGATTTCAACGGCGCCGGGCAGGACGGCGTCGGCTATCACCAGACGACGACCCGCAACGGCAAGCGCTGCTCGACCGCGGTCGGCTATCTGCGCCCGGCGATGAACCGCGCCAATTTGCGCGTCATCACCAATGCGCTGACCGAAAAGATCGTCTTTGACGGGCGGCGCGCCACCGGCGTCACGTTCCGCCAGGACGGGCAGATCCGCACCGCGCGGGCGGCGAGCGAGGTCATCCTGTGCGGTGGTGCGGTCAACTCGCCGCAATTGCTGATGCTGTCCGGGATCGGCAAAGCCGAGCATCTGGTGGCGACACGGGGTCCCGGTCGTGCACCATTTGGCAGGGGTCGGGCAGAGCCTGCAGGACCACTATTCGGCGCCGCTCAAATTCAAATGCGCATTGCCGATCACGGTCAACGACGTGATGCAGAGCAACCTGCGCAAGCTCAAAGCCGGGCTGCAATACTACACGTTCAAGAACCGGCCCGCTGGCGATGGGGACCTCGCCAGCGGCGCTGTTCGCGCGCACCCGGCCGGAGCTGGCCTCGGCCGACATCAAGTGCTCATGCTCGCCGTTCAGCGCCGACCGGCCGCAGGACGGGCTGCATCCATGGTCGGGGTTTACGACGATCGTCTATCAGTTGCGGCCGGAAAGCCGCGGCCGGATCGAGCTGCGAAGCGCCAACCCAGCCGATCCGCCGGCGCTGTATCCGAATTATCTCGCGACCCCGACCGACCAGCAAACCATCGTCGACGGGCTTCAAACTGTTGCGCCGGATCATGGCGACCCCTGCCATGCAGCGCTTTATCGCGTCGGAATTCCAGCCCGGCCCGGCGATCGAGACCGACGAGCAGCTGCTCGATTACGCGCGGCGGCGCGGCGGCACCGTCTATCACCCGACCAGCACCTGCAAGATGGGAGTCGATGCGATGGCCGTGGTCGACCCCGAGCTGCGGGTGCATGGGCTCGTGGGCCTGCGCGTCGCCGACGCCTCGATCATGCCGACCGTCGTATCCGGCAATACCAACGCGGCGACGATCATGATCGGCGAGAAGGTGTCGGACATGGTGCGACAACGGATGCGCCTCGCCGCATAGCCGTCGACCGGTCCGACTCCGCAAGGCTGTTGCGGATCGGATTTCGGCGGCGTCGATCGGTGGCGGCGCGGTTTGAATTTCCGCAAGGGGTGAACAGCCGAACACCGTGGGCGACGGCCTCGACGACGCCTCCGCGCCGAAACCGGCCACTCCGGTCTCACCGATCACCTTGCTGCGCAAGGGCGCTGCGGCAGGCGGGGCGGCGCACTAGGTCGATCGCGCGCGGATATTTGTGCGAAGATGTCTCTTTCTGAGGAGTTCGCCATGAAGCAGACGATCGCGGTCGAACGCGTTGACCATATCGGCATCCGCGTGCGCGATCTTGATCGCGCGCTCAACTTCTATCGAGTCCTGGGGTTCGATCTGTCGCACCAGGCCGAAGGCGACCACGTCGCGATCGTCCGAAACGGAAACGGCGTCGAACTGAATCTGATCTTCAACGCAGATGCCGGTGAGCCGAACACGAATGTGCTGATGGACGTTCCAGACAAATACACCGGCTACACACATATGGCGCTTCGCGTCGGATCCATTCCGGCCACGATAGCCGCCCTGAAGGTCAACAATATCGCGATCACGCAGGGCCCAGTCAGCTTCGGCGAGAGCGGGCAGGTCTCGGTTTTCGTCCGCGATCCGGATCGCAACGTCATCGAGTTGCGCGGCCGCGATCAGGATATCGTCGAGGGCGTCACCCGCTACGTGCCGTAGACTGAGGCGTTCTGATATGGAACGCTAACGAAGTCCGTTGAGGGAGCGATAGTGGAAGTAAAGCTTCCATAGCCTCGGCACGATCAAATAGGCCGCGACGGCCCATGCCAGCAAAGACACCAGCACCCATTCGCTCGCCCTCACGCGCTTAGCTCTTCCGCGGCGCCAAACCTCAGCGATTCGCGCGCCGCCACGCGCTGCGCATCGGTGACGCGGCCAGGTCCGCTTGGATGCGTAACAATGCCGAGGGATGATCTCACGGCAAATCCTCTCGGTACCCGGTCGCCGACTCGCTACCGGTCCGAACCTATCGCCGGCCCCAGAATCTCATTCCGTAGCCGGATCGCGCCGGCTAAGGCGCTGTAAAATCGACCCGTCCGGTCGCCCCTCCTCTCGCCCGGCCGATTTAATCGGCATGCGCCGATGACCCGCCGATTGTCTCAAACGGGTGCTGTCAGGACCTTCGCCCGTGCCAGCCGCTCAGCTGCCGCCACGGGATCGTCGATCCCGTCATTTCGCCCAAACAGGATGGCTTCCTCGAGGATGAAGGCGGCCATCTCCCAGATTTTTCGGTCGGCACCCGGACCGAACCTCTTTCGGAAGGAACGCGCGGCCGCCTGAGCCGCGGCGGCGCAGGGAGAACCGACGCGGAGATCGGGATGCAGACAACCGCGAAGCCCCTTGAGCGCTTGTTTCGCACATTCCAGGGGCAGCACGGCCTGCGCTTTCGCCATCGCCGGCGAAACCTGTTCGAAAAGCTGCACCGCCCGGCACCTCGCGGCGAGCTTCGGCTTGCCCCAGACTTCGTCATACTCGGCCGAGACGATACGGCGAACGGTTTCGACGACGATGAGCCGGGCGCGCTCCTCCTCGACCCAGGGAGCATCCGATGTGCCGGGAAGGCGGGTGATGAACGGCACGAGAAGCTCGTTGCGCACCCGGTGCATCATGAAATCGTTGAGGTAAATGGCATATTCGGACACCGGACGGGAAAAGCAGTCCGGAAGGCACGAGACATTCCTGATCTCCCGGTATTGGAAACCGGCGGCAATCACGGCGGCCTCGTTTACGCAGATATTTCCGCCCTTGTTCGGCTGCTTGTGCGATCCGCGCGCCAGGCGAAAATTGGCGAGCTGCTGAAAATCGAACGGCATCGACGGCTCCACGGCTGGACGGAACAGACCGGCTGACTTCAATCCGACATCAATCGGAATGCCCGGCCGACATCATCGGAACGCACCCAGATGGCCAGAGGAGGGGCGCGGCGGCAGGACCCCCTGATTCATGGGTATAGTGGGCGGGATTGGTGGGCGGTATGACCGTCGCGCAACTCGCCATTGGGCCGAGATAACATACTCTATCGATAGTGCCGCTGTGACGGCCGACCCGAATGGCCGGTAAGGGGCGCAACCCGCGGAATTTGCGCGTGGTAGCCCATCACTGGGGGCTAGGCCGATGAAGCGCCGTCGATGGCGATCTCCGCCCCGGTGATGTAGCTGCTCTCGTCGGAGAGCAGGAATGCCACCAGCTGTGCAACCTCCTCCGGCGTTCCGTAGCGGTGCATCGGCACCTGCTTCATCCGCTCCTCGCGCTGCTCGGGCGTGCGGAACGCGATCATGTCGGTGTCGATTGGACCGGGATGAACCGAGTTCACCCGGATTTTGCGGCCGCCGAGGTCGATCGCTGCCGACTTGGTCATGCCCCGCAGCGCCCATTTGGTCGCGGCATAGGCGAAGGACCCGGGCGAGCCCTTGAGGCCGGCGACTGACGAGATATTCACGATGGACCCTCCGCCCGAGCGCTCCATCGCCGGCACTACCGCCTTCATGCCGAGGAAGCAGCCATACTGGTTGATCTGGATGTGCCGCTGCCACAGCGCGTCGTCGGTCTCCATCAGCGCGGCCGGCTGGTAGATTCCGGCGTTGTTGACCAGGCCGTGCAAGCCGCCGAGCTTCTCGGCGGCTTCGACGGCGCGGGCCCAATCGGCTTCCGAGGTCACATCGTGCCGGACGAAGGACGCAGCCGGCCCAAGCTCGACAGCCAACGACTGGCCCTGATTGTCCAGCACGTCGCCGATCACCACCTTCGCACCCTGCGCTACCAGCAGGCGGGCCTCCGCGGCACCCTGGCCGCGCGCCCCGCCGCTCACGAGCACCACCTTGTTGTCGAAGCGTGCCATGTCCGCTCCCCCCGATTACCAAAGGAAAGTTTGGCAGATCGTACGGCCTGTTTGTCATTTTGAAGGAGCGGCACGCCAGATAATTCTCAAATCCTGCGCCAGATAATTTTCAAAATGACAGCCATGCGACGCGGCGACTTCCCGCCGATGTGTGATAATGCGCGCCAGGGGGCCCGTCACCGCCGGTCGGTTGAACCGGCGCTAAAGCTACTGTGGGAGGCATCGACGCCAGATGAACGCCATCAAAGACTCCATCAAGTCAGGTAGAACCGTCGTCGGGACTACCGTGACACCGAACGTTGACGTGTCGATCCTGGCCGACGCCGGGTACGACTTCCTGCTGTTCGATACCCAGCACTCCGCCTGGGAGATCAAGCAGCTGCAGCCGTCGATCCAGACGATGCGCGGCAAGCAGGCGGCGCCGCTGGTGCGCGTCGCCGCGAACCAGGCCTATCAGATCTGCTTCGCGCTTGACGGCGGGGCACGAGGCATCGTTGTGCCGATGGTTAACACCAGCGCGGAGGCGGAGGCCGCCGTGCGCGCCTGCCGCTATTTTCCCCTCGGCAACCGCAGCAACGCCGGGGTGCGCGGCGAGTGGGGCGAGTTCAAGAATTACCGCGATTACCTCGATACCGTGAACAACGAGCTCGTTATCGTGCCGATGATCGAGACGAACCAGTCGCTGGAGAACCTCGATGCCATTGCCTCGGTCCCGGGCGTCGACGTCCTGCTGATCGGCCCGTCCGATCTTTCGATCGAGCTGGGGGTGCCACTCGACTACCAGTGCGACACCTATCAGCGAGCGCTCGATAAAATCGCGGCAGCCGCCGCAAAGCGCGGCATCGCCGCTGGGATGTATTTCATCCCGCCCGAGATGGACCCGAACTTCTTCGTCCAGAAGGGGTTCAAGTTCTTCACCATGCCGTGGGGTCCCTGGGCGAAGGCCGGGATCCAGAACGGCCTGTCCGGGATCAAGCGCTAACGACGGTCGACGCGGACGGTCCGGCGAACGGCCAGATCGCCCCGCGTGAGCCGCTAATCAGGCGTGCGGTGGCGGTCCCGGGCCGGCCTTCTGTGGGAAGCAAAGCCGTCTCGTTATTGCGCATGATAACGTCCTCCATCATGTGTGAGTTGATCGTTATCTGTTCCGTAGGAACGAATCGGACACAGCGATAGTCGAAGGTCTTGGTAGCATCTTTCCCTCTGGATCGCTCCCCGATAGGGGGCATCGCCCCCTCAGCCGGCGCTCCGGCGTCGCAAACCCACCGAGGTTCAGCAAATGGCAGTCGCCGCAGGCCTGCACATGAATGCCGCTAACCAACGTGCGAGCCAAATCGGCGCCATGATCCCGGCCGATCCGCGGTAGGATGTGAACGGCGATGCCAGCATGCAGCCGTAGCGCAGCGGCACTAGATCCGGCTGCCGGGTTGCATCGGCAGCGCGGAGAATGCCGATCGAATCCGCTCGGTCCGGTAAAGCCTGTCATTTGTCGTGGTCAGCGCGCGGCACGCGGTCGCGCAGCCGTTTGGCATGGGTCCTGCGGTCTGTGGGTGTAATCGTCGGCAGATGCACCGCCGGCTGTGCATCAGAGACGGTCAATGTCCTATCGGAGCTTACAGCAATGTGAGCGATGAGTGTTCCCGATTGGTCAAGAACGCTCCGTCCGCGAATTTCTCAGCAATGTAATTGCCGCGCAATCACACCCGCGTCGACCCCCGGCGAGAGCCTGCAGCAGGTCCGGCCGTCACATCCGCCATCCGGCTCGACGGCAATGTCTCTCGCTGCTCATTCTCCGCGGCCGACGAGACGCCGTAAAGTCTATCGGTGAAAGACATGACACGCCCGGCACTGGCCCAGACCTGACGCGAAGCACTACCGGAAGGCGAATTCCTGGTAACCGCCCTTGGCGACCTCGTCGGTCGTCCGCCGGAAATGCGCGCCGTTGCCATTGTAGCCCAGAACGCGGCGCACGGTCCGGCCGTCGACGTTGCGATTAACGCCGTTCTGCCAAGAATCGACCTTGAAGGACAGCAATACTTCGCCCGCCTTGATCACTATCCGCGTCCACTCGTCCACTTTTTCCGGCCGGGTTTCCACGTGCGTGTAGTTGTGCTTTCGCATGAACCGCAGCATGTCCGCCTGGAATTCGACGCTGTGTGAGATGGCCTGAGTGATATTACCGCGCGCGGTGTGCGGGCCTAGCACCATCAGCATGTTGGGGAAGCCTTCGGCGAGCATGCCGAGATAGGTGCGCGGGGTTTCGGCCCAGGCGTCTTTGAGCCGGAGGCCGTTCTCGCCGCGGATATCGATACGGTCGTAGGCACCAGTCACTCCGTCGAAGCCCGTGGCGTAGACCAGGATGTCAAATTTGTGCTCTTGCCTCGTGGTTCTGATGCCCTGCGGGGTGATGCACTCGATCGGCTCATCCACGAGGGTATCGACTAGCGTCACGTTGTCGCGGTTGTAAGTCTCGAAATAGCCGCTTTCCAAGGGCACCCGGCGCGTGCCGAAGCCGTGATCTTTGGGAATCAGCTTGTCTGCCACTTTGGGATCCTTCACCCGCTGGCGGATCTTTTTGGCGATGTAGGCGGTGATGGCGGCGTTGGCTTCCTCGTTGGTCAGGATGTCGCGGAAGTTGCCCATCCAGATGCCAAAGCCGGGCTCGCCGTAAAGCTTCTCCCAGAACGCTTCGCGCTCATCGGGCGGCACGTCCAGGGTCTTGCGGGGGTTAGGCTGGTGAATGAACCAGCCCGGCGTCGTCGCGCAGTGCGCGTAAATTTCCTCGTAACGGGATTTGATTTCCTCCATCTCCTCCTTACCTATTTTGGAATTATGCAAGGGCGCCGCCCAGTTGGGGCGGCGTTGAAAAACGGTGAGGTGCTTCGCCTGTTTGGCGATCTCCGGGATCGCCTGGATTGCGGTCGCACCGGTGCCGATGACCCCGACGCGCTTGTCGGTGAAGTCCACCGGCGTGTGCGGCCACCGCGCGGGGTGATAGGCAGGGCCTTTGAAACTGTCCCGCCCCGGAATGGCCGGCAGCGTATAGGCCGAGAGGATGCCGATGGCGGTGAACAGGAACCGCGCCGTTGCCTGCTGGCCACTTTCCAGTGTCACGTTCCACTGGTTCGCCAACTCATCCCAATACGCGGCCACGACCGTGCTGCGGAACTGTATGTCCCGGCGTATCAACGCGGTCGAGCTGATGGTGGATGGCGGACTGACGGGCGCTCCCTTCGGAGCCCCCATTCTTCGCGGCTGACCGTAGAGAATAGTTACGAAGGACGAACCGCCGGACTATTGGATAAAGCGTGGGTATTCACGCTACGATGGAATTTAAACTTAAAGGAGGAAGGCGATGGAACGAGAGATCATCCGCGTCGAACCGTTCGACACCAATTTTGAGAAATGGGGCGCTCCCGTCTCGGTCTGCACCCGAGCTGGGGACATGGTGTTCGTGTCCGGCCTGCCGCCCTTCGACCCGGACACCGGCGAGCTCCTGCAGCATGCGCCGTTCGAGCGCCAGGCCGAGCGCATCCTCGAACAAATGAAGACAGTGCTGGAGGCGGCGGGGTCGGACCTCGATCACGTGCTGAAGTGCAACGTGCTCTGCATATCCGCCGAGCGCTTCAAGACCTTCAACGAGATCTACAAACGCTACTTCCCCAAGAACCCGCCTGCCCGAATCTTCTTCTGCGTCCCGGAGTGGACCGGTCCGTTCGATATCGAGATCGACTGCGTGGCCGTCACGAAGAGCTGAGATCACCGGTAAGGACAGCGGCGTCGGCGGGCAGCAGGTCCGCCAGGGCGGCGCGCAGGCGTGGCACGCAGTAGTCCAGGAAGCTCCGCGTCTTCAGCGGCAGGGAGCCCTGCCCGCCGTGCACCAGGTGAATAGGGATTAAAGTCTGCCGGCTGAGAGTGCCAAATTATGAGGAGCGAACGGAACATCCGCATCAGTCGGTGCCAAATCGCCAAGTCACTTAGGGCGAGCTCGGCGGTCTCCATTAGATATTCCTTCCAGTGTGCGCGGACGGCTTCACTGTATGAGGCGGGGGGAGCAAGGGCGTTGACCGCGTAGGAACGAGAGGACATAGCCAGGATGGACCTGCGGATGCCAGAGGGTGACCCGATCGCCCGGCTACCGAGTGTAGATGCCGGCGGAGGCTATTGGTTACCGCGTTCGAGCGCAAGAAAATCTTCCGTGAAAAAGTGTCCCTGAGAGGAAATCTCGGTAATTTTCGAGTCTAATTGCCAATGCTTTTCAAGGAGATCCTGTATGTCACATCATTTCGATACCAAACTGGCGAGGGAAGATCCGAGCCTCAACCTCTGCGACTTTTATTTATTTGACGGTCCCTCGGGCAAGACGGTGATGGCGATGACCGTGAATCCGGATGTGGGATTATCGGCTCCGGATACGCTTCATCCAGAAGGGCTCTACGCGTTCCGGTTCGACCTGAACGGAGATGCGAGGGAAGAGGTTACGTTCAAGTTCAGGTTTGGTGAACCACGACACGGAGATGGCAGTGAGCATACTCACATTCAGCCGTTTGTGGTGCGGAAGGCGACGGGTGACGATGCTCTTCGTGGTGACGCCGGAGAGAGTCTGGTTGAGGGTGAAACCGGTTCAGTCGCGACTGATTCGGATCTTCGTGCGTATGTTGGGATTGCTCCAGAGCTATTTGCGGCAAATGCTGGATTCGGCACATTTATGACTGCTTTCTATAAGGACCAGCGCTTCGATGGGGACGCCTTTCTGCATCAGCAGAATCCCTTTGCGAGGCGGAATGTTACGGCGATTGTGCTGGAAGTGCCGAGCGAACTGATTGGGAAGGGAAAAATCAACGCATGGGCGACGATCTCCCTCTTTGGCCATGCGCCGGAGGTACAAGTTTCGCGTTGGGGCCTGCCTATGGTTACGCATCTCTTCCTGAACGACCCGAGCGATCAAGAGGTGAAAGAACAATTCAATGCGTCGGTTCCGTCTGAAGATCTAGAGCGCTTCGCGAAGTCGATCGCGGATTTTGCGGAGAAGATGACGACCTATGCCGGTTCGGCGGCGGACCCGGGTGAATACGGGAAGCTGATCGCTGCACGGCTTTGTCCCAACACATTGCCTTACGAGCTTGGAACATCCGCCGCATTTGAGGTGGCCAGCTTCAATGGACGCGCGCTCGGCGACGATGCGCTGGATGTGATGTTGACGCTGGCGGCCAACACGCCACTTGTCGATGGACTTGCTCCCGACCGCGGGCGCATTCGCAAGGATTTCCCGTATTATGGAGCGCCGTATACGGCGGAGGAGCAGGTCGGGGTGAGGCCGATGCCGCGCCCGGCTAAGAAATAGGCGGGAAGCGACGCTCGAGAATGAAGTTGGAAATGACCTGAGCCCCGTCTTTCATCCAGGGATGAGTAGAGTCGGTTGTCCTTGAACTTGCCCCCAACCTTGGACCACTTGCCGCGTTCGTTTCGCCATTCTTCCATCTTATGCCGTTCCAGTCCGGCGACATATGCCCGGCTGGTGGCGCGCGGGGAGGTCACGCTTCCTCGTACGGCCGAGCCGCGATGGCAGATTATCTCGCGCTCATGTACGGTCGAATGCAGCGCGTGCGCGAACTTGTCGTGCAGAGGTAGTTTCCGCCCGCCTCAATACGGCGGATCCAATTCTTGAAAGGGAACCACCGTCGTCCGCTCTGGGGCATGGGCCGTCATCGCCGTTGACCGAAACGATGGTCGGCAATGGGCCGAATTAAAGCCGTTCGAGCCCGACACAATAGGGCAGTGGCCCGAGAGACTGCGCTTCTCGGCTCGCCAACCGCTCGTGTTATGGTCTCGCCATGTGTGGCCGCGCCCGCCTCTCCTCCGACGTCAGCGAGATCAAACTCGTCTTCTCGATCCCGCCCGAGCGCCCGACGCCGAATTTTCCGCCGAGCTGGAACGTGGCGCCGACCGACACCCTGCCCGTCGTGCGCTACGACACCAAGGCCGAGCAGCGCAGCCTCGACATGCTGCGCTGGGGCCTGATCCCGTACTGGGCCAAGGACCTCAAGGTCGGCTTCGCCAATATCAACGCAAAGGCCGAGGGCATCGAGAGCAAGCCGGCTTTCCGCGACGCCTTCCAGCGCCGGCGCGGCCTAGCAGGCTGCTGAAAAACAGCGGATTTCAGCGCTGCTTCGGCTTCTGCGGCCGGTCAACGGCGGCGATGTCGTGGAAACGTCGGTCGGGCCGGCGGTGTCTGGCGATGTCGCGGATACGGACCCGCGTTTTGGGCGCTCGGGCCCGGGTCACGGCGCGGGCTCGGCAAGCAATTTGGGCAAGCGGACGAGATCGTAGGCGGCCATCGCGAGAGTCAATTGCCAATCGACCTTGGGCAGCCCGCGATGGCGCATCTTGCGCAAGCCGGCCACCGTCTTGGCCCAGCCGAAAATCTCTTCGATGCGTTTGCGGATGCGCTGGGAGACCGCATAGCCGCGATGCCGGGTGGTGCGGCCGTCGATCGCCGAGCGCCGGCCGTTTTGGTTCTGGGCAACATGCGGGGTCACCGCCTTGTCGCGCAGCTCGATCACAAAGTCGCCGGTATCGTAGCCCTTGTCGGCGCCGAGGGTGACCGGTTGTGGACGATCGGCATGCGGGTCGATCAGCGCCAAGGCGGCCAGGCGCTCGGCATGTCCCGAGGCGCGGGTGGTCACCGCGGCGACGACCAAACCATTGCGGTTCTCCATCAGGGCATGGCCGATGAAACAGAGCCGGGCCTCCTTGCCCGGCCCCTTACGATCCGGCCCCTTACGATAGAGACGGGCGTCGGGGTCGGTGGTCGAGGCGTGCGTGTCATTGGTTCGAGGCTTGCCGTGAAAGTCCCGCTCGCCGTTGCGTCCGGGGCCGGGTGGCTCGCCCGAGCCGTCCTTTGGGCGAAAGCTTTTGAGGCTCGCCCAGGCTTCCAACAAGGTGCCGTCGACCGAGAAATGATCGCTCGACAACAAGGCTTTGACCCTGGCTTGGGACAGCACCGCGGCGAGAAACTGCCCGGCCACCTCGCCCTCCAGCAGCCGGTCGCGGTTCTTGGTGAAGGTGGTGGCGTCCCATACCGGGTCTTCGATGCCGAGCCCGACAAACCAGCCAAACAACAGGTCGTGGTCGAGCCGGTCAACCAATTGCCGCTCCGAGCGGATCGAGTAGAACGCCTGCAGCAGCAAGGCCCGCAGCAGCCGCTCCGGCGGGATCGACACCCGCCCGATCGGCGAATAGAGCTTGGCAAACTCGCCGGACAGCGCGTGAAGCGCCGCGTTGGCGATCTGCCGAATCAGTCGCAGCGGATGATCCGCCCGAACCCGCTGCTCAAGATCGATGTAACTGAAAAGGCTGCCGCAAATCCCATCGTCGCCGCGCATCGCCACCCCCATCCCCACCCCAAGGGAGCACAATGCGCAAAATCAGCAACCCCTTTTTCAGCAGCCTGCTAGGCGCGCTGGCAATGGCAGCTCATCGAGGGCAAAGAGCCACGACGAGGAGGGGATTAAAGCGAGTTGATGGGTCCCCCCGTCCTGCCCCATCGCCATGCTGATGAGTGCCTCCAGATTGGGGGTGAGAATCGGTGTGTGAGTTACACTCCGAATCGGGCTGTAGAGGTCCGCCGTAGATAGGCGTCGCGGTGGCGCCGATATGGCCGTGCGCAAGGTCTGTTCAACAAGTGCGCTCGTTACACGCCGAACCTGATCGGGCCGTATCCGTATCCCCGGCAACGCCAAGCGAGGAAGCTTAGCTTCGATTTCCCCTTCGAGGTCTTCAAGACCACCCTGCCCGCAATCCCCAGTGATGCGACGAATCAGCCTGTCGCGCAACCCCTCGTCGTCGAACCCTTCGATGTAGGCGCGAGTTCGGTGCTTCAGATCTATTCTCAACAGCCTCGCTCGCAGGGGCGCAACATCGCTCCGCGGGCTACCGATCCCCAATACTCGAGGCCTGACATTCCTTCAACTCGATCGCTAGCCTCTTTCTCCAAACCAATGAGCGATGTCGTAAAAAATCGAAGCGAGACTGTTCGCGTGGGATTCCGATGAGAGAGGTCTACAAACGAATTAATGGCCTCCCTTACGCCCGCTGTGTTCAGGGTAACTGCTCCGGAGGCGCGGGTTTCCTTGGCCTGAACCGCTCTCAACGCGCCTTGTGCGACAACCGCATAGTCCTCAGCGACTTCGAGAAATAAATCCTCGCCTTCTTTTAGCTCTAACCATGCAAGCACGCTCCCGTAAAGTTGGAACGCATAGCCCCTTAGCGCCGCAACGGCTTGGCGCGCGATGTCCCCTTGCGGGGCATCGGAAAGTCGCGGGCCAGTTGAGAAGCCGTCTGAGAAGTCCATTCAGTTTCGCCCATTCGGGCTGCTTAAACGTCAAGCTCGGCTCGCGAATACCATGACGAGCGGGGTGGTCAACCTAAATTTTGTTCCCTAAGGAGGACGGCAGTTATGGGGCAAACCCGGCCTTACGCTGCCATCACGGCGAGCTGCCGCTCCTTGGCGCATCAAAGACGTTCCCTCCGGACGACGCAAATCTTCCGTCACCTCGAATCGACGGCAAGTAGCTTGGGCCCAGGACGCCAAAACCCCCGCCGGGCACGCAGCCAAGCGGGGTCTTGTCATCATCTTGAAAATCTCTTCGGAGCGGAATTGTTTCTGACGCCTCGACCCTCCAGACCCGCAGATCTGGAGGGTGAAGGCGTCATGCTAATGCTGTCTCCTCGGCGATAACCTCGGCCATCGTGCGGTGATCGCGAAAGGCCCAGCTGTCGCCGACGGGCACGTCGCGGGCCGTGGTGGCGGCTTCGACTTGCCGCCAGGCGCCGTGGGCCGGAAAGCCGATCACGGCATCCCGGGCATGGGCACAGGCGCCACAGCTCTTGCAGGTCGCGTCGGTGTAGGTGGCGGGGCAAATCGCGATCCGCCTTCCAGCCGGGCGTGTATCGCGGCAATGATGCCGTGCGCCCGCCATTCGCCGATCGTCTCGGCCCACTGGTCGCGCCGTCGCTTGAACCGATGCCTGACGGCTCGGCGCGCGTAGTCTCGGGCGAGCACGGTCACCACCGGGGCGAGCCCCAACTCAGCCAATTTGTCCGCCTGAGCGGGGTTGTTGGCCGAGAGATTGACCGTGAACCCGGCCGTGACCGCCCCAGCGATGAGATGCCGGTTCTCGGCGGCGACAGGATCATCACCGAGGACGGGCTTGTGGATGAAGGCGATCGCCTTCTTGCCGGTGTTGGCCGCGACAAGCTCGCGCAGGAGCGTGCCGTCGATTGCCGGACCTTATCCGGGCAGATCGCCGGCTTGGGCATAGCGCCATAGACAGTCGGGCCGGAGTGCCGCGATTTTCGCGCAAAACTCCGACCAGGACCCGCCTGTCGGCCCGTGGGAAACACGATCCCAGTGCATGGCAAGCGCCCCCGTTTCGGCGTAGCAGCCATTCTCGTAGAGCGCGCAGCCGGGCCAGCATGACGCCCGTTCGATGATCGACACGGGGATCGGGCCGGTCTTCGCGTTCTGCGAGACGGCAATGAAGTGTACTTTCACTTGATGTCTCCATCGGAACGGGATGCTCCGACGGCTCGACCCCGGCACGCGGCTGCACGTCGAGGTCGAGGGGCCGATCAGATCGCGAAGTCGAAACCTGCCGCGGTGATCTCGTCGGTGAGATCGCGGGCATAGCGGCGGTCGACACAGAGGGCGCCGCCAAGCCACTGCCCGGGATCGGAGAGACGACGTTCTCGTCGATCCACTTCGGCTTGGGTCATCGGCATGATCGAGACGATCGAGCCGCGATCGGCGATCAGGAAATCGTACATCGGCAGGCCTCCAACGGAGCGGAGTGCTCCGACGCCTCGCCAGCTGCTGCCGACGAGGGTGAGAGGGCTATTTCTTCCGGCGTGGGGATTGCCACGGGTCGAGCCGCTGCTTGACGATCTTTTCGATCTTCCAAGCGGCGAGATCGAGTTCGCCGGCGATCGCTGCCCAGATCATCGGGATATGCCGATCCTGCCAGGCGGCGGTGAGTTCGACGGCGCTGGCATGATAGGCATTGGCCGCCGCGCTGAGGACGCCAGCCACCTTGTCGAGGGCGTCGACATCGAGGTTCAGCTCATCGGCCACCGCACCTCTCCTCGATCAGGACAAGGCAGGCTTCAAGCCGCAGCCACTCCTCCGGGGTGTTGCCCCAGGGATGCAATGACAGGGCTGCCGCCTGGGCTTTCACGACCGAGATGTTTGGGTGGCTGACGAGGGTTTTGGCTTGATCAGGGGTGAGTTCGCGGCGCGTATGACGGCGCACCACGTCGAGTTTGATCAGGTTCATGGGGATTTCCTCGGAGCGGGATGCTCCGTCGCCTCGACGCCCACCAACTGCTGTTGGCGAGGGGGAGAGGCCCCGCTGGTGGGAGCAGACGCAGGGATTAAACCGGCCCGGGGGCTGGCCCCTCTCGTCTGACCGGACTCCGACATAGGCCGCGCCGAGAACCGCAAGTCCGTTCTTGCTAGTGGTTCTCGGCACGATCGCGATGGCCTGACGGCTCCGACGCCGCGAGCCCCCTCAACGGCTGCTGAGGAGGCGGGGCGGATTATTCGTCGTCGGTGAATTTGGCGGGGATCTCGAGCAGCGGGCCGGTCTTGGCCTCGTCCTCGTAAGGGAAGCTGGCGAGGCCGAGCATGTCCAAGGGGAGGCTGTTCGGGTCAGTGCTGGCGATCAGCACATGCTGCAACGCGTCGACATCGTATCCGTCGGGGATCACCTTGCCTGCGGTGAGGGTCGTCGCCCGCGCGTTGTCGCAATCCATCTCCTGGCTGTCCCACGAAATGTCGTCGCTTACGGCCTTCTCACGGGCCGCTTCGAGGGTTTCGACTTCGACGATGATGTGCTGGTACATCGGAACCAGGTACTGGCGCTCAATGACAAATTTGGGCATCGGGATTTCTCCTGTTGGATGTTCCGACGCCTCGACCCCCGCCAACTTCTGTCAGCAGGGGCGGAAGGGCTCAGCCGGCGCCGAAGAGCCGAAGGCCGAGTTTCGCCAGGCGTTCCTTGCAAGCGGCCTCGTCGGCGATGTAGCGCTCGAGTGCGTACTCGGCGACACCGCAGATCGAGGCGAGCTGATAAACCATCAGCCGGATCGCCGGGTCCTGGCACGTCTCCTTGGTGCCGGAGGTCTCATGCTCGCGGATCTCGCGGCAGGCTTCGGCGATCGACAAGGCGATACCGCTGGGATTGCACGCACCGGGATCAACGATCACCAGCGCGTCACGAAAGCGACTACCGTGGGGGCGTTTTGCTTCAGACATGGATGATGTCTCCGTTAGGGAGCTGGGATGCCCCTAACGGCAACAGCCCGACCCACGGCTGTGGATCGCGTTACATACAAGTCTGTCAGCGATTATTTCGGAGATGTTGAGATGTTCTACCTAACACGTAAAATATAGTGGTGGGGTGGAGAGTTATTACAAGGTCAATTACTGTTTTCTTGCTGTTTGCAGTATTTATGATGGGCGCTAGTGCTTTCGTGTAGAAACAAATGACCGGCCGGCCTGTCATCATGCGTCGTTTGGCCTTTCACTGCGTTTCCAGAAGCCGAGTTGCTATCGTATCATTGCGTGTAGCAGGCTGTGCCGCCCGCCGTACGCCACCAGCAGCGAAGCGGCAAAGCCCTAGCGGAGGAAATCGATGGTTCAATCCGGGCGCGTCATCTTCGGGCGGATGGAGGAGGTCGTGTTCGGCAGGCCTGCTGCGGAAGCGGTCGCCGAGGAAGTGCTGCGGCTCGATGTCGATCGCGTCTTCCTGATGGTCAGCGGCACGCTTGCCCGCGAGACCGACGAGATCGAGAAAGTGCGCCGGGCTCTCGGCAACCGTTGTGCTGGCGTCTTCGACCGGATCCCGCCCCACACGCCGAGGCAAGCGGTGATCGACGCGGCAGCGTTGGCGCGGGAAGCCGATGCCGACTTGATCGTCACCATCGGCGGTGGTTCGGTGACCGACGGGGCCAAGGCCGTACAGCTGTGCCTCGCCAACGATATCGGGAAGCCCGAGGCGCTCGACGAACTCCGGCCCGTCAGAGGATCTGATGGCACACTGGGGCCTCCCCCGTGTAATGCGCCGTCAGTCCGGCAGATCACGGTGCCGACGACGCTATCCGGCGGCGAGTTCAGCGCGATCGCCGGCGTCACCGATGAGCGGCGCAGAGTGAAGGAGCTGTTCCGGCATCCAGACATCATCCCGCGCGCCGTGATCCTGGACCCGGCCGTCACCGTGCACACCCCCGAGTGGCTATGGCTGTCAACCGGGGTGCGTGCAATCGACCACTGCGTCGAAGGCATCTGCTCCGGCGAGGCCAATCCGTTTGCCGATGCTCAGGCGCTGCACGGGTTGAGCTTACTGTCGCGTGGTCTCCCCGCGGGTTAAGACCGATCCGATGGACTTGCAGGCGCGCCTCGATTGCCAGATGGGCACATGGCTGTCGATGGGGCCGTTGGCCGCCGACGTGCCGATGGGTGCCAGCCACGGCATTGGTTATGTGCTCGGCGCCGCGTTCGACATTCCGCACGGGCACACCTCGTGCATCATGCTGCCGGCGGTGATGCGCTGGAACAAGCCGGTAAACGCCGAGCGGCAGATGCTGGTCGCCACCGCGATGGGTCATCCGGGCGAGGATGCCGCCGATGTGCTCGACACCTTTATCACCGGCCTCGGCATGCCGCGCAGCCTGAGCGCCGTCAAGATCGGGCCCGACAGCTTTGATCGCATCGCAAAAGGGGCAATGGAGACACCCTGGGTCCCGCGTAATCCACGGTCGATCGCCGGCCCGGCACAGGTGTGCGAGATCCTCGAGCTGGCAGCTTGATAACCATTGGGCTCCGACGGGCTTGCAGCCGCACGAAGGGAGACGCTGCGAATGGAGTTCCACCGGACCCGTGCGCAAGGTCCAGGTTGCGGCAGACGGCCAAAGCGGGACGATAAGCTAATTCGAACGCGGCAGGCGGTGTCGCGGTCAAAGGGGTTACAGCATGGCGCTCTATGAGCTTCGAACGTACACGCTCCACGTAGGCAAGATGGCGGAAGCCGTGAAGCTCTATCAGGAGATCGGGTTCCCGGCGCTCCAGAGAGGCGGTCAGGACAAAAAGCTCGTTGGCTACTTCCAGAGTGATACTGGCACGATCAATCAGCTCGTCCATCTCTGGAAGTTCGATGACGACGCCGACCGCCGCGCGCACTGGGCTGCCGTGTTTGCGAACAGGGATTTCGTCGAGGGCTTTGCTTCGAGGTTCCGGCCGCGCGTCATGGCCCAGGAGGTCAAGCTGCTCCAGCCCGCGCCGTGGGGCCCGCATCCGTAAGGGTGGAGGTGGTTGTCCCTAGCAGCGTAATCGGCGCGACCGCAGACAATCGATCACGAGTCAACATCGAGCTTTTTGCAGATTTCGCCCGGCGTCAAATTCGAGGCCAACGACGAAGTCTTAAAATCCCCCGAGCTCCGATTTTTAGCCGCCATCGCATGTGAACTTGCATCACCAACGCGCACCGCATCAACCACGGTCAGATGCCGGATCTCGCCGTTGCCGAGGCAGGCGATTTCTTCTTCGTCGATGCGGCGGAGGCAGAGGAGGGTGTCCGGAAGCTGCTCGCGATCGTGCGGGACCGGATCCCCAAGCGCTTCGGGTTCGACCCGATACGCGACATCCAGGTGCTTTGTCCGATGAACCGTGGCGGCCTCGGGGGCTCGCTCGCTCAATATCGAACTACAGAAGGCGCTGAACCCGCCCGGTGAGATCCGCATCGATCGGTTCGGCTGGACTTTCTGTCCGGGCGACAAGGTCATGCAGATCGAGAACGATTACGACAAGGACGTCTACAACGGCGATCTCGGCGTCGTGTCGCGCATCGACATGGAGGAAGGTGAGCTCTCGGTCGACTTTGATGGCCGCAACGTCACCTACGGCTTTGGCGAGCTCGATGAGCTGGTGCTCGCCTACGCGACAACGATC
This sequence comes from uncultured Alphaproteobacteria bacterium, assembly GCA_963774345.1. Taxonomy (GTDB): domain Bacteria; phylum Pseudomonadota; class Alphaproteobacteria; order ATCC43930; family CGMCC-115725; genus AP-15. The sequence continues at coordinate 55,590 of CAVZFB010000039.1, forward strand.
CACAAGAGCCAGGGCTCGGAATATCCGGCTGTGGTCATCCCGCTGACGACCCAACACTACCCGATGCTGCAGCGGAACTTGGTCTACACCGGCGTCACCCGCGGCAAGCGCTTGGTAGTCCTTGTTGGGCAGCGAAAGGCGCTGGCGATCGCCGTTAAGGGAGCGCGGACACGGCGGCGATGGTCGAAGCTGCGGGAGTGGCTCGGGCGACAGGCACCGGTCCCTCCGATTATCGAGCCGCTCGCGGCCTCGACCGCGCATTGTTTCAGGCGCTTGATCGCCGGCCACTGGATCGACGAGGCTCAGAACCTGGTCGTCGAAAGGCCAGCCGGTGTCGGCAAATCTTGGCTGGCTTGCGCGCTCGGACAAAAGGCCTGCCGCGACAATCGCTCGGTGCCCTACCAGCGCATCCCTCGAATGTTCAGCGATCTTGCGTTCGCTCGTGGCGACGGGCGATACCCGCGCTCGGCGGTGTCAAGCTGTTGATCCTTGATGATTGGGGTCTCGAACCGCTCGGGCCCGACCAGCGCCACGACATGCTTGAAATCGTCGAGGACCGCTACGGGCGCGGCGCTATTCTGATCACCAGCCAAATCCCGGTCGACCGCGGGCACGATCTGAACGGCCAGCCCACTCTCGCCGACGCCATCCTACATCGGTGGCTTCGCGGTCGAGCAGCAGGGCAAACCCATTCGGCATGCGAGAGATCGGCACTCTGCGGGTCGGTCTCCAGTTCACCGAGGCGCGCGCCCATGTCGGTGAGGCCGAGGTGGTGCATCTGGTCGGTAGTCGGATGGATCAGCACGATCAAGCTTCCTCAATGGTAATAGCGGGAGCCGCGAATGTTGGGGTGGTCGGGCAACAGCTCGCCCTGCGAGCAGTTCGGGCCGGCTGCTTGTCGAGGCCAGAGCTGGGGGCGATAAGCGTGGTGAATGACCCGTGGCAACGTTACTTTGCATCGACCGGGCCGCTGAAATCGGCGGCGCGTGGCTCAGCAACTCATCTGCCATCGCCGTGTACGGCCCATGCCTCCACCTCTAAACCGGCTGCGTCCAGCAGGGTTACGTGGGAGGGCGTGCCGTCGCGGTATTTTGTAATCGAAGTCCCACGCCATCCTGGCTCATTGCGACGGAATTTATCAGAGTCAAAAACGTACCATGTAATCAACCTTGAACGTTGGCCATCCTCTCCGAATTCGGACACCACCCAATCACCATATTGTTCTAGATGTCTTTCATTTTATTTCTCTTATCATTAAGGTAATATCTGGATAGAACTCGCATAATGCTTGTTGTCGCTTGGGGGGGTTGGTAGATTTCAGGCGCTTAATGCGCTTGCGGTAGCTCGCGCCGAGGTGCCGGTAATCGTGCAGCGCGACCGGCGGCGGGAAATTGCACCACAGCCATTCCGTCGCCAGCGGGACGCCGCGAGTCATCGCCTGATGCCTGAGGCTGCCCAAAAAGAGAGCAATGGGAGTTCGCTTCAGAGCGTACCGGCTCCAGGCACGAGCCACGGACGATGCGGTTGTTCGTCTGGGGTCATCATTCCTTGATCGAGATCCGGAACCGGGATGACGGCAGCATCGCCCGCTACCGCGCGAGCACCGGCGATCTTCGGATCATGCGCCTCCGACCATTTCCTGAACCCACTCGTCGGGCTACTCATCAAAATACCCATGAGGCATCCTTTTCTGAATTGTAGAAAATCATATATGGGGACGATTTTTAAATCATATTGAAAGTATTTAGCGATCGGAAAAGAAACTTCTTGCAACCTCTTTGTAGAAATGGCATTCACCCGAAATAGGTGTGGTTAGACTTTTTAACTTAATTGGCGACCACCATGGGCTTACGACAAATTCTTCGTTCCCGCCAGAAGTCCGATGCGATAGTTCCTGATTGGCTTTTTGGCCCTATCGATCGACGGACACATAATCTAGGTTGGGGTTATCCCCAAAATCCGAGGATAGCTCGGTTGAAAACCGGTGCCGGTCGGCCGGTCGTGGGACCTCGATCGCGCTGCCGAAAAAGGCGGCAGCTGACTAGCCGTAGGCTCGCCGGCCGCCCTCGCCTTTTCCAGGGATCGGATCCACCATGCGTCGTCGATTGCGGCACGCAACGCCTGTATGGTCAGTCGCGTCCGCCGTTTAGAGAAGGCGAGGCTTTCCCGGGGTTCGCGATCAGATGTTTGGTAGAATGTTGGGTTTGCTGTCGGCCGACATGGCGATCGACCTCGGCACGGCAAACGCCGTCGTTTATGTGAAAGGGCGCGGTATCGTCCTGAATGAGCCGTCGGTGGTCACAATTGCAAGCGTCAAGGGCAAAAGACTAGTTCTCGCCGTCGGGGAGGAGGCGAAACTAATGGTCGGCCGCACCCCTGGCAACATTCAGGCAATCCGGCCCCTGCGCGAGGGCGTCATTGCCGATTTCGAGGTAACGGAGGAAATGATCAAGCATTTCATCCGCAGGCGCTCAACCGCCGCAGCTTCTCCGCGCCGCAGATCATCGTCTGTGTGCCCTCTGGCGCGACCGCGGTGGAGCGGCGTGCGATCCGGGAATCGGCTGAAAGTGCGGGTGCAAGGCAGGCCTTTCTGATCGAGGAGCCGATGGCGGCAGCGATCGGCGCCGGTCTTCCGGTGACCGAGCCGACCGGCTCAATGGTCGTCGATGTCGGGGGCGGGACGACCGAGGTGGCGGTGCTGTCGCTTGGCGGCATCGTCTATTGCCGATCGGTTCGGGTCGGCGGCGACAAGATGGACGAGGCGGTCATTGCCTACATCCGCCGCAACCATGACCTCCTCGTCGGTGTGAGCAGCGCCGAGCGAATCAAGAAGGAGATCGGCTCCGCCTGCATGCCGGAGGACGGTGAGGGCCCACGGCTGTCCGGCATATTTTGTGCTATGGGTGGCGCATGGCGCTGTATCTATTCGTGGTTGGACGTCGCCAAACGTTCCGGACACGAAACGAGGGTCAGCGCCATGCGCCATCACAATAGCGTTTTTCATCAGTTGCTGAAGCCTGTCCCGTGGGCCGAATTCGACCGGCTGGTCGGGGCGCACCGGGCTGACGCGCGGGCCCGCCGGTTGACCACCAAAAGCCAGTTTCTGGCGCTGCTGTATGGCCAGCTGGCCGGTGCGGCGAGCCTGCGCGAGATCGTCGGCGCGATGCAGAGCCAGCGGGCGCGGCTTTATCATCTGGGAGCCAGCCTGCCGCGGCGCGCGACCCTGGCGGACGCCAACCACGACCGGCCCGCCGATTTCTTCGCCGCGCTGTTGGCGTTGATGATCAGCCGCGCCGATCGCGGGCTGCGCCGCTCTCTGGCCGACACGACTTATCTGATCGATGCGAGCGGTCTGCGGCTCGACGCGCGCAGCCGCGATTGGGCACAGTTTTCCGCCGGCGTGTGCGGCGCCAAGCGGCACGTCGTCTATGATCCCGACGCCGACCGGCCGATCTATGCGGCGATCACCGCAGCCCGGGTCAACGACATCACCGCCGCGCAGGCGATGCCGATCGAGCCCGGCGCCACTTATGTCTTTGATCTCGGCTATTACGATTATGCGTGGTGGGCCAAGCTCGACGCCGCGCAATGCCGCATCGTCACTCGCCTCAAATCCAACACCCCGCTGACGGTGGTCGAAGAGCTGCCGGTGCCGGCTGACGGCGCGATCCTGTCCGACCGCATCGGCCATCTGCCGGCGCGCCTGGGCAGCGGCCGCCGCAACCCGTTTCAGGATCCGGTGCGCGAGGTCCGCGTCACGCTCGATAGCGGCAAGCTGCTGCGCATCCTGTCGAACGATCTCGACGCCACCGCTCAGCAGATCGCCGATCTCTACAAGCGCCGTTGGGCGATCGAGCTGTTCTTCCGCTGGGTCAAGCAGACCCTCAAAATCCGCCGCTTTCTCGGCACCTCGGAAAACGCCGTGCGGATCCAGATCGCCGTCGCGCTGATCGCCTTTTTGCTGCTGCGGCTGGCCCAGGCCGGACAGAAGGCGCTCACCAGCCCGCTCACCTTCGCCCGCCTGGTGCGCCTCAACCTGATGCACCGCCGCCCGCTCCACCAACTGCTCGACCCCGAACCACCACTTCTCGCCAACCCCGCTCAAATGACCCTGCAGTGGAACCCCAGCTGAACCGGACAGCCGTGGTGAGGGCCGCATGATGGAGATCAGGGGGCGCGACCTGATGAACGGGGTGCCAAAGGAAATCGTGATCAGCGAGCGTCAGATTTCCGAAAGCCTCGCCGAACCGGTTGGCTCGATCATCGAGGCGGTCAAGATAGCGCTCGAGAACACGGCCCCCGAACTCGCCGCCGACATCGTCGACAAGGGGATCATGCTGGCCGACGGCGGTGCGCTGCTCAGCAATCTCGACTTGGTGCTGCGGCATGCCACAAGGCTTCCGGTCTCGATCGCCCACGAACCGCTGACCTGTGTGGCGCTCGGCGCCGGCCGTGTCCTCGAAGAGATGAAGACGCTCAAAAACGTGTTGATCGATGTGTGGTGAGAGCCTTTGATCTGAGCGGTGAGGCGGGGCTTTTCCGCTATCGGAAGAGCTTCCCGGCAATCAAATCGAGCACAAATTGTTCGGCTATCTCGCGAACCAGCTCCTCAGTCATTTCGTCAAATTTATGATGTCTAGCGTCGAATACTATTTGGCTTGTCGATGATGCTTTAGCCATCGTCGACGTTCCAAATTCACAGGTATATTTATCTGGATCAAACCGTACTTGGAGGCTGCCTTGCCGAGTAAATTCCTCATCTTCCGATAAATTCACGTTGAGGGAAATTGGAGCAGAGGCGTCGTTTTGTTCGTCCACCGTTTCTCCGAAGAAGCCTTCGGCCGCTAAGCGCGCCACGACCTCATCGAAAATAGGCCCGATCACCCCGGACTTAATTCGCGCGAATCGAATCCTGGCTTCCGCTGCCGCCTCATTTCGTTGGTTTTCCGCCGCCTCCGCACGCTCGCGATCTGCTTTGAGCTGTCGAAGTGCTTCGTCGAGCCTTTCGTATGCCATTTCGGCCTCTTGAGCGTCAGAAAGGTTTGCGCGCGCTGTACATCAGGCCGCCATGAGTTGCCAGTTATAGCTTAGTTCCATCAGAGGGCGCCCGACTGCGGGAAGGTGAGGGTGGAAATTCGTTGTCGCGAACTACCGGCGGTCCGACCCAAGCCTGCAGGAGATTGTGTCGTCGCGGGGAATCCCGGCTGGGCCGTCCAAGCCAGCGATTTGGCGCGATAATTGGCTAACTCGATTTCAGAGCGTACCCGGGCCAGGCATGAGCACTGGATGATGAGGCTGCGCGGGCGACATCATTGACTTATTATCAAGATCAGGATCGGCGACCACCACCTCGTCGCCCCCATCTGCCAGGACATCTTTCTTGATTTCAGGCTGGTGAGCGTCCGACCATTTGTTAAAGCCCTTGGAGCAGCTATCTTTCAGGGAGATATACATCAAAGCAACCTTTCTTTACGGTCAGGGGCCCGCATCGCGGAAAACAGACTCTCGGTAGGCACGTCCTAAGCTGGCGCGTCGTTGAAAAGATTGCTCGAATGTTTCAAGCGCGTCACCACGCCTTCGAGCCAAAGAGCATTTTCTTCGAATAACCGGACCATTAGTTGATTCGATTCGCTTAACGCAAGAACGCGATACCTTGCGGCGCAGACTAGGGCCTGTTCGATCATCATCGCGACGTTGTCGTTGGTTATTTTAACCATGCGTTCTGCCCCTCAGCCGAGGTGCGACGTCAACCTTCTCGGTCTACGACCGCTACCAGCACCGGTAGGGTAACTACTGGTAGACGAACACGGATAGGTTCGGAAACTACCTATGGCTGGCTGGCCCAGACGGAGGCGCGGATCGACAAGTCCCGATTGAAGGGGATGCCGGGCTCAACATCATCCGCCTCGCGATTTCGGTACGTACATAGAGGTTTCCGTCCCCTTCGCCTACGGGCCGAAATGGTGCCGGCGACGGGGAACACAGTCGAGAGGCCGGACCGAAATCGTTGCCTGTCACCGCAAGCCACGGGCCAATCCTCGCGGGCCTGGACAGTTTCGGAAACTATCGGCGGTATCACGCACCCATCCCCCGAAACCGTCTCCCCCAGCATGGGTTCGGGCCACCGGCCGGGCATGCGTCACACCTCAGCTCCACCCGTTCCACTTTTGAAAAAACCATCCGGCAAAAGCGACCGCAGGCCGCGGACTTTGCAGGGGTTAATGGGCCAACGGAAGGACGGATAAGCGGACCGACGATGCAGAGAAAGCTTTTCTGGATCTTCGCTATTGTTTTCGCCGTCGGGATTCTTAGGCCGTCGTTCCGATAAGCGCCCAGACGACCAGCCGCACGCGGACCGCAGCGGCGTTGCTGAGGGTCATCGGCCGTGTGGGCTGCGCCTCCATCCAGAAATTTAACCGCCCCTCGGTTTGGGGCGCCGATATGGCAGGTTCAACGGTTCAACTCAACTTGCCTCTTGTGTGTCTCGATCCACGCTCCGGCCGCTATCTCGGTGGCAAAGCCACTTACCCGAGTTGGGTTGGTCTCCGGTAGGATGACCTCGACCCCGAACAATCCATCGCCCAGAGATACGGCGCCGTAGATCGCCTCAGCGTGAGGATGCAGCCTGGGCATGTCTTATCTGGTCGACCACGGCAATGGTCATCAGCGGGTTTCCAACGCTCCTGAGGCTCAATCGTTGCACTGGGCTCGACACCGACCTTGCGCAAGTTTGTTACCGAGCCGTCCGGGTAGAGATAGAGCACCAGGCCCATCGCGTCAGCCGTGCTCTGGTATAAGCCGGCAGTTTTCATGGTTTTTGCGCTCCTTGGATAACAGACCCACCCGTGTTCGGTGCAAGCTAAAAGCGGGCCGGGCGGTGCTGGGGAACCGGTTCCGCTCGGTCAATACCCCCGAAACAGGGTCCGGGTTCGGGGGCATGCATGATATCGCCGGTTAGCGCGGGCCCGGTAGGTTCGGAAACTACCTATGCGGGGGAGTTGGGCCCGCGGACGGCGACGTCGCCGATGCCGGCGTGCGGCGTCGCGGCTGTCGCAGCGCACCATCGATCGAGCACGAACTCTTTGGCGCTGACGGGGAACACGACCGAAATCTGTACGGCTTCCGATCGCTCAACGGCCTGAACTCCGGGCGGCGCACAGCACCTCCAGGCTGTGGAGGGCCTCGGGCATGACCCGGCTGCAGTGCCCCGCCAGGAGGATCAAGCCCTCGCGCAAACAGGCGAGGTGCTGCTCGATGATGAGGCCCCGGATCGCGCGTCACTCTCGCCCGTAGCGGTCTTGAAAATGGGCGGTCGGCGAGCCGCGCGTTTCGAACCGAGATCCGGCCGTAATCCCCCTGACGACAAACTTACGATCCGTTTCGCCCCACGACGCCTATCGAAACTCCGTTTCATCGAGTTGATCGGCGCCGGTACCGACCAATTCCTGCGCCAAGAACTGGTCCGAGCGCGACATCCGCCTCGCCAGATCCCCGCCGCATACGTGCGGGAACAAAGGCCCCTATCGCCGAGACAAATTACGGTCGCTTTGAGCTTTTGCCGGCCCCCGCTCAGGCGCGAGCAGCGTCAATGGTGTAGCCGTTTTCTTTTCCGATTTCGGCTGTTTTGGTTTTTTAGCTTCCCGGTTTGATCTTCTCTGCCCTTTCGCCATAACAAACTTCCTTGTGTTGATCGTCCCCGCCTCTGGGATGGTTGGCGTTGGAGCGAAAACTCCGCAGGGTCGCCGCGGGGGATCATCAATGCCTTTAACCTGTGCTCGGCCATATCTCAGGCGAGGAGCCGAAGTTGACCTTGAGTGCGACCACACTGCCGCTGATCCGGTCCCCGATGTAGTCGAGGCGATCGGCAAGATCTTCGAATGTCGTGCCACCCGGCAGCATGAACGACAGCAGACTGCCTTCGAACACCGCCGTTACGCGGCTCGGCGGGAACCCTACTCCAAAATATCACGCATCGGTTTTTCTCCAGTTGCTGTTGAAGCATGGCCGACCACTCGATAACCCGCTTTAGTTCGCGCGCCACCGAGGCGGCTCCTGTCATTGCCCGGTACCTCAGCAGAGGCGTCGCGGACCTTGGCTAATCCCGAGCAGCGGCCAAGGATGTCACCGACTGTCCTCGGACCCGGCTATATAGAGGAACGGGAACATCGCCCGGAGGTTCGGAATTCTACTCAGACGAGGGGCCCCGCGCCACATGGTCGCGGATCTGCGATTACCGAGCCGTGGCGGGCGGCGGCTGAGTAGTTTCCGAGCCTACTGGAGGCGAGTTCGCTACACGATATTTGTTAAACGGCAAGCTAAACAGGAGAAGTCCTTTCTCCTCAACGTCACGGTGGGAAAAGATGAAGGTTCACCGGGGCTCAAACCAGCACTGTGGGGAGCCGTGGTCGGCGCTGTCGGGCTCGCAATCGTCGGCTTCTCGGCGCTTGGCTGGACGCTCGACAGCACTGCCGACAGGATGGCAAACGAGCGGGCAGAAGTCGCGGTCGTTGCCGCGCTCACCCCAATCTGCGTCGCAAAATTCGAAGCGCAGGCCGACGCCTCGAAAAAGCTGGTCCAATTCAAAGCGGTCGCCACATCGTGGGACCAGAGTTCATTTATCGAGAATGGCGGCTGGGCGACCATGCCCGGTAGCGCCACGCCCAACTCGGCCGTAGCCCACGCATGTGCGGAGAAACTCGGCAGCCCAAGCTAAGCGCCTCCATCGCCCAATCGCTCAGCGTGTTTGGCAGCGGCCACCCAAGCCGCGCCGCGGCAACCCAATCGCGGGTGAGCGCGACGGTGCGGCGCCCCAGCCAGTTCGTCCTAGCGCTTTCGGTGGTCTGAGAGAGCGGGCGAAGCGCCGCAGAAAACGTCTCCTGGTCATTATGGGACACAGCAAGCGATGACCTCAGGGCTGGAGTGGCCCGAGCGTGCTGTTCCCATCAACGACCCGGCAAATCGTGCGGCAGGCACGCATCGCTCCCGATCCCTATCGTGCCGTGCGGGAGCGTTCGGTCGAAGCGGCCCGGGGACCGCGTGGAACTACGTCGGCGGCGGCGTCTGGCTGCTGGGCCTCATACACGAGTGTCAATCAGCGCGGAAGCGGGACCCGGGATCAGCGCGCAATCGAGACCCAACCGAGCGGTTGAAGTAGCGGTCGTCCCCGGAGTCCATGGAGGGGACCCGCGCGCGACGCGCCGTGCCGTCACGAGCGACGGAGCGGCGCGCGTGGGGAGGCGCTGTGGGCCCCCGGGGGCGATCCGCGGGCCACGGGCCTCAGGTTCGGTTTTTGAAGCGCCAGCTCTCGTTGCCGGTTTCGATGATGTCGCAGTGATGGGTCAGCCGATCGAGCAGCGCCGTGGTCATCTTGGCGTCGCCAAAGACGCTCGGCCATTCGGCAAAGGCGAGGTTGGTCGACAGGATGATCGAGGTCCGCTCGTAGAGCCGGCTGATCAGATGGAACAGCATCTGCCCGCCGCTGACCGGGAACGGCAGATAGCCGAGTTCGTCGAGGATGACGAGATCGACGCGGACGAGTTGGTCGGCGAGGTGGCCGGCCTTTCCGGCGTCGGCCTCGAGCTGATTGACCAGATCGATCGCGGTGAAGAAGCGCACGCGCGCGCCGTTGCGCACGCAATTGGCGCCGATCGCTATGGCGATAATGGCTCTTGCCGGTGCCGGTTCCGCCGATCAGACACGGCGTTGCGCTGGGTGGCGAGAAAGCCGCCCTCGTGCAGCTCGCGCACCAGCCCCTGATTGACCGGCGATACCGCGAAGTCGAACTCGACAAGGTTCTTCATTACCGGGAAACGCGCCACCCCCATGCGGTAGGCGATCGAGCGGGCGCGATGATCGGCGAGCTGGGCGAGCAGCAATTCGCCAAAGATGCGCTGAAACGGGTGCTGGGCGCGCACCCCCGCCGCGACCACCTCGTCATAGGCCGCGCGCATTCCGGCCAGCTTGAGCTGGCCCAGCAGCTCGATGATTTCATGCCGCTCCACGGTACGCTTCCTCGGCCGGTGGCGGGGGGCGCAGCCGGTCGTAGCGGGCGCAGTCGGCCGCCGGCTCGATCGCCAGCGTCAGCTCCGCCGGGGTCGCCACTGGCCGAGGCGGGTCGGCCTCGCGTTGCCGCGCCAGGATGTTGAGCACGACGTCGCGGCCGAACAGCTTGGCCGACAGCGCCTCGCACAGGCCGCCTCGACCGCATCGAGCCCGGCCTCGGCCGCGGCTGTCAGGATGTCGACGAACTGGCGATCGCCGTCGTCATGCCCGGCCAGCTGACGCCGGACCTGCGCCAGCGCCGGCGGCAGATCCCAGTTGCGGAACGGGTCGCCGTTGCGCAGCGCGCCAGGCTTGCGGGCCAGCACCGGCAGATAATGCCAGGGATCGTAGGCGGTCTGGCTCGCGGCCGCAGAAAGCGGCGGGGGCGGTGCTCGCCGACGATCTCGCCGTCGCACCAGACGACGATGCGCTCGGCGTAAACCCGCATCTGCGCGGTGCGCCGCGCCGCCCTCACCGCGCGACGCTGTAGCGGTTGTGGTCGAAGCGCACCAGGCTGCTCTTCGACACCGCGACCTCGATCTCGCGGAACCCGTCGAACGGCCCCCGATAGGCGATCAGGCTCGCCCGCTCGGCCTCGAACACCTCCCAGACCGTCTTGTCGCGCTGCTCGGGATGCGCGCTCGCGCGCCTGGGCGAGACAGCGCGCCTCCAGCCAGGCGTTGAGCTCGGCGTAGTGGCAAAATGCAGCGGCGGTGTGAACAGTCGCTCGCGCACGTTGCCGACCTGGTTCTCGACCTGGCCCTTCTCCCAGCCCGCCGCCGGCGTGCACGCGACAGGCTCGACCAGGTAATGCGAGCACATCGCCAGAAAGCGGCGTTGAAGCGCCGCTCCTTGCCGACGAAGACCGCGTCGACCGCTGTCGCCATGTTGTCGTAGATGCCGCGCCGGCACGCCCCGCCAAACAGGCGGAAAGCGGTCGTGCGCGTCAAACACCATCTCCTGGGTCTCGCGCGGGTAGGCGCACACCAGGAACATCCGGCTGTGGCACAGCCGGATGTGCGCAACCTTGATCGTCGTCGTCACGCCGCCGAGCACCACGACTTCGTGCGACCAGTCGAATTGGTAGGCCTCGCCCGGCGCAAACCACAGCGGGATGAACACCGGACCTTGCTGCGAGCGCGCCCGGCGCCAATCCCGCACATGGCGCTGCACACTGTCATAGGCGCCCGGGTAGCCCTCGGCGCGCAGCAACTCAAACAGCCGCTGCGCTGTCAGCCGCTCGCGCGCCGGCCGCCGGCTGTTCGCCTCGAGCAATCCGTCAAGCCGCGCGACAAACGGTCCAAGCCGAGGCTGCGGCTGCACCCGGCGCTCGTAGCGAAACTCGGTCATGATCCCCGGATCGCCTTGCGCACCGTTCGCCGTGAGATCCGCAACCTCGCGCACGATCTGGCGGATCGGCTTCTTATCCACCCAAAACGCCCGCCTAATCCGGCCGATCGTTTCCACCGTCACCATCCCCGGCCACGCTCCCCTCAGCAACCAAAGGGAGCATTCGATGATTCGCGGGGTGGGTCCTTATTCGACGCTGATCACCCCAATAGCCGGGTCACTGTTCCACGCTGAGTTCCACGACGACGTTGTTCGCGGCGCTCAATGTTCTCGACGGCAGGTCATCGGCGAGTGCATGGCGCGCCATCGGCATCAGGAATTCATCCGCTTTCTCAACAAGATCAACCGCGAGACCGCGGCCGGACGGAAACTCGATCTGGTCGTCGACAACTATGCCGACGCACAAGCATCCCAAGGTGCGGGCCTGGCTCGCGGCACCGCTGAACCTTCCACTTCACCCCGACCTCGGCCTCCTGGCTCAATGCGGTCGAAGGCTTCTTCGCCAAGCTGACCCGACAGCGGCTCAAACGCGGCGTCTTCACGGGCATCGTCGATCTTCAGGCGGCCATCAACCGATACCTCGCCGAGACCAATGACAACCCAAAGCCTTTCACCTGGACCGCCGATCCCGACGCCATCATCGAAAAGGTCCGGCGCGGGAAACAAGCGTTAGAGTCAGATCCACTCTCATGTCCGCCTTTCCAAGTAGCAGGCAAGTGAATTTGTGGCTTTCTTGCAAGCGCTTGTTTCAGGCTCTTCCGGGCAGGGCAGGAGGCACGGTCGTCGAAACGACGGTTGATCATACTCTGATGCGCGGGTCGGAACCGCATGACCGTTGATGCGTCGCGGAGCTGCCTCGGTCTAGCAACCTGCGTCGGATCGGCGATCCGGCAGATAGTGGATGCGAGGGTTCTCCTGACCGCGACCGTGCCCCCAGCCTTGCCCGGAAGGAGCGTGTCGGATGGTTCGCTGGCGCCTCCTGCTGTCGCTGCGATCATGCGGTTTCTCCGATCAGTCTGCCGGCGTCATCACCTGGCGAGCGATGGCCCAGACGAAGCCCGCCAGTTCGCGGGCGATCGCGGTGGTGACGATATTCGCCGGCTTGCCGGTGCGGGCGAGCCGGCGATAGCGCGCACACAACCGCACTTGCCCCTTCCAGGCGATGTCGCGGATCGGCTTGGGTTGGCTTTCCTGGCGCAGCAGCAACTCGCGGCTGAGCCGGGCCGGGAAGCGGTAGCTCCAGGCCGCTTCGATCAACAGCCGGCGGGCGGCGCTGTTGCCGGCCTTGGTAATGCCGCCGCGTCTGACGCTGGCGCCGCTCGAATGTTCGGACGGCACCAACCCGAGATAGGCCATCAGCTGGCGCGGATTGGCGAAGCGCGAGAGATCACCCAGTTCGGCGATCAAGGTCGCGGCATTGACCAGCGCCATGCCGCGCATCGTCTGCAACGCCGCCACCACCGGGGCCAATGTCCAGTCCGGCAGCATCGCCGCGATCTGCGCCGTCAGCCGATCGCGCCGCGCCTCGGCGGCCTCGACCGCCGCGATGTAATCTTCCAGCACGAGGTGATGGACCGCCTGGTCGAACTTGAGACCCGCGAGCCAGCGGCGATGCAGCTTGGTCCAGGCCGGCCGCCCATAATGGCAGCCCTGGCGCAACAAAAACCCGGAGAGCTGCTGGCGTGCCCGGCGCAGGGCATGCACCGCGTCGAGCCGCGCCCGTACCAGATCGCGCATCGCCTCGTGCCCGACATCGGGAACCCACACCGCCGTCAGCTCGCCGGCCCGGTGCAGCTTGGCCAGGCTGGCGGCATCCCGCCGATCGGTCTTGACCCGGTCGCCCGCGCGCTTCGGGATCAGCGAGGGGGCGACGACGACGCATTCGTGCCCGCGGGCCGACAAGTGACGGTGAATGCCGTAACCGCACGGCCCCGCCTCGTAACAGAACCGCAGCTTCATGCCGTCGCTGCCGAGCTTGCGCAGCAGACGATCCAACGCCGTCGCTGTGTTCGCGATCCGGCCGTACTCCCGCACCTCGCCGCGCAGGCCACCCGACGCCACCGCGACAACAATGTCTTCCTTGTGAACATCAAGCCCAACGTAGGTGATACGATCCGCCATGACCCGTCTCCTATGCATGAGGCTCGGCACCGGCCGATCCGGCGCAACCCTCGTTACCTGCATACTGTGAGACGGGTCGCCCCGTACTCAGGCGGACATGTGGTCTAGCCAGGTGTGATCTTCTTGCCGCGTCGCGACGACGTCGACGCGACGATAGCGCTCGCTGATCATCATTTTGTGCTTTCGGGTGTGCTGAGCGCCGCAGCGATATAGCGGCAGCATCCACCCCCTCTGAAGCTGGTGGCGGCGGGTGGGGACAAGGCCCCCTGTTGGCGTGACAATCGTCTAGCCGGCAGATGGCGCTTCAACGCTCATTGACGCCGGCTTCCTGATCGCCCCCTAGCACGCCATATAGAGACCATGACGATGACGCACCCTCACGATGGAGCGACCAAAACTGGCGAAGTCGCGCGAGCAACATTAGCCGCTTGAATCTGGTCGGGTGCATTTCGGCATCGCCCTGAGAGGACGATGGGAGGACATCACGTTGCGAGCGGAAATTAGGCGGGTGAAGGCGAACATCGCCGAGCTTGAAGCGCTTATTCCTAAATATTCAAGCTGAGTGGGGCAGTTTAACGTCGTGCCAAGGACGAGCCGATAAGCCACCCGGCCAGGGTTCTCAAAAAAGGGGCTGGACGGAGCGGGGGGCCCCGCCCGGCAAGTACCCCGAACGATATGGGGGAAAAATGCTCAGGGGCTGGTCTGTTGGTATCGCCGATTTTCCGTCCCAGGTAGGTTCGGAAACTACTCATGCGGCCAGCAAGGGCCGTCGTCGCAGCTCGGCCCCGGGGACGGCCCTCGCCGATCGGCGGGTCTGCGACCTGTTCACAGGAGCGACATCGGCGCATTCCTCAGTCGAGGGTCGCAAAATCCCGGAGACCAAGCGCTCTTGCACCTGATTGGGACGCTGTCGAGGGTAGCTCCGTTGCTTGAGTCTCCCGCGCTGCCGGTGTTCAGCAGGCGTCATGCTGACGTGCATCCCCCGGCAAACCGCGACTATAGGCGCAGTTCCGGTGCGTCGCCGGTCGGGCGGGTTCAATACGACCAATATCGGTCGACATAAACAAACGCCTATTGGAAGCTCGCGACACAAGAGGCATGCAACTGCGGATCATTGATCGGTCCGCACTCCTTTTTGACACGACTGGCACGGTAACCGTGGTTCGAATGCACCACTGCCTCATACCGCTGGCTGTCACGCACGTTCTGCCGCGTCGACCAAGAGCCCGAACTGTCGTGCGGGTTCGACTGCGGACCATTGGTTACCACCTGGGCCCCGTTTGCGTTCGTTTCGGCGCGAGCTGTTGGGATAGCAGCGATGGCCGTCAGGAATGCGGCCGACAAGGCCAAGTTCGTTATCATCTTGTACTTCGTTTTCATGTGACTTTGTCTCCCTCTGATCAAGGTGACGGTGAGGTGATTTCAGTCGGCCACTTCTGAAAATAATTTCTAACATGCCGAAAAGCATATCCGCTAGATCTTCGGAAACTACTCAGATCAGCGCGCTCGGGCACCTCCCACGCGCCGACAAAATCGAACTATATGCGTCATAGACCGGACCGTCCTTCGGCCGCTGGCCACCATCGCTAGCCGGGTATTACGTCCTGACCGGGTTCAGCTGGCGGCGAACCCGTTTTGGCGCTGGACCCACCGGAAGCCCTCATGCTTGGTGATGGCGGCGATCGCGATCGAGCCGCCGACGGTTTTTGGCCGCGCGATCGAGAACTTCACAAAGCCAATCGTCGTTTCCACGAGAAAACGCGCCAGGTCGACCGCGTCGCGCATGGGCATTGCCTCGACGAAGAGAAGCTCAAAAAGCGCGGGCGAGAGCTTGGCATGTAGGTCGCGCGCTGCGTCAGAGGTGAGCCCGCTGGCGGCGGCAGCGTCCTCGAAGCCGGTCCCAAGCCCAAAGATCAGACGGCTCAGTGTCTCGTATTCCCCGTCCCACCGGATGCCGAAATCCTGCTCGCCTTGCACCTGGGTTGGTGCTGGGGAGTTGGGCCCGAGCAGCAGAATCTCCCAGACCTCGGCGAGCGGGCGGCCCGCGGAGTAGCCACACAGCCGCACTCGCGTCCAGACCTCCCCGGCGTAGGCGGCGGCCTTCTCCTCGAACAGGAAGGTGCGAAGCCGGTTCGCGACCTGCGCCAGCGTGTAGTGTGTCGGATCGAGCGTCCAGTCTCTTCGCGCTTCGTCCTCGCCATTGAAGCGGCGGCGCAAATCCTTGAGGAGCGTGTCGATCGACTGATTGCCGATTTCCCCGGCGCCGGTCACCATCGCCCCGATCGGCAGGCCGTGCCGCAAATTGACGATTTTGTCAGCATGCTGGTAGACCATGCCGCTCGCAAAAGAGCTGGCGCTGTCCGCCGCCATGACCACGCCATCATTGATCTTGACTGAGATGAGAACGGTCATAGCGCTGACTCACACTTATAAAGTTTCCCTCAAGAAATCATGTATCATGCAATCCTTGTGGAACGCTCTGGAAGTACATGAATCACCCGGGCGGGGATGGCGCACAGCCGAAGCGCTGGAAGCGGAAGTTGACCGTGCCGAAGCCAAAAGCTCGTTCTCGGAACCGAACAGGACGAAGGCGCAGTGAAATCAGCGAAGAGCTGCGCGCCGAAGTCCGCCGTCTGGCGGAGCCCCTGAAAAACCGTTTCACTTTGTTAGATTTTCTGTCGTAAACCTCCAATAAGGCGTTTGTCTGATTACGATTGCTCACTGACTTGAGCACAGACCGCTGAAGGTAGCATCAAATAGGCGTATGATTAGAGATGGGGCGCGTAAGTTTGACCGCGACTTCAAATAAATAAATACTTTACAACTTCGCATAAAAATGGATACGAAGGGTTTTGCAGCCTCACCTTTTTTTATCAATCTACTCACCTGCAGTCATATGTGGTTGTATATCGCAGGCTGACGCCCCACGTGAAGGGATACGCGTTGGCACTCGCGTCGCGACAGTGCCAGCTCTGCCCCAAGAATTCTGGTCGAGGAGACCGTCGATGAAACTGCGTCCATTGCAGGACCGCGTCCTGGTCCGCCGTATCGAGCCAGAAGCCAAGACCGCTGGCGGCATCTTTATTCCCGACACAGCGCAGGAAAAGCCGACTGAAGGCGAGGTCGTCGCCGTCGGTCCCGGCATGCGCGACGAGGAGGGCAAAGTGCAGCCGCTCGAGGTCAAGAGCGGCGACCGTGTGCTGTTCGGGAAATGGTCAGGCACCGAGGTCAAGCTCGATGGCGAGGACCTGATGATCATGAAGGAAACGGACATCATGGGCGTGCTCGATCGAACCGTCGCAGCGAAAAAAGCCGCTTAACCAAGGATTTCAGACATGGCTGCCAAACAAGTCAGGTTTAATGGCGACGCGCGCGACCGCATGCTACGCGGCATCGACGTTCTCGCCAATGCGGTCAAGGTGACGCTCGGCCCGAAGGGCCGCAACGTCGTCCTCGACAAATCCTACGGTGCTCCGCGCATCACCAAGGATGGGGTGACGGTTGCCAAGGAAATCGAACTTTCCGACCGGTTCGAGAACATGGGCGCGCAGATGGTCAGGGAGGTTGCCACCCGCACCAGCGATCAGGCTGGCGACGGCACGACGACCGCGACAGTGCTCGCCCAGGCGATTGTGCGCGAGGGATCGAAGGCGGTTGCCGCCGGCATGAACCCGATGGATTTGAAGCGCGGCATCGACATGGCCGTGGAATTGGTGGTCACCGACATCAAGAAGGTCTCTAAAAAGGTCTCGACCAATGCGGAGATCGCGCAGATCGGAACGATTTCCGCCAATGACGATCGCGAGATCGGCGAGATGATCGCGAACGCGATGGACAAGGTCGGCAACGAGGGCGTCATCACGGTCGAGGAGGCGAAGAGCCTCGAAACCGAACTCGATATCGTCGAGGGCATGCAGTTCGATCGCGGCTATCTCTCGCCGTACTTCGTTACTAATGCCGAAAAGATGATCTGCGAGCTTGAAAGCCCGCACGTCCTCTTATTCGAAAAAAGCTGTCCGGTCTCCAGACAATCCTTCCTCTGCTCGAAGCGGTCGTCCAGAGTGGCGACCCGCTGCTGATCGTTGCCGAGGAAATCGAGGGCGAGGCACTGGCGACGCTCGTTGTCAACAAATTGCGCGGCGGGCTCAAGGTGGCGGCGGTCAAGGCCCCGGGCTTCGGCGACCGGCGCAAATCGATGCTTGAGGACCTTGCCATTCTGACCGGCGGTCAGGTGATCAGCGAGGATCTCGGCATTAAGCTCGAGAACGTCACGCTCGACATGCTCGGCCGGGCCAAGAAGTCCGCATCGAGAAGGAAAACACGACGATCATCGACGGCGCCGGAAAGAAGGCGGATATCGAGGGCCGCTGCACGCAATTGCGCGCCCAGATCGAGGAAACGACCTCGGACTACGACAAGGAGAAATTACAGGAACGCCTGGCCAAACTGGCTGGCGGCGTTGCCATCATCCGGGTCGGCGGCGCGACCGAGATCGAGGTCAAGGAACGCAAGGACCGCGTCGACGACGCGGTCCATGCAACCAGGGCGGCGGTCGAGGAAGGCGTGGTCGCGGGAGGCGGCGTCACCTTCCTTTACGCAAGCACGCGGTTGGGCGGGTCGAACCCTGAAAACGACGACCAGAAAGTCGGCATCGACATCGTGCGCCGAGCCTTGGCGGCGCCGGCAAAGCAAATTTTTGCCAATGCCGGAGAAGATGGCTCGATCATCGTCGGCAAGTTGCTGGAGAAGGGCGACGCCAATCACGGCTTCGACGCCCAGAGCGGCACCTATGTCGACATGGTCGAGGCCGGCATCATCGATCCGACCAAGGTCGTGCGCCTCGCCTTGCAGGGGGCCGCCTCGGTGGCCGGACTACTCGTCACCACCGAGGTGATGGTCGCCGACAAGCCACAGAAAGGCGCGCCGGCTATGCCCGGCGGTGGCATGGGCGGGATGGGTGGGATGGACGGCATGGATTTTTAAGCCTCCAGCCGCGCCGACACCTGAAGGAGCATCACCTTTCCCACGACGGGGAAAGGTGTTGCCTTGTCCCACGACGGGGGACAGGGACCCCGGATGTCGAGGAGCCACTTACATGAAAAAACACCTGCTTCAAGCCGCCGCCCGCGGCGATATCGAGGCGCAATTCAATCTCGGAATCATGTATGAAAACGGGTTGGACGATAGCCGGTACGCCATCGAAGGGGGTCGGCCCGAGGCCATGCGGTGGCTGCTGGCCGCCGCCGAACAGGGCTTGCCCCGCGCGCAAATCAAACTCGCAGAAATCTACGCCGGCGAGCCCAAGATACCGGAGAACTCGGTTAAGGCTTGCGGGTGGTACCTGTTGGCGACGACGAACCTGTGTGGCGCCCATCTCCAGAAGGCTCAGTCCGCCTACCAGCACGCCGCCTTCCTCTTGACGCCGTCTCAGATCGCAGAGGTCGCGCGTTTCGCGCAAGGCTGGAAGCCAAGTCGCCCACCATGGCGGCAATATCCGGTCAGCCGGAAATGCCCGAGGGAGAACGAGCGTGATTAGAGGTCGTTCTGCCAATTGCCATTGTGATCCTGATCGGCCTAGGCTTGGCGGCATTCATCATGCTTCAAGCGTTCCATTAAGTTCCCCGGGAAAGAGGCGGCCTCGCTGGACGCGACAATCGACGAGGTGACGGGCATCGCCGATGGTGCCAACGATTCAGCGCTCGCCCGCGACATGATCGAGGTGCATGGAACGGAGGCAGCCACGGTCGCGCGGGATAACGCCCGTGCTGCGGCGCTTGGTGGGCAGGCGCTACGGGCGAAGTCCTGGATCAGGGTGCTCGGGATGATCCAACGACAGCAGAAACGAACCGTTCTCAAACGTTGAGACGGTTGGTGCAGCACGATTACGTGGTCTGCCTGGAATCCGGGTTCCGTGGCCAGGCGATCCGCCGCCGTGTCAGCACCAAGCAGGGACTCGAGCCTGAGTAATATCGCGATGCGAGAAGTTGTCAGCCGATCACCCGATCACCGCGCCGGCCTATTCGGATCGGCGGCAGACGGCGGCAAGCCGTCGTGTCGACGCCGGCTTCGGAAGTGCTCGCGCCCCCGCGAAGCGGCGGGGCCGCAAACCGCCGACGGCACCCAGGAGGCACCCTCAGAAATGCTCACCCCCACACAACAGCGCGCCGTCGACCGCTTCGCCAAAAGTCTGTCGACGCTCGGTGACGATGCTTTGATCGATTCCTATCATCAGGCTTGGGAGGATCACCGAGACGCCCGTGCCGAGGGCAGCGACAATCTTGGCAAAGCCGGCGCCGAAAGTCTGGCGGCCAAAACGGCGATGCAGGAGCGCTTTGCGGATTATCAAAGCCGCTACAAGGAGCGGTACCCCTAAACCAGTTCGTCCCGAGCGTCCCCGTTGTCCCAGCGCTGATCGCCGCCGCCGGCGAGCGCCGGCATGCGCTCGCTCGAATTTTTCGCGGCTAACATCCACAAACCGCACACGCGCCGCGCCAATACCCGCGCCGTGGAGGAATTTCTGGCCCGGTAGCGGACGCATTCCCCGCCACAAACCCACGGTATTTCCAAATTAAATTGAAATTTAGCCACGCGCCTCCAAGAGAAATCCACTTCAACAACGGGGTTCCACGGCTTTTTTCCGCCTAGCCCAAAGATACGATCCGCACTACACGCTGAAGCCGGGCGGTATTCCCGGCGTGATCGACCGATCGAGCACCCACATCGCCGAGCGCATCAAACTGTCGCCCCTGGCAGGCGCCTAGTGTTCCGAGCTCGGCGGGCTCAACCGCTGCTGCCACAACTGGGCCTTCAAGGAGCGGTTCGCGGTCCGCGAACGTGCCTGCAACGAAGGCGTGTAGCCGCCGCGCGGCGGCGCCAACCTGGCGTCACCCTGAAGCAGGAGAACATGCTGGTCGTCCCGGTATCCTTCTCGCCGCGGCACTAGCGTCACCCCCGCCGGGCCGGGCTCCCGACCGCCGACGGGGGCAGATCAACGAGGACATCATGTTCATCGGAATTAATCCGGCCGCTAGACGTGCGGGTGGTCTTCCGGCGCAGACTCCCCAATGCCATAGTCCGGCCTGTCTGTGTGCTCGCACATGAACGCTGGCCAAGATTTCATGTCCTGCGTTGCACGGTAGAGCGTATCAAGCCAAAGCCAACCGTCAGAACATCGTCCGGGAGTTGGAACGTGCCGGTATGATTGCGGGCGGCCGTGTGAATGCTATCGGTTTGTCCGCGCCCCGTGCTTTTCACCCAAAATATACGTATGAAAAGCAAGCCCGCACCTCGTCCGGTAATTTAAATTACTGACAACACCCTTTGAGGGGCTCACAATCAAAACCTGTGGGAAGCTGATATCAGCCCTCTGGCAAGGTTCAGACGTACCACATATCGGTTCTTTGAGGGATGCCGATAGGACCAACGGGCATTGCTATGAGAGGACAGAGTCCGCGACAGGCCGAAGTGGCTCGCCAGCGGCCGAGCCGGCGGCCCTCGCCAAGGCGTAGCACGCCGCCCAGGCATGACAATTTCCCTGTCGTTGGGCTCGGCGCCTCCGCAGGCGGCCTGGATGCCTTTCGCCAGCTGCTCGCCGTACTTCCTGGCGACACCGGGATGGCTTTTGTTCTGATCCAGCATCTCGATCCGACCCATCCCAGCATGATGGTCGATCTGCTGACTGGGTATACGCCGTTGACGGTCCAGCAGGCAGCAGACCGGATGCCGCTCGAACCCGAGCATGTCTATCTCATTCCGCCGGGCACCTACCTCACGATCCGCGAGGGCGCGCTGCGTCTCTCGGAGCCGCGCGAGCGCCACGGCGCGCGCCTGCCGTTCGACTTCTTTCTGCGCTCGCTGGCCGAAGAACTGGGCGACCGCGCGATCTGCGTGATCCTCTCGGGAACCGGCAGCGACGGCAGCCTGGGGCTGAAGGCGGTCAAGGAGCAGGGCGGGCTCGTCATCGCGCAGGATCCGGACGAGGCCGAGTATGACGGCATGCCGCGCAGCGCGATCATGACCGGCGCCGTGGACCTCGTGATCCGGGTCGCGAAGATTCCCGAAATCCTCGCCAAATACGGCAGGCGGGAGGGATTGGCGCCAGACGATCATCCCCCGGATCGGTTGGCCGAAATCCTCAATCTTTTGCGCACTAGGACCTCGCACGATTTCGCGCTCTACAAGCCCGGTACATTGTCGCGCCGGATCGAGCGGCGCATGGCGCTGGCCGGCATCGACGACAGTGGCCGGTATCTCGACCTACTGCGGGGGGGGGACTCGGATGAGCTCGAGCTCCTCGCCAAGGATCTGCTGATTAACGTCACCAGTTTTTTCCGCGATCCGAAGGCGTTCGAATTGCTGGCGGAGGAGGTGATCCCCGATCTTGTCCGCCGGCACCCGCCGGACCGGCCGCTGCGGATCTGGGTCGCTGGGTGCAGCACCGGCGAGGAGACCTGTTCCCTCGCCATGCTGTTTCTCGAGGAGATCTCGGCCGCGAAGCGAAACATCAGGCTCCAAGTCTTCGCCTCTGATGTCGACGAGGATGCGGTCGCTCTCGCTCGCGAGGGACACTATCCGAAATCGATCGTGGCGGATGTGTCGCCGGTGCGACTCGCCCGCTTCTTTACCCAAGAGGAGCACGGCTATCGGGTCGTGCCCGAGTTGCGCGGGGTGGTGGTCTTTACGGTGCAGGACGTATTGGCCGATCCGCCGTTCTCGCGCCTCGACCTGATCTCCTGTCGTAACCTGCTGATCTATTTGCGCGCCGAAGCGCAGGAGAAGGTTCTTTTGCTGTTCCATTTTGCCCTCAGCGGCGGCGGCATCCTGATGCTCGGCGGCTCCGAGACGGTGGGTATTCTCGACGACCGGTTCGAGCCAATCTCCAAGGCCCAGCGGATCTATCGGCAGATCGGCCGCAGCCGGCCCGGGGAAGTCGATTTTCCGATCGGCTCGGGCGGGGGCGCTCGAGCGATTTGGCCAGGAGAAATGCACCGGGCGGCAGCGAGGGGCATCAGCGCCAGCGAACTCACACACCGGCTGTTGGTCGAGACCTATGCGCCTGCTTCGGTTCTGATCAATCGCAAATACGAGTGCCTCTATTATTCGGGACCGACCGACCGCTATCTGCAGGTGGCGGCGGGCGAGCCCAGCCGCGATCTGCTCGCCATGGCGCGCGAGGGGCTGCGTAACAAACTAAGGGCGGTGGTCCAGCAAGCGAGCCGAGAGCATTCGCGTGCGACCGCTGTGGGTGCGCAGGCGAACCACGGCGGCAATGCCGTCGCGGTCCGCATCGAGGTCCATCCGGTGCAGAGCGGGGGCGAGGAGTTGCTGCTGGTCAGCTTCTTAGACGAACCCGAGCAGGAGCCAAAGCTGGGCCGGCCGGTCGAGCCGGCGGATGACCTCTCGCGGATCGCCGAACTCGAGCGTGAGCTCGATGCCACCCGCAAGGAGCTGCAGAGCGCCATCCACGACCTCGAGATCGCCAATGAGGAGCAGAAGGCGATCAACCAAGAAGCGATGTCGGCGAACGAGGAGTTTCAGTCGACCAACGAAGAGCTGATGACCTCGCGGGAGGAGCTGCAATCGCTTAATGAAGAGCTCACCGCCCTCAACAACCAGCTGCAGGAAACTCTCGAACGCCAGCGCAATACATCCAATGACCTGCAGAACATCTTGGACAGCTCCGGGGTGGCGACCGTATTCCTGGACAGCGAGCTCAACATCCGGTTCTTCACGCCGGCGGCAAAATCGCTGTTCCGCGTCATCGCGACCGACATCGGCCGGCCGCTCGCCGATGTCACCCCGCTCGCCGCCGATCGGGATCTGCTCGCCGATGCTAGCGCAGTGCTCACCAGCCTCGCTCCGCTGGGGCGCGAAATCGAAGCCGAAGGCGGCGCCTGGTATGTCCGCCGCATCCTGCCTTATCGCACCCAGGACAACCGGATCGACGGGGTGGTGATCACCTTCGCCGACATCTCCGAGATCAAGACGGCTGAGCGCGAGACCGAGGCGGCGCGCGCCTATTCGGACAGCATCATAGACACGGTCCGGCAACCGCTGGTCGTACTCGATGAGGAGTTGCGGGTCGTCTCCGCCAACCGTTCGTTCTACCGGATTTTCGGGCGCGCCTCCGAGGAAACCGTCGGCCGATTGTTGGCGCTCGCTGGCATTGTCTACTCTGAAATTCCGGGGCTGCGCGCCTTTTTCGATCGGATCCGGGCGGAGTCCGTTCCTGTCGACGATTACGAGGTCGAGATCGAGCTCCCGCTTCTTGGGCGGCGGCTCCTGCTACTGAACGCCCGGGAGATCCCCGAAGGTCCATTGGGCGGGCGCAATATCCTGCTCGCGATAGACGACGTCACCGAACGCAAGCATGCAACCGAGGCGCTAGAGGCCGCCCGGCAAGAAGCCGAGCAAGCAAATCTCGTCAAGTCGCGGTTTCTTGCTGCCGCCAGCCATGACCTGCGCCAGCCGTTGCAGACGATCAGCCTACTGCATGAAATATTGGCAAAGAAGGTTGAGGACGAAGCCACGCTGCGGCTAGTGAGCAGGCTCGACGAGACCGTGAGCTCGATGTCGAGCATGCTGGACACGCTACTCGATATCAACCAGCTGGAGGCTGGCATCGTCCGTCGGGAGATGGTCGATTTCCCGATCAATGCGGTGCTCGAGCAGCTGCGTACTCAGTTCACCTTCCACGCAACGGCGCATCGCCTCGGCTGGCGTGTCGTCCCAAGCAGCTGCAACGTGCGCAGCGATCCCCGCCTGCTCGAGCAGATGATCCGCAATCTGCTCTCGAACGCGGTGAAATACACCAGTAAGGGCAAGATCCTGCTCGGCTGTCGGCGACGCGGCGACATGCTACGCATCGAGGTCTGGGACACCGGGATCGGCATCCCCGAAGAGCAGCTTCAGGCGATCTTCGCGGAATTCCATCAGCTCGACAACCCGGCACGCGAGCGCAGCAAAGGCCTTGGTCTCGGTCTCGCCATTGTCGAGCGCCTGGCAGATCTGCTCGGGCACACCGTCGATGTTCGATCCCGCCCTGCCAAAGGCTCGGTCTTTGCGGTCGAGGTGCCGTTTGTAACGGACGCGCCGCGATGGCGGCCTCGTCAAGTCTGGCATGAGGCAACCGAAAGCAGACATCAGAGCGGCGCAATCCTGGTTGTCGAAGACGATCCTTCGGTGCGCGAAATGCTCGCGATTCTGCTCGAAAGCGAGGGTCACCGCACGACAGCAGTTGAGGATGGCAGAACGGCGCTGGAATTGGCTACGGCCGGGACGATACGCCCGGACCTGGTCGTCGCAGACTACAATCTTCCGAAGGGCCTGAACGGACTGCAGGTCATCGCCGGTCTGCGGGTGACACTCGGTCAAGAGGTCCCGGCTATCATCCTGACCGGCGACATCTCGACCGACGCCTTACGCGAGATCGCCCACGGAGGCCACCTGCATCTGAACAAGCCGGTGAAGGCGAGGGAGCTGATGGCCCTGATCCGGCGCTGCCTTGCTGATTTGCACCCGCCGGTACCAGCGAGCAACCGGTATGCTGCCGAAGCGGCTGGCGATCGCCCGCCGGCGACCATCTTTGTCGTCGACGATGACAACGCTGTGCGCGAAGCGCTGGGTGATCTGCTCCGGGAAGACGGCCGGGCGGTCGAGATCTACGCCAGCTCCGAGGCGTTCCTCGATGCCTATCGCCTCGGGCGCGAAGGATGCCTTCTCCTCGATGCCCGGATGCCGGGAATGAGCGGGCTCGAACTGCTTCAGCAGCTCAAGAACGACGGAAATCGACTGCCGGCTATCATGATTACGGGCCAGGGCGACGTGCCGATGGCAGTCGAGGCCATGCGGGCCGGGGCGGCGGATTTCATCGAGAAGCCGATCCGTCGAGACGAGCTGTTCGCTAGCATCGAGCATGCTTTGGAGCACATCCGGGATTCGGCCAAACTGCCGGTTCGCCAGGAGGCGGCAGCGACGCGCCTCGCCCGTCTGACTGTGCGCCAGCGCCAGATCATGGAGTTGGTGCTCGCCGGGCATCCCAGCAAGAACATTGCCGTTGACCTCGGCATCAGCCAGCGCACCGTCGAGAACCATCGCGCCGCGATCATGAAGAAGACCGGCTCACACTCGCTCTCGGCGCTGATCCGCCTGGCGCTCGCCGCCAACCCGGGGACCCCGCCGCAGTCTCCCAGCTGACCGAAAGCAGGCACTGGGCGGCTCGGGAAGCTCTCTGCGCCGATCAGCGCCGGACCTCCCAACGCTTTACATATTAAGTAGCTTCTAAGGTTAGTGGCGTAGTTGTTGTTTCCCACATTTAGAGGAACAACTTTCATTCCTACTCGGCGGCGGTCTTTAAAAAGCAGCGCAGCACTTCGGCGACGCTCCAGGCTTGGGCGATGCATCCGCGCGGCGTGAATGGCGGTTCGGCGTCAAAGACTTCGCTGATCGAGCCGATGCCGGCCTCAGCGAGATGCGGCTCGAAGCCGTCGAGGAAATGCCGCGCCGTGGCGCGATCATCGGGGTAGACCTTGAGCCAGGCATCGATGAACGGGCCGATCAGCCAAGCCCACACCGTGCCCTGATGATAGGCGGCATCGCGGGCGCGCAGATCGCCGAAATAACGCGGCTTGTAATCGGGCTCCCCCGGCGCCAACGAGCGCAGCCCGACCGGCGTCACCAGCTTCGCACGCACGGCGGTAACGACCGCCTCCCAATGTTCTCGGTCGAGGACCGGGTGTTCGAGCGCTATTGCGAGGATTTGGTTCGGTCTGAACGCGGCGTCGTCACCGTCCTCGCTATCGACGATGTCGTACAGATAACCGCCGGCTGCGTGCCAAAAGCGGCGATTGAATGATTCGCGCGCATTGTCGGCACGGGCTGCAATCTCGTCGGCCTCCGGGTCGTGCGCATCGTGCAGCCAATCCGCCAGCAAGCGCAGCGCATTGTACCAGAGCGCGTTGATTTCGACTGCCTTGCCACGGCGCGGGGTCACCACCCAATCGCCGACTTTGGCATCCATCCAAGTCAGCGCATAACCCTCTGCCCCTTGGGTGAGGAGCCCGTCGTGCGGGTCCGCCTTGATACCGAACCGGGTGCCCTCGAGATGATGCCGCACGATGTCCTTCAAGATTGGCACTAGGAGCTCCAGGGTCTCCTTATCCCGGCAATGCTCGACATAACGGTGTAGCGCGTGGAAAAACCACAAGGTCGCATCGGCGGTATGGTAGAGGCCCTGATTTTGCCCCTCGGGAAACAGGTTCGGAATCAGGCCGTCGCGCACGTAGTGAGCAAAGGTGCGCAAGATCCAGCGTGCCTCGATCGCTCGCCCGGTCGCCAGGGTCAGTCCCTCGAGCGAGATCATCGTGTCCCGGCCCCAATCGGTGAACCAGTGATAGCCGGCGATCATGGTGCGTACTTCATCGCCCTCGGCCCGCGCCCGGGCTCCGTCGGCAATGCGTCCAACCGGGGTAATAACGAAGGCGTCGGCCGCCAGGACGAGCTCGGCTGCGAACCCGATCTGCGCCGTCTTCGCCGACATCCCGACGAGGCGCCGGCGACGCTCGCCTTCGAAGGTCAGCGCATCTTCGGGGCTCAGCGCCAACACAGTATGCCAAGACTTTGTTGCAGCGATCAGGGTCAGCGGGCAATCCTTGCGGATCTCTCCGGCAAAGTAGCCGGGGCTCCACAGCCAGCCGCGCGAATCGTAACCACGCTGCGCTTCGATGTCGTAGAAGTGCTCGCGGCGCGAGCCGCCATCGGCGGTAAAGGTCGGGCCTTCTGAGTTCTCCACCGCCAGCCGCAAGGTCGGCAGATCCAGCCCGGCGCTGATCTCGTATCGGTTGTCCCGGACAGTCAGCGTATAGCCCGAGGAGAGCGCCTCGCTGAGCGGCGCCTCGAGCCGACGAAAGTTGATCAAGGGTCTGAGCCGCAGGCGGACGCGCCCGCCGTCGCCGAGCAGGCGAAAGGTGCAATGCACGATGTTCTGGCGCGACGGCACAACAATCGACTTCTCGATGACGACGCCATCAAGCTCATAGCGCCAGCTCGGCAGGCCCATATCCAAGGTAAAATCGAGGAAGCGCCCGTTCTCGCGCAAATTCACGACGCTGCCGTCTCCGCGCTCGATGTCGACCTCGAGATCGTTGAGCACCACCATGCGGCCGAGCGGAGCCGGTTGGGCGGCGATCAAGAAGCCGTGGTAACGCCGGGTGATCGCCCCGGTCATCGTCGCCGAGGCGTAGCCGCCCAACCCGTTCTCCACGAGCCATTCGCGCGGAGCTTCCGAGGGCAGATTTTCGGCGCGGATGAGCCGACGCAGGTCAACCATTGACTTTTTGGAGATGGAATACGTTCTTCGCCTCGGGGGTCGTGACTGAGGAGCCGGGGATGAGGACGGTGGCGCTCTGGCCCGAGATGAGCCAATCCCCTGCGGCATCCTGCGCCGGACTTCCTGAACCACCGTAAAGCGGGGCTTCGCTAGACCATAGGAGCCGCCAGGCCTGGCCCTCGACCGGCGCCAGCAGCGGCTCGGGCGCGGGGCCGAGCAGGAGGTCGCGGCCGAGATTGACAATCAGCAGCCGGTCGGCGCCGCTTTTCGAAAAGAAGCGCAGCATCCAAGCCTCATCCGTGAGTGCGGCGCCATCGATCTGGCATGGCCGCTGTCCAAGCACAAGGTCTGTGCGCCGCAGCTCCAGAAGATCGCGATGCAGTGCATAGATTGAAGCATGCCGCTGCCGCTCGCCGAGATCGAGCACCGATCGGCGAAACGTGCCGATGTCACCGGGATCGGCCAGCTCCGCCCGCATTTCGCTCGTCGCGAGACTGGGAAATTGTGCGAGGGAGAGACGGCGACCTTCGCGGACATCGTGCGACAGCCCGATCTCATGATCGGCAAAAAAGAAGAACGGGCTCGACGCGCCGAATTCCTGCCCCTGGAACATCATCGGAATGCCCGGCATCAGCAATAAATAAGCGGTCATCGCGCGAAGCCGGCCAGGGCTCGTCAACGCGTGACAACGCTCTCCGGTGCCGGAGTTGGCGACCTGGTCGTGGTTCTGCAGAAAGACAACAAAACATTCCGCCGGAAGATCGAGGGTCGGCGTACCGCGCGCTTTTCGCTGCCACTGGTAGCGTTGCCCCTGATAGAGGAAGCCGTGTTTGGCGGCAGCGACGAATTCGCCCGGGCGACCGCGATAGTCCGAATAGTAGGCCTCGTGATGTCCGGTCAGTGCCACCATGGCGCTGTGATGGAAGTCGTCGTTCCACAATGCGTCGAGCCCGTATCCGCCCCGCTCGGCCGGGCGCACCAGCTTGGCGTGTTGCGGCTCGTTCTCAGCGACGACAAAGGTGATGCTGTCGCGCGCCGCCGAACGCACCTGCCGAACGATGGCGGCGAGAATATGATCTTCCGATCGATCGAAAATTGCCTGCGTCGCATCGAGCCGCAGCCCGTCGAGATGATACTCGTCGATCCAATAGCCGGCATTGGCGACAAAAAACTCGCGCACTGAGCCGGAATCGGGACCGTCGAAATTGATCGCCTCGCCCCAATCGTTGACATGGCGATCAGTGAAATAAGCCGTGGAGAACAGTTTGAGATAGTTTCCGTCCGGGCCGAAGTGATTGTAAACGACGTCGAGGATGACCGCGATGCCGAGGGCGTGAGCACGGTCGACAAAGCGGCGGAAATCAACCGGCTGTCCGTAAAGCCGGCTTGGGGCGAAGAGATCGACGCCGTCGTACCCCCAACCGAACCGACCGGCGAATTCCGCCACGGGCATGATTTCAAGGCAGGTGATACCGAGTTCGGCGAGAGCCGGCAGCTCACGCGACGCGACCTCCCAACTCCCCTCGGGGGTGAAGGTGCCGATATGCATCTCGTAGATGATGAGTTGTTCGCGTGCGACCCCGCGCCATGTGTGGTCGGTCCACTCGAAGGCCCCGGGATCGACGATTTCCGAAGGCCCGTGCGGTCCTTCAGGTTGAAATCTTGACGCCGGGTCGGGCAGCGCCGCCGCTTCACCGTGGTCGAGACGGAAACGATAGCGCATGCCGACTTGCGCCGGCATGCTCCACAGTGAGAAGTAGCCGTCGGGCTCGGATTGCAGCGCCGCCGGTTCGAGGCCTTCGATCTCAACCGCAACTTCGCGGCATCGCGGCGCCCACACCCGGAAATGGACACCGCCGTCGGGCTGCGGTTCGGCGCCGATCGGCAGGCGACGCACAATCGCCTCTGCGGTGGCAACCAGCTTTCCGACGGTGAGGATCTGGGACCGCGTCGCGGGTTCTCGTCGCTCCCTGCTGAGGCCGAAGCCGGCGCGCCCCTTCACGACGACCTCTCGCCTCTCTTAGCGGCTCCCGTGCGATGGGGCTGGGGTAGCCTGACGGTGCCTGCCGCGATTCCGTCATCCTCTTGGACCTCTGACGAGACCTGATCCGGCCCGATTGTCGGGGTCGACCGCACTATGCTCCGGATAGTTGTCCCGATTTCAACCAACCGGGCTGCATACGCGTGGTCTTTTTCGAAAAGCCTCGAGGCAGGGTGACGATGCCAGGTGGCCTGATCGAGATTACCTGCTGCAGGGGCGTGGTGTCCCGAGCTTGAACGCGCTGTGGCCATGTTTCCTCCGAGCTTGCGATGCTTCCCGCTCCGTCCCGGGCGTAGAGAGATTTTAGCCCTCCGAAGATCGCCGATGGCAGGCTCGGAAACTACTCAGGTGGAGTGTGGAAATCCTGCGTGCATCGCTGATATACCTGATCTGAAAGTCGTTGGTATACCTAATTTATAAAGCTTCTACGCGTAAACCACGATTACTTGGAACCGCGCAATTTTCCGGGTTTATCCTGCCCTGAGTAGTTTCCGAGGGTTGCATCTCCCCGAGTGTTTCCCGAGGGACCGGTCGCGGCAGTCGTGGCGTAGCTGCTGGCGGTCGATCTCTACCGAAAAAGATGAGCGGTGACGCGCAGTCGCAATGCCATCAGCGTTGTCCTCGCGATCACTTGCAAGCGTTGTCCTCGCGATCACTTGCATAAGTGATCGATGCACCTCCGAAATCAGCCCACGGGGTGAGTGACGCTTCCCTTCTTCGGGGGGCCCTCTTTTAATGGAAGGGCTTCCCGGCAATCAGTTGGATCGCGAACAAGCTGACGCGAGGCCTTCCTCGACATACTCAGGGTGTTCGCCGAGTTTGAAACCAATTTGCGTCGCGAACGCCAGCTCAAGGGCATCAACGCCGCCAAGGCGCGCGGCATCGACAAGGGTGTCAACGGCGGCGGAAAACCGGGCCACATGCCGGCGCCAGAGTGGGGCAGTTCAGCGCGGCGTTTTCTGACGGGTGGGGAGGGCGGCCTGGCCCGTCCCGACAGGCAAGACGCACCTTCAGATACAGTTCCACTGTGAAAATGCCCCCGGCCTCCCTGCTGAAAAGAAGGGCAAAAGTGGCCGAGTTTTACTCCGCCAGCAGCGGGACCATCCCGCCGCTACCGTGGCAGACTTTTCCACCGCCGTTCCGAAATCGGGCGCTTGCCGAGAGAAGCGTGCGAGGAAATGGAGTTCACCGAGCTCTACGACCCGTATTTCGGCACGACGACATGCGCGACGCACATCGCCGCACTGGAGATCGACCCGGAGACTTACAAGGTCACGCTCAGCCGCTACGTCGTCGCCGAGGATTGCGGTCGCCTGATCAACCCGATGATCGTCGAAGGCCAGGTTCACGGCGCCGTCGCCCAGGGCATCGGGGCGGCCCTCTACGAGGAAATCGTCTACGACGAGACGGGTCAAGCTGCTGACCGCCAGCCTCGCCGATTATGGTATCCCGGTCGCAAGCGAGGTGCCGGCGATCACGACCCGGCATCTCGAAACCGAGTCTCCATCGACGGTCGGCGGCTTCCGCGGCATGGGCGAAGGCGGGACCATCGGCGCCCCGGCAGCTATTGCCAACGCGCTCGCCGATGCGCTGGCGCCGTTTGGAGCCGAGATCTTCGAGCTGCCGATGCCCCCGCAGCGCTTGTTTCGCCTGGTCGGGAGCGGGAAGAGGCAAGCGTCTCCACACGACAGAATGGAGGCCGTTGACACCCATCTGGCCGAGCATGAGCGTGGTGCAGGTTGGTCGCGGCAGGGATCTATGATGGCCCGACGAGAGGGTCTGGGCGTTAATTCCGAGCTTCGAGATTTAGAGAGGTAGATAGATGCCCTCGATCGCTGGTCAGCATGTGGTCGTCCTCGGCGGGACGTCGGGCTTTGGCTTTGCCACGGCCAAGGCGGCCCTAGCGGAGGGTGCAAGGGTCACGATCGCCTCGCGCTCGGCCGAGAAACTGAGCGGCGCGCTCGCTCGGCTCGGCAATCACGCAAGCGGCGAGTGCGTCGACGTCACCGACAAGCCGATGCTGGAGCGGTTCTTTGCCGGCCTCGGCCCGTTCGATCACTTGGCGGTGTCGGTCGGCGATCCGCCGCTGAGCAAGCAGATCATGGAGCTCACCGACGAAGAGGCACGCTCGGCCTTCGAAGTGCGGTTCTGGGGTCAGTTCAATACCGTTCGCGCGGCCTATCCGCATATCAGCAAGTCGGGCTCGATCACCCTGGTCTCCGGCCTTGCCGGACAGCGCGCGTCGCCGGGGCGGGGTATCTATGCCGGCGTGCTTGGCGGGATTGAGGGCATGGTGAAGAGCTTCGCCGCCGAACTCCGGCCGGTCAGGGTCAACGGGGTGTGCGCCGGCACGGTCGACACCGAGCTTTGGCATCGATTGCCGGAAGCCGAGAGGTTAGAGACATTTTCGCGCATCGGCGCCCGTCTATCCGTCGGCCGGGTCGGCAAGCCTGAGGATATCGCCGAAGCCTACCTCTATCTGATGAAGACCGGCTTCAGCACCGGCGAGACCATCGTTGCCGATGGCGGTGCACTGCAGATCGGACCTCTGCCTTGAGCAAAAGACCAGTGCTCATTCGCCCGGGGCTCCCGGCGGAGCGTCCAGGATCCTCTTTCAAAGTCCATCCACATCTACTAAGCAGTCGGGGGTACCTTTGTGGGTTATGAGAATAATGCCATACTATCATATTGATAATATGATATAAATATGCGTCTGTTGGCGGATGGGGTGGGATTCGAACCCACGGCGAACTTGCGCCCGCGCCGGTTTTCAAGACCGGTGCCTTAAACCGCTCGGCCACCCATCCGGCCCGATTAGGATAACGCCTGGATGACCAAATCCAAATGCTTGCGTGATTTCGAGGGTTGCGGCCGGGATGGTCGGGATACTTCTATCCCTAATCCTGCATGCTCGAAGGTCAAACACTGAAGCGACGGTGGAACTTAACAAGCTGTAGGCGGCACGGTGGCGGATGGCAGGATTGTGTGGTGATGACGGCACGCGGGAACGACTACGACAATACGTCTGCGCCTACAACGGCGGATCTTGGCGTGGTGTCGCGCATCGACCCTGAGGAAGGCGAACTCGCGGTCGACTTCGATGGCCGCGAAATAGAATTGGAGCATTCGGCCGCTCGAGGCCACTCAGCCATCCTGGTGGGAACTGCTATTCTTGCCCCCATCTCGGACATTGGCTTGATCGGTGCGCCGCGATCGGCGCCCGAACCGTCTACCGCTCCCGAAAGGTACGCGCGATCTGCTCGTGCAGCGGTTTGAGTAGATAATCGAGCGGCGTGCGATCTTGGGTCCGGATGTAGACCTCAGCCGGCATTCCCGGCACCAATTTCAGATCGCCGATGGACCTGATATCTGCTTTCGCGAAAGACACGCGCGCCATGTAGTATTGCTGAGATTGTGCGCCTGTCGGGGTCGTCACCGGGTCGCGGGTGAGATCGGGCGACACCATTACTACCTTGCCCCCGAGATCGGGTGTCGTGCGTCGGTTACCAGCTTCGAGGCGGACGCGCACTGGTGCGCCGACTGCGACCTGGTCGATATCCTGCGGCGCAACCTTCGCTTCGACAATCAGGGCGTCGGCCCGCGGCACGATCTGCATCAATGTGTCGCCCTTGCCGATTACGCCCCCGATCGTGTGGACCTGGAGCTGATAAACGGTGCCTGCTTGCGGCGCGCGTATCTCGGTGTGCTTGAGTTCGTCTTCGGCCGCATTGGCACGCTCCTGCAATTCCGCGATCTTTGCCTGAGTTTCGCGCAGGTCCTTGAGCACGTCGGTCCGAAAATCCTGATCGAGCTGAAGGATCTGCAGCTCGGTCTCGGCGATCTTCCCACGCGACCGGGCGATATCGGCAACCAATTCCCCGCGCTCGCCTTGCAGGCGCGCCTGGTCGCGCTGCAATTGCACGTAACGCTCCATCGTTACGAGATTCTTCTTGTAGAGTTCCAGGACGCCGGAAAGCTCCTCTCCGATATACCTGATTTCGCTGTCCTTGGATTGCTGCTGGGCGGCGAGCCCGCGGATCTCTTCGCTTAGCTGAGCGATCCGTTCGCGCAATTGCGCGCGTTGACCTTCACGTCCATCGCGGCGGGCCTGGAATAGCCTTTGTTCTCCGGCAATCGCACTCTCGGCAACTTCCTTCAGAGGTCGATTACGCATCGCTTCCGGGAGGGCGACGCTCGCAAGCCCGTCTCGTTCGGCGATCAGTCGGGCCTCCCGTGCGACGTAGAGATCGAGCTGGGACTGGACCACACCAAGCGTGGCGCGGGTCAGCGTGTCGTCGAGGCGCATTACAATCTGACCGGTCTCGACCTCGCTTCCTTCTTTGACAAGGATCTCTCCGACGATACCCCCGCTGAGGTGCTGCACCTTTTTGACGCTGCTTTCGACCACGACGATGCCGCTAGCGATAACGGCGCCGGCGATATTGGTGGCTGAGGCCCACCCGCCGACTCCGCCAAGTGCCACCACCAGGGCGGTGCAGCCGACGAGGTTCAGCTTGCGGATGGCATAACGTGGACCAAGCCTTGTAGTACTCATGACGAGCCTCCACTGGCTGCACCGGCCACGATCTTGAGGTTCGCGTTCGATGTGGCGACGGCCGATTGTGACCTCATACTTCGCAAGATATCGTGGCAAGGACCAAAGGCATGCTGCGCGCCCTCGCGCAATACCAGCACCTTGTCGCAGACCGCCAGCATTGCGGCGCGATGGGCAATCAGAATGACGATCGCGCCGCGCTCCTTGGCGCCACGAATTGCCCGGAGCAGTGCTGCTTCCCCATCGCCGTCAAGATTGGCATTCGGCTCATCGAGCACGATCAAAAACGGCTCGCCGTACAATGCCCGAGCCAGCGCTATCCGCTGGCGCTGCCCGGCCGACAAAATTGCGCCAGCCTCGCCGATGCGGGTGTCATAACCCTTCGGTAGCCGCAGAATCATCTCGTGTGCGCCCGCTGCCTGCGCCGCACGGATAACAGCGCTGTCATCGGGCGCCACTGTCATGCGGGCTATATTCTCTGCAACGGTCCCATCGAATAGATCAACGGCCTCCGAAAGATATCCCAGGTTCGGTCCAATGATTTCTGGAGACCAATGTTCCAGCGCGCCACCGTCGATGCGCACCGCGCCTCGCACCGGCAACCATACACCGACTAGCGCGCGTGCCAGCGAAGTCTTCCCGGATCCACTCGGCCCGATCACGCCCATGATTTCTCCGGCGGTCAGCTCAAAGCTGATATTGCCGACGATCGCGGATCTGCCGTCTCCAGCCACGACGGTGACGTTTTCTGCAACCAGGTTGCGGCTTGGCCTGGGCAACGCAGTCCTGATCGGTTCCGTGCCGAGCTGGATAAGCATACGCCGCAATCTGACAATACTGTCGCGCGCCCCAACAAAGCCGCGCCAGTTCGCAATAACGGTTTCAATCGGCGCCAGCGCCCGGGCCATCATTATCGAAGAAGCGATCATGGCTCCGGGCATTAGCTCGTGACCGATAACAAGATAAGCACCGAGGCCCAACGCCGCCGACTGCAGCATCATTCGCGTCATCTTCGACAGACTGGCGTAAAAGCTGACAACGTCCGACGAACGCTCCGCCGCCAGTAAATATCCCGCATTGTGCGTCAGCCAGCGCTTCAACAGGGCCGGCTCCAGGCCCATCGCGATGATTGTCTCGCTATTGCGGCGATCTGCTTCGAGTGTGATTGACCGTGCTCGCGCGCTCCGGTTCGCCTCCCGGGCGGGCGCACGGCTCGCCCGTTCTGTGAAGAGCGTGATGCCCGCAAGCACGATCCCGCCCACCAACGCCAGCAATCCGAGCCAGGGATGGATCAGGCCACAAAGGAGCAAGAAAACCGGGATCCAGGGCAGATCGACGATGGCGATTGGGCCCTGTCCAATCAGGAAACTTCGGATTTGATCGAGGTCGCGGACCGGTTCGTGCACTTCTCCAGTCTGCCGGCCGAAAGCCGAAAGCCGAATGACGGCTGAATGCACTACGGATGAAAGATGCGCGTCGAGAAATCCAGCCGAACGCATCACTAGGCGGCTGCGGATCAAATCCATAAACGATTGAAATGCAAGGGCGCCAAATAACAGGACCGAGAGCGCGATCAGCGTCGGAACACTGTGGCTCGCCAATACCCGGTCGTAAACCTGGAGCATATAGAGAGGCCCGGCAAGCATTAGCAGGTTCACTACGCTCGAGAATAGAGCAACGCTCCAGAAGGTATGGCGACAGTCGGTGAGTGCCGCGGCAAGGGCGGGATGACCCCCCTCCGCGCGGAGTGTGGGCGTTGATGACATGCCGATCATAGCTCGCTCCGGCGAAGTGGGGCTGCTGCCGCATGACGCGGCAGCAGCGAACCATTGGACTTGATCGATCGGTTCAGCTGAACAGGAAGTCGTTCGCGTGCAGCGAGGCGAGCGAGATGTTCTGCAATGTTGCGGTGACATTCGCGCCATCCGATACCACGACATCGGCTCCTGATTGCGCGATGTGACCGTCTGCAACCGCCTGAGCAAATGTATGATCCGGGGAGTCCTGAAGCGCCACCACGTCACCTTGAGCGCTCGCCCCATGGGCTTGGAAACCTTGGACCACATCCTGTCCATTAGTGCCGAAGGTGAACACGAATGTGTCGCTGCCGAAGCCGCCATTGAGGGTCAGGCCTAACGGCCCGGCCGGCAATGCCGACACATCGATGGTGTCGTTGCCGGCACCGCTATTGATCATGAGACGATCGCCAGTGTCCGCATGGTCGACCGTAACCTGCGCCGGCAGCCCGCTGACCGTGACCTGAGTACCCGAAGCCGTGACGCTGATGTGGTCGTTGCCGCTGGTGCCGTTGACCGTCACGGTGTCGGCCGCGCCATCGCCGGCGCTGCCGCCGAGGGTGCCGGCCAGATCGATGGCGACCTGCTTTACGCCGGTGCCGGCGAGGTTGTTGACAACGACGTTGTCGGCGCCGCCAAGGGCCTCGAACTGAATGCGCTCGACGCTATTCAGGTCCATCGAGATATTGGCTACATCGCGGAAGAAAGTCGCGTGAGAGCCATTAGCCGAAATGCTGACATTCTCGTTGACATTGGCGCCGCGAAAATCGAGCGTGTCGAAGCCACTCCCGCCATCGACGGTGTCGCTGCCGTCGCCCGGGTTCCAGACGGACACATCGTCGCCGCTGCCGAGGAACTCCACGTCATTGCCGCGGCCGCCCGTGACGATGTCGTTGCCGGAGCCGCCAAGTAACGTGTCCGCGCCCTGGCTGCCGATGATTGTGTCGTTGCCGGATCCACCATCGATTGTCAGATGAGCCAAGTTGGCCGGCAGTGCCGAGGCGTTGATCGTATCGTCGCCTCCGTTGCCGTTAATCAGCAGGTTGTCGACGCTGCCGACGTTGGCTAGCGGGGTGCCGGTATCGTCGGTCAGCAGCACGTCCTGGCCATTCGCCAAGACCCTGATGATATCGGCAGCGCCGGTGCCGTTGAAAGTGAAGTTGGCCATTGTCTTGATCCTTGTGTTTGGTGGCGCAAACCTTTGCGCCGTTGTGGTTGGTGTGAGTTTCAGCGAAACGCCCTCGCGCCGAGGTCGACCAGAGCGTTATGCCGGGACTAGGTAGTGGCGAGTCTGATGCGCGCGTTGCTATACCAATAGCGCATCACCTCGGGTGCACTGCGAACGACGACAGGCACGACGAGTCGAATACGTGCTGTTCGTTACCGAAGGCTCATGGTCGTCCTCCTTTAGAAAAGTTGACCGCGGCGCAGATTCGCGTTGGCTCTGAGCAAGGTGTGATAGGGTGCGCTTGTAGGTAGCGGAATCGCTGGCGCGGGAAGAAGGTGCTCTCCGCACTGCATTGAAGGTCAGTATACGGAGAGTCGCCAGAAAGCGATCCGTCCCTACCTTTTGCGATAGAAAAAGTAGTCGGCCGTATAAGGCACGAATGCCTTATTGCCGACGTCGTTCATATCGGCACAGCCCTCTGACGGCGCGAGCCCTCCAGAGGTGTGCACCCGCTGGATAAAGGTGGTCACCGACAGAGTGTTGTCGCCCGGCTTCGGTCCGTCTTTAACGCCGGCGACCGGCAGCAGGAGCCAGGCAATGGCATCCTTCGCGACAAAATTGATGTCGGTCGAGGGGATCGCGGTGCCTCCCCATACCGTGCTCGTGTCCTTCGAGTGCTGCCAAGTGGCGCGGATCTTGCCGCCGTCAGCTGGGTTGGGATTGACACTGAAGAAGTGGGTGGTGACTTGCTTCCCATCAACGCTGTCGGACAGCGTGGCCTCCGGCGTGAAGAGCATAAACTGGACGCCATCGTCTGTGGGCAGGCAGATGTAGTTCTGGGTGCCGACGGCGTTACCCTCGAGAAACGCCTCGTTCTTCACCGGATCCACGCGAAGATCGAACGGCACGGCTGGCGGCGTGATGTTGCGGGCGTGGGCGGGTTGTGGCGACGAGACTGTGAAAGCCGCGACGATGCAGGTGGCGCACGCGCCCAGCTGGATACGACGCGCGATCTGCTTCTCCCGCGTATTCCTTTTCTCGACATTATTCTCCCTTGGCACCTTGCCGGTGCTCGGGACAAGATTTTCGCTGATAGACATGGTCTTGGTCCTTTCAAAAGATTTCGGCCGCGGCGCAGAAGCGCGCGTTGGTTGTGAACTGGGATCGAGTGATGTGAGGTTTTGCGCCGAGGCTGTGATGCCAACAGCGCATCTTCTCAAACTTGCGAAACACGAACGACAACCTGCACGAAGGCGGTCAGGCGCGACTGCGTCCGGCGCGCTCGGCTAGCGGCGTTCGAATGCTATTCGCTACTGAAGGTTCATTGTAGCTACCCCGCAGAGGCTGCTTGCGTTGTGCAATGCCTCGCTTCGGGGGGGTTATCTAATGAAAGACTAATCAGTCTCTACGTCAAAAACTGCTCATTTCATGCTCAAGATCAATCTCGTCCGGCATCCCTGCGCGGCGCAGGCCTTCGAGGATCCGCTCACTCTCGCGCCGATAGACATCGCTCACCGCGTCCGGCGGCACGGAGGAACGTTGCCGGGCGAACCGTCGAACCGTCATGTTCGGCTCGATCGCGGCGTATTCCGCCAAGTGCCGCTTGGCGGCTTCAGCATTGCCGGCCAGCGCCTCGGCTGCGGCAAGCATGGCCTTGCCGCGGAGGTACCCGGGATTGCCATCCATTGCCTGAGACAAGGCACCGATCGCCGCTGCGTCGTCGCCCAGCTGCATCAGGGCGCGGCCAAGTCCTTGCAACCACGTCCAGCGATCCGGGTCGCGCGGCGCGATGGCGTCGGCGCGGCGAAACCACTCCGCAGCCTCCCGGGTCAGACCGAGGTACAGCTTGTTCAGCCCCATTTCCTTGTAGGCAGTCGGCTCGGCTGGATTGCGGGCAATCAAGGCTTCGGTGGCAACAACGGCCTCGGAGAACCAACCGCGCGCTCGCAGCAACAGGGCGCGCGCCTTCAGCAGGTCAAGATGGTCGGGGGCCAACGCCGTAGCTCGGGATATCATTTCGGTGGCTTCGTCGAGGAGCGTATCCCTCCCCTCAAGTCGGTAGAGGTTTATCACCTGGTAAATCCGCGCCAGGCCAATGCCGACCATCGCATCGACGTAATTCGCGTCAAGCGTTAGTGCCCGCCGAAACAGATCAATCGCTTCGGCCGCCGTTTCCTTGCGTTTGACATCGCTGATCATCGCCCGGGCGCGCATCACAAGGTCGGCGGCATCCCACGCTTCGCGGTTCGGGCTGCCGCGCCCGGCCTCAGTGCGAACCAGTTGAATACCTATGCTGCGCGACAGGCGCCCGACAATCTCGTCTTGCAGCTGCAACATTTCTCTACGTTCTTTGTCAAACCGCTCGGCCCACAAGTGCTCGTCTGTCTCAGCATCAATCAATTGAACATTAACGCGGAGACGGGTCGCGTCGACCAGAACGCTGCCTTCGATCGCGTAGCGGACGCCGAGCTCTCTGCCGACCTGCCGGATCGGGACCGAACGGCCCTTATAGGTGAAGGCTGTAGAACGCGAAATGACGAAGCTGCCGGGTAGCCAGCTCGACAAATCCGTGATCAGGGTGTCGACGAGGCCATCGACGAGGTAATCGGCGCTGGCTTCTCCAGACAGATTCAAGAACGGCAGGATTACGAGCGACAGGCGCGGTCGGGCAGCTGGGAATCCGTCTTCCGCAGTGACGGCAGCGGGGGCGGGGGTCTGTCCGACAGCAGGCGCCGTTTCTCGACCATGTTGCTCCTGCTGCCACAACCAATCTGTTAGTCGACCGACGGCCGTGGCAAGTTGCCGACGATAGGTGCTGAACGACATCCCCAGCCGCTCGGCGGCAGCTTCTTGTTTCGGCGTCGGGTTGAAATAGGTCAGGTCGAGCACGCGATACAGCCTCTGGTCGCGCTCATTAGCGAACAAGCTCTCCGCCGACTCGGCTATCAGAACTCTGTAGGGCCTTCGGCGTCGCCGTGTCCGGATAGGATTGCGTGAGCAACTGTGCGTGCAGCAGCGCATTCCCCGTAAGCAGGTCGGTCCGCGTGTAGTGACGGAGCGCGTCCTTGACGGCGCTTTCGAAATCAGACCGTGTCAGCAAGGTGTGCATGTTAGAATCTGCGCACCGTCAGCGTCATGTAAGGCGATAGTGGCACCCCTCGCTCCCACCGACAAGGCGCGGCTAAACCCGTGTAAGCTAAACTTTCACGCTAAGCAGTCCGTCAGCTCTCGCCGAGAGCGGTGATGGCCTCAGGCCGGCGACGGTGGCGTCTCATCTGACGCCACCCTCAAGACGCCTCCACTGGAACAACTTGCAAAGCCCGTCAACAGGCCGTTGCATCGCCAGTGTCTGCCAACGACCAGGTTCTCCCCTCCCGAGACAACTCGGCTGGCGTCAAGCAATGGCCGGAATGGGACAACAAGGGAGGTGGTCCACTCGCGAGAGACAGCTGAATCGGCCCCGACTGGAACACTCACGACCGCCGGCCGCACCACGCCGATTGGACATTCGCAGAGCCGGCCGGCCCCGCTCACCGCCGTTCCGCGAGGATGTGCCAGTGCCAGGAGCCCGGACGGCGCTGCTCCTCATGGGTCAGGGACAGAATCTCGAAGCCGGCGAAGAGCGCGGCAAGGCCGACCAAGTCGCAATAGTAGTGGGGATGCGCCTTGGGGTCGCTGCCGCGGATGAAGGTGTCGGGGGCGACCAACCGGCCGACGCCAAATTGCTCATCGCGCTTCGACAGCATCGTACCTTGGTAGAGTCCGCCGGGCTTCAGGACGCGCCAGATCTCGGCGAGGCGGCGACCGACATCGCCCATCGTGCCGTGAAAGATCACGTTCCACGACAGCACATAGTCGAAGCCCTCGTCAGCGAAGGGCAGTGCATCGGCATCGGCCTGGCGCAGGCCCAGTCGGAGGCCGCGAGCAGCCGCCTCGCGGCGAGCGAAATCGAGTCCGGCGGCGGCGCCGTCGATCGCCTCGACGGCAAAGCCGTGCTCGGCGAAGAGCAACGCGTGCCGGCCAACCCCGCAACCGAGGTCGAGCACATGTCGCGCGCCGCGTGCCTTCAGCACCGGAACCAACGCCGCCACCGCCGGGTCTGGCACCAGCCAATCGGCGCGACCCTCGGGCATCGCCCACCGCTCGTCCCAGGCCTCGACCGCCGTCGCCGCCATCTTCACCTCCTCGCCTGCGGTTGGCTGTGCTCTAGCCGTTATCATAAGCGGGCGGCGCAGATGAGCGAGCCCGAAATGGTCTGCCGAACCCCTTGACCGGGGTGCGCCCCGAGCTTCAGTCTATTTGCCGGGAGGAGACCGTGCGAGGCGATAAGCCCTAACCACCATGTACACCTACATCATCCGTCGCCTGGCATTCGGGGCGCTGACGGTGATCGGCGTTTCCATTGTCGTATTCTTGGTGCTCCGCGTCCTGCC
Source organism: uncultured Alphaproteobacteria bacterium (assembly GCA_963774345.1). GTDB lineage: Bacteria > Pseudomonadota > Alphaproteobacteria > ATCC43930 > CGMCC-115725 > AP-15. The sequence continues at coordinate 97,421 of CAVZFB010000039.1, forward strand.
CGGGGATCCGCTGGTCGCGATCTTCGGGATGGAGGGCTTCACTAAGCTGACAGTGGCGGAGCGCGCACGGTATATGGCACAACTCGGGCTCAGCGACCCGTTGCCGATCCAGTATCTGCACTGGATCCGCGACATCGTGACCGGCAGTTTCGGCCACTCGTTTTTCCGCGCCGAAAGCGTCGCTCAGATGATTGCGCGGCGAGGGCCCTTGACGGCCGAGATTGCCTTCATATCGGTCGTACTGTCGTGGATCGTCGGGATCCCGGTGGCGATCATCAGCGCGCTCAAACCCAACAGCCTTGGCGACAATGTCTCGCGCTTCTTCAGCATCCTGTTCCTGGCAGTGCCGGGTTTTTGGCTCGGCATGCTGATCGTGCTGGCGCTGCTGTTCTGGTTCGGCTATCGCGCGCCGTTAGCCGGCGCATCGCTGTTTGTCGAGCCGTGGCGCAACCTGCAGATCGTGATCGGGCCGGCAGTCGTGCTCGGGCTCGGGCAGGCTGCCTACATCGCCCGGATGGCGCGCTCGAGCTTGCTCGAGGTGATCCGCGAAGACTATGTGCGCACCGCCCGCGCCAAGGGACTGAACCGTCGCCGGGTGATCAGCCTGCACGCGCTGCCGAACGCGCTGCTCCCGGTCGTCACGCTGTCGGGTATTCTGTTGAGTTTCGTGCTGGCCGGCTCGATCCCCGTCGAGCGCGCCTTCGGCACCCCGGGCCTCGGTTATTCGATGTTCATCGCGGTCAACGAGCGCGACATTTTCGTGATGCAGAACCTGGTGTTCCTCTATGCCGTGGTGATCGTGATGCTGAACATACTCGTCGATGTAGCGATCGCCTGGCTCGATCCCAGGATCCGCTACCGATGACCGCAGTCGAACCCGAGATCGTCCATTCGCTCGATCAATCGCCGGCGCCGCCGCGGGCCTCGCTGGCGCAAGGGCTGTGGAATTTTGCCCGGCGCTCGCCGATGTCGGCGTTTTGGGGCTGCGTCGCCGCCGCGATTATCCTGGTAGCCGTGGCGGCGCCGGTGATCGCGCCCTTCCCGCCGCTCAAATCGGATTTTCTGCATCTGACCAAGCCGCCCGCCGCCCCGCACTATTTCGGCACCGACCAGATCGGCCGCGATACCCTGAGCCGGGTCATCTACGGCAGCCGCGCCTCGCTAGCCGTGGCGTTCGGCGCGGTCCTGTTCGGCACCACGCTCGGCGCGCTGTGGGGTCTCGCCAGCGGCTATTTCGGCGGGCGTTTCGACATTGTCAGCCAGCGCATCATCGAGTTCCTGCAATCCTTCCCCGATCTGATCCTGGCGATGGCGATCGCGATGGCGTTGGGCGCCGGGCTGAGCACCGTCATCGTCGCGATCGCGATCACCCGCATCCCGTTCGGCGGCCGGGTCATCCGCGCCGTCGTGCTGTCGCTCAAGGAGATGTCCTATGTCGAGGCGGCACGCGGGCTGGGCGCCTCTCATCTGCGGATGATGGCGCGGCACATCCTGCCGCAATGCGTCGCCCCCTTTCTGATCCTGGCGACGACCCACCTCGGGGTCGCGATCATCATCGAAGCGGCACTCGGCTTTCTCGGGGTCGGCATTCCGCCGCCGACCCCGACCTGGGGCAACATGCTCGCCGACTCGCTGAATGGCGGCCTCGTGCCACCATGGTGGCTAGTATTGTTCCCGGGCTGCGCCATCACCTTGACCGTGCTCGCCTTCAGTCTCCTGGGCGACGGCATCCGTGACATGATCGATCCGCGCCTGCGCGGCGCCGTGTAATGCCGGTCGTCTCCCTGGATCCAGTTAAGCGGAGGCGATCCTATGCCGCGGCGGCCCGCTCGAGTGGAAAGCGAACGCCGGCATCGTGCAGGTGGCACGAGGCGAGGTGCCCCGGCGCCACCTCGCGCAGGCTTGGCGCCTCGACCCGGCAGCGCGCCATTGCATAGGGGCAGCGGGCGTGGAAATGGCAGCCGGGCGGTGGGTTGATCGGGCTCGGCACGTCGCCCCTTAGGATCACCCGCCTTTTCCCCTTGGCGCGCGCCTTGGGGATCGGCACGGCCGACAGAAGCGCCTCGGTATAGGGGTGCAGCGGCATCTCGAACAGGCTCGTCTTGTCGGTCATCTCGACGATGCGGCCGAGATACATGACCGCGACCCGGTGGCTGATATGCTCGACCACAGCGAGATCGTGAGCGATGAACAGGTACGAGAGCTGCAATTCCTCCTGCAGGTCGATCAACAAATTGATGATCTGCGCCTGGATCGACACGTCGAGCGCCGAGACCGGCTCGTCGCCGACGATCAGCTCCGGGTTCAGCGCCAGCGCCCGCGCGATGCCGATGCGCTGGCGTTGGCCGCCGGAGAATTCGTGCGGAAAGGAATGGATCAGCTCGGGGCGCAGCCCGACTCGCGCGAACAATTGCGCCACCCGTTCCCGGCGCTCCGCGGCATCGCCGCCCACCCCATGGATCGTCAGGGGCTCGCCGACGATCTCGCCGGCCGGCATGCGCGGATTGAGCGAGGCGAACGGGTCCTGGTAGATCATCTGCATTTGCCGGCGGTAGGGCAGCATCTCGGCGCGTCCCAAACCGGTAATGTCGACGCCGCGAACGAGGATCTTTCCGTCGCTCGGCTCAACGAGCTTTAAGAGGGTGCGACCGACGGTCGACTTGCCGCAGCCGCTCTCGCCGACGAGCCCCAGCGTCTCGCCGCGCTCGATATGGAACGAGATGCCGTCTACCGCGTGGACATGGCCGGAAACGCGCGAGAAGACGCCGCTGCGGATCGGGAAATGCTTTTTCAGTCCGCGGACCTCTAGTAGCGGACCTTCCGAGCTTTGGCCGTTCACGCGGTGCCCTGCAACAGGCGGTCGGCGTGCCAGCAGGCGACCCAGTGCCCGGGACGGTGCTGTTCGAGCGCCGGATAGGCGGCGTGGCATTCCGAGCTCGCCAGGTCGCAGCGCGGCGCGAAGCTGCACCCTTGCGGCAGGTTGGCGAGCGACGGCACCATGCCCTTGATCTCGTTAAGCCGGCTGCGATGCGTCTTGGCGTGCGCCGCCGCTTCGAGGTTGGGCACCGACCCGAGCAGACCCCGCGTGTAAGGGTGTGCCGGACAATCGAACAGGTCGTCGGCGCTCGCCTCCTCGACCTTGCGCCCGGCATACATGACGACGACCCGGTCGGCATTCTCGGCGACGACGCCCATGTCATGGGTGATCAGGATCATCGCCATGTCGAGCGTCTCCTGCAATTCCCGCATCAGGTCGAGGATCTGCGCCTGGATTGTCACGTCGAGCGCCGTGGTCGGCTCGTCGGCAATCAACAGCTTGGGGTTGCAAGATAGCGCCATCGCAATCATCGCGCGCTGCCGCATGCCGCCCGACAGCTGGTGCGGATAGTCGCCCACCCGCCGCTCCGGCAGCCGGGATGTGGACCCGGCGCAACATTTCGACGGCGCTTTCCATCGCCGGCCGCCGCGCCAACCCCTGGTGCAGCGCGATCGCCTCGCTGATTTGCCGGCCGACCGTCAGCAACGGGTTCAGCGAGGTCATCGGCTCCTGAAAGATCATCGAGATATGGTTGCCACGCACCGCCTCCATCTGGCTTTCGCTCAGATCGAGGAGGTTCTTGCCCTCGAACCGGATCGCGCCGCCGACGATCCGTCCCGGCGGGTCGGCGACGAGGCGCAGCACGGAGAGGGCCGTCACACTCTTGCCGCAGCCCGACTCCCCGACCACCCCCAATGTTTCGCCGGTCCGCACGGTAAGGGAAACCCCATCAACCGCACGTACGACGCCGGCAGCGGCGAAGAAATAAGTCCGGAGATCGTCGATCTCCAACAGCGGGGCCGGATCCAGTTGTTGATCGGCGCTTGGATTTTCAACGGTTCTTACGCTATTCAAGAATGACACCCGGCTATTCGGTGATATCCTGGCGCCGGAGACTAACAGTCAAAAGCGCCGAAGGGGAGAAAACGTCATGACCGACGCGCGCGCCGTCCGTTCGCGGGGAAACCGCCGCGATTTCCTGAAGACGAGCGCCGCCGCCGTGGCGGCGGGAGCCTACGGGCTGTCGTGGTGGCCGGCGCGGGCCGCCGGGGACATCCCGCTCGAATACGACGGCTCCAAGTTCCAGCTCAAGGCCCCCGAGCCGAATCCGAAATCAGGCGGCACGCTGCGCATTGGCGTCTCGATGCGCCCGCCGCATTTCGACATCCACCAATCCGGCACGATCAACACACTCGCCGCGATGACGGTCATGTTCGACAATTTGATCCGCCGCGATCCACGCGACGGCCAGACGATCATCCCCGACCTGGCGCAGAGCTGGGAAATCGCCAAGGACGGCAAGACCTATACCTTCCACCTGCGCCAGGGCGTCGAGTTTCACGACGGCGCGGAACTGACCTCGGACGACGTCAAGGCAACGTTCGATCGCATCAGAAAGCCGCCCAAAGGGGTCAGCATCCCCCGCAGCGTGTTGTTCCGAGCTGTCGACGAGATAACCGCGCGCGACAAATACACCGTGCAGTTCAAGACTGGCCGAGCCGCGCCCGGTCGATTTCATTATGGGAGCGCTCGCCAGCGGCTGGAACGTCATCGTTCGCAGGAAGACATTGGAAGACAACAACTACGACCTGAAGAAAGTCAGGGTCTATCCCGGCACCGGCCCGTTCCTCCCCGGCAAGTTCGTCGAGACCGAAAGCTGGGAGATGACAAAAAACAAGAACTATTGGAACAAGGGGCTGCCCTATCTCGACGGAGTCACGTTTTACCATGCGCTGCCGTTTTCGACCGAACTTGGCTCGGCGGTGCTGTCGGGCCGGGTTGATTACATCCGCATCACCGACCCGGTAACTTGGCGCAAGGCCAAGGATACGCCGGGGATGTCGGTAGCCCGATACAATCAGAGCGTGATCCAGGGGGTATGGCTCAATGCTAAGCGCAAACCGTTCGACGATCCGCGGGTGCGGCGCGCCTTCCACCTCGCCTTCAACCGACCGGCATTGATCGAGGTCGTCAAAGACGTGACCCCGATGCAGGTCGGCGGCTTCATCTACCCGTTCTCGAAATGGGCGACGCCGAAACCGGAGCTGTTTGAACGGGTCGGATATGAAGCCGATCCGACCGCCGCGATCAAGGAAGCACGCGGTCTGCTCACCGCAGCCGGCCATCCCGACGGCTTCAAGGACCTGGATTTCCTGGTGCGCGACGTGCCGAGCTTCAAATTGTGGTCGCAGGCCATCCAGGCGATGCTGCAGGAGGGGCTAGGCATCGACTGCAAATTGCGCACGGTTGTCGAATCGGTCTGGTTCGACGACACCCAGAATGGGCATTTCGATCTGGCGATCGGCGCCATCGTCTCCACCCTGCTCGACCCGTCAGACTATTTCAACGCCTGGTATCGCACCGGAGGACCGCAGAATTACTCGTTTTGGGACGAAGAAAAATTCAACGCGCTGACCGATCAGATCGACCGCGAGGTCGATCCCGTGAAGCGCCTGGCGCTGGTGCGCCAAGCCGAGCAGATCATGGAACAGAACCCGCCGGTTTTGCCGGTCGCTTGGGAGCAGATCAACGACGTCTGGTACAACTACGTCAAGGGCCTCAACCCCGCCAACTATTTCGGTGTCTACGACGTTGGGCGACAGGACACCGTCTGGCTTGACAAGACGTGAAGATCGAGAAGGTCCCCATCGGACTAGGCCTGAGTAGACCAGGCTGGCCCGGCTCGAATATCCAACACTGAAGCACGCCGTACACGAACAGCAGAGTCCGTTCAACCCCGGCGTTGTGCTGATCTAGGAAGAAAACTCTGGCTTAGGTACAATGGATTCGTAGATAACCAGCGATCTCACCAAAGAGTCGCTCGGCATCGAGTTCTCGACCATACAAAAACAGCAATAATGCTCCGCCGGCGACAAAAAGCGGAGACAGCCACACTTTCGCCCGGCACTGCGAATAAATACGGCCAAACAGGGCCAAGGCGGCAATGCCGATCGCCAAACCCAAGCCGACTTCGGGCGCGCTGTGGGCATGAAGCAGCAGACGCGATGCTGCAATGGCGAGGATGAAACCGGCGCCAACGCCGACTGCGATCATGCGTGGCAAGCCTCGGCTTTGAGTTGCGGTAACCAGGGTCACTGCTCCGTAGACCAGGGTGCTGAAGCTCGTATGTCCGCTCGGGCTATGCAGATCGGGCGCAGGCGGACACCCGTAGAACGAAACCTTGAGGACTGCGGTCAAGCCGGCACAGAAGACAACTGCGATAGCCCACCAAGCCGCACTGCGTGGAGAGCGCATGAACAGCAGCCATAGCAGCATCACCGTCGCCAGCGGCATTAGCAGGGCAAGATCGCCGAACTCGGTCAATGCTTTGAGCCAGGCCATGAGGGGAACGAGTCGCCAGGGAACTTTCGGGTCGATCGTGAAATCGTTTGAACCTTAGGGCTGGGATCCAGCGACTGGAACCGTTGCGTGCGTTTCCCTTCCCGTGGGGCTCATCCGCCGAGCATCGGCTAAACTCGCGTCATATCCCTTTTCTTGGTGCAGACTGGCGCTGTCCATCGGGCGCACCCTTTTTGTACTGTTGGTGGAGTGCTTCCGTGTTTGAATTCAGGAGAGCGGTGGACATCGCTGCGGCAATGAGACAAGCTGAGACGAGCCTACAACCTCTTGGCGCCCAAAGGGGTGCGCGGCCGCAACAGCGATGGTGCCTTTATCGCCGACCGCGTTAGTTGGACTCCTGCGATGTCTCTCGAGATTGGGCTGGAGCAGACCTATCGGTGGATCGACGATCAGATGACCGCGGGAGAAGGACACCGTGACGGCAAGCGGCCGGATCGCGCGGCTTGATGTTCTCGGCGTGCAGGTCAGCGCGGTCGACATCCCGATCGCCATCGATGAGATCGCCCGTTGGGTCCGGCAAGGGTACAGGAGCTATGTGACCCTGACCGGTGTCCATGGCATCATGGAATCGGTGAGGAACGAGGAGATCCGGCGGGTCCATAATGCAGCAGGGCTCGTTCTTCCGGACGGGATGCCGCTAGTCTGGATGCTGTGGCACGGCGGATTTAAATTCGCTGACCGCGTCTGCGGACCAGACCTCATGCCGGCACTCTTCAATCATTCTGAAGAGACCGGCTACCGGCATTTTCTATACGGAGCAACGCCGCGGACCCTTGAGCTCCTAAAAGACAATCTCAAGCAGAAGTTCCCTGCCGCTGAGATCGTCGGCGCCCATGCCCCGCCCTTCCGGCCCGCCGGCGCCGACGAGGACGAAGCGGTGATCGAAGCGATCAACGCGAGTGCAGCCGACATCATCTGGGTGGGGCTCAGCACGCCGAAACAGGAATTGTGGATGGAGCGCCACAGGCATCGCCTGTCCGCGCCTGTCCTGATAGGCGTCGGCGCGGCATTTGATTTCCATGCAGGACTTGTGCGGCAGGCGCCGCGTAGGTTGCAAAGACTAGGCCTGGAGTGGATCTTCAGGACTGCTATGGAACCGCGGCGGTTAACAAAGCGCTATCTACGTAACAATCCGAGCTTCGTCGCGCTGCTCGCCGCAGAAAGATTGGGTTTTGTGCGGGTGCGGAGAAAGTGACGGGAAGCGAAGAACATCGGTTTCCGGTACATCGTGATCAGCCGAAGAATGGGTGAACCAATAGCCCAGCGCGATTATCGCCCCCCATGGCAATATCACGGCTGCAAGCCAAAATACAATCTTCCGCCAGTCAATGGCGAGACGCACCCTGTGGTAGGCGACTCGAACACTTAAACTCGCTGTTTTGCCCATATTTCCACCATCAAACCAAGTCGCTAATGATCCTCACCAGCAGCCCAATTTGAAATTGGTTAAATTAACCATAAGTGCACGTGGATGCTGCAAAGCGTGTCAAATTCGTGAATTTTCGCTGAACCGACTACCTTAATCTGTCTGTTCTATGCGAGAGGAGGCGTCGTAGCAGGTTCGTTCGTTTCCGTCGTCACGGCGTTGCGGGGAGTACCGCCGTCGGGGCGGACCGCCCCGCATCTGTTCAAAACTGCGTGCTGAGCCGGAGCATCAAGATGCTTTGCGTATAAGGGATACCCGGCATGGTTCCGCTCGAACTGCGCTGTTGATAGCCGTAAGAGGCGCCCAGATAGAGATTTCGGTTCAGTAGGTATTTGACGCCCGCCCCGGCGCTGAAGACATTGTCGGTCCGGGACACGCCATTATAAGCATCATTTTCGTAGCCAACATTAGCATTAAGAAATAGGTTATGCCGGAGCTCATGATCAACGTTTGCCGTCACCGCCGAATCAAGATAACCGGATCCGGTAATGCTGATTCCGGGATTGCTCGTCTGGAAGGTACGGACGCCGTTGAAGGTCAGCGTGGTGAGCCTGGTGACATTCCATATGAGGCGGCCGCCTGCGTCGGGGGTGGAGACGGAGACGAGGCTCGATACGGCATAAATTTCGCTCAAATAGCCAAGATAAACCTCGCCGTAGATGATGTGCATGGGCAGGATACGCAGGCCAAGATCGACGCGGTAGACCGTCGAGTTGAAGCGCACGCCGCCGAGCGTCGTGCGCGGATAATCATAGAGGGTTATGGCGCTGCGGATGTAACCTTCATAATCGGGCACGAATTCGTAGCTGACGCGCAGGGCTGCCTGGGAAGTTGTCACATCCTGCGCGCTCTCGGGCAATATGCCGCCGCCGATCAGGGGCACGGCGTTGTATTGCGCCGCTTCCACAGCGAGATCGGCTTCGTAGCCCAGGCGTAACCCGGTTTGGGCGTAGCCGACGTTCGCTAGATAATTGTTATACGTCACCGGCTCGGCGGCGTTGCCTGGCGAATTGGGCGATGTGCGGGGCTCATACAGGTGCGCGACCTCCGCATTACCGTAAAGCGAGCTCGCGGCGTCGACATCGAGATGCCCGTCAACAGAAACAAAGCCGGTGGCAGTGTTTTGCGACGGATGGACAGCGTAGTCTTGAAGCGCGGCCCCACCATGCAGGTTGATCGCGTTCCGCGGAAAGCTGGATAGGAGGTCGAAGCTGGGCTGGAACGCCGTGATCAAATCACCGGTCGGGCTCGGGACCGCGAAGATATTGCTGTTGTAGAGCTCATCGACCTCGCCGCGCGGGTACCAAAAGAAATCGCCGGCATGCAGTCCAATCGGGTCGAAGTCTGGGAGTGGCCGCTGCGTTACGGTTTCTCCCTCGTAGATCGGCTGTCCGGGCACAGCCGGAGCTTGCGGGCCGCTCGGCGCCGGCCGTACCGGCAGCAGCGGCTCAGATATCTGAGCCGCGGCGCCGAGTGGGAACAGGCCGAGAGTCAGGAGACAAACCACCTCGAGTGACCGCTTTCGGCGGTTCCCGAAACGCTCGAAACTCGGCCCCGAGCGACGCTAGAAAGCGAATCCACGCTTGCGAGTGAGAGGAGCTTCGACATCATAGAATAGCCGGTGTCCGGAGCGAAGTTGTCACCCAGGGCAGGGCGGGGCACCCGACTTTCGCAAGCTCGGCATGAGGCTCGCGCTGAATTGTCTCGAAGGGCGAAAGCGTGTCTTTTCTACTCCGATTATGTCATGGTACAGCTTTACGCGAAGCCGCTTGGGTCGTTGAGGAGCTAGCAATCCTAATCCAGGTAATCTCCGGAGCATGACAATTTCCGCTAGAGGCGGCGCAATTGGTCATTGCGCCATCGTAGGGGGACGCCTCAAATCGAATCAGGATCCGCATCACAGCGGCCTCAGAGCACGAGATGAAAGTTTGCGCCTCTCCTGGAAAGAATTTGTCCTACGATCGTAGAACGATCTCTCGCAATATCCGCGACGAACTGGCACCGAGGCCGCCGTGGCAATAGCGACGATACTCACATACCACCGCATCGTGCCAGATGGTGCGCGCAAATTCTTTTATGACGTCGAGATGTGCTGCTTCGAGCAGCAGCTTTGCCGCGTCCTCGAGCGAACGACAGCCATAGAGGATGGGTTTCGGCTGCTGACGGAGTGCGGAGCAGTATGTTTCACCTTCGACGACGGCACCGCGGACCACCGTTGCGCCGCCGACCTTCTTTCATCGCACGGTCTCACGGGTACGTTTTTCGTGATCACCGGCAGGTTGGGCACTCCGGGCTATCTCTCCGAAGCGGACGTTCGCTCGATGGCCGCGCAAGGACATCGTGTTGCCTCGCACAGCGTCACCCACCGGCACCTAACCTCACTGAGCGCGATGGAACTCGCCGACGAGCTCGTGAGTTCGCGCCAGCCGCCTCGAGGCGCTGGCGGAAAGGACGGTCGATTGGTTTGCCCCTCCGGGCGGCGTTTACTCCGAGGCGGTCATCGATGCGGCGCAGCAGGTCGGTTACAAGGTTGTGCGCACGATGGATTGGGGCTATGCGGAGTTCCCGCTCGACGGGCGGGTCCCTTGCCTTCCCGTCATCTCGCGCTACGACATCGCGACGTTCGACCGCCTGCTGGAAGGGCGAGCACCGCTCTGGGTTCGCTCGGTGAAAAGCCTGCTGAACGGGGCGTCGGCCCACAGGTCTACACGACATTGCGCAATTGGGGTGACAAGTCTCATCCCGCGATAGAACCCAAGCCGCACCAACGTCGTCCGAGCAAGAATTCTCAGGTCGAAACTCACCCGACTTGGCGGTTTTTCCAGTGAGGACCGACGAGGCGGAGCGTATCTACCGATCGTTCATGCTCCTCCGCCAACACCTGCCGATAGATGCATCGAAGCGTTTTGCTTTCGAGCTCCAGCAGAACTCTTGTCTCACGCGCTCACGCGCGCCGCGGCTCAACCGACGCCGCAAATCTTCGTCCTGTGCCAGCACGATCATCACGGCGGCGATGTCGCGGCTCGCTTGGTCGGGATCGTGCGCGGGGATTTTGAAGCCGGAATTCGTCGGTTACCTGTGTCGCCGGCCCGCCAAGGTCGAGGCAGATCACCGGCAGTCCGGCGGCCATCGCCTCGATCGAAGCGCTGCCACCGGAATCATGAAGCCACGGATGCAGCGCGACATCGCATTCGCGAAGCCGGCGAAACACCTCGTGCCGCGGCACCTGCCCCAAAAACCGGACCCGCTCGGCAATTCCCAACGCAGCATGCCAGCTGCTCGAGGCGCCGCCGATCCCGACCGTCACCGATCAGCCAGTACTCTGCACCCGGCTATATTGGCTCGGGCGAAGGCGCGCAGGCTGATGTCGCAGCCCTTCCAGTGGGCAAGTCCTCCGACGCTGAGGAACCGAATAATTGTCTTTCGGCTTGCCCCGGGTCTGACCGAGCTCGCTCAAACTCGTCGTCGAGCAACCCGATCTGCGAAAAGGTCTCGACGCTCTTGCTGCCAAGCGCGCGCAGCCGCGCCGAGCTCTCTTCGGTAGTGGCAAGCGCAACCGCGCTTCGCCGCGCCGTCGCCCGCACGAAAGGCCCGTGCTCGCCGATCCAGCGCGCGACCTGTCGCGAACTCTCGTACAGCACGCTCCACCACCCTCCGCCCCGCCAAAAGCTCCTCGGCGCCGACTCGCCTCCGCCGACCGGCCCCCAGAGAAACGGTACATCCAGGAAGCACAGAAAGCTCGGAGCCCAGTACCGGACGAAGGTTACGTGATGAACCAAGTCGAACTTCACTTCGGCGTGGAGGGCGCGGGCGATGCCGAGGATGCGCAGCTGCCAAAGGTAATAATAGAGATGCGCACACCACGTCTGCCGCGCTTCCAAAAGCGCGCCCAGCTTGGCAGATCCCAGTAAACGAAGCGGAGACCGGGCTGCGGGTTCCGCGCCAGCTCGGCCTCGATGGCCGACCGATTGTTCGCCGCGTGATCACCCAGATGTCATGGTAGCGCGCCATCTCGACGGGCGACGGCCCATCCGACGCCCGGCTCCGATCCCCTGCGCGGCTCGCAGGCATAGGCCGACATCAGAACCCTTCAGCCGCTTCACCACAACCCCCCCCATATCCTTCGCCGCCAAGCCTGCAACGGGTGATCGACACGCGTAACCGTCATCCTTGGCGTGTCGATATAGCATCAAACATCGCCAGCCGCGACCAGAGCCCGAGCCTCGCGCTCGGTAAGACCGAGATTCGACTGCCGCTTCCAGCCATTGCGTCGCGTAGATCGCACTCTTCACCGGCGGCCAGGAGTAGATCAAGAAGGGCGACCTGCAGGATGAAATTAGCCAGATCGACATAAGGGAAACCATCCGCGGTTCCAAATTCCCAGTCGAACGCGGACAGATGGTGCCACATGTCGGTCTTGGCGCAGGTTCCAAGGGGCAAAGTCGCCATGCTGGAGATTGATCGGCCACGCCTTGGTCGCCAGGTCTTCAAGGGCAGAGTCGAGCTGCGTCCCGCCGCGATCTCTTACCGCGCGTACGTAAGGATGGTCGGCAAGCGCGAGCGGGGCTGAAACTTCGAGCGATTTAATGAACTCAAGCACCTCCGGAGCTGGCGGTAACTTCGCGGCAACGATTCCGACCGCAGAGCGGAGTTACCAAAAGGGCCGTACCGTCGCCCATTTTCCCGAGCTTCAGCGGAACCGGGCCAAGCCCCGCCGGCAGGCGCCTCAACATCGCGTGCTCCTGCGTCAAACGACGTCGTGCCAAAATTTCCGTTGCATATTTTACATAACCGATAACTGTACCAACGCGATCGCGAAGCTCTAAAATGTATTTTTGACCTGGACCAAATGGACGGGTCTGAAGCACCGTTGAATATGTTCGGTGGCAGACAGTCTTCGATGAATTCATCGCAAGATCCAATGCTCGGACACCGCCCGGCGTACCTCGCCCCAGCCGAACCGTCGCCCTGCTACGCAAAGCTAGGCGATAGAGCCGTGCCGTCGATCGAGTAGCCGGATAGAACGCGCTGTCACGCCACCGGCGTATTGCGCCGCCCGATTTCGACAGCACCACGCGCGGCGCGCGCCAGCTCGGAAGCGCGAGCAGCGGGGTGCCAGGAGCGAAGATACCAAGGCAGTCGATGTTCACGGCTACCGCAGCGCCAGGCGCTGCGCAGTGCGGGCGGCAAGGAAATCGAGAAGAATCCGCTCCACCGCGTGCGCGACCTCGTCGGGCGATCGCGAAGCATCAACGATGTATCCGTGACGCAATCGGGAGACGAGCTCCCTGTAGGCAACACGCTGGCGTTCGATCTCCTCCGGCGGAACCTCGGTCTTTCTGGCCTCGATCACCGAGGCTGGGGCGTCAAGCAGTATCCACAGATCCGGTATTGGAACCCAATTGCTCGTGAGCCTCGCCAGCCAGTGCGGGCCACCATACCGGTAGCGGCGAGGGTCGACGAGGCGATCGTGATAGTACCGGTCGAACCCAACAAAGTTCAAACGCACTAACGCCGGCCACACACGCAGCCAATAGCCAAGCCAGCATCGGGCGAGGTTGACGGCGAGCTGCGCAAGCGAGGCGACGATGCCGCGTAGGGGCTGACCTTGCGGGTCATCACACACTCGAACAGCTCTGCTGTCCGGTACGAGAGGTCGCCCGCAGGTGGAAGAGCTGTGTCCGCCGGAAGGCCGGTGCCATGTCGCCGGCGACCCGATTTAAAATTGTGCTCTTGCCGCTGCCATCCGGTCCCAGGAGCACGATCCACAAGCCGGCCGGCTTGAGCATCCGATCGATGACGCGCATTACGTCGTGCAGCCATGCCGCTAATGGGACCGGTCGCGCATGGTGGAGCGTCATTCGTAAACGGGGGAGCATCGAGCGAAAATCGGACCAGTCACCGCTCGCCCCCGCACGGGCCAGGAGATCAACATCGGTCTCGCCCCAAAAGCGCCGCAGCTGGGCAACCGCTCCGACAGGATCCTCACGATAAGTCACGCTCAAGTACCGCGCTTGACGCTCGCTTAGCGACTGCTTTTCGATCTTCTTCAGAAGATAATAAATGAATTCGGTCGCGTGGGCGGCTACTGCAAAGCCCTTTGAATCATGGTCTAATCCAATCGCAAGCCGGCATTCATTTAGAAACTGACTAGCATCTACTAACGCCCTTGCCCGTTCGCCGTAGCCGCAGCTAAAATCCAGCAGTAAAAACCACGGTGGGCCCGTGAGGTCACGGCCCGCGATGATAAAACACCGGGCCCTTCTCTGATACCGCACGGCATGGACGAGCTGACATCCGCACTCCTGTACCAGACCGGATATAAGCTCCTGCAATTTCGGAGCATCTGGATCTTCTATAATAAAGTCGAGATCGCTTGGGATGCAATCCGGAAATTGGCCGGTGTCGCCGACAATACAAAAAGGGATACGGCTTTCCCTGAGACTACCAAGCAATCGGTCTGCAAGTGCCGCACGATGTTGACTTGCGTCCACAGAAATTCTACCCAGATAGCGAGGGTTTCGCTCGCGGCTTGGCGCGGTCGACTGTGCGAAGATCCCATCTACACATGGTATGCTTGGGAGTTCTGGAACAGATTTTGAGTTGAGCTTCGCAAAGTGGCTTTTGTTAAAACTTCGTCGTCGTAAATTGCGCTTCGCGCTCGTCTTGCCAGGTTGGCATTGTCGACGCCGTACGAAGCAGGAACCACACTGGAGTGTGGCAATACGTCTTCAGAGGTCCTGGCAGGGGCGCGCTGGTAAATGGGTGTAGCCCAAAACCGCGCAGCTGGAGAACCTTGAGATGGCCGTTGTGTTGTAAAAATTCCGACAGCGACCAAATTGCAAAGCCGCGTATGTGCGATTCCGCCAGCTCAGTCGTCGTCGGCTGCCTCCCCGCCATCAAGAGGACCAGATTGTGAAGCGCGCAGATATTCGGCACGCTGACCGCCAGATGACCACCAACTTTCAGAACCCGACAGATCTCGGTTAGAGGCAGGAATATGTTCTTGAGATGTTCGAGGACCTGGTTTATTACGATGACATCGAATGCTCCGCTCTCGGCAGGAAAACGCTCAGTTTCGAGATCGACCCTTTCGAAGCCAATTTGTTGGCGAACGGTTGGCGAACGGTAGTCTTGCCAATCATAAATCTGAGCGTTCCCACTTTGGTTCATACAATCGCGGTATAATATAGTCTGCCAACCCGTGTAGCCTCCAATCTCCAGTAGATTTGTAGCACCCGCCGCATGCTTCTTGATCAATCTGGCAATCTCAGTCTTGACGCCCAGCTGGGTTTTGTTATGACGGCTCCTAAGCTGTTGAGGTTCTCCATACTCACTCATGTATCTCGATATGGTCTCGACGGATATTTCCTTCACGAAATTGCCTCCTAAGGCGCTCGTCTAAATTGTCGTGCTGCCTCTCTCGAGAAATTCTCGAGTGTCGCGCCTTTCGATGGATCGCTCTAGCCTCACCTTACAGATTCTTCTCAGAGTTAGCAAGTGCGACAGGGTTTTCCTACGATCGCCGTTACAATTTGAACGCGTAGGCCACAACGCCTGACTCTTTCTGCTACATTATTCGGAATCCGTTTTCGTGAGATACAACGAAGCCCCCTCGCGTCTCACGACATCGGGGCCGAGATTGCGGTTAGAAAGAAGCCGATCCACTACCCCGTCACGAGTGAGGTAATGAACTGCAGCTTCTATTCGAAAATTCCTATTGTACGAAAGAAAACTTTCAAGAAAATATTGCTCGTTCCAAAAGCGCTTTTCTTTCGTCATCCAGTCAATGGGATAGTCGAATGGTGTGAAAATATCGTGTATGTGCAAAACGACCCCGACCTCTAAACACGGATAGATGCACTCGAATAGGAATTTCACGTCACTTCCAAATTTGAATACATGGCTCGAGTCAACGAACAGTAAATCGCCAGCAGAAAGCATGCCTGGAATATCTCTGCCGGCCTCCTGTAAAGACTGCTTTATAGTCGAGTATCGGAACGCTGTGGGCATTTGCGTCGTCAGCCGACTATAGGGATCGATCGTGATTAGTTCCGGCGTCGTTCTCTCTACACTAGCATTCTGCGTTAATGCTGCCAGAGCGATGCGGGTCGAAAATCCTTGGCCAATCTCAATAATTTTCTTGGGTTTTTTCGTCCGTATGAACGAATAATAGTAAAGGGCATCAACGCCAGTGAAGTAGAAATTATTTTCGACGTAACCGAAAGCCGCCCTATGTTTCAGGTAATTGTCGACATTGGTGTCGAGAAGAGCGCACGCATCTAATGCCAATGATGGCCAGTTTACAGTGATGGCGGGAAGCTCGCGTGGACCGTCGACATAAGTATCTCTGACGGTTTGGGTGTTCGGAATCGGATCATAGAAATGGTCGCCAACTACATGGAAGCCGAGACGCTGCCAGAGCTCGAATGTCGCCCTCGCAAGCCGCCGCTGTACGGAATTTCGCTCATGTAAGACCTTATAGATTTGCTCGGCATTGAGCATCAGATTGTTCCCTGCCGGTTTGGGATGAGTGCGTATCGATTGATCCGATACGCCTCTTTCGGATTTGCGAGCTCATGCTCCCTCACCACGCAACTGATGAATGTGCACCACGGCAGCGAGATCGGCCAGCCGATTTTGTGGTTTCCAGCGCCGGAGCGCAAGACTTTGGCGCCGCCTCTGACCACGGACAGATCACCTCCGATACTAATTTAGACAAAAGGCTAGCCTTCATCGTCTTTTTCCATATACTACTTGGGATCGATCACAATCAGTGTTAGGGCTGGTAACAGGGATAGGGATGCCGTCGTGGCTGCTTAAAGCGGGGGCGCAACGCCTCATCGGCGCCCTTCCCAATCGGCATAGGTGGAACGAATTCCTCCAGACGCGGATCACGCGCTCGATTCAGCTGCCGCCGGATCAATTTACGGTGAAACTGGACGCCTGCCGGAAACACCTTCGACATCTCAGTGACTTGCGTGGCGCGACGCCGAGGGACTTCACCGCCTTCGAGTTGGGCACCGGTTGGCACCCGGTAGTGCCGATCGGCCTGTTCTTGTGCGGAGCAAGTCAGGTCTGGACCTGGGACATCGCCCAGCACCTGAGCCTCGAGCGAATTAGGTTTGTCCTCAACTCGTTCCTCCGGCTCGACGCGGCCGGAGAGCTGGAGCGACATCTACCAAATCTTCAACCAGAGCGACTGGACGAGCTGCACAAGGTCGCTGCCGACCGCTCCGCCATTGCCCCGGCCCAGCTACTCGAACGGTTGGCCATCCGCTATCGGGTAGGCGATGCGACGAACTCTGGGTTACCATCCAGCAGTGTAGATTTGGTCACGTCGTATGGGGTCCTGGAGTACCTGCCGGCGGAGGCGTTGGTACCGCTGTTTAACGAGTTCCTGCGCATCGGCGAAAAGGATGCGGTCCTCAGCCACCTGATCATTTTAGACGACCAATACGCTTATTTCGATCCTCATATCACGCCATTGAACTTTCTTAAGTTTTCCGATCGGACCTGGCGTTGGCTCAACAGTCCGATCATTCCGTTGAACCGGCTTCAAGTCACCGATTACCGGAGGGCACTTAACGAGGCGGGTTTCAGAATAATCGAAGAAACGATGGTCGATCGCTGCGATCCGTCGGTCCTCGCCAAGATCCGTTTGGCTCCGCGCTTCCGGTGCTACCCGGAAGAGGATCTATTGGTGCTGCGGGCGTGGCTCGCGGCGACGCCATCCTACAACCCGCCGGTTGGCGATGGCGCGGCCGGCATCGCCGCGCCGGCAGTGGTGGAAGACGCCACCGGATCAACTCCTGCTGTGTCTAGAGGCTCGAAATGAAGCAGACCCTTGCTATCTTACGCCCGGCACCTCGAGGCTCCCGTGCAAAGGACGTCGACTGGTTTGCCCCGGCCAGCGCCTAATCCCAAGCAGTCGTTGGCCTGGTACCGGTTCGGAGCACCCACCATAACATGGCAAGCATGGTGGTCACGTATCCCGCAAGCAGGCCTAGGATCGCGCCGAGGAGGCCCCAGGCTGCAACAGCGGCGACGCCAAACACACATGTGACGGCGGTGGAGATCACATAGGCCCAGAGCACGCAATCCGGCCTCTCCCGCGCGCGCAGGACCGATCCAAATACCGCGATCGCCGCTACCGGCAGCACGATCAGCCCCATGAGCCAGGCGTAACCGGCGTATTGCGTGTAGCGTTCGCGGTACATCAAATCCATCAATGGGCCGCCGAAGAGAGCGATGAAGAGAGCGTAAAGCGATGCCCCGGCCAGCAGGACCAGCAGCGAGCCCCACATTAACGGCGCCGCGCGCCGGCCCCGCGGCACTCGGGTGAAGGCCGGGATGAGCAGAAAGGTCAATGCCAGCGTCAACTGAGTTGCTGGCATGACCAGGACCCAGAGCGCATTCAGGGCGCCATTGGCCTCCAACCCGACCATTACCGGCACGATAAGATAGTAAAGGGATCCGGGAATCCACATAAGGATGCCGCTGACGACCGCCCAGCGGCCATAGCGCCAGTGTTCGGTCGCGATCAGGCGCATGAAGTCGTCTCGCTGGCGCGACCAGAGCGGGAAACCCCGCATAACCATAATGACGGCGATGGCCGCGGCGCCCGCGCCGGCTGCGGCGAGCGGGGCTGTGAAGGGCGACAGTGTCGCCGTACGGTAAAGCGCATACAGGATGGCTAGCATCCCAACTAGGTAGACGCCGCCCGCGCCGGCGGCCAAGCGTGGGTGCGACCAGAGATAGACGGTACGCCGCAGCAGCCACAGCAACAGCACCGCCGGGGCCGCGAGCGCATAGCCCATCATGCTCGAGCCGGTCGCTGGCGATCCGCAGAACATCATTGCGAGCCCGATGACGGCGAGCCCCGCCGAAACCATCGCCGAGATATACCAATGGAAAATCGCGAGAGTCGCGAAATATGTCGAGAGACAATCATGGAACCGGCCGGAGCCGAACACCATCGTCGGTTCGCTCAGTAATCCGGTATGAACGCTCGCTGCCAGCCAGAAAACCGCACTAGCGGAGACGTAGCTGCCGTATTCAACCGGCGTAAGCCAGCGAGCGAGGACAAGATTGCCTGCGAAGTTTGCGAGGGCAAAGAGCGATTGGTCGACTACAGCCCACGAAACTCGGCCGGCCACGCCACGAGACAACCCAACCAGCATTCCCCTGTCGCTGCCGAGTGGCGCGCGCCTCGTCATGACATTTCCATCGAGATCCCGTACCCCTGTGACCCAGCGGCAGCGCGCACCAGCGCCTCGCTAGCTTCGCCAAAACGCAGTTCCGTCGATGCCGTTCAACTCTGGCAAGGCATCGCAAAATCGTATGCACCGAGCGAACTCTGCGCTAGGCTAACACATGGCCTGTAGCAGGGCGACCTGCCGACCAGCACGCAACTATCTCAGCCTCAGAATGGGTCTCCCAGTGGCTTTTGCCGGCATGGTGCCGTGGTGCGGATTCCGGTGAACCGGGAAAATAACCGGGAAACTTGTCAATTCAGCCTTGCGGCGGCCGTTCCGCCACAAGATGTAAGTTCATTTGTCAATAGGTTGCGGGCGAATTCCCGTGGCGGCATAACCGGGAACTCTTGCCCCGGAACCGGGAAATTATTCGGCGTAACCGGGAATTGACGGGAATTGAAGGTCATGGTTGCATTGTCGACAAACGGCGATGTTTATGGTCTGTTCGCATCATATGGCGTGTGACCGTCGGCTTGGAAAGAGGATCGGCCAGGAGGGGTTCATCATCAAACTGCATGGCGCACGCGCGAAGGAGGCGGATTGCATCCGCCCTACTTGCCTGCTCCGGAGACTTCCCCGTCCGCCCTCCAGGCAAACAGCATGATCGCCGCTACAAAGCACAGGATCTTCGAAATGACGTTCAGCGCGAGCGGCAGCGGTTCCGCGGGAAAGGCGAACCCGAACGCAGCCCAGACGGCGAATACCGCAAACATCCCCGCCACCGCGTAAGCGGCGTACGCGGTCACCCGCATCGAAGGCAGCAACGTCAGCAAGGATACCGTTGACAACTGGGCCAGGAACAACGGCAGGAAGAAAAGCTGCCGATACAGCATCGGATGAGTCGGGATCGGCGGATTAGTCCGCGCCATGACGATCAGATCGAAGGGAAACTCGAAGATCATCGGCGCGGCGGCGGTGCCGATGACGGCGCTGGCCAGCGCGACCTTCCAGCCCCAACGCCGCGTGAGGTAGAGAATCACGAAAAAGGTTACCGCCGCATCGACGAACGTGCCGACGCGCACGCGAGGCGCGACAAAGCTCGGATAGGCCTGCTTCACTTGCAGTCCATAGACGAACGTGGCGACGAGGACGTTGTAGATCGCCAGCAGCCAGATCGCGATCATGAACCCGGCGACGGCACCTCCTGGCCGCGTGATCTCGAGGGGTGCGCGCAGCCGTTTGCCGGCATAGGCAAATCCGCTGGCCACCACGAGCAGCACGATCGCCAGCAGGATCGCCTCGCCGCCGCCATAGGAAATCCACGAGGCGGGCATGTATGGCTGCGGCGGGGCTCCTTGGGCTTGCGCAAGCCGCAGAAGCGCGCCTGCGCGCGCTGAGCCTTCAGATATCGCTGGCCCCATCGATCGAGATACGTAATTCGTCCTAGGCTCGCTGGGAAAAGGGTTGGGGTGCACCCTCGCCTGATGGGCGAGATCAACGAGGTTCGGTTTGCGACCGGCCTGCCGAACGAGGCTCCCGATGGACAGAATACCGGGATCGGAACGAACACGCGAGAAGCTCAAGGCCTGACGCAGGGTCGAAGCGACGTGGCGGCGCGAACAGAGGAGTTTCATCGTCAAACTGCACGACAGGACGCGCGAAGGACGCGGATTGCATCCGCCCTACTTGCTCTTCGCACGTTGTTCGCTGCGGCGCTCGGCGGCATCGCACCACCTCCTGTGGCGCGCGCGGCCGAGATGATCAGCGCACAAGACGCCCATTCGGTCGGTGTGACCGCGTACCTGTATCTTTACCCCCTGGTCACAATGGATCTTACGCGCAAGCAGCTCACCAATGTTGCGATGGCGCAGGGTATTAGCGCCCCGGCCCAACACTTTCGCCAACGTGGCAGCATACCCGACCGCGGACATGAAGACCGTGGTGCGGCCGAATTTTGACACGCTCTATTCCAGCGCGTGGCTGGATCTCACGAAGGAGCCGATGATCGTCTCGGCGCCGGATACCAACGGGCGTTACTATTTACTGCCGATGATTGATATGTGGACGGATGTTTTCGCCTCACCGGGCTGGCGCACCACCGGAACCCAGGCCAACAATTATGCCGTAGTGCCGCCGGGCTGGAACGGCTCGCTATCGGCGGGTGTGGTTCGCATCGACGCGTCCACGCCCTATGTCTGGATCATCGGCCGCACCAAGACCGACGGACCGGCCGACTACGCCGCCGTGCACAAGATCAGGCCGGCCTCAAACTCACGCCGATCTCGCGCTTTGGTCAGATGGCGGAGCCGGTGGTCGGCAATGTCGATCCCGGCGTCGACATGAAGACCCCGCCGAAGAGCCAGGTCGACACGATGCCGGCCGGTAAGTTCTTCGCTTACGCCGCCGAGATCCTCAAATTGCAACCGCCGCATATTACCGACGAACCGATCCTCGCCCAGATGCGGCGGATCGGGATCGAGCGCGGCAAGAGTTTCGATATCGACAAACTCGATCCGGCGATCAAGACCGCGCTAGAGACCGCCCCTAAGGAAGCCCTGGCCCTGATGGCGTGGAAGGTCCCCAGCCTCGCGCGCGTCGTCAACGGGTGGTCGATGAACACCGACACGATGGGTGTCTACGGCAACTACTACCTGAAGCGCGCGATCATCACCCAGCTCGGTCTCGGCGCTAACCTGCCGGAGGACGCGATCTATCCGATCAACCTTGCCGACGACACCGGCAAGCCGCTGGACGGCGCCAATCGCTATGTCCTCCATTTCGAGAGCAGCGCCATTCCGCCGGTGGATGCCTTCTGGTCGGTCACGCTCTATGACGCTGAGGGCTATCAAGTGCCGAACAGCCTCGATCGGTTCGCTGTCAGCAGCTGGATGCCGTTCAAATACGGCCTGGACGGCTCCCTCGATCTCTATTTCCAGGACCAAAGCCCCGGCGCCGACAAAGAGGCGAACTGGCTGCCGGCACCGAAAGGGCCATTCAACCTCACCATGCGTCTCTATGCGCCAAAGGACGATGCACTGACCGGCAAGTGGAACCCGCCGCCGGTGACGAAAGCAGCGCCCCGGTAACTCGCCTTCGGTAATCATGTCATAGCCGCGGCCACGCCGTTGACAGGGCGCAGCAACCGTCGTCTCTGGCTGCGAATCGGCCGAGAAGAACGGTCAGTGACGGTATTGGGTTGCATCTGCTACCTTCGTGACCACGGGCGAAAGGCTGTCTCGGCGCTGCGGCTAAAGGCGGGGTTCTTGCAGCTTGCGCCGCGCTACGGGCTTGACGTCGATCTCGCCTTCGCGCTGGCGGGCCTGCGCGAGGTCGTAGGCCATTTGTAGCCGTAGCCAGGTTTCCGCGCCCCCACCAAAAGCCTTGTCGAGACGGATCGCCATGTCCGCCGAAATCCCGCTCTTGCCGTTGACCAGATTGTTGAGGGTCTGCCGTGCCACGCCCAACACCTCCGACGCTTCGGTAATCGTCAAACCGAGCGGTTCAATGCAGTCGTGCCGCACCGAAAGGCCGGGGTGGGGTGGGTTCTTCATGGGCATTGCTGCTCCTCCTCTCCGCTAGTGGTAATCGACCAAATCAACATCGACTGCATCGCCCTGCTCGAAGCGGAAGATGATCCGCCAGTTGGCGCGGACGGTAATGCTCCAATAACCGGCAAGCTCGCCCCTCAGCGGGTGCAGCCGGAAGCCGGGAATGTCTAGTTGTTCCGGTCGTGTCGCTTCGTCGAGCCGCGCCAGCATGCGGGTAATTTTGTCTGCGTGCTGCGGGTTCACCTCGCGCCGATCGTCGTCTTCGTAGAGACGTCTCAAGCCGCGATGTCGAAAGCGCCGAATCATCAGCACTTATATAGTGACAATTGTCACTTGTCTAATATTATTTGTGGTATTGATCTGTCCATACCCGCATGGCGAGGTCAACCTCGCTAGTCAACAGGCATTGAGGGTGGCCGTAGGTGCTGGCCGAGTGTGCCGCTCAACCGTCAACACGACCCGGCGCCCTGCCTCGGTGGTGAAATCATGGGCTTGCTTGGAGAAGGATTGGGGTGCGCCCTCGCCTGATAGGTGAGACCAACGAGGTTCGGCTTGGCGACCCCCTCCACGGAGGAGCACCCGATGGACAGAATCTTGGGATCGGAGGAACACGCGAGAAGCTCAAAGCGCTGATGCAGCGTCGGAGCGAGGTGGCGAAGCGAACAGAGGCATTCATCAGCAAATGCACGGCAGACGCGCGAAGGAGGCGGATTGCATCCGCCCTACTTGCTTAGTAAGTCGATCGCCCTTGACGATAACAATTGGGCAACATATGGCCTGCGCGGTGGCGCTTATTTACGCATCAACAAATACAATCTAGCCGTTTCTGATCTCAGTAAGGCCGCAAAGATTAATAACCGCTCAGACGATGTGTATGTCCTGATGTGCGTTGCGTATATTTATAAAGGTCAATATAAGCAGGCTATTTCCGATTGCGATGCGGCCTTGCGGATCAACCCCAAGTCCATTGACGCGACCAACGCCCGACGAGAGGCTCAGGGCCGTTTGGCAGAGCCACGCATTCGAAGAGTGCCATCGCCTCAGCCGGCACAGAATTCAGCCCCCAGTTGGTTCGCATGTCATCACGTTCTTGGCGCGATGGGAGGAATGATGGGATGCTCGCCGTGGTAACAGTCACGCGGAAATTTTGGACAGGGATAGGTAGAGCCACATTGATGGTTACGGCATCATAATTGACCCCGCTTGCTCAGTTTCGCGGCGCACCCGGCGGACTGGCCGTATTCGTCATTTCGCGGATGCGTCGCCAGCGGAATGTATCCCACCGACTGGGGGGCGGCAGCGATGAGCCGCAACAGACTGGCGAACGGCACTGAAATCGAAGCCGCGGAAGCCCGCCGAGCGACACAGCCACTCGATTAACCGCGCGTGCCGACCCTCAGGTCAAGGCGGAATGCGCTGCGCTGTTCCGCCCTACGCTTGCTTGACCGGGTTGAAATGCGTATAGTCCATATGAGCCGCGAAGTCGCGATCGTCACGGATCGTGTGCTCCCAGTACCGCCGCTGCCAAACGCCGCGTTCGCCGCGGCGCGTCATGACCGGTGACCGCAGCTCGCCGACCGGCAGCGATTTCGTGAACCCGGTCTTGATCGCTCGCCGCCGACCCGGAAAATCGGCATCGTCTTGCGGCAACGTCCACAGACAGTGCGCGTGGTCGGGGAGGACGACCCAGGCGTTGATGTGAAAGGGTGCGCGGGCACGCACTCGGCGAACCGCATCGCGCAGTGCGTCGATATTCGTGACCAACAGGTTCGAGCGCCGATCAAGCAGGTTTACGGTAAAGAAGAAGGTCCCGCCTGGAACCCGATTGCGGCGATAATCCGGCATCCGAGGAGTGTGCATGGCCGCGGAGAGAGGCGGAAGGCGCTGCGCTGTTCCGCCCTACGCTTGCTGGGCCAGCGGCCGCGCGCCGCCCAAACAAGCCGGACACATGACCGCAACTGCACCGCGTCAGAAACCTTTGCCTCACCCCGTTTTGTCAAAGGGGCCGTCCACACACGCCCTACGCTTGCTCGCAGCGGCTTGCGCGACAGTTGCCGAAACAGATGCCACACACCAAGTGCTGGAAATACAATTGCTAAAATACGGATCGTTTTCCCCATGTATGTATCACCTTGCCCAAAAGTTGTTGAACTCAAACTAACAAGTACGGTTGTAGCAAATCCGAGTAATATTGTAATTATTGTCGACAGCTGATAGAACTGATATAAATTATCTACATCTCCTCCTAACTGCATTCTCTATGAACTGATAGATTTGCTAAGATGAATGAGGTCTCTATAGGATGTAGTTAATTCTATAGGTTTGGCACTTCGAGTATCGTACGGCGCTGTCCTTCCGGGAGGTATAAAATCGTCAATGATATTCTGAGGAACATCCCTAATCGTATAGATGTGATAGCAACCCATTATCCATCTAGAGATATAGATATGGTCACTTATAGGCGTATTAGCATATGTGTAATCTTTCATATTTACATTATAGTTCTCGTCGTTGTAACCTATAATATCAACAAACGCCAAGAGTCTGTGTTCAATTCCGCGTGGCAGTACAATTATCGTTGCCCATACGATGACAAACACACAAAATATTATGCATATTATTATTGTGGTTATCTTAAACAACGACAAGATAGTGGCACCGAAGGTTGGCATTGTCATTGCGGCTCTCCCTCAAACAAGGCAAGGCGGAGCTGTTACAGCGCGACTCGCTGCGAGCGACGAGCGGTTATTCCTTGTCGGGGACGCCGGTTTCGAGTTCTTCGAGCCATACCGTGGCGGTGGCGTCGGAGGGCGCGCGCCAGTCGCCGCGCGGCGACAGCGAGCCGCCCGACGAGATTTTCGGGCCGTTGGGCAGGGCCGAGCGCTTGAACTGGCTCAGTTGGAAGAAGCGGTGCAGGAAGACCCGCAGCCAATGCTTGATTTCGGGGAGGTCGTAGGCATGCCGCGCGGCATCCGGAGTGTTGGCCGGCCACGCCCCGCGCTCGACGTCATTCCACGCGTTCCATGACAGATAGGCGATCTTGGACGGGCTGAAACCGTAGCGGGTCGCGTAATAGAGGTTGAAGTCCTGCAACGCATAGGGGCCGACGATGCTCTCGGTCGACTGGATCAGCGCCATCGGCGCCGGCCGGCACCAGCTCGGGCGAAATCTCGGTCGCCAGGATGTCGTAGAGGATCGGTGCTGTGTGCGGGCCGAGATCGCCGGTTGCCGCGACAAAGCGGATCAGATGCTGGATCAGGGTTTTGGCGACCGAGGCGTTGGGGTTGTAATGCGACATCTGATCGCCGACCCCATAGGTGCACCAGCCGAGCCCCAGTTCGGACAGATCGCCGGTGCCGACCACCAGACCCGCCATTGTGGTTGGCGAGCCGGAACAGGTAGTCGGTGCGCAGGCCGGCCTGGACGTTCTCGAAGGTCACGTCGTATTGCGGCCTCACCGCTTGGCCGAGGCGTGGCCGATGTCGCTGCAGCATCTGCCGCGCCGCCGGGCGGATGTCGATCTCGGCGCCGGTGACCCGAGCGCCTTCATCAGCCGCCAGGCATTGGCCTTGGTCGCGCTCGCCGGTCGCAAAACCGGGCAAGGTGTAGGCGAGGATATTGGTGCGCGGCAGCCCGAGCCGGTCCATCGCGCGCGCCGAGACGATCAAGGCCTGCGTCGAATTCGAGCCCGCCCGAGACGCCGATCACGAGCTTTTTGAGCCCGGTCGCCTTGAGGCGCTGCGCCAGGCCCTGGACCTGGATGTTGTAGGCCTCGTAGCAATTGTCGGCGAGCATCGCCGGGTCGGCCGGCACATACGGGAAGCGCTCGACATTGCGGCGCAGGGCCAGCTGTTCCTGCGGCGGCTCGAAGTCGAAACCGATCGTGCGAAACGGCGTGCTCCGAGCCACCGGCCGCGGCGCGCGCGCAGTCGCCAAAAGTGTTGGTGCGCATCCGCTCCTGGCGAATGCGGCCGAGATCGACATCGGCGGTCGCCATCTCCGGCGTCGCGCGAGAAACGCTCGGTCTCGGCCAGCTCGTCGCCCAGCTCGAAGATGCCGGCCTGACCGTCCCAGGCGAGGTCGGTCGTCGACTCGCCGGCGCCGGCGGCGGAATAGGCATAGGCGGCAATGCAGCGCGCCGATTGCGAGGCGCACAGCAGCCGCCGCATCTGCGCCTTGCCGATCGTGATGTTGCTGGCCGACAGATTGAGCAGGATCTCGGCGCCGGCCATTGCCGCCCGCGATGCTCGGCGGCTGCGGCACCCACAGATCCTCGCAGATCTCGACATGGAAGGTGAAACCCGCTGCCCCGGCGGCGGCGAACAGCAGATCGCTGCCGAACGGCGCGTTGTGCCCGGCGACGGCGATCGACCGGCCGGCAACGCCTTCGCCCGAGGTGAAATGCCGGCGCTCGTAGAATTCGCGGTAATTCGGCAGAAACACCTTTGGGAACGACGCCGAGCAGTCGGCCGCGATGGATCACGAGCGCGCAGTTGATAGAGCTGCCCACGCCAGCGCAGCGGCGCGCCGACGACAAACACCGGAAACCGGTCTCGGCTCGCCTGCGATCAGACGATCGATCTGGGCGCTCGACCGCGTCGAGCAGCGCATCCTGAAACAGCAGATCGTCGATCGCATAGGCCGACAGGCACAGCTCGGGAAACACCATCAGCCCGACGCGCGGCCTCATCGCCCTCGGCGAGCAGCGCAGCGACCGTCGTCGGCATTACGTGGCGGCTCGGCCGACCGCCACCTGCGGCACGCAGGCGCCGACACGAACGAATTGATGCCGGTAGGGCGAGAAGAACGAGGACATCGTTCGACGGTGCTCGCCGATCAGCAATCGGTGTCAATTTGGGCACTTGCCGGTCTTCCGATAAGAGGTCGCCCGGCCGGTACGAGGTCGCGCGGTCAGGACCGCGGGCGCCTCGATCGAGCTACCGCCCAGACGACGCCGCCGATGCCGAACACCACCAGCCCGCCAAAAACCAGCACGCACGAGATTGGCCGAGCCGACGAGGCTCTCGCCGATGTTGCCGACGACGTCGCCGACGATCAGCAGCATCGGCGCCCAGATCGAGCGCCGAGCCGACGTTGGCGATCCAGAAACGTCCGTTCGGCATCCGCATTACCCCCGCGGCGAGCGGAATCACCGCACGCATCGGGCCGAAGAAGCGGCCGATAAAAACGCTGAGACCGCCATATCTGGCGAAAAACCGAATGCCGCTCGGCAAGAGGTCGGGATTGCGCGTGAACGGCCAGAGCTCGAGCAATCCGCCGGGCCAAACCAACGGCCTATCCAATACGAGACTTAATCGCCTAGCACGGCGCCGAGGATCGCCCCAGCAAGAACCGAGAAATACGTGCAGAGAGCCGGTCGACGAGCAGCGCCCCGGCGGCGATCAACAACGACGTTCCCGGGAACAGCAGGCTCAAAAAAGCAAACGACTCGCCGAACGCGAAGACGAACATGACAGCGAACGCCCAACCCGCATGCGCGGAAATGAAGGCAAGCGTCGGCTGAACCAAGTCTTCCATAAAAGCCCTTCGACATCTGCCGCGGCACCGCGACCGGCGAGGAAACGGCGGCAAGTGGATAGCACCCCGTACTTAAGCTAGCCTGAGTGCGCAACGGCGTCCGCCGATCGCGCCCGCGCTCTCGGCCTGCCGGTCTCAGCGGGGCCAGTTCGGGGTCGCTTCCGCCGATCGTTGATAAGCGGCCGGCGGATGGTGCCCTGGGCTGACGAGCGACAGGATTTGCCCTATTATCTGCCTGCAGGCAGAGGAATAGAGCGAAGAAGCGCCATGCGCCCGACGGCGTGGCAAAGCGCCACGCGGCCTGACGGGAGGTTCTAATGTTTTGGGTCGTCGTCGCAGTTTTGTATTTCGTGCTCGCGGCGGTGGCGCCGAGCATTCTCGGCCTCTTTGTCAGCCGCGCGCGCCCCGATTTTGGAACATTGTCGCTGTCCCTGCGCTTCGTGTTTGTGGCGATCGCGCTGCTCTGTCTCGCGGCGACCTCCTATGTGCATGTCGATTCCGACGAAATTGCCGTGCTGAACAAGATTTACGGCACCACCTCCTTGCCCGGCGAGCACATCATCGCGACGAACGGGGAAAAAGGCCCGCAAGCGGAAATTCTGACCCCGGGCTGGCACCCCTGGTTTCTGGTCAACGTGATCTATCAGGTCGAAACCAGAAAGGTGGTGTCCATTCCGTCGGGCAAATACGGGTTCCTGAACGCCAAGGACGGCGCCCCGCTGCAGCCCGATCAGTATCTGGCCGACACCTTTCCCGCGGGGCGCGAGCTCGACATGCTCGACGCCGAATACTTTCTCGGGCATGGCGGGCAGCGGGGGCCGCAGACGACGATCCTGACGCCGGGC
The DNA here is from genome assembly GCA_963774345.1 of uncultured Alphaproteobacteria bacterium. Classification (GTDB taxonomy): domain Bacteria; phylum Pseudomonadota; class Alphaproteobacteria; order ATCC43930; family CGMCC-115725; genus AP-15. The sequence continues at coordinate 126,373 of CAVZFB010000039.1, forward strand.
AATTACCGCCTCAACACCTATCTTTGGGACGTCGATATCCGGGATGCCGTCGACGTGGCCAAAGGCTTTGTCGGCGCCGTCAAATCCAATGTCGTCGCGGCGGTGAATTTCGGCAATCTGGTCGCCGAAAAGCCGACCTCCTGCCGGCAAAAAACGGTGTTCACCAATTCGAGCGGCGAAGCCGTTATCGCCAACCAAACAAAAGGCGACCAAGGCATTCTGACGGCTATCCTGGTCCCGGTCGGCTGCATCGGCGTGTGGGAAAAGGCCCTCCAACCCGGCCGCTACTACGTCAACGAGGCGGCCTACAAAGTCACGATGATCAGCACCCGGGTACAGACCTGGGAGTTCAAGGGCGGCTATAAGCGGCGATATATTGACCTCAGCCTCGATCAGGCCGGCAATCTGACGCAATCGCAGCGCTCGCAGGATGTCCCGGTGCCCGAAGGCGCGGCCGACCCGGCGATCACGCCCTTTGTCGAGGGTTGGCAGGTGCCGCTCGAGCTGCGGGTTCTCGCCCAAGTCACCCCCGACAACGCGCCCTTTGTCGTTGCCGCAGTCGGCGGGCTGCCGGAAATCGAAAACAACATCATGGTGCCGACCATCCGCTCGATCGTGCGCAATGTGGTCGGGGCCACCGGGCGCCACGTGCTCGATCTCGCGGACAATCGCGCGACGCTGGAACGCGCGGTCGAGGACGCGATCCGGCCCGAGGGCCTGCGCGCCGGGATTGTGATCAAGGAGGTTAAGTTCGGCGACGTGGCGTTGCCGCCGGAATTACTGATCTCGCGCTTGCGCCAGCAATTGGCCGATCAGCTTCAGCTGACATATCAGCAGGAGCAGAAGGCGCAAACCCAGCGGATCGAAACCGAAAAGGCGCGGGCGACCGCCGAACAGCAGCACCAGCTGGTCGAGGCGTTGATCGGCGTGCAGGTCGCCGAGCAGAACAAGAACGCGGCCAAGTTGCGCGGCGAGGGGCAAAAGCTCGAACTCGAAGAAACCGCGCAGGGGCAAAAGGCGCAGGCCGACGTGCTCGGCCAGGACCGGGTGCTGACGATCAACCTCGTTCAGCAATTCCTCAAAGCCGTCCAGGAAAAGCCGGAAATCGTCTCCCTGGTCGGGCGGCTGGTGCCGCAGACGGTGGTGTCGACAGGCGGCCAGGGCACCGGGCTCGACAGTGCCGCGGCGATCTTTGGGGCATTGCTGAGCAACGGCGGTGCGGCCACGCCGGCGTTGGCCGGATCATCTGCCAAGAAGTGATCGGTAAAATGGCTGACGCCAGATAGGCCGCGAACCCCTTCCGGCCGAGTTTGATAATTAGAGCCAATCTCTGATAATCGCACTGGGAGGGGTTCTGACATGAGGAGCGCCCGCCAAAGCGATATTCCGGAGAGCCCGTTTCTGTGGACCCGCGGGACCGCCGCCCGCGAGACTTTGCGCTACCTGGACCGGAAGCGGATCGAGGCCGAGCCGCTGTTGGCGAAGGCTGAGCTTTCGCGCGATCAGTTGTCGCGGGACGATAGCGGCATCTCAGCTGCTTCCCAGTACCGGTTCCTCGAGCTTGCCGCGACCGAGACAGACGAATCGCTGCTCGGGCTGCGCGTCGCGGCAGAGATGGACATGCGAGAGGTCGGCGTCCTCTTCTACCTTGCGGCCTCCTCGGCGACGGTCGCGACGGCCCTTGAACACCTGGTGCGTTATGCGGCAACGACGAGCGAAGAAGTTCGCCCCGAGGTATCAATGCTCAGGAACGAGACGGTCCTGACGCACCGGCCGATGCTCGCATTTGACGAGCCACGCCGCCAATTTTCCGAGTTCATCGCGCTGGCGCTGATGAGAGTGCTGTGCAAGCTGACCAACCGCGACATCGCCCCGTCGCGAATAACCTTTGTGCACGCTCGGAACACGGAGTTAAGGGAAATCCATCGCATGCTGCGATGTCCGGTCGAGTTCGCCCATCCCGTCAACAGTTGGGCGTTCCCCGAAAGCATTGTACAACTCCCGATAGTTTCCGCGGACAGTCACCTGCTGCATATCCTGGAGACGCACGCGGACGATCTCCTCTCGGAGCGGCGCAAGGCGGCCGGCCTGCGGGGCATGGTGGAGAGCCACATCCTGAGCCTGCTTCCCAGCGGTAAGGTACAGGTGGCAGTAGTCGCCCAGCAGCTCGGCATGAGCCTGCGGTCGCTGACAAGGCAGCTCGCGGCGGAGGGCGCAAGCTTTGGCGAGATCCTCGACCATCTGCGCAACCGCCTTGCCGTTCGTTACCTCGAAGACCGGCGCATCTCACTTCAGCAGATCGCCTGGCTGCTCGGTTATTCGGAGCTTGCCGCGTTCAATCATGCGTTCAAACGATGGTTTGGCACCTCGCCAAGCAGAGCGAGAAATCAGCCGGCCTCAATTCCGTCGGCCTAATCCCGAAGAGGCAAACTTGGCGATCAAATTTTTGGCCGGGATTATCAAGCGGCCATGCCCCACAACGCCCTACCTGATCACCATGCAAAGGAAAACTGCGAATATCGACGTGCGGGTCGAACCTGTGTTGGTCGAAAAAATCGACGCCTGGCGCGCCCGGCAGCGAGTGCCCCCAAGCCGGTCCGCTGCGATAGTCCATATGCTCGAGCATTTCCTCGAGCATGACGCTCATGCGCCAGACCCTACCTGGAAGACTTTGTTGAGCAAGGCCTAAACCGTCCTGACAAAGCCCGGCACTAGCGGCCACCGGCGGCGCTGGAACGTCGCCTTCAACTAAAAGGGCAATTCGATGCTTAAACCCACTGCCATTGCAGCGGCGGTTGCCATGGCCCCTCGGCCTGTGTCCCCGCACCGGCGATGCGGGACCCGGATCGCCTCACCCAAGGCGACTTTGCCCCGTGACAGCTTCGAGTGTAAGCAGATGGGACGCGCTAGCGCCTCCGGCCGCGGCTTTGCGGCACCAACGTGGTGAATCAGGCTTTAGAACAGGCGAGTGAATTGGTGATGGCACATCCGATCGTCTACGGTCCGGCCCTCAGCACTTACGTATGGAGCGTGCGGCTGACGCTCGCCGAAAAGGGCGTCACGCATGAGCTTATCGAGGTGCCGTTTGGCGCCCACCGCGAAGAGCCGCATCTGTCGCGCCAGCCCTTCGCCAAGATCCCCGCCTTCGCGCATGACGATTTCGCGCTCTACGAAACCCAGGCGATCATGCGTTATGTCGACGAGCGCTTTCCGGGAACGCCGCTGCAGCCCGAGGACGTGCACCAATGGTCGCGGATGAACCAGATCATCGGCATCGTCGACGCCTATGCTTGGCCGAGCATCGCCGGCACGATTCTGTTCAACCGCGTATTGGCGCCGCGCTTGTTTGGGCGCGAGCCGGATGAGGCCGCAATCGCCGCGGCATTGCCGCGCGCCCTGCTGTGCCTCGCGGAGATCGACCGGCTGATGGAAGACAACCGGTTTCTTGCCGCCGAGCATGTCAGCCTTGCGGATTTGATGGTGATCCCGCTGCTCTATTTTTTCGCCAACGTGCCCGACGGCCATGCGCCCCTTGCCGAGCATCCCAAGCTGCAGGAGTGGATGCGGCACATGGAAAACCGGCAGAGTTTCCAGGTGACAAAGCCGGCGGTGGCGTGATCCAGGCCGCAATAGGTTTGAGGTTCTAGACCCGATTATTTGGCGTAGGGGTTGACGAGACCGGCGACGATATCGGCCAGAACTTCGCGCAGCTGGCGCTCGTCACAGCCCATTAAGACCGCGTCTTCGAGCGCCTCTTGCGCCAGCTCGCGCAGTTCGGCGAGGTTCTCGTTCAGTACCTTGATCTTTTCGACGCAGGAGACGGGTTCGCCCTCGGGCGTCAGCCAGACCGGAAACTCGTTCGATTCACTCATTGTCTTGCCCTTACCCGCCACAGCGGCTCATTTGAGGACGCTGGGCGGCGCCACACCCGGCGGCGCTCCGGTTTGGGGCGCGCCACCCTGGGAGCCTTCGCCCGGCTTTTTCTGCGCGCCTGCCCCCGCCTGCGAAAAGATCATCTGGCCGATCAAGTCTTCGAGACTGGCCGTAGCCTGGGTGTATTTGATCTGACCGCCCGGTGGGATGTTCTTGTCCGAGCCGCCCGGGACCAGCGCGAGGTATTTGTCGCCGAGCAGGCTCGACGAGATGACCTCGGCAACCGTGTCTTCGGGCAATTTGTATTCGGGGTTGATGCTCATCTTGAGGGTGGCGAGATAAGTCTTCGCGTCGAGATTTTCGGCGGTGATCGAGCCGACTTTGACCCCAGCGATGCGCACGTCGCTGCCGTCGCGGATGCCATCGACGCGGGTAAATTGCGCCGTCAGCGTATAGCCGTCCACCGCCCGCACCTGGCTCGTCGTGTACGCGAAAAACAGGAAGAACGCGGCGACCACCAGCACGACCGCGCCCATCACCGTTTCGATCACATTGCCGCTCATCGGCGCTTTCCTGGGATCAGCGCTCGATAAGCTCCCGCCGGCATCCGCATCTCTGGGCTATTCCGGCGTCCACGGCTCGTAATCACCGGTCGACGGCGCGCGACGGCCGCCCCGCAGGATCGAGCCCGGCGGGTGATAGGCATAAGGCGTGCCGGTCATGTTTGGCAGGTGTTCCTTTTCCCACGGATAACGGACGCGCGATTCCGGCTGCGGCACCTCGTCGATCGTGTGGTGCAGCCATGCATGCCATTCCGAGGGCACCTTCGACCCATCCGGCTCTCCGGCATAGATAACCCAGCGCTTTTCGCGGCTCGCTCGCCCGCCGCCGCGAGGCAAAGCCCGCTTCCCCTTCTCGCGGTAGTAGCGGTTGCCTAGGCTGTCGATCCCGACATAATCGCCGCGCAGCCAGGTCAACAAACGCGTGCCGAGGGTCATCGCTCCATCCAGTGCCCGAGATGCCGCGGCCGGCTGGACCCCGCGGCCGCCGGTTTATCGCACCGCCCTCGCCCCGACGGCAATAGCCGGCTTAATGTTGCCACCCCGCAACATATGGTGTGTTTCCGCGCATTCGCCCCAAAATAAATTGCCGGCCTTGGCCGAACGGTCTAGATATAGTCGCCTGAGCAAGCTCAGTAGCTACATCTTGCTGCGAATCCCGCGGGCAGGAGACTAGGTTTCGGGGGGAAGGAATGCATATCGCGCGGCGCTTTACCACGGCAGGTCGGGATCCCTATGGGTCGGTTCCGTTTCGGAACGCGACCAGCGAGATTCGCAATCCCGATGGCTCGGTCGTCTTCCAGGCCGAGGGAATCGAGGTGCCGGCCGAATGGAGCCAAGTCGCCTGCGATATCATTGCCCAGAAATATTTCCGCAAAGCCGGGGTGCCGGCGCGCTTGACCCGGGTTGAGGAAGACGGGGTTCCGTCCTGGCTGTGGCGGCGCATTGCCGATGCCGCGGCGATGGCGGCATTGCCCGAGGATCAACGCTACGGCGGCGAGACCGACGCCCGAGAGGTTTTCGACCGGATGGCCGGGACCTGGACCTATTGGGGATGGAAGGGCGGCTATTTCGACGCCGAGGAGGACGCCTGCGCCTTTTACGACGAAATCCGGCTGATGCTGGCGCGGCAGATGGGCGCCCCGAACTCGCCGCAATGGTTCAACACCGGGCTCTACTGGGCCTATGGCATCGATGGCCCGGCGCAGGGCCATTACTACGTCGACTACCGCAGCGGCGAGTTGACGGCGTCTACCAGCGCCTATGAGCACCCGCAGCCCCACGCCTGCTTTATCCAGTCGGTTGCCGACGATCTCGTCAACGAGGGCGGGATCATGGATTTATGGGTGCGCGAGGCCCGGATCTTCAAATACGGCTCGGGCTCGGGCTCGAATTTCTCGAAATTGCGCGGCGATGGCGAGCGCCTGTCCGGCGGTGGGCGGTCGTCCGGGCTGATGAGCTTTCTGCGCATCGGCGACCGAGCCGCCGGCGCGATCAAATCCGGCGGCACCACGCGGCGTGCGGCCAAGATGGTGATCGTCGACATCGACCACCCCGACATCGAGGCGTTTATCGACTGGAAGGTCGTCGAGGAGCAGAAGGTCGCCGCGCTGGTCGCCGGCTCCAAACTCGCGGCCCGCCATCTGAACCTGGTCATGGCCGCCTGTCATCAGCAGCCGGAGGGCGCAGCCGACCCCTGCGACCCGGCGCAGAACCCCGTATTGAAACGCGAGATCCGCGCCGCCCGCCGCGCCCAAATCCCGGAAAACTGCATCCAGCGGGTGATCCAGTTCGCCCGCCAAGGCTATACCGCAATCGACCTTCGCACTTACGATACCGATTGGGATTCCGAAGCGTATCTGACGGTCGCCGGACAGAATTCGAACAATTCGGTCCGGGTCTCGAACGAGTTCCTCGACCGCGTCGCGGCCGACGGCCCCTGGGAATTGATCCGGCGCACCGACGGCAAGGTCGCCAAAACCATGCCGGCGCGCGAATTGTGGGACCGGATCGGACACGCCGCCTGGGCCTCGGCCGACCCCGGCCTGCAATTCGACACCACGATCAACGACTGGCACACCTGCCCCGAGAGCGGTCGGATCAACGCCTCGAACCCGTGCTCGGAATACAATTTCCTCGACGACACCGCCTGCAATCTCGCCTCGCTGAACCTGATGGCGTTCCGCCGCGAGAACGCGAAAGACGGGGGCGGCCCTCGGCCGGCCGTCGATGGAGAGCCCGGACGAGACGCCGGCTTCGACGCCGAGGCCTTTGCCCATGCGGTGCGGCTGTGGACCTTGGTGCTCGAAATCTCGGTGATGATGGCGCAGTTTCCGTCGCCGGAGATCGCCCGCCGATCGTTTGCCTTCCGCACCCTCGGCCTCGGTTACGCCAATCTCGGCGGCCTGTTGATGGGGATGGGCATCGCCTATGACAGCATCGCCGGGCGCGCGCTCGCCGCGGCGATCACCGCGCTGTTGACCGGCGCCAGCTATGCCGCCTCGGCCGAGATGGCCGGCGATCCGGGCTTAAAGCCACGCGGCGCCTTTCCCGGCTTTGCGTTGAACCGCGCGGCGATGCTGCGCGTCGTGCGCAACCACCGCCGCGCCTGTCATGGCGACAGTGCCGGATATGAAGAGCTGGCGATCCTGCCGGTCCCGCTGGACGCCGCGAATTGCCCCGACCCGAAGCTGGTCGCCGCTGCGCGCCAAAGCTGGGACACGGCGCTGGCGCTCGGCGAGAAGCACGGTTTCCGCAATGCCCAGGCGACGGTCATCGCACCCACCGGCACGATTGGCCTCGTCATGGATTGCGACACGACCGGCATCGAGCCCGATTTCGCGCTGGTTAAATTCAAGAAGCTCGCCGGCGGCGGCTATTTCAAGATCATCAACCGCGCGGTGCCGCAGGCATTGTCGACACTCGGCTATGACGCCGCCGAGATCGCCGCGATCGAACGCTATGCCCTGGGCAACGGCACTTTGGCCGGAGCGCCCGCGATCAACCACGACAGCCTGCGCGCCAAGGGGTTCGACGACCGCGCTCTGGCCGCGGCCGAAGCCGCACTCGCCACCGCCTTCGACATCAAATTCGCGTTCAACAAATGGACCTTGGGCGAAGCCTTCTGCACCGAGCGGCTCGGGATCTTGCCGGCCGCACTGGATGATCCGGGGTTCGATCTGCTGGCCGCGCTCGGCTTCAGCCGGGCCGAGATCGAAGCCGCAAATACCTGGTGCTGCGGGGCGATGACCCTCGAAGGGGCGCCGCACCTGAAGGCCGAGCATCTGCCGGTGTTCGACTGCGCCAGCCCGTGCGGGCGCACCGGCACCCGCGCGCTGTCGGCCGAAAGCCACATCCGCATGATGGCGGCGGCGCAGCCCTTCATCTCGGGGGCGATCTCGAAGACGATCAACATGCCGAACGCGGCGACGGTCGAGGATTGCAAGGCCGCCTACCTGCTGTCCTGGCGGCTCGGTTTGAAGGCGACCGCCCTTTATCGCGACGGCTCGAAACTGTCGCAGCCCTTGGCCGCGAGCCTGTTGGGCGCCGACGAGGAGGCCGAGGACCGCGCCGCCGAGCTGTTCGCGCAGTCGCCGGCTCAGCGCGCGCCGCTGGTCGCCGAGCGCATCGTCGAACGGGTCGTCGAGCGGGTGGTCGAACGCGTCGTGCAGCGCGGCGAGCGCCGAAGGCTGCCCAATCGGCGCAAGGGCTACACGCAAAAGGCCACGGTCGGCGGCCACAAGGTCTATCTGCGCACCGGCGAGCACGAGGACGGCCGGCTCGCCGAGCTCTTTATCGACATGCACAAGGAGGGCTCGGCCTTTCGCTCGCTGATGCACAATTTCGCGATCGCGATCTCGATGGGCCTGCAATACGGCGTGCCGCTCGAGGAGTTCGTCGAGAGCTTTACGTTTACCAGGTTCGAGCCGTCGGGGATCGTCGAAGGCAACGACACGATCAAGATGGCGACCTCGATCCTCGACTACATTTTCCGCGAGTTGGCGATCTCCTATCTCGGCCGCGGCGATCTGGCCCATGCCGAGCCAGGCGATCTGCTGCCCGACGCAGTCGGCAAGGGCGAAGCCGAATCGACGCTGCGCGACCCTGGCGGCGACGATCAACCGGACGTTGCCCGTGGCTCCGGCCCCTGGCCGGCCGAGGAACTCAGCTTCATGCAGCGCGTGACCTCGAACGGCTACGTCCGCAACAAGCTGACCGTCCTGCATGGCGGCGCCGGCCGCGCCCCCGCCGCGGCCGCCGCCCTTTCCCTCGCCGACCCTCTCCCCTCGGCGGAGAACCAGGACGACACCCTTGCGCTGCGCCTGGAACGCATCCGCGCCGCCCGCATCAAAGGCTACGAAGGCGACAGCTGCACCGAATGCGGCAACTTCACCCTGATCCGCAACGGCACCTGCCTCAAATGCGACACTTGCGGCGCGACGAGCGGCTGTTCTTGATCATCCCCTAAATTGGTGACGGTATGACTTATTGCACAGGCAGGATCAAATTTCCGGATGACGGTGATCACATACGCGCACTCGGGTGCATTGCATTGTGCAGCGCCAATCTTGAAGATGCAATAATGAGAATTTCAGATGGTCTCCGACATACTTTTCCAAATCTGCGATTCCCCAAAAATCTTCAATCTTTCCGGCTTGTCCCCAATGCCAGAGCGTTAAGAAAAGTTATTAATCGTCAATTTGATATAGCGTCGGAATATTTTTATAAAAGAGATGACCATATTATTATAAATAATATTCTAATAACGATTGAGAAAGTTGGAGGTCAGCGTAATCAAGCTATGCATTCTCGCATTCTGCAAAATCGCAATGGACAGATAACTCGCGAGATAGAAAGAAGAAATATTCAACCTCTGACAAGTGCTGAATTATACGGGCTTGCGGAACATCTGTCGATTCTAGAGGACGAAGCAGATACATTGTGGTTTGCTGTGTGCCGATTACGTGACTATACTCCAGATGCGGAACACGACCTTCCTTAAGACTTCACAGCCCATAGGATGGGCCGAGCGTCCTAAACCCATCATTTCCAGCCTTCGCTGGGCGGTGTGTTGAATTGAGCCTCAACCCACCGGCCGGCCCCGAACGCAGCTGCCACCTCAGTGACAGTCGGAATCAAAGGAAGCAACAGGGCAGACAATGACATCGACTTGGCACCGTGTCAGATTTATAGGGGTAGCCCGTGGCGAGGGCATAGCAAGCGTAGGATGGGCTGAGCGTCGCGATGCCCATCATGTCTGGTCCGGGTCGGAATGATGGGTTTCGCGTTGTTCAACCCATCCTACGGGGTCGTACTACAATTTGACTTGCTGATTTGACCGGAAGCCCATACCGGCGCCACCGGCCGACCGACGAGGTAAGGCGAAGGAAAGTCCCCTGAGCTACCGCCATTGTCACTCCACAACGCCGATATACGGTAGGTGGCGATATTTTTCAGCGTAGTCGGTACCATAACCCGCCACATACAGGTCGCCGATGGTGAAGCCGACGAAATCGATCGCGACTTGGATCTCTCGTCTCGAAGGCTTCTCCAGCAGCGCGCATGTCCAGAGGTCATCGATCCTTTGCTGTCGCAATTGGGCGGCAGCAAAGGCGATTGACCGGCCGGTATCAACAATGTCGTCGACAAGCAGCACGGGCCGCCCGGCGAGGCCGGCCGGGACATCACCGTGCATCTGCACTTTCCCGGAACTCTCTTTGGCACGACCATAGCTGCTCAAGCGGATGAACTCTAATTCGGGCTTCGCACCCGCCTGGTCTAGTGCGCGTACAAGGTCGGCGACGAACACCGCCGCCCCCTTGAGTAAGCCAACGATGACGAAATCGCCCGGGATTGTGCGCGCGATTTTCATGGCGAGCGCGTCAACCCGCACGGCAATCTCTGTCGCACTGATGAGAACCCGCATCCCGCCATCTAGGCCTGCCGCTACCTCTATGGCAATGGAGGCGGCACCCGCTGAGCACCCCGACACGTCCTCAGATGCCACGGCGCGCGGGCGCAACCCCGTCATTAACGGCGCTCGGGATGGCCGAGCAAGCGTAGGATGGGCTGAGCGTCGCGAAGCCCATCATGTCGGGTCCGGATCGGAAGGATGGGTTTCGCTTTTGCTCAACCCATCCTACGACTACTGCCCAGCGCGGCGATCATAGCCAGTCAGAAGAAAAGGATGAGGCGGGAACGAGATCGGCTTCCAACCCACGTACCAAGAAACGTGAGACGGGGAGAAGGCCATTCGATGCTATGGCTGGCGCTGGAAGCGCTCCACGCCGGTGAGGTCCATCGACCAAGGGAGAGCCGAGCGGCACCAGCCCTGCCGGGTTGGTCGCAAGTCGGGGCGGCGGTCGAGCGCGCCCACCCGCAAGCCATAAGATTGCGGGTTGGCGCCTGCCGCTGTGGCGTAAAGCGGCGTGCCACATTCGGGGCAGAACGCGTGCACCCGCTTATTCCCGCTTTCCGCAGTCTTGATGTAGAGCTTGGGGGCGCCGCCTCGCAGGATGAAGGTGCCGGGCAAGCTTGGCACCGTGGTGCGAAAGGCGGTGCCGGTAAGGGTCTGGCAATCGGTGCAATGGCAGATTCTGACCTTAGTCGGGTCGATTTCAGCCTCAAAGCTGATCTGACCGCAATGACAGCGTCCGATAACCTTCATCGCTATTTCTTCCTCGTGATGCTTCGCTCGATGCCGGGCGTCGATGATTACGATCTCCCGGCGAAGCGATTGGCACAAGCGAACTGCCCTCGGGTGCCCTCGACCCGTTCAGCTTCGTGAGCGTCGACGCGCTTCATTCGTTCGGTTCGGGCGTTCATATGCCGGCCGCGTCGCTTAGCGGTTCGGCTGAAAATGTCGGGTCATCGAAGACGCTCGATGGCTGGGGGAGGCCGTAGTGCTCGCGTAGGGTCGCGCCGGTGTATTCGGTGCGGAACAGGCCGCGGCGCTGTAGTAGCGGGATGACCTCGGTGCTGAAGATTTCGAGCTGCAAGGGCAGCAGGGGAGGCATGATGTTAAACCCGTCGGCGGCGCCGCTGGTAAACCAGTCCTCGATCAGATTGGCGATCTGCACGGGGGTGCCAGCGGCGACGTAATGGCCGCGGGCGCCAGCGAGGTAGCCGAGCAATTGCCGAAGGCTCAGCCGGTCGCGGCGCACCAGGTTCAGGATCACCTCGGTCCGGCTGCGCGCGGCCTCGACGGTGTCAGGGTCGGGGAAGTCCTCCGGCGACAGCGGACGGTCGAGTGGCAGGTGCGAGAAGTCATGCCCGCCGAACCGGTTGGAGAGCCGCTTGCGCCCGACCTCGGGATCGGTCAGATCGTTGACCTCGCGCGCCAGGCGCTGCGCCTCGGCCTCGGTCGAGCCGATCATTGCGTTGAGACCGGGCAGGATCAGCACCTGATCAGGGTTTCGTCCCTCGGCTGCCGCCAGCGCTTTCAGATCGGCGTAGAATTCCTGCGCAGTCGCTTTCTCGACATGGGCGGTGAAGACAGCATCGGCATGACGCGCGGCAAAGCGGCGGCCGGTGTCGGACGATCCCGCCTGGACCAGCACCGGCCGGCCCTGCGGGCAACGCGGCAAGTTCAGCGGCCCGGCCACCTGGTAGAAGTCGCCGCGGTGGTTGATCGGCCTGATATGGTCTGCCCTGGCATATTGCCCGCCGGCCCGATCATCGATTACCGCATCCTCGGCCCAGCTGTCCCACAATGCCTTGACCACGGTCATGAACTCCTCGCCGCGGGCATAGCGGTCGGCATGGCTGACCTGGCCGGCGCCGCCGAAATTGCGCGCCGCAGTGGCGAGCCACGAGGTGACGATGTTCCAGGCGGCGCGACCGTTGCTGATGTGGTCGATCGAGGCGAACTGGCGTGCCAGGTTGAACGGCTCCGTATAGGTGGTCGAGGCCGTGGCGATCAGCCCGATGCGGCTCGTCGAGACGGCAATCGCCGCCAGCACGGTAATCGGCTCGAGCCAGGTGCGCGCGGCCTGCGCCACGTCCCCGCCGAGCGCCAGTTGATCGGCGAAGAAGATCGAATCGAACAGCGCCGCCTCGGCTCGCTGCGCCAGATCCTGGTAATAGCGGATGTCGGTCAGCGCCAATGGCGAGGAGTCCGGGTGCCGCCATGACGCCTCGTGATGGCCGCGGCTGTGAATGAACAGGTTCAGGTGCAACTGCCGCTGCATCAGGCGTATCCTTGGTTTGTGCTCGCTGGCCGGTCAGCCCCGGCTGGCCCCGATATGGGCGACGGCTTCGATCTCGACCTTGAGCGACGGGTCGGCCAGTGCGGCCACCTGCACCAGGGTCGAGGCCGGGAAATTTCCGGTGAAAAATTCGCGGCGGGCCTGCCACACTTTTTCGCGCTGGGTGATGTCGGTGACGAAGATCGTGACCTTCATGACGTCGGCCATAGTGCCGCCGGCAGCCTCGACCAGATGGCGGATTTTGGTGAAGATGGCCTTTGCCTGGACGTATTCATCGCCGGCGGCCTCGCTGCCGCGCGCGGTCATGCCGGCAACATAGGCAAAGCCGCCCGCCACCAAGCAGTTCGACCAGGTGCCGGGTTGCGGCTCGGGCACTTCGGAACTCGTGGCGCGCGTAATATTGCTCATGGGCTGCTCCCTTAAAGAGCCTCAGCTTAGTCCCCCGCCAAAGCGGCTGAAAAGCACCTCGACGGCCGGCCCAGCCCACCGGCGGGTTTCGCACACCTGGCGGTTGGTGCTGGCGGTTGACAAATCCCGGCGCGGGGGTCAGCAATTCGGGGCGACGGTTGCGCCCTTTAGGAGGAACAATGCTTTCAGAAACCACCCTCGCCGCCTATCGGCGCGACGGGTTCGTCGTGCTTCCCGATATCCTGACGTCAAGCGAGGTGGAAGCCCTGCGCCAAGTCACCGACGGGTTCGTGCAGGGCGCGCGCTCGGTCGCCGCCAATAACGAGATTTACGACCTCGAGGACTCGCATTCCGCTGCCGAGCCGCGGGTGCGGCGGATCAAGACCCCGCATCTGCATCACCCTGAATACGCGCGGGCCGTCCGCCATCCCAAAATCGTCGCCGTGCTGAAGGATTTGTGGGGCACGGTGCGCTTTGATACCGGCAAGCTGAACATGAAATCGGCCGGCTATGGCGCGCCGATCGAATGGCACCAGGATTGGGCGTTCTATCCGCATACCAACGAGGATCTCGCCGCGGTCGGGATCATGCTCGACGATTGCGAGATGGAGAACGGGCCGATGATGGTGGTTCCCGGCAGCCACCGGGGCCCGATCCATGACCATCACGGCCCCGACGGACGGTTCTGCGGCGCGATCGACCCCAACGCCTGCGATATCGGCATTTCACGGGCGGCGCCGTGTCTCGGCAAGGCCGGCTCGATCACCGTACACCACGTGCGCGCGGTACACGGCTCGGCGACCAATTTCTCGGGCAAGGAACGCCGGTTCCTGCTGTTCCAATATCGCGCCGCCGATGCCTGGCCATTGCTCGGCTTCAAAGATGGGATCGAGAAATTCGACGAGTTGCTGCTCGCCGGCGAGCCGACCTTGATGCCGCGCCTCGCCCCGGTGCCGGTCCGCTTGCCACTGCCCCCGGCCGAGTATCAAGGCTCGATCTACGAGAACCAGCGCGCCGCCGGGCGGCGGTTTTTCGCGACCGCGGCGGAACAGCAGCCGGTCGCGGCTGCCGCCGAATAGCCGCCGTCGCGATAGCGTCCGAGCGCCGGATGGCGTGCGTCCGGCTGGGTGCAGAGGTCGCCGTCTGCGGGGAGTCGCTAAGCCCGCGCTTCCAGGATCATGTTGAACGGCGTCTCGGTGGCGCGGCGGACGTTGCGGAAGCCGCCGGCGGTGATGACCTCGCGCAACTTCGCCTCGCCGGCTTGCGCGCCGAGTGCCGCGCCCACTTCCTGCGACAGCGAGGTCGGCACGCACACCATCGTCGAGGCGGCGTAATAGATCCGGCCGATCGGGTTCAGATTGTCTTCGAGCCGGTCGCCGGCCATCGGCTCGACGATCATCCACGAGCCGTCCGGTTTCAAGGATTGCCGGACATGCGCGGCCGCGCCCGCGGGGTCGCCCATGTCGTGCAGGCAGTCGAAGAAGGCGACGAGATCGAAGTCCCTTTCCGGATAGTCCTTGGCGGTGCCGACCTCGAATCGGCAGTTGGCGCTGACACCATGCTCGCGGCATGGGCTTGGGCGTGCTCGATCGAGCTCGGGTGAAAATCGTAGCCGACGAACTGCGAGTTCGGGAAAGCCTGCGCCATCATCACGGTCGAGACCAGCCGTGGCCGCAGCCGACATCGGCGACCTTGGCGCCTTTTTCCAGTTTGGCGACGACGCCGTCGAGCGCGGGCAACCAGTTGCTGACCAGATTGTTGTGGTAGCCAGGGCGGAAAAACCGCGCCACCGCGCAGAACAGACAGGTCGCCTGATCGCCCCACCGACACGCCGCCGCCGGTCTTGAACGCCGGCTCGACCTTTGGCTGGTTGTCGAGAATCGAGGCCATGCACGACAAAGGCGCCGATCATAAAGACCGGGCTGTCCTCGATCGCGAAGACCATCGCCTGCTCGGGCGGCAAGGTGAATTTCTGCGTCGCCGGGTCGTAGGAGACGTAGTTCGAAGCCGCCTGATGCGACAGCCACTCACGCAGGTAGCGCTGGTTTACCCCGGCTACGGCGGCGAGCTCGGCCACTGTCATCGGACCGCGCTCGTGCATGGTCTTGTAGAGGCCCAGCGCATCGCCGATCCGGACCAGCGCGACGCTCGCCGCGCCGCCCAGATCCGAAAGCATCTGTCCGACAAATTGATGCAGTTTGGTTTCGTCGACCATTTTTTAGATCCCCCCTGTGTTAAGATTATTGTAATTTAATCCCGCGTCGCCCGCATCGTCAATCCCGCGCAACATCATCTCGACATGCGTGACCCCGAAATCGTCGAAGGGCTCGGACGTCACCGCGAAGCCGAAGCCCTCGTAAAAAGGCACCAGATGGCGCTGCGCCCGCAGCACTATGAGTTGCCCCGGGTACTTGTCCTGACACAGGCCGAGGGCGCGCTTCATCAATAACCGTCCCAGCCCCCGCCCACGCAGATGCGGGGCCAGCGCTACCCGGCCGATGCTGACAAGTGGTGGCGGCCCGGGCATCGGTGCCAGGCGGAGATAGCCGCCGAGCACGCCCGCTTCACGCAGCAGCAAATGCCGTGCGGTCTGGTCGAGGCCGTCGAGGTCGGGATAAGGCGATCCCTGCTCGACGACGAAGATGTCCTGGCGGAATCGCAGGACGTCGTAGAGTTCCTGCGCCGACAGTTGCTCGAAGCGCAGCCATTCGAACGAGATTTCCGGGGCGATCTCTGGCAAGCTCTTTCTCTCCATCTCTCCAGTCGAGGGCAGGTGTCATGCAACCGCGCGACTATGGCCCGTTTCCGTACACGCCGATCAACGACCGGCCCAAGCTCGAATGGCCGGGCGGCGCTCGGCTGGCGGTGTGGGTCATCCCCAATATCGAGTTCTTTCCGTTGACCAAGGGTATTTCCGGCCATCCTGGCATACCGGCCGGCAATCCGCCGTCAGTGCGGGCCTGGGCGCAACGGGATTACGGCAACCGGGTCGGCATCTGGCGGATCATGGATGTGCTCAGCAAGCACGGGGTCCGCGCCAGCCCGACCGTCAACAGCGATATCTGCGACCATCACCCGCAGATCGTCCGCGCCGCGATCGAGCTCGGCTGGGAGATCCTCGGCCACAACCAGACGAACAGCGTATGGCTCGACGCGTTGAGCCCCGATGAGGAACAGCGCACGATCGCCCGCACATTGTCGCGCATCGCCGAGATGACCGGCAAAAAGCCGCTCGGCTGGCTCGGCTCCGGCCTCGCCGAGACCTGGCACACGCTCGACTTCCTGACCGAGGAGGGCTGTCTTTACGTCGCTGACTGGGTCAATGACGACCAGCCCTATTTGATGGATATCGGCGGCAAACCGCTGGTCTCTATCCCCTATTCCTATGAGATCAACGACGCGCCGCACTTCAATTACCGGAACGGCACGATCGGCGAGTTCGAGGCGATGATCCGCCGCCAGTTCGACACGCTCTACGCCGAGGGCGCGCAGTCGGGCCGGGTCATGGCGATCTGCCTGCACCCCTATCTGATCGGCGTGCCGCACCGCATCGCCGGGCTCGACTCGGCGCTAAAATACATCCGCGCGCATGACGGCGTCTGGTTCGCCACCGGCGAAGAGATCGTGCGCCACTGGCTGCAGTCGGGCGCAACCTTCTGAGCGCTGCTTGCAGCCGCGGCGCCTGGTTGTTATCCGCCGGGGGCGCGGTAATTGATGCTCTTGGCGAGGGCTTGGTCGACTTCCTCGACGGTCAGCAACGCCGTCGTCCGGGTGCGCGCCAGTCCCGCCGCTGATACCGCGATTCCCAGCGCGGCGGCGGTCGACATTGTCGGGCAGATCGACGATCACATAGGCGTCGTCAGGGCCGAGGGCGTTGTAGAAGCACTCGACTTTGCCGCCGACGCCCTCGACCGCCGTGGCGACCGCCCGCCTGCGGCCGGAAGCCTTGTCTCGCTGCAAACCGCGCAGACCCTCCGCGGTGTAAGATGCCGAGATCAGATATTTGGGCATTTCCGTACCTCCCTGAGATCGCCCGTTTCGGTGACGGGCGCAGCTCGAAGCTTACCTCCGGCCGATCGCGCAGGCCAGCGTCGCCGTTACGCCCGGCTCGACTGCGCCTTTAGCGCGGCAAGCTCGCGGCGCAGTGCGCGCAACTCCTCGAACCGGGGGGTGACGTCGCGCAGAAAGGCGGCGATCCCGACCAGCGCACCGGCATCGTCGTGAATCGGCAGAATGGTAAATTCGACCGAGATCCGCTTTCCATCCTTGCGCATTGCGGGCACGGCCAGCACCTCGCCCTCTCCGTAGCGGCTTGCAGCACCCGCCATGACCCGATGATAGCCCTCCCAGTGACGCGCGCGCTGGGCCTCGGGCACGATCAGGTCGAGGGTTTGGCCGAGCGCCTCGCCCGGTTCGTAACCGAAGATGCGAGTCGCCGAGGCATTCCAGAACCGGATCTTGCCCTCCCGATCGGCGTAGACGACCGCGTCGGGACTGTCGGTCGCCAGAAGCTGTAGAAACCCGGCCGGCAGCTCATCGCTCATCTGTTCCTCCAACCGCAATCGCTCACCTGCCGAAACAAGCGGCGAGGCCGAAGAGTACGCCGCTTGCTGCGAACAAAATCAGCGGATTGAGCCTCGGCCAGCGCAACAGCACGACTGTCGCCACGATCGCCGCGGCCCACACCGCGCGGCCGCCGGACACCTGCAGAACCGCCAGCCCGCCGGCCAGCACCAGCCCGGCGGCGATCGGCGCCAGGCCTTGCTCGATCGCGGCGTGCCAGGGCGAGCCGCGCCACCTTCCCCACATTCGCGCCGCTCCATAGACCAGCAGCGAGGACGGCAGATAGAGCGCCACCGTCGCGGTCAAGGCGCCTGCCCAGCCTGCGACCTTCCAACCGATCAGCGCCGACAGCATCGTGCCGGGGCCGGGTGCGGCGCGCGAGATCGCGAACAAATCGGCGAATTGGCGTTGCGTCGTCCAATGGTGGACGCCGACTGCCTGATGCTCGATCTCGGCGAGCAGCGAGGCGCCGCCGCCGATCGAAAGCAGTGACAGCGGACCAAAGACAAAGACCAGAGCGAGCAGTGACCGCCAATCGTCGGGCATGTCAGCTCCGCCGCCGCTGCACCAGAGCGAGGCCGATGCTGAGCGGGGCCAGGCACAGGATCACCGGCAGCATCGGCCAGCGCAGCACGCCGACCGAGAGCACAGTCGCGATCGTGACCAGGATCTGCCCGATCTGCGAAGCGCCGCGCGGGACCAGCACTAGCCCGGTCGCAAAGGTCAGCCCGATCGCCGCCGCTGCGACTCCGTCGAGAACGGCGTGCGCCACCTCGCTGCCGGCGATCCTGGCATAACCTGCGGCCAACGCCACCACGATCACCAGCGGTCCCGACAGCAGCCCGACGACCGCCGTCAATGCGCCCAAGCCGCCACGCAGCCTCTGCCCGACCTGGACCGTCAGATTGACCCCGGCCGAGCCCGGCATCAGGCGGCTGAGCCCGACATCGGTCAGAAACGTCTGATCGCTGATCCAGTGCCGGCGCTGCACGAAGGCACGGTAGAGCCAAGCCGCCGTGCCGCCGCCAAAGCTGGTCACGCCGAGCCGGAAAAACGCCGCGGAAATCGCCAGCAGACTTACCCGCGCCGTGCCATCGGCATGTCGATCAGTGATCTCGGCCACAGCACCCTTCCCCCGTTGGCCCCGGCAGCAAGGTTATCCCCTGCCCCTACGCGCGGCGAGCGGCTTTGCGCTGCAGATTGACCATTGCCGGACCGAGTGCGACGCTTTGCGGAAAGCCGGACGGAACTGCTGGAGAAGCGGGCGATGGCAATCGACGAGCGTGAACATTGGGATGTGATCGTGGTCGGGGCCGGCAATGCCGCCACCTGCGCGGCGCTGTCGGCGCGTGAAGGCGGCGCCAGAGTGCTGATGCTCGAAGTGGCGCCCGAAGACCAGCGCGGCGGCAACTCGGCCTTCACCGGCGGCGCGTTTCGGGTCGTCTATCACGGCGGCGAGGACCTCGCCCGGCTGATCCCGGACATGAACGAGACCGAGCTCAAAGACGTCGATTTCGGCACCTATACCGAGGAGCAGTATTTCGACGATATGGGCCGGCTGACCCAGTATCGCTGCGACCCTGACCTGACGGAGATCCTGATCCGCAGCAGCTTTGCCGCCGGCGTATGGATGCGCGAAAAAGGCGTGCGGTTTCAGCTCGGGCTCGGCCGCCAGGCGTTCCGGGTCGACGGCAAGTTCAAATTCTGGGGCGGGCTCGCCTGCCATATCTGGGGCGGCGGCAAGGAGTTGGTCAAGGCATTGCACGCTCGCGCAGCGCGCGACGGGATCACGGTGCTGTACGAGACGCCGGCGATTGCGCTGCTGAGCGGCGACCGCGGGGTCGAGGGGGTGCGTGTGCGCCACCAGGGGCGTGCACGCGACTTGCGGTCAAAGGCGGTGGTGCTGGCCTGCGGCGGGTTCGAGGCCAATGCCGAGATGCGGGCGCGCTATCTCGGGCCGAATTGGGACCTCGCCAAGGTTCGCGGCTCGCGGTTCAACACCGGCCAGGGGCTGAAGATGGCGATCGACCTGGGTGCGGCGGTCGCCGGGCACTGGTCGGGCGCGCATTCGGTCGCCTGGGATTTGAACGCGCCGCCTTTCGGCGACCTTGATGTCGGCGACCGCTTCCAAAAGCATAACTACCCGTTCGGCATCATCGTCAACGCGCGCGGCGAACGTTATTTGGACGAAGGCCTCGATTTCCACAGCTACACTTATGCCAAATACGGTGGCGAGATCCTGAACCAGCCGGGCATGTTCGCCTGGCAGATCTTCGACCAGAAAGTCGTCCATCTATTGCGCGAAGAGTACCGCATCCCGCGCATCACCAAAGAAAAAGCCGACAGTATCGAGGCCCTGGCGCCGCGGCTAGAAGGCGTCGACCCGGCCCGTTTTCTGGAGACGGTGCGCGCGTTCAACGCCGCCCCGCGGCCTGACGCGCCGTTCAACCCCAACATCCATGACGGGCTGCGCACAACTGGTCTGGCGATCGACAAGACCAATTGGGCCCAGCGCCTCGACCAGCCGCCCTTCGAGGCCTATGCGGTGACGACCGGCATCACCTTTACTTTCGGCGGTCTCAAGATCACCAACGAGGCGCAAGTCGAGGACACTACCGGCCACCCGCTTCCCGGCCTCTATGCCGCGGGCGAGATGGTCGGCGGGCTGTTCTATCACAACTACGCCAGCGGCACCGGGCTGATGTCCGGCCTCGTCTTCGGCCGCCTCGCCGGGAAAGGTGCGGCAGCGGGGGCCACGGGGCGAATTGCCGGATGAATACGAAATAACCGAGAGGCGTGGGCCCAAGGGTCAGGTCGGCTGGTTCGTCGTGATATTCCATTTGAAGCTGTTGGTTGCGCCTTTGGCGCCGCTGGCCAGGAATTCCGTGTATTCGAAGTCGATCTGACCAAAGATCAGGGCGATTGTTTCGGTTGGCCGGTTTTCCGTTTGCGATTCCGCCATGTTGACCGACGCAATGGCGATTTCCTTCATATTGAGGACCAGGAACGTCTCGGGTGCGGCGCCGGTTCTAACGATCGTCAAGGTTCCGGTGGCAATGTGAGAGCCCTTTGCGACCGCTGCGAGCAGCGGGGCCGAGGCGAGATCGATCAGCTTCTGCACCGAAAGCTGGTGAAAATTCGGCTTCCCGGCGGCCACGCCGCCGCCGCCCGCTGCCGCTTGCGCTTCGGCGACGCCCCAGCTCCAACCGAGGATATCGATCTCGCCCTTGTGCTGCACATCTTGCGATTCTCCTGCGATGCCCGCGAGTTTGAGAAACATGTCGACGGCCATTCGGCACCCTCCCTGGATACGTCGGCCGGGATCCGTCCCGTTCGATCGGCTCCGGCCATCAAACAGCATATAATCCCGCCGGGGCACAGCAAGCGCAGCGGGCGCAGCCGTTAGTGGCACGGTGCTTGCCGCGAACGAACCACGTCTCAACCTTTGGCGGATCGGATTTGACGGCTCGCAGTCTCTGACGCTCACTGACCCGCCGTGCCCTTCAGCGATTCGAGCATTCGCGCCAAGAGGCGGCGCTCGCCGCTGCCGGTAGACGGTTCGGGGACGGCGCGGCACGTCATCTCGGCTGGCTGACAGCGCCGGTCCCTCCTCGGCCAATTTTTCTTCCTGCTCGCCACCCGCGCTGGTCCATGATGGGATGGCTGACGCCAGATCCGTCCGGCACCGTGTTCGGCCGCATCGCCGGGAAAGGTGCTGCCGCGGGAGCGAAAGGGGTGAAGAGACTCATGCACTTGACGGCCTCTCGACGCTGGTTGCTGAGCGCTGGCGCAGGGCTCGCCGCCACGGCCTGGCTGCCGGCTTTGGGCGAGGAGAAGACCGGCTCGCCGGGGTTGATCGCACGACCGATCCCGTATTCGGGCGAGCGCTTGCCGGTGATCGGGCTCGGCACCTCCGAGGTCTTCGATGTCGGCGACGATCCCGCGCGCCGACAGGCCTGCGCCGAGGTGTTGAAGACCCTGGTGGCAGGGGGCGGCAAACTCATCGATACAGCACCCTCCTACGGGACAGCGGAGAGCGTTGTCGGCGACCTCCTCGCCGCAACCCGACTGCGAGGCCGGGTCTTTCTCGCGACCAAGCTCGAAGACTATGATCGCAACACCGGTGCGGCTCAGCTGCATGCTTCTTTGCAGCGGCTGCACACCGATCGGGTCGATCTGATGCAGCTCCACAACGTCAGCGATCCACACCAGGATCTGGCGATGCTGCGCGAATGGAAATCGCAAGGTCTTGTGCCGGTACATCGGCATCACCACCTCTTCCGGCGGCGACTTCGATGCCGTCGAAGCCGTGCTCCGGCAGCAGAAACCGGATTTTCTCCAGGTCAATTACTCGCTCGCCGATCGCATGGCGGAGCAGCGGGTGATCCCGGCCGCGGCCGAAATCGGCGCGGCGGTGTTGACCGATCTGCCCTTTGCCCGCAATCGGCTGTTCGGGGCGGTACGGGGCCAAAAGCTGCCGGAATGGGCCGGCGATTTCGACGCCACAAGCTGGGCGCAGTTCTTTCTCAA
This sequence comes from uncultured Alphaproteobacteria bacterium, assembly GCA_963774345.1. GTDB lineage: Bacteria > Pseudomonadota > Alphaproteobacteria > ATCC43930 > CGMCC-115725 > AP-15. The sequence goes on from CAVZFB010000039.1 coordinate 148,514, forward strand.
ATATCTGCTCGGCAACGAGGCGGTCACCGCGGTCATCCCCGGCACCAGCAACCCGCAACACATGGCGGACAATCTCGCGGCCGGCAGGAGGCGTCTACCCGACGCGGCGCAGCGACAGCGGATGGTCGCATTCTTCGAGGCCCTCCGCTAAAGCCCTCGCCCTCCGCGCCGCCGCCTTGATCGGGGACGGCTTCGTCCGCGCCCATGAGGATTCGTCATGGGTGCCGCGCGTTGCGACAGCCGCGAAAAGGCGAGACGATAGCCAACGCGGACCGAGAATCCGCGGAATGTCGGTGAAGGAAAAGCCAATGAAATATGACGTGGTGATCGTCGGCGGGGGAGCCGCCGGATCGGTATTGGCCAGCCGATTGGCGGCAGACGCGCAGACTTCCGTGCTGTTGCTGGAGGCCGGGCCCGATTACCCCGATCCAGCCCATCTTCCGGACGACGTCAAGTTCGGCCACACCCGCTTTGCCGAAGCCCCGGACTCACAACACAACTGGGCCCTGCGGGGCACCATCACCGAGGAGCAAGGGGAGATCCACGTCGCGCAGGGCAAGGTCATCGGCGGCGGGTCGTCGATCAACGGTCAGGCTATGCAACGGGGGTTCCCCGAGGATTTCGACTCCTGGGCGGCTCTCGGCAACGATCAATGGTCGTATGAAAAGATCGTGCCGTATTTCCGCAAATCGGAGCGCGATCTCGACATTCAGGATAATTATTGCCACGGCTCGGACGGACCGATCCCCGTCAGGCGCCGTCAGACGGGTCCGACTGCCTGCGATCCAACAGGCGTTCCACGCGGCTTGTGTAGAGGCGGGGTTCGGCACCACCAACGACAAGAATGGCCTGCACCCCGCCGGTCTCGGCGTGACACCGTCGAATAACCTCGACGGCGTCAGGGTGAGCACCGCGATGGCGCATCTCAATCCGGTGCGCCACCATCTGAACCTGACGGTGCGGGGCCGGGTGTTCGTCCGCAAGGTCTTGATCAAGGACGGGAAAGCCGTCGGCGTCGAAGCCGAAAGCGGCGGCAAGGTGTTCCAGGTCGAAGCCGACCGGGTGGTGCTGAGCTCCGGGGCGATCCGATCGCCGCACCTGCTGATGCTCTCGGGCATCGGCCCCGAGGACCATTTGCGGCAATTCGGGATACCGACGGTCCACCATCTCCCCGGCGTCGGCCAGAACCTGATGAACCACCTCAGCGCCCAGACGACCTTCAAGGTCAAAGACGGCGTCTCCCTCGCTGGCCATCATCGCGATGCAATACACTTTGCTTTGCATTACACCGCCGCAGGGTCGAGCGCCGTCAACGACATGGTGCTGCGGAGCAGCCCGGTCGTCGACGAACGAGAGGAGCGCGTCCGCGGCGTACGCACCAAATACCTGGTCGGCGACGTTCCCCCCGAGCGGGCGGCGCGGATTCACTGTACGCTCGGGCTGCCCGACGGCACGGGATACGTCAGGCTGGCCGCGGCCGACCCCAGTGTCCAGCCGTCCTTCAACTACTGTTATCTCCAGCACCCAAACGACATTCGGCGGGTGCGGGACGGCCTGCGAATGGCGGCAAAACTGCTGGAATCCGACGCGTATAAAGACGTGGTCGATTATCGGATCCAGCCCACGGACCAGGTTCTGGCGGACGACGACGCCTTGGACCTGTGGATCCGCCAAACCGTCGGCACGGCCAGGCACGTGTCGGGGACCTGCAAGATGGGACCGGATACCGACCCGATGGCGGTCGTCGACCAACACTGCAAGGTCAAGGGCATCCAGGGATTGTGGGTGGCTGATGCGTCGGTGATGCCGCGCATTCCCAGGTCAGGCGGCGCCCATGCAACGGTGATCATGATCGGCGAACGCGTCGTCGACTGGATTGCGGCGGGTTAATCCGGCCTGCCGCTGTCTGGACGACAGGGTTGCAGCGACGGCTCAGTTCCTCCGCCATATTACATTGGGGCTATCGCGCCGTCCCCTCTCGCGCCTTTCCCGGAATGAGAGGGGACATGCCAAGTCCAGGATCGCGCTGAATTCTATTGGCGAACGGTGCGCTGCGCACCTCGGCGGTCGGCTTTCCCGGTCAGCCCATCCTCTCCGCCACCACCCTTCTCCTCGGCCAGTGCTTCTGGCTGCTAGCCACCCCCCGCGATCGGCCGCCGCCACCCGAGCTCGCACCTTCTAACCAGCATCGCTTTCCGCCGTTTTGACCTCCCGACCGAAGTCTTGGTTGGACCACGGTCGTTTGCGCGGCCGCCCGCGAGGCGGATTCGCTGCGACGTAGATCGCGGCAAGCCGGATCATCTCATCGGTGAGCCGCGGGTATGCCTGCTGCAGCGCGCTGGCCCTTTCCCCATGCCGCAATAGATCTGCAATGTGGCGGACGGGGATGCGGGTCCGCCGGAACACTGGCGTCCCGCCCAGTATTTCGGGGTCGGAAACGACAATTCGTTGTGAGCGTCGCAACTCTCTGACCCGCTCCGTAACCTGTCGGCGTGGCTCACTCAAGTCGAGTTTCAGAGCACCGACAGATACGATCCGCCGCCCGGGCGTTCCGGTGATCGCCGCAAAGAGCTGTCGCCGAAATTCCGCGGTCGCGGTCCCCGCAAGCCGGCTTTGAAGACAGAGAAAGAGAATGGCAGGTTTGTCGAGTAGCCGCGTGGATCTGCCGTTCCTATGTTCGATGCGTGCGAAGACCGTCTTCTTATCTATCGCATTGTTCACAGCCTTGAGCGTGAGGCCGCTTAGCCCAGCGGCTTCCGCCGGCGTGAAGAGTTCAATGTCCTGCTCGTGCACCGCGGGCGGCCAAGGCGTCGAGGTTGCCCGGTCGTCCCTCATGTCTGACCCGCGAACTCGGCCGGTATTGGCAACGGGTCTAGGCCGACGCTATAGAGTGCATCCCCGAGTGAAATCTGATCGAGCTCTTCGTTCGCTGAAGAGTCAACAGGCGGGCGGTTGGGCAATTCTACAGCCCGTGTCACAATCACAGCCCCGGCTGTATCGAAATCTTCCCTGGCATCCTCGCTCCACGGATGCGCATCTTCGTCGAGCGTTTCGCGGCATGCGGCGGCGAGGTTCGGGGCCTCGATCAACAGCTGTTCATAGACTGGTAACAGATACTGTCGCTCAATCACGTAACGAGACATAGCCACCGCTTCCTTGGGCTGGCGATCACAGGCCCAGGCCGACCTGTTCCCGGACCTCCTCTACCAGGTAGCCCCAGGGGTGCCAAGCGATCCTTAAATCTGCTCCCGAGAGAGAGATAAATTATCTCGGGGTATTGTATTCAGATCTAAGGGGAGTAGATACGAACGCGCCCGCTCCCTCGAGGAGGGAGCGGGCGCACCGCGAGAACGGGTCTCACGATTGGTGGCTCGATCACGATAGCCGGTCGCGCGGGGCAGATCAACCGTGACCCAAGGATATAGCGATGCAAGTTAGTCTTCCTGATCCTCCGCTCCATGAGGGGATTGCCATCTTCGGGAACCTGGTTAGCGCGACCGAGTTTCAGGGCGTTCTCAATCATGGACGGTTCAAGTCACTGGTCCCCGACCCTCGTCGTCTGGAGGGCCAACTCGCCAAGTACAACGCCGATCTATCGGAGACCGCTGCTCTTCGGGCGAAGGTCCAGCGCCTGATCGGTACTGCCAAGAAGAAGAACGTGGAGCAGTATGCCCGCTACATGGTCGCGAATGCGAAGACCGGAGAGGGTTTCACCCCGCAGATTGTCCTCTTTTCTGAAAAGTCGCTGCGGGTCGAAACAGATCCGATCACTGGAGTTGGCTGGATGCTGGTTCCGGACGGGCTCAAGTTTGTCGCTATCGACGGCGACACCCAGACTGCCGCGCGGAACTTGGCCGATGGTCTCCAACCAGGACTTTTTGACAAAGGCTGGATTAAGGTCGTCATCAGGCATGGAATTCCCGTCGTCGAGGCAGAGCAAATCTTCGCCGATTGCAATCGCCTTGGTGTCAAGGTGACTACTAGCTTGGCGATCGGCATGGACAATCGCGATGACGCAACCCAACTCGCAAAGTATGTCGAGCGAGAGGTGCCGATGCTATCCGGCAAGGTCAATCGTCAAAAGCGGCAGCTTGCCATACACGATAAAGACGTAATCACGATCTCGGCTCTACGGGCATCAATCGTCTGCTTCCTCGAAGGCATCAACGGCATCCAAAACCAAACCAAGCCAGTCGAAGTGGATGAAGCTCACGCCGATGATCTTCGCGCCGCGGCCGTGACGTGGTTTAAGGCGGCGACAGCTGCGATCAACGGTGCGTTGACATCTGAGGAGCGGGCAAACACCTTCGCGTCATCGCCGGCTGTGTGGTGCGCGATTGGTGCGCTCGGTCACGATACCTTTACAGAACTCACGGGCGAGGACTTTGAGAAATCCGTAACACCTGCCGCCGTCGAGCATGCCTTCAAGGCGGTCGCGGAAGCCAAGCTGGCAAAAACGGACTGGACGCGTGGGAATCACTGGCTCTCGGTTGGCGCGAAGCAGGGAGCCAAAGGGACTATCACTTTGGGGGGTCCGAAAGAGACCGGCTCGCTTGTGCACAAGGCGCTTAGAGATGGTGCCTTGGTACACAAGGCTGCAGCGGCGGCCTGATCGGAATATAGCTCAGGAGGGCGCCAGGCGGCGCCTTCCCTTCTCTTCATGTGCAAGCGAAATATCAGGCCGTGGTCAAGCGCTGCCCTGATACCTGTTGCGGCTCCGACTTCAGCCTGCGCCCGAACGCGACTGAATAAGCCTGCAACTATCGGCACACGCTCCGATGCCGCAGCCGCGCGGCCGGCTTACTCGCCTACCCCAAGCGAAATCACCGACTCCTCATACTGAGCCGTCCCCATGTCAGTTTCGGCGAAGATGCTGTGCTGGGCGATCCAGTTGCGGGTTTGGGCGTGGGCTTCCTTTGTGTAGGACTCGAAGACCAGGCGTTCGCCGGGGCCCCAGCGGCGCGTGTCCATCAGCGCATGGAAGCGTTCGGGGAATTCGTTCCCGTAATAGTGGGTGTAAAGATCGGGGCGCAGATCGAGGTCGCGCTGGGCATGGCGTAGGGCGCGGAAGAACTTGCGCAGATCGTCGGGATCGGGGTCGCCGTGGATCATCGTCGCAATCATGAAGGTCGTGTCCACGATCTTGCGGAACCCCAATTGCTCGGCGAGGTAGTAGGGGCCGCTGAACAGGGCCGAGGCCGGCGCCTGGCCGTCGACCAGCAATTCCAGCCGGCGGAACAGCAGACCGTCCTTGAACGACAGATTGATCTCGTCAGCCGGCAAATAGGGTTCGAGCGCTTGGATCGTCGAATAGTGGCTGCCGGATTGCCAGCCGACCGAGATCGGCACACCGGCGAGGTCGGCGGGCTCACGGACCGGCGAGGCGGCCGGCACGAAGATCCCGGCCGGCGCCACCGAATAGAGGTCGGCGTAGAGCCGGCCATGACCGGAAGAGGCGGCGACGTTGACGGTCCAATGGCAGGCGCAGCTGACGTCGGCCGCGCGCCCCGCCTCGAACGATTGATAGGCGCCGATCCGGTCGCCGCCCTTGTCGTGATGGCGGCCGCCGGTCGCTCTGATATGCTCGCGGAACTCGTAATCGAGACCCTCGGCGGTGAAGTAGCCCTTTTCCTCGGCGATCCATTCCTGCAGCCGGAAATGCGGCTCGATGACGAATTTTGGCATGGGTCTCTCCATTCGATCAGGACCGCACCTGCCGTCCCAGAACCGGCGGACTTTGTCAACGCGCTCGCACCGCTCTGATCCGACCGGCAATCGGCAAGGCGGCAAACCACGTTCGCTGACGGGGATCGGGGCATGCCGGGAGCGCTTGTCTTCGCGGCGCGGTGCGGCCATGTTGTTAGGTAAATTGCAAGAGGAAAGCGATGCCGAGCGAACCTTTGATCGGCGGCGCGGCTGCCAACCCCGTCAAGGACGTCACCACCGCGACCTTCATGACCGAAGTGGTCGACGGTTCATTCGAAACTCCGGTCATCGTCGATTTCTGGGCGCCGTGGTGCGGCCCGTGCAAGCAGCTCGGCCCGATCCTCGAAAAGACCGTCCGCGCCGCCAACGGCGCGGTGCGCATGGTCAAGCTCAACATCGACGAAAACCCGGAGATCGCGCAGCAGATGCGCATCCAGTCGATCCCGGCGGTTTACGCCTTCAAGGACGGCAGGCCGGTCGACGGCTTTGTCGGCGCGCAGCCGGAAAGCCAAGTCAAGCAGTTCGTCCAGCGGATCAGCGGCGGCAAGGGCGGCGGCCCCTCGCCGGTCGAGGAAGCGATGGCGATGGCGAAGGAGGCTTTGGCGGCGGGCGACCACGCCAGCGCCGCAGGGGTCTATTCGCAGATCCTGCAGCGCGAGCCCGCCAATGTCGAGGCGCAGGCCGGGCTCGCCCGGGCGATGATCGCCAAAGGCGACCTCGCCAAGGCGCGCCAGGCGCTCGACCGCGTCGCCAAGGAGAACGCCGGCCACGCCGAGATCGCCGCCGCGCGCACTGCACTCGACCTCGCCGAGCAGGCGGAAAAGGCGATGGCGGGGGCGGGCAAGCTGCGCGCGCGTCTGGCGCAGAACGCCGACGATCACGAGGCGCGACTCGAACTGGCGACGGCATTGTTCGGCACCGGCGAGCGAGAAGCGGCGATCGACGAGCTCTTGAACTTGTTCAAGCGCGATCGCCAATGGAACGACCAGGCGGCGCGCAAGCAGCTCGTCAAATTTTTCGAGGCGATGGGAGGCGCCGATCCGTTGACCTTGAGCGGGCGGCGGCGCCTGTCCTCGTTGATGTTCTCATAAGATTCTAGGGAGGGAGCGGATGAGCGAGCGTCCAGGCGCGATCGCGCTGTGCGAGACCCTGCCGATCTTCCCGCTGCCGGGCGTTCTGTTGCTGCCGCGGGGTCAGCTGCCGCTCAACATCTTCGAGCCCCGCTATCTAGCGATGACGCGCGACGCGCTCGCCGGCGACCGCCTGATCGGCATGGTTCAGCCGAGCGACCCGCATCAGTCGTTGGCAGGAAGCCCACCGGTCTATCCAACCGGGTGCGCCGGCCGCATCACCTCGTTTTCCGAGACCGAGGACGGGCGGTTTCTGATTACCCTGACCGGCCTGTGCCGGTTTCGCATCAGGAGGAATTGCCGGTCGAGAAGGGCTACCGGCGGGTCGTGCCGCAATGGGACGAATTCGCCCGCGACCTGCGCAACGAGCGCGGTCTGGCATTTGACCGCGAGCGTCTGATCCGGGGGCTCAGAGCCTATTTCGAGCGGCACGAGATCAAGGCGGAGTGGGATGCGATCAGTTCGGTGCCAGGCGAACGTCTGGTGACCTCGGTCGCGATGGTCTGTCCGTTCGAGCCCAGCGAAAAGCAGGCTCTGCTCGAAGCCCCCGATCTCGAGGCGCGCGCCCAATTGTTGACCGCTATCGTCGAGATGGCGGTGCTCGACCGGTCGAGCGGCGGCGAAGCGCGGCACTGACGCCGACTGGGGTGGCGCGGAGGAACCATGGAAGGCTCGTCGGAAATCGATCCCAAGCTTTTGGAAATCTTGGTCTGCCCGCTGACCAAGGGGCCGCTGCGCTATGATCGCGAGGCCCAGGAGCTGATCAGCGAGGAGGCGCGCCTCGCCTATCCGATACGCGACGGCATCCCGATCATGCTGGTCGACGAAGCGCGGCCGTTGCGCGATGACGAAGCGGTGACCAAGCAATTGCCGCCATCCTGAGAAACGCCTTGAGCGCCGGCGGAACAGCGCGCTGGCCGGTCGAGCTCCGGCTGAAAAAGACGGAAAAGTTGCTCGAAATCAGCTTTGACGACGGCAGCATGTTTTCTCTTCCGGCCGAGTATCTGCGAGTCGAGAGCCCATCGGCCGAGGTCCAGGGGCACGGACCCGGGCAGAAGACACTGGTCCCCGGCCGCGCTTATGTTGGGATCATCGGGCTCGAACCGGTCGGCAACTATGCCGTGCGCATCATCTTCGACGATCTGCACGATACCGGAATCTATTCCTGGAGCTATCTCCATCAGCTCGGCGTCGAGCACGATAAACGCTGGCGCGCCTATGTCGATGGGCTGGCCGCGAACGGCCTGAGCCGCGAACCCGCGCGAACATGAGCCGGGCCGGCGCGGCCCGCCCGGCGAATCCAGCTCAGCTGCGCGACGCGACCGCAGCACTCGGGCCGGCGGCGCTGCGGCGGTATTCGGGCACCAGCCTTTCGAGCAGCTGGAGCATCCGCTCTTCGCGCCGCGCGCGGGCATGCTCCTCCAATTCATCGATCGAGCGGGCCAGCATCGCGTAATCGGCGGTGCGTGGCGCGGCCAGGCGGATGGCCGGACTGCGGGTCGGCATCAATGGCTCGGCGCGATGGAACAGCTCCTCGCTCAGTTTTTCGCCCGGCCGCAACGCGGTGAATTCGATCTCAATGTCATGGTCTGGGCGCAGCCCGGCGAGGCGGATCATCTGCCGCGCTAGATCGGCGATCTTGACCGGCTCGCCCATGTCGAGGACGCAGATCTTGCCGCGATCGGCGGTCTCCGGCGCGGGCGGCAAGGCGGCCGCCTGCAATACCAGCTCGACTGCCTCGCGCACCGTCATGAAAAAGCGCGCGACGTCGGGATGCGTGACGGTCAGCGGCCCGCCAGCCGCGAGCTGGCGCGCGAACAGCGGCACGACCGATCCGGTCGAGCCAAGGACGTTGCCGAACCGCACCGTGACGTACCGGGTGCCGGGGACCGCCTGCTTGGCTTCATGCAGATCGATCGCCTGACAAAAGCTTTCGGCGAGGCGCTTGGTGGCGCCCATCACGCTCGTCGGGTTGACCGCTTTGTCGGTCGAGACCATGACGACGATCGACACGCCGAATGCGCGCGCCGCCTCAGCGACGTTGCGGCTGCCGGCGACATTGGTCAGAACGCCCTCTATCGGGTTGGCTTCGACCATCGACAGGTGCTTCAGCGCTGCCGCGTGAAACACGATCTCGGGGCGCTCGGCTGCAATGACGGCGTCGACCTGCGCGCGGTCACGCACGTCGCGCAACAACGGGACCTGCCCAAGCTGCGGGAACCGCTCGCACAACTCCAGATCGATTTGATAAAGCGCATACTCGTTGTTGTCGAGAACGATCAGCCGGCTCGGCGAAAAGGCGGCGACCTGATGGGCCAGTTCGGCGCCAATCGTTCCGCCCGCGCCGGTGACCAGTACGCGACGTCCGCGGATCAGTCGCGCCATTCCCTCATGGTCGAGCACCGCCTGCGGGCGACCCAGCAAATCCTCGAGCGCAATCGCCTCGAGCGCGTGCTCGGGATTGTCGAGATTGCGCTTAAAATCGGTCAGCTTCGGCAGCCGCGCCAGCGGGATGGCGAGCGCCTCGGCGCGGTCGAGCAAGCTGCGCACCAGGTCGCCCGACAGGTTCTGTGCGGTGATGATCAGTTTTTGCGGGCGCTTACAGCGACGGTCCAACTTTTCGACCACCGCTTCGAGCGAATCGATCGTGCCTAGAATCGGGACCCGGCAGATCTCGCGGCCGACGCGCGAGGGGGTGTCGGCAAGGACGCCGACCACGCGATACACGGCGCGCGGGTCGCGCGTCATCTCGCGGATGAAGGTATCGGCCCCGTCCTTGGCGCTGATCAGCAGCACCGGCACGCTCTGGTGCTTGGCGCGTTCGAGAATGTGGTCGAGGCCGCGGTCCTTGAACAGCCGGTAGGCGAGGCGAGGCGCGCCCAACAGCGCGATCAACACGAACCAGTTGATCAGCAGGGTCGAACGCGGCAGCGCCTCGAGCCGGGTCAGAACAAACATTACCGGCAGAAAGATGAGCACAGTCAGGCTCACCGCGCGGGCGATGTTGAACAAATCGGGCAGCGAGGCATAACGCCAGATGCCGCGGTAGAGCCCGGTTAATCGGAACACGCTCGCCGCGATCGCGGTAAATGAGATGACGTAGAAGGCGGTCAGGCGCGGCTCGTAGCCGACGATTTCGGAGCCGATACGCAGATACAACGATACGACAAGCGACAGCGCCGCCATCGTCGCGTCGTGAACGAAGGCGAATACGGCCCGTCGGTTCTTCGGAAGGATCCCCACCGCGCCCCTATAACAGGAAACGCCGCAAATACGAAAGATCGCTTGGATGGGAGATTGCTCGATCCGCGCTGATCCGCCGTGCCGCGACAATGACGCAACAGCGGTCTATGCCGCTCTATTTCAGCTGGGGGGCGCGACCTCTACAATGACGCATGAGCTGGGAGCGCCTGTACCGAATCCTTCAGCCAGAGACCTCCGGCACGATTGCCCGGGCTTTTCGCACCGCGCATCACACCATGGTCGCCGCCGGGATCGCCATCATGCTCGCCGATACCGTGAAGACGTGGCGACAAGCTCATCACCAGGCGCTCGATATCGGGTTTCAGATCGCCTGCGCTTTCTTCTTCGCCGAGTATCTGTTGCGGCTTCTTGCCGCCCCAGGCGCGCCGGCTGCCTACCACCGAGGATGGCGGGCGCGGCTTAGCTGGGCCGTATCGCCCGGCGGCGTGTTCGACCTCCTCGGCGCGCTTCCGGGGGTCCTCGACGTCGCTTTCAGCCCCAATTACGCCAGCCTCTACGGCTTTATCTGGGTGTTCAAGCCGGTCCGCTACGAGCCAGGACTAATAGGCCTGCAGCGGGTTATTAGCCGAGCCAGCCACGCACTGCTCTCGGTGCTGCTGGGTTTCGGAATCGTATTGCTGGCCGCTGCCAGCCTTGCCTATCTGCTCGAGCGCGACGCGCAGCCCGAGCTGTTTGGTTCGATCCCGCTCGCGCTGTGGTGGGCGATCGTAACCCTGACCACGACGGGCTACGGCGATGTGACGCCGATTACCCCGCTCGGGCGGATTCTGGCCGGGGTCGTCATGGTCTCCGGCATCCTGGTATTCGCGCTGTGGGCCGGCATTCTCGCGACCGGCTATGCCGAAGAGCTGCGGCGGCGCGAGTTTTTGCGTACCTGGGACCTCGTCGCCAAGGTGCCGTTCTTCAACAATATCGGCGCCTCGGTCATTGCCGATGTCGCGCGCCTGCTGCGGGCGCGGGACTACCCGGCGCGTGCGGCCATCATGCGGCGCGGCGAGCCCGGCGATTGCATGTACTTTATTGCCTCGGGCGAGGTCGAAGTCCAGCTGAGACCAGGGACGGTTCGCCTCGGGCCGGGGGAGTTCTTCGGCGAGATCGCGCTGTTGACCGGCGAGCCGCGCAACGCGACGATCGTCGCCGTGCAACCCTGCACTTTGCTGACCCTCGACGTCGTCGATTTTCGCCAGCTGCTCGGGCGTCAGACTGACCTCGCCCGGGTGGTCAGCGAAGAGGCCGAGCGTCGCCTCCAGGTCCGTCCCGCAGAACAGCGATCGCCGAATGCGCCCGTAGACCCGTCTTGATGATCAGCCCTCGCTACTAGTCGGCGCAGCCAATGGCTTGTAATAAGCGGCGGGGAAACCCGCAGCGGCGCGGGCCGCGTGGTTGAAAGGCGGCTTCAGATCACCTTTGAAACAGCGTCGGACGCGCTCTTGGAAGACCTGCTCGGGCGAGAGGCCGCTGTCCCGGCAGAGCCGCGAGAACCAGCGCAGCCCGACCGCAACATGCCCGATCTCCTGCTGATAGATGTGTTCCAGGATCGCTGCGCTGCAGAGGTCGCCGGCGCGTTTGAGCCGTGCCGCCATGTGCGGCGTTACGTCGAGCCCGCGCGCTTCAAGAACGAGCGGCACAACGGCAAGCCGCGCCAGCAAGTCGTCGGCGGTCGCCGCCGCGGCTTCCCAAAGCCCGTCATGGGCCGGCAGATCGCCGTATCGCGCACCGAAATCGGCAAGCCGCGCCGCCAGCAGGTCGAAATGACCGGCCTCCTCTGCCGCGACTCCGATCCAATCGTCGAGGAAGTCGCGCGGCAGGCCCTCGCCGGCAAAGCGCGCTACGATGTCCCAGCCCAGATCAATCGCATTGAGCTCGATGTGGGCGAGCGCATGGAGCAGCGCGATCCGCCCGGCCCGCGAGACAAAGGCGCGGCGCTTCGGCATCTCGCGCGGCGAGCGCAACACCGGTTGATCCGGGCGGGCGGGCCGCGGCGGTGGCGCAGAATCGCCAATCGCCAGGGCCCCATCGGCCCAGGCTGTCGCCAAGGCGCGGCTCGCGGTCGCCTTTGCTGACGGGTCGGCGGTGGCGAGGATCGCAACCGCGCCGGCAGTAAGAGTTTCGACCGTCAGAGGGCGCGCGCCGCCTTCAGCACTTCGGCGACATGGCCCGGCACCCTGACTTTGCGCCAGACACCGCGTACAGTCCCCGACCCGTCGATCAGAAAGGTCGCGCGTTCGATGCCCATGTATTTGCGCCCGTACATGCTCTTCTCGACCCAGGTGCCATACTTCTCGCAGACCTCTCCATCGACATCGGAGGCGAGAATGAACGGCAGGCCGTGCTTTTTCTTGAACTTGTCGTGCGAGGCGACCGAATCCTTGGAGATGCCGATAACGACAGCGCCCGCGCCCCCGTAATCCGGGAACGAATTGCGAAAGCCGCAGGCCTCGGCGGTGCAGCCTGAGGTGTCGTCCTTCGGGTAGAAATACAGAACGACTTTTTTGCCGCCGAGCTTGGCGAGGCTCACATTGCCTTTGCCGTCGGTCGGCAAGGTGAAATCGGGGGCCTTTTCGCCGAGCTCGACACTCATGATGCGTTCCTTCCTTGCCGTTCGGCCGCCTCGCGCCCGGCGTGTTTTGCCGGCGCCTCAATCAAGCGCTCGTACCATTTACCGACGCGCGCGGTGGCGGCAGTGATATCTGCGTCGAGATGGGCGAAGTCAACCGCGCCCACGCAGCGCACCAGGGTGGCGGCGTCGGGCTCGGGAAAGGCCCCTTGCTGCGACGCATCCTCGCCGATCAGAGTCAGCACTGCCTGCACCTGGCGCAGCAAAGCCAACGCATCGCTCAGTTCATGCTCGGCCTCCGGCGCTAGGAGTCCGGCCTCGCCCAGCGCCTGCAGCGCCTCGGCGGTGGCGCGACGCAAGATCTGTGGCGACGCAGCGGCCTCGCGCAGCATCAGGTATTGCGCGATGAATTCGAGGTCGATCAGCCCTCCGGGGCGGTTTTTAAGGTCCCATGGGGAGGGTCGTGTGTGCTCGGCGGCGATGCGCCACCTCATATCGGCGACGTCGACCAACAAGCGACCTGCGTCACGTGGTGAATCGAGCACGGCATCGATGGTTTCAGCGATCCGGCGGCGAAGGGCGGCATCCCCGGCGACCGGACGCGCCCGGGTCAAGGCCATATGCTCCCAGGTCCAGGCGGATTCACGCTGATAGCGATCGAAGCTCTGCATGCTCGAGGCGATCGGTCCTGACGAACCCGAGGGACGCAGCCGCATATCGACCGAATAGAGCTGGCCCTCAGCAGTCGGGGCCGTGATCGCGCCGATCAGCCTCTGGCTCAATCTCGCGTAATAAGCGGAAACCGAGAGCGGCTGCGTACCATCAGAGCCGACACTATCGGGCGGGGCGTCATAAATCAGGATCAGGTCGAGATCGGAGGCCAGGGTCATTTCGCGGCTGCCGAGGCGCCCCATCCCGGTCACTGCAAAAGCACCTCCCGGCACCCGGCCATGCCGCCGCGCAAACTCCGCCTCGACCGCGGGAAGAAGGGCCGCTAGTGCGGTCTCGGCGATGTCGGCGAGGGCTCTGCCTGCCGCTGCGCCGTCGAGCGCGCAGCGCAGCAGCTGCACCCCGACTTGGAACCGGCGTTCGCCGGCCCAGCGCCGCAGTAAATCCAGCGTGTCCACGTAATCGGCCGCGACGGCAAGTGCGGTGCCGAGATCGGCGGCGAGCCCGGCGCGATCCGGGAGTGGCGCGAAATACCCTTGCGTCAGCACTGCGTCGAGGAGCGCCGGGCGCTGCGCCAACTGCTCGGCGAGACGCGGTGCGCCGGCCATCACATCCGCGACCAGCGCCAGCAACCCCCGATTTGCCGCAAACAACGAAAACAACTGCACTCCGGCGGGCAAATGCGACAGAAACCGGTCGAAGCGCCGCAGCGCCGCGTCGGGATGCGGCGCTGCGCCAAAGATGCGCAGCAAGTCGGGGGCCAGCTCGGTCAGGATCTCGCGGACCCGCTGGCTGCGGGTAGCGCGCAGCCGGCCGTGATGCCAGCTGCGCAGCAGCGCGCCGACCGCCGGCGGATCGGCAAAGCCCAGCCCGGACAAGGTGCGCATGGTTTCGGGATCGTCCTCGGCGCCGGTAAAGACGAGATTGCCGGGAGCCGCGAGGCTCGGCGCCTGTTCAAACAGCTCCGCGTAATGGCGCTCGACCGAATTCAGATGTGCGGTCAGATCGGCGACGAAACCATCGGTACCGCGGTAGCCAAGAAAGATCGCGAGGCGGGCGACGCCCTCCCGGTCCACCGGCAGCCGATGCGTCTGTGCATCGTCGACCATCTGCAGGCGGTGCTCGACGCGGCGCAGGAAGCGATAGTCCTCGATCAACGTCGCCGCTGTGGCCGGATCGATGCGGTTGGAGGCGGCGAGCCGGCGCAGCGCCTCGCAGGTCGAGCGGACCCGCAGTTGGGGCATCCGCCCGCCCCAGATCAGCTGCTGAGTCTGGGCAAAGAATTCGATCTCGCGGATGCCGCCGCGGCCAATCTTGATGTCGTGGCCTTCGACGGCGATCCGGCCGCCGCCGCGGTAGGCGTTGATCTGGCGCTTGATCGAGTGGATGTCTTGGATCGCCGCGAAATCGAGGTGCTTGCGCCACAGAAAGGGCCGCAGCTCACGCAGAAACCGCCGGCCGGAAACCCGGTCGCCGGCCACCGGGCGCGCTTTGATCAGGGCCGCCCGCTCCCAGTTCTGGCCGACACTCTCGTAATAGGCCATCGCTGCCGCGACCGACATCGCCGCCGGTGTCGAGCCCGGATCGGGTCGCAGCCGCAAATCGGTGCGAAACACGTAGCCATCGCCGGTGCGTTCCTCGATCAGTCGCACGAGGTCGCGCGCAAGCCGGCTGAAGAAAGGCTGGACGCCGTCGCGCGCCGTCACCCGCGCCCGCGCCCCGTCGTAAAACAGGACCAGGTCGATATCGCTCGAATAGTTAAGCTCGGCCCCGCCAAGCTTGCCCATGCCGAGGACGATCAGCCCGCTTTCGTGCTCCGGATCGCTCGGGTCCGGCAGTGTGACCATGCTCTTCGCAGCCGCTTGGCGGAGCAGATGGCGTAGCGCCGCACCAACCGCCGCCTCGGCAAAGCGGCTGAGGGCGCCGGTCTGTTGTTCGAGCGGCCATATGCCGGCGAGTTCCGCCACCGCAGCCAGAAGCGCGGTGCGGCGTTTGGCGATGCGCAGACGGCGCATCAGTGCTGCCGTGTCTTCGCCGAGATCGTCGGGTTTCTCGGTCTCGATAGCGATCTCGTCGAACAGCGGGTCGGCACCTTCTTCGATCAGGCGGGTCAGGAAGCGCCACTCCTTGACCGCAAGCCCGCTCAGAAACGGGCTATTGCCAAAAATCGCGGAGAGCAAGCGCCGGCCTATCGGAAGCGCGCTCCAGTCGCGGGCCGCATGCGCCGCAGCATCATCAGGAGCTGCGCTAACCGCCTGTTCCCAGGCCTCGAGACCGAGCGCAAGGAGGCGCGAATCCGCCGGCTGCGGCAGCTTATCGCCATCGAGAGAGAGGTGAGACAGCAGCTTCACGCCGCCGCCGAACTTTTCACAGACTGATCAATCCGGCGAGGGTGCCAGGTCAGCCGGCGGCGAGCCGCGCGAGGCTTCCAATCTCGGCCAGGCCGTCGAGCCCGGCCACCATCTGGTGCAGCTCGCGGGTGCGGGGGGCACCGAGGACCGGAGTGACCAAGGCCTCGAACTTGGCGGCGAGGCGCTTTCCCTGCTCGGCGATATCAGTGGCCGGAATGCCGGCATCGTGACGCGCCGAGACCCGCTTACCGTCGGCAAGGGTGACCTCGATCTCGGCCAGAGGTCGACGGCCAGCCCTCGCGGAAATCGAGCGCCACCATTTCGCGCAGCCTGATCAGCGCCGGATCGTGCGCATTCTTCTCGCTGTAGGCGCCAAGGCTCGCGGTATCGACCCCGGCCAAGGCCATCGCCACAGTCTGACGCAAGCTGAATTTGCTCTGTAGCCCGTCCACGGGGGCGGGAATGTTGCAGATCCGGTCGCATCCGGCATCGAGTCGCAAGGCGATGGCAGCGATCGAATCGGGGGTCGGCGCGTGATCGCGGCGCATCTGGCGCGCGCACTCGATCGGCGCGTGCGTCATGTAGCAAGCGGCGTGATATTTGAAGAGGTTGGCGAACAGATGAAAGCCTTTCTCGGGCGCCGCCAGAGCGGCCTCCGGCGAAAAATCCGGGCCGTGGGTCGCGGCGAAACCCTGCACGCATTCGAGAAGGTCGGAGCGGCTGGAAAACCCGCGCGCGGCGAGACGCGCGGCCATCAACCCGTTCTGCGACGCTCTGCCCGCATGGAACGGTTTGCACATCGTGCCGAACTGCGATTTAAGCCCGGCCGCCTGGGTTCCGGCGATGCCGAGCGCCACGGCCGTGGTCTCGGCATCGAGGCCGAGCAAGCGCGCACACGCCGCCGCCGCGCCAAAGGCGCCGATCGTCGCGGTCGAGTGGAAGCCGAGCGCGTAATGCCCGGGCTGCAGCGCCACGCCGATACGGCAGGCGGTCTCGTAGCCGGCGACAAAGGCGGTGATGACCTCGCGTCCCGAGCTACCCTTCAGCTCGGCGAGGGCGAGCAAGCCCGGCAGGATCGCAACCGAGGGATGGCCTGGCATCGCCAGGTTGACATCGTCGTAATCGAGGGCATGACCCGCCGCGCCATTGACCAGTGTCGCAGCCAGCACCGGCAATCGCATGCGATGGCCGATGACGCTTGCCTGCGCCGCCCCGCCGGCCTCCGACATCTCGTCGAGCAACATGCCGACCAGCTGATCACCGGCGCCCGCCACCGTGCAGCCGAGATAGTCGAGCACGCATTGCCGCGCCAGCTCGCGCACCGGCTCGGGCAGCTCCTCGTAACGCAGGTTCGTCGCCTGTTGTGCTAGTGCTCGCGTCAGATCGGCCGATTGCGTGCGGTTTACCAGATCGCCATCCATGTCTCTTCTCCTAGTCGACAGGGTTCTCTTGCCCGGGTGCCGGTCATTGCGAGCGCAGCGAAGCAATCTCGGTCAGCGGTCGATTCGACCCGGGCGGAATTACGTCGTCCCTCCGCCCTCGCCATGACCGCTTGCAAGTCAGCGCCCCTTGAAGCGCGGTTTGCGCTTTTCGTTGAACGAGGCGATGCCTTCGCGACGGTCTTCGGTTGGGACCATCCGGTTGTAGGCCTCGATTTCAAGCATCATGCCGCTGGCGAGGTCCATCTGCAGGCCGAAATGAATTGCCTGCTTGGCTTGCCGCACCGAGATCGGAGCGTTGTCGGCGATCCGCCGCGCGGTCTCCAGCGCATCCTCGGCGACCTTTTCCGGAGCGCAGAGGCGGTTGATCATGCCCCATTCATAGGCTTCCTGTGCAGTGAACGGGCGCCCGGTCAGGATGATCTCCTTGGCGCGCCGCTCGCCGACCGCGCGCGGCAAGCTCTGGGTGCCGCCGGCGCCGGGCATGATGCCGAGGGTGACCTCGGTCAGCGCGAAGCGGGCGGTCTCGGCGGCGTAAATGAAATCGCAACACAATGCCAATTCGCAGCCGCCGGCATAGGCCGCACCATTGACTGCGCCGATCACCGGTACCGGGCAGGCGATAAAGGTGCGGATCATGCGCTCGAACAGCAGGTGCTGATCCTGCCATTGCTCGTCGGTCATGCCGTTGCGCTCTTTGAGGTCGCCGCCGGCGCAAAACGCCCGGGCCCCGGCGCCCGTCAGTATGATGCAGCGCGCTTGCGCCGGCGCTGCGTTGACGTCTTCGAAAAAGCCGAGCAAGTCGCGGCCCATCTGGGTGTTCAGCGCATTGGCGACCTCGGGGCGGTTGAGGGTCAGCAGCACCAGCCCGTCGCCACGATCCTCAGCCCGTAAAGTCGAAAATTCGCGGTTCATCGCTGTCTCTCCCGCCGGCGGCTCTCTCCGAGCGATCATAGCACGTGAATTCGAGGTGCTACCCAGCCCCCCGACCATGTGGGTCGGGGAGGGATTGGCTACGGGGATGTGGTTGGCGCTGCGGCCGATCCTGCGTCCAGCGCCTCGCGCAATGCGCGCCAGTGGCCGAGTTTGGCGGCGAAGTCGAGGCGGGCATGAGCGGGACTCGTCGACGGCAATACCAGATAGGCGAGGTTCGGACGGCGCGGGAAATGGCGATCATGGAGCCGCCGCGCGCCGGTGCCGTTGAAGGCGACGGCGCGGATCAGCGGATGAGTGTCGAGCAGCTGGTCGATGGCGTTCGGCTGCTCCCGGCGGATCGTCGCGTCGGCGCTGGCCTCGCGCTCGCCGACCGCGCACACGTCCCACAGCGCCACCCGCTGCGCCATTGCGAGGTCCAGCTTTGCCCGATATTCGGCGGCTGGAGCGGCGTCGAACAGGGCGAACAGGATCGGCCAGAACAGGTTGCGCGGATGGGCGTAGTATTCTTGGCGGCGCAAGGATTCCTCGCCGGGCAGAGTGCCGAGCACCAGCACCCGCGCCTGCCCGTCGACGACCGGTGGAAAGCTGCGCTTGGCCGGGGCGGCTGCGGCGAGGTCGAGCGCCGTCCTCACCCGACAAAGCGGCCGAGGCGAACCGCCGTGTGCCCCTTGGCGAGCCGACGCGAGGGCATGATCAGCACGCAATCGTCGTAAGGGGTGCGCACCTCGCGCCCATTGTCGCGGCCGATCAGGGTCCCCTTTGGCGACAGCACTTCGAGCCCGCGAAAATCGTCGACAAATTCGAACTTGTCGCTGGCGATCGCGACCGCTTCGGTCACCTCGATGATTCGCTGCTGCGGATACATGTCGAAATCCGGCCCGGCGATCGGCGCGGCGTCATCACGAGTCAGGACGCCCACGGCGATCAGAAAGCGCAGCATGACGTCGGTCGCAACCTCGGCGGCACGGTTTTGCCAATGCTGCCCGGCCTCGATTAGCAGCGCCGTCTTGGGCGATGCGGGATCGCCAAAGGGGCCATAGTCGCGCATCCGCTTTCCCGCGGCGTGGCCGACATCGCACATGATCAGCTCGGGGATCCCGACCTGGCGGGCCAGCGCCACCGAGCGGTCGAGGGTGCCGGCCAGCATCAAGGGCGCGGTCGCATATTGCATCGAGTGGATGTCGAGCAGGAAATCGGCGGCGTCGACAAACGGGCGCAAGCTCCGGGCGCGGGCAAGTTCGATCGATTGGCGCGGGCCGTCGAGGGTCGCTTCGTCCCACAGCCGATTGAAATCCTCGTCGACAAAGCGCGAGACAACCGGATAGCGCGGATCGAAACTGCGATAGGCGGCGACATTGTCGAAGGCTAGGGTCAGCCGTCCCCGGCGCGGCCGTAGCCCGGCGCGGAACAGCCGGTCGAGGGCGATGGCCCCGCAGATCTCGTTGCCATGGGTTAGTGCCGTAACCAGCACATGCGGCCCCGAAACGCCGCTGTCGAAGGTCGTGACATAATCGACCCCGGTGTTGCCGGCACGATAGGGCTCGATATAGGGTGGGGTTAGCTCGACGGCGTAGTTCGGCTCGGCCACAAAGCGCTCCCTTAGGCGACGACACTGTCAAAGATGCGGGCGATAAACCGCTCGCACTGGGCGATCTGATCGAGATCGATGAATTCGTCGGGCTTATGCGCCTGCTCGATCGAGCCCGGTCCACAGACGACGGTCGGGATGCCGGCCTGCTGAAACAGCCCACCCTCCGTTCCGAAACTTACCTTGGCCGTGCCGTTCGCCCCGGTCAGCGCGGCGACGAACCGGGTGATCTCGGCATCGTCGGCGGTATCGAGACCGGGAAAGGCGCTCAGTTCCTCAAACTCGATTGCCGCCTCCGCGCGGATCGCCTGCATTTCCGGCAGCAGCCGGTTTTCGGCGAAAGCGCGCAGCTCGCTGATCCCGGCATCAGGGTCCTCGCCGGGCAGCAGACGAAACTCAAAATCGAAGCTGCAGTCCTTGGGCACGATATTGAGCGCGGTTCCGCCATGGATCACGCCGGTCTGGATCGTCGTATAAGCAGGCGTGTATTCCGGATCGAACGGACCCGCATCGCGACGGCGCCGCGCCATCGCCTTGAGGAGAGCGACGAGCTCGGCCGCGGCTTCGATCGCGTTGACCCCGAGATGCGCCAGGGCCGAGTGGCACTCGAACCCGTGCACCCGACAGCGAAAGCTGCGCTTGCCTTTGTGGCCGGTCACCGGCTGCATCATCGTCGGCTCGCCGACGATGCACAGACGTGGCCGGTCCGGGCGCTCGGCGATCGCCGCGATCAGCCGGCGCGCGCCGCGGCAGCCGACCTCCTCATCATAGGAAAAGGCGAGGTGCAGCGGAATCCGCAACGGACGCGCAGCCAGCCGCGGCAGCAGCGTCAGAATTACGGCGATAAAACTCTTCATGTCGGCGGTGCCGCGGCCGAACAGCTTGCCGTCCTTGGCGAGCACCGTGAACGGGTCGCTGTGCCAATCCTGGCCGTCGACCGGAACCACGTCGGTGTGGCCCGACAGCATGATCCCGCCGATCCCGGGTGGTCCAAGCTTGGCGTAGAGATTGGCCTTGTTGCCAGTCTCGTCGAAGACCAGCTCGCTGGGAACGCCGTGGCTCTCGAGGTAGCTCCGCACAAACTCGATCAACGCAAGGTTCGAGCCTCGGCTCGTCGTGTCGAAGCCGACGAGCCGGCGCACCATCTCGATGCTCTCGATCGCCACTGTAGTCATCCTGCGAGGTTATGCTCAACCGCGGCGCGGCGCCATAGACACCGCGGATCGTCCCAGCTTGCCCAGCGGCCGCGCTATCCGTAGATTTGCTTCAGCAGAGGGCAACAGGCATTTTCCTTATACCGTTCGCCCACTCCAGCCTATCCGTGGGTGCGTAATGCTCGACGAATTCGCCGGTCTGGTTCTAGAACATCTCCGGGTCATGAGGGCGACATGGCTGATCGCGGCGAGATCGAGCAGCGGTTGGAATTGCTCGAAGCGGCGAGCCTGATCGGATGAGCCTCGAAATTCCCGGCGTGCTGTGGCGCCGCGACCCGGAGGCGGCGGAAGTGCCGCTCGTCTTCGACTCGCCGCATAGTGGTTCGCACTACCCCGAGGATTTCCGCTTTACCTGTGCGCTCGAAACCTTGCGCCGCGCCGAGGACGCTTATGTCGACGAGCTTTACACGGCGGCACCGGCCCATGGCGCCACCTTGATCGGCGCGCTGTTTCCGCGCAGCTATCTCGACCCAAACCGTGCGGCCGACGACATCGACGAGGCGCTCTTAGAGGGTGAATGGCCGACCGCATTGAAGCCTTCGCATCCGACGCGCGCCGGACTGGGCCTCGTGCGCCGCGTCGCCCGGCCGAGTACGCCGATCTACGACCGCAAGCTGACGGTGGACGAGGTCCTGGCGCGGGTCGAACGCTGTCACGCCCCCTATCATCGCGTGCTCGACGAGGCCTGCAACCGGCTCCATGCCAAATTCGGCACGGTGTGGCACGTGAATTGCCATTCGATGCCATCGAAGCGGAGCGCCCGCGATGTCGGACGTCCGGCGGATTTCGTGCTTGGCGATCGCGACGGAACCACCTGCGCCAAGGAATTTACCGAGTTTGTCGCGAGCGTGCTGCGCCATCGGGGCTACGACGTGCGAATCAATGAAATCTACAAGGGTGTCGAGATTGTAAAACGCCAGGGCCGCCCAGCGGCCCGGCGGCACAGCCTGCAGATTGAGGTCGACCGCGCGCTCTACATGGATCAGAAAACAATGGAAAAGACGCCCGGCTTTGCGCGGTTGCAGGCCGATATCACCCATCTGATCGCGGCGCTCGGCGAGTTTGCAGAGACCCAACGATGAGCGTGGCGACGTCGATCGTCATGCACCCGCTCCACCCGCCGTTCGTCGCCGAAATCAGCGGAGTTGACAGCGGCCGGCCACTGAAGCCGGAAGCCGCGCACGGAATCGCGCAGGCGATCGACCGCCATGCGCTGCTGGTCCTGCGCGATCAGAATCTCGATGACGAGCGTCAGCTGGCCTTTGCCGGCAATTTCGGCGAGATCGAGGCGCCGCGCAGCGCCCGCGGCGTAACCAAGCGCCGGCTGCGCCCCGAAATCTCCGACATCTCGAATCTTGACGAGAACAACAGGCTGCGCGCCGCGGACGATCCGCGTCGCTTCGACCAGCTCGGCAACCGGCTGTGGCATACCGACGGCTCGTTTCGCCGCGTTCCCGCTGCTCTCTCGATGCTCTACGCGCATCGCGTGCCGGCGAATGGCGGGGAGACCGAGTTCGCTGATCTGCGCGCAGCCTGGGACGCGTTGCCCGAGAAGACCAAGGAGCAGATTGACGGGCTCGTCGCACTGCACGACATCGCCTATTCGCGCGCCCAGATCGGCTTCACCGATTTGCTGTTCGGCGAGCGCGAGGTATTGCCGGCGGTGCCGCAGCGCGTCGTCCGCGTTCATCCGGGCTCCAAGCGCAAGACGCTCTACCTTGCCGCACATGCCTCGCATATCGTCGGCATGCCAGTGCCGGAAGGCCGCCTGTTGCTGCGCGACCTGATCGAGTTCGCGACAGAGCGCCGGTTTGTCTACCGGCATGTCTGGCGGCAGGGCGACTTGGTGATCTGGGATAATCGCTGCACGATGCATCGCGGCCGGCCGTTCGACGAAAGCGAGACCCGCGATCTACGCCGGGTGACGACCCGCGATGTGGCTTCGACCCTCGACCAAGTGGCCTAACTTTCGGGAGGATTCCACGATGGCAAACATTCCAACGGTCCTGCAATCGCACATCAACACCGCGTTTCCGGCGAATGTGTGCCTTGTCGGCAGCGTGCTACCCAATGGGTTCGCGCAGATCACTCCGCGCGGCGGGACAATGGTGTATGACGACACGCATATCGCGCTGTGGGAGCGCGGCAAAGGATCGACCAACGCCAACCTTGCCGACGGCACCGCGCTGACGGTTTACTTCCGAAAGCCGCAGTTGCGCGAGGAAGGCGTTCTGCCGAAGGGCGGCATCGCCCGGTTTTATGGCCGCGCCCATGTCCACAAATCCGGGCCGGTCTATGAGGAAGTGTGGCGGCGCCTCGTCCAGCCGGAGAAGGACCGTGATCCGCAAAAGAACGGCTACGCGGTATTGATCGACATCGAACGCGCCGAAGATCTAGACGGGCTGCCGCTAGCCCTCGACTGAGCGCGAACAGTCAGCCCGGTTCATCGCGGCTCGGTTGGTCTGCCGGCTAGCGGGCCGCTGTCGCCTGGAGATTGATCAGCCGCCGCTCGGCGCCGGCCGCGCCGAGCACGAGGGCGTGTAAATACCATGCACGCGCCTCGGCCGGATCCCCGTACAGAATGCGAAGCGGGCTGAGGCGAAGGAAGGCCGGATCGTAAGTGGCACCCATCCCCAACGCCCCCCGCCCTTCCCCAACGTCCGCAGCACGCTGAAAGAGGAGGCGCGCTGCGGCAATGTCGCCTTTGCGAAAAGCGGCGTTGCCATGCGCCAAGAGCGCGCCGATCGCAGCTGCGGAGAGGTGCGGGCTCGTCGCTTGGGCGACCGCCGGCGGCGCCGCCGAGGGTTTCGCCGCCTGCTGGGCGGCTGCGGTGTCGGGCGGCGCCATCCGGGCCAAGGCCGCGACCACTGATCCGGTCGCCAGGTCAGCGATGCCGGAGGATGCCGCGCCAACGACTGCGGGTCGTACGTTCGCGGCGAAGATCGGCGGCCGCCCGCGCACTTCACCGGTATTACGCGCCGATGAGGCCGCGACCGGTAGCGCGGTTGGCGGGGTCGCCGGAGGTCGCGTTGCATCCGCCGGGATTGGTGTTGCTTCGGCCGAGGCCGCTTGGGCTTCGCCGTACGCGCCTGCGGCGGGATGTTGGACCATCAGGCAGAAGCCGAGTCCGAAGAACACGCCGACCGTCGCGGCGGCAACCAGCGCCATCGAAATCGGGTAGATCATGGCGCCGAGAGGCAGCCGGACGACGCCGCCTCGCCGGGCTGGAAACGACAGCGGCGCTAAAACCGCTTTCACCGGGTTGCGAGCCAACCGCTCTCCATGAGAGGAGGTCCTGAAGGTCTGGCCGAGCATTTCCCTCTTCCCTGTCTCAGGCCTTGCCGTTGTTCCAGCGGAGGCAAACGCCGCTGTGCCATCGCCGCGCATTCCCAAAGAAGTGCCACAGCCCAGCGGTGCCCGCGCAACGGGTGCGAATGGTATTGCAGCGGCTCCCCGTTCGATACAATTTCAGCCGCGCAACACTCCACGAGTTCCGCCTTGGTCAACTGGTTAACCAATTTCGTCCTGCCAAAGATTCGGGCGGCCGTCAGCAAGAAGACGACACAAGACAATCTGTGGCAGAAATGCCCGGCCTGCGAGCACATGTTGTTTCATCGCGAACTCGAGGCCAGTCTCCATGTTTGCCGCAATTGCGGCCATCATTTGCGCATCGGCGCCGTTGAGCGGCTGCGGGTCCTGTTCGACGACGGCGTTTTTTCGCGAATCGAGCTGCCGAAGACCCTCGCCGATCCGCTGCATTTTCGCGACCGCCGGCGTTACACCGATCGGCTAAAGGAAGCGCAAACGAAGTATGAACCCGGCGGCGATGCGGTAGTCGTCGCCCATGGGCGAATCGACGGCCGCCCGGCCGTGGTTGCCGCGTTCGAGTTCGGGTTCATGGGCGGCTCGATGGGGTTGGCCGCGGGCGAGGCGTTGCTGGCCGCGGCCAAGCTCGCGGTGTTGCAGGAGGCGGCGCTGATTGCCGTCCCGGCCTCCGGCGGCGCGCGCATGCAGGAGGGCGTGCTGTCCCTAATGCAGATGCCGCGCACGATCATCGCCGCCGAAATGGTCAAGGAAGCCGGGCTCCCCTACATCGTGCTGCTGACCGACCCAACGACCGGCGGCGTCTCGGCATCCTTCGCGATGGTTGGCGATATCACTCTGGCCGAACCCGGCGCCGTTATCGGCTTTGCCGGCGCCCGGGTCATCGAGGAGACGATCCACGAAAAGCTGCCTGACGAGTTCCAGCGCGCCGAATACCTGCTCGATCACGGGATGGTCGACATGGTCGTGCCGCGCGGGGAACTGCGCGCGACGATCGGGCGCCTGCTCGGGTTGCTGCGCGAGCCGCAGCGGACAGAAATCGCTGCGCCGACCCCAGAGGCCGCATGAGCGTGTCGACCAGCGACATCGTGTTGGCCCGGCTGACTCGGCTGCATCCGAAACTCATCGACCTGTCCTTGGGCCGGATCGAGGGGTTGCTCGCGGCGCTCGGCGACCCGCACGAACATCTGCCGCCGGTGATCCATGTCGCCGGCACCAACGGCAAGGGCTCGACGGTGGCGACGATGCGCGCCTGCCTCGAAGCCGGCGGCTGGCGCGTCCACGCCTATATCTCGCCGCACCTGGTGCGCTTTCACGAGCGCGTCCGGCTGGCCGGCAAGCTTATCGAGGAAGACCGGCTAATCGACCTGCTCGAGGAATGCGAGCGCGCCAATCGCGGGGCGCCGATCACCTATTTCGAAATTACCAGCGCGGCGGCGTTTCTCGCCTTTGCCCGCACCCCGGCAGACATCGTGCTGCTCGAAACCGGGCTCGGCGGCCGGCTCGACGCGACCAACGTGATCCGCCACCCGGCGGCGACCGCAATCACCCCGATATCGCTCGACCATCAAGCCTTTCTCGGCGACACGATTGCCGCGATCGCCGGCGAAAAGGCCGGCATCCTGAAGACCGGTGCACCGGCGATCATCGGCCCTCAACCATCCGAGACGGCTTCTGTCATCGCAGCCCGCGCCGCGGCGGTTGCGGCTCCCCTCTACCGCTTCGGGAGGGAGTGGCATTGCGAAGCAACCGCCGACGGCATGCGCTACGAGGGGCCGCGCTGGCATCTCGATCTGCCGCGCCCGTCATTGCTCGGCGCGCATCAGATCGCCAATTCCGGAACCGCGATCGCCTGTCTCGAACAGCTCCCGGGCTTCCGCCTGTCGCGCGAGACGATCGCCGACGGCTTGCGCCACATCGAGTGGCCGGCGCGCCTGCAGCGCCTGACCCACGGACCGTTGGTCGAAATGATGCCGCGAGATTGGGAACTCTGGCTCGACGGCGGTCACAACCCCGGCGCCGGCGAGGTGGTGGCCGAAGCAGTCTCAAACTGGGCCGCCTGTCCGCTCTACCTAGTGGTCGGCATGCTGAATACCAAGAACGCCGCCGGCTTCCTCGGCCCCATCGCCCCGCACGCTCGCGCCTTATGGGCCGTCACGATCCCCGGAGAAGAAAACCCGCTCCCAGCGCCCGCCATCGCCGCCGCCGCCAATTCGGTCGGGCTTTCCGCCCACGAGTCGCCCTCGGTCGCGGCGGCCCTCAACGTGATCACGGCCGACCCGACCCCCGCCCGTATCCTGATCTGCGGCTCCCTCCACCTCGCCGGCAGGGTGCTTGCCGAAAACCGCTGATTGGAGGTGATCCCGGCGCGATATTGAATGGCGGCTGCCGGACCCACTTCGGGCCCTTAGACTGTCGCCTTGACCCGCCGTCACGAGATAAAAAAGAGATCTTTTCCGCCCGCGCGGCGGTCTGCGTCGCTATCTTGTCCGGATAAAATACGGGGAGACGCGCATGCGGATACTGATCAGCACGATTGGGCGCCGGTTAGCCGCCGCTTTCCGCAAGGTTGCGCAATGGCTAGGTGACGACGACGCAGACCCTGGACCTCGAGTGCGTTACCTATCCCTTCGCCGGTTATCCGTCGCCGCCACCGTGGTCCTTGCCGTGTTCGTCGCCGCCACGGCGCGTGGGCAGGATCGCGTCGCCTTTGGTCTCGACTGGAAAGCCGAGGCCGAATATGGCGGCTATTACCAGGCGCTCGCGACTGGGCTTTACGCAAAACGCGGGCTGGACGTGACGATCGAAGAGGGCGGGCCGCAGATCAACCACATGATGCTGCTGATGGCCGGCCGGCTCGACTTTAATCTCGGCGGCGGGCGGGCGATCGAATTTGCCGAGCAGAATCTGCCGTTTATCGCCGTCGCGGCGATCTTTCAGAAAGATCTCGCGGTGCTGATAGCTCATCCCGGCCAGGGGAATGACAGCTTCGCGGCGCTGAAGGGCAAGCCGATCATGATCGGCGCCGACGCGCGAGTCGGCTGGTGGCGTTTTCTCGCCGCCAAATTCGGTTATGACGACAGCCAGATCCGACCCTATACTTTCAACCTAGGGCCGTTTCTTGCCGACAAGAAGGCGATCCAAGAAGGATACGCCAGCAGCGAGCCCTTTCTGATCAGCCAGAAGACGGGGGTCGAGCCGATCGTCTTGCCGCTGTCCTCAGCGGACTATCAGGGCTACGCGAACATCATCACAACGAGCGCGAGGCTCGTTCGCGAGCGGCCGGATATCGTCCAGCGCTTTGTCGATGCTTCGATCGAGGGGTGGTACTCTTACCTCTACGGCGATCCCACGCCGGGGAACCGGCTGATCATGAAGGCCAATTCCGAGATGCCGGCCGACCTCATCGATTTCGGGCGCAAGACGATGATTGCCCGCGGTATCGTTGATTTAGGTGATGCCAAAACCCTCGGCATCGGTGCGATGACGGACGCCCGGTGGAAGGCGTTTTACCAGGCGATGACTGCGGTCGGGGTCTACAAGCAGGGGATCGATATCGAAAGGGCCTATACGACGCGGTTCGTCGACAAGCGCGTCGGCATGGAGAGCGAACGCTGAGGAAGCCTGCTTTTTCCGCCGAACCGATGACGGGGGAACCGCTACGGCCCCGCGAGGGGTTGAAGACGGATCGACTGCCGGTCTTCATTTCATACGACCAAACCGAACGGCTCGTCGCCTCTTTGCTCGATCGCGTTTCGCTTTGGGCGCCCGACGCTGTCGCCGGCATCGCCCGTGGCGGTCTCGTACCGGCGACGATGGCATCCTGCATGCTGGCGCTGCCCTTGTTCATGATCGGCTGGGACCGCGCGACCGGCGTTACCCGGTGGATCGGGCCGGCGGCGCCCGACGCGCGCCGCATCCTGGTTGTCGATGACGCCTGCTCGACCGGGGCGACGATGGCCTCGGTACGGTCGACGCTTCGCGCTTGGGGCCATGCCTGCGCGACTTTGACGGTGCTTTATGATCCTGAATCGACGCGTTATATCCCAAATTTCTCGCACCCGATGCGGGAGTTTTTTCGCTTTCCTTGGGAACGCGGGGAGGCAACCCCCGCGGCGGTTGCTCAACGCCTTACCGGCGCGCCACCCGAGCTGTCGACCGAGCGCCCGTTTTTCGGACTCGATCTCGATGGCGTCTTTCTCCCCGAGATTCCACGGGCGCATTACGACGCCGATCTCGCCGAGACGCTCAGCCGGCGTCACGCGCTCGAGCCCTTCGCGGCATTGCCGCCGTTTTCGCCGGAGCGCGCCGTCATCATTACCGGCCGGCCGGAGAGCGACCGCCCGCGCACTGAGGCGTGGCTCGCGCGCTGGGGGTTTCACGCCCTAAAATTGGAATGCCGTCCGAACGAGGTTCCGGCAGACCTGCCCTCCGTCGCTCGTTACAAGGCCATGGCGGCGACCCGCTGGGGTTGCACGAATTTTATTGAAAGCGAGCCCGAGCAAGCGATCCGCATTGCCGCGATCGCCCCCCATCTCGTGGTCAGCTGGTGGTCGGCCGCGGAGACCCGCGCCTGGGTCATCGGCGCTGCCAGCCCGTCGGACCTATCGCACCTGCCGATCATCAATGCAAATTCGCCGGAGGAGAGGCACGCGACCGACCCGGCGACATATCCGCCGCGGCGTCTTCCGCGCGATTGCTGAGCGAATCACTGCAAGCGCCTTAGCTTGCATTTAGTTTGCACTTTTAACGGACGCTCCGTAGGCTCGCCGAGCATGGCCGGTCATGCCCCCCAAAGCTGCGCAAGATGCGAACGAGAGGGGAGCTCATAAAGGAACCCAAACAAGTCATTCGACGTTTCTGCTGCGCAGATTAATGGTCTCGCCCGCGGACCGATGAAGCCCATTTCAGCGCCTCGCCGCGGTCAACTCGCGGGGTCGATAGCTTGTTGCGCTCAAATGCGGGATGTACGATCGCCGCCGGCCTCAAATAACGGTGCCGAACGCCATGCCCGTTGAGATGACCGAGAAGACGGGCGCGAGCAGAGGCGAAGCCAATCCGGTCGACGCGCCGGCCGTAAGTGAAAGGGTGTCGGGCGAGCACGAGGCGCGACAATCGGTGAGCTCACCGCCGGATCAGCGGCCCTCGCGGGGGCGACGGCTGCTGATTGGTGCGCTCGGCGCCCTGGTCCTGGCGGCGGTCGGCATATTCGGCATCCCTGGATTCTCGCATCGCTCAACACCGTTTCGACGGACGACGCCTACGTCAACGGCCACGTGACGTTCGTCGCTCCCCGGGTCGCCGGCCAGATCTCCCTAGTGCTGGTCGATGACAACTACCGTGTGCACAAAGGCGAGCTTCTCGCCGAACTCGACAAGCAGCCGTTTCAGGACGCGGTTGCTGTGAAAAGAGCAGCCGTCGATACCGCAGCCGCGAACCTGAGCGCGGCTAAAGCCACGGTGCGCGACATCGAAGCACAAGCACGCGCCCGGCGCTGGGGATTGCAGAACGCCGTAGAGGATGTCGACAACAAAATCGCGCTTTTGCATGCTCGGGCAGCCGCTCTCGACAAGAGCAAGGCCGAGCTGACGCTCGCACAAGCCGACTTCTACCGGGCGCAGCGGTTGTTGGGGACCCCGGCCGAGAGCCGTCAGCAGTTCGATCGGGCTCAAAGAACCTTATCTACTGCCAGCGCGCAAGTCACCGAATTGCTGGCCGAAGTCTACCAGGTTCGGGCTTCTTTGGGATTGCCAGCGCAAGCCGATGGCGGCACAGGTCTTGACCAAGTCCCGCCGGATCTCGATCAAACCTTTTCTTCCGTCCTCGTGGCCCAAGCGGACTTGATTCAAAGTGCGGCTCAGCTTGGTGTAATCCATTCCTTTGACCAGACCCCGAAGCAGATGCTCGAGGAGTTCGAAAAACAGGGCGACATCGATCGTACGTTTGCCCGGCTGGAGGCCGAGGCTCCGGCCGTCAAGCAGGCCGAGGCCAAGCTCGAATTGGCCAAACGCGAGCTCGCAGAGGCCGAATTAAATCTGCGGTTTTGCGACATCGTTGCGAAGATCGACGGCGTCGTGACGCGCCGGAACGTCAATCCGGGCGATTACGTTCAAGTCGGGCAGAATTTGATGGCGATCCGCTCCCTCCGCGAGATCTGGGTCGACGCGAATTTCAAAGAGACCCAACTACGGTACTTACGTATCGGCCAGCCTGTTGATCTATATGTCGACATGTACGGCAGCCGGCACGTGTTCAAGGGTCGCGTCTCCGGCTTTACGATGGGGACCGGACCGACGCTGGCGTTGTTGCCGCCGGAGAATGCGACCGGCAACTTTGTTAAGGTGGTCCAGCGGCTGCCGGTTCGGATCGATCTCGAAGGATACGATCCGGACAAAGACACCCTGTTCATCGGTACGTCCGTTGTCCCGTACGTGTACATTAACAAGCCGCCTACCGGGCCCGATGCCGGGAAGTTTCTCCAAACCGCTCTGCCTCAGACACAAGCCATCGGTTCGCCCCGGGGGTTGCCCGGCGCCGACAAATGACGCTCGCGGCACTTTCGGCCCCGAGATCCGCCGCGGCCAGCAACCCGTGGTTGGTGGCCGCGGTCGTGGTGGTGCCGACCTTCATGGAGGTGCTCGACACCACGATCGCGGTGGTGGCGCTGCGCTATATCGCCGGCGGGCTGTCGGCTACCGTCGAGGACGGTGAGTGGGTTCTCACCAACTATCTCGCAGCCAACGCGATTATCCTGCCGATCACCGGGTGGCTGAGCGCGCATCTCGGCCGCCGCAACTACTTTCTACTCTCGATTGCCGTATTTACGATCGCTTCCGCGCTATGCGGATTGGCTGGGAGCCTCAGTCAGCTGATCCTGTTCCGGGTAATCCAGGGTCTGGCGGGCGGCGGTTTGCAACCCAGCAGTCAGGGCGTGCTGTTGGACGCCTTCCCGGTTGAAAGGCAGGGCGTGGCGATGACGCTATTCGGCTTTGCTGCCCTGATCGCGCCGGTCGTCGGTCCGACGCTGGGCGGCTGGCTGACCGACTCCTATTCGTGGCGCTGGGTCTTTCTGATCAACGTCCCGGTCGGTCTCCTGGCGTTTATCGGTTGTTACGCACTGCTGCGCGACCCGGCCTACTTGACCACGCAACGCATGGAGTTGAAGAAGCGGCCGTTCCATTTTGACTCGATCGGCCTGTCCCTGCTGGTCATCATCATGGTCAGCTGGGAGGTGATGCTGAGCAAGGGCCAGGAATGGGACTGGCTGGGCGATCCGTTCTGGCGTGTGCAGACATTGGCGACCTTCTGCGTCGTGGGTTTAATTGCACTGGTCGTTTGGGAGTTGCGGCACGGCAACCCGGTGGTCAATTTTCGGCCGTTGCACGAGCGCAATTTTGCCGGTTGCTGCATCATCATCTTCGTCGCCTACCTCGCGCTCTACGGAGCCAGCACTTCATTGCCCGGCCTGCTTCAGTCCCTCTTCGGGTATGATGCGCTGCGTGCCGGGCTGGTCATGTCGCCGGCCGGGGTCTTCGCGGTTCTGGCAATGCCGGTTGTCGGCCGCTTGCTCGGCCAGGGGACGGATGCGCGGTGGTTGATTGTTGCCGGGCTGCTAGTCATGACGGCAGGCAATTACTGGATGTCACAGCTGAACCTGGACGTCAGCCCCGGCCAGCTCATCTGGCCTCGGGTACTGGTGGTCCTGGGATTGTCGGTATGTTTTGCGCCTGTAAATGTTGCGGCTTACCTCTACACACCGTTGGAATTGCGCGGGGCGGCGGTCGGCTTGTTGAGTCTGCTGCGCAACGAGGGGGGCAGCGTCGGGACCTCTGTAGCCCAGACCTTCCAGGAGCGGCGTGATCAATTTCACGATCTGCGTCTCGGTGAATATCTCGATTCCTTCAATGCGGCCGCGAACTCCTTCGTCGCGCGCGCCCAGGCGTTCTTCTCCCAGCAGACCGCAGATCCGGTCGCAGCCCGGCAGCTAGGCCTGAAGGAACTCGAAAATCTCCGGCAGCAACAAGCATCGGCGCTTGCCTACTTCGACTGCTTTTGGATGTTTGCCGTGTTGACGTTTGTGCTTGTGTTCGTAGCTCTGTTGATGAAGCGATCGGTGGCTGAGAAGGGCGCTCACCATGTTGTTGAATGAGGCGGCTTGCGGGCGACCACTGCACGACGTCCATCCTCCCTTTCAGCTGCTTTACGCTGGCGGGCCGACGAGCGGACGCTTTCGGCTAGAAGAGACAACGGTGCCCGGACCGGGAAATGACGCCTTCCCCCACAATAGACTTTCGAGCCAAGACAGCCCGTATCCGGCTGGTCTTCGGCCACAGGGGGTGCTACACACGGCGAGCTGATTGCACGCCCGCAGGAGAGGCCGCTGAGGCGCGGCGCCGAAGGAGCAACCGCCCCGGAAACTCTCAGGCAAAAGGACTGCGGGCGGAAGGGCACTCTGGAAAGCAGCGGGCGGGATTCGCACACCCGTCCGCTCACCGAAGGAGTAAGCCCGGCCCCACCCTACCCTCTCCCGCAAGCGGAGGAGGGGTGAAGACGAATCGGGTGGGTGCGGGTGAATCTCTCAGGGTCCACGACAGAGGGGGCATCGCCGGACGCTTGGCGTCCGCTCTGTCGGAGGTGATCGGGTGCCCCCTGATGACGCTGCGCCGCCGCTCAAGCGGACGCCGCTCTACTCGCTCCACCAATCGCTCGGCGCCCGGATGGTGCCGTTTGCCGGCTACGAGATGCCGGTGCAATATCCCGCCGGCATCCTCGCCGAGCATCTGCACACCCGCGCACGGGCCGGGCTGTTCGACGTCTCGCATATGGGCCAGCTGCGGCTTACCGGCTCCGACCCGGCGCGCGGCGCTCGAGGCGTTGGTTCCCAGCGACATCCGCGCTCTGGGCCCGATGCGGATGCGCTACACCTTGTTGCTTAACGAATCGGGCGGAATCCTCGACGATTTGATGACGACGCGGCTCGAAGATGGGCTGTTTGTCGTCGTCAACGCAGCGACCAAGGACGCCGATCTCGCCCATCTGCGCGACCACCTCGGTAGCGGTGCGACGGTCGAGCCGCTCGAAGACCGGGCATTGCTGGCATTGCAGGGGCCGGCGGCTGCCGCGGTTCTGTCGCGCCTCGCCGCTGGCGTCGCGGCGATGCCGTTCATGACCGCGGCCGAACTGATGCTCGACGGACGGCAATGTCTAGTCACCCGCTCGGGTTATACCGGCGAGGACGGGTTCGAGATTTCGCTATCGGCCGCCGACGCGCTCGGTTTGGCCGAAAGGTTGCTGGCGGAACCGGAAGTGATGCCGGTCGGCCTTGGCGCCCGCAATTCGCTGCGTCTGGAAGCTGGGCTGTGCCTATACGGGCACGACATCGACGAAACCACAACCCCGATCGAGGCCGATCTCGCCTGGACCATCGGCCGACGTCGAAAGGCCGAGGGCGGCTTCCCCGGCGACGCGATTATTCTGCGCCAGCTCGCCGAAGGGGCGTCGCGCAAGCGGGTCGGCATCCGCCCCGACGGCCGCGCGCCAGCGCGCGAGCGGACGCCGATCGTCGACGCTGCCGGCGATCCGATCGGACGGGTTACCAGCGGCGGCTTTGGCCCCTCGGTCAACGGTCCAATCGCAATGGGCTATGTCGACGCCGCTCACACCGCCGATGACGCTGCGCTGTCCCTGCTGGTGCGCGGCTCCCCCCGACCGGCTCGCGTCGCGCCGCTGCCCTTTGTCCCGCACCGCTACCACCGCGGCTGACGCCGCAGAAGGAACCCGCCGATGACCGCGCTCCGCTTTACTAAAGACCATGAATGGGTTCGGCTCGACGACGATCTCGCCGTAATCGGCATCACCGACTACGCCCAGTCGCAGCTCGGAGATGTGGTCTATGTCGAATTGCCGGAACCCGGTCATCGCGTCGAACAAGGGAAGGAGGCCGCGGTCGTCGAATCGGTCAAGGCGGCGAGCGAGGTCTACGCCCCGGTCTCCGGCGAGGTCGCCGAAGTAAACGACGCGCTGGCCGCCGACCCGGCCAAGGTCAACGCCGACCCGCTGGGCGAAGGCTGGTTCATGAAGTTGCGCCTGGACGACCCCAAAGAACTCGACGGGCTGATGGACGAGGCGGCCTATCAGCGCTTTGTCGAGGAGCAGCATTAGATGCGCTATCTGCCGCTGACCCCGCGCGACCGCGGCGAGATGCTGGCCCGTATTGGGGTTCCGTCGATCGACGCGCTGTTCGCCGAAGTGCCTGACGCGGCGCGCCTCGACGGGCTTGTCGACCTGCCGCGGGCAATGGGCGAGATCGAGGTCGAGCGCACAATCGCAAGCATGGCGGCGCGCAACCTAGCGGCGGGGTCGGCGCCGTTTTTCATCGGCGGCGGGGCTTATCGCCACCACGTCCCGGCCGCGGTCGACCATCTGATCCAGCGCGGCGAGTTCCTGACCTCCTACACCCCTTATCAGCCGGAGGTGTCACAGGGGACGCTGCAATATTTGTTCGAATTTCAGACCCAGGTGGCGCTGCTTACCGGCATGGAGGTCGCCAACGCCTCGATGTATGACGGAGCCACGGCCTGCGCCGAAGCCGTGATGATGGCCAATCGGCTCACTGGCCGGAACAAGGCGGTGCTGTCGGGCGGGCTGCATCCGCATTACGGCGAGGTGTGCGAAACTTACGCCCGCTTTGTCGGCTTCGAGCTGTCAGCTCAGGAGCCTGCACCCGGTGAAGCCGAGGATTTGGGCCGACTGGTCGATGACAGTACGTCATGCGTCGTCGTACAGAACCCCGATTTCTGGGGCGAGTTGCACGACTGGTCGGCGCTGGGGCGGACCTGTCACGATCGCGGCGCGCTGCTGATCATCGTCGTGACCGAGATCGTGTCCTTGGGGGCGGTTCGCCCACCCGGCGAGATGGGAGCCGACATCGTCGCCGCTGAAGGCCAGTCGCTCGGCAACGCGCTCAGCTTCGGCGGCCCCTATCTCGGTTTGCTCGCGAGCCGTGACAAATTCGTCCGCCAGATGCCGGGCCGGCTCGTTGGCCAGACCGTCGATGCGGACGGCAAGCGGGGCTGGGTATTGACCCTGTCGACTCGCGAGCAGCACATCCGGCGCGAGCGAGCGACGAGCAACATCTGCACCAATTCGGGCCTGTGCGCGCTCGCCTTTACGATCCACCTGGCGTTGCTCGGCGATGCCGGCCTGAGCCGGCTCGCGCGCCTCAACCATGCCGCAACCGTCGGCTTGGCGGAGCGGCTCGAAGCCATCCCCGGCGTGCGGCTGGTCAACGGCGCCTTTTTCAACGAATTCGCGTTGCGCCTACCTTCCCCAGCCGCGCCGGTCGTCGAGGCGCTCGGGGCGAGGGGCATTCTTGCGGGCATTCCGGTCAGCCGGCTTTATCCGGACCGAGCTGAATTGGCCGATCTGCTTCTGGTGGCGGCAACGGAGACCGTGACCGAAGCGGACATCGACCGGCTGGCGCAGGGATTGGCGGAGGCGATGTCGTGAGCGAGTGGAGCCCGGCCCTGAGCGTACGAGCGGCGGAGGATTTGGCACCGCCGAAGACTTTCAGCGGCAATCGCGGATTGCAGATCGAGGAGAAACTAATCTTCGAGCAGGATTTGCCCGGGCGGTGCGGCGTCGATCTGCCCGAGCCGGCGCCGTTTGTCTCCCGCCTCGGCGAGCTCGAACGCATCGGCCCGATCGGCCTGCCGGGGCTCAGTGAGCCTCAGGTGGTGCGCCACTTTACCCGGCTGTCGCAAAAGAACTATGCGATCGACAGCGGGCTTTACCCGCTCGGCTCGTGCACGATGAAGCACAATCCGCGGCTCAACGAGAAACTGGCTCGGCTGCCCGGTCTCGCCGATATCCATCCGCTGCAGCCGCTCTCGACCGTTCCGGGTGCGCTCGAACTGATCGACACCCTGGCGCGTTGGCTCAAGATCCTCACCGGATTCCCGGCGATCGCCTTGTCCCCCGGCGCGGGAGCGCATGGCGAGCTGTGCGGCATGATGACCATTCGCGCGGCACTCGAAGCCCGCGGCGATGCGCGCCAGCGGGTGCTGGTCCCGGAATTGGCGCACGGCACCAACCCGGCGACCGCGGCGGCCTGTGGATATCAGGTCGATACGATCCCCGCCAACGCGCGTGGTCGGGTCGACCGAGCGGCGCTCGAAACCAAGCTCGGCTCCGATGTCGCGGCACTGATGCTGACCAACCCCAGCACCTGCGGGCTATTCGAGGACGAGATCATCGAAATCGCCGCGGCGGTGCATCGCGCCGGCGCCTTTTTCTATTGCGACGGGGCCAATTTCAACGCCATCGTCGGGCGGGTGCGCCCCGCCGATCTCGGCATCGACTGCATGCACCTGAATCTGCACAAGACTTTCTCGACGCCGCACGGCGGCGGCGGGCCGGGCAGCGGCCCAGTGGCCTTGGCCACGAGCCTCGCGCCCTATGCGCCATTGCCGTGGCTGGTGCACGGCGAGCACGGGCTCGAACTGGTCGAGCACAGGGGCGGCCCGGCCGAGCACGCGATCGGGCGGCTCAAGGGGTTTCACGGCCAAATGGGCATGTTCGTGCGCGCGCTCGCCTACATGATGAGCCACGGCGCCGACGGGCTGCGCCATGTCGCCGAGGACGCGGTGCTCAACGCCAATTATCTGCGGGTGTTGCTCGAAGATGACCTCAGCCTGTCCTTCCCCGGCCCGTGCATGCATGAGGTCCTGTTCGACGATCGGTTTTTGAGGGACACCGGCGTCACCACCCTCGACTTCGCCAAGGCGCTGATCGAAGAGGGCTATCATCCGATGACGATGTATTTCCCGCTGGTCGTGCATGGGGCCTTGCTGATCGAGCCGACGGAAACCGAGAGCAAAGCCACGCTCGACGAATTCGCCACGGTCGTAACGGCGCTGGCCGCTGCCGCGCGATCGGGCGATACGGGCCGGTTCCATGCCGCTCCGGTCCTCACCCCGCGCCGCCGGCTCGACGAAACCGCCGCCGCCCGCAAGCCGGTCCTGCGCTGGCGCGCCGAACCCCCACACCGCGCGGCGGCAGAATAACGCCGGGATTTTATACAGGATCGTTGCGCGGGCTCGTCGTAACGTGGGCCGGTCTTCGAATTAGTGTGCGGTCGAGTGGGGACACGCTTGATACCGCCCAGGGAGCCGTCCCATGGAGCAATCGCCGCTTCTTGTCAAACCATCGCGACGGGCGGTGCTGTCAGCGGCGACCGCCGGCATGCTCGCCCCGCTCCCCGCCCTGGCCGCGACCCCGACCCTGGCCTCGCCTTCTCCGGTTATGCCGAGACAGCAGGTCGAAGCTGCGCTCCCACAGTTGCAACAGCTGGCGGAGGACGCTTTGCAGCGCAGCGGCATTCCCGGGATGGCGATCGCCGTCGTGTATATGGATGAGGTCATCTATCTCAAGGGGTTCGGGGTGCGCGAGGAGGGCATGCCCGCAGCGGTCGGTCCCGACACGGTCTTTCAGCTGGCGTCCGTCTCCAAGCCGATCGCCGCGACGGTCGTGGCAGCACTGGTCGGGGACGGCGTAGTCGCCTGGGACGACCCGATCACCCGTCACGATCCCGGGTTCGAGATGTATGATCCGTGGGTGACGCGCCAGGTCACCTTGCGCGACATGCTCGCCCATAGGAGCGGGTTGCCCGACCACGCCGGCGACTTGCTGGAAGATATCGGCTTTGACCGCGCTGAGATCCTGCGACGGCTGCGCTATCAAAAGCCGGACAGCAGCTTTCGCTCGCACTACGCCTACACCAATTTCGGCTTTACAGAAGCCGCGGTGGCGGCGGCGATGGCGAGCGGGAAGTCGTGGGAAGATTTGTCGGCCGAGCGGCTTTATCGGCCGTTGGGCATGACCCATGCCAGCTCACGCTTTGCCGATTTCGCCGCTTCGGCAAGCCGGGCGCACGGCCATGTGCGGGAGGACGGCAAATGGGTCGCCAAATACACGCGAGATCCCGATGCGCAATCCCCGGCCGGCGGAGCCAGTGCTTCGGCGCGCGATATGGCGATGTGGCTGCGCCTACAACTGGGCAACGGCAAGTTCGCCGGCAAGCAGATCGTCGCGGCCGAGGCGCTTGCCGAGACCCATCGTCCGCAGATCGTTCGGACCCCGCCGACAAATCCGGCAGTTGACCACGCCGGTTTCTACGGGCTTGGCTGGAATATCGACTATGACCTCGAGGGCCGCGTTCATTGGGGCCATTCGGGGGCATTCGACCTGGGCGTCGCGAGTTGCGTCAATCTGCTGCCTGCCCAAGGACTTGGCATCGTCGCGCTGACCAATGCGCAGCCGATTGGGGTGCCTGAGGCGGTGAACCGCAGCTTTCTCGACCTGGTCCTGACCGGAAAGGTCGAAAAGGACTGGCTCACGCTTTACGGGCAGCTGATGGCGACGGCGCTCGCGCCTAACTACGGAACCGCCATCGACTACGCGAAGGCGCCGGCGCAACCGTCCCCGGCATTGCCCGCCACTGCCTATATCGGCCCCTATCGCAACGATCTGTTCGGTCCGATCGAGATTATCGTGGGCGATCAAGGGCTTTGGGTAAAGCTCGGCCCGCAACAGCAGCCTTACCCGATGGAGCATTTTGACCGCGACGTGTTTACCTATCAGCCGACCGGCGAAAATGCCGCCGGCCGAAGTGCCGTCACCTTCACGATCGCGGCAGATCAAAAAGCAACAGCGGTGACGGTCGAGAACCTCGACGTCGACGGCCAGGGCACCTTCGCCCGGGAAGCTACAGCCAAGTAAACCGCGGATCAGCTGGGTGCGATCGTTGTGCCGCCGTCAACGACGATCGTCTGGCCAGTGATGTAATTGCCGGCGCGCGCGGCGAGCATTAGCGCGACCCCGGCGATGTCCTCCGGCTCGGCCAGACGCTTCAGCAATGTCCCGGCCTCGCGGGCAGCACGGCGCTGCGGGTCTTCGTAAAGGACGCGAGCGAACTGGGTCGTCACGACGCTCGGCGCAATGCAATTGACGCGCACATTGTCGGGTCCCCATTCAGCGGCGAGATTGCGGCACAATGCGTAGTCGGCAGCTTTGGTAACGCCGTACATGCCGAGCATCGTGCTGGCCCGCAACGCCGCCGTCGACACGATGTAGATGATCGAGCCGTCGCGCCGCTTGCGCATCTCGGGTGCTACCATCCGCGACAGCCAGAGGTTGCTCAGCACGTTGTTGACCATCATCCGCTCGAAGACCTCGTCGGTCAGCTTTTCGAGCGAGCCGTAATGCGGGTTTACCGCGGCGTTGCAGACCAGGACGTCGACGCGGCCCCAGGCCTCATGCGTCTGGGCGACGAGGTTTTCGAGCTGAGCCTTGTCCGAGATCCGCGCCGTCACCGCGATTGCCTCGCCGCCCTTCGCCCGGATTGCCGCAGCAACCTCCTCGCAGGGTGCAGCGTTCCGCGCCGAGATCACCACCCGTCCGCCGACTTCGGCAAACGCTTCGGCGATCGCGCGGCCGATGCCGCGGCTGGAGCCGGTCACGATCGCGACTTTTCCGGACAGGTCGAACAGGTTCATGGCGGTCCCCCAAGCGGATTTTTAAGTCAAGAAATACCCCATACCGGCAAGCAGGATCACCAGGAAGACTAGTACGTATTTGATCAGCCGGGTGAAGCCCAGCCACGTCTGATAATGCTCGACGTACTGGGGATCCATCGTCGACGTCGCCATAGCATCCTTCTCCGTTGCAGGAGCTTTGGTCTGGTATAGCCTAACCGCGTTTCGAGACAAGTGGATCGATCGGCGGCTCACGCGGGTTCAGCGCCGCCAGCTTCTCGACTTGCCAGCCGTCGATCTCGACCTTGCCGGCGACGATCCGGGTGCGACCTTCGGCGATCAGCCTCACCGCGAGCGGATAGAGCCGATGCTCGGTTGCAAGGATGCGCGCAGCCAGGCTCACCTCGTCGTCATCCGGACGCACCGGAACGACGGCCTGAGCGATTATCGGCCCGGTATCGATCTCGGGACGCACGAAATGCACCGTGCAGCCGGTAAAGCGCACGCCTGCCGCCAGCGCTTGGCGCTGCGGGTGAAGCCCGGGGAAGGCCGGCAGCAGCGAGGGATGGATGTTGACCATTCGATCGCGCCAAGCCTCGACAAAACCAGTGTCGAGGATGCGCATGAAGCCGGCGAGACAAACCAGCTCGACCTGGTACTCGCGCAAGCGCGCGTCGGCCTCCGCCGCAAAGCTGGCGCGATCATGGTGCGCAATCACCGCGCTAGGGATGCCGGCTGCTGCGGCTCTTACCAGACCTGCGGCATCTGCTTGATTGCTGACGACGATGACGATCTCGGCGGGATAGTTGGGGTTGGCGCGAGCGTCGATCAGAGCCTGTAGGTTGGATCCGCGGCCCGAGATCAACACGCCCAGCCGCATCGGAACCTCGGCAGGAACAACTGCAATCCCGGGCACCCACCCGACGTGTCCGCCCGGCTGTCGATGGCGTTGCCGCGAAAACTGCGCTATGACCCGGACAATCGGGCGAATGCCAAAATAGGGGATCGGAGGCGCTTTGCAATGACCCCGCGGCTGGTATCCGCGATCGCCGGAGACCGGACCGGCCGCCGCGCCGCCGGCGCCGGCTTGCTGCTGCTGGCAGTGCTGATCTGGCTCGGGCCCGCCCGGGCCGATGACCCGGACGACCCGTATTCCGCAACGGTCAAAGTCGACGCTACCGCTGACAATGCCGCCGTAGCGCGGACCCTCGCTCGCCATGACGGGCAGCAGCGCGCCCTGATGGAGGTGATCGAACACCTCACCGGCTCGACCGACGGGAGTAAGCTGCCAAAGCTCGATGATAAGGTAATTACCGACATGGTCGGCAGTTTCGAGGTGGCGAACGAAAAGATGTCGTCGGTCCGTTATCTTGCCGACTACACTTTTCATTTTCGGAAGGCGAAGGTTCGCCAACTGCTGCGCAATGCCGGCATCGCCATTTCGCCGAGCCCCGGAAAACCGACGATCGTCGTGCCGGTGTTCCAGGACGGAGTCAAAGCTGTGCTGTGGGACGACCCCAACCCGTGGCGCCAGGCCTGGGCGCAATTGCCGGCCGCGTCGGGTCCCACCCGGCTCAGCGTGCCGCTCGGCGGCCTCAGCGATGTCAGTGCGATCGACGCTGACCAAGCCCGCTCCGGCGACCCGCAGGCGCTTACCGCCATTGCTCAGGGCAATGATGCGGACGAGGCGCTGGTCGCCGCGGCGACCGCCCAACGGCAAGGCGACAAGCTCACCGGCCTCGACGTTAGCCTAAAGCGATATCGCTTGGGACAGCTTATCAATAGCCAAACGACGTCCATCACCGCCAATCCCGGCGAGAGCGAGGCCGACTTCATGAACCGTGCCGCGGCCGCGGTCGTCGCCGACATCGAGCACGGTATCCCGCCGATCAGCAACAGGGAGGCGAGCCTCGACGCGATCGTTCCAATCGCTAGCCTCGGCGATTGGGTGGCGATGCAGCAGCGGCTTGCCGCTGTACCGGAGATTTACAAAGTCGACCTCTTGTCGCTTAGCCGACAACAGGCGAAAATCGAAATCAAATACGTCGGCAATCCCGATCAGTTGAAATCCAGCCTCGCCGGGGCCGACCTCGATCTCGGTGGCAGCGACCCCGAGTGGCGGCTTTCGCCCTCGGCAGCTAATTCCGTCGGACCGGCAATGTCGGGGACGCATTCGAACCGCAACGATGAGCCGGCTCGGGGTCAACCTCCCTAATCTGATCTCGCTGGGGCGCCTGCTGTTGGTGCCGCTTGCGATCTGGCTGATTCTGGGCGGTCGCTACGGCGTCGCGTTTTGGGTCTTTGTCGCGGCCGGCGTGTCCGACGCACTCGACGGGTTCATCGCCAAGCGCTTCGATCGGCGCACGCGCCTCGGCGCTCTGTTAGACCCGGTTGCCGATAAGGCGCTGCTCGTCAGCGTCTATGTCACCTTGGGTCTAGCCCACCAGCTATGGACGTCGCTGGTGATACTCGTCGTCTTTCGTGATGTGATGATCGTCGGAGGGTTTCTGCTGATCCAAGCGATCGCTGCGCCAAAACACTATGATCCGTTGTACATTAGCAAGATCAACACCGGTCTGCAGATCGCGCTGGTTGCTTTCGTACTGGCGCGGCTCGGTCTCGGCACCGCCAGCAGCATGGTCGACGTCCTGCTGAGCCTCGCCGTCGCCGCGACGACCGTGCTGTCGGGACTGTCCTATTTCGTGCGCTGGGCGCGCATCCTCGCGCGCTCCGAGCAGGTCCTGTGAACCCGCGCCTTTACCGAGTGATATTGTGGTTCGGCATGGCCGCCGCCGGTCCGGCGCATCTGCAAGAGGTTTTGGCGCCGGTCGCGGCCGCATTTACGATCGGATATTTGCTTCGGGGGGCGGTAGATCGGCTCGAACTCTACCGGACGCGCCGCATGTGCGCGGATCTGGCCGCGTGATCCAACTGACCTTCCAGCTCGCGGGTGGAGCGGCGTTCGGGCGGGCGGATTTTATTGTCTCCGGCAGCAATACGGCAGCCATCGCCTGGCTCGACCGCGGGCCCGATTGGCCTGCGCCGACGCTGCTGTTGCACGGCCCGCAAGGTTCCGGCAAGACCCACCTGGCCCATTTGTGGTGCGCGCACACACCGGCCGCTCTCGTCTCGGGAGACGCGCTGGACGAGGCCAGGCTGCGGCATCTGCTCGACCATGGCGATCATCGGATCGCGGTCGACGATGCGGATCGCGCCGAGGAAGGCCTGTTGCTGCACTTGTTCAATGCCTGCCGGGAAGCCGGCGGCAGGCTTTTGCTGACGGCGCGTGTCGCGCCAGGGCGGTGGCTATTCAAACTCCCCGACCTCGGCTCGCGGCTGCGCGCCGCATTTGCCGTCGGAATCGGCCTTCCCGACGACGCATTGCTCGCCGCCGTCCTCGCCAAACATTTCGCGGATCGGCAGGTGCGCGTGGCGTCGGAGGTAATCGCCTATCTCGTCGGGCATATGGAGCGCTCGCTCGCCGCCGCGGCGGAGGTCGCAGCCGCCCTCGACCAGCTAGCGCTGAGCAGTGGCGGCGCGATCACCGTGCCGCTTGCGCGCCGGTTGCTGGACGAACGAAGCGATCAACCCTTGCCGCCCGGCAGCGACGCGGCGGTGACGTAGTCGACAAGCCGGTGGCGGGTGCCGCCCAGCGCTGCCCAGCGATTCGCCACGCACAGGCTGACGCGCGCCGCGGTCGGAAACTTTCCCGAGGTCAAGGCTCGCACTCGCGGGCTGTCGGGCTCGGCGAGCGCCACAGCGAGTTCGTGAAGTCCGGGGTTATGGCCGATCACGAGCACGTTGACGTCGCTCTCGGCAAGGCGTTGCAGCCGTTCGATCAGTTCGTCGCAATCGGCGAGGTAAAGCCCGTCCTCGATCACGCAGCGCGGCCGCGGCGTGAACCCGGCTAGAACCAGATCGAGAGTTTCGCGGGTGCGCGCCGCGCTAGAGCACAGAACCAGATCGATAGCCCCGGCAGTCGTCGGGAGATGCTGGCCGACCAGCCGCGCCGCTTCGCGGCCGCGCCGATTCAGAGGCCGCTCGCGATCCTCGACATCGACTTTCCAGCTCGATTTGGCGTGGCGCAACAGGTGCAACAAATGCATCGTCGGTTTCCTCCCAGGCAGGCTCGCTCCTAGCCTTGCCGCGGCGACATGACAGGCCGGCCTCTGCGCGATAGGATCGCTGTTCAATCAGGCGTCGCGTGCGAACGCAAGAGGAGACCAGGGTGAACAGCAGCGTCCAGGCGGTCGAGATCCAACCCTTCGACTCCCGTTCCGCGACCCGCTTCATCAATCGGGAACTGTCCTGGCTCGCCTTCAATGAGCGCGTCCTGGCCGAGGCCGACAATCTGCGCCATCCACTGCTGGAGCGCCTGCGCTTTCTGTCGATCTCGGCGAACAATCTCGACGAGTTCTACATGGTGCGCGTCGCCGGGCTCAAAGGTCAGTTTCTCGCCGGGATCAAGACGCCGAGCCAGGACGGACTCACCCCGGCCCAGCAGCTCGACGCGATCCGCCAGCGGACCGGCAAGCTAATGGGGGACCAGCAGATCACCTGGCTGGCGCTGCGCCGCCTGCTCGCTGAAGCTGGCGTGTCGGTGGTCGACCCGACCGATCTCGAACCGGGCGACCGCGCCTGGCTCGAAGACCGGTTCATGGCGGATGTGTTTCCGGTCCTGACCCCGCTGGCGATCGACCCGGCCCATCCCTTTCCTTTTGTCGCCAATCGCGGTTTCGGCTTGGCGCTGGAGCTCGAGCGGGTCAGCGACGGAGAGCGTTTGCAAGCGCTGACCCTGATCCCATCCTCGGTCTCCCGATTCATCCGCCTACCGGGGGACCGAATCCGCTTCCTGCCGATCGAACAAACGATCGCGCTGTTCCTCGACCATCTGTTTCCTGGCTTTGCCGTCGTAGCTCTGGGTGTCTTCCGGGTGCTCCGCGACAGCGAGGTCGAAGTGGAAGAGGAAGCGGAGGACCTCGTCAGCCATTACGAGACGGCGCTCAAACGCCGCCGGCGCGGTCACGCCATTCTGCTTGCCGTCGATTCGACGATGCCGATGGAGCTGCGCCGCTTTCTGATGGAAAAGCTCGACGCAGCCCCAGCCGACGTCTTTGCCACCGACGGTATCCTCGGCCTCAACGACACCGCGCAGCTGATCGTCGACGAGCGCCCGGATCTGGTCTTCACCCCCTACAATGCCCGGTTTCCGGAGCGGATTCGCGATTTTGGCGGGGATTGCTTCGCCGCAATCCGGCAAAAGGACATCATCGT
Organism: uncultured Alphaproteobacteria bacterium; assembly: GCA_963774345.1. GTDB lineage: Bacteria > Pseudomonadota > Alphaproteobacteria > ATCC43930 > CGMCC-115725 > AP-15. Next base: position 193,499 of record CAVZFB010000039.1, read on the forward strand.
CCATCATCCCTATGAGAGCTTCGACGTCGTCGTTCAGTTTCTGCGGCAGGCTGCCCGCGACCCTGCCGTTGCAGCAATCAAGCAGACGCTCTACCGCACCAGCGAAGACAGCCCGATCGTGCGGGAACTGGCGGAGGCCGCCGAGGCCGGAAAGTCGGTGACGGCGCTGATTGAGCTCAAGGCGCGCTTTGACGAGGAGGCGAATATCCGTTGGGCCCGTGATCTCGAACGTGCCGGGGTACAGGTAGTCTACGGATTTTTGCAGTTGAAGACGCACGCCAAGGTCTCGCTCGTAATTCGGCGCGAAGCGGGCCAGCTCTATTCCTATGTCCATTTCGGGACTGGCAATTATCATCCCTACACGGCCAAAGTCTATACCGACCTGTCATTTTTTACTTGCGATCCAGCCTTGTGCCGGGACGCCGCCCGGCTGTTCAACTTTATGACCGGCTACGCAACCCCGGCCAGCCTGGAAAAGATATCGGTCGCGCCGATTAATCTGCGGGCCCGCCTGTTCGAGCTGATCGAGGCCGAAATCGCCAATGCGAAATCGGGCAAGCCAGCGCAAATCTGGGCGAAGATGAACGCCCTTGTCGACCCGGCGATCATTGATCTTCTGTATCGGGCGTCGCAGGCGGGAGTCGGTATCGACCTTGTCGTACGCGGCATCTGCTGCTTGCGGCCGGGCGTGCCGGGTCTCTCGGACAATATCCGGGTCAAGAGCATAATCGGCCGCTTTCTCGAGCACGGCCGCGTCGTCTGTTTCGGCAATGGCAACAAGCTGCCATCGGATCGTGCCAAGGTGTTCATCAGCTCGGCCGATTGGATGCCGCGCAATTTCGACGGGCGCGTCGAAGCGCTGGTGCCTATCGAAAATCCAACGGTGCATCGCCAAGTCTTGGATGAAATCATGGTGGCGAACCTGCGCGATACGTTGCAGAGCGGGAGCCTGGCACCGGACGGGACGTATCAGCGGGTGCAGTCCGACGAGGAGCCGTTTTCCGCTCACACCTATTTCATGACCAATCCAAGCCTGTCAGGCCGCGGCAAGGCGCTGAAGCGCGCTCAGCCCAAGCTCGTCGTTCGCTGATCCGATGTCCGAGCGGCTGACGAATTCGGCAACCAGCCGCATCGGCATCATCGATCTTGGCTCCAATTCTCTGCGTCTTGCAGTCTTCGAGCGTCACGGCGGCGTGCTGTTTCCGATGATCAACGAAAAGGTCATGTGCGGGCTGGCGCGCGGACTTTCGACGAGCGGCCGGCTGAACCGCGACGGCGTGACCCTGGCCATGGTGAATTTGAGGCGCTTCGTCGCTCTCGCACACGCGATCGGCGTCGATCACCTGGCGGTGCTGGCGACCGCCGCAGTTCGCGATTCCAGCGACGGCCAAGCCTTTGCCGACGAGGTCGCGCGCGAGTGCCGCGTGCCCGTCGCCATCATCGACGGCGCCGAGGAGGCACGGTTGTCGGCGGCAGGCGTGCTTGCCGGCATCCCCGAGGCGGAAGGGATCGTCTGCGATCTCGGCGGCGGCAGCGTCGAACTGATCCGGGTAGGGCCGGGCCTTGCCGCCGAGGGCGGGCGGATCGGCCACGGAATCACCCTGCCGCTAGGGCCGTTGCGTCTGGCCGAGTTTGGCGACAACGCAAAGGCCGTCTCGGAAGCGGTCGAGCGATCGCTCGCCGCCGCGCCCGTCGCGCGCGGGGGGATCGGGCAAAACCTGTACCTGGTCGGTGGCGCGTCGCGCGCGCTGGCCCGGCTGCACATGGATCATACGCACTACCCGCTCCACATCGTCCACCACTACACGATCGCTCGCACCGAGGCGGAGGCCTTCTTCGAGATCATCGGCCGGCTGTCGCGCAAATCGCTCGAGCGAATCACCACGATCTCGCGCAAGCGCCTCGAAATGGTGCCCCTGGCGGCGGTGATGCTGCGCAAGCTGGTTGCCGTTGCCGGTCCGCAACGAGTCATCTTCTCCGCCTTTGGCTTGCGCGAAGGCTACGCCTACGGTCTCATTCCACCGGCCGAGCGCAGTCCCGATCCGCTGCTCGCCGCGTGCATGGCGATTGGCCGCACCGAGAGCCGGTTTGCGCCGAACGGGGACTGGCTACAGGAATGGACCGCGCCGCTTTTTCCTGCCCTGTCCGAACGAATGCGGCGGCTGCATCGGGCCGCGTGCTGGCTCGGCGACATCGCCTGGATCGAACATCCCGACTACCGACCAGAGCAGGCTTTCGCCCGCAGCTTGAGAATGCCGATGGCCGCGATCACTCACCCCGACCGAGTGTTTGTCGCCGCGGTGCTTCACACCCGATATGGTGGGGCAACCGACGACCCGGTCCGAGACCCGACCCGGGCGCTGCTGGATCCGCAAGCCGCCGCCGCAGTGCGCACGCTCGGCCTCGCGCTACGCCTTGCCTATACGTTGTGCGGCGGTAGGATCGAGCTGTTGTCCGAGACCTGGCTCGGGCGCGACGGCGCGAGCCTGGTCCTCGAAGTTCCGCCGGCCGATGGCTTGTTCATCGGCGAAACGGTGCAGCGGCGCCTCGATGCCGTGGCCCGCTCGCTCGGTGCGACATCGGTGCTGCGCCGGCGCGAGCCGCGACGGCTGGCCGGCGACTAGCGGCGCCAACGCTGCGGCCGTAGCCGTCACGGCTGCGTTGCCGGCTCTACCAGTGCTATTCGGTTGTCACGAACGCTCAGTGCGAGCCGACCGTGTTTCAAGGCGATGGCGTCCTTCCCAAAGACTTCATAACGCCATCCGGACAGCGCCGGCACCGGTGCATGGTCGTCGGCGGCGATCGCCTCGATGTCGTCGGCCGAAGCGACCAGTTTCTGGGCGACCTGATGCGCCTCGCAGCGATGCTTCAACAGGACGCGAAACAGTTCGATCAGCGGCCCGAGACCTGGTGGCGTATCGGCGCGCGGCGGCGCCGGCGGCTCGATCGCGGTCGACTGAGCAAGTCCGCGACGGACCGCGTCGAGGATCTCGCCGCCGAACCTGCCATCGGCCACTCCTTTGCCGAGGCTGCGCGTGCGCGCCAGCGCCTCGATAGTCTTTGGCAGGTGGGCGGCGACCTCCAGCACGGCTTCGTCTTTGACGATGCGGCCGCGCGGCAGATTGCGCTGTTGCGCCGCGGCTTCGCGCCAAGCCGCGACCTCGCGCAGAACGCCAAAAAAGCGCGGGTCTACACGCCCGCGCAGGCGAAAGCGCCGCCACGCTTCGGTCGGGTCGGTGCGATAGGTCGCCGGCTCGCACAGCACCGCCATCTCCTCGGCGAACCATGCAGCACGGCCGTTCGCCGCCAAGAGCTGCTGCAGCTTGTCGTAGACGGTGCGCAAATGGACGACATCGGCCAGAGCGTAGCGGATTTGCCGCTCGGTCAGCGGCCGATGCGACCAGTCGGTGAAGCGCGAGGATTTGTCGAGCGGGGCGCGCGCAAGCTTGCCGACCAGGGTTTCGTAGCTCGCAGCGTCGCCGAAACCGCAGACCATTGCGGCGATCTGGGTATCGAACAGCGGCGCCGGGACCGCACCCGACAGGTTGAAGAAAATTTCGACGTCCTGGCGGGCGGCGTGAAACACCTTCAGCGTGTTCTCATCCGCGATTAGGGCCAACAGCGGCGCCAGATCAATCCCCGGCGCCAGCGCATCGATCGCCGCGGCTTCGTCCGGGCCGGCCACCTGCACCAGACACAGGATCGGCCAATAGGTTCGCTCGCGCATGAACTCGGTGTCGACCGCGACGAAATCCGCACCTTGCTGCCGCGCGCAGAATTCCGCCAAGGGCTGGGTTTCGGTAATGACCGTCATCGGCGACGCTATACAGCGAAAACCACGCGGTCGAAACCGTTGCGCGTGCGTTGCAGGCCCGAGCGGGGCGAATTGACAGGGGTGCTCGCCATCCCCATACTCCGGCGCTTTCCTGCTCGATGGCGAGTCGCCGACCCGGCCCGCCGTGACGAGGAGAGTGCCGATGATGCGCGATCCCGGCAATCTGCGCCGGTATTGGCGGCGGGTCCACAGGACCGGGCCAGTAGGGTTCGGGCGACGACGATAATTTTGCGTCGCCGACCCGCGTTTTCCAACCCCCTCGCGCAGGAGACACTCTGTGATTACACCTGTTATGCCGACCTACGGCCGGTGGGACGTCGCCGTCGATCATGGCGAAGGCTGCTGGCTCTACGCCACCGACGGCCGCAAATTCCTCGACTTTACCAGCGGCATCGCGGTGACCGGGCTTGGTCACTGCCACCCGCATATGGTCACTGCCGTAACCGAGCAAGCCAAACACCTATGGCACGTCTCAAACCTGTTCCGGATCCCGGGGCAGGAACGGCTGGCCCAGCGCCTTGTCGACAACACGTTTGCCGACACCGTGTTCTTCGGCAATTCGGGGGCCGAGGCCTGCGAGTTGGCGATCAAGATTTCCCGCAAATACCAACACGAGTCCGGCCACCCTGAGCGCTATCGGATCATCGGTTGCGAAGGCTCATTCCACGGGCGCACCCTCGCCACCCTCGCAGCCGCCGGAAACGAGAAATATCTCGAAGGGTTTGGCCCGCCGATGGAGGGCTTCGACCACGTCGCCTTTGGGAATCTGAACGAGATGCGCGCCGCGATCGGCGGCGAGACGGCCGCGATCCTGATCGAGCCGGTGCAAGGCGAGGGCGGTGTGCGCCCGGGCTCAGACGAATATTTGCGTGGCCTGCGGGCGATCGCCGACGAGTTCGGCCTGTTGCTGGTCTTCGACGAAGTGCAGTGCGGGATGGGGCGGACCGGCAAGCTGTTCGCGCACGAATGGTCGGGTGTGACGCCCGACGTTATGGCGATCGCCAAGGCGCTGGGCGGCGGCTTCCCGATCGGCGCGTGCCTCGCCACCGAGCGCGCCGCCGCGGGCATGGGACCCGGCACCCACGGCTCCACCTTTGGGGGTAACCCGCTGGCGGTCGCGGCGGGCAACGCGGTCCTCGATGTGATGCTCGAGGCGGATTTCTTCGATCGGGTGCAGGCCAGGGCGCGGCTTTTGCGCAGCAAGCTCGATCAATTGGTCAAAGCCTATCCCAAACTATTCGCCGAATTGCGCGGCTCGGGGCTTCTTCTCGGCATCCGCTGCGTAGTGCCTGCCGGCGACGTCGTTAACCGGCTACGCCAGAATGGCCTCTTGGCCCTGACCGCTGGCGACAACGTGTTGCGCCTGTTGCCGCCGCTCATCGTCAGCGAGGCGGAGATCGGCGAAGCGATGGACACCCTGCACAAGGTCGCGCGGGAATGGCCGGCGTAAGACGCACCACTGGCGCTGCGGCACTGGTCGACGGGCGGCTGACGCCGCCCGCCCCGCGCCACTTTCTCGATATCGACCAGTTCGACAGCGCCGAGCTGCGCGGCATCCTCGATATCGGCGTCGCCTACAAGCGCGGCCGGCGCGATCGGCCATTGGCCGGCAAGACCTTGGCGATGATCTTCGAGAAGCCGTCGACGCGGACCCGCGTCTCGTTCGAGGTGGCGACGCGCCAACTCGGCGGCGATTCGATCTTTCTGAACACCGCCGACAGTCAGCTCGGCCGCGGCGAGACCGTTGCCGATACGGCGCGCGTGCTGTCGCGATATGTCGACGCGATCATGATCCGCACCAACCTGCCGCATAAGCTCGACGAGCTGGCGCGCCATGCGACTGTTCCGGTCATCAACGGTCTGACCGACGCGTCGCACCCGTGCCAGATCATGGCGGACGTGATGACCCTCCAAGAAAAAAAGGGGCCGGTCGCCAATAAGACCGTCGCCTGGAGCGGCGACGGCAACAATGTAGCAGCGAGCTGGGTTCATGCAGCCGTCCGTTTTGGCTTTGTGTTGCGGCTTGCCTGCCCTGACGAGCTCAGCTTGCCGCCGAGGCTACTCGATTGGGCGCGACGCGAGGGCGGCCGCGTCAGTCTAACGACCGAACCGCACGAGGCGGTCGCCGGCGCCGATTGCGTCGTCACCGATACCTGGATCTCGATGGGCAACGACGCGAACGTCAATCGTCACAATCTGCTCGCCCCCTACCGCGTCGACGAGCAGCTGATGGCGCAGGCCAAGCCCGACGCCATCTTTATGCATTGCCTGCCGGTCAAGCGCGGCGAGGAGGTCACTGCCGGCGTCGTCGATGGCCCACAATCGGTCGTCTGGGACGAAGCCGAAAACCGACTGCACGCGCAAAAGGGGATCCTCACCTGGTGCCTCGGGTAGTATGTGGAGCGGCAAACGGCGGTCCGGGGCCCAGGCAGACCCCGCCTGCCCGGAATGGCGGTGCGGCCTGAATTGGTACGAAGCCTCGACCCCGGAGCCCACAACCTTGACAACGTCGCTCGGCACTACACCCCCCGACACCAACCCTGACGATCTGATCCAGCCGTTTCGCATCGACCCGTTTGCGTTGCGCGGCCGTCTCGTGCGGCTGGGCCCGACGATCGACCATATTCTATCGCAGCACGCCTATCCCGAGCCGGTCGCGGTGATGCTCGGCGAAGCGATCACCCTCGCCGTGCTGCTCGCCGGTGCGCTCAAGTATGACGGCGTCTTCACCTTGCAGACCAAGGGCGATGGGCCGATCCGATTGATCGTGGCGGATGTGTCGACCGATGGCGCGGTGCGCGGCTATGCCCAATACGACGAGGCAAAGCTCCAGGCGGCGGTCAATGACGCAAGTCCGGCGCACCTCTCGGTGCCGCGCCTGCTTGGCGCCGGCTATATCGCCTTTACCGTCGACCAGGGCGAGGATACCGACCGATATCAGGCGATTGTCGAATTGTCGGGAATGACCTTGGCCGACTGCGCGCAGCATTATTTCCGCCAATCGGAGCAAATCCAGGCCGGGATCAAGCTCGCGGTCGCTCAAGCCGGGCCGGATGGAGCTTGGCGCGCCGGTGGACTGATGCTCCAGCGAGTGCCGCCGGAGGGCGGTTATGGCGTCATCGCCGACGATGTCGAAGATGGCTGGCGCCGCTCCATGGTCCTAATGAGTTCGGCGACGGCCGACGAATTGGTCGATCCCGAGCTGACGCCACACCGGCTGCTGTTTCGGCTGTTTCACGAGGATGGCGTGCGCGTCTACGACACGCACCCGATCGAAGCGCGGTGCCGCTGTTCGCGCGAACGGATCGAAACCATTCTGCGTGCCTTTCCGGCCGACGAGATCGACGACATGGCCAAGGAGCGGGTCACCACGGTGACCTGTGAGTTTTGCAGCCGCCGCTACACCTTCGACGCCGATGAAATCAGCCGTCTCGCCCCGGCGTGAGTTGAAAGGGAGGAATACATGGCTGTAGGAACGGGCTGGCAGCTTTCGGGAGACTATTTCGAAAACTGCAATTGCAATGTCGTCTGTCCGTGCCTGATCTCGCCGGCTCGGCCGCTAACCGCGCAGCCCACGCAGGGAGTTTGCGATGTTGCGCTGGCCTTTCACATCGATCGGGGCAGTTACGGCGAAGTGGCGCTCGACGGGCTCAATCTGGCGCTGATCGCACATACCCCTGGGCCGATGGCCGACGGCAATTGGGCCGTCGCCGTCTATATCGACGAGCGCGCCAACGATCAGCAGGCCGAGGCGCTGGGCGCCATCTTCGGCGGCGCGGAGGGCGGTCCGATGGCCAACTTTGCTCCGCTGATTGCCACGAACCTCGGCGTCAAGAAGGTGCCGATAACCTATCGAATAACCGGCAAGACACGCTCGACCGAAATTCCGGGGATCATGCACATGTCTGTCGAGCCGTTGCCGAGCCTGCACCAAACCGGGGAAACGTGGGTGGCGGGCGGCCATCCGGTCGCGCCCGACAAGCTGGCCATGGCGGTCGGCACAGCGGGTAGTACTTTTGCCGATCACGGAATGCGCTGGGACAATTCCGGCAAGAACGGCCATTACGCACCGATAAGCTGGTCCAACCAATAGCGTGGCTGGCCGTGTGGGTGATGGACAGACTAGGAGACTAACGTCGTGCCCGAACCGCTATGGACGATGCGCGGCGAATACATGGAAAGCTGCAACTGCGATTATCTTTGCCCGTGCATCTATACGAACCCGCAAGGCCCGGTAACCTATGATCACTGCACTGCAGTGATGGTGTTCCGCATCGACGAAGGCCGGCATGGCAGCACGAGGCTCGACGGGCTCAAATTCGCCCTGGTGATCCGGTCGGGCAAAGTCATGGCCGACGGCAATTGGGTGTTCGCCGGCGTCGTCGACGAAACCGCGGACGCGGGTCAGCGCCAGGCGCTCGCAGCGATCGTTGGCGGCGACGCCGGTGGCCCGCCTTCCTTCATCCGGCAAAATCTGGTCGGCGATTTCCGCGGCGTGGAATTCAAGCCGATCGAGTTTACGATGGCGGGATTAGCGCGTAAGGCGGTGATCCCTGACGTCGCCGCCTTCGAGATCGAAGGCGTCGCCTCGCGCAACCGTACCGGCGATCCCTATTACATCGATAACGTGGGGCACCCGGCGAACCGCCGGCTCGCATTGGCGCGGTCGAAGGAAACCCATGTGCATGGCTTCGGCCTCGATCTCGATCTCGTCGGCCAGGGCAATAACGGTCACTTCGCGCCGTTCTCGTGGTCGGCTTAGGCGCGGATCAGACTACCGCTCGCCTGCCGCAGCGCGAGCGTGTTGTCATCGCCGCAGCACTCGGCGCCGTCACCGGGCTGTCGTGGCTTTACCTCTACCTGCAGATGCAGCCGATGGCGGACATGGCCGACATGGCGCCGGCGATGTTCGCGCCCTGGACGACGGCCGATTTCGCGCTCAATCTGGTGATCTGGTGGGTCATGATGCCGGGCATGATGCTGCCCTCTGCCGCCCCGATGATCTTTACTTTCGCTGCGGTCAACCGGCGTAAGCGTGAACTTGGCCAACCCTTTGTCCCAACAATGGTGTTCACGGCGGGCTACCTGGTCGCCTGGGGGTTGTTCGGCGTCTTTGCCACCTTGGCCGACTGGGCCCTCGAGCGAGCCGCGCTGATCTCTCCGATGACCGGAAGGCTGACCCCGATTCTGGGCGCGATCGTGCTCGTCGTCGCCGGCATCTATCAGTTATCGCCGCTGAAATCCGTGTGCCTGACGCATTGCCGCTCGCCTTTCGACTTTGTCCTGAACCACTGGCGCGACGGCGCCCCGGGCGCGCTGCGCATGGGGCTGGAGCACGGGCTCTATTGCCTCGGCTGCTGCTGGTTTCTGATGGCGCTGATGTTCGCCGCCGGGATCATGAGCCTGTTGTGGATGGCGGCGATCGCGGTTTTCATCCTGCTCGAAAAGCTTCTACCGGCGGGGACCTGGCTCGCCCGCGCCGGCGGGGTGGCGATGTTGGGCTTCGGCGTTTATCTGCTGGTCGCCGGCTGAGGCGCGTCGACGCCACCCGCTTACTGGCAGGGTGTGGGTGATTGTGGCCGAGCGGTGAGCGCACATAGCTTCAGGGGTTGATTCCGTGCAAATCAACCCTTCATCCTGTTGGCGCCGGGGAGCGCGGAATATAGCTGCCGGCGCTGGTTCTGCTGAGAGTGCGCCGTCATCGACACGCTGTCCGCCTCGACCCCATCGAACGAACTGACCGCGTTGTTTCATCCCGCCGTCGCCGGGTGGTTCGAGCGCTGCTTTGCCGCGCCCACCGCGGCGCAGGCACAGGCTTGGCCGGCCATTCAGCGGGGGCGGCACGTTCTGATCGCCGCCCCGACCGGATCCGGGAAGACCCTCGCCGCGTTTCTCACGGCGATCGACGGGCTGGTACGACAAGGGCTCACCGGCGAGCTTAGGGACGAAACGCAAATCGTTTACGTCTCACCGTTGAAGGCGCTGTCGAACGACATTCGGCGAAATCTGGATGCGCCCCTCGCCGGCATCCGCGAGGCCTTGCAGACGCTAGGATTGCCCGATGTCGACATCCGCAGCTGGGTGCGGACCGGCGATACGCCGCCGGGCGAACGCGAGCGCATGCGGCGCCGCCCGCCGCATATCGTCGTCACCACGCCGGAATCGCTCTACATTCTGCTCGGCTCCGAATCCGGACGAAAGATGCTGGCGACGACGCGATCCGTGATCGTCGACGAGATCCACGCTCTGGCGCCGAACAAGCGCGGTTCCCATCTGGCGCTGTCGCTTGAACGCTTGTCCGCTCTCTGCGGCGATCGGCTGCTGCGCGTCGGCCTGTCGGCGACCCAGAAACCGATCGAAGCGGTCGCGCGCTTTCTGGTTGGGCCGAGCGCCGAATGCCGGATCATCGACACCGGCCATCACCGGGCCCGCGATCTCGCCCTCGAAATGCCGTTGTCCCCGCTCGAAGCGGTCATGTCGGGCGAAGTCTGGCAGCAGGTTTATGACCGATTGGCCCAGCTGATCGAGGGGCATCGCACGACTTTGATCTTCACCAATACCAGGCGGATGGCCGAGCGGGTAACCCGTCAGCTGTCCGAGCGGATCGGCGAAGATCAAGTGACCGCGCATCACGGCAGTTTGGCCAAGGAGCAGCGGCTGGACGCTGAACAGCGCCTCAAGGCGGGAAAGCTGAAGGCGCTGGTGGCGACCGCTTCGCTCGAGCTCGGCATCGACATCGGCGAAGTCGACCTGATGTGCCAGCTCGGTTCGCCGCGCTCGATCGTGACGTTCCTGCAACGCGTCGGCCGCTCGGGGCATGCCGTGGCGGGGACGCCCAAGGGCCGGTTGTTCCCGTTGTCGCGCGACGAGCTCGTCGAATGCGCCGCACTGCTCGACAGTGTGCGCCGCGGCGAACTCGATCAGCTGACGGTCCCTGAACAGCCGCTCGACGTGCTGGCGCAGCAGATCGTCGCCGAAGTCGCGGCGCAAGAATGGGGCGAGGACGAGCTGTATGCGCGTTTGCGTCGAGCCTGGCCGTACCGGGAACTCGCTCGCGAGGATTTTGCCGCGGTCGTCGCAATGCTGGCCGACGGATTTAGCACCCGCCGCGGGCGACGCGGCGGGCTGATCCACCACGACGCCGTCAACCATGTGCTCCGCGGCCGGCGCGGGGCGCGGCTGACCGCATTGACCTCGGGCGGCACGATCCCGGACACCGCCGACTATCAGGTATTGCTCGAGCCGGAGAACCAGATCATCGGCACGGTCAACGAAGATTTCGCGGTCGAGAGCATGGCCGGCGACGTCTTCCAGCTCGGCAACAACGCCTACCGCATCATGCGCGTCGAGCGCGGCACCGTCCGGGTCGAGGATGCGCACGGGATGGCGCCGACTATCCCATTCTGGCTCGGCGAGGCGCCCGGCCGCACCGATGAGCTGTCGGAGTCGGTGTCGCGGCTGCGCGGCGAGATTGCGGCATGTCTGGAGGGCGACTCGACCGGCGAAACCGCCTTTCGCTGGCTGATCGAAGAAGTCGCCACCGCCGAGCCTGCCGCACGCCAGCTCGTCGAATATTTGGCTTCGGCCTACGCAGCGCTGGGAGTTCTGCCCACTCGCGACACGCTGGTGTTCGAGCGGTTTTTCGACGCGGTCGGCGGCATGCAGCTGGTCATCCATTCACCCTATGGCAGCCGGATCAACCGCGCCTGGGGGCTGTCGCTGCGCAAGCGCTTTTGCACCAAGTTCAATTTCGAGCTACAGGCGGCGGCGACCGAGGACAACATCGTGCTGTCGTTGACCACCGCGCACAGCTTCGATCTGGGCGAGGTGCAGCGTTACCTGCATCCGGCCAGCATCCGGCCGCTGTTGATTCAGGCCTTGCTCGACGCGCCGATGTTCATGACGCGGTGGCGCTGGGTTGCCGGTGTGGCGCTGGCGTTGCCGCGCTTTCGCGGCGGCAAGAAGGTGCCGGCGCAACTTGCCCGCATGGAGGCCGAAGACCTGATCGCAGCGATCTTTCCCGACCAACTCGCTTGCGCCGAGAATTTGGTCGGCGAACGCGAGATCCCCGACCATCTATTGGTCCGCCAAACCATCGCCGATTGTCTCGGCGATGCGATGGATCTCGATGGTCTGGAGCAGCTGCTGGCCCGGCTCGCATCGGGCGAGATCCGGGTCGTGACGCGAGATCTGACCGAGCCGTCGCCGCTCGCTCTCGAAGTGCTGTCCGCCCGGCCCTACGCCTATCTCGACGACGCGCCATTGGAGGAGCGCCGCACTCAGGCAGTGATCAGCCGCCGCTGGCTGGCGCCGGAGACCACTGCCGACCTCGGGCGTCTCGATCCCGAGGCGATTGCACGGGTGCGGGAGGAAGCCTGGCCCGACCCCGCGAACGCGGACGAGTTGCACGATGCGCTGGTGTGGCTCGGCTTCCTTAGCGCCGACGAGGTGCAGCCCGGCTGGGGCGACTGGCTGACGCAGCTTGCGCAGGAGCGCCGCGTGACGCGACTGCTGCCTGCGGCGACTGTCTGGATCGCTGTGGAGCGACTACCGCAGTTCCAGGCACTCTGGCCCACGGCGAGGCCCGACCCGAGCATTAGTGTTCCGGCCCCCTATGCCGAAAGAAGCTGGTCGCGCGACGAGGCGCTTAGGGAAATCCTGCGTGGTCGGCTAGAAGGCCTGGGACCGGTCGCCGAAAATGCGCTCGCGGCTCCGCTCGGGCTCGATCCCGACGAAATCGCAATACCGCTCCTCGCGCTGGAAGCCGAAGGTTTCGCCATGCGCGGCCGCTTCACGCCGGGTGTGATGGCGGACGAATGGTGTGAGCGCCGGCTCCTCGCCCGCATCCACCGCTACACGGTCAAGCGGTTGCGCGCGGAGATCGAGCCGGTCGCCGCGCGCGACTTCCTGCGTTTTCTGTTCGGCTGGCAACGGGTCGCGCCCGACACTCAAATGGAAGGGCCAGACGCGGTCGAAGCGATTGTCGGCCAACTCGAAGGGTTCGAGGCGCCGGCCGGCGCCTGGGAAACCGAGATCCTGCCGGCGCGTATCGCCGAGTATGAACCAGCCTGGCTCGATGATCTCTGCCTCGCCGGACGGATCGCCTGGGCGCGCCTGCGACCTGTCGCTGGGCGGCTGAATGGGAACGGCCGAGCTGCAACGCCGGTACGGACGACCCCTATTGCGCTTCTGCCGCGGCGTCAAGCGCGACTGTGGGCAGCGTTCTCGGTGGTTGACGACGCGATCCAACCGAGTTCCCAAGCGCAACGGGTCGTCGCGTGCATTCGGGAGCGGGGTGCGTCATTCTTCGACGAGCTGGTGGAAGATACGGGCCTGCTGCGCCCGCAGCTCGAAGAGGCGCTGGCTGAGCTGGTCGCCCTGGGCCTCGTCAATTCGGACAGCTTTGGCGGGCTGCGCGCATTGCTGATGCCGTCCGACCGGCGCCGGCCCGGCGGCAGCGGGCGGCGCCGTCGTGGTGCGGTCTTCGGCATGGAGGACGCCGGTCGTTGGGCGCTTGCCGGCCGCGCCGGGCGGACGCAAGGAGGGACGCAGAGCGAGGCGATCGAACACGCAGCACGCAGTTTGCTGCGCCGTTACGGTGTGGTGTTTTGGCGTCTACTGGAGCGCGAGGCCGCCTGGCTGCCCCCCTGGCGCGATCTATTGCGAGTCTATCGCCGGCTTGAAGCGCGCGGCGAGATCCGCGGCGGCCGCTTTGTCGCCGGCTTCTCCGGCGAACAATTCGCGCTGCCCGAGGCGATCGGCCTGTTGCGCGAAACCAGGCGTAAACCGGCTGCGGATGGCTGGGTATCGGTGTCCGGCGCCGATCCGCTCAACCTCGCCGGCCTCCTGACCCCGGGGCCGAAGCTCGCCGCCCTTACCAGCAACCGGCTCCTCTACCGCGACGGCCTGCCGATCGCCTTGTTCGCCGGCGGCGAAGTCCAATTCCTCGAGACCCTCGAAGGCGGCGAGCAATGGCAGGCCCGCAAAGCCCTGCTGCGCGGTGCGGTGCCGACCTCGCTAGTCGCTCTGTCCTGATCGCACGTTACCTGCTTGCCGGCGCCAGTGGGTCGATCAGCGCCTATGTGGCCGCGGCGCAGGCGTTGACGAAGCCGGGGCTCGCACCATCCGCTACACCGGGCCCTTGCGGACGTTGTGAGCGTGACGCCATATATCATTGATATCTGGCAAAAGGAACGGTCATGGCAACCGCGAAGCTTTTCTGGTCGGGGCGATCGCAAGCCGTGCGACTTCCCAAGGAATTTCGTTTTCAAGGCAATGAGGTGCACATTCGGCGACGCGGCAATGCTGTCATTCTCGAGCCGGCGGCGGATGATTGGACTTGGCTGGATGCGATCGTCGGCAAGCTTGACGACGATTTTGTCGAAGCTGTCAACGAGCCCCCGAAGCCGCAGGAGCGCCCGGCGCTCGATGAATTGTTTCGGTAATGGCTTATCTTCTCGATACGAACGCAGTCATTGCCCTGTTGAACGAGACTACCTCGAAGACAGCGCTGCGCGCACGAAGAGAAAATCCTGGCGATGTGGCGATTTCAGTGATCGTCATGCACGAGCTGTATTATGGCGCGTTCAGAAGCCGCCGGGCTGCCCAAAATTCAGCTCTGATCGATGCCCTCCAATTTGTGGTGCTCGATTTCGACAAGGAGGACGCCCGGCAAGCCGGTGAGGTTTGAGCCTTGCTCGCCTCCAGGGGAACGCCGATCGGCACCTATGACATGCTGATCGCCGGGCAGGCGGTGGAGCGAAACCTGATCCTCGTTACGCACAATACGAGAGAATTTGGACGAGTGCCGGGCCTACGGTTCGAGGATTGGCAAGCGTGATGCTGTGCGGGGCGTTGATCAGCCCGTCAGCGGACTGCGCCGGCCTCGCGGGGAGCCAGGGCGTCGAGCAGGGCCTGGATGTAGCCATAGCAATAGGCAAAGGCGACGCCGGAGGGATCGCGGCCGTCGATCTGCGGCACGTGGTCCGGCATCAGCATGTAGGATAGCCGACATCGCGATAACAGGCGATCGCGCGGGCCATATCCATGTCGCCCTCGTCCGGGAACGCCTCCATGAAATCGAGCTTCCTGCCTTTGATATTGCGGAGATGCACGTTGAATAATTTGCCGCGCTCGCCAAACCAGCGGATCGCGTCGAAGATCTCGCGCGCCGGATCGTCGAGCATCTCCGCGACGGTGCCCTGGCAGAAATTGAGCCCGTGATAGGGGCTCTCATGCATCGTCACGAACCGCTTCAGCCCCTCGACTGTACCGAGCACGCTGGTTACGCCACGGTAGCCGGGCGGCGTGTAGGGGTCCTGCGGATGGCACGCGAGGCGCACCTTCGTCTCGGTCGCCACCGGCACGATTGCCGCGAGGAAATGGTCGATCCGCTCCCAATACGCGTCCTCGGAGACCATGCCGGCCTGACCCGGCGGCGCGGTCTGGTCGGCGCGGCGCCAGCGAAAGGCGGCATTGCGCGAGCCTCCGCGGCCTGGCTCTCGCTCGGTTCGGGGAATGCCGATGATGGTCAGATTGTATTTGGCGGCCGGGATGCCGGCGGCGGCGAGCCGTTCGATCAGAGCGCAGATGCTGTCGATCTCGCGCTGCCTTTCCGGTTCCTTCGCCAACAGGATGTGCGGACTCTCCTGCTCCTCGATCGGCCGTGACGACATCGGGAGCTGGACCATGTCGAGCGATAGGCCAAACGACTCCACGTGCTCGCGATGGCGCCGCAGATCGTCGAGGCTCCAATGATGCGGATTGCCCGGCGGGTCGACGCAAACATGAGTGACGCCGAGCTGCGCCCAGACCTTGT
The DNA here is from genome assembly GCA_963774345.1 of uncultured Alphaproteobacteria bacterium. Classification (GTDB taxonomy): domain Bacteria; phylum Pseudomonadota; class Alphaproteobacteria; order ATCC43930; family CGMCC-115725; genus AP-15. Next base: position 209,152 of record CAVZFB010000039.1, read on the forward strand.
AGTCGGAATCGTTCCGCGGCCTGATTTGCGTCCCCACATACATGACCGTCTCTCCACCTGCCGTCCCGGCCAGGATACACCCCCGGCTCGCCATGGAGATCTGTAATGATCACCGGCATCAGCGCGATAACACTTGCCGCCCACGACATGCGGCGAGCCGTTCGCTTCTATCGGCTGTTGGGGTTCGAGATGCTTTACGGCGGCGAGGATGCCGGCTTCACCAGCTTCAAGGCCGGCAGCGCGTTTCTGAACCTGATCGCGCAACCGCCGGAACGGCGCTGGTCGTGGTGGGGACGGATAATCTTCTACGATTCCGATGTCGACGCGCTCCATGCCCGTCTCGTCGCCGCCGGCTGCCGGCCGGATACCGCACCGCGCGACGCCGAATGGGGCGAGCGGTTCTTCCATCTGACCGACCCCGACGGGCACGAACTCAGCTTCGCCTGGCCGATCCGCCGCTAGACCCCATGTGCGCTTTAAATACGCCGCCACCGCTGGCGACGTGAACGGCAGCGAGTTATCGTCAGGGATTGCGGGCTGGCGCGGCCTGGATCTTACGCAGTGAGAGGGCGGGGTGCGGAACCTTCAGGTCAATGGCGAGCGGCTCTGGGCGAGCCTGATGGAATTGGCCCAGATTGGCGGCACGGCAAAGGGCGGGGTGTGCCGGCTCGCCGCCAGCGATCTCGACGGCGAGGCGCGCCGGCTGTTCATCCGTTGGTGCGAAGAAGCCGGCTGCACCGTTACGGTCGACCGGATCGGCAACATCTTTGCCCGCCGGCCGGGCCGCGACCCGAAGCTGGCGCCAGTCGTGACCGGCAGCCATCTCGACACCCAGCCGACCGGCGGCCGGTTCGACGGCGCCTATGGGGTAATGGCCGGGCTCGAGATCGTCCGCACCCTCAACGATCTGGCCTACGAGACCGAGGCGCCGATCGAGATCGTCGCCTGGACCAACGAAGAAGGCTCGCGGTTCTCGCCGGCAATGGTCGGCTCGGGGGTGTTCGCCGGCGTGTTTGATCTCGCTTACGGGCTCGAACGGCCAGACAATGTCACCGGAGTGACACTCGGCTCGGAGCTTGAACGGATCGGCTTCGCCGGCTCCGAGACGGTTGGCGGGTATAAGGTCGCCGCCTATTTCGAGGCGCATATCGAGCAGGGGCCGATCCTCGAAGCGGCTCGGAAACCGATCGGGGTGGTGACTGGCGCGCAGGGGCAGCGCTGGTACGAGATCACCGTCACCGGCCAGGAGGCGCATGCCGGGCCGACGCCGATGCCGCGGCGGCGCGACGCGCTGGTCGGCGCCGCACGGATGATCGATGCAGTGAACCGGATCGGCCATGCGCACGCGCCTTATGCCTGCGCCACGGTCGGTTTTGTTCAGGTCAGCCCGAATTCGCGCAACACGATCCCCGGCCGGGTTTTCCTTACCGTCGATTTCCGCCATCCCGAGGACACGGTGCTGAGCTTGATGGACCGCGAGCTGCGGCAAGCCTGCGACGATGCCGCTGCAGCCAGCGGCGGGCTCGAAGTCGTGGTCAAGGAATTCTGGTATTTCCCGCCGACTCCGTTCGATCCGGCGCTGGTAGCCGCGGTGCGCAATGCCGCCGCCGCGCTGGGCCAACCGCACCAGGACATCATCAGCGGCGCCGGCCACGACGCCGTCTACATGGCTAGGGTCGGGCCGACGGCGATGGTCTTCGTTCCCTGCGTCGGCGGCATCAGCCACAACGAGATCGAGGACGCCAAACCCGCAGACCTGACCGCCGGCTGCAACGTGCTGCTGAACGCGCTGCTCGAATCAGCCGATGCGGCGATAGTGGGTCGACTGACCTACTCGACATGAGGGGCCACAAGGATGTTCCGCCGCCAGAAGTATTCGGCTCCCTTGCACAATATAATCGTGCATCAGCGAAACCATTGCCTGAGCTCGATATGGAACCCGTTGGGGTCTCGGATCTCAGCCCGCGCATAGGTTTCGGTAATTCTCGGGCCCCAGACGATTTCGATCCCCTTTTGCTTCAGATAGTCGGTCGCCTGCTGCATGTCGTCGACTTCGAGCGCGATCATGCGGTAGCCGAGATGCTCCCGTTGCGGCGCGGGATCGACGGTGACGCCGTCATACCAGATCAGCTCGACAACGGTGCCGCCTAGCTCCAAATAAACGAGATCGATCGGCACGCCGAGCCCGGAGCGCTCGATCCGATCGCGCGCTTTAACCCTGAACCCGAGCACGTCGGTGTAGAAACTCTCCGTCCGGTCTGGCTGATCAGTGACGATCTCGACATGGTCGATCCGCCTGAACATCGAAGTCTCCGCTATTCCGCGGCCTGGGCGCGGGTGACTTGCACCGAATTTGGGCCGTAGCGGTCGCGGTAGGGGGCGGTGTCGATCTCTTCCAGCTCGATCTCGCGGTTCAGGACCTGCTGCTTCCAGGCCTGCTGCTCGGATTCGTGGGCGTGGAATTCGGGCATTACCTCGCGGGCGAACAGTTCGAGGCTCTCGCAGATGTGCTCGTGCGTGTTCTTGCCGGCCTGGTTCAGGAAGATGACCTGGTCGATATGCGAGGTCTCGAACCGACTGAGCTTGCGCCGAATCGTCTCGGGCGAACCGATCAGCCCGCCGGACAGCGCGCGGGCGAGGCCTTCGGGATTGGCGCGCTTCCACTTTTCGTATTCGTCCCACAGGTTGACCTCGCCCGGCTTGGGCCGCTCGCGGGTCGCGCTGAGGCCATAAAAACGCAAGGCGAACTGGAAGAATGGAATGCCGTCGGCGCGGCGGCGCGCCTCCTCGTCGGTCGCGGCGCACATGAAATAGCTGGTCAGCGCCAAATTCGGGTTGGTTACGTAGTCGGTGAGCTTCTCCTGGCGCTTGGTGAAGGCGTTGTAATAGGCGTGGACCCAAGCGTGCGCTGCCTCGGCGCTAAGGAACTGGAAGGCGAGCGCGCCCAGACCCGCGGCGCCCAGCCATTTCGATCGTCTCCAATTGCGAGCAGGCGCACCATAGCGGCGGATGCGGCTTTTGCACCGGCTTGGGCACGACATTGCGTAACGGGAAATCGAAATAGGTCCCGTGGTATTCGCAGCCGCCGTCTTTGAACATCGGGATGATCGCGCGCACCGCGTCTTCCCACACCGCGCGTTTCTCTTCGAAGGCACGGCCGAACGGTTCGAGCTCGGTGCTGCTGGCGCTCTCGCCCATGCCGAACTCGACCCGGCCACGGCTGACCAGATCGAGCGCGGCGATGCGCTCGGCGACCCGCGCCGGCGGGCTTGTCGTCAATTGCATGATGCCGTGGGCGAGACGGATCTGCTTGGTGCGCTGGCTCGCGGCGCCGAGAAACACCTCGGGAGCCGGCGAGTGCGAATATTCTTCGAGAAAATGATGCTCGACCTCCCAGGCATAGTCATAGCCGAGGCGGTCGGCCAGTTCGACCTGGTCGAGCGCGTTCTGGTAGAGGCGCAACTCGCCACCCGCTTCCCACGGACGCGGCAATTGCAGCTCGTAGAAAATGCCGAATTTCATGGTTTCCCTCCTTGCCGCGCCGCAGCCTGATGGCCTCGTCGTATCATGTACGGCTCACGGGAACACGATAACACCCAATCGCTTCGCAGCAGCACCCAGGTCGTTGTCTCTCGTCATCAGCGGCAGACCACGACGCTCGGCGAGTTCGAGATACGCCGCATCGTAAGCGGTCAAATTTTCGGCTCGCGCCAACGACAGGGTCTCGCGCCAAGCGCGGGGCGTCGTCTCCTGGTCGGTCGCAATTGGCAAGTCCGAGATCAGCCTGAGCCGCCGCGCGACATCCGCCCGGCCAATCCGGCCGCGCCGTTCGGCCTGGAGGAGGACGTTGGCAACTTCCAGATGCCAAAGCCCCGGAACGATGGCGCCATCGTCACGAACGCGCTCGAACAGCCGGTCGGTTTCAGGCGACGCTTCGTCCTCAAAACACCAAGTCAGCGCAATTGAGGAATCAACGACAGCGGCAGTCACGGACGCCCTTCGTCGCGCAGTTCTTTCCATGAGAGGCCGCCAAGTGTTGTGCGTTTGCGCAGCGCTTTCAGCTTTGCGAAGGCATCATTCGCCCGAGCCTGATCGATGCGGTGCGCAGCAACCAGCCGAGCGATCGGCTTGCCGTGTTTGGTGATGACCACTTCCTCGCCCGCCATAACGCGGTCAAGCAATGCCGACAAATGCGTCTTCGCCTCGAATGTGCCAACCGTGATCATCGCTCTCTGGCCCGGACTACGATTTGGTCGGATAAGTAAACCAGAACTCGATAACTGACAAGCCCGTCTCACTCCAGGGATTTGGGCGGACATTACCGTCCGCAGCGGTCAATGATGGCGGCGGAAAAGTCCCGTCGAATTCGGATTCCGGATCGCATGGACCGGCGGCGCGCAATCTGCTAACCCGCTTCCTATGCCGCTCGTTCTCTATAACTCGCTGACGCGCCGCAAGGAGGCGTTCGAACCGCTCGATCCGAATAACGTCCGCATGTATGTCTGCGGGCCGACGGTCTACGACTTCGCCCATATCGGCAATGCCCGCGCCGTGGTGGCGTTTGATCTGCTCTATCGGGTGCTGCGTCACACTTACGGCGGCCGGACACGTGCGCTATGTCCGCAACATCACCGATGTCGAGGACAAGATCATCGCCGCCGCCCGCGAAAACGGCGAGGCAATCGACGCGCTGACCCGCCGCACAACAGCGATCTTCCATGAGGACATGACGGCGCTCGGCAATCTGCCGCCCGATATCGAGCCGCGCGCGACCGAATACATCGCGCAGATGATCGCGATGATCGAGCGGCTGATCGCCTCAGGCCATGCTTATGCGGCCGAGGGTCACGCGCTGTTCCGGGTCGCCTCCTACGCCGAGTACGGCGCGCTGTCGCGGCGCAGCCGGGCCGACATGATCGCCGGCGCCCGGGTCGAGGTCGCGCCCTACAAGGAAGACCCCGGCGATTTCGTGCTGTGGAAGCCGTCCAGCCGACGAACAGCCGGGGTGGGACGAGCCCGTGGGGTCGCGGCCGGCCGGGCTGGCACATCGAGTGCTCGGCGATGAGCGAGAATACCCTGGGCGAGACCTTCGATATCCATGGCGGCGGGCTCGATCTGATCTTTCCGCACCATGAGAACGAGATCGCGCAGAGCGTTTGCGCCCATGACGGGCGCGGCCCCCAGGATTTCGCGCGCTACTGGATGCACAACGGCATGCTGACCGTCGGCGGCGCCAAGATGGCGAAGTCGGAGGGCAATTTCATTACCGTGCGGGATGCGTTGGGTGAAGCGCCGGGCGAGGTCATCCGCCTCGCCTTGCTCGGCAGCCATTACCGCGACCCGCTCGATTGGACCGACCAGAAGTTGCACCAGGCGCGGCAGAGTCTCGACCGCTTTTACCGGGCGCTGACCCTGTCATGGGATTCGGTGTTCGAGCGGTTCGGCGAAGCCGATGCGGCATTCCAGCCGGTGCAAGATGCGCTTGACGACGATCTGAACACACCGCTCGCGCTGGTCCGTCTGTACGAGTTGGCCGGCGCGATCAACCGGACGAGTTCGGATGCCGAGCGCTCGGCTTTGCAGCGGGCTCTCGAGCGAGGCGGCCGGCTGATGGGCCTGCTAGAAGACAACCCATTCGACTGGCTGCGCGGCAGCGCCCAGGCCGATGCCAAGCGGATCGAGGAGCAGATCGGGCTGCGTGCGGCGGCGCGCCGCCAGCGCCGCTTCGCCGAAGCCGATCGCATTCGCGCCACACTCGCGGCCGAGGGCATATTGCTCGAAGACAAGCCGGACGGCACCACGACCTGGTGGCGCAAGGACTGACCATGGCCGGGACCGATCATCGCCGCCAGGCGGTGGCGGGCGGGCCGGCGATCATCCTGGTCGAGCCGCAGCTCGGCGAGAATATCGGCACCGCGGCGCGGGCGATGATGAACTGCGCGCTCGACGATCTGCGGCTGGTGCGGCCGCGCGACGGCTGGCCCTCGGACAGAGCGATCGCCGCGGCGAGCGGCGCCGATGTCGTGCTCGACCGGGCGCGGCTCTATCCGAGCGTACCGGCCGCGATCGCCGATCTCGTCCATGTCTATGCCGCAACCGCGCGCGACCGCGGCATGGTCCGGCGCGAGGTCACGCCGCGCCAGGCGGCGGGCGAGATGCATGCCCGACTGGCGGCTGGCGAAGCCTGCGGCGTGCTGTTCGGGCCGGAGCGCACCGGGCTCCTGAACGATGACGTAACGCTTGCCGACACGGTGCTGACGGTGCCGCTCAACCCCGGCTTTTCGTCGCTGAACCTGGCCCAGGCGGTGATGATCGTCGGCTACGAATGGTTCACCGCCGGCGCCGAGGCGCCGTCCGAGACGCTGCACACCGGGCTGCAGCCGCCCGGCGACCAAGGACGAGCTGCTGAATTTTTTCGAGCATCTCGAAGAGGAGCTGATCCGGAACGGCTTTCTGCGCAACCGCGAAAGCCGCCCGAGCATGGTGCGCAATCTGCGCAGCCTGTTTCAGCGCGCACGATGCACCGAGCAGGAATTGCGCACCTTGCACGGCGTCGTCACCGCCTTCGCCGGTCCGCGCGAGCGGCCGAAAGCGGCAGGGTCGGGCTAGCCGTCGGCAGCAGCTGTAGCCCGTCATGGCCGGACTTGTTCCGGCCATCCACGGCTTGGGTCGCGGCGGAAGGGCGTGGGTCACCGGGACGAGCCCGGTGATGACGAGTATGTGGGTATGGAGGCAAAGTCCTCGTCGTCTGTCGAATAGCGCCACGGCGGCAGCAGGGAGAGGAGGGGGAGAAGATGCAGCTGCACTTGCAGACTTGGCCGGAGGTCGAGGCCTATCTCCAGACGAGCCACGGCATCATCCTGCCGATCGGCTCGACCGAGCAGCATGGCCCGATCGGGGTGATCGGCACCGATGCGATCTGCGCCGAAATCGTCGCCCGCGGCATCGGCGAGGCGGCACCGGCGTTGGTCGGGCCGACCATCGGGGTCGGCATGGCCCAGCACCACATGGCTTTTCCCGGCTCGATCAGTCTGCGTCCGAGCACCTTGATCGCAGTACTGCGCGACATGGTCGAATCCCTGGCGCAGCATGGTTTCGAGCGCTTCTATTTCGTCAACGGGCATGGCGGGAACATAGCCACGGTCACCGCCGCGTTTTCCGAGATCTACGCGGCGCGCAGCCTATCGCCGGCGGGGAGCCTTGTGCCGGTCAAGTGCCGGCTCAGAAACTGGTGGCAGGGCCAGGGCGTCGGGCAGTTGGCCAAAGAGCTATACGGGGACGCCGAGGGCAGCCACGCGACGCCGAGCGAGGTAGCGGTTACTCAGTTCGCGTATCCCGAGGCGATCAAATCGGCGACGCTCGACCCGGTCATCGCGCCGCGCGGCGACTTCTCCGACGCGGCGGATTATCGCCGCAATTTTCCAGACGGCCGCATCGGCTCCAACTCGGCCTTGGCGACTCCCGAAGCGGGAAAGCGCCTCTACGAAGCGGCGGTCGCGGCGCTGACCAAGGATTACCTGAGCTGGGTCGGCGCGTAGCAGCAACCTGCGGGCAAAGCTGGGCTCACATGCCGAGCTTACCCCGTACCGCGCGAGTGATCGTCTGCCGTACCGCGTCGATCTCGGCCCAAGGGTCCGATTTCAGCGCCGCCAGGCGGTCGGGAATGGTCGCGACGGTAAAGCCTTCGGGCCGGACCCCGTCCTCGACCTCGCGCCAGAACAGCGGGGTCGCAATTGGCGCGCCCGGCCGCGCGCGGGTGGAATAGGCGCCGATCGCGGTGGCGCCTCGGGCATTGCGAAGATAATCGATGTAGATACGGCCTTGCCGCGCCCGCTTCGACTGGTTGGTGGTGTAGCGCTCCGGGTATTGCCCGGCGATGCGATCGGCGACCGCCTTGGTAAAGCTCTTGGCCTGATCCCAGTCGAGTTCCGGGGTCAGCGGGACGACGACATGCAATCCCTTGCCGCCAGTGGTCTTGGCGAAACTCTGCAGCCCGAAGCCCTCGAGCGCGTCACGGATTTCGAGCGCGGCGGCGGTAACCTGCGACCAGGGCAGGCCGATATCCGGGTCGAGATCAAAGGTGATCCGGTCGGGCTGCTCGACATTGTCGACGGTCGAGCCCCAGGGGTGGATTTCGAGCACGCCGATCTGGACCAGCGAGATCAGCCCGGCCAAATCCTTGATCGCGAGGTGAGTCTCGCCATCGATTTTTATTGGCACGATCGCCTTGGGCGTGCCGGCGCCGGCGTGCTTCTGGAAGAAAGTCTCTCCGCCGAGGCCGGTCGGGCAGCGCACCACGCTCAACGGCCGTTGCACCAGCTCGGGCAATGCCCAGTCGCGGTTGTCGCGGTAATAGCGCGCCAGATCGAGTTTGGTGATGCCCTCCGCCGGATAGAGGACGCGATTGGGATTGCTTAGCCTCACCCCTTCGAATTCGGTGCTGCCGTCGCGGGCAGTGCGCCGCGCAGTCACCGGCTTTGCCGCCGCTGCGGGGACGGTCGGCGCCGGCATATCGGTATCCCGCACAATTTCGGCTGCGCTCTTGTCCTCGCGCAGCCCGAGGAACGTCGCGTGCCGCAACACCTTGTCGGCCGTCCAGTTGCCATAGCGCACCTCGGCGACCAGCGCCGGTTCGGTCCAGTGCACCCCCTTGAGCGACGCGCCCTTAGGCAACGCGGTGACCAGGGCGTTAGCGCGCGCGAGCGGTTCGAGCTGCGCCCTGAGCGCCGACAGTTGGGCGTCGGCGAAGCCGGTGCCGACGCGGCCGGCATAATGCAGGCTGCCCCTTGGGTCATAATAGCCGAGCAGCAGGGCGCCCAGGCCGCGCCGGCCGGCGGCGGGCTCGGTAAAGCCGATTACGATGAACTCGTCGCGGTTGACGCATTTGACCTTGACCCAATCGTTGCTGCGCCCCGGCCGGTAGGGCCGGTCGCGGCGCTTGGAAACGATGCCTTCCAGGCCATAGCCGCAAGCGTGGCGAAGCAGTTCGGGGCCGCGGCCGACCTGGTGATCGCTGTAGCGCAGCATGCCAGTGGAGTGGGGCGGAACCAGTTCGGCCAGCAGCGCCTTGCGGTCTTCGAGCGCAGCCCCGGTCAGGTCGTAGCCATCGAGGTGAAGCAAGTCGAACGCGTAGAAAACCAGCGGATCGGTGCGTTCGTTGGAGATCGCGTCCTGCAGATGGCCGAAATCGGTCGTGCCGTCCGCTTCGAGATGGACGATCTCGCCGTCGATCAGCGCGGCGGTAAGAGGCAGCTCGGCGAGCCTCGCGGCAAGCGCCGGAAACTTTCCCGTCCAATCGAGCGTGTTGCGTGTCAATAGCTGCGCCTTTCCGTCGCGGACCCGGACGAGCAGCCGATAGCCGTCATATTTGATCTCGTGAAACCATTGGGGTCCGTCCGGCGCCTGGTCGGCCGCGGTCGCCAGTTGCGGCTTGGGGTCGGCGGCCATCCGCCCCTTTTTGGCCCCGGGAACGCGCGCGATCCGGGCTTGGGGCTTCGGTTCGGCCACCGCGAGGCCCCGTTCTTCGCCGTTCGGTCCCCAGACCCGATCGCGATCGGCGGCGATCTCTTCAAGCGCGCGGCCGGTGGCGACGCTGCACGGGTTGTCGGCAACGATCGCGTCACCGCTCTGCGGCATCGCCGCGGCGTCGCGCTCCTTGATCAGCAGCCAGTTCTCGTTGTGCCGGCCGGCGTGTTTTCCGCCCATCCGCACCAACGCCCACTTGCCGTGCAATTTCTCGCCATCGAGCACGAATTTGAGATTGCCCTTGGCATAGGCCGCTTCCGGGTCGGGCTCCACCGGGGTCCAGGTCCCGCGATCCCAGATTAGCGCAGTCCCGGCGCCGTATTGCTTTTCGGGAATGACCCCTTCGAACCCGCCATATTCCAGCGGGTGGTCTTCGACATGGATCGCCAGGCGCTTTTCGGCAGGATCGAGGCTCGGACCCTTCGGCACCGCCCAGCTCTTCAACACACCGTCGAGCTCGAGCCGGAAATCGTAATGCAGCCGGCGCGCGGCATGCTTCTGGATCACAAACGACAGCGGCCGCGCTGCACTCTTGCGCGCCACGACGCCTGCCGGCTCGGGCGTCTTCGCGAAATCGCGTTTGCGTCTGTACTCGGTGAGCGCCATGGGAGCGATCGATCGGTGGAAGCGTTGACGTTTGGTTGACGCTGGCCGCGACGTTGCGGAGCGCCACATAATGTGCATTCTAAGGCGGCAATATAGGAGATCGGCATGCCGCGCGCGAGTTGGAGCGGGTTTTTGCGTCTTTCTCTCGTCACCTGCCCGGTCTATCTGACCCCGGCGACGACCGAAGCGAAGCGGATCAGGCTCAATCAGCTCAATTCAAAGACCGGAAACCGGCTTTCGCAGCGTCTTGTCGACTCCAAGACCGGCGAAGAAGTCGGCCGCGACCAGATCGTCAAAGGTTACGAATTCGATCGCGACCGCTACGTTACGATCGATGAAGACGAGTTGAAGGAATTGCAGGTCGAGTCGTCGAAGATCATCGATCTCGACCGCTTTGTCAGCCGCGACGAGGTCGATCCGCTTTATCTCGATGCCCCCTATTACGTCTATCCCGAGGGTGATCTCGCGGCCGAAACCTTCCGGGTGATCGGCGAGGCGATGGCGCACACCAACAAGGTCGGCCTAGGCCGCATCACGATGTCAGGCCGCGAACGGCCGGTTCTGGTCGAACCGCGCGGCGAAGGGCTGTTGATGTCGCAGCTGCGCAGCAGCGACGAAGTTCGCCCGGCGGAATTTGCCCATAAACAGGAAGAGCAGATCGACCCGGATCTGGTGGCCCTCGCCGAGACCATCATCGAGCGCAAATCCGGCACGTTCGAGCCGGCTGCGTTTCACGACCGCTATCAGGACGCGTTACGCGCATTGGTCGACAGCAAGCTAAAGGGGGAGGTGGCGGAATCGTCGCAGTCGATCGAAGAGCCACCCAAGGTGGTCAATTTGATGGACGCGCTAAAGCGCAGCCTCGCCCGCGAGGAGGCCTCCGCCCCGCAAAGGACCGCCGCTGCATCATCGGCCAAGCGGCCGCGGCCGTCTGCCGACCGGCGGCAGCCGCCGCTCTTGCTGCCGGTATCGGGCGGGCGGGGTGCGAAGGCCGAGCCCGAGGCTCAGCCGGTGGTGCCGGTTGCCGCGAAACGCCGTAAAGCCAAGGCGGAAGCCCCGGCTGCGCCGGCCGAGACCGAGCGGCGACGGAAGGCCTGAACCCCGATCCTCAAACTGCGGGTTGCGCCAGCAGCGCGGCGACCACCGGCCCAAAGTCAAAACGCCCGCGCTTCAGATCATGACCGGCGCCTGCTATCGGGATAATCTCGATATGGGCCGGGATCAGCGAAACCGCCGAGCGTAACTCTTGGGGCGAGCCGAACGGATCGCTGGCACCGTGGACGAATACCGCCCGGACGCGCAGCCGGGGAAAGTGCTCGATGCGCAACCGGTCAGGCTTACCCGGCGGATGCAGCGGGTAGGAGAACAGCAGCAGCGCCGACGCTATCTCGGGTTCGTCCGCGGCGAGCATCGTCGCTTGGCGTCCGCCATAGGATTGCCCACCGAGAAATATCTGCCCCGGCACGAGGCCGCGCATCGCCTCGACAGCGTGTCGCAAGCCCTCGCGGTCAGCGGCGGCCGTCGACGGAGACGGCGGCCCGGTCGCCCGTCGCTGGCGAAACGGCAGATCGCAGCGCAACACCGCCACATCCTCGGCGCAAAAGGCTTCGGCGGACGCGATCAATAACGGTGAGCGGCAATTGCCGCCGGCGCCGTGGGTCAGCACCAACGCATGCGCACCCGTGCGCTCCGGCCGATGCAGAAAGCCACGAACACCGGGCTGCTCGAACGGAATGACGCTCACACCGTCTCCTGTCCCTATTCGATCGCGGCCATCGGCTCCCATGGGCTAGCGGTATTCGTCGCCGCAATCGCCGATTACCGTCATCAAGTCGCGCGATTTGGCGAGAACCGCCTCGATCAACGCCAGATCGCCGTCGTCGAGCGCAAAGCCGAAGACGCGCGCATTGTCGTCCAGGTGCTGGGCGACGCCGAGCCGGGCGCCGACGATCACGCCGGCGACTGACGGACGATCGAGGACATAGCGGACGCCGACATTAGCGACGCCCACCTGGTGCTTATCGGCGATGTCTTTCAGTACCGCGAGGAGTTCCTGAAACAAGGCCCAGCCGCCCCAGGCGTCGATCATCCTCTTGTATTTCTGCAGGGAGGCGGTGTTGAGCTCGGATCGCTGCGGCTCGGCGCGGCCGAGATGTTTCTCCGACAGCAGCCCGCCGAGCAAAGTGCCATAGGCTAGAAATGTAATCCCGTGATCGTGACAGAACGGCGCCATCCGCGTTTCGGGCCGGCGATCGACCAGCGAGTATTGCACCTGGTTCGAGACGACGTCGATGCCGTGATCTGCGATCACGCGCAGTCGCTCGGTGTCGAAATTGGTCAAGGCGAGGTGGCGAATTTGGCCTTCGTCACGCAAATCGGTGAGATGCTTCAGCGCGTCGAGGTAGCCCGCGTCACCGTAGTCCCACCAATGGAACTGGAGCAGATCGAGACAGTCGACACCCATTCGGCGCCGCGATACGCCGACCGCGTCCTCGACGGCGCGCCTTGTCATGCGGCCGGGATAAGGCACCCATTTGGTGAAAGCCTGGATCTCCGCCAGCCGCTCGGCTCCTCGACTCGTGCCGAAGCGGCGCCGGAACTCGCCGATCAAATCCTCGGCCGGGCCGTAATGATCGGCGAGGTCCCAGCTGGTGAATCCGGCGTCGTGATAGGTGAACATCTCTTCGACTGCCCGGGCCGGGTCAATGGTGCCATGGGCGCCCGAAACCTGCCACATCCCATTGAGGATGCGGCAGATGTTCAGATCGGCGGTGAACCCAAAGCGGCTTGATGCGGGCAGTGTCATCTCTCGTCTCCGGCTGAGCAGGCGGAACGAATGGGCGCGGCAGCAGCCTAGTCCAAGAGCCGGCGTAAGGCGCGGCGCAATTCGCCGGACCGACCTCAAATGTCGGTTCGATGCGCTTGACCTGCGAGCCCGTTACGCCGGATCGTCCGCTCCGGATGCTGGGCGAGAACTCGGGAATTAGGGAGAAACCTCATGGCAACGAACGGCAAGATCCGCGTGGGCATCGTCGGGGTCACTCCGAACCGCGGATTTGCGTCGATCGCGCATATCCCTGCCCTGCAAGCCCTTCCGGGATTTGAGATCGCTGCTGTGTGCACGACTCGGCAAGAGTTCGGCCGAGGCCGCGGCCAGACATTTCCGGATCCCGATGGCGTTCTCCGACTCGGAAAAGCTCGCGCAACATCCCGAGGTCGATCTAGTCACTGTCAGCGTCAAGGTGCCCGATCATTACCGGCCGGTTATGGCCGCGATCGAGGCCGGAAAGCACGTCTATTGCGAGTGGCCGCTCGGCCGCAATACCGCCGAAGCGGTGCGGATGCTCGATGCCGCCGACCGCCGGGGGGTCTGTCATGCGGTCGGACTTCAGGGCCAAGTGTCTCCGGCGATCAATTACGTCAAGGATTTGGTCGCCCAGGGCTATGTCGGGCCGGTTCGGGCGGCGACAATGATCGCGTGTGCGCCGAATTGGGGAGCCACAATCGACCGCGCCTACCAAGCCGACCGGGCCAATGGCGCCAATCTACTGACGATTACCGGGGGCCACACGGTTGATGCGCTGTGCCATTGCCTCGGCGAATTTCGCGAGCTTACTGCTTTCGTCGTCAATCAGCGCGACCACATCCCGCTCGAAGCAACCGGCGAGATCGTCGCGAAGACCGCGCCCGACCAACTCGTCGTCAATGGCATTATCGGGGATAGAGCGGTCGTGTCATTCCAGATCCGCGGCGGCATGGCGCGCGGGACCGACTTCCTGTTCGAGATTCACGGGGAAGCGGGCGATCTCGTACTCGCCGCCACATCGCACACCTCGATGCAGCGCCAAGAGCTGACCGTGAAGGGAGCGCAGGGCGAGGGCGCTGCACTCGCCGACCTGCCGGTTCCTGGCAAATACCGCTGGGTTCCGGACGGGGTGCCCCCGGGTTCTCCGTACAATGTCGCGCAGCTTTACGTCGGACTGGCCGAAAGCATCCGCAACGGCACACCTGCCAGACCCGGGTTCGACGCGGCTGTCGCCCGCCATCGCCTACTCGATATTATCGTGCGCGCCTCGGAGACCGGGATGAAGCAAGTTGCGTCGACGGTTTGAGTCCCGGGCCAGGTCGGGCCGATCGGGACGGCGCCGGTCAGCGAACCGCCTCTCGCAATGCGGCCTGCAGGGCGGTATCGAGCGCGCTGAGAAACCGGGACCTATCCCGCTTGGTAAACGGGGCTGGCCCGCGGGTGTTCGTTCCAAGTTCCCGTAGGTGCCGAGAAATTTCACGACCGGCGAGAGCATTGCCGATATTCGCCAGCGTCCAGTGCGTGCCGGTAAAGGAGACGACCCGCGCCCCTTTCTTGAGGCAACGTGACGCCAACGGAATGTCGGAGCTAACGCAGACGTCCTCAGCGGTGATGCGTTCTGCTATCCAGTCGTCGGCCGCGTCCGCGCTGTCGACGACCAAAACCATGCTCACATTTGGGGCGGCCGGCGGCCGGATCGGACGCGAGCCGTTGGAGACGACAAATACCTCGATGCGAAGGCGCGCCGCCACGCGGTAAACCTCCTCGCGCACCGGACATGCATCGGCATCGACGTAAATCTTCGTCATCGTCTAACGAATTTGAATATCAGATACCGGGAATACGAAGCTGCGCGCAATCATTGATGGCCGGGGAGAGCCTCGCTCCTTCGGGGTTAATCGTAGCTTGTCATACCGTAGAGTATGATCGGCGCCACAGGACATATGCGGAGAATGGGAGATAGCACGATGCCTGTTTTCGAGAAGCGCAGGATCGGACGGACCTCGCTCGAAGTCACGGCGCTGGGTCTCGGCTGCGCGACCCTCGGGGGTAGTCGCGTCGAGGTCAGCCGCCGCGAAGCCGAAGCCATCGTGCACGCCGCCTGGTCGGCCGGGGTGCGCTATATTGACACCGCACCCTATTACGGTTTTGGCCGGGCCGAGCGTTTCGTCGGCGATGCGATGCGTGGGGAACCGCGCGACGAATGGGTGCTGTCGACGAAGGTCGGACGTCTGCTCCGTCCGCACCCGATGCCTGCCGAGGCCGGGGAACATGGACCCCAGATGCCATTCGATCCGATTTACGACTATTCGTACGATGGGATCATGCGCTCGTTCGAGGACAGTCTGCAGCGGCTCGGTCTGGCGCGGATCGACATCCTCTACGTGCATGACATCGGCACAATGACGCACGGCAACGAGGCTCATCCACGGCTGATGCATACATTGCGCGACAGCGGCTATCGCGCGCTCGAAAGCCTGCGAAGCGGCGGCGCAGTGAAGGCGATCGGCATCGGGGTCAACGAACGCGAGGTCTTGCTCGAGGCCATGGAGTGGGGCGCCTGGGACGCGTTCCTGCTCGCCGGCCGCTATACCTTGCTCGAACAGATGCCGCTTGATGACTTACTGCCGAAATGCCTAGAGGCCGGCACATCGATCGTGGTTGGCGGGCCGTTGAACTCCGGGATCCTCGCCGGGCGCGAAACCTGGAATTACCGGACCGCGCCGCCCGAGATCGTAGCGCGGGTCGATGCCATCAGAGCAGTCTGCGACAGCCATAGGGTGCCACTTGCGGCGGCGGCGTTGCAATTCCCGCTCGCTCATCCTGTGGTGGCCGCGGTCATTCCAGGCCCGCGCAACGTCAACGAACTTCACGCCAATCTGGAACTGCTGCGCCACCCGATCCCGTCTCGATTGTGGACGGACCTTCGCGACGCCGGATTGCTCCACCCGGAGGCGCCAACGCCAGCCTGATCCCGGAGTGTCCGGTGCTGCATTCAGCATTGACCGCGGTGCGAATACCGGCTGTCTTGCCGGGAAATCGGGTTGGGCGAATTTGCTCCATCATGAAAGGACGCCGATATGCCGAGTTTCGATCATCACGGCGCTCACATCTATTACGAGGAGTTCGGCCACGGGTTTCCGATCCTCACCTTCGCCCCCGCCGGCCTGCAGTCGGTAATCGCAGTCTGGGGCCAGCCTTCAGCGCCGATCAACCCCACCACAGAGTTCGCGGCCAATTTCCGCGTGGTCGCGATGGATCAGCGCAACGCCGGCGGCGAGTCTTCCGCTCCGATCACCGCGCAGGACGGTTGGGGTAGTTACACCGCCGATCACATCGCCCTTCTCGATCACCTCGGTATCGACAAATGCCATCTCTACGGCCAGTGCATAGGGGGGTCGTTCATCATCAACATGCTCAAAAAGCAACCCGAGCGCATCGCCAGTGCGGTTTTGGCGCAGCCGATCGGACGCGTCGGCCCGATGGCGCCTGGCCGCCCTGCCCGGTTCGACGGCTGGGCTGAAACGCTGACCGACCACCCGGAAGCCACCCAGCCGGTGCTCGACGCGTTTTGCCGGAACCTCTATGCTCCGGGCTTCGTTTATTGCGCCGACCGCGACTTCGTAAAGACGGTGCGAACGCCGTGCATGGTCTTGGCTGGCAACGATGAGGCGCATCCTTGGCCGATTTCGGAGGAGCTCTCGAAGCTGCTGCCGAACTGCGAGTTCATCGCGGAGTGGAAGACCGAACCGGCGCTGACGCCGGCAAAGGCCCGTGTCAGGGAGTTCCTGTCGAAGCACACGCCTTAGGCTGGCTCACTCGCATCCCGTTGGCGGGATTTGCGCCGGTATCCTGCCCGGTCAACATCCCCGGCCGAAGGCAGCGGCGCTCGGCGGCCCCAAGCGGCAAAATCGGGGAACGTCATAAGCCTGTGTTCCGGCGTAGCATCAATCCGTCGCCCCGCCTTTTCCAGTTTGTCAATCAACCCTGCATAGGGTTGACACGACCATGGTGAAATTTGACGTCCACGCTGCCCGGGTCGATCATGGGGAGCGGGTCGGCGCGTTACTGTCCCGTCGGACGGTTTTTGCCGGCCTGCTCGGGATTATCGCCGTCTATTACCTGTTTCTGCTGAGCAACGGCACCTTCGAGCTTTTTGCGCCGGAGATGTTCGACCGAGTCTTCGACAACATGCTGGTGCATCTGCTGCACGGCGAATTCACGGTCGATTGGAGCGCGATTGATTACGAAGCGTTCACCCGCAACGGAAAAACATATTCGTATTTCGGGATATTTCCCGCGCTGCTACGACTTGTTGCAATGCCCTTCACCGATGTTGCGACGGTCGAGCTCGCCAGGGCTTCTTGCTTGACGGCAGTGGTCATCTTTGTTGCCCTGCAATTGCGGATGCTGCTGATTGCCCATAACAGTCTCCCGCCTGGGAACCGGGCGCCCTGGGCTCTTACGGTGATGGCGGCGGCGACGGTGTTTAGTGGTCCGCAGCTCTATATTCTTGGGACGGCCTATATCTATCAGGAACCGATCTTGTGGTCGGCGGCCATGGCTGCGGCGTTCAACTTGATCGTCCTGCGGGCTGCCCTTGGCGGGGGCGGACTTCGCAGCCGCGATCTGGTGTCGATGGCGGTTCTTGCCGGGCTGGCGATCAATACCCGGCCGACGATCGGCGTGGCGCTGTATCTCGGCACGGTGCTTTTGGTCATGTGGACAGCGTGGCGCCGCCATGGAGGCGAGCGGCGATTGTCGGCGAACCCGAGAGGCATTGGGGCGGCGATAGCAGCGTTGCTGCGCGACCGGTCTGTCTTATGGCCGATCGCCGTGCTCGGGCTCCTTGGTGTCGCGGTTAGCGTGGTCAATTTCGAACGCTGGGGCAATCCGCTCAGTTTCGGCGACTTCCATTACAACTACTGGATTTGACATAATCCCACCCGTCTTGCCGCGCTTGAGAATTATGGGGACTTGAACCTCGGTCGGACATGGATCGGAGCGCTCTATTATGCGACTGGCATTCCCTATATGCTGAAGAGCGTGCCGCCGTTCGGCGCTTATCTTCAGGCCCGGTACGTCGCCATCGAGGCGCCGCCGATCATCCCGCTCCTCACCAACCCGCTCACCATCCTCCTCGCCGGCATCGGCCTTTACCGCCTCTGGACGAGGCCGCAGCTGCCGGTCGACGGCGTGGCGATCATGCGCCTTGCGCTGACCGGCAACGCCTCGGCTGTCGCGATGATATTTATGGCGAGTGGTCTTGCCCTGCGCTATCGCTTCGACTTGGCGCCGTTTATGACATTAGCCGCGGTCGTCGGATATCGTTCCATTTCTCTCACCGCGGCCGAGTCGTCCGAAGTGTGGCGCAAGCGACTGCACATCGCGGCTATGGGCTTGTGCGTGCTCGGCATTCTTGTCAGCCACTATGTGCTTTTGATCCACAAGGTGTGGAGCATCGGTTCGCCGATGGAAGTCCGCCAGGCGCTCTCCGTTTTCGCCCCCTTTGCATTCAAGCCATAATGTGTCACCGTCGCAAACGATATAAAAGGGTACTTGGAGAGCGACCTCGATAATGGACGCCGATGTCCGAGTTAGTTAAACGTCCCGACCTTGGCGATCGTTATTTTATCGTCGGCGGCGCCGGCTTTATCGGCAGCCATTTCGTTGACCATTTGCTCAGCGACCGTAGTGTTGCTGCGGTCACGCTGTTCGATAATTTCTCGTCGGGCCGGGAGTGGCACAGCGAACAGCATTCGAACGATCGGCGACTGCGGGTGATGCGGGGCGATGTCGGTGATCTGCCCCGGCTCGCTGAGGCGATGGCCGGGCACGATGTCGTCATTCACCTCGCCTCGAACCCGGATATCGCGCGCGCCGCGACGGAGCCGGAAGTCGATTTCTATCAGGGAACCTTGCTGACCAACAATGTGGTCGAGGCAATGCGTCAGATCGGGGCGCGCCGCATATTGTACGCGTCGGGCAGCGGGGTCTACGGCGACCTCGGCGCGCTGGAGGCGCATGAGGATTACGGGCCGTTGCTGCCGATCTCGACCTACGGCGCAAGCAAGCTGGCGGGCGAGGCGTTGATCGCTGCTTACTGCGCGATGTTCGGTCTCACTGGCTGCGCTTTTCGTTTTGCCAACGTGGTGGGTCCGCGGCAGACCCATGGCGTCGGCTTCGACTTCGTGCGGCGGCTGCTTGCCGACCCGAGCCGGCTTGCCGTGATGGGCGACGGCAGCCAAAGCAAGTCCTATATCCACGTCTCCGACATCGTCGCCGCCGTGCTGCACGCCGCGCGGTATTCACCTGCTGATTTCGATACGTACAACGTAGCGACCGGCGACTACATCACCGTTACCGAGATCGCCGAGCTTGCGGTCGAATGCTTGGGTTTGCCGGCTGCGCCGCGCGTCGAGTATTCGGGCGGAGATCGCGGCTGGAAGGGCGACGTCCCTGTGGTGCGGCTCAACACCGATCGCATTCGCCGCCTCGGCTGGACCTGCCGTCGCGGCAGCCGCGACGCGTTGCGGGTCTCGCTGCTGGCGCTGATCGAGGATGCCAGAGCCAGCCGGATCTGAGCGCCGGCCGGCATTGGCCCTGCTGGCGGGCGGGTTGGCGACGCGACTTCGGCCGGCCACGATTACCACACCGAAATCGATGATCGAGGTCGCGGGCGAGCCGTTCGTCGCTCACCAGTTGCGGCTTCTGGTTCACCAAGGGGTTAGCGAAATCGTCATCTGCGCGGGCTATTTCGGTGAGCAAATCGAGGCATATGTCGGCGATGGTGGAACCTTCGGCTGCAATGTGCGGTATTCCTTCGACGGGGACAGACTTTTCGGCACCGGCGGCGCCCTCCGCAAAGCATTGCCGTTGCTGGGTGACCGGTTCTTCGTGATGTATGGCGACAGCTACTTGCCGACTCCGTTTGCCCCGATCGAGCAAGCGTTCGAACGCGCCGGGTTGCCCGCGCTGATGACGGTGTTTCGCAACGCCGGGCGGTGGGACACCAGCAACGTCGAATTCGTCGACGGGGCGATCAGTGGTTACGACAAAGTCGATAGAACGCCGACGATGCTCCATCTCGACTATGGTCTGGGCATTCTCGCTGCGAGCGTCGTGCATGATTGGACGGCGAGCCGCACTTTCGACCTGGCTGATCTCTATCGAGACCTGGTGAGCCGCGGTCTTCTCGCCGGCTTCGAAGTTCACGAGCGTTTCTACGAAATCGGGTCACCCGCCGGGATCCGCGAAACCGATATGTTTCTTCGGCAGCAATCGCGCGCAGGACGGTCATGATCATCACCCGCACCCCACTGCGCATTTCGATCGGCGGAGGCGGCACTGACCTCCCGTCCTATTACCGCGAGTTCGGCGGGTTCGTGATCTCTGCCGCGATCGATAAATATGTCTACATCACTGTTAATCGTAGTTTCTTCGACGGCTATTTTTTGAAGTACTCCGAATTGGAGCATGCCGAGAGTTACGATGAGATTCGCCACCCGCTGATGCGCGAAGCTCTTCGTTTTCACAAAATAGAGCGCGGAATTGAAATCGTCAGCGTCGCCGACGTGCCTGCCGGGACCGGCCTTGGCTCCTCCGGCAGTTTTCTTGTCGGCTTGATGCACGCGATGCATGCCTATAAGCGCCAGCCGGTAGACGCTGAGACCCTGGCCTGCGAGGCGATCGAGATCGAGATGAACCGCCTCGGCGAGCCGGTCGGCAAGCAGGATCATTATATCGCCGCCTATGGTGGGCTGACCTGCCAGGAATATCGGCCCGATGATGCCGCTATGGTCACGCCGCTGCGGATCGGCGAAGCCAAGCTTCACGAGCTGCGCGATTCGCTGATGCTGTTCTTCGTCGGCTATACGCGACAGGCCAATGTGCTGCTGCAGGATCAGCAACAGAAATCCTTGCAAGGCGATGCCGAGATGCTGGAGGGTCTGCATTTCGTCAAGGAGCTCGGTTATCAGATCAAAGGTGCGTTGGAGGCCGGCGACATCTCCCGCTTTGGCGAGCTGATGCATCAGCACTGGCTGCGTAAGCGGACGCGTTCGTCGGGTATGAGCAGCGGCCGGATCGATCAACTATATGAGCTTGCGCTCACTCGCGGTGGCGCAACCGGGGGTAAGCTGGTCGGCGCCGGCGGGAGCGGCTTCCTGCTGTTTCACACGCATGACCGCCGAAGGTTGCGCTCGGTGATGACCGAAGCCGGCGT
Source organism: uncultured Alphaproteobacteria bacterium (assembly GCA_963774345.1). Lineage (GTDB taxonomy): Bacteria > Pseudomonadota > Alphaproteobacteria > ATCC43930 > CGMCC-115725 > AP-15. Next base: position 230,313 of record CAVZFB010000039.1, read on the forward strand.
TCATGAGATGGATTTCAGCTTCGACTTCGACGGTTCGGTCGTGATCACCCGGAGCTGAATGGTCGCGGTCGACCGCGCATCCCGGAGGGTCGCCTCAGCGCACGTCGCGCACTGCGCCGACCAGCACGATACGAAACGACAGCGATCCCCGCCACAGCCCGGTGAACCATCGGCAAGTTTCGGCGGGCAACACCCAACGTTCGTAAAGGCGATAGGTACCGGGGATCGCAGGCATGTCGCCGGGGTCCGGCGGATCCCCCGCGCTGTCGTTGGTGAAGAACCGTTTGATCAATGGCAGAAGATGCTCGGCAACGGTGGCGCCATGTATGGGCGGCGTTGGGTATGGAACCGATCGGGAACAGAGAGTATGGGTGGCGAGGCCCGCCTCCCGCCAGCAGGGCACTCTTGTACCGTCCGAAAGGTAAGGAAGTCGCACATGGTCCGCATCCGCGATTCCCAAATCGACGATCATCCGAAACGGCCGACCAGCGCAGCGAAGACGAACGTCCGCCGGTCCCAGTCAGGCGATGCTTGGGCAGGGAAACCCTACGGGATGCCGCCCACTAGGCTTCAAAAAACCCAGGTAGAGACGGAGCACGTTCAAGGGATCGGCGGTGATCCGACATCCAAGACAGTTCGGCGAAAGCAGCGATCACGCATAAATGCCGCGAACTTCCGGTGCGACCAGCGCCGCTACGCGGCGCAACGATCCCTGATCGGCGAGATTGATCGGCAGAGAGTGTCGATCTTCCTAAATCCCGGATCTGGGCCGCGCGACAGCTACGCCCAAGGCCGGCCGAGATGGCCACGGCTGTTTGCAGATACCGGTGACGCGGTAGGTGAGGGTCGCGCTGCATCGGCGAGTGGTCGCGCGGTCGCAATTCGATATCCGCAAGCAGGGGCGTGCCGGCGCGCCCCGACAAAGAGCGCCATGGACTGCAAAAATTGCCACGTCAGGATGTCGATCACGGTGTGGTTGACGTCAGCCGTCAAACGTAGCAAAAAAGTCGGCGGACAGGTAACATCGTACATCTCTCGTCTCAGCGGGCTCCCGCCGCCGCGTCAAGTCGGGTTTGCTTTTTCTTTCAGGTGAGTTGGCATATTATTGTCGAAGGCGATAGGTGTACCTATTTGTAGTGACTTGACAGTGGATGTTGAACTGAACATAGCGTTTCGAGAATGGTAGGCACCGCGCCCGATCCCGGAAGGTGTGCCGATCAAGCCTTCTGGCTTCCGCGTCGGCAGCAGAACGTTATCTTTATTGGTCAGCTAGGAATGCCGGTGAGGGAATGGCTGGTTTTGTCGTTCAGATGGCGAATGCTGGGGCACATTTCTGGCGGAATGCCGCGCTGCTGGTGATCTGGGGAATTTCGCTCTATTGGATCGGCGCGGCTCTGCTCCGGATGCGTGGTAGGAAGTCGAAGTCACGGTCCCTCTCATGGCTTCCGGTTCTGGCCGTCGGGGGACAAACCGCCGCGCTCCTGATTATCGGAGCTTCGTTCGCGGCAAGTCTTCTCCTGGTTCGGGTGCTTCGCGCCTTTCCCAACTCCGCCGATGAGTACGGATATATCTACGAAGCGGAGACTTTCCTTGCCGGGCGGCTGTGGAACCCGCTTCCGCCACACCATGAATTTTTCTCGTTTCTCCATGTTTTCGAGAAAGACGGCAAATGGGTCAGCGAATACCCACCCGGGTGGTCGATCATGCTCGCTGCCGGCCGATTGTTGTATCTGCCTTATTGGTTGGTCTGCCCAATTGTCGGAACCGTGCTGCTCTTCGCCGTCTGGAAGCTTGGCCAAAGGCAGAACGGGTCTCTAGGAGGAATTTTGGCGATGTTGCTGGTGGGTTGCTCGCCTTTCTTCCTGTTCAATGCGGCGTCGTATTTCAACATTGTTCCCACTGCGGCGATGGGCATCCTCTTTTGCTGGGCGATGCTGGAATTCTTAGACGGTCCGAATGTTTCGAACGCGCTCTGTGCCGGAGCGGCTCTGGGGATGGTCGGCCTCATCCGCAGTTACGACGTGGTCGTGTTCGCCATTCCCTTCGCCGTTCAGTTTCTGCGCGTCGCGCGACGCCGGCATTACGCACTGGCGCCGTATATCATTGCGGCCGGCCTGCCGTTTCTAGCCGTCCTGCTGCTGTCGCAGCTCGCCATCACCGGCTCGGCGTTGACCCCCGTAACCACCTGGGGCTATCCAAAGTTCAAGCTGGGTCTATTTCCGAGCTATGAGAGTGGCGAGCAAACCACGCCGTTAATGCAACTGGGTTTTGCGGTCTTCAACATGGTCGACCTTGCGCGCTGGACTTCTTGGATGCTGGTGGTTGGGTATATCGTCGCCTTCTTTTGGAAATGTCGAACACGGCAACTTTGCCTTTCGGATTTTATCTTTCCCTGGGTCGTCGCCGCCTATCTGCTCTATGTCGGCTTAGGCGGTAACCGGTACGGGCCGCGAATGTACCTAATTGGTTATCCCTTCCTGGCTTTGACCATCGTCTCGGTGCTGACACCGGTGCTTGAAAATAAGAGCGAGCCGAAAAGGGCTGTGTTCGCCGGCACACTTCTGAGCGCCCATTTCGCGACGTGCATGGCAGTAACAATCGTTTTTGCAATTTTTTTTCGAGACGTGGTGAACGCACGCATGAACATATACGATCAGGTCGCGGTACAAAGTCTGCACAATGCGGTGGTTATCGTGCACTCGGGTGGTGGCGCATATCTTCCCTTTACCCCTAAGGATCTCACCAGAAACGGCATCGACATTGGTGACCAGGATGTCATCTATGCACTTGATATCCGGGGACGGATGAGCGAACTCAGGGAAATGTTCCCTGGCCGCGCTTTTTATATCTATTCACGAAGAACCGCCGCCTCAGACGGCGTATTGGCGCCTCTGGTGATCCGCGCTGACGGTTCGGCACGAACCTCGATCCGCGACAACATCGGCGATTGAGCATCAGCAGCGGCGAGGCGATGAACCGCACCCAACCGTTCGGACTTGGCTATTCGCCGACCTTCGTCGATCGCTTCGGCCTTTGGCTTTCGAGTTGTCAGATCAGGGCGGCCGTGCGCGATTTCCGTCAATTGCGCGTCGCCGATATCGGCTGTGGCTATAACGCCCACTTCGCGCGCACGCTGCTGCCCGAGGTGAGGTCACTGGCGTTGGCGGATTTGGCGATAGCGGAGGATCTCAAGAAGGACCCAAAGATCACGACGCTTGAGGGTCGATTGCCGGATTCGTTGGCGCCGCTCAAGGATGGATCGCAGGATGTCGTGATCTGCAATTCCGTTATCGAGCATCTTTTCGAACCGCTCGATACCCTGTCGCATCTCGCCCGCATTTGTGCGGGGGGTGGCGTGGCTCTAATTAACGTGCCGACATGGCGTGGGAAATGGTTTCTGGAATTCGCTGCTTTCCGTCTCGGGGTTGCACCGGAGGCCGAAATGAACGATCACAAGATGTACTATGACCCGTCCGATTTATGGCCCTTACTCGTCAGAACCGGTTTTCGGCCGCAGGATATCAAGTTGTTCAAACATAAGGGCGGTCTGAATACGTTCGCGATTTGTCGCAAACAGGAAACCGGCGGACCGACGGCAAGTGAAGAGGGGCGCTGAAGCGTCGCTGTTCCGACGGGGGGAAGCGCAATGGAGTTTCAAAAGCTCCGGGCATGCGTGAAATCCGAGTTCCGTACGACAATGAAATTGTCTTTCGGGTGCCGGCTGGCGAAACGGCCTCCGAGCCGCTTCTTTCAGTGGTGATCCCCGCGATGGACGAAGAGGCCGTGGTTGGGGAATTTCTCGACTGGTGCCGCGTGGGAATCGACAAGGCGAGAATCGCCGCCGAAATCATCATCATCGACAGCTCGAGCGATCGCACGGGAGAGATCGCCCTTGCCAGGGGCGCACGGGTGCTGAGGACGCCCAGGCGCGGGCTCGGGCGGGCCTATATCGACGCGATCCCCTTTGTGCGCGGCCGGTACGTGCTGATGGGCGACGCGGATTGCACCTATGATTTCCGCGAACTGAGCGGCTTTGTTGAGAAGTTTGAGCAAGGCTGCGAGTTCATCATGGGATCGCGCTTTACCGGGGCTATCGAACCCGGCGCGATGCCGGCGCTGCATCGGTACTTCGGCACACCCCTGACGGGTGCGATTCTAAATCTGATTTACGGCACGCATTTTTCCGATATCCATTGCGGGATGCGCGGTGCGACGCTGGCGGCGTTGCGCGCGATGCGGCTGCAGTCCCAGGGATGGGAATACGCCTCGGAGATGCTGATCAAGGCGGTGCGTCTGGGCCTGCAGACGGCCGAGACGCCGGTTAATTACCTGCGCGACCGCCCTGACCGTGTAAGTCACCATCGGCGCGCAGGATGGCTCTCTCCTTGGGCGGCCGGCTGGACCAATCTGAAGGCGATGCTGGTCGGCGGCGCCGACTTCTTCCTGATCAAGCCCGGCTTGGTGTTGCTGGCTATCGGCCTAGCGCTGATGCTCGCACTGGTCGGCGGACCGATCGCGATCGGGAGGGTCACTCTCTCTTTGAACGCAATGATGCTGGCGCTGACGATGTCGGTGGTAGGGCTGCAGGCCTGCCTGCTGGGCGGCGTGGCGCGCTCGCTGTACGACCTCCTCGGGCGGCACCGGACCCGCTGGCTGCAAACGTTCTCCTACACGCGAACGACCCTAGGCTCGCTCGTGATGTTCATCGCGGGACTGTGGCTGATCGGCAGTTTCGTCGCAAAATTCATCGGCGCCGGCTATGCGATCTTGCCGCACGAAACGGCGGCCAATCATCGGGCGGTGTTCGGTTTGTTTATGATTATCGCGGCGTTTCAGATCTTCATGGCGATGCTGCTGATGCATGGCGTGGCCGGCTTCGCCCCACTGCCCGAGGTTCAGCGTGACCTCGCCGGAGAAACAAGCCGCGTCGAAATCGAACCCTGCAAGGCCAGCGGTGCCGTGGTCTGAATCGCCATACCGAGCCTTGGGACGTTTATGGTTTATTGATAGATTTATCGCAGATTACGGTAATGTGGTGTGATTTAAACTTCCCGTCTGCACGACATTATAATTCGGGAGCCGCATAGGCGATTGGTGACTGCTCGGCGCTCCCGAGTGCTGCTCAGGTACCTGCTCGAATTGATACCGTCAGACGCGCGGATCCTAGACGTCGGGTGCGGGGATGGGTTGATCGACGAAATGCTGATCGCGGCAAGGCCGGACGCCTCGATCCACGGGATCGATATTTTTCTCAGGCCGCGGCTGCGGATTCCGGTGTTGAAATATGATGGCGTATGCATCCCTCATTCGGACCAGAGTTTTGACGTCGTCTTCTTCCTCGACGTCCTGCATCACACGACCGACCCAATGTTACTGTTAAAGGAAGCACGCCGAGTATCGCGAAAATATATAATTATCAAGGATCACAACCGTGACGGTTTCGCGGCCGGACCGCTGTTGCGGTTCATGGACTGGATGGCCAATGCGCCGCATGGCGTTGTCCTGCCCTACAACTACTGGTCGAAGAGGCAATGGCAGTCGGCGTTTGGCGAACTTGGTCTCAAGATGTCGGAATATCGCGGCCAACTGGGATTGTATCCATTTCCGGGCAACTTGGTATTCGAGCGGTCGCTGCATTTCATTACCCGGCTGGAGGTTGGTCACGGCGATCGGCAGTGGGCGAATTGAACGTTCATCGCAGCGTTTTAGAGATTCAGGACAATGCTGCTGATGCACGACTTGACTGGTGTCGCGCCGCTGCCCGAGGTTCAGATCGGCCGCATCGAAATGGAACGCCGCAAACCTGAATCTCCTCTCTTCATGCGTCCCGGGTCGGTGGATCCTCCAAGTCTTGACAGTGTCCGGCGGAGCCAGCATCTATCGCAGCGGCCCAGCCGGCAACCAGGTTAGCCCCATCCGTAAATTCCTGATCACGAGCCTTCGGCTCCTTGCCACGGCCGGGTTGTTGTGGGCTTTGGCGGCGCGGGTCGATTTGAGCCGGGCAGCCCAGATCATGGGCCATGCCTCCCTGCCGCTGTTGGCGGCGGCGCTCGTTGCCATGTTGGCGGCGAGCCTGGTCACCGGGTTGCGCTGGCACATCATCTTGTCGGCCGAGGCGCCTTCGCCGGGGCCCGGCGCGTTGCTCAAGATCGTTCTGGTGGGGCTGTTCTTCAACCAGGTCCTGCCTACCGGTATCGGCGGCGATGCCGTTCGAGCTTGGCGTTGCCGTAAGCTTGGCATCGGCTTGGGGGCCGCGGTCAGGAGTATTCTGCTCGACCGCGCTTGCGGGTATCTGGTGCTGGTCGCCCTCTACGCGGCGAGTTTTCCGATGCTGTTACAGGTGCTGCCGGACGCGCGGCAGCGCTACGGCGTAGTGGCGGTGTTCGCCGCCGCTCTGCTGGGCCTGCTCGGGCTTGTGTTGCTTGATCGACTGCCGCGCCGCATGTTGCGTCACCGGGCGATTGCCCCGCTGGCGGAGCTGTCGCGGTCAAGCCGGCGGCTGTTTACGAATCCCCGACGTTGCAGCGCCGTTCTCGGCCTCTCCGTCTTCACGATTGGGCTCACCATCCTCGGCTTCAAGCTTGTTGGCGATGCTGTCGGCAGCCGCCTTTCTCTGGAAAGCTGGGTCATGATCGTGCCCCCGGTCTCCTTGATCCAGCTGCTGCCGGTATCTTTGGCCGGCTGGGGAGTGCGCGAAGTGGTGCTGGTGGTCGCGCTTGCTTCCTTCGGGATCCCCGCCGAGGCGGCGCTGGCGACCTCGGTGTTGTTGGGACTGTGCCTCATCGTCGTCGGCTTGCCTGGCGGCCTGATCTGGCTCACCGATTGGGACGTTGCGCGATCGGGTGATCCGGGCGCGCGCAAAGCGATCGGCTGAGTTTCGCGATCGTGTCCCGGACAAAACTCCCGGTCGTGTTTCGAACCAAGAGCTGCTGCCATGATTGAAGACGTTGTGTCCTCTGCCCGTGCCGCCCCGCTGCCGGCGCCGGACGCGATCGGCGCCGACATCTCTATCGTGATGATCACGATGAACGAGGAAAAGGCGGTCGGCAAAGTGATCGGCGATATTCAGAGGCTGTTGCCGGCCGCTGAAATCGTCATCGTCGATTCGAGCCGAGACGCCACGCCTGAGATCGCCGCCGCCCTCGGGGCCACAGTGATCAGGCAGTTTCCGCCGCAGGGCTATGGGCGGGCGATGGACCTAGCTCTGCGCTCCTACACGCGGCCGGTCGCGGTGACAATGGATTGCGACGACACCTATCCGGTCGACTTCATCGAACCGATGGCCCGGATGGTTTTGGACCAAGGTTACGACCTTGTCGACGGTTCGCGCCTCGAACGCAGACCGCCGGCGATGCCATGGATTAATTACTTGGCCAATTGGGGTTTTGCCCTGATCGCATCGGCACTTTTCGCGCGCCGTCTTACTGATCTGCACAGCGGCATGCGCGCCTACCGTTACGGACTCATAGCGGATTTGGGCTGCGATGCGACGGGTCCGGCATTGCCTGTAGATTTGATTTTGCGAACCGTGCACAAAGGCTACAAGGTCAAAAGCATCTTCATCCCTTATCGCGAGCGAATTGGGCAGAGCACGATGCAGCCGATGCGCAGCGCATATTGGACCGCTAAGCGCATCCTGGGAGCCCGTTTCAGTTGATCTCGCGAACTGCCCCGACGAGCACGATGCGAAACGACAGCAATCCTCGTCACAGCCGGCTGAGCGATGTTTCGGCGGGTAGCACCCAGCGCTCATACAAGCGATAGGTCGAGCAGCGCCGGGTCATCGGGCAGAGAGGGGCGTAGCCTTTCCAGGATATCAACCACCGTGTTGTTGAGGTCCTCGAAGGCATAATAATTCGCGGCAAGGTAGAACATTTTTCACCCTCTACAGGGCTTCGACTGCGGCGAGACCGCGGCGCACCGCCTCGTCCATGTTGATGTATTCGAATTCGGCGTTGCGTCCGACGCTGACGATCCCCAAGCCGTTCAGGTAGTCGAGCGCGGTCGTAAGATTCTGGCGATAATCGAAGCTGCGGACGACATAGGCGTGCTTGGTGCGGTGCACCTTGCAGAAACGCACATCGCCTGGACCGATCAGCCCCATCTGGACAATTCCGTTCACGACACGCCGGCTGATCTCATCATCGCTCGCTTCGTGAATGCCATCGCCCGGGTTGGTCGTGATCTCCGCGGTAATCGCGATATGACCGGGAGGCGCCCCTTCATCGGTGAAATTGAGGGGAAACGACAGCCGATGAAACGGGAAGCGCATGTCCGGTACGTAAAGGGCGGTGTAGGGCAGCGGAGCGGTCGAGGCCGCGCCGATCATGACCGTCACCAACGAGTTGTAACGCAGTCCGCGCACGCATCGCCTCACCTGCTCCGGGACCTCCGGCAGCGCGTCGATCAGATCCTCGATCGGGATGGTCGAGACGATCTTGTCGTAGCTCTTGATCGTGCGGCCGTCGCTGACCTGCCATTTTCCGTCGTCGCGGCAAACCTTCCGCACCCGATAATTCAAGGTGATGTTGGGACAATCCTTGGCGAACGAACGCGGCACCGCCTCGATGCCGCCGGTCTTGGGGTAACCGAAATTCAATTGATGGATATAGCCCTCGGTCTCCACGCCGACCGCCGACTTGACGACATCGGCGATCGGCGGGCGCGGCACCCGCCCTTCGACCCAATCAAAGGCCATCTGCTCCGCCGGCACGTTCCAGATCTTCTCATTGTAAGGGATCAGGTATTTCTCAGCGATACCCTTGCCAAAAACGTGGTAGATCCATTCTTTGAAATTAGTCGGTTGTGGGTAATCATTCTTCAGATAGTGGTACAGACATTCGAAACGATCTTCTGGGGCTAGATCGTAAAGCCCATTTTCGAACGGATATTTAACATACCGTCCGTCGTACCAAATCTTATTGTTGCGACGACGTTGGGCGACGTTGTCGCCGAGCTGCCGGTGAAGAAGAGCGAGGATTTCCTTGTTGCTCGAAAACAAAATGTGGGGGCCGCCAAGATCGAAGGTGTATCCGTCCACGACGAGGCTCTGGCAGTGACCGCCAACCTTTCCTTCGAGTTCGAGAATTTCGCATTGATGTGCCGTGCAGCGACTGCCGACTACCAGGCCGACCAGTCCTCCACCGAGTATCCCGATCCTCATGATATCCGCTTTCCCGAGCGCAACTCGTCGAATGCACCGCCCCGCTCGCCAAAGAGAACCAGAAGCGGCCGCATAGCCGAGTGAGAGGCGAGATCAATTTCGACCTCTCTGATTAAGTGTCAACAATGTCAACAAACATCTAATAATTGAGAAACTGTTCCGGGGGACCCATGCCGCGGTCAGCTTACCCGGCCGGTCCACCTCCGATCAAAATCCGCGCAGGCAGAGGGCATCGGGTCGGTCTGGCTTGCCCCCATTTGCCTGGCCGCTTTCGAGATCAGGTGACGGCCAGCGGACGCGCAAGCATCGCATCCGGGTTCACGGGTGGAGGATGATGTCAACGCGGCGGTTGAACACCGAGGGATCGCTCGACCCGGTCTGGCCGATCGGCTCCTGCTGGATTATGGCGGGCGCAATGCCGTCCGCCGCCAGTTCGTCGGCAACGATCGAGGCCCGCGTCATTGCCAGGTATTTGTTAGTTTGGACCGTCCCGGTGGCGCTCGCCCGCGCCTGGACCGTGATCGACTTGACGCCCTCCGCCTTCGCCTGCTTCGCCACGAGAGCGATCTTCTTCTTTGATTCCGGCGACAGGTAGGCGCTAAATTCGTCGAAATACACTAGGTACCGAGGAATAGTCTTGGTTGCCGCGGGCGGGCTCGTTTGGGCGCGCGCGCCGACCGGAACCGCGAAGCTCGCCGCCAATAGCAGCAACAGACAAAACCTGCCGAAAACAGAACTCATTCCTCTCCCCCGCTACAACCGCACAAAGCTCGATGCTGACGATTGTATGCGGATTTGGCAGCCGCGGCGCAAGGCTCACCAGTCTCCTTTTCCCGAGCCGAACCTGCGTGGCGGGCTGCCCGACCAACGGCCGGCACACCACATTAGGCATTCCGGCTTCGCTGCCGGGGTTAACAGAGAGGGGCGGGTGAGAGAAAGCCGTCATGGATATCGTCTTCACCGCACCCTTGCCGCCAGCTTCGCCGTTGCGCGCCGCCGTCCGAGACAGCACTCGGATCGACGAGACCCTTGCGGTGGCGCGCATCCTCACCGCCGCCGAGATGCCCTCGGCCGCCCGTGACCGTATCGCCGAGACGGCCCGCCGCCTGGTGACAGCGGTCCGCCGCGAGCGGCTCGGCAAGGGCGGCATCGACGCATTTCTGCACGAATACGCACTGTCCTCTCAAGAAGGCGTGGCGCTTCTCTGTCTCGCCGAGGCGCTGCTACGCATCCCCGATTCGGAAACGGTTGACCAGCTGATCCGTGACAAGCTCGGCAAGGCCGACTGGGCGCGCCATCTCGGCCATTCAGCATCGATGTTCGTCAACGCCTCGACCTGGGCGTTGATGTTGACCGGGAGGCTGCTGCAGTCGCAACCCGAGGCCGATGATCTTCGCGCCGCCCTGCGCCGCTTCGCGGCCCGTTCGGGCGAGCCGCTGGTGCGCCAGGCGGTGACGGCGGCGATGCGCATCCTCGCCCGCCAGTTCGTCATGGGGCGCACGATCGAGGAAGCGCTCGAGCGGGTCCGCGCAACAGGGCATCAGGGCTACCGCCATTCCTACGATATGCTCGGCGAGGCCGCGCATACCGCGACCGATGCGGCGTGCTATCTCGCCGCCTACGATCACGCCATCACCGCGATCGGGCGCTCCGCCGCGGCGCGGTCGGTCGTCGAAGCGCCGGGCATCTCGGTCAAGCTCTCGGCCTTGCACCCGCGCTACGAAACGGCGCAGCGCGATCGCGTTCTGGCCGAGATGAGGCCGCATCTGTTGGCGCTGGCGCGCCGTGCGCGAGATGCCGGCATCGGCTTTACGATCGACGCCGAGGAGGCTGATCGCCTCGATCTGTCGCTCGATCTGATCGAGGCATTGGCGCTTGCCCCTGACCTCTCCGGCTGGGACGGGCTTGGCCTTGCTGTCCAGGCCTACCAGAAGCGCGCCTTGCCACTTATCGACTGGCTTGCCGATCTCGCCCGGCGCGGCAAGCGGCGGCTGATGGTCCGCCTGGTCAAGGGCGCCTACTGGGACAGCGAGATCAAGCGCGGCCAGGAACGCGGGCTCGACGGCTACCCCGTCTACACGCGCAAGCTCGCCACCGACGTCTGCTATCTCGCTTGCGCCCGGCGCTTGCTGGACGGGGGCGCGGCGTTCTACCCGCAATTCGCGACCCACAACGCACACACCGTAGCGGCCGTCCTCGAACTCGCTGGCGAACGCCGCGACTGGGAATTTCAGCGCCTGCACGGCATGGGCGAGGCACTTTACGAAGAGATCGTCGGCCCCGAGCGTCTCGGTCGGCCCTGCCGCGTCTACGCCCCGGTCGGCAGCCACGAGGAATTGCTGGCCTATCTCGTGCGCCGCCTGCTCGAAAACGGCGCCAACACTTCTTTCGTCAACCGCATCGTCGACGAGCGACAGCCGATCGACGAAATCATCGCCGATCCGGTCGCCCGCCTGGCCCGGTTGCGGGTCAAGCCGCACCCGCGCATCCCGCTGCCATCGGATATCTACCGGCCGGCACGGCAAAACTCGCGCGGGCTCGATCTCAACCATCCGTCTGTGCTAACCGCGCTGCGCGACGAGCTTGTCGAGGCGTCTCGCCAACCGTGGTATGCCGCCCCGATCATTGGCGGGGTCGAGCAGCCGGGCGAAAGCGAGCCGGTCCTCGACCCCAGCGATCGCCGGCGTCAGGTCGGCTCGGTCGTCATAACCGGTCCGGAACAGGTCGACCAGGCGCTCGCCCGCGCCGTGTCGAGCGCCCCCACTTGGGAGCGTATGCCGGCCGGCGAACGCGCCGCCATCCTCGAGCGCGCCGCCGATCTGTTCGAAAATCACCGGGCCAGGCTGATTGCGGTGATCATCCGCGAGGGCGGGCGGACGATCCCCGCGGCCCTCGCCGAACTGCGCGAGGCGGCCGACTATCTGCGCTACTACGCCTTGCGGGCGCGCGCCGATTTTGCTTCCCCCGAAGCGTTGCCCGGCCCGACCGGCGAGCGCAATGAGCTGGCGCTCCATGGACGTGGGGTCTTTGCCTGCATCTCACCGTGGAATTTCCCGCTGGCGATCTTTACCGGCCAGATCGCGGCCGCGCTCGCCGCCGGCAACGCGGTTGTCGCGAAGCCCGCTGAACAGACCCCGCTGACCGCCGCCGCCGCGGTGCGGCTGTTGCACGGGGCTGGCATCCCGGGCGACGTGCTCCATCTGCTGCCCGGGACCGGCGAGGCCGTCGGCGCTCCCTTGGTCGCCGATCCCAGGGTCGCCGGCGTCGCCTTTACCGGATCGACCGAAACCGCGCGGCTGATCAACCTCGAACTCGCCCGCCGCCCCGGGCCGATCGTGCCGCTGATCGCCGAGACCGGCGGGCAGAACGCGATGATCGTCGATTCCTCGGCATTGGCCGAGCAGGTTGTCGTCGATGTCCTGATCTCCGCCTTCGAGAGCGCCGGACAGCGCTGCTCGTCGCTGCGCCTGTTGTATGTCCAGGCCGATATCGCCGGCCGGCTGCTGGCGATGCTGACCGGCGCGATGGCGGAGCTGACGATCGGCGATCCGGCATTGCACGCGACCGATGTCGGGCCGGTTATCGACGAGCCTGCCCGCGAACCGCTGGAGCGCCACGCCGCCCGGATGGCCCGCGAGGGCCGGCTGCTCTACCAGTGCGCGCTGCCGGCCGGAGCCGAGCACGGCACCTTTTTCGCGCCTCGCGCCTTTGAGATCGACAGCGCCAACCGGCTCGACCGTGAGGTTTTCGGCCCGATCCTCCATGTCGTGCGCTGGTCCGCCGACCGCCTGGATCAGGTGCTTGACGAGATTGAGGCAACCGGCTACGGCCTGACGTCAGGCATCCACAGCCGGATCGACGAGAACGTCCGCCACATCCTCGCCCGCCTGAGATCGGGCAACAATCACGTCAATCGCAACATGATCGGCGCCGTCGTCGGCGTACAGCCTTTTGGCGGCGAGCGGCTTTCCGGCACTGGTCCCAAAGCCGGCGGCCCGCGCTATCTCCACCGCTTCGCCACCGAACGCACGGTCTCGACCGACACCACCGCCGCCGGCGGCAACGCCACTCTGCTCTCTCTGCAGGAGGAGCACTGACGGTTCTGTCAAATGCACCCAACGCGGTAACTTGGCGCAGTGTGCGCGCCTAGTGCTTGCCACGCTCCGTCGCCGCTCTTGGCTTCCCAGCGGGGGAGCACGTGAACGGATTCCGGTTTTTGGGCGCCGGCGACCGCGACAGGTACTACCCCAACAGCCGCACCGCGCCAGCCCGAATATCAACACCGACCGACAACCGCATGTGTTCGAAAGTCTGCCGGTAGCGAATCAATTCGCGCAACGCGCCGTCGTGCTTGAACATGATGGGCTTCGAGCTTCCACCCCGACGCTGCGGCGAGAATCTGCGCGATTGCTTGCGGCCTCCTCTGCCGTCGTATTGATTTGCGAATAGCCGCTCGGCCTACCCGTCTATTCGGGGCGCAACGAGGGAGCTTTGGGTCGGTTTCTTGGCAGAGTTCTTGTTTGTCGAGGATTTCACTGGTTTGGTGTTTGTCTTCTTCTTTGCTGTATGCTTAGTGGTCTTGTGGGTCGGGTGCTTCGCCGTTGGCGCCGGAGCGGCGCTCTCCGGAGCCGGAGCCGGGGTCGTCGCACCGGGGGCGGGCTGAGCGCAAACCACGGACGGCAAGGTGTTGGCGGCAAGGAAGGCGAGCAGTGCAAACGCAGATACAAACGTCTTCATGAGGGGCTCCTGGATCGAAAGAACAATTCGCGGTTTTTCTCGCACCTGTAAAGAGTACGGAGAGCGGTTTACGCCGCGTCAGTTGCATCCGCGAACGACGAACTTACCCTACCACAAATCAGCAAGGCGCAGGTAAGAATTGTCAAAGATACGCGCCGCCACACCGCATAGTCCTCGGACCGCCTTTAGCACATGCCATTTCGGCGACGCGGTCGTACTCACGCGGTGTCTCGATCGGTATAAGTTCTAGCCTAAGGGTGCAAATCTTCTCAGCAACGTTCGAACCAAGCAGCGCCGCCCGTGCTTGCGTCGCGTATATGCCGAGGTACCGCCGTCTGTTCTCGAAGTCGCCTTCAGCTTTCGGACAGGCGAAACGCGCCACCGCGCGAATCGAAGGTTACTATCTCAGCGCAAGCTGCGCGCCCACGCGATAAAAAGTCCGCCGCGGGTGTACCGCGGCGAGACTCCCGGAACCCTCGCAATGGGGTTCCGGGGTTTCGGCCGGTGCGAAACGCGCCTTACGGGAAGACGATCTCGACGCGCCGGTTTTGCGGCTCGCGCACGCCGAGCGGCGTGGGAACCCGCGGATCGTTCATGCCGCGACCGGCGACGACCATATCGTTGCGCGGCACACCCATTCCTTCCAGGGCGACCGCCACGGCGTTTGCGCGCCGCTCTGAGAGCCGCTGATTGTAGCCCGCGGAGCCGGTCAGATCGGTGTAACCGGTGACCTGGATCTGCACCGCGCCTCCGGCTTTGAAATGCGCTGCCGCGGCTTCGAGGATCTGCGTGCCCTCCGGGGTGATGTTGTATTTATCCCAGTCGAAGAACACCAGGTAGACCTGATGCGCCGGTGGTGGCGGCGGGGCCGGAGGCGCCGGCGGCGGCGCTGCCGGCGGCGGCGCCCCGAACATCATCGTCAAGCTGGCCACTATATTTTGCGTGTTGTAGCCAGTCTTGAAGCTGGAAAAGATGCAGCAAGTGTTGGTCACTGGTGTGAGATTTGCGTTGTCGATCGTCCGACTCGGGGTGGAGAAGTAACGATAGTCCACGTCGAGGGCTAATGCCGGATTAATCAAATAGCGGATACCGGCGATCGCTTGATAGCCGAACACCCACTGGTTGCCATTGAAATTAGGATTGACGGCTAGCTCACCGAGCTTAGGTATATTCAAATTGCCGGTGCCACTGAACCCACGGTCAAGGTTCACACCGCCCACTCCGCCCCCGACATGTGGAGTGATCGGCCAACCGAACGTGAAATCATAAAGCACGTTGGCCATGATGGCATTGGAATGGCTGTTGCCGCTTGCGTTCGTTAGCGCGCCGATGCTGGATACGCCGTTTTCCCGGTAGCTGTATTCACCCTCAAACCGCCACGGGCCCCACATGTAGCCGGCGCGAACACCGGCGTTGAAGCCGCCATCAAAACTTATATGCGCGCTGCGGCCAGCGACATTTCCGGCAGGATCCCGCACAACGAGCGTGGGATTCTCGCTGGTCAATTGGGTCCACCCACCCTCAGGTCCCAAGTAGAAGGCGCCCGGTGGATAGGGCCCAAAAAAGGATTGCCCCATAACTTGGGCTTGTGCCTGAGCGCATCCGAACGCCACGGCAAGCGCTACGCCGGCGCCTAGCAGACAACGATTTCTCATCCCTTACCTCCGGCCGCAAATACGCGTGTGACGATGGTCGTCGCGCCACCGTTCGCCTATCTTCACTATCATCCCCGCCGATGGCAATGGGTTTTTGCGGCTACCACGCCGTTGGCTGAAAAATCCCTGCAAAAGGTGATGCGACGCGACATTTCTGCAACAGTTTGCCTATAACCCGGCCAAAACCCGCCACCGCACTGCGGCTTTTTGGCAACACCATGCGAGAGATCGATCGCTCGAACTGCTTGGTGCGGAACTCGCGGAGTCGGTTGGGTGTTACGCGGCTCCTCTTCCGACTCCGACCCGACGCTCTCCGACCTAATTCAACGTCCGGTAAAGTCGAGGTTATTCAAGGGTCGATCAGCACACTAGGATTGAGCAGCCCCTGCGGATCGAGCGCGTGCTTTGTCGCCCGCAACGCCGCCGCGAACAGGTCGGGACGTTGCCGATCGTACCACGGACGGTGATCGCGGCCAACCGCATGATGGTGAGTGATGGTCCCCCCTGCCTCGATCAGCGCGTCGCCGGCGGCGGTTTTGATAGCCCGCCATTGCTCGTCGAGATCGCCGTGCCGCCCGAGCGCATGGAACGAGAAATACGGGGCCGGGCCGTCGGGATAAACATGGGTGAAGCGGCAAGTGACCTGGCCCGGCTGCCCGGTCGCCTGCCGGATGGCCGTCTCGGTCGCGTCCTTGACCTTGTCATGGAACTCCTCGAACCGCTCCCAGGTGATCGCCGTCTCGAAGGTGTCGGCGATGATCGCGCGCCGGACCATGCGCTCGCGGGCAAAGGGCATGCGGATGAAGGCGTTCCGCCATGCCTCGGCGGCACCCTCGCGGTGGGCGTCGGCTTCGCCCGGGCGTTCCGCCGTCCCGCCATGGTCGGCGCAGCATTCGAGCGCGCGGGCGATCCAGGCGTCGAGCGGGTGGTCTCCCGATTCGAAGGCCAGCACCATGATCGCGGCGCTGCCGTCGCCAGCCCCGGTGTTATGCGCCTCCTGCGGATCGAGGATGCGGCAGTTCGCCGGGTAGAGGCCGGCCTGGGCGATCGCCTTGACCGCGCGCGCGGCGGCGAAGAAATCGGCAAAGCGGATTGCGCCGCCGGCGCGAAAGCGCGGCCGGTCCTGGAGCCTCATCCACGCCTCGGTGATGACGCCAAGGATGCCTTCCGAGCCGATCAGCAGACGGTCGGGGCTGGGTCCGGCGCCTGATCCGGGCAGCCGGCGGGTCTCGATCGGACCCTTGGGCGTGATCATCCGCAGGCTTTCGACAAGATCGTCGATATGGGTGTAAAGGCTGGCAAAATGGCCGCCGGACCGGGTCGCGATCCAGCCGCCTAAGGTCGAATATTCGAAGCTCTGCGGAAAATGTCGCAGGGTCAGCCCGTGCGGCTTGAGTTGGGCTTCGAGCGCCGGACCGAAGACGCCGCCTTGGATGCGCGCGGCGCGCGAGCTGCGGTCGACCTCGAGCACCCGATCAAAATGCCGCAGGTCGAGGCTGACCGCAGCCTTGCAGCCGGTGCCCTCGAGCCGCGCTTCGACCCCGCCGACGACGCTGCTGCCGGCGCCAAACGGGATCAGCGCCGCCTGGGCGCCGCCCGCCCAATCGATGACCGCGGCGATGTCGGCTTCGCTCCGCGGATAGGCGACGACATCGGGGGCGGCGTCATAGCGGCCGACCAGACCCCGCGCGTAGTCGGAAAACGACTTGCCGTAGGTATGAGCGATCCGATCGTACGCCTCGGCCGAGCAGAAGCGTGCCAGGGACGCGGGCGGGACGACGCGCGGCGGCCGCAGCCGGATCTGCGAGAATGCCGGCGGCGCCACTTCGTCGAACCGATCCACCCGAAAGAGCCGGCGGTAGCGGTCGAGCGCGGCTGCTTCCTCGGCGTCGGTCAGTCCCTCGCCTTCGCGACCCCAGCCGAAATATTTGAGCCGCGCCTCAGTCATCGCTATTGGCTGTTGGCATCTCGATCGCTCCTGGCATCCCCGGTGGAGAACCGACGGTGAGAATAGACCGCGACCCGGCGCCGAACCAGCCTGCCGTGGCAGCCGGCAAATTCCCGTGAACCGGGAAAATAACCGGGAATCTCGCCGATTGTCATCCCGAAGGGCCCAATCCGGCGCAAAAAAGTTAGGCTCGGCAAAGCCTTATAGGAAATTCCCGTTGCGCTGAAACCGGGAATTTTTTCGCCATAACCGGGAATTAAAGCGGGCGAACCGGGAACGAGGGGAAATCAAGACCGGCCCGGCCCCGCGCACATCGACACCCACGACCTGTTTCGGCTTTGAACTTGCCGGCGTGCGTTTCTCCTTTCGGGCAAGCCCGCGCACCATAATAGGCAAATCCGGCAATTTTATCGGCGGCGCGCGACGGTCAGCCCCTGGCGCCGCCCATCGTGAGGCTCGCCACGACATAGCGGCGCAGCACAAACAACAGCGCTATCGGCGGCAGCACATAGATGACGGCGGCAGCCATCATCGCGTTCCACGGCGCGTCGACATCCTCGAACAGCTGGCCCTGCGTCACCGACACGGTCATGTTTCGCACCGAGAGCAGTACGGCCTGGTACAAATACTCGTTCCAGGCGAGCAACAGCGCGTAGATGGCGACGATCGCCAGCGCCGGCGTCATCAACGGCAGATAGATGCGCAGATACAGTTGAATGGGAGAGGCGCCGTCGAGACGGGCCGCATCGTCCAGTTCGAACGGTATCAAGCTCCCGTAGAGCTGCAGGATCAGGATCGCAAACGGCGTGGCGAACGTCGTCTGCGCCGCGATAACCGCCCAGGGGCCATCGGCGAGCCCGTAGCTATGCATGATGGAATAGTACGGGACGATCAGGAAGGATGCCGGGATCGCGTAGGTGAGGAGCGCTGCGTTGGTGAGCAGCGACGCTTTGCCCAGCCGCAGCCGACTTACGGCGAAGCTCGCCAGCGACCCGATCAGCACGGTCAGAACCATGGTCAGCAGACCGATGTACAGGCTGTTGGCGAACTGATGCCAGAAATCCTCGAGATACCGGGCCTCTTGCGTCACGACCGCGCGGAAGCCCTCAAGTGACGGCTCGGGCGGCCAGATATTGCCGTCGAACTCGATTTCGCCTTCTTCGGGATCGAGCGCGATCATCAGCATGTTGTAGACGGGCGCCAGCGACCAGATCAGCAGGACCACGCCGAGCATCACCGAGCCCGCTTCGGCGACAAGCCGCCGGAGCCGGTAGCGCCGCCGCACCGACTGGCCGGAAACCAGGGCGATGCTCACAGCTGCACCTCGCTCGTTCGGAGCCTGCGCATCAACACGATCACCAGCGGGATCAGCACCGGGAGGGCCGACATCACCGCGGCGACGCCGAGCGCCGGCCTCGCGGTATCAAAGGCGTAGCGGTAGCCGAGCGTCGCCAGCACCTCGGTAGACCACGCCCCGCCCGAGACCAGATAGACGGTGGTAAAGTCGCCGAGCGTCCACAGGGTCGAGAGCAAGGTGCAGACGAGATAGAGGTTCGCCATCAGCGGGAAGGTGACATGGACGAAGCGGCGGAAGCCGGTCGCTCCGTCGACCTCCGCCGCATCGTAGACGTCCTGGGGGATCGTCATCCGGGCGGCGAGGAAGATCACGGTCCAGAACGGCATCCACTTCCAGGTATAGGCGACGATGTCCGATCCGAGCGCCAGCCAGCGGTCGCCGAACCAGTTCGGGCCGTCGATGCCGAACAGCGCGAACAAAATGCCGTCGACCAAACCCAGCGGGGTGATCAGCATCCAGTGGAACGAGACGCAGGCTTGGGCCGCCGCGATAGCCCAGGGCAGGATATAGACGGCGAGCAAGGCCCTGATCCACCAGCGGCGGCGCAGGAAGAAGCCGGACAGCAGCAACGCCAGGAACATCTTCAGGTTCACGCCGAGGCCGACGAAGAGGAGCGTATTGACCACGGTCGGCAGGTAAAGCTGATCGGCGAACAGCTCGGCGTAAAGCGAGGGCTTGCCGGCCATCCACAGCGCATAGCCGAACGGATAGACGACAAAGGCGAGGAACACCGCCGCATAGGGCAGGACAAAGGCGATCGCCCACCGGAAATCCGAGCCGCGCCGATGGCTGCGCCAGGGCGGCCGGCGCCGGTTCACCGGAACAGGCATTCCGCCCGCGAGAGCCTGCGTGCCGCTCATTCCCGTCCTCCCAAAGTAGAACCCATTTCGAGCCCCGGTCCCGGCAAGAGTGGACCGATCTGCGCAACCCGAACCGGCTTTTTTATGGCGTCAGTTAGCGCCTTTAGGCAAAACGCCCAATTCTGCAGAATCTTCAGGCTGAGGCAGTAGCTCGCTCCGGTTGATTTCCCACGCGTCTTGAAACTCGTCTCCCAATCTGCTATTCTAGCCCATATGACTAGAGTGATAAAGAATCCGCCGGGCCGCTGGCCCTTGCAAGATGCCAAGGCGCGTTTCAGCGAATTGGTGCGGCGCGCGCGCAGCGATGGGCCGCAACACGTTACCGTACATGGGCGCGAAGAGGTCGTCGTCGTGGCGGCGGAGGAATTTCGCCGGCTTAAAGGTGATCGCACCGGCGCCGCGCTGGTCGCCGCCCTCCAAGAATCGCCCTACCGTGACATCGATCTCGAGCCCCGACGCGAACGGCTTCCCGTGCGCGACGTGAAACTGTGACGGGGTGGCTGCTCGACACCAATATTCTCTCTGAACTGCGGCGGCCGAGACCGAACCCAAAAGTTGTCGCCTTCGTCGCGTCCAAGCCTCTCGACCTGCTGTTCGTCAGCATCGTGACCTTTGCCGAAATCCGCTTCGGCATTGAACGCGTTTCCGATGCCACGCATCGCGCGGAACTCAACGAATGGCTGACGCACAAGGTGCGGCCGATGTTCGAGCAACGCGCCCTGCCGGTGAGCGAAGATGTCATGTTCAAGTGGCGGCTGCTGGTCGATGATGGGCGCAAGGCCGGACATACCTACTCGCAACCCGATTGATCATCGCCGCGACGGCGCTGCACCACGGCCTGACGGTCGTCTCGCGCGACACGAGCGATTTCACCAAGGCCCGCGTCCCGGTTCTCAATCCGTGGCGTGATGCCGATGCCGGATAGACGACAAAGGCGAGGAACACCGCCGCATAGGGCAGGAGAAAGGCGATCGCCCACCGGAAATCCGAGCCGTGCCGGCGGCCGCGCCAGGGCGGCCGACGCCGGTTCACCGGAACAGGCATTCCGCCCGCGAGAGCCTGCGTGCTGCTCATACCCGCTCTCCCAAAGTAGAACCCATTTCGAGCCCCCGAAAAGGCCCTGCTTTTTCTAATTTAGGTGCTTGTCGATAGACACAAGTGCGCGGAGGTACGCTTCATCATTTGCATAAAGCTGATCCTCCGATATTTCGTATATTAAATGATTATAGCGCTCTACCTCTAATGACGATACGTTGTGCCTCTGTGTCGGCCATTTCTTTTGGTCCTTGGACAACACCATAGCTAGCGCGGGCGCAAGCGGATAATAAAACTCCAGATCATCTGTCGCATGTGGATCGAGAAGATTTATTATTGGCTGATCCCCCGTTATAAATGGGGTCGTCGTCGCATTCGGCAGAAATACGATTCTATAGGCGCGCGCCTCCTGCATTAATGATGCACCGACACTGGTTGCGTACATGTGACATTCGAGATTTGCCGTTCTGTGCGGATCGTGCCCCGGAAGCGGCCTCGGAACAGCCGTAATTGCACGTCTCATTTTCACTGTTCTGAAGTACTGATTGCAAAGAAAATAGAGGAAACCGCCGCATCGTTTGTTATCTACGTAAAATGAAGCATCTTGCCGTTTCATAGAATTGATAATATCCACATTGTCATTTTCGATTCCTGTGTGATAGTGTTCTTCAAGCGTTTTTTCCACAATCCGCAGCTCTCTTTCTATGGCGTCTTTCGCTTCTTGCGCCAGCTGGACATGCTGTAACTGATCGCGGAGATCGAAACTCCTTTGCGTGAACTTAAGAAACTCTCGGTTCAGATCACGAGCCTTTCATCAGGCGCGCATGCAATGAATGCTTCTAGAAATTCTATATCGCCCGCAGTGAGCTTTTGCATTTCATAGAAGTACGTTTCGTTGGCAATCGCTTTGGGCTTCGTGGCAAAAAGCTTTTTGTCCTGTTGTCGGTAGCACCAAAACGACCCAGTCTTCGCCCATGCGTCGAGATAATGACGCCATACGTAATGCTGGTTTTTAGTGTAGGAAACTGTGGGGCCGATGGTCTTCATGGCTTCTGTATCTGGTATCGGCCTACAGGACGCAGATCGGGATGGTCTGATGTCAGTCCGTCAGCCGCGAAATCGTGCTGTGGCTGACGTTGCAGGTGCGCGCGATCCGATCTGGTTTAGTGTACGGTCCCCTGTTGAACTCCCGATTGTGCCGGTTGCTCGCCTCGCGCAACTAAAGCGCGGCCCATTTCTGCGGCGCCTTTGGGGGGCATTGAAAATGTCAGCTGGATGCCTGACGGAAGCGTTATAGACAGAGCGAGTTTCCCGAAAGTCCTTGCCGCACCGACTCCCCAAGCGGTGACGGGTATGTCGGCTTCTCCTACGAGCGTGCCAACAGTCGGCGCATTCTCGGCGATCGTTGCGACGCCACACGCTAGGAGGCTACGCGCTAAGAAGTCTGCCTCTTCCGGCGACATCGGGTCGGCGTTGAGGATCGGCGAGGAACCGCCGAACGTTAATTCTATTTTCCGATCTGGCGCAATACGCGGAATTACCTCGCTCACTGAGATCCGCTCCCTTGGTTATGTGGCAACGTCCAAGATAGCGGCAGGCGGGGCCGGGTGCCATTGCAACGTGGGCACTTGTCGTCGATCCCGTCAGCCTTATGGGCCTGCCCAGCGTTTCGGCTAGGCGAGCCGGGAAATCGTGCTCTTGCCCACGCCGTAGCTGCGCGCGAGTTCGACAAGCGTAGCACCCTCCGCCCGCCGCCGCCGGGCCTCGGCCTGCTGTTTCCTTGATCGGGCAGGGGACAAGTTTTTTCCCGAAAACTCTGTCAATATCGGTTTCCGGCCCATGCGCTGCCCGCGCTTCTGCGCCCGGCTGCGGCCCGAATTTCGAAACACGGCGAGGGCTATTTCGAGACTGACTTGTGCGACGGCTAAGCCGCTGATCCGGTGCGGCTGGGTCGCCGTCGCGGAATCCTTTAGTCTGCGCGACTCTCGGCCCGCCGGTCGTGACGGCCGTCCAACGGGCGGCGGCCGGTTTATAATTTGATGTTCGAAGGGGAGGATGAGCTGAGATGAAATGGCGTCTCGCGGCAGCGATTTTAATTAGTGGCACCCTTCTAACTAGCGCTGGCCCCGCCGCTGCGTGGATCACCGACTGCGATTGGACACAAGCGGGTCAACACGGGGTTGTCGTATTCGGCTTCGATAATGAGGTCTTCAACTGCCTCATGGCGCAACCGGAATCGCGCTTGGAAACGAAACTCGACAACCCACCTAATAATGTTCGACTTCGGGATGTCGAAACGGGGGCCTGTGGCGGATACATCGCGCCATACACTAAAGCTTATCCCCCCGCTGGGCCACTAATGACCGAGCACGATGCTATCTGCGAAATGCAATGGGTCGCGGTCAACGTAGCCGGCTTCCGCACCTTCTTGAAAAGCCAGTGATCTTTGTGACAACTCACAGATTTCTTAGCATCGCGCGCTCTATCTCTATATCTTGTGTTTCTGCTCCCAGGTCGCGGCTCTGTCAAAGTCGCATAAACGTATTTACGGAAAGCCCGACGAGGTGGCTGCAAAATACTCGTGGAGGACAGTAAGCGAAAACACGGCGGGGCGTAGTCTAAACGTGCGAAAACGGGTCGGGATGGCGCAGCGATAGATTTTGCCGGCCGAGCCGTTACTTGACCGACGCGAGACACAATATCTATGAAGGCAGGACGCCGCGCGGTGTCCCGCGAGTTCGACAAGGGCTGCACCTGCTGCCCCAGCCGCCATGCTTCGGCCTTCTGCGCGTCGGTAAGTTTCGAGGGTCGGCCCATATGCTGCCCGCGCTTCTGCGACCGGCTGCGGCGCTCGGCGGTGCGGGTTCGGATGAGATCGCTCGAAGTCGTAACTTTTGCAGGGTGGGGACAGAGTGAGAGCAGTCTGCGGAGTTCGTCTTGGAGAGCAAGCGTAGGGCGGAACAGCCTTTAGCCCGCGGGCCTGACCCGCGGGGCAGCGCATTCCGCCTTTCTCAGATGCAAGGCATACTCGCTTCATGCCGGAGTATCGGCGCCATCGATCCGCGACGAACGTTCGCCGCGCACATGGACTACGCATTTCAACCCGGCCCCCCACCCTTCCCGCCCCCGCTTGCGGGGGAGGGGCAGAGAGGGGCGCATCCGGCAGATTGGCCGCACTCGTCGTTCCGCGGGTGTGTCGGGAGTGGCTTTTATCCGGTCGGATGACGGGCGGCGGCGCGGCTCCTGGCGCCCTGCGGCGGCCGCGGAAGGGCGTCCGGGCGCGCCAAGCTTTCAGTTCATAGTGTAGTTGTGCCTTAAAGTGTTGCATTGCGCCTTAGAGGCTTATCATCGCTTGCGGCTCGTGCCACATTCATTGCATCGGCACGGCGTTGGAGGCCACCATGTTTGCTCCGCCATTTGCAGAGCCAAAGGCAAAGGCCGTCGCACCTTCGAAGAACACATCGCCGCTTCACCGCGCTGCACCTTTTGGCCATCGTCGTGACGATGGCGGCGCCGAATTCCTGCATATGCTTCAGCGGCCGATCGGCAGCGAGGCGGTGCCCCGGCTTTTGCGGCGACAGGGTCTCACCGAGAACAAGCACGGCGATCTCGGGCAAGACATCGGCCCGGAAAGCGTGAGTGCCGAACCAGGATCGCGTGGCCTTGCTTGGGATTTCAGCAAGATACCGCTCTTTCCGCCCGAGCGGATGAGCGGCGAATTCCGATCGACGTCCCAGTTTCCGGCACCGCGCCTGCCCGGGCCGCCCATTCAGGCGAAACTCAAAGTCGGCGCCGTTGATGAGCGGTTGGAGCATAGGGCGGATCGCGATGCCGATCAGGTGACGCAGATGCCTGCACCCGGCGCGTCGGGCGAGCAGCCAGTCTCGGAGACATTCGCGAGCAACGAGATTTCGCTTCCCACCGCGCAAACGGATGCTGGGGTGCCGACGCCCACTGAACATGCGCCTTCGCCGCCCGCGCCGCCGCCTCCCGCGCCGGCCGGCTCCCATTGCTCGATCAGCTCGCAAACGTTGGACAGTGCGCCCGACGGCACGGCCGACACGCGGACTACGGTCGCCGTCAACGAGATCGTGCTGCTGACAGCGTCGGCTCCGTCCACGTGGTCGGCGACGGCGGGCTCGATCAATGCCAAAGACACGAGCGGCACCTGGGTGTCACCCGCGTCGGCCAAGCCAGTGACTTGTACGGTGAAGGCGACGCCGGCCAAAGGCGCGCCGTGCTCGATCGCCTTTCATGTGATTCCTCCACGCGGACAGCAGATGACCAAAACGACCGACCGTTCCTATACCTCCGGACTGGCCGGTTCCGGATTCGAGACTGCCGCGCTGATCTTGCCGCTCAACGTTTCCTTTTCCGGAATCACGGTCCGGGAAGAAACGGTCGCGGGCGAGGCGACCGGCTATTACAAGGACGTCCTCAAATGGGACAAGGGCACGCATCCGGAGGGGAAATGGGCGCGCGTCGATACCAAAAACAACAACGTCAAGGACACGATTGGCACCCCTCCACCCGGTACGCACGGACCCTTCGGAACCGGGACGTTCTATTGGCCCATTCCGCTGACTTGGCGCCACCCGGACGACACGAAGCCAATTCCCTACGGCACGGCCGACCAGACGCAAGTGATGATGGACGCTAGTGGCGCGGAGATCACGTCCAAGGAAGGTGCCGAACGCGAACGGACGCCATAGCTTTCCGCGCCTGACGCCCTGAGAGCCTGCGACTCATCGACCGAACCGGGCCGGGCTTGGAGAGCGGATTTCCGGCCTTGGGCGGCCTTGGGCTCCTCGGTTGAGTGCCAGGCCCGATTGATCGAAGATCGAGACCTTTCTCGGCAACGGGAGGTCGATCATGACAAACGAGATTTCGTCGGTTCTTGAATTTGGCGCGCCCGAGCCCGGTGAAACCGCGACGATGATGGAAGACAAGCTGCGGTTTCACACCGATTTATGGGATTTGTCCGTCGATCTCAAGGCCGCCCTCGCCGACATCGTCGTGATCGACGCTCGCTCCCGCGATGCCTATATCGCAGGCCACATCCCCGGCGCGGTCAGTTTCCCACATCGCGAGATGAACGCTGAAACCGCCGCACGCTTGAACCGCAGCAAGGTCTATATCGTCTATTGCGACGGGATCGGCTGCAATGCATCGACCAAGGGTGCGTATAAGCTGGCGCAGCTGGGATTTCGCGCCAAGGAATTACTGGGCGGCCTCGATTGGTGGCGTCGCGACGGGCATCCGGTGACCATTTCGCAGGAGCCCGGCAGTTTGCTTGCGGCCGCCGAATAGCGCGCAGTTTGGTGTAAAACCCCATCCCCAACGCCGGATCAGTGCCCCGCTCCGCACACCGGCCCAACTGTCTCTTGGATGGGGGTCTTCGGCGCACCACGTGAAGCGGTAAAGCGCAGACTTGTCCGAAAAAGAAACCAGACCGGCTTCGCGCTCGAGGATACAAGTTTACGTGGTGACGCACTCCGCGAGGGCATTTGGAAACGCCTTGCCTCGCGCCGGAGGAGCACAAAACCATGATTATCGAGAGGCTGAAATCAGGCGTCATCACCGTTGGTCACGGACGCGGCTTTGTCGTCGAGGGTGCGGGCGAGCGCCTCGTCATCACGGCCGCGCATTGCCTGCCGTCGCTCCCGCCGGCCCTGTCCTCTTTCGGGCTCGAGGCGCGCACCTACGGGCCGCTCCTCGCCCTGCGTGGGGAGGAGCCTTGCGTGTGGGCGGTGTGCCGCTTTGTCGATCCGATCGCCGACATCGCGGTGCTCGGTTCGCCCGGTAATTCACACGCCGATGATTACAAAGCGCTGATGGGGACGGCGACGGCGCTTATGTCGGCGCCGTTTCGGCACCCGGTGAATTTCTGGGCGCCGGCCCGGCTGCTGTCGCTCGACGGCCGCTGGTTCTCCTGCACCATCCGCCATTTTGGCGGGCCGCTGTGGATCACCCACGCTGCCGAACGCGTCCATGGCGGGATGTCGGGCTCGCCGATCGTTGCGGAGGCCGGGACGGCGATCGGGGTGGTGTGCAGCACCACGTCGCCCAGGGAGGGCGGCCCTAACGCACGCCTCACCGACAGCCTGCCGGGATGGCTGCTCCGCGACACCCCCTAGGGGAACGAATTCTGACCGGATCACGCCCAGAACCTTGGTCACACCAGCGAACGCCGGTGCCGATCGCACCATGGATCCCGGCCTTCGCCGGGAAGACGGCCGAAGGACGCCGTGGGTGACAAGCGTCAAATTCAGACCACCGGTGGTACGCGACGAACTATGCGTTCAGGCCGGGCTCGACAAGGTCGCGGACCAGCTCAAGTGAACCTATGACGAACGAGGCGAATGGAAAGACGCTCGCAATTCTTAGGGCGAGATGATGAAGTGGGTGTGGGCAGAGGCCTGAAGCGGCGGTGCCCTCTGTGGAGGTTGCGATGACGCTCCGTCGTATCAGCTATTGTTGTGCCATCGCGTTGACCGTCATTGCCGTGCTGCCGGCCGACACCTTCGGCGCGCAGAAATCCCTGCGGGACCAGTTGGTGGGGGTATGGGTCCCGACGGCGCACGAGACGACCTTTCAGGATGGCGGCAAGCGCCAGCAGTTTGGGGCCAACCCGAAAGGAATGATGATCCTCGACGCCACCGGCAACTACACTCAGATTTTGGTGCGTCCTGACTTGCCGAAATACAGATCCAACGACCGCACGCAAGGCACGCCGGAGGAGCACGCCGCGACGGTCCGGGGCAGCGTGGCGCATTTCGGCACCTGGACGGTCGATGAGGCGAACAAGACGCTGACCTACCATATTCTCGGCAGCACCTTCCCGAACCAAGCCAGCACCGATATGAAAAGCACCGTCAGCCTCGTTGGCGACGAGTGGACGAGCACGATCCCCCGGACCACCAGCGGCCGCCGATCGGTCATGGTTTGGAAGCGGGCGAAATAGTGAATTGCGATCGGCCGTAATCAGCAGTCGCGGCGAACGCGGAATTTGGCAGCGGCGGTACCGGGGCACATGCAATGACCGGGACTTCACCGTTCATTTCGACTGAGAGGAGGCGGAATGCGTTGCGCTGTTCCGCCCTACACTAGCTGGATTTGTCGCGCTTATTGCGCCGCTTCGCCCAGGCAGTGGGCGGGGACAAACTTGCCGTTCGCGTAGCCGTCAGGAACCCAAGGCACCCCCGCCGGGCACGCATATGGCTGACCTGCACTTGTGTTCGGCGTGCACCCCGCCATCGTGGCGATCACTGCGACACCCATCATAAGGCCGGCGAACATCATGGCAAAAGAACGCATGTCCATAACCCTTCCTGCCGAGGATGCATCCATTATCCAGCGGCTCGCGTCCCGGGGCGAATGGTGGGTAGCGGTAGAGACGTCTCGACGGTGCACGATTTGCCGTAGATCCGGCGCCGCCTGGCTTGGTCCTCGCTCTGGCTGTCCGCGGGAACACCAAGGCTGAGGCAGCGTTAATACCGCGCGTTGCCGGGGGTGCGGGGGAAGGGGATCGCGTCGCGGACGTTAGCGAGGCCGGTGACGTAGGCGAGGGTGCGCTCGAAGCCAAGGCCGAAGCCGGCATGCGGCACCGTGCCGTAGCGGCGCAGGTCGCGGTACCAGGCGTAATGCTCGCGGTCGATGTGCAGTTCGGCCATGCGCGCGTCCAGCATTTCGAGCCGCTCCTCGCGCTGGCTGCCGCCGATGATTTCGCCGATCCCCGGCGCCAGCACGTCCATCGCCGCGACCGTTTTGCCGTCGTCGTTGACCCGCATGTAGAAGGCTTTGATGGCCTTCGGGTAGTTCATCACGATGACCGGCTTCTTCGCGTGTGTTTCGGTCAGGTAGCGCTCGTGCTCCGACTGCAGGTCGATGCCCCACTTGACCGGGAACTCGAATTTCTGGTTCGCCCGTTCGAGCACTTCGATCGCCTCGCCGTAATCCATATGCACGAATTCCGAGCCGACGATGCCCTCGAGTTTCGCGACCAGCCCCTTCTCGATCCGCTCATCGAAAAAGGCGAGATCTTCCTGTCTTTCGCCGAGCAAGGTCTCGAAGGTGTATTTCAGCAGCCCTTCCGCCAGCGCTGCATTGTCGGAGAGGTCGGCGAAAGCGATCTCCGGCTCGATCATCCAGAACTCGGCGAGGTGGCGGCTGGTGTTGGAGTTCTCGGCGCGGAAGGTCGGGCCGAAGGTGTAGACCTTGGTCAATGCCAGGCAGTAGGCCTCGACGTTGAGCTGCCCCGACACCGTCAGGAACGCCTCGCGGCCAAAGAAATCCTGCGCGAAATCGACCTTGCCGTCAGGCGTACGCGGCAAATTGGCGAGGTCCAGGGTCGATACCCGGAACAACGCCCCCGCCCCCTCGGCGTCGGATGCGGTGATGATCGGGGTATTGACCCAGAAAAAGCCGTTCTCGTCGAAAAAGCGATGGATCGCCCGGGCCAAGGTGTGCCTGACACGCGTCGCGGCGCCGATCACGTTGGTGCGCGGCCGCAGATGCGCCACCTCGCGCAGGTACTCCAGGGTGTGGGGCTTTGGCTGGATCGGATAGGTCTCGGGGTCGTCGACCCAGCCGATCACCCTAACGGCGCTCGCCTGCATCTCGAACGGCTGCCCCTTGGCCGGCGACGGCACGATCATCCCGGTCGCCTCGACTGCGCAGCCGGCGGTCAGCCGCAGCACCTCATCGGGGTAATTGGGCAAGGTGTTCGGTGCGACGACCTGCAGCGGATGGAACGACGATCCGTCCGACAGGTGGATGAACGAAATGCCAGCCCGCGAATCCCGCCGGGTGCGCACCCAGCCTTTGACCGTGACCGGCATGTCAGCCGGCGCCTGCCCGGCCAGGATCGCGCTGACGCTGAACTCTCGCTTGTCCATCGGGCGAGAGTTACCCAGGCGGAGCGCCTTGTCCAGCGATCCCAAGCACGCGCCTCACCGTGGGATCAATCCTCGGCCCGCACCTTGACGTAGGAGCCGGGGGCGTCCTCGATCGGCTCGAGATTTCCGTCGCCGGGATGGCGCGCCGGCACGTCGCCGCCGGAGTATTTGGCGATCCAGCGCTCCCACACCGGCCACCATGAATCGGCATGCTGAGTAGCGCCGGCGAGCCATTCCTCCGGCGTCGGCGGATTTTTGGGGTTCTCCCAATGCCCGTATTTGCTGCCGGGCGGATTGACGACGCCGGCGATGTGGCCCGAGGCGGACAGCACGAATTTGACCGGCCCCTTGTAAATCTGGGTCGCGGCATAGGTCGAGCGCCACGGCGCGATGTGGTCCTCGCGAGTCGACAGCAGGAACGCCGGAGTCCTGACCTTGCCGAGATCGATCGGCACCCCATCGAGCGTGATCCCACCCGGTTTGACCAGCAGGTTCTCCTGATACATGCGGCGCAAGTAAAAGCCATGCATCGCCGCCGGCATCCGCGTCGAATCGGCGTTCCAGTAGAGCAGGTCGAACGGGAACGGCGACTTGCCGAGCAGATAGTTGTTTACGACGAACGACCAGATCAGATCGTTGGCGCGCAGCATGTTGAAAGTCGTCGCCATGTCGCGGCCTTCGAGATAGCCCTTGGCGTTCATGCGCTGTTCGAGCGCCGCCAGCTGCTCCTCGTCGATAAACACCGAAAGCTCGCCAGCCTCGGCAAAATCGACCATCGTCACGAAGAAGGTGGCGCTTTTGATCCGGTTGTCGCGCTTGACCGCCATATAGGCGAGCGTGGCCGCGAGCAGCGTGCCGCCGAGGCAATAGCCGATAACGTTTGCCTCGCGTTCGCCGGTCGCCTGTTCGATCGCGGCGAGGGAGGCAAGCGGACCTTCGATCATGTAATCGGCAAACGACTTGCCGGCGAGATGCTCGCCGGGGTTGACCCAGGAAATAACAAAGACGGTGTGGCCTTGCGCCGCCGCCCAGCGGATGAACGAGTTGTCGGGCCGTAGATCGAGGATGTAGAACTTGTTGATCCAGGGCGGCATGATCAACAACGGCCGGCGTTTGACCGTTTCG
Organism: uncultured Alphaproteobacteria bacterium; assembly: GCA_963774345.1. GTDB lineage: Bacteria > Pseudomonadota > Alphaproteobacteria > ATCC43930 > CGMCC-115725 > AP-15. The sequence continues at coordinate 261,090 of CAVZFB010000039.1, forward strand.
GTCGCCGGCGCGTATTGGATCAGTTGGATCAAGTCATTTTGGTAGACGACCTTGCCCGGCGTCACCGCGATGTTCTCGCCGATATGGAACGCCGCCATGTCGGTCATCCGGATCGCCAGCCGGCCCTTGCCGCGCTCGAGGTCGTCGAGCAAGTTCTTGAGCCCGTTCAGCAGATTCTCGCCGCGGCTTTCGATCGTCGCGCGCAATGCTTCCGGATTGGTCATCAGAAAGTTCGAGGGCGCCAGCGCATCAACGAATTGGCGGGTGTAGAAATCAACCTTGCGCGCGGTGCGCTCGTCGATGCCCTCGGCATCGCGCACGGTCCTTTGCAGCCAGCGGGCGGTCAGCAGATAGCTCTGCTTGATGAAGTCGAACAGGGTGTTGTCGTTCCAGGCAGCGTCGCGGAAGCGGCGGTCGCCTTGCGGCGGCTCGATCATCGGCTCGGGGTTGCCGCCGAGAAACCGCTGGGCGGTACGCTGCCACAAGGTCATATAGTCGTTCCACAGCGACAGCTGGGCTTGGACCAGGCGCGAGGGGTCCGACATCATCCGCGCCGTCATCTCGAAAAAGGCGGCGCCGATGGCGAGCGGGCTGGCCATCCCGATGCCTTGCTCGGGCGATTGCCGCTTAAGGAAATCGGTGACGAGGTGCTGGCTCTTTTTGGCGACATCGGCGAGTTGCCGCGCCAGTTCGTCGGCGTCGGGGAAACCGCCGCTCGCCTCAGCGTTTGCAGCTGAGGCGGCCCCCCCTCCGGGTATCGGCCGGTCACTGTCGTTCATCACCCCGTCCTCACCAACATCTGAGGTCTGCGATCCGGACCCACCGGCCGGAACGCATGAAATCGATCGTTTGTCGGATCGTCGTCGGCCGCTTGTCCGCCGGATCAAATGTGGTGACGCGGTGGCCTGGATCGAATAGACCAGCGCTCATCGAATCGGCAGCGGCCGGGGATTTGCCGCCCGCGCGGCACCGCGGCCGGTACGGCGGGTATGTGGTCATGGCGCTAGGCAAAGCCCGTTATCGCGGTTGCGGCTTCGATCGAAAGTTGGGACAGCGGGCGCTTCAGGCGGTCGTCGCGGCGATGTTACTCGGGCTCGGCGCCTGTAACCCGATCGAAGGGTATCGCCACCTGACCGGCGCGAGCAAGAACGACCCCGATCCGGCTACGACGCCGAATACCCAGAATCTGGCCGCCGGAGAGAAGTCCCCTTACCCGAACCTGGCGACGGTTCCGCCGCCGCCAACCCAGGCGCTGACCACGGCCGAGCTCGATAAATTGACGCAGAGCCTGATTGCCGACCGGAAGAATGCCAAGTACACCAGCGACCGGCTGCAGGCCGGCTTCGACGAGTTCGGCGGGCCCACCCCCGCCACCGCCGGCTCCTCCCGCGGCGACCGCGTCTTCCGGCGACGGGGAGCCACCGGCAGCTTCCACTACCGGGACAAAAGCGGCAACCGCGGCGCCTGGCGCCGGAACGCCGTCGGCCGCTCCCGCCGGCGGGCCAAAAGCGGCAACCTCCCCTTCCGGCGCTGGAACGCAGCCGGCCCCGGGTCAAGTGGCGAGCGCGACACCAGCGGCCGCAGCAAAGGGGCCGCGCAAGACCGGCGAGCCGCCCGAACCTGGACCGATGGAATCGAGTTTGCAATCCCCACAGATTTCCTCGCTGCCTGAGCCGCAGCAGAGCCAGCCACCACCACCGCCGCCGCCTCTGCTGCGAATGCCAGCGGCGTCGGCGGGGGGCGGCAAAACGGCGGCGGCACATCTCCCAGCGCCGCCAGCGCCGGCGCCGATCCCGTCCGCGATCGCTTCGGCCGAGTTCCAGCCGCCGCCACCACCGCCGGTGCTTCCACCCGCCGCCGCAACCCGCACCGCCGCGGCGACGGGGCCCGGCAAGAGCGGAAAACCGCCGTCGGCGGCGCCCGTCGACATGCGGGTCGCACAGATAAACTTCGCCGCCAATTCGACAACCCTCAGCGATGCCGACCGGCAGAGTCTCGGCGCGATCGTCCCGCTTTACCGGCGCGATCCCGGCAAGGTGCGGGTGGTCGGCTATACCGGGGTCGGCGATACCGCCGATCAACAGCTGAACGGCTTCCAAGCTGCTCTCGACCGCGCGCAGGCGGTCGCCGCAGCCTTGGCCAAGGCTGGAATACCGCGGGACAAAATACTGATAGAAGCAGCTCCGGTCGGTGAAGATTCGGGGCAGAGCCGTGCCGAGGTGCTGCTAGAGCACTGACTTCGAATGTCTGCATCGACCGCCGCGGTACGTAGCGAACAGCGGCGGAACCGAAAATTATCGAAAATTAGGGGTGCGCAGGATAAAACGCGGGATCGGGGACGCCGTGCGCGGTGCCGCCCTAACCCGCTCGGACGCTTTTCGGGCATAACGCATCGAGGTCGCCGGGGTCGTGAAGCCGCCGTTGAAGATTGCCGTCGCGGGTCTCGGCACGGTTGGTGCCGGCACTCTCAAATTGTTGCAGGACCAGGCGGAGCTGCTGGCCGAACGCGGCGGGCGCCGCATCGTCGTGACTGCGGTTTCGGCCCGTGACCGCCGCCGCGACCGCGGCGTCGAGCTGTCGGCGGTGCGCTGGTACGAGGATGCGACGGCGATGGCGGGCGATCCCGAGATCGACGTCGTTGTCGAATTGATCGGCGGCGCCGACGGGATTGCCCGGCAGGTCGTCGATGCCGCGCTCGATCACGGCAAGCACGTGGTTACCGCCAACAAGGCGCTTATGGCCCATCACGGGACGCGGCTCGCGGCGCGCGCCGAGGAGCACAGCCTGGCGCTGTCGTTCGAGGCTGCGGTCGCGGGCGGCATCCCGGTGATCAAGGCGCTGCGCGAGGGACTCGCCGGAAACCGGCTCGAACGCGTCTACGGTATCCTCAACGGCACCTCGAACTACATCTTGACGACGATGCGCGAGACCGGCCGCGAGTTCGCCGAAGTGCTCGCCGAAGCGCAGAAGCTCGGCTATGCCGAGGCCGATCCGAGCTTCGACATCGACGGCGTCGACGCCGCCCACAAGCTGGCGATCTTGGCGAGCGTCGGCTTCGGCCGCCCGGTTGATCTCGCCGGGGTCTATGCCGAAGGGATCCGCCACGTCTCGCGGCTCGACATCGATTTTGCCGAAGAGCTTGGCTACCGTATCAAGCTGCTCGGCATCGCGCGGCGAACCGAAAATGGGCTCGAGCAGCGCGTCCACCCCTGCATGGTGCCGCAGGCGACCCCGATCGCGGCGGTCGAGGGCGTCTATAATGCCGTCGTGGCCGAGGGTGACTTCGTCGGCCGGGTGGTTCTGCAAGGGCGCGGTGCGGGCGCCTTTCCGACTGCCTCCGCGGTCGCCGCCGACCTCGTCGATATTGCAGCGGGGCGCCGGGTCTTTCCGCTCGGAATTCCGGCTGCCGATTTGCGCGCGCTTCCCGGCGTGCCGATCGAACAGCACCAGAGCGCCTATTACATCAGGCTAATGGTGGTCGACCAGCCGGGGGTCATCGCCGATGTCGCCGCGGCACTGCGCGACGAGGAGGCGTCGATGGAATCGATGATCCAGCGCGGACGCGCGCCGGGCGAGGCGGTGCCGGTGGTGCTGACCACCCATGTCACCGTCGAGGCGGCGATGCGCCGGGCGTTGGCTAGGATCGAAGCGCTCGACACCGTCCTCGAGCCGCCGCGAATGATCCGTATCGAAGATTTCTGAACGCGACGGCGAGTGTCGCTAAAGATCGTCCGGTCGAAGCCCGGTATGCTTGGCGATGCGCACGAGCATCCGCGACCCAAGTTCATCGTCGTCGTGAAACGCGAACACATAGTCAGGCCAGCCTGGCCGCTGTAGCGTGCGGTGCGAACCAGCCTGCCGCTTAACCGTCCAGCCGATCCGGTAGAGCGCTCTCAGGACCCGACCGGATTTTGCGGCCGGCCACGTGCTCACGCCGCGACGAATATGGTGGCGGGATCAACCGGAACCGGCTCGCCGTGCTCGATGCGGTCGGCGATAACGCGAAGGGCAAGCGCGGTTGCCTTGGTCCGCGCTTCAGCCCGGGAAGCGCCGTAGGCGAGGACGCCGGGAAGCGCGGGCACCTCCGCCAGCCAACGCCCATCCGCCTCGCGTTCAATCTCGATCTTCAGCATCACCGCCACCGCCTTTTATGCGGAATTATCATGGGCGTTTCGCGGCACGGGCGCAACCGATCGGCGCGCAGCAATCCCATTGACGCTGCTCTCGCGCCACCCGAGGGGCATATAAGCGACAGCGTATTTCGGCATTCGATTGTCGAGTTTTGTCAGCGCCCGCTCAATTCACCACAATACAGATTCATCGCCTGCTTGTTCATTCCAAGCTTAAGCGGCGGCGCATTGACGCCGTCGGACTCGGCGCTTAGCTTCGGCACCGCGGCGCCCGCTTGTGCTGAGCCGGATTTGCAAGCGTCGCCGAATCGATCGGATGCTCCGGCCCGCGCGCTCCGCTCGGCCGACCCGCTGGCGGTGTGCTGAGGCAACACGTTCAGCCGATAGGTTTGATTATCGGTCTGGCTCTGACAATCATCTGCTCACGAACGCCAAGGAGGAACGTCATGCCTGAGACGTCGCGAATGGATCGCAATCTGGCATTGGAAGCCGTCCGGGTGACCGAGGCTGCGGCGCTCTCGGCCTCGCGCCTGATGGGGCGCGGCGACGAGAAAGCCGCCGACCAGGCCGCGGTCGATGCGATGCGCGAGGCGCTGAACAGCCTGGCGATCGACGGCACCGTCGTGATCGGCGAGGGCGAACGCGACGAGGCGCCGATGCTCTACATCGGCGAAAAGGTCGGCACCGGAAATGGCCCGCCGATCGACATTGCCCTCGATCCGCTCGAAGGGACGACGATCACTGCCAAGGGCAGCGCCAATGCGCTCGCCGTGATCGCGATGGCCGATGCCGGCGGCTTTCTCAACGCTCCCGACGTCTATATGGACAAGATCGCGGTCGGTGGCGGACTGCCGGACGATCTCGTCGATCTCGACGAGGCGCCGGCAGTCAATCTGAGAAACCTGGCACACGCGAAAAAGGCCGAGATCGCCGATCTCGTCGTCTGCATCCTCGACCGCCCGCGTCATGCCGATCTGATCGCCAAGGTGCGCGAGGCCGGCGCCCGCATCGCCTTGATTTCGGACGGCGATGTCAGCGGCGTCATCGCCACGTCGAGCCCCGAGACCGGGATCGACATGTATGTCGGATCGGGCGGCGCGCCCGAAGGCGTGCTGGCCGCCGCGGCATTGCGCTGCATCGGTGGGCAAATGCAGGGAAGGCTGTTGTTTCGCAACGATGACGAACGCGGCCGGGCCCAGAAAATCGGGATCGCCGACCTCAACCGTAAATACAAGCTGCTGGACTTGGCCTCGGGTGACGTGATGTTCGCCGCGACCGGGGTCACCAATGGCACGATGCTCAAAGGGGTGCGGCGCTTTCCCGGCGGGGCCTTCACCCACTCGGTGGTGATGCGGTCGAAAACGGGCACCGTGCGTTATGTCGAGGCCAGCCACGACTTTACCCGCAAGCAAAGCTTCGCCGCGCTTGCGCGCTGAGGCGGGATGATGGACGGCGCGGGGGGCGCCGCCATTCCCGCCAGCGTTTTGGGGGTCGCGCAATCGGTCTGTGGTCGCCACTGGCGCTGGCGCGGTGGCGATCCGCAGGCTGGGCAAGAGATCGCCGAGCGGCTGGCGTTGCCGGAAATCGTCGGGCGGCTGCTGGCCCAGCGTGGCGTCGATCTCGATCACGCCCCAGGGTTCCTCCAGCCGCGCCTACGCGATCTGCTGCCCGACCCGGCACATCTGCGCGACATGGAGGCCGCCGCCGCACGGCTCGTCCGCGCCGTTTGCGACGACGAGACGATCGCCATTTTTGGCGATTACGATGTCGACGGCGCCACCTCGGCGGCGCTGCTGGCCCGGTTCTTCGCGGCGATCGGGACACGTACCCGGATCTATGTCCCTGACCGGCTGCGTGAGGGCTACGGCCCCAACAGCGTCGCCCTGCTCCGCCTGCAGGCGGCAGGGGCACGGGTCGTCGTCACCGTCGATTGCGGCACGACGGCGCATCTGGCGCTGGCCAAAGCCGCGGAAAGCGGGCTCGACGTCATCGTCGTTGATCATCATGTCGCCGAGCCGCTGCTGCCGCGTGCCGCTGCGGTGGTCAACCCGAACCGGATGGACGAGGCGAGCCCGCACGGCAGCCTGGCGGCCGTCGGCGTAGCCTTTCTGCTCGTGGTCGCGGTCAATCGCGCCCTGCGGCGGGCCGGTTGGTACGAGGCCGGCCGCACCGAGCCCGACCTGCTTGGGTGGCTCGACCTCGTCGCGCTGGGTACGGTGTGCGATGTGGTCCCGTTGACCGGATTGAACCGGGCCTTGGTGGCACAGGGGATCCGGGTGGCGCGGCGCAGCGCCAATCCGGGCATGGCTGCGCTGGCCGCAATCGCCGGGATCAAGGAGCCGGTCGACGCTTACCATCTGGGGTTTGTTCTCGGACCGCGGGTCAACGCCGGCGGCCGGGTTGGTGCGTCGGATCTCGGGGCGCGACTGCTGGCCACCGATGATCCGGCGCTGGCCGCCGAGCTGGCACAACGCCTCGACGCCCATAACCGCGAGCGCCGGGAAATCGAAGCACGGACCTTGGCGGCAGCGATCGCAATGGTCGAAGCCGCGCCGCGAGCCGCGGTGCTGACCTTTGCCGCGGCGGCCGACTGGCATCCCGGTGTAATCGGGATCGTCGCCTCCCGACTGAAGGAGCGCTACGAGCGCCCCGCTCTGGTTATCGCGCTGGACGGTGAGGTTGGCCGCGGCTCGGGCCGCTCGATCCCCGGTGTCGCGCTCGGTCCGGCTGTGATTGCGGCGCGTCAGATCGGGCTCCTGATCAATGGCGGGGGCCACGCGATGGCGGCCGGTTTTACGGTCGCGGCGGATAAGCTCGACGCCCTACGCGAATTTCTGGTCGAGCGGCTGGGGGACGGGCTCGACCAACAGAGCCTGGTTGCTGAACTCATCGTCGACGGCGCGCTCTCGGCCGCGGCGGCGCAGAGCGAGCTGATCGGCCACATCGACCGGCTTGCGCCGTTTGGGGCAGCAAATCCAGAGCCACGCTTTGTCTTCCCGGCCCTGCGCGTCATCCATACCGAGACGGTCGGCGGCGCACATCTGCGCTGTGGCTTGGCCGACACGTTCGACGGCGCCCGGCTGCCGGCCATCGCCTTCCAGGCCGCCGAGACGCCGCTCGGCCGCTTCCTCGCCGAGACGCGCGGCGCTGCAATCCACATCGCCGGTCATCTGCGCCGCGACATCTGGCGGGGAGGCGACGCCGTGCAGCTGGTCATCGACGACGCGGCGCCGGTTTCCACCTGAGCTGGACGCGAACGTATCGCGGATTTGCACGAGCCTTGATGCGGGCGCATGGACCAGCCTGGTTGAAAGACTATGGGTGAGGCTAGCGGCGGATTCTGCGATATGGCAGTCCGGTTCCGGCGCACCGATTTGACGCTCTAAGAGTTCCGATCGCCGACGCACAACCGCGTCGGGCTCGGCCAAGTTGGAGAGCGTCATGTCGACCAAGCAATTGCAATCCCCGCCGGCCCCCCAATCCGATCCGCAGCGATCGGTGATTACCCGCGCCAAGCAGTTCGGCCGCGGGGTCGCGGTCGCGGGGGTACTCGCCGCGGTTGCGCTGACCGCAATTCCGGCGACGGCGCGCGCCCACGGCCCGGGCACGGGCGCCGCGATTGGTCTCGGCATCCTGGGCGGGGTCATCGCCGGAGCGGCGATAGCGGCGACAACACCCCCGGTTTATGCTACACCGCCTTCCTACTATTATTATCCGCAGCAGGGTTACTACTACAATACTCCGGCACCGTCTGATTATTATAACGCGCCACAACCCTATTACGGATCGGCGGGTTACAGCTACCCGCCCTACAATTACCAATAATTCCCATTCGGCGGCCGGCGACGCCGCGCAACGATCGGCCCGGCCTCCCTTGCAGGAGGTCTGGCCTCCTTTTGGGATGCATCGGGCTTGACCCCGCTTTCGAATCAGCGAATGTCGTTTGCTTGTTTTTGCCTACGGAGGGACGGGTGGAAGCAAGCGAGATCGCCGAAAGGATACGCGGGGAAGACGAAGAACGCAGGGCCGAGGCGGACGTCACTTTCCGCAGGTTCACCGCCATCTATCTCGGCGTCATCGCGATGCTGCTGGCGATCACCTCACTCGGCGGGTCGAACGCGACCAAGGTGATGGTGAACGCCAACATTCAAGCCTCAGACATCTATGGCTTTTACCAATCGAAATACGCCCGCCAGACCTCCTACCGGCTCGCCGCCGACCAGCTCGAAGTGTTGGCCGCCGCCAACCCGGCGATGCCCGAAGCGGCCAAGACGAAGATCGAAGGGCACATCAAGCGCTGGCGGACAACTGCCGACCGCTATGAGACCGACTCGGTGAGCGGCCAGGGCAAGCAAGAACTTCTCGCCACGGCAAAGGAGTGGCAGGCCAAGCGCGACCGCGCCGCCCGGCGGGACCCGAATTTCGACTTTGCCGAGGCCTTGTTTCAGATCGCGATCGTGTTGGGTTCGGTCAGCATTGTCGCGGCCTCGCGCCCGCTCGTAAAGCTGAGCGGGGCTCTCGCAGTTCTCGCTACCTTGCTGATGATCAACGGCTATTTCTTGTTGGTGGCGCTGCCTTTGGACTAAGCCGTTGGGTGCGCCGTCGCTCAGTCGACAGCCGCGATCTCGGTCGTACGGGCGTGGTCTGGGGCGAACTGGCTGCGGTAGTAGCCGGCGAACACACCGTCTCGCCGCAACAGTTCGGTCAGGCTGCCGTGTTCGATGATGGCCCCCGCTTGCAATACGACGATCCGGTCGCAGCGTTGCACCGTCGACAACCGGTGGGCGATGATGAAGGTCGTGCGCCCCTCCATCAGGCGCTCGATCCCGGCCATCACCAATGCCTCGGTGGCGACATCGAGCGCCGAGGTCGGCTCGTCGAGGATTAGGATCGGCGCGTCACGCAGCAGCGCCCTGGCGATCGTCACTCGCTGTTTTTCGCCCTCGGACAACGCCACGCCCGATTCGCCGATCACCGTGTCGTAGCCCGCCGGCAGCGAGGTGATCAAATCGTCGATGTGGGCGAGGCGGGCCGCGCGCTCGATCGTTTCATCGTCGGCACCCGGCCGGCCGTAGGCGATGTTGTCGCGCACCGAGAGCGGAAAGATCAGCGGCGGCTGCAAGACCAGCGCGATCTGGCCGCGCAAGGACTTCAAGCGATATTCCCGCAGATCGACGCCGTCGATCTCCACCGTCCCTGCCGTCGGGTCGTAAAAGCGCGGCAACAGGCCGAGCAAGGTCGATTTGCCGGCCCCGGTGGGACCGACGACCGCGATCTTGGCGCCGGCGGGGACCACCAGATCGATGTCCCTCAGGACCGGGGTCTGCGGACGATAGTGGAAGCCGACCTTGCGCCAGGTAATCGCGCCGCGCGCTCCTTCCGCGGGAAAGGTGCGGCTCCCGTCCGTGAGGTCGAGCTCGGTGTCGAGGATTTCGAAGATCCGACGGGCTCCGACCCGGGCCCCGGCGATCTGCCCCCAACTCTGGGTAATCTGATTGATCGGCGCGTAGAGCTGAGCCAGATAAGAGATGAAGACGATCAGCTGGCCGACCGTTAGCGCTCCTGAAATCACCGCGCGCGCCCCGGCGTAGACGACGAGTGCGGTGCCGCCGGCGATTACGACGTTGACCGTCCCGGAATAGAGTGTCTGCCAGCTGTAGAGCCGCAAGGTCGCGCGCAGGCTTTCCCGGCTCGCCCCCATGAAGCGGCGCTGCTCGTCTTCCTCCCTGGTGAATGCCTGCACCACCTTGATCGACGACATTGCCCATTGCACCAGTGAATAGACCCGACTCTCGGTCGTGCGCACCTCGGTGGCGACGTCGATGATCTTACGGTTGAACCCGGCGATCAGCGCGAACAGCACCGGCACGACGGTCAGCGCCAGCAACGTCAAGGTCGGATCGAGCGGAAACAGGATCACCAACATGCCGGCCAGCAGGACCACGGCCGACAGGATCGGCAATGCCCCGTTCATGATCATCGTCTGAACGGCAAAGCTGTCGGCGGTGACCCTGTAGAGCAGGTCGCCAACCCGCTGGCGATCGTGGAACGCCAAGGAAAGACGCTGGAGATGGGCATAGAGAGCGCCGCGCAGATCGTTGACCATTTTTTGCCCGACGCGGATCGTCGTGTAGTAATGCAGCAGGGTCAGCCCGCCACTGCCCAGATGAACGAGCACGATCCCGAGACAAGCGAGCAGCAGCAACCGACTGGCCGGCACGGCTTGCAGCGCCGCAATCGGAAATGGCTTGCCGCCCAGCACATTGTCGATCACCACCTGCAGCGGCCATGGCTTCAGCAGCTCGAAGGCGGTGATCAGAAATACCTGCACCAACGCCCAGGCGACCTGACCGCGATAGGGCCGCAAATACGGCAACAATTTTTTCAGCATCGCGCCGGGTTCCGTTGCAACCTTTGGCGGGCGTCGAGCCGACGCCGCATTTTTACGCGGTCTGGGTCGCGACGACCGCCATCTGAGGACGCGTCGCCCGCTCGACCGGAATGAGCCCTACCGGTTTGGCGACGGCTTCGACGATACGGTGCATCAACCGAGCAAAGCCGGCGAGCTTGCAGCTCATCACCGCGAAATTGACGAGCCCCGCCGCGCCAATCGCCGCTGCCGCCAGTGGCCAGCCGAGGATCAGCGCGAACGCGGTCAATCCCGCATAGCTGCGCAGCAGGAACGAGGCGAGACGCGACAGGCGCATCGTGCAACGCACCCGCAACAGCCGTTTGGGACCACCATGATTTTCGACGCAGACCGTGACCTGGGATCGGCTGCATAGGCCGCGGGCGATCTTGAGATCCCAGCTGCTCCACCCGGTGTCGGGCACGACGAAATATTTCTGCCGCACCAGGAACTCCATCAGCCCGCCGATCAGCGCTTCTTTCTCGGTCCCGGCCTCGCTCCAATAGGCCAGTTGGAAGGCTCGCCGCCGCCAAGAGATCCGGGCGCGCTGCTCGGTCTCCGCGGGGGCGACGTGCGGCTGTGCGCGCATCTCGCGGATGCGCCACCTGATCCGCTCCCAGCCGCGCAGCAGCGGGCCTAGATAGATTAGCAGCGCCACCAGCGCCCGGGCTTTTGCCCCGGTGAAACGCCTGTCGATCTGCGCCTTGAGCGCGCCGCTGACGCACATCGCCCAGGTAGCGAGCAGCGGCACCGCGAGCAGCCACCACCAGCCGCCGCCTACGGCCGCTGCCAGCGCCAAGACTAGGGCGCCGGCACTCCATTCGAAGGTCAGCGGCAGAAATGCGGTCAGCGACGATGGCGGCTCGTATAGGGTTTGGAACAGGCCGCGGCCAAACACGCCCGAATAGATCACCGGCCGGCGCGACAGCAGCAGCGAGGTCGAGAGGTCGCCATAAATGCGCCCCAGCCACTTTGCCTGTCCAAAGAGGTTGAAGCGGAAGGGATGCTTAGAATAGACCAGGGCTTCGGCCTTGCCGTAGCCGCGCTGCTGATTGCAATAGGCTTTGACCGTGTTGCGACGGAAATGCCAGACGATGGCCGCCGGGCTGAAGCCGATGACATAGCCGGCATCCTGAAAGCGCCAGCAGATGTCGACATCGTCGCCGGCGGCACGATAAACCGGATCGAAGCCGCCGAGACCCATTAAGGTCTCGCGGCGGAATGCCATGTTGCAGCCGGCGATGTGCTCGGCCACCTCGTCGCTCAGTAACACATGGGTCGGGCCGCCCGGCGCCACCGCGACCGCGGCCGGAACGAGGCTGTCTTCGGGCGGCGGAAAATTGGGTCCGCCACACGCCGAGAGGCCGCTCGCTTCCATCTTGGCGACAAGATAGGTCAGCCAGTCGGGATCGGCGACGCAGTCGCTGTCGGTATAAGCAACGATCTCGCCGGTGGCGGCCTCTGCACCGACATTACGGGCAACGCTCAAGCCCTTATTCGGCTGGCTGATGATTCGGCAGTACGGATAGCTCTCGGCGATCTCGAGGGTGCGATCGCGCGAACCGTCATTGACGACGATGACCTCGTAATCGGGATAATTCAGCACTGCGAGCGAGGCCAGACACGCATCCATCGTGCGCTCGGCATTGTAGGCGCAAACCACCACCGAGACCCTCGGATAACGCGGCAGAGGCGGCGGCAAGGGGCCGCTGTAGGAGCGTTCGACCTCAGCCAGAGCAGGCTTGGGCCGGCGCTTTTGGTCGACAAGGCCGAACGCCCAGTCCTCGACCAGGTGACCGCCGGTGAACCACTCGTCGGTCCAGGAAAATACGCAAGTCCCGGCAACCCCCGCCTCGAAGGCGGTGCGAACCTGCCACGACAGAACACGCTGCTGGCCCTGTTCTCCTTCGCGGATCGAGTCGACGCCGAATTCGGTCAGCACCAGCGGCTGGTCGACGGCGAGATTGTGCAGCCGCGCGATATAACGCCGAAACGCGGTTTCATCGTGAAGATAGACGTTGAAGCAAACGAAATCGGTGAAGTCGACGGTCAGGTATTCGGTCGATGGAAAGTTGGCGTAGCTGACCAGCGCCTCGGGATGCTCCTCTTTGACCAAGGCGACGAGACCGCGCAGAAAACGCCGCACCGGCTCGGCGCCGTGCCAACGGACCATGTCCGGCGGGATCTCGTTGCCGACCAGGTAGGCGAAGACCGCGGGATGCCGCCCGCAGGCGCGCACGCCGGCGGCGACCGCTTCACGGATATCCGCCTGGATCGCAGGGCTGTCGAGAAAGGTGACGTGCTGGGGCCAAGGAAGCCCGACCAGGACCCTTAAACCCGCCTCCTGAGCGGCGTCCAAGAGCCAAGCCGGCGGCACGGTAAAAACCCGGACCGTGTTAATCCCGGCTTCATCCATCAGCGCGAAATCTTTGTCGACGGTCGCCGGTTCGGGGAAGGGCGCGCCATGGTTGCCGATCGGGAACGGGCCGTAAGTGACGCCTTTGACGAAATGCTTGTGCTCGCCGGCAAAGAAGAACTTGCCGCTCACGCGAATCGGAACGGGCGATGGGATCCGCTCCATCGGGATCGAGGCACGCCGTGCGCCCTCGTCGACATCGACCAAGGTCATCTTGGAAGCTCCCGGGACCGACGCCGCGCCGGCCCCTTTCCCGGCAGCGGCAGCGCTCGCACAACGGGCCACCGCGGGATTCATTCCGGGAGCCGGGGCGGCGCCGGCCGCACGAATGAGAATGCGGGCGTATTCACCGCGACTGGCGCATCTGCCAAGCAAGCGCGGTGCGGATAATCGTGTCGAGGTCCGAATGTTGCGGGCGCCAGCCAAGAATTTCGACGGCAAGGCTGGGGTCAGCGACCAGCGCCGGAGGATCGCCCGGCCGCCTCGGTGCGGCTTGCGCCGGGACCTTGCGGCCGGTGGCCGCCTCGGCGGCGGCGATCACCTCGCGCACCGACCGACCGTGGCCGGTGCCGAGATTGACCGCGATGTCGCCGCCGCCCCCGCGCAGGCGCTCCAGCGCGCGCAGATGCGCGACACCAAGGTCTTGGACGTGGACGTAATCGCGGATCGCGGTGCCATCCGGCGTCGGGTAATCGGTGCCGTAGATATCGATCTGCGGGCGTTGCCCGAGTGCCGCCTGCAACACCAGCGGAACCAGATGGGTTTCAGGCTCGTGGCACTCGCCGATCTCGCCCTCCGGATCGGCTCCGGCGGCGTTGAAATAGCGCAGCGCCACCGAACGCACGCCATAGGCTTGTCCATACCAATGCAAGGCCCGCTCGATTGCGAGCTTGGTCTCGCCGTATGGGTTAACCGGACGCTGCGGCGAGTCCTCGCGTATCGGGACCGCATCGGGGGTACCATAGGTTGCGCAGGTCGAGGAGAAGACGATTTCGCCGACCCCCGCATTGCGCATTGCCTCCAACAACGACAGGGTGCCGCCGAGATTGTTGCGGTAGTAGAGCGCCGGCTCGGCCACGAACTCGCCGACATAGGCGTAAGCGGCGAAATGCATGACCGCCGATATTCGATGCTCGCTGAGCGCGGCGGAGAGCCGCGCCATATCCGCGAGGTCCCCCTCGACCAGCGGCCCCCAGCGCACCGCCTCGCGCCGCCCACGCGACAGATTGTCGAAGACGACCGGCCGGTATCCGGCGCGCGCCAGCACCTTGCAGGCATGCGATCCGACGTATCCCGCTCCGCCGGTTACCAGGATCGCTTGTGACATACCGCCTGCTGGATCAGTCCGTAATGACGGCAGCACAACGCGCCATGCCCGCCGGCTCTTCCCCCATTTGGCGGTTTTCCGGGCGCGGCGGCTTGCCGCGGGTCGCTTCTGGTGGAATAAGCCGGCGGGGTTGCCGTTTTTTGCTGCATTCGCGTGAGGGTCAGCCGAGATGCGCATTGCGATAGTCGGTACTGGGTATGTTGGGCTGGTCTCGGGGGCGTGCTTCTCCGAGTTCGGCGTCGAGGTCACATGCGTCGACCAGGACAGAGACAAGATCGCGCGCCTGCAACAGGGCGAAATGCCGATCTTCGAGCCGGGTCTCGAAGCGCTCGTCGCTAATAATGCGGCGGCGGGCAGGCTTTCCTTCACGATCGATCTCCCGGCGGCTGTTGCCGGTGCCGATGCGGTCTTCATCGCCGTCGGTACGCCCTCGCGGCGCGGCGACGGGCATGCCGACCTTACTTACGTCTTTGCCGCCGCCGAGGAGATCGGGCGCGCGTTGACCGATTATGCGGTCGTGGTGACCAAGTCGACGGTGCCGGTCGGCACCGGTCGCGAGGTTGCCGAGATCCTGCGCCGGATCCGGCCACAGGGCCGGTTCGACGTGGCCTCCAATCCTGAATTTCTGCGCGAGGGCTCGGCGATCGAGGATTTCATGCGGCCCGACCGGGTCGTGATCGGCGCCGACAGCGAGCACGCCCGCACGGTCATGCGGGCGCTCTACCGCCCGCTCTATTTGCTCGAAACGCCGATGATGTTCACCGACATCGAGACCGCCGAGCTAATCAAATATGCGGCCAACGCGTTTCTCGCGACCAAGATCACCTTTATCAACGAGATCGCCGATCTGTGCGAGCGGGTGGGCGCCGATGTTCAAGACGTGGCCAAGGGCATCGGCCTCGACGGACGCATCGGCAGCAAATTTCTGCATGCCGGGCCGGGGTTTGGCGGTTCGTGTTTCCCGAAGGACTGCCGCGCGCTGGTGCGAACCGCCCGCGAGGTCGAGGCGCCGTTGGCGATCGTCGAAACCGTGGTGCAGGTCAATGATGCGCGCAAGGAGCGCATGGCCGACAAGATCGCCGCCGCTTGCGGCGGTAAACTTGCGGGCAAGACCCTTGCCGTGCTCGGTCTGACCTTCAAGCCCAACACCGACGACATGCGCGACAGCCCGAGCCTGGCGATCCTGCCGGCGTTGATGGCCGCCGGAGCAGCCATCCGCGGTTACGATCCGGGAGGGATGGTGGAGGCCGAAAAGCTGCTGCCTGACCTGACCTACTGCGGGGATGCCTATGAGACGATGGTTGGGGCCGATGCACTGGTTATCCTGACTGAATGGAACGCCTTCCGCGCCCTTGATCTCGGTCGCGTCAGAAGCTTGCTCGCGGCCCCCCTCGTGATCGATCTGCGCAACATCTATCAACCTGAGGAAATGACCGCCGCGGGCCTTTCCTATGTCAGCGTCGGTCGCCCGCCACGGATCACCCGCCCCGAATTGCGCGTGCTAGCGTGACCGCCAGGAAAGATCATCAGATGAGTATTGTCGCCAAACGTGTTCTCGTCACCGGCGGCGCCGGTTTTCTCGGCTCTCATCTATGCGAGCGCCTGCTGGCCCAGGGCGACGACGTGCTCTGCATCGACAATTATTTCACCGGGCGCAAAGACAACGTCGCTCACCTGCTGGCCGACCCGCATTTCGAGGCGATGCGCCACGACATCACCCATCCGCTGTTTGTCGAGGTCGACGAGATCTACAATCTTGCCTGCCCGGCCTCGCCGATACATTACCAATTCGACCCGGTGCAGACGACCAAGACCAGCGTCATTGGCGCAATCAATATGCTGGGGCTGGCAAAACGGCTCAAGGCCAAGATATTCCAAGCCTCGACTTCCGAGGTCTATGGCGACCCCACCGTACACCCGCAGCCCGAAGGCTATCGCGGCAGCGTTAACCCAATCGGGCCGCGCGCCTGCTATGACGAGGGCAAGCGCTGTGCCGAGACCTTGTTTTTCGATTATTACCGTCAGCACAATCTAAGGATCCGCGTCGCCCGCATCTTCAACACCTACGGTCCGCGCATGCACCCCAACGACGGCCGCGTCGTTTCCAACTTCATCATGCAGGCGCTGCGGAACGAACCGATTACGCTGTACGGTGAGGGCACGCAGACCCGCGCTTTTTGCTATGTCGACGATCTGATCGATGGGTTTGTCGCGCTGATGGCCGCTCCCGACGACGTTACCGGGCCGATCAATCTCGGAAATCCGGTCGAAATCTCGGTCGCCGAGCTCGCCGACCGCGTCATCGCGCTGACTGGCTCGGGCTCGACGATCACCCGGCGCCCGCTCCCGGTAGACGATCCGGTCCAGCGTTGCCCCGAAATCGCCCAGGCCCAGGGGGTGCTCGGCTGGCAACCGCGCACTGAACTAAATACCGGCCTCACCCGCACCATCGCCTATTTCGAAAAACTGCTGTCGCAGCGGGGCCCTACGCTCGGCCGGCGCGCGGTGCGGCCGGCGCCGCTGCCGGTCAAATAATCCGCCGGCGCTGCAGCTCATCGATTATCTGTGTCGCGGCCTCCTCGGCCGTGCCGACAGTGGTCACCCGCAGTTCCGGGGTTTCGGGCGCTTGGTAGGGCGAGTCGAGGCCGGTAAAATGCTCGATCCCGCCGGCCTTAGCCTTGGCGTAGAGGCCCTTGGGATCGCGCCGGATACATTCCTCGATCGGCGTGTCGATGTATATCTCCAGAAACGCGGTAGGGCCGGCCAGCTCGCGCACCATGCGCCGCTCGGCGCGAAACGGCGAGATGAACGAGCAGACCACGATCAGCCCGGCCTCGGCCATCAGCTTAGCGACCTCGCCGACGCGGCGGACGTTTTCGACCCGGTCGACGTCGGTGAAACCGAGATCGCGGTTGAGCCCGTGCCGCACATTGTCGCCATCGAGCAGCATCGTATGGCGGCCGAAAGCGAGCAGCTGCTTTTCGACGAGATCCGCGATCGTTGATTTTCCGGCGCCAGACAGTCCGGTTAGCCACAGCACCGCAGGGGTTTGGCCCTTCAGCGCGGCGCGCTCGTCGCGGCCGACGGTCAGCGCCTGCCAGTGGATATTGCTGGCGCGACGCAAGCCAAAGGCGATCATCCCGGCCCCGGCCGTCTCGTTGCTGAAGCGGTCGATCAGGATAAAGGCGCCGGTGTCGCGATTGTCGGTGTAGGGATCGAACGCCACCGGCGCAGCGGTCGACAGATTGCAGAACCCGATCTCGTTGAGGCCGAGGGTCCTGTCGGCAAGATGCGCGAGGGTCTCCACATCGATGCGATGCTTGAGTGCGGTGACGGTGGCCGGCACTGTGCGGGTGCCGATTTTCAAAAGGTAGGAACGCCCGGGGACAAGCGGGTGCTCGCTCATCCAGATCACCTGGGCAGCAAACTGATCGACGAAGTCGGGCGGATTGCGCGGGTCGGCCAGGAGATCGCCGCGAGCAATGTCGATCTCGTCGGCGAGGGTTAGGGTGATGGCGTCACCGGTCCCGGCGCGTTCGAGCGCGCCATCGAAGGTGGCAATCTCGCGGACCCGGGTCGACCGGCCCGAGCCGGCGAGAAGAACCATATCGCCGGGCGCGATCGACCCCGAGACAACCGTCCCCGAGAAGCCGCGGAATGAGGCATTCGGTCGGTTGACCCATTGCACCGGAAAGCGGAACGGCCGTTCGCTATCACCCGTCACCTCGACCCCTTCGAGATGATCGAGCAAGCTCGGCCCCCGATACCAGGGCATCCGTTGCGATGGCCGGATGATGTTCTCGCCCGACAACGCCGAGAGCGGGATCGCCGTTATCTCCGCTTGACCCAGCCCCGCGGCAAAACCCGAGAAGCCAGCGGCGATTTCGGCGAACCGGCCCTCGTCATAGCCGACGAGATCCATCTTGTTGACCGCCAGCACCAGGTGACGGATCCCGAGCAACGAGCAGATAAAGGCATGCCGCTTGGTCTGGGAAACAATGCCGTTGCGGGCGTCCACCAGGATCACGGCCAGATCGCAAGTCGAGGCGCCCGTTGCCATGTTGCGGGTGTACTGCTCGTGCCCCGGCGTATCGGCGACGATGAAGGCGCGCCCAGGGGTGGCAAAAAAGCGGTAGGCGACGTCGATCGTGATGCGTTGCTGCCGCTCGTCTTCGAGCCCGTCGAGCAGCAGCGAAAAGTCGATGGCCTCGCCGGTGGTGCCAAACCGGCGCGACTCGCGTTCGAGCGCCTCCAGTTGATCGTCGAAGATCAGCGCGCAGTCGTGCAGCAGCCTGCCGATCAGGGTCGATTTGCCGTCGTCGACCGATCCGCAGGTCAGAAAGCGCAACAGATCCCGGTCACGCGGGAGAGCCGCCTGACAGGAAGCCGGCATCAAAAGTAGCCCTCGCGCTTTTTGCGCTCCATCGCGGCGTCTTCGTCGCCGTCGATCAGACGGCCCTGCCGCTCGGAGCGGCGCGAGTCGCGTAATTCGGCGATAATTTCGGCGGGCGTCGTTGCCGCCGAGGCGATCGCTCCGGTCAACGGGTAGCAGCCCAGGGTGCGAAAACGGACCCGGCGGTGTTCCGGCTCTTCGCCCGGGTTCAGTGGAAAGCGGTCGTCATCGACCATGATCCAGGTCCCGCTGCGCTCGACCACCGGCCGCAATGCGGCGAAATACAATGGCACCACCGGGATCTCTTGGGCGGCGATGTATTCCCAGACGTCGTGCTCGGTCCAGTTCGACAGCGGAAAGACCCGCATTGTCTCGCGCTCGGAGAGCCGCGTGTTGTAGACCCGCCACAGCTCGGGGCGCTGGTTCTTGGGGTTCCAGTCGTGGTTGGCGCCACGCAGCGAGAAGACGCGCTCTTTCGCCCGGCTCTTTTCCTCGTCGCGCCGCGCGCCGCCGAGCGCGGCATCGAAGCCGTGGCGATCAAGCGCCTGCTTCAACGCCTCAGTCTTCATTACCGCGGTGTGCAACGCCGATCCCGAGGTTATCGGGTTGATGCCGCGCTCGACACCATCTTGGTTGGTGTGGACGATCAGCTCGAGATCGAGCCGGCGCGCGGTTGCGTCGCGGAAGGCGATCATCTCGCGGAACTTCCACAGCGTGTCGATATGCATTAGCGGAAAGGGCGGCTTCCCCGGAAAGAATGCCTTGCGCGCCAAATGCAGCATGACGCTCGAATCTTTGCCGATCGAATAGAGCAGAACCGGCTTGCGGAACTCGGCCGCGACCTCGCGCATGATCCCGATCGCCTCTGCTTCGAGACGACGCAGATGGCCCGGCAACACACGCAGGATCGGCGAAGCTTCGGCTACGGCGGACACGGATACCCTTTCGTGAGGTTCACGCGTGAGGCTGAGGGCGGCTATCCCCGTTAGAGACCGGTGCAAGCGCTGTCAACCGCACGCCAATCCCCGCGCCAGGATATCGAACCTCTCGATCCCGTGATTATCGGGGGCCGACCCTCTACACCCGGTTAAGCCGCACACTCAGCGGTTTGCGCCGATCAATGCAGCTTCGGCGCTTTGAGGAACCGCGTGCGGTCGGCGGAGAGGACGCGCACTGTCAAGGCCTCGCCGTCACGCACCACCTGCAGCTGGACCTCGCTGCCGGCCGGGCCGCCCGCCCAGACCTTTCGCCAGAAGCCGGCGAGGCTCGCCACCGCATCATCCCGGACTGCGAGGATGCGGTCCCCGGGCCGCAACCCGGCCTTGTTGGCGGGCCCTTGCTCGTGGAGACCGGCAACGACGATCGCGTCCTCGACCTCGGCGGCGTATAGGCCGAGCCATGGGCGCATCGGACGGTTCGGACGCCCATAAGTCAGCATGTCGTCGAGAATCGGCGGCAACAGGTCTATCGGTACGACCATATTGACATCGCGTCGCAGCTCGCGACCGCTCGAATGCTGGACATGCAAGGAGCCGATGCCGATCAGCCTTCCGTCGGCGCCGATCAGCGCCGCGCCGCCCCAAAACGGATGCGCCGGCGCGGTAAAGATGGCGTGGTCGAGCACGTATTCCCAATACCCGGCGAATTCCTGGCGTGCGACGACGCGGGCAGAGATGGCATGGCGACGGCCACCCTCAGCGGCCATGATGGCATGGTCGCCGGCGCCAACGCGCATGCCGACACCGAGTTCGAGCGGCGCGATATTCAATTTGCCCAGCGTCTGGACGAGCCCGAATCCGGTCTCCTGGTCATAGGCGAGGACATGCCCGGGCACCGCGCCGCCATTGGCGGAGGTGAGCCAGATTGTCTCGGCTTCGGTGACGAGATAGCCAATCGTCAGGACGAGACCGTCGCCGCGGATCAGAACGGCGCTGCCGGCTCGCTCGGTGCCGAGCGAACCGGCGGTGAAGGCGTCTTCTGGAACCGTCGCTCGCAGACCCAGCACCGCGCCGAGCGCACGGTCCAGGTCAAAGCTACAATCGCCGGGCTTCGGCTGGATCTCGCCCGGGATTTCCCAGTCTACGTTTCGTGGCATCGCAACTGCTCTTCAATCGCCTCGGGTTCAATCGTAACCGACAAAGAGTGCGCCGCCCGCGCGCTCTTGTCAAAAGCGTCGCGTTGCCGGAGGCGGCGACACCTCCGGTCCGCCTCGCCCGGCCGCTTGACATGGCGGTATGCCCCATCTATTTAGGCAGCACTCTTGGGTAGAGAGTGCCAATCGCTTATTCGAAATCGAGGCCGAGGAGGTATTTATGAAATTTCGTCCGCTGCACGACCGTGTCGTGATACGGCGCGTCGAGGAGGAAGAGAAGAGCAGAGGCGGCATCATCATCCCGGACACGGCGAAAGAAAAGCCGATGGAAGGTGAAGTGGTGGCTGCCGGACCGGGCGCGCGCGGCGAGGACGGCAAGATCCAGCCGATGGACGTCAAGGCGGGCGACCGCGTGTTGTTCGGGAAATGGTCCGGCACCGAGGTCAAGCTGGATGGCGAAGATCTGATCATCATGAAAGAAAGCGACATCATGGGCGTAATCGAGCCCGCCGCCGCTGCGAGAAAGGTCGCTTGAGGAGAATCTGGAAATGGCTGCCAAAGACGTCAAATTTCATGCCGATGCCCGCGAACGGATGCTGCGCGGCGTCGATATTCTTGCTAACGCGGTCAAGGTGACCTTGGGTCCGAAGGGCCGTAACGTCGTTCTCGACAAATCGTTTGGCGCGCCGCGGATCACCAAGGACGGCGTTACCGTCGCCAAGGAGATCGAGCTCTCCGACAAGTTCGAGAACATGGGCGCGCAGATGGTCAAGGAGGTCGCCTCGAAGACCAGCGATCAGGCCGGCGACGGCACCACGACCGCGACCCTGTTGGCGCAGGCGATCGTGCGCGAAGGGTCGAAGGCGGTGGCCGCGGGCATGAACCCGATGGATCTGAAGCGCGGCGTCGATCTCGCGGTCGAAGCCGTGGTCGAGGATATCAAGAAGCGGTCGAAGAAAATCTCGACCAATGAAGAGATCGCCCAGGTCGGCACGATTTCGGCCAATGGCGAGCGTGAGATCGGCGAAATGATCGCCGAAGCAATGCAGAAGGTCGGCAACGAGGGCGTGATCACGGTCGAAGAGGCCAAGTCTCTGGAGACCGAGCTCGACGTCGTCGAGGGCATGCAGTTCGACCGCGGCTACTTGTCGCCCTATTTCGTGACCAACGCCGAGAAGATGGTGGCCGAGCTCGAAAATCCGTACATCCTGCTGTTCGAGAAGAAGCTGTCCGGACTGCAGGCGATGCTGCCGGTCCTGGAGGCGGTGGTGCAGAGCAGCAGGCCGCTGTTGATCGTCGCCGAGGATGTCGAAGGCGAGGCGCTCGCGACCTTGGTGGTCAACAAATTGCGCGGCGGTCTCAAGGTCGCGGCGGTCAAGGCGCCAGGCTTCGGCGACCGGCGCAAGGCGATGCTCGAAGACATCGCCATGCTGTCGGGCGGCCAAGTGATCAGCGAAGACCTCGGCATCAAGCTCGAAAACGTCACCCTCGACATGCTGGGTCAGGCCAAACGGGTCAGCATCGAGAAAGAGAACACCACGATCATCGACGGTTCGGGCAAGCCCGAGGACATCCAGGGCCGCATCGCTCAGATCCGCCAGCAGATCGAAGAAACGACATCGGACTACGACCGCGAAAAACTGCAGGAACGGCTGGCCAAGCTCGCCGGCGGCGTCGCGGTGATCCGGGTCGGCGGGTCGACCGAGGTCGAGGTCAAGGAGCGCAAGGACCGGGTCGACGACGCGATGCACGCGACGCGCGCGGCGGTCGAAGAGGGTGTTGTGGCCGGCGGCGGCGCCGCGCTGCTCTATGCCGCCCGCGCCCTAGACAGTCTGAAACCGTCGAACGGTGACCAACAGGTCGGCATCGACATCATAAAAAAGGCGATCCTCTACCCGGCCCGGCAGATTGCCGAAAACTCGGGCACCGATGGCTCGATCGTGGTCGGCAAATTGCTCGACAGCAAGGACTCGAATTACGGCTACGATGCGCAAAAAGGCGAGTTCACCGACATGATCCGGGCCGGCATCATCGACCCGACCAAGGTCGTGCGCCACGCACTGCAGGATGCGGCCTCGATCGCCGGTCTGCTGATCACCACCGAAGCGATGGTGGCCGAAAGGCCCGAGCCCAGGACTCCGCCGGCGATGCCGCCGGGCGGCGGCATGGGTGGCATGGGCGGCATGGACTTCTAAGCCGCCCCAAAGATTTGCCCTGCAAGGGCCGCCCGTCCGCGCCGAACCGCGGGCGGGCGGCCTTTTCTTTCATGCCGCGGGCTCACCCGA
The DNA here is from genome assembly GCA_963774345.1 of uncultured Alphaproteobacteria bacterium. GTDB lineage: Bacteria > Pseudomonadota > Alphaproteobacteria > ATCC43930 > CGMCC-115725 > AP-15. Next base: position 284,142 of record CAVZFB010000039.1, read on the forward strand.
AGGGGGAATTTGGCGACCGGCGCGATCCGCAACGCGCATTGATCCGCCCGCTTCGATTGCGCCTGGCGCAACCCTGCCTTGCTCCCCCAGCCGCCGCCGCCGGTCGATCGCAGCCGCACGCGCTTGCCAGCCGGCAGTGCTCCACCCATACTGACCCCTATGCGGCGCCCAATGCTGGATCCCGTTTTCGCGACGGCCGAGCCGTTGCTGCGGGTTTGCGATCACCCGGACTGCGAGGCCGGTGGTGATTTTCGTGCGCCCAAATCGCGTCTCGACCTGCGCGATTACTACTGGTTCTGTCTCGATCACGTGCGCGCTTACAATGCGGCATGGAATTATTACGCGGGAATGAGCGATAACGAGATCGAGGCCGAAATTCGCAGCGACACCGTGTGGCAGCGGCCGACTTGGCGGCTCGGCGATCGACACGGCCCCGGTTACACGGCACGGGTGCGGGACGCGTTCGGGGTCTTCTCCGGGGGCGCCCAGGGTGGTCGCGGGGCTGGGCAGGAGCGCGAGCGACCGAACCGCGAGGCGGTGCGGCGGGCCATCTCTGCTCAGGAACAGGCGCTCGCGGTATTCGAAATCGAGCCACCGTTCACCCCAGTGCGTCTCAAGGCCCGCTACAAGGCGCTGGTCAAGCTCCATCACCCCGACTCCCATGGCGGGGACAAAGCGGCCGAGGAGAAGTTGAAGATCATCAACCAGGCCTATGCCACCCTGAAAGCCAGCTATTTCGGTTGAACAATCGGGATGCGGCGTTCAAATTTCTCACTGCTTCACCACAGGATAGAAGACAAGAATGCCATCCGTTCAGCCAACGGCGCCCGACAGCGCGTTTCCGCTCGATAAGCCCGACATCACGATCTCGGTCCGTCAGAGCTTTGGGATCGACAGTGATCTGCAGGTTCCCGCCTTCAGCCAGGCGAGCGAGCACGTCCCCGATTTCGATGACGCCTATCGCTTCGACCGCGATACCACGCTGGCGATCCTCGCCGGTTTCGCCTTCAACCGCCGAGTGATGATCCAGGGTTATCACGGCACCGGCAAATCGACCCATGTCGAGCAGGTCGCGGCCCGGCTCAACTGGCCCTGCATCCGGGTCAATCTCGACAGCCATATCAGCCGCATCGATCTTGTGGGCAAGGACGCGATCGTGCTGCGCGACAACAAGCAGGTCACCGAGTTCCGCGAGGGGCTGCTGCCCTGGGCGTTGCAGCATCCGGTGGCGTTGTGCTTTGACGAATACGACGCCGGCCGCCCGGACGTGATGTTCGTGATCCAGCGGATACTCGAAGTCGAGGGCAAGCTGACCCTGCTGGACCAGAACCGCGTCATTCGGCCGCATTCGGGGTTTCGGCTTTTCTCGACCGCGAACACGGTCGGTCTCGGCGACACTACCGGCCTCTATCATGGCACCCAGCAGATCAATCAGGGCCAGATGGATCGCTGGAACATCGTCGCGACGCTGAACTACCTTCCGCACGACGCCGAGGTCGAGATCGTGCTCTCCAAGGTGCCGACTTACGATACCGAGGACGGACGGCGCACGATCAGCGCTATGGTGGCACTCGCCGATCTGACCCGCGCCGGCTTCATCAATGGCGACATCTCGACGGTGATGTCACCGCGCACGGTCATGACTTGGGCCGAAAACGCCGCGATCTTCAACGATCTGTCGTTTGGCTTCCGCCTGACCTTTCTGAACAAATGCGATGAGACCGAACGCCCAGCGGTGGCCGAATACTACCAGCGCTGTTTTGGCACCGAACTGGCCGAGACCGGCGTCAACGCGACGTTGATGTAGGCCACGAGCTTTATCCCCGGCAGCTCAAAATGGCGCAGGACTTCTCTCCGACCGAGATCTTCAAGCGCGCGACCGCGGCGACCTTGCGCGCGATCGCCGAGCGCGACGATTTGGCGGTGGCGTTCGGGCCGGAAGCGGCCGGGGTCACCGGCACCCGAGTGCGGCTACCGAACCCGCCGCGCGATCTGCCGGCCGAGGAGGCAGCGCAGTTGCGCGGTGCAGCCGACAGCATGGCCTTGCGTCTGCGCTATCACGACGACGCGGTGCACAGCAAACGCGTGCCCGGCAGCCCATTGGCCCGCGCGGTCTTCGAAGCGGTCGAGCAGGCGCGGGTCGAAGCCTTAGGCGCTCGGCGCATGACCGGCGTTGCCACCAATCTCGCCGCCATGCTCGACGAGCAGTATAGGCGGCAGGGCTTTGAGCGCATCACCGAGCGCACCGAGAGCACGATGGCCGAGGCGGTGCGCCTCTTGACCCGCGAGGCCTTGACCAAGGAACGCCCGCCGCCCGCGGCGCGGCGCGTTGTCGATCTGTGGCGCCCGTGGCTCGAAGCGCGGATCGCCAAGGATCTCGGCGAGCTCGACCGCTCCATCCTGGATCAGGATGGCTACGCCCGGGTGACCCGCCGGATGCTGCAGGACCTCGACATCGATCTTGGCGAGGCTGAGGATTCCGAAAACAACGAGCAGCAGGAGGGCGAGGAGTCCGAAGGCGAAAATCAGAGCGAAGGCGAGGGCGCCACGTCAGGCGCGCAGGCTTCGCCGGACGGCTCGCCTGCCGATGGCGAGGCCGACGACGCGCAGGATGCGGCCGAAGCCGGCGACGGCGAAATGATGCCGGGTTCGAGCGATGACGACCCCGGCCGGCCGGGCCGCCCCGGCACGATGCCACGCGGCCGCCCGGACGACACCGCGATCTACCGCGCCTTCAGCACTCTGTCGGATGAGATCGTCGAGGCCCACGAGCTGTGCGACTCCGATGAGTTGACGCGGCTGCGGCAATTGCTCGACCAGCAGCTCTCCCATTTGCAGAGCGTGATCGCCCGGCTCGCCAACCGTCTGCAGCGCAAGCTCATGGCCAAGCAAACCAGAGCGTGGGAATTCGATCTCGACGAGGGATTGCTCGACGCCGCGCGGCTGTCGCGCGTCGTCGCCAACCCAATCCTGCCGCTCGCCTACAAGCGCGAGCGCGAAATGGATTTCCGCGACACTGTCGTCACCCTCTTGATCGACAATTCGGGCTCGATGCGCGGCCGCCCGATCACCGTCGCGGCGATGAGCGCCGATATCCTGGCGCGAACCTTGGAACGCTGCGCGGTCAAGGTCGAGATCCTCGGTTTCACCACTCGTGCCTGGAAGGGCGGACAGTCGCGCGAGCGTTGGATCGCCGCCGGCAAGCCGGCCAACCCGGGTCGGCTCAACGATCTGCGCCACATTGTCTACAAGCCTGCCGATGCGCCCTGGCGCCGCGCCCGGCGCAATCTCGGGCTGATGCTGCGCGAGGGCATCCTCAAGGAGAACATCGACGGCGAGGCGCTCGCCTGGGCGCACAACCGGCTGCGCGAGCGCACCGAACAGCGCCGCATCCTGATGGTGATTTCCGACGGCGCCCCGGTCGATGATTCAACCCTGTCGGTCAACCCGGGTAACTACCTCGAAAAGCATCTGCGCGAGGTGATCCACGACATCGAGCGGCTGGGCGAGGTCGAACTCACCGCGATCGGCATCGGCCACGACGTGACCCGCTATTACCGCCGCGCGGTCACCATCGTCGATGCCGAACAATTGGGCGGAGTGATGCTCGACAAGCTGTCCGAACTGTTCGCGGAGGAAGGCGACCAGACTCGGGTGCGCAGCCGCCACCGCCGCGCCGCCTGACTCGATTTAGATGCCCTGGCAGCGGCCCCTGCGCTGCCGCCAAAATCTCAGAGGTATTAGATATCCGCGGGGTCGGCGATCGCCACTGCGAGATGTTCGTAGGACTCGCAAACGGTCCCGCAGATCCCCTTGATCGCTTGCAGTTGGGCCTTCGCGCTCGCGAGATCGCCTTTGAGGAGATAGGCCTCGCCGAGGTATTCGCGGACCTGCGCATAGTGCGGATCGAGCGCCACCGATTTCAGATAGTAGCCGATCCCCTCGTCGACCCGTCCCATTTTCCGCGTCGCATAACCGCGGTAGTTGAAGGCGACTGCGGTATTCGGGTCTTTCAGCAGGTCGAGCACGTCCAGCGCCTCGCGGTAGCGTCCGGCCCTAACCAGTGCGTAGGCGTAGTCGGTCAGCGCCTTATCGGGGAGCACCCCATTCTCCGCCTTGACGCACTTTTGGCTCCTGCTGTCCCATACTTGGCCTTTGCCGCAGGTCGTCGAGTTCGATTTGTCGTTTCCGCTTCCGCCGCCGTCCGCCAAGGCCGGACCGGCCGCGATCAAGCAAAATCCAAACGCCGCCGCAAGCATTACCTCGGTTCTCATGAAATCCTCCGTCGCCCATGCACGGATCGGGGACACTTCGAGCCCGGCATCATCCGCCCCGTCCGCTTCCGAATCAACGACTGCTCAAGAGGCCCGTTTATTCCGCACCGGTCGAGGCGGCGATGCGCAGCGGATGGGCAGGGTAGACGCCGAGGATCTTAACTTCGCGCGAAAAAAAGGCGAGTTCCTCGAGCGCCAGCGCCAACGGCCGGTCCTCGGGATGGGCCTCGACATCGGCATAGAACTGCGTCGCCGCGAACGCGCCGCCGACCATGTAGCTTTCGAGCTTGGTCATGTTGACGCCATTGGTCGCGAACCCGCCCATCGCCTTGTAGAGCGCCGCCGGCACGTTGCGCACTCGAAACAGAAAGGTGGTTACGGTCGGCGTCCCGCGCACAGGCCGCAGCGGCTCGCGCGACATGATCAAAAATCGGGTGGTGTTGTGTTCGGCATCCTCGATATTCCCCTTCAACGAGACCAGGCCGTAGATTTGCCCGGCTAGCTCGGAGGCGATGACGGCCACAGTAGGGTCGCGGCGCTCGGCAAGTTCCGCCGCGGCTCCGGCGGTATCGGCGGCGACGACCGGCGTGACGCCGAGCGCGCGGATAATGTTGCGGCACTGCGACAGCGCGTGGACGTGGCTTTTGACCGTGCGGATTTCTTCCAGGCTCGCGCCCGGTACCGCCAGCAGGTAATGGTTCACCCGTTCGAAATGCTCGCCAGTGATGTGCAGACCCGACTCGGGCATCAGGTGGTGGATGTCGGCGACCCGACCCGCGACCGAATTCTCGATTGGGATCATCGCCAGCCGGGCCCGACCTTCGCGCACGGCCGCAAAGGCGTCCTCGAACTGGGCGCAGGGTAGGGTCGCCATCTCGGGAAAGACCCGGCGGCAGGCGAGGTCGGAATAGGCTCCGAACGCTCCCTGGAACGAGATCGTCCGCTCCGGAGCGGCGAAATCGAGCTTTGGTTTCGTCATCCTGTTTTCATCTGTTGCACCGATTGGCGGGCGCGTTCGAGATCGGCGGGGGTGTCGACCTGCACGCCGAGCCGGGCAGCCTCGATCAGGCTAACGGAGATTCGCATTCCGGCTTCGAGCGCGCGCAATTGCTCCAGGCGCTCGCGCTGTTCGAGGATGCCGCGTGGCAGCCCGACAAAGCGTTCAAGCGCCGCCCGGCGATAAGCGTAAAGCCCGATATGCTCGTAATGTGGCCCTTCGCCCCACGGCACCACGGCCTTGCTGAAATAGAGCGCTCGCGCCGGTCGGGCCGTGTCGACGAAACCGGCGACGACCTTGTTGACGCTGGAGTCGGCCAGTGCCGCGTCGTTCTCGATCACGGCGGCGAGAGTCGCGATATCGATTTCCGGATCGGCGAGCCCGGCGACAGCTATCCGCACCGCCGAAGGGTCCAGCATCGGCAGATCGCCCTGCACATTGATGACCGCGTCGTGCGCGCGGCGGGGATCGATGCGCGTGATCGCTTGGTGGATACGGTCCGAGCCGGTCGGGAGCTGCGGATCGGTCAACACCGCGCGGCCGCCCGCCGCCTCGACGACATCGGCGATTTCACGGTCGCCGCAGGCCACGACGACCGGTCCCGTCTCGGCGGCGAGCGCGCGGCGCCAGACATGGATGATCATCGGAGTTCCAGCGATGTCGGCGAGCGGCTTCCCGGGAAGGCGCGTCGCCGCCAACCGGGCGGGGATCAGGATGATCGGGTTTTTTGGCAGCGCGTTATCCACAAATTCTCGCCAGCGATCGGGCAGCGACAACATGCCCGGTTCGTGCCATCGCCGGAAGCGTGATAATTCATTTGAGTCGCCGGGGGAATTGGATCTGCTGCCGGCCCGACACGGTCGGAAGGGTCGTCGATGTCGTCTTTCGAGTGGAACAAGGTCATTGCCTCGGTACTCACCGCGCTGATCATCGCGATGGTGGCCGGGATTCTCTCGAACATGCTCGTCCGGCCAAAGCCGCTCGAAAAGCCGGTCTTTGTCGTGGCCGGCGCCGAGCCGACTGCATCTGCTTCGACCGAACAAGCCGCGGCTGCCCCTAAGCTCGAGCCGATTACGCCGTTGCTGGCCAAGGCCGACCCGAAAAAGGGCCAGCAGCTGACGGTGGTATGCCAGGCATGTCACACCTTCGACAAAGGCGGGCCGAACCGGATCGGACCAAATTTGTGGGGTATAGTCACCGAGGGTATGGCCGAGGTCCCGAACTATCAATTTTCCTCTGCGATGGAAGCGCACAAGGGGGAAAAGTGGACTGTCGAGGAGTTCAACGAATGGCTGTACAATCCACAACACTTTATGCCAGGCACCAAGATGACCTTTGCTGGATTCCCCAAGGCGGAGAACCGTGCTGACGTCATCGCTTACTTGCAGACCTTGAAATAGACCGTGCGCCTTTCGGAGCTCGACAGGTTTCTCGCGCTCGCATTTGAATTGGCCGACGCGGCGGGGGCGGAGATCCGGCCGCATTTCCGCCAGCGCCTCGCGGTCGAGGATAAATCAGACCTGACCCCGGTGACCGCCGCCGACCGCGCCGCGGAGCTGGCGATGCGCAGGCTGATCGAGAACAGCTTTCCGGATCACGGGATCGTCGGCGAGGAGTTCGGCTGGGTGCGCGAAGGCGCCGAATTCGTCTGGGTTTTGGACCCGATCGATGGGACAAAATCCTTTATCAGCGGCGTGCCGCTGTTCGGGACCCTGATCGCGTTGACCCATGGCGGGCATCCAATCCTCGGCGTCATCGATCAGCCGATCTCCCGCGAGCGCTGGCTCGGCGCGGTTGGGCGACCGACAACATTGAACGGCGCCGAGATCCACTGCCGACCCTGTCCGGGGCTTGATGCGGCGACGCTCTTCGCTACCACGCCCGAGATGTTCCGCGGGCCGGACGCCGCCGCCTTCGCCCGGGTTTCGGCCGCGGTCAAGCTCGTGCGCTTCGGCGCCGATTGCTACGCCTACGGGCTACTCGCCGCCGGGTTTGTCGATCTCGTCCTTGAAGCCAGCCTCAAGCCCTACGATTTTTGCGCGATGATTCCGATCGTCGAGGGAGCCGGAGGCGTCGCCACCGACTGGCGCGGAGCAAGGCTTGGCCTAGCCTCGGACGGCCGCGTCCTGGTCGCCGGCGACCACCATGCGCACGGGGCGGCGCTGGCGCTCCTCGACGCGTGAGCTGATCGCAAGGACAAAGGGCATGCGCACAGTATCGGCTATCGCCGTCGGCATCTTCCTGCTGCTTATGGCCGGCAGCGCCACAGCGGCACCGAGCGAGGGCATGTCGCTGTTCGGCGATCTCAAATACGGACCCGGCTTTACTCATTTCGATTACACCAATCCGCAGGCGCCGAAGGGCGGTACGATCCGCTATTCGGCGATCGGCACCTTCGACACCTTGAACCCGTTCGTGATCAAGGGCGTGCCAGCGGCAGGGATCGGCCTGATCTTCGACACGTTGGCGGCCGTTGCCTCCGACGAACCGGCGAGCGAATACGGGCTCGTTGCCAAGACCATCGATCTCGCGCCGGACAAATTATCGGTGCTCTACACCTTGCGCCAGGAAGCGCGCTTTCATGACGGCACCCCGATAACCCCCGCCGACGTGATCTGGACCTTCGACGCTTTGCGCAGCAAAGGCCAGCCCTTGTACCGCTCGTATTATGGCGACGTGACTAAGGTCGTACAGGAAGGCGATCACGGCGTCCGCTTTTATTTCAAATCGACGAAAAACCGTGAATTGCCGCAGATTCTCGGCGAGATGCCGGTCTTGTCAAAGGCGTACTGGTCGGGTCGCGATTTCGAGAAGACCACGCTCGACCCGCCGCTCGGCAGCGGCCCCTACACGATCGAGTCGGTCGATCCCGGACGCTCAATTACCTATCGCCGGGTCAAGGATTATTGGGCCGCCGATCTCCCGGTCAACAAGGGTCGCTATAATGTCGACACGATTCGCTACGATTATTATCGCGATGCTACGATCGCGCTCGAAGCGTTCAAGGCCGGCCAATACGACGTCCGGCAGGAGAATTCCTCGAAGGCTTGGGCGACCGGCTATGACAGCCCGGCACTGCGCGCGGGCCTAATCAAAAAAGAGCAGATCCCAAACGGGCTACCGAGCGGAATGCAGGGGCTCGGCTACAATTTGCGGCGGCCGCTCTTTCAGGATCCGCGAGTACGCGAAGCGTTAGCCTATGCGTTTGACTTCGAATGGTCAAACAAGAATTTGTTTTACGGCGCCTATCATCGCACCCGCAGCTATTTCGACAACTCCGAATTGGCCGCGACCGGCGTGCCGCAGGGACAGGAACTCGAGGTCCTGAACAAATATCGCGGGCAAATCCCCGATGCCGTATTTACGGCCGAATACGATCCGCCGAAATACGACGATTCCGGAAATATCCGTGACGGGCTGCGCAAGGCAATCAAACTGCTGATGGCGGCGGGCTGGACCTTTAAAGGTGAACAGCTGGTCAATGCCAAGACAGGAGAGCCTTTCGAGTTCGAGATCTTGCTCAACGACCCCATATACGAGCGCATTGTCCTGCCGTTCACCCAAAACCTCGCCCGAATGGGCATCACCGCGAGGGTACGCACGGTCGACCCCGCGCAGTACGAAAGGCGAATGGAGACTTTCGATTACGACATGGCGGTGGTGTTGTTTCCGCAGTCCTTATCGCCTGGCAACGAGCAACGCGATTTCTTCGGCTCGGCCGCAGCAGACCAGCGGGGCAGTCAGAATGTTCTGGGGATCAAAAGCCCGGTCGTCGATCAACTGATCGAGGGGTTGATCAACTCGCCCGACCGTGTAAGCCTTGTCGCCCATACCCACGCGCTCGACCGGGTTCTGCAGTATGGATACTACGTAATACCGCAGTTTCATCTGGGCGCATTTCGGGTCGCCTACTGGGACAAGTTCCGCCGCCCGGCGATCTCGCCCAAATACGCCCTCGGCTTCGACACCTGGTGGGTCGATCCTACCGCCGAGAAATCCGTCGAGACAAAAAAGGGCGAGGTGCTGAAGCAGTGAGAAGCTACCGATGATCGCCTACGCGTTGCGGCGGGTGCTACTGATCATCCCGACCCTGTTCGCGATCATGGTGGTGAATTTCGTTATCGTCCAAGCCGCGCCCGGCGGCCCGGTCGAACAAATGATCGCACGGCTGAAGGGAGAGAATGTCAGCGCCACCGAGCGCGTCAGCGGCGGCACCGGCGAGATCAAGGCGCCAGCGGCCTCCGGCGCCGCCGTCAACTCGCGCTATCGCGGCGCGCGCGGCCTCGACCCCGCGCTGATCAAGCAGCTCGAAAAGCAATACGGCTTCGACAAACCGCCTTTGACCCGGTTTGTGCTGATGATGCGCAACTACCTGACCTTCGATTTCGGCACCAGTTTTTTCCGCGACGAGCGCGTCGTCGATTTGATCAAAGCGAAATTGCCGGTGTCGATTTCGATCGGGCTGTGGACGACCTTGATCACCTATCTGGTTTCGATCCCGCTGGGCATTCGCAAGGCGGTGCGCGACGGCAGCCGGTTCGACGTGTGGACGAGTGCGGTCATCATCGTCGGCTATGCGGTGCCGAGCTTTTTATTCGCGGTGTTGCTGATCGTGCTGTTCGCCGGCGGCAGCTATCTGTCGATCTTTCCCCTGCGCGGGCTGGTCAGCGACAATTGGGCCTCGCTGTCCTGGCCGATGCGCATCGCCGATTATTTTTGGCACATCACCCTGCCGATCACCGCGTTGGTGATCTCGGGGTTCGCAACCCTAACGATGCTGACCAAAAACTGCTTCCTCGACGAGATCAACAAGCAGTACGTGCTGACCGCGCGCGCCAAGGGCCTGACCGAGCACCGCGTGCTCTACGGCCACGTCTTCCGGAACGCGATGTTGCTTGTTGTCGCCGGATTTCCGGCGGCGCTGGTGGGCATCCTTTTCACGGGGGCACTGTTGATCGAGGTGATCTTTTCACTCGATGGTCTCGGCTTGTTGGGTTTCGAGGCGGCGATCAACCGCGACTATCCGATCATGTTCGGCACGCTCTACGTGTTCACGTTGATCGGCCTGTTGCTGAAGCTCGTCAGCGACCTGACCTATATGCTGATCGACCCGCGGATCGATTTCGCCACCCGGCGGGCCTGACGCAGCAGTCGCCGGAATGTATACTGGCCGAAGGCGCGCAAGTCGGACGAAGCTGTCGAATATCTTTGAGGCGGGACATGGCTTTTGATCGGATCACCTTCGAGCCGGGGAAGATGGGCGGCCGTGCTTGCATTCGGGGCCTTCGGATCACCGTCGGGTTGATTGTCTCATTGATCGCGGAAGGGGTTTCTTTCGAGGAACTCTTGACCGACTATCCGGACCTGGAAGCAGAGGATATTCGACAATCCCTGGCTTATGCCGCGTGGCTAGCGCGGGAATAGGTCGTCCCGGTGTAAGCCGGGGATGCGTTTTCTGCTCGATATGAACCTTCCGGCGGCGATGGCGGAATGGATGAGATCCGACGGCCACGACGCGGTGCACGTCCGTGATCTTGGTCAGGCGCAATATCCGGATTACGAGATTTTCGCTCATGCAGCCGCGGATCGACGCATCGTCGTCACCTTCGATCTCGATTTCGGCGAGATCGCCGCTTTCGCGCGCGGCACCGGAATTGGCATGTTCTGCTGAGGCTGCGCTTGGCGCGGCACTCCTATTTGCGAGACCGCCTCCGCGCTGCGTTGATCGAGGCCGCCGAGGCGTTACAGGCAGGCGCAATTGTCCTCGTCGAGGATGCCCGGATCCGCATCCGGCGGCCTCCGAACGACTGAAAATGAGCGTCGCGCGGTCCACCGGCTACCGCTCTCACGAGCATTGCGTCCGCCGGAAAGCCGCGGAGTGGGTCGCAGGCCGCGCGACGCCGGTGACGGCCGCTCTCACAGGCCGACGAGACGCGCACTCTCCGCCCACAGCCGGCGGGCGAGATCGGCATCGAGCGCCACCGGGTCGGGACGCGCCAGCGCCTTGCGGACGACATAACCGCCGTGAAAGGGCGCTGGGTCGGGCACCGTTGCCAGGAACACCGATGTCTCGGCGCCCTTTTCGGCGCTGATCATGAACGGTTTCGCCAGCCGCCAGGCGAGGTCGACAATGCCGCCGCGCTGCGCCAGCGTGGTCGCGACAACGCCAGGATGAAGGGAGGTTGCAACAACTCCCGAGCCTTGGAGCCGCGCCGCCAGTTCGCGGGTAAACAGGATGTTGCACAGCTTGGAGCGGTTATAGGCCTTTAGCATCGACCAATCGCGCGGACCGGTGATCGTCGCAAGATCGATGCGGGCGCCGTGATGGGCGCGCGAGGCGACGGTCACGATGCGCGCCGGGGCCGAGGCCTTCAGCCGGTCGAGCAGTAGATTGGTTAAAAGGAACGGGGCCAAGTGATTGACCGCGAAGGTCATCTCATACCCGTCCCGCGACCGCTCGAATTTCGGTGAAAACAGGCCGGCGTTGTTGACCAGGAGGTCGAGCCGGTCGTGCCGGGACCGGATCTCGCCGGCCAGGCGGCGCACTTCGGCCAGAGAATCGAAATCGGCGAGCGCGATCTCGACCTGAGCTTCGCTCGCCCGCTCGGTCACGAAACGGCGCGCCGCCTCGGTGCGGGCGGGGTCGCGGCCGGTCATGACGACCCGCATGCCGGTGCGCGCGAGGCCAAGTGCCGTGTAAAGCCCGATCCCTGAGCTCGCTCCGGTAACGACGCCGATCCGCGACGCCGGTTCTTCCCTCGCCTCGCTGGTGGCGAGAGAACCGGGGACGAGGGCTTCGGACGCGGGCGCCGGCACGGCAGCCTAAATGCTGTCGATCCCGAACGCCCAGCGCCGCGCCAATTGGTGACCGATCGCCAATGGCGGCGGCAGAGTGGTGACGCCGGGGATTTGCTCGTCGGAGCGGGATCGCTCGACCATGGCGCGGACCTCCTCGCGCTCGAACCAGCGCGCCTCGGCGATTTCCTCGGGGTCGATACAGACCTCCTCGCTCAGCGCCTCGGCCAACAGCCCCATCATCAACGTCGATGGAAACGGCCATGGCTGCGAGGCGAGATACCGCACCCGCCCGATGCGAATACCCGATTCCTCAAGGACTTCGCGCCGCACCGCCTCCTCGATCGTCTCACCGGGCTCCATGTATCCGGCGAGACAGGAGAAACGGGCCCCGGCCCGCCGTCGCCCGCGGCCGAGCAGGCAGCGCTCGCCCTTGACCGCGAGCATGATCACAACCGGGTCGACTCGCGGATAATGATGGGCCCGGCAGTTCGGGCAGCGTCGTCCCCATCCGGCAGAGTCGATCACGCTCGCCGTGCCGCATTGCGCGCAAAAGCCATGGCGCGCGTGCCAATCGAGCAGCGAGCGCGCTTCGGCGAGAATTGCGGCCTCGCCGCCGGGGATCGAGGCGGCCAGGGCGCGGACATCTACGGTCTCGGTCCCTGTTTCGGCCGGCACCGGCGCCGCGCTGGCATCGAGCGCGAAATGAGCCCGTCCGTCACCGATCCCGAGCAAAATAAGCGTGGCGCCGGCATCGATCGCCTCTCGCCAGGGCGCGACCGGGTACCAGTCGAGCTCCGCCCCCGAGCTGGCGCGAACCAACGGCTTCAGCTCGCGCAGCGGCAACAGCCGGGTTCCGGGATCGTCGAGCAAGGATGCGATCCAGCCGGCATCCTGGCGGCGTTGGCTAACGCGGTCGAGCGGGTTGCCCGCAAAAGTGTAAATCTCTTCCATCGCCGCCGCCAAATCCCTCGTTCGCCGTCGCCGGAAGACCCGACGGGCGGTCCTACCATAACTTCGGCCGGACCCGAAGCGTTTGCGGCCGGCCCTCTGCCGCCGCGTGCTATGCTGCGGCCATGACGAACGGACCCTACATCGCCGAGATCGCCGCGTTGGTTGGCGACCCGGCGCGCGCGAACATGCTGTCGGCGCTGATGGACGGCCGTGCGCTAAGCGCCGGCGAACTCGCCTATGTCGCGCATGTGACCCCACAGACCGCGAGCGCACATCTGACAAAGCTGGTCGAAGCACGGTTGCTCGCCGACGAAAGACGGGGGCGCAACCGTTATTTCCGGCTTGCCGCCCCCGAGGTCGCGCGCATGCTTGAAGAGATCATGATGGTCGCTGTCGCGCGGGCGCCGCGCTATCGGCCGGCATGGATGCGCGACGAGGCGCTGCGTTCGGCGCGGACCTGCTACGACCATCTCGCCGGCCGGCTTGGCGTGGCCTTGGCCGGCAGCCTCGCCGAGCACGGCCATGTCCTGCTCGATGACGACGGCGGCGAGGTTACCGAAGACGGCGCCAGGTTCCTTACCGGGTTCGGCCTCGATCTGGCCGCCGCCGCAGGCGAGCGCCGCCGCTTCTGCCGCCCCTGTCTCGATTGGAGCGAGCGACGGCTGCATCTCGGCGGCGCGGTCGGCGCGGCGCTGGCGCAACGCTGCTTTGCGCTCGGCTGGATCGAGCGGATCAAAGACAGCCGCGCAGTCACGATCACTGCGCAGGGCCGCGATGGTTTTTCCATCCATTTCGGCTTGAAATTAACATCGTCGGCCGAATGTAACGTCGGTGAACCCTCATTTCGGCGCGGGAGCTATTCAAGGTCCAACAATCGTCGCGCCACTGGGTTGAGATCGCCAGAGGAAGAGAAAGGGTTATGAACCCGGAGGCCACCCAAATCGGTTCCGTCCCCCAGGTCTTCGGTCAACAATACAGCGCACCCGGCTTCTCCCGCAGTCGCCATCAGGAGTGCATCCCAATAGGATGCTCTTCCTGCTGCGGCATCACCTAGCGCGGTCTGCACTGCTGTCGGGGACGCGGCCGCACAACGGAACGCACCAAGCCAGTTCTCCACCTGGGCGGCTGCGTCCGCGGGCCGGACCATCCCCTTGCGCGTGACCACGACATAGAATTCCGACAAGGCCTGCAGGGTCAGGTAGCAGTCGCATTCGACGGCCCGGTCGACGATCTCGATTGCCGTTAGATGCCGAGAGCCTGCCCTGCTGTCTACGCTGTACACAAGCAGGTTGGTGTCGAGGCTGAAGCGTCGGCTATCGCCGCTCATGTAGCGAATCGCGGTCAAGCGGTCCGGCGCCGATAGGCCAACCTTTTTTCATCTGGGCGCGGGCGCGGGCGCGGGCGGCCTGTTGTTCGGGTGTCAGAACGCGACGTCCGGGAATCGGCAGGAGGCGCGCTACCGGCTCGCCCTTACGTGTGATGACATATTCCTCGCCGGCCTCGACTTCGCGGATGCATCGGGAAAAGGCCTGGTTAGCCTCGCGCAGGGTTATGGTCTTGCTCATGTCGAGACAACCGGATTGATTACCTAGCCAAAGGTAGCGCATAGGCGTACTACTCGCAAGTGTCGCCGCCCTCGTGCTTCTGCCCGGTGGCCTGCCTTTTGCACTGTGACCCGGTCAGATCATGGCGTAACGTCGGCGGCAGAGCAAAAGATCGAACAGGGACAGATGAGCATTTTGCCTAGGATCCTGCGATTGGCGGCGCTTGCGCTCGGTCTTGCCACAACGCCGGCATGGGCGCAGTCGGCCCCGACGACCTTGCGGTTCATCCCCCAGGCCGACCTCAGAAGCATCGATCCGATCTGGACGACTGCCTATGTCACGCGCAATTTTGGTTATCTCGTGTACGATACGCTGTTCGCGCTCGACAAGGATTTCAAGCCGCAGCCGCAGATGGTCGATCGCTGGACCGTCAGCGACGATAAATTGACCTACAGTTTTACGCTGCGCGACGGCCTCAAATGGCACGACGGGCAGCCGGTGCGGGCCGCCGATTGCGTCGCCTCGATCGAGCGCTGGGGCAAACGAGACCCGTTCGGGCAAAAGCTGATGGAGGCGATCGGCGAGATCAGACCCGTCGACGACCAGAATTTCACGATCAGCCTCAAAACATCGTTTCCACTGATCCTCAATGCGCTCGGCAAATTGTCGAGCAACGTGCCGTTCATGATGCCCGAGCGGCTCGCCAAGACCGACCCGTTCAAGCAGATCCCCGAAGCGATCGGCTCCGGCCCGTTCAAATTCGTCAGGGCGGAATGGGTTCCCGGCAACAAGGCGGTGTTTATTAAGAATACCGATTATGTACCGCGCAAAGAGCCGCCGAGTTTTGCCTCTGGTGGCAAAGTGGCCAAAGTCGACCGCATCGAATGGCTCTATATCCCCGATTCCGCGACCGCCTCGGCGGCGCTGAACGCCGGTGAGGCCGATTGGTATGAGCAGCCGCCAACCGATCTAATACCGGTTTTTTCTGGTAATCCCGACATCGTCGTCGCCACCGTCGATCCGCTTGGCAATCAAGGCGTTCTGCGCTTCAACCATTTGCAGCCGCCGTTCGACAATCTGAAACTGCGTCAGGCGGTGCTGAATTTGGTGGATCAGAAGGACTACATGCGTGCCGCCTCCGGCAACCCCAAATACTGGAAAACCTGCGTGGCGATATTCGGTTGCGGCACGCCGTTCGAGACCACTGCCGGTGCCGATGCGCTGCTGAAAGGCCCGGATGCGGCCAAGGCGAAGGAACTGATCGCCGCTTCTGGCTACAAGGGCGAAAAGATCGTTCTGCTCGATGCGACCGACCAGCCGATCGTGCACGCTCAGGCGCTGGTGACCTTAGCGATGCTGCGGCAAGCCGGGTTGAATGTTGAGTTACAGGCGATGGACTGGGGCACGCTGATAACCCGGCGGGCTTCGAAAACACCGATCGACCAGGGCGGCTGGAACATTTTTCACACTTGGACGGCGGCGCCGGACCTGCTGTCGCCGGCGGTCAACGCAGCGCTGCGCGCCAACGACGGCAAAGCCTGGTTCGGCTGGCCGAGCGACCCCCAGCTCGAAGGGCTGATCAATCAGTGGTTCAAGGCGCCCGATCTGTCCGCGCAGAAACAGCTCGCCGCCGACATCCAGACCGAGGCCTACGCCAACGACGTCCCCTATGTGCCGACCGGCCAGTTTGTGATCCCGACCGCCTATCGCAAGAGCCTTCACGGGATCATCATCGCGCCGGTGGTATTTTTCTGGAACGTCGGGAAGGATTGAGAGGCTAGGGCGTGTTCGCCTACATCGTCAGACGGATCCTCTCCACCGTGCCGGTCATGGCGGTGGTCGCGCTGTTCGTGTTCGCACTGCTTCATCTGAGCCCCGGCGATCCGGCAGCGATCATTGCCGGCGATACCGCCACCCCCGCCGACATCGCCCGCATCCACCAGGCGCTCGGGCTCGACCAGCCCTTGTATGTCCAGTTCGCGTCTTGGGTATGGGGCTTGCTGCACGGTGATCTAGGCATCTCGATTTTCACCAACCTTCCGGTCACGACCTTGATCGCGCAGCGGGTCGAACCGACCGTGGTGTTGACCATCTCGACCGTCCTCGTCTCCGTATTGGCGGCGATTCCGATGGGTGTGCTGGCGGCGTGGAAGGCGGGGTCATGGATCGACCGCACGGTCATGGTCTTCGCGGTGCTCGGGTTTTCGGTGCCGGTCTTTGTGGTCGCCTATGTATTGATCTTTGTCTTTGCGATTCGCGCGGATTTGTTGCCGGTCCAGGGCTTTGTCGGCATCGACCGCGGCTTGTGGCCGTTCTTGTCCCATCTGGTCATGCCGACCCTCGCGCTGGCGATGGTTTTCACGGCGCTGATCGCGCGGATGACCCGCGCCAGCATGCTGGACGTCCTTGCCCAGGATTATATCCGCACCGCCCAGGCCAAGGGCTTGGCCAACGACAAAGTGCTGATCGGTCACGCGCTGAAGAATGCGGCGGTTCCGATCGTGACGATTATCGGCATCGGCGTCGCGCTGTTGATATCGGGCGTGGTCGTCACCGAGACGGTGTTCGCGATCCCCGGACTGGGGCGACTAACCGTCGACGCGATCCTGCGCCGCGACTATCCGATCATCCAGGGGATCATCCTGATCTTTTCGGCCGCTTATGTACTGGTCAACCTGTTGGTCGATCTGAGCTACACCTTCCTCGATCCGCGCATCCGCTATTGAGGCGATGGCCGAGATGACCGTGGCGCCAACTGATCTGGCCATCCTCGCCGCTCCGACCGAGCTCCGTCGCGGAGCGCGCACCTATATCCGCCGCCATCCGACGATCGTTATCGGCGGGATACTGATCGGCCTGATGGTTCTGATGGCGGTGTTCGCTCCTTACCTCGGCACCGTCGACCCGCAAGCCTTGGCGCCGGTCCAGCGGCTGCGCTGGCCTTCGTCGCAACATTGGTTCGGGACCGACATGCTCGGCCGCGACGTGTACAGCCGCACAATATACGGCGCGCGCGTGTCGCTGACCGTCGGGATCAGCGTCGCCCTCGCAAGCACGGTGCTCGGGCTGGCGATCGGCCTCGTCACCGGGTTCAGCCGCTGGGCCGATGCGATCGTGATGCGGATCATGGACGGGCTGATGTCGATCCCGGAGGTGCTAATCGCGATCGCACTGATGGCGCTGACGCGCGCCAGTATTGAGAACGTCATCTTCGCGATCACCGTCGCCCAGGTGCCGCGCGTCACCCGCCTCGTGCGCAGCGTCGTCTTGACCTTGCGTGAGCTACCCTTTGTCGAGGCGGCGCACGCAAGCGGCACTGGGTTCTTCCGCATTCTCTGGCGCCATATCGTGCCGAACACGTTGCCGCCACTCCTCGTGCAGGGCACCTTTATCGCCGCTGGGGCGATGCTGGTCGAGGCGATCCTGTCGTTTCTCGGCGCCGGGACGCCGCCCAACATACCGAGTTGGGGCAACATCATGGCCGAGGGACGCAGCCTGTTTCAGGTCGCCTATTACATCGTGCTGTTCCCCGGGGCGTTTTTGTCGGTCACCGTGCTTGCCGTCAACCTGCTGGGCGACGGCTTGCGGGACGCACTCGATCCGCGCCTGGCTCGGCGGATGTAGCGCATGGCCGAGGTTGCCGCCGGGTATGTCGCCACCATCCCGAAGGCGCCGCGCGCCGCAGCCGAGCCGATTCTCGATATTGCCGATCTGAAAACGTGGTTCTTCACCCGCGACGGGGTGGTCCGCGCGGTCAGTGGGGTTTCGTTCTACGTCCTCCCCGGCGAGACCCTCGCCATCGTCGGCGAGAGCGGCTGCGGCAAGAGTGTAACTGCACTGTCGATCCTGCGCCTGATCCCGTCGCCACCGGGACGGATCGTCTCCGGCTCGATCCGCTTTGCCGGCCGCGATCTTCTGGGCTTGAGCGAGGCCCAGATGCGCGATGTCCGCGGCAACGAGATCTCGATGATCTTTCAGGAGCCGATGACCTCGCTCAATCCGGTACTGACGATCGGCCATCAAATCGCCGAGACCTTGACCCTGCATCAGGGCCTAGGCCGCGCCGCCGCACTCGGCAGGGCGGTCGATATGCTGCGCCTGGTTCATATTCCCGAGGCCCAGCGCCGCATCAGGCGAATACCCGCACCAACTCTCGGGCGGGATGCGGCAGCGGGTGATGATCGCGATGGCGCTCGCCTGCAACCCGAAGCTGTTGATCGCGGACGAGCCGACGACGGCGCTCGACGTTACGATCCAGGCGCAGATCCTCGACCTGATGCGAGAATTGAAGCAGAAGATCGACGCCGCGATCGTGCTGATCACCCACGATCTCGGCGTCGTCGCCGAGATGGCGCAGCGCGTCGTCGTCATGTACGCCGGCCACATGGCCGAGGAAGCGACGGTCGGCGCGCTGTTCGCCCGCCCGCTGCACCCATACACCAAAGGACTGCTGAATTCGGTGCCGCGGCTCGGCGCCTCGCTCGACAGCGCGCGGTTGCCGCGTCTGGCCGAGATCCCCGGCGCGGTGCCCTCCTTGACGGGCGCGATCCCCGGCTGTGCATTCGCCGCGCGCTGCGCCTTCGCGACCGATCTGTGCCAACGCACAATGCCAGCTTTTGAGGAGAAGGAGCCGGGGCACTTCGCCGCCTGCTTTCACTCAGATCAGGTGGCGCGATCGTGACCACGGCCCAATCCGTGCCGCCGGCGCCCCTGGCTTTGGCTCCCCTGCTCTCGGTCAAAGACCTGGTCAAGCATTTCCCGGTTCGAAAAGGGCTTCTGCAGCGGACCGTCGGCCAGGTCCATGCCGTCGACGGCATTTCGTTCGACATCGCCGCCGGCGAAACCCTGGGGTTGGTCGGCGAGAGCGGCTGCGGCAAGTCGACCGCGGGCAAGGCGATCCTCAGATTGATCGAGCCGACCGCCGGCGAAATCCGCATCAGCGGCGCGCGCATCGACGGACTATCCCGTCACCAGATGCGGCCCTACCGGCGCCAGTTGCAGGTGGTGTTCCAGGATCCTTATTCGTCGTTGAACCCGCGATTGCGCGTCCGCGACATCATCGCCGAGCCACTGGTCAATTACGGCGTCTCGGGCCAGCGCGAGCGGGAAAACCGGGTCGCGGGCCTCGCATTCAAGGTGGGCTTGCGCGAGGACGCGCTCGACCGGTTCCCGCACGAATTTTCCGGCGGCCAGCGCCAGCGCATCGGCATCGCTCGCGCACTCGCCCTAAACCCGCATCTGATCGTTTGCGACGAGCCGGTCTCTGCCCTCGACGTCTCGGTCCAGGCGCAGGTGATCAATCTGCTGGGCGATTTGCAGCGGGAGTTCGGGCTTTCCTATTTGTTCATCGCCCACGACCTCGCTGTCGTCGAGCACATCAGCCACCGCATCGCGGTCATGTATCTGGGCCGGATCGTCGAAATCGCCGACAAGGCCGCCCTGTTCGCTCGCCCCCAGCACCCCTATACCGAGGCCCTCTTATCCGCGGTCCCGGTTCCCGATCCGGAGGCCGCGCGCAAACGCATCATCCTGAAGGGCGACGTGCCGAGTCCGATCAACCCTCCCTCGGGCTGCCGCTTTCACACCCGCTGCCCCTACGCCGTGGCCCGCTGCTCGACCGACGAGCCCGAAATGCGCGAAGTCTTCCCCGGTCACCACGTCGCCTGCCACCTGCGCGACCTGCCGCCCGCCGTTCTGGCACAAGCCGCGGCGGTCGCGGTGTAGGCACTTCCCTAGTGGTCGGGAAGACACTGCGAAAAAGCCGATTTCAGCCCATTTCTCGACTGAGTTGACGCTTCTAAGACTTCGACAACTCTCAGGATAAATTCCCTACACTCCTGAACAGGGAAATAAATCCGACGAACAGGGAGTTAGATCGAACGGACGGCGAATTTAAATCGGCCGAGATGGGAATTGTGGTCTGGGAATTGGGGTCAGGGTCGATTTGTCTCAAGAAAACAGGAGAAGTGGCATGGCGACGATTACCCACAACGGGGTTAAGCTGGCCTTTGAGGATCGCGGGGCAGGCAAACCCGCCTTTATCTTTGTGCACGGGACGGCTTGTAATCGCTCGTTCTTCGGCCCGCAGGCCGAGCACTTTGCCAGCCAGCACCGAGTCGTGTCCGTTGACCTGCGCGGGCACGGTGAGAGCGACAAGCCACACGGCGCTTACCCGATCTCGGCCTACGCCGACGATATCGCCTACATCATCAAGCAGCTGGGCCTCGGCAAGGCCGTGGCGGTAGGTCACAGTATGGGTGGCGTGATTGTCCTGCAGTTAGCCGCTGCGCATTCCGACTGCGTCGCGGCCATCGTTATGGTTGATTCGACGCTTGTTCATTCGCCTGACCGGCACGCGGTCGTTGAGGCCGTGGCGGCGGGCATCGAGGCCGGCGATCACGAGCCGCGCACTCAGTGGGTCAAGAACATGTTCCTGCCTACCTCCGACCGACGGCTGATGGCGGAGGTACTGGCGGTGATGCTGTCTGCGCCGCCTCACGTGGCAGCCAGTGCTGTGCGCGGTGTCCTCGAGTTCGACGCCCGGGCCGCGGCTGCGTTGTGCAAGGTGCCCGCCCTCCATCTAGCAGCGTCCCCGCTGCGCATGCCGCCGCCGTCGATCAGGGAGCGGCTGCCGAATATCGTCGAGTGCTGCACGGTCGGCGCCGGCCACTTCAACCAGCTCGAGGTGCCTGACCAGGTGAACGCGATGATCAAGGGCTTTCTGCGGCATTACGTCTGATCCGGACGCCCTGCAGCGTGTGCTCGGTGCTGCGCAACATGGCTGGTCTGATTCTGATATGGAGGTAAGCGATGGCGCGCCTGCTTTCGGTCAATGTTGGACTGCCGCGCGACATCCCGTGGCAGGGAAAGACTGTACATACCGCAGTCTGGAAAGAGCCGGTCCAAGGCCGGCGAATGGTACGCCGGCTCAACATCGACGGTGACGGCCAAGGCGATCTGGCGGGTCACGGCGGCGAGCACCGCGCCGTCTTTGTCTATCAGATCGATTCCTATCGCTATTGGCAGGGTCATCTCCGCCGGACAGACTTCACCTATGGCCAATTCGGCGAGAATTTCACCGTCGACGGCTTATCCGACGGCGAGGTCTGTATCGGCGACCATTACCGGGTCGGGAGCGCGCTGTTCGAGGTAACCCAACCGCGCGTCACCTGCTACCGGGTCGGCATCCGCATGAACGAGCCGCAGATGGCCGCCCTGCTCGTCGCCCACGGCAAACCCGGCTTCTATTTCCGCGTCCTGGAGGAAGGAGAAGTCGAGGCCGGCGACGAAATCGTCCTGGTCGCCGCTGGTCCCGAGCGCATGACTGTCGCTGAGGTCGATGCCCTGTTGTACATGCCTGGCCATCCAGCCAGCAAGTTGGAGCGGGCGTTGCGCATCCCGGCGCTGAGCGCCGGTTGGCGCGCGTCGTTTCAGAAGCTGCTCGACGGGATGCAGAGCAGTGGCGCAATCGCAGGCAACCCCGGGCTTAGCCCGGCGTCCGGGCCGCCTCCAGCCTGGGCCGGGTTCCGCCCGCTGCGGGTCGTGAGTAAAAGCCGTGAAAGCAGCAGGGTGACCTCGCTGGTGATCGAGCCCAGCGACGGGCGTCCTGTGAAAGCCGGCCTGCCCGGGCAGTTCATCGTCGTGCGGCTGAAGCCGGCGCCTGATGCCCCGGCCTTGTTGCGTAGCTATTCGCTGTCGGGCGCGCCCAGCGACGACCGCTATAGGATCAGCGTCAAGCGGGAAGCTGGCGGAGCAGCCGGAGCCTACATCGATGCCCAAATCCAAGTCGGCGACGTGCTCGACGCCAGCGCGCCACGCGGCAACTTCACGTTGAAACCGGGCGTTGGACCCGTCGTCCTGCTCAGTGCCGGGGTCGGGGCCACCCCCGTGCTCGCCATGCTCCATGCGCTCGTGGCGGATGGGTCGCCGAGGGAGGTGTGGTGGCTTCACGGGGCCCATGACGGGAGCGAGCATCCGTTTGCCGCGGAGACGCGCGCGCTTCTGAAAGCTTTGCCCCACAGCCGCAGTCACATCCGCTACAGCACGCCAGGTCCCGCTGACCGACTGGGCGACCAGTTTGACGCGCCCGGACATTTAGACATGCCCGTGCTCCAGGAGCTGAACGTGCCCCGCGATGGTGATTTCTATCTGTGCGGGCCGCCCGCCTTCATGAGCGGTCTTACCGCCGGACTTGCGGCCTGGGGCGTGGCCGCCAATCACATCCACACCGAGACTTTCGGGGCGGGTCCAGCCAAGACGCCCGGCATCGCCGCGGCTGCGCCCAAGCCGCCGCACATGCCGGTGGGGCCGGCCGGCGCGGGTCCGCTGGTGTCGTTCGCGCGGAGCGGCCTCAATGTCCGCTGGGGTTCGACGTTCCAAAGCCTTCTCGAATTTGCCGAGGCATGCGATGTACCGGTGCGATGGTCGTGTCGTACTGGCGTCTGCCACACCTGCGAAACTGGGCTGATCACCGGCGCCGTCGCCTATCGGCCGGACCCGGTGGAGCGGCCGCCCGATGGCAATATTTTGATCTGCTGCAGTCAGCCCCAGAACGACATCGTCATCGATTTGTAGCCTGAACCTGGGCCGGGCCACTGGGTTTCGCCCTTCAGGTCGCAGGGAAATGAGCTTCTCCGCCTGCTGGCGTTGGCCAAGCGGCCGGCCGGTAGACGACCCGAACGAGCGAGCCGTGCGCCCGTTCGGGCCGGTTCAAATCGGCTTTGTTACTCCGCCGCTTCTCGGGTTGGTTGGATGAGACCGCTCATATAGTCGATGCTGACCGGCTGGTTGGTCTCGAACGGGCTTTTCAGGTCGAACTCCTTGGCCATCTCGCGCACCGCCGGGAACACTTCCTGCCCCATCAGACGGATGCAGGTCTTGGCGTCTTCATGCGACACGATCCCGTCATTTCCCCACATGCCGAGGATGCCGGGCCGGGTCTCTTCGAGCAGGATGCGCAATTTGGCAATCACCTGTTTTGGCGTGCCGGCGATGATCATCAGATCTTCGAGCTGTTTTGCCAGCTCCGGCCGGTAACGCGGATTTTTTGACCGGCCGGAGGCGAACTCGACAAAGGCGCGGCGGTTTTCGGGACTGCCGTAACCCGAGGGCGTGCTCCATACCGGATGGGCAAGGCCGGTGAATTCGCCCTGCATCCATCTGAACTGGGCGGCGTTGGCCAGAGCCTTCTCCTCGGTCTCGGCGACGTGGATTTGTTTCAGCATGCCGTGATAATCGGGACCCGGAGTAAAGCCGGCCTCGGCTGCGACGTTGTCGTAGATCTGCCAGATCTGCTTGGTACGGTCGATCGGGGTGTTGAGGGCGATATAGGGATAGGCGTGTTGCGCCGCCCAGACGATCGTCTCCGGGCTGATGACGCCCGGGATCCACACCCGCGGATGCGGCTTTTGCAACGGCACGGCCCACGGGTTGACGACGCGGTGCTGGTAATGCGTCCCTTCCCAGCGGAACGGGCCCTGGCGCGTCCACGCCGCGACGATCAGATCGTGCGCCTCCTGAAAGCGCTCGCGGTTGTAGGCCGGGCTGACGCCGGCAGCCAATTGCTCCTGGCCGCCGCCGCGGACAAAACCCGATACCAGCCGGCCCTTCGAGATCATGTCGATCATCGACAATTCCTCGGCGAGCCGCACCGGGTTCTCGGCCAGCGGCAACGGATTGCCGAGCAGGATGATTTTCGCTGTTTTGGTCGCCGCCGCGAGGATCGAGGCAAAGACGTTGCATTTTGCCTGCATGCAGAACGGGGCGTTGTGATGCTCGTTCAGCATAAAGCCGTCGATGCCCATCTCTTCGGCATAAAGGTAGTGCTCAAGGTATTCGTTGTAGAGCCGACTGCCGGCGACCGGGTCGAAGTATTTGTTGGAGAACATCAGCGCCGTGGCGCCGAATTCGAGCCCTATATCGGCCGGATAGGCAGACATCGGCTGTTCGGTGAAGTACATTAGTTGCATGCGTTTCTCCGTCTCCGGCGTTGCCCCGCGAGTCGCACGGCGCTACCGAAGTCTGTCACAAATTTCGCGACGGGTGCGGGATTTTTGCCCGCGGATTTGCCACGGCGGCGTGGTACCGCCCCAGACGGGCCGCGGTAACTATTCGCTGCTGGGAATAGCTAGGGGATAAAGCCGATTGCGCGGCGCATGAAATTGTAGCCGAGGGCGGTGAACGACGCGCGCTCGCGATTGTCCTTGCCATAGCCGTGTCCGCCGGCGGCCGGCTCGTAGAAATAGGCCTCATAGCCCATCGCCTGCATCTTTGCCGCCATTTTGCGGGCATGGCCGGGATGGACGCGATCATCGCGCCGGCTCGTCGCAAGCAGGATTGGCGGGTAATGCTGGCTCGGGACAGCGGCGTGATAGGCGGAGATCTCTTTCAAGAACATCCAATCTTCAGGATCGTCGGGGTCGCCATACTCGGCAATCCAGCTAGCCCCGGCATGCAATTTTGAATAACGGCGCATGTCGATCAGAGGGATGGTGCAGAACAGCGCGCCAAATCGGTCCGGATAGCGGGTCAGCATGTTGGTGATCAGGATGCCGCCATTCGATCCGCCCTCGGCGGCGATACGGCCGGGCCGGGTCACCCCGCGGCGCACGAGGTCGGCGGCGACCGCGGCGAAATCGTCGTGCGAAAGGCGCTTGCCTTCTCGGCGCCCGGCGTCATGCCAGGCGGTGCCGAACTCGCCACCACCCCTGATATTGGCGACGACGCCGGTGCCGCCGCGCTCCAGCCACAGCTTGCCGACGGCCGGGTTGTAGTAGGGCAATTGCGAGATGCGGAACCCGCCATAGCCGGAAAGATGGACCGGAGCCTCGCCGGTCTCCGCGGGCGGTCCGACCTGGGTGTAGGGGATACGGGTGCCGTCGGCGGAGACCGCTTCGTGGCGGGTGACGACAAGGCCGGCCGGGTCAAAGGCTTGCGGCGCCCGCTTCAGCAGTTCGGGCGCGGCAGCGGGGCGCACCAGGAACAGCGAGGCCGGGGTCAGCGGGTCCTGCGCGCTTGCCAGAAGATCACCGTTCGACTCCTCGGTCTGCACATCAAGTGGCCAGGCGTTGGCGACGCCGAATTGGGGCAGCCCGGTAACGGCTCCGCACGACCAGCCGGTAGCGGACGGGGTCAGCGCCTCGAATACCGGCTTCAGGTCGTCAAGCACGCTCAGAACCAGCCGGCCGCCGCACCAGAAGAACCCCTGCAGGGCGCGCCGCTCGGCTGGCTCGAAGAGCTTGGTGAAGCGGCGATCTCCGGCAAGGAATGCCGCCAAGGAAATGCCGAGGACTGTATCCGGCGCGTAGGTCTCGCCGCCGACGGTCCACGCGGTCCGGC
Source organism: uncultured Alphaproteobacteria bacterium (assembly GCA_963774345.1). Lineage (GTDB taxonomy): Bacteria > Pseudomonadota > Alphaproteobacteria > ATCC43930 > CGMCC-115725 > AP-15. The sequence continues at coordinate 310,043 of CAVZFB010000039.1, forward strand.
GCCGGACCGAGAGCCAGCCGTGATGCCACGTGACCCACGCATCGGTCGGGAGATCGATCCGGGTCTTGGGGCCGGTGCGATCACCGATCCGAAGCACGGCGTCGAAGAAGCCGAGCCGTTCGACATATACCAGCCGCTCTTCGAGCTTGCTTTCGCGGTCGACATCGGCCCAGACCGCCATATGGTCGGCATCTGTCGCGAAAATGACCGGGGCCGCGAGCGGGTCGTCCCCCCGCCGCCACAATCGCACGGTGCGCGCATACCCAGAATTGGTCGCCATGCCCTCGCCAAGGGCCGAAGACAGCAGCAACGTGTCGCGATCGAGCCAGGCTGCGGCGCCCTTGGCCTCCGGCAGGAAGAAACCTTCAGGAACGAACTCGCGCGCGGACAGATCGAACTCGCGCAACACTACCGCATCGGCCCCGCCGCGCGACAGCATCACAATGGCGCGGTCATGGCTGCCCGGGATCGTCGTCGCCCCGCTCCAGGTCCAGTCTTCGCCTTCCCGCGCCGAAAGCCCGTCGAGGTCGAGCAGAATTTCCCACTCCGGGGTCGTGCCGCGGAAGCTGTCGAGCGTCGTCGCCCGCCACAGGCCGCGGGAATGCGCAGCATCCTTCCAGAAGCTGAAAACCCGGGCGCTGCGCCGCGCGATCAGCGGAATGTTGTCTGGCCGGTCGAAGATCGCGGTGAGGATGTCTCGATCGGCGGCAAAGTGTGCATCGCCGAAACGCGCCAAGGTCGCTGAGTTCTCCGTCTCGACCCAGGCTAGCGCCCGTTCATCGTCGATCTCTTCGAGCCAGAGGTATGGATCGTCGTCGGGCGCATCGATGGTCGGGCGCGGATCAATCATCAGCGTGCCCCTACGGCGTCCTGCATTTCAGCTACCAATGTGGTATGGCGGCCGATCCCAGTTTGCGTAAGTTATGAGATGCCGGAAGTGGGATCAGCGGTGTCGTGGAGCGATGCGCACAATCACGTCGACGCGGCAGATCTCGGTCCCGTCCGGCGCCAGCGGAAGCCCGCTGACAGTAACCTCCCGCGCCGGGATGTCCCGCAGCAATCCGTTCGCTTCGCAAAAGAAGTGGTGGTGGTCGGCGTTGTTGGTGTCGAAATACGATCGGCCCGGCTCAACCACGACCTCGCGCAACAGCCCGGCCTCGGTGAATTGATGCAAGGTGTTGTAGACGGTCGCGAGCGAAACCGCGATTGACGCGGCTGCAGCCTCGCCGTGCAGCTGCTCGGCAGTCACATGGCGATCGCCGTTCTCGAAAAGGAGGCGGGCCAGGGCGAGGCGTTGGCGCGTGGGCCGGAAACCCACGCCGTGCAGACGCTCTCGGGCGGCGGACGAAGAAGGCAGCATCACGTTCATATTACATATATGTGATGCTATCGAAGATAATTAAACGCCAGCCGATCGCCCGCCGCTTCAGTCGCCGGTCTGCAGGCGCTCGACCAGCTCACGCACCGTCGGCACATAGCCGTTGGCATAAAAAGGATCGGAGGCAAAGCGATAGCCGTTGTGCCCGGCAAACATCAGCTGCTGCTCGACATCATCCGAGTGACGGATCGCCTGTAAGGTCTTCTGAATGCAGTAACTGCGCGGATCGGCTTTCTTACCGGTCGAGCCGCCTTCGTTTTGCGCCCAATTCGAGAATTGGCAGGCGCTGAGGCAGCCCATGCAGTTGATCTGGTCGGTGCGCAGCTCAAGCGCCTTTTGCGGCGTGACAAAGATCAACGTCGAGTCGGGGGTGCGCAAGGCTTCGGTAAATCCAGCCGCGACCCAGAGCTCGGCCAATTCCCTGTCGTGGGGCGTCAGATAGACGACTCGACCGCGCGCACCGACGTGGAAGCGCGCCACATGCTCTCCGACCGGCTCTACCGAATATGCGACCTGGCGCTCCGAGCGCTCATGCAGCTCGTTTAAAAAGCCGTTGCGCACTGCCGAGGAATAAAATCCGGTCGGGCTAAACCGGTTGAGATAGACGTCACCCTCGCCCAAGGTCAGCAGTTTGCGCTTCCATACAGCCGAGATCGGGCTTTCCTGGGTCACCAGCGGCCGAGTACCGAATTGGAAGGCGACGGGGCCAAGCTCGGGGTTGTCGATCCAATCGCTCCACTCACGCAGGTACCACAGCCCGCCCGCCATAAAGATCGGAGTCGCGGCGAGCCCGAACTCGACCATCAGATTGCGCAGTTCGCGAACCCGCGGATAGGGCGTTTCTGGAAGCAGCGGATCCTCGCTGTTGGACAGCCCGTTATGGCCGCCGGCAAGCCACGGGTCCTCATAGACCACGCCGCCGAGCCAGTCCCAGAATTTGTGGTAGGCGCGTTTCCATAATGCCCGGAACGCGCGCCCCGACGATACGATCGGATAATAGTGGACGCCATAGCGAGCGCAGATCTCGGCAATCTTGTAGGGCATGCCGGCGCCGCAGGTAACGCCGTGAATGAGGCCCTTGGCGCCTTCGAGCACGCCGTGCAGCACGCGCTCGGCGGCGGCCATCTCCCACAACACGTTCATGTGGATGCGGCCTTCGCCGTTGCCGCGCTCATGGGCGACACGCGCTTGCTGGATGCCGCCGGCGATTGCATAGGCGACGAGTTCCTCGTGCCGCTCGCGCCGGGTGCGTCCGTGATAAAGCTGCGGGATCAGCTGGCCTGCTTCGCCGTAGCTGTCGGCGTTGACCCCGGAGAAGGTGCCGACGCCCCCGGTTGCGGCCCAGGCACCCGAGCTCTCGCCATTCGACACTGAGATGCCCTTGCCGCCTTCGACAAGCGGCAGCACCTCGCGCCCAGAGATAACAAGCGAATTGAGCGGCTTCACCACAGCGCTCCTTGACGCATTGCTGAAGGCGAGCCGGAGGTGTCGGCTGGGCGCGACGCCCCGTCAAGGATCAAGTGGGGAACGTCCGAAAACACGGAGGCAACCCCCCAGCCGAATAGTTCACGCGCCCGTGCCGCATCGTTGACCGTATAGGCCAGCACAGAATAGCCCAATTCGCGGATTTCGGCCACGATGGCGGGCCGCAGACGCCGATGCTCGGCATGGATCGTCACGCAGCCGAGGCTCTCGGCGCGAAGCCGCCAATGTCGTGGCAGCCCACGCACGATCAGCCCGCGCGCGATCGCCGGGGCGCGCTCGCGCACCGCCGCGAGGGCCGCCGGCAGAAAGCTCGAAACCAGCGGCGCCGGGAGTTGCGGGGGCCATGATCGGGCAAGCAGGTCGGCCGCGGCCGCCCCAGTTTCCGTCTCGCGGCCACGGCCGGCCTTGAGCTCGACGTTGGCGCCGAGGCCGAGTTCGCACAAAACATCGATCGCCTCCGCCAAAGTCGGCACGCGTTCACCCGTGAAGGACGGCCCGAACCAGCCGCCGGCGTCGTGCCGCCGAATCATCGACAAAGGGAGCGCTCGCGCCTTGCCGCTGCCATCTGTGGTTCGTTCGAGCCGCTCGTCATGCAGCAGGATCAATTCGCCGTCGGCGGTCAGGCGCACGTCGAACTCGACCCAATGGCAGCCGAGCGCCTGGGCCCGGCGCAGTCCGCCAAGGGTATTTTCCGGGGCGCGACCGGCTGCGCCGCGGTGACCGATTACCGACGGGAACGGCGGCATCGTGGGAAGTGCTGGGCCGTCCCGCCCGAGCCGGGTCGGCACCGGGGTCGCTAACTCAGGGTACCGCTCTGGCCGGCTCCGGTCGTCTTGGGCCGAGATCCTCGCCGGTCTGCTGGTCTACCTGGCGCATACTGAGCTTGACCTTGCCGCGGTCATCAAAGCCCAGAACTTTGACTTTGACCGTATCGCCGAGCTTGACGACATCGGCAACCTTGCCGACCCGCTGGGGAGCGAGCTCGCTGATATGCACGAGCCCATCGCGCGATCCGAGAAAGTTGACGAAGGCGCCAAAATCAACGGTCTTGACGACCTTGCCGTTGTAGATCCCGCCGAGTTCAGGTTCGGCGACGATCCCCTTGATCCAGTCGATCGCCGCTTGAGCAGCATTGCCGTCGACCGCGGCGACCTTGACCGTGCCGTCGTCGTCGATATCGATCTTTGCTCCAGTCGTCTCCGTGATTTCTCGGATGACCTTACCGCCGGAGCCTATGACCTCGCGGATCTTGTCCTTCGGAATGCTCAACGTGGTGATCCGCGGCGCGTTGTCGCTGACAGTGTCGCGCGCGCCGGTCAACGCCTTTGCCATCTCACCGAGGATGTGGATACGGCCTTCGCGCGCCTGGTCTAGGGCGATCCGCATGATCTCCTCGGTTATCGAGGTGATCTTGATGTCCATCTGTAGCGCGGTGACCCCCTTTTCGGTACCAGCCACCTTAAAGTCCATGTCGCCCAGATGGTCTTCGTCGCCGAGAATGTCCGACAACACGGCGAAGCCCTCGGGCTCCTTGATCAACCCCATCGCGATCCCGGCAACCGAACGAGGCAGCGGCACGCCGGCATCCATCAGCGCCAGCGAGGCTCCGCACACCGAAGCCATCGACGAAGAGCCGTTCGAACTCGGTGATCTCCGAGACGACGCGGATCGTGTACGGGAAGCTCTCCTTCGATGGCAGCAAGGGCCGAACCGCCCGCCAGGCGAGCTTGCCGTGACCGATTTCGCGCCGGCCCGGCGAGCCCATTCTTCCCGCCTCGCCCGTCGAGTAAGGCGGGAAGTTGTAATGCAGCATGAAGTTTTCCCGATACTCGCCCTCGAGCGCGTCGATCATCTGCTCATCCTGGCCGGTTCCGAGCGTCGCCACTACTAGCGCCTGGGTTTCGCCGCGAGTGAACAGCGCCGAGCCATGTGCACGCGGCAGGATTCCAACCTCGGCCTCGATCGGCCGAACCGCGCGCGTGTCGCGACCGTCGATGCGGCTTCCGCCGCGCAACACGGCCCCGCGGACGATCTCTTTTTCAAGGTCCTTGAACAGCTTGAACGCCTGCGTGCGCTGCTCCTCGTCGGGGTATAGATCCGCGATCTGTGCCTTGGCCGCGTCGAGCCGGTTGCTGCGGTCCTGCTTTCCCTGCTCGCGATAGGCGGCGTCGATCAGCGGGCCGACCGTATCGCGCAGCCGCGCCTCGATTGTGCCGATCTCAGCTGATTTGGGCGGCAACAGCCACGGGTCGCGGGCGCAGGCCTCGGCCAGCTCGATGATCGCCTGGATCACCGGCTGGAACTCGCGATGGCCGAATGTCACCGCACCCAGCATGATCTCCTCTGAAAGTTCCTGGGCCTCGGACTCGACCATCAGCACGCCCTCGCCGGTGCCGGCGACGACGAGTTCGAGCTGCGAGCGTGGTAGCTCACCCAAAATCGGGTTCAGGACATAATCGCCGTCGATATAGCCCACTCGCGCGCCGGCGATGGGTCCGAGAAACGGTATACCCGAGATCGTCAAGGCGGCCGAAGCCCCGATCATCGCCACGATGTCGGGATCGTTTTCGAGATCGTGGCTCAGCACCGTACAGATGATCTGGGTTTCGTTGCGGAATCCGGGGGCGAAGAGCGGCCGGAGCGGTCGATCGATCAGCCGCGAAACCAGAGTCTCCTTTTCCGACGGACGGCCTTCGCGCTTGAAGAAACCGCCGGGGATCTTGCCGGCGGCAAAGGTCTTTTCCTGATAGTTGACGGTTAGCGGAAAAAAGTCCTGACCGGGTTTGGCACTCTTCATCGCGACGGCAGTGCAGAGGACCGTCGTCTCGCCATACGTCGCGAGCACCGCGCCGTCAGCCTGGCGCGCGAGCCTGCCGGTTTCGAGCACGAGTTGGCGCCCGCCCCACATCAGCTCTTTGCGATAAACCTGAAACATTTGTGATCTTCCTTTACGAAATAGACGTGCAGCGAGCTGCGGCGGCGTTGCGCACCAGCAGAAAGCTCACGGACCGACGATGCGACGCCGGTGTGGAGCCGAGGCAGTCCCCGGCCTGTCCAGTGCAAATAGCGGCGATCGATGTCAACTGCATGGGGGCCTTCGACAAAGTATCAGCGCCGCAGGCCGAGACGGCCGATCAACGTCTCATAGCGGGTCACGTTCGACCGTTTGAGGTAATCCAGCAACCGCCGCCGCTGGCCCACCATGACCAGCAACCCGCGCCGGGAATGGAAGTCCTTTTTATGACTTCCCAAGTGGTCAGTGAGGTTGCGGATGCGTTCGCTCAGGATTGCCACCTGGACCTCCGGCGACCCCGTGTCTGCCGTTTTGGTGGCGTATTCGAAGATGAGCGTTTGCTTGCGCTCGGCGGTGATCGACATCGGGTCGAGCCTCTTCAACAATTGATAATGCGCAATGGTCGGAGACAGTCGTCTTCGATCATCGCCAGAGCGATCAGAGCATGGTTGTGCCACGCGCTGACGACGGTGCCTGCCTCAAGGCAGCCGAACTGCGTCTGCCAGTCGGAACCGTCCGGCGTCACCCGCTGTCCGCAACGCAATCGAACGGCGTCAGCTGCCGCCAAGGCCAAAGCTGGGATACCGTCCAGCGCGGTCTCGATCGGAAGCAGACCCCTGCACGCAGGCACACTATGGCGTAAATCCGCTAAGGATTCGAGTGAAATCGCCTGCCCCTCGGTGAACTGCCCGACCGACAGGCGGCGCAGTGCGGCGACGTGGCCCACAGTTCCGAGCTCGCTGGCAAGGTCGCGGGCGAGGGCGCGGATGTAGGTTCCCTTGCCGACGACGGCTTCGAATTCCGCGGTGTCACGATCGGGCGCTGCGATCAGACGCAGCTTGGCGATCTCCACCGGCCGGCTGGGCAAAAACGGCGGCGCATCGGCTCGAGCGAGTGCGTAGGCGCGGCGCCCTGCGACCTTGATCGCCGAATAGATGGGCGGCGCCTGCGTGATCCTGCCGACAAACCGGGGCAGGACCGCCTCGATCGCCGCTCTGTCCGGCCGGGCGTCGCTTTCACCGACGATCTCGCCTTCGCCGTCATCGGTTGCGCGCGCGATCCCCCAGCGGACGCTGAAGCGGTAGGATTTGTGGCCACGCATCGCGTAGGCCGTCGTTTTGGTCGCCTCGCCGAGCGCTATTGGCAACACCCCGGTCGCCAGCGGGTCGAGGGTCCCGGCATGCCCTGCCTTCGCTCCCGTGGCGCGGCGGACATGTTCGACGATCCGATTGGAGGTGAGGCCCTGTGGTTTGTCGATAACAACCCAGCCGTGAAGACCGCGGTCAGTCGGCATCGTTGTCGTTCTCGGCCTCCGCCACCTGCGGGGTGAGGTCGCGCTCAACCTCCGGCCGGGACAACAGCGCGGAGATACGGTCGGCCTGATCAAACGTGCTATCGAGGGTAAAGACGAGGGCCGGCGCGTTGCGTAGCGAAAGCTCACCGGCAACAAGCGCTCGTAAGAACGGCGTGCTGCGCTTCAGGCCGGCGACGATCTGCGCGGCATTGGCGCCGCCCAGCGGCATCACATAGACACTGGCGTTTCGCAGATCGGGGCTGAGCCGGACTTCGGTCACGGAAATAATAGCCTCGCGCAACGCCGGATCTCTGCATCGACCCTCGCAAAGGATCTGCGACAACACATGGCGCAGCTCTTCGCCGACACGCCGGCGCCGCTGGCCGGCGCCACGGTCCAACTCGTCGGCGCCTTGAGTCCGCCGCCGGTCGAACTGCCTTCTGCGCATACTAATTCTCTATCGCCCAGCCATTGAAATCACAAACTCCTACAATGTCCGCGCCACTTCTTCGATTTCGAAGCACTCGATTACGTCGCCGGTCTGGACATCTTGATAATTTTCGAAGGCCATACCGCATTCGTAACCTTCCCTTACTTCACGTACTTCATCCTTGAAACGTTTCAAAGTCTTGAGAGTGCCTTCGTGAATAACAACGTTGTCACGCAACAGGCGAACCTTGGCGCCACGCCGGACCGTGCCTTCGGTGACAAGGCAGCCCGCGACTTTGCCGACTTTGGTAATGTTGAAAACGTCGCGGATCGAGGCGTTGCCGAGGAGTCGTTCACGCAGCGCGGGTGCGAGCAGCCCCGACAATGTGCCCCGCATGTCTTCGATCAAGTCGTAGATGATCGAATAATAGCGAATCTCGACACCGTCGCGACGGGCCAGGTCACGGGCCTGCGGATTCGCGCGGACGTTGAAGCCGACGATCACCGCATCCGACGCTTTGGCCAGGATCACGTCGCTCTCGTTGATCCCGCCGACGGCCGAGTGAAGCACCCGGATCGAAACCTCGCTGGTCGATATCTTCTCCAGAGAACCGGTGATCGCCTCGAGCGAGCCTTGCACATCAGATTTGACGACAACCGGGAGCTGGTTGGTGGCCCCTGCGGCGATCTGCGAGAACATCTGCTCAAGAGTGCCGCGCCCACCCAGGGCGGCAGCCGCGTCGCGCCGGCGCCGCTGCCGGAAATCGGCGATGTCACGAGCCCGGCTCTCGTTCTCGGCGACGACGAAATCGTCGCCTGCCAAGGGCGCGCCGTTGAGGCCAAGCACCTCGATCGGTGTCGATGGGCCGGCCTCGGTCTGACTTCGCCCGTGGTCATCGACGAGCGCGCGCACGCGGCCCCATTCACTACCAGCGACAAAGATGTCGCCGACATGCAACGTGCCGCGTTGGATCAGGACGGTGGCGACAGCGCCGCGACCGCGTTCAATCTTTGCCTCGAGGACGACGCCTTCCGCCGGGCGGTCCGGGTTCGCTTTCAGATCGAGCAGCTCGGCCTGCAGCAGGATCGCCTCTTCGAGGCGGTCGAGATTGGTCTTCTTTAGTGCCGACACCTCGACGTCGAGGACCTCGCCGCCGAGCTCTTCGACGACGATCTCGTGCTGCAGCAGCTCCTGTCGTACCCGCTCGGGCCGCGCATCCTCTTTGTCCATCTTATTGATCGCCACGATGATCGGCGCCTGCGCCGCCTTGGCGTGGCGGATCGCCTCGACGGTCTGTTCCATGATGCCGTCGTCGGCGGCCACGACCAGAACCACGATATCGGTCACATTGGCGCCCCGCGCGCGCATCGCGGTAAACGCCTGATGACCGGGCGTGTCGATAAATGTGATCTGCCTGCCGCTCTTCAGGTTTACCCGGTAGGCGCCGATATGCTGGGTAATTCCGCCGGCTTCGCCAGCCGCGACGTCGGTATCGCGCAGGGCGTCGAGCAGCGAGGTCTTGCCGTGGTCGACATGGCCCATGACGGTGACCACCGGGGCGCGCGGCAGCAGCTTATCATCGGCGTCCTGCTCGCCGCGCAGGCCGACCTCGACATCCGCCTCGGCGACACGGCGCAGCCGGTGGCCAAACTCGGTGACGACGAGTTCGGCAGTGTCGGCGTCGATCACCTGGTTGATCGTCGCCATCATGCCAATGCGCATCAGCGACTTGATGACGTCGACCCCGCGCTCGGCCATGCGGTTCGACAATTCTTGAACGGTGATCGTCTCGGGAATGACGACCTCGCGCACGACCTTGATCTGCTCCTGCTCGCCCTGATGCAGCCTCTGGCGCTCGCGCTCTCTCGCCCGGCGCACCGAAGCCAAGCTGCGCATGCGCTCGCCCTCATCGCCCGAGAGGGCTCGGGTGACGGTGATCTTTCCGGTTCGCCGGCGCATTTCGTGGCGCGGGGGTGTCGCCGGCTTCCTGACCTCGGGTCGCGCGCCGCGGCGCGGCGCACCCGCGGGCTCTTCTTCCTCTTCGGCCGGCAGGCTGACCTTGCCGGCCGCGGCGAGCGCGGCGACTTTGGCCGCAGCCGCTTTGCCCGCTCGCTCAGCGACCTCGCGCCGCGATTCCTCCTCCTTGCGCCGCTGTGCTTCATCCTCGGAGCGCTTGCGTGCTTCCGCGGCGGCGCGCCGGCGCCCCTCTTCCTCCTCGATCTTGGCGCGTGCTTCCTCTTCGGCGCGCCGAAGATCTTCCTCTGCCGCCCGTTCCTCCTCCTGGCGCCGACGGTCAGCTTCGACGAGCGCGGCGCGGCGGTGCGCTTCCTCGTCAGCCTTATGGGCATCCTGGACCGCGCGTACTCGGCCGGCTCGCTCTTCGTCGGTCAGCGCGCGCGGGATCACGACCGGACGGCGCGCCGGCTCCGCCGTTGGCGGGCGTGGCGTCGCCAGAGGCTCATGCCTAACCATCGGGGTCGTCTCGGTCCGCCCGACTTCCGGCGTGCCAGGACCGATCACGCGTTTCTTACGCACCTCGACGGTGACCGTCTTCGAGCGTCCGTGCGAGAAACTTTGCCGCACCTGGCCGGTTTCCACGCCCTTGCGCAGCTCCAGCCGGCCGCCCGGGCGAGCCAAGGTCAAGGGCCGCTTTTGCTCTTGTTCAGTCGTGTCGCTCATCTCGCTCCAATACCGTCATCTTGTCGCGCCAGCCCACTTGGGATGGGTTGTTCCGCCCGCTCGACCACCGCGTCTGCGCGAAAGCCGGCAATCTTCTCCGCATCGGCGATGAGCCGGCCACAGAGCGGGCCAGCCCCGATCGATGCGTTTACCACGTGTTCGCGACCAAAGGCTGCGCCAATCTCTGCTGCCCTCAGCACGCACACAAGCGGTAGCTCGCGCGCGAGCGCCCGCAGCTTGCGGCGGGCTCCTGCTGCCCCATCGACCGCCGCAAGCAACAGGGCCGCCTTCCCTGTTCGGGCCGCGTCGGACACCCTCTCAAAGCCGCCGACCGCAAGGCCGGCCCGTCGTGCGAGCCCGACCGCATCGATACAGCGCTGCGCCAGGAGAGCCTCGACGCGATCCGCAATGTCGTTGGACACCACAACCGGCCGGCGCGCAGCGCGCGCAAACAGCCGCTTGGCGACCGCTTGTTCCACTATATCCCGGCGCGGCGTCAACCACAAACCCCGTCCGGGCAGCCGTGCGGCGAGGTCGGGCACAAGCTCGCCACTCGGACCGACGACAAAGCGCAGCAGGCGGAAACGGTCGCAGACCTCTCCAGTTACAATGCAGCGCCGCTGGGCGCCGTCACTACCGGCCTCCGCCTCGCACCCTCGCGTCGCTGTGCCGATCCGGCGAGTCGTCGCGCCTACTCCTGCTTATCGGATGTGGCCTCGTCTTCGAACCAGTGGGCGCGGGCGCGCATGATCAGCGCGTTGGCCATTTCAAGATCGAGGGTCACGCCGCTCTTGTCGGAGGCGGCGAGAACCTCCATGAGCTCGTCGCCCGCAAGATCGGCGAAATCGTCTAGGGTCTTGACCCCCTTCTCGCCGAGCGCCACCAGCATCCCCGGGGTCAACTCCTCGAATGCAGCCAGGTCGTCTTCGACCCCGAGTTCGCGCCGACGCTCCTCGTATTCACGATCGCGCCGATCGAGCGCTGCGCGCGCGCGCTCCTGCAGCTCCGCGGCGATTTCGGGATCAAACCCTTCGATATCGGCGAGGTCCTTGACCGCCACATAAGCGACCTCTTCGAGCGAGGCGAAACCCTCGGTCACCAGCAGTTGCGCGATTACCTCGTCGATGTCGAGCGCATCAATGAACATCTTGCTGCGGCTACGGAACTCTTCGGTCCGCCGCTCCAACTCCTCCGCCTCGGTCAGGATGTCGATGTCCCAGCCGGTCAGCTGCGAGCCGAGGCGAACATTCTGACCGCGGCGTCCGATCGCCAGGCTCAGCTGGTCGTCGGGCACGACAACCTCGACCCGGCGCTGCTCCTCGTCCATCACCACTTTGGCGACCTCGGCCGGGGCAAGCGCGTTGACGACAAAGGTTGCTGGGTCCGGCGACCACGGGATGATATCGATCTTCTCGCCCTGCAGCTCGCCGACGACGGCCTGCACGCGGCTGCCGCGCATGCCGACACAGGCGCCGACCGGATCGATCCCGCTGTCGCGCGAGATAACCGCGATCTTGGCTCGGCTCCCCGGGTCGCGCGCCACCGCTTTGATTTCGATGATGCCGTCGTAAATCTCCGGCACCTCCTGGGCAAACAACTTGGCCATGAATTGAGGGTGGGTGCGCGACAGGAAGATCTGCGGCCCGCGCGGCTCTTCGCGTACGTCGTAGATGTAGGCGCGCACCCGTTCGCCCTGGCGAAAGCTTTCACGCGGCAGCAGCTCGTCGCGGCGCGCCATGGCCTCGGCCCGCCCGAGATCGACGACGACATTGCCGAACTCGACCCGCTTGACCAGGCCGTTGACGATTTCACCGACCCGGTCCTTGAATTCGAGGAATTGCCGTTGCCGCTCGGCGTCGCGCACCTTCTGCACGATGACCTGTTTGGCAGACTGTGCCGCGATCCGACCGAAATCGATCGGCGGTAGCGGATCGGTGATGAAGTCGCCGATCTCCGCTTCCGGATTCAGATGCTGCGCCTCGGCGAGTGCGATCTGGGTCGCCTCGTTCTCGATCGGCTCAGCCACCTCGCGGAAGCGTAACAGTCGGATCTCGCCGTTTTGGCGGTCGATCTCGGCGCGAATATCGTATTCCTGCCCGTATTTGGAGCGGCCTGCCTTCTGGATCGCCTGCTCCATTGCCTCGAGCACCTCGTCGCGATCGATACCCTTGTCGCGGGCAACGGTGTCGGCGACCTGGAGCAGCTCGGGGCGGGCGTAGATAACGGTGCTTTCCATGGCTTTCTCGGGTGCCCTCTGGTTTCGTGCCTCAATGGGTTCGCGGACGGGAAGCCGCGATCAGATCGTCGGTCAGAACGAGCCGCGCCCGCGCCACGCTGGCAAGCGGCAGCCGCGCCTCGCCCGCCTCCGTGGCGAGGCGAACCTCTCCGTCAGCGGTGCCGAGCAAGCGGCCGCGAAAGCGCTTGCGACCGGCGAACGGCTCGGTCAGCTCGATCCTGGCCTCGAAACCGCTGAAGCGGTTGTAGTCTTCGGGCCGAACCAGCGGGCGGTCGATGCCGGGCGAGCTTATTTCGAGAAGATAGGCGCCCGCGATCGGGTCGGCGACATCGAGCAGGGCGGAGACCGAACGGCTGATCAGAGCGCAATCATCGACCGTCATCGGGGCGTCGTCGATCCGCTCGGCCATAACTTGCAACGTCGCGCGGCGTCCGCTGGTCACCACGACCCGAACGAGGCGATAGCCCGTCGCCGCGAGTGACGGCTCGATCATCTGCGCGATCTCCTTGGTGTCGACCAAAAACCCGACCTCTGCTCCCGAACTTGGTGTCGTGATAAGAAAAAGTGGGCTCTCGGCCCACCTGCGAAGCAGTCCGCAGCGCGGACCTATGCGATTAACTGGTCAATATAAGCGAACTCCACGGCCTCGCAAGGGTGTTGCTCGATCAAGCAGCCTTCGCATCCTCACGGATCATCGCTGCACCCTTTTCCCCGATCATGATCGTCGGCGCGTTGGTGTTGCCGGTGGTCACGGTCGGCATCACCGACGCATCGATAACGCGCAATCCGACCAAACCTCGGACCCTCAGCCGCGAGTCGACGACGGCCATCGGGTCCTCGCCCATCTTGCAGGTTCCGACCGGGTGATGGAGGTTGATGCCGCCATTGTGCACAAAATCGGTCAGTTCGCGCTCCGTGCGGGCACTGGGACCGGGCATGGTCTCGGCTGCGCTGTGCCGCGCCAGCGGCGACGCCGCGAAAATCCGTCGCGCGAAATCGATGCCGGCGAGCAGCACCCTCACGTCGCTTTCCGCCGACAGGTAATTCGGCCGGATTTCCGCCCGCGCGAGCGGGTCGTTCGAGCGCGCCATGATCGTGCCCCTGCTGTCGGGACGAACCGCGCAGACCACCAGCGTCATCCCGGGCTCCCGCTCCAGCCGGCCGATTGCGCTCTGGTCATAGCTTCCCGGGGTGAACAGCAACTGCAGATCCGGGCTCTCGAGCCCCTCGCGGCTGCGGCAGAACACCATCGCGGTGGTGACGCCAAAGGTCAGCGCGCCGCGCCCGGAGGCGGCGTAGCGGCCGATTTCGCGGACCAGCCTGACGCCGCGCGCCAGCTGGTTGATCGACACCTCGTCCTTGACCCGGTGGGTCACCCGCGCCGCGATATGGTCGGAGAGGTTGGCGCCGACCCCCGGCAGTTCGTGGATCACCGCGACCCCGATCGAGCGCAGTTGGTCGGCCGGACCGATGCCCGAAATCTGCAGAAGCTGCGGTGAATTGACAGCGCCGCCGGAAACAATCACCTCGCGCGCCGCAAGCACCTGGTTGTCCTGCCCATGTTGGCGAAAGGCGACGCCGGTGCAGCGTCGTCCAGCGAAGGTCAGGCGCGTCGCGACCGCTTTGGTGAAGATGCGCAGATTGGGACGGCGCCGCGCTTCGGCGAGGAAAGTTTGCGCGGTCGACCCGCGAAAGCGGCCATGACGGGTCATCTGCGAATAGCCCACCCCCTCCTGGGTGGCGCCGTTGTAATCCGAGGTCAGCCTAAAGCCGGCCTGCTGCGCCGCTTCGACAAAGCGATGGGTCAGCGGCAGGATCGTGCGGTAATCCTCGACCGGCAATGGGCCGCCTTTGCTGCGGTATTCGGGGTCCCCGGACGCGTAATTCTCCGATTTCTTGAAAAAGGGCAGCACATCGGCATAGCTCCAGCCGCGGCAGCCCATCTGCGCCCAGCCGTCGTAATCGGCCGGGTTGCCGCGCACATAGAGCATGCCGTTGATCGAGCTGGTGCCGCCCAGCACCCGGCCGCGCGGCCAGTGCACCGCGCGATTGCCGATGCCCGGCTCAGGCTCGGCATAATAGTTCCAGTTGACCAGCGGGTTGGCGCGCAGGCGCAAGGCCCCGGCCGGCACATGGATCATCGGATGCCAGTCGCGCGGGCCCGCTTCCAGCAGCACCACCCGCGCCCCATCCTCGCTCAGCCGGTCGGCAAGCACACACCCCGCCGATCCGGCCCCGACGATCACATAATCGGCTTCGAGATCGCTCATCGCCGCGTTCCTTTCCATCCTTCTTCGCGCGTCAAATGCCGCAGCGGCTCCATGCGTTCGTGGAGCACACGGACGACGACGATCCCGTCACGCCCGTCCCCAAACTGTTCGCGAAGATAATAGACGACATGCACGGCAGCGCCGCGACGCCGAGCGGCTATTTCGACGTGCAGAGAGCGCAGGCCCGCCGCAAGGTCCTCTCGCGATCGAGAGCCCGGACGGTCCGGGCGCTCGGCGGCAAGCTCGATCGCTCTTGTGATCAGTGCGGCGTACCTCCGCCGCTGCACCGGCCCGAACTGGCGCGTGGTCTCCCTTAATATGCCCCAGATATCGCTCGCCGCCGCTTCGGTCAGCCGATAGTTCACCGTTCTTCTGCATCGATTTGATCACAGATTTCGGCAATCGATCGCTCTGAGAAACGGCCCTGCCGCGCCTGCTCGACACCCATGCCGATTTCTCTGCGAAGAATTTCGATCTTCTCGTCATGGGCCGCCTGCTCGCGCCGCAGCAGGCGCAGTCCGTCGCGCACCACCTCGCTCGCGCTCGCATAGGCTCCGGAAGCAACCTGAGCCTCGACAAACTCGGCGAATTCCTCCGACAGGCTCACATTCATTGTCGCCATGCGCCGTTCCTCCAGTCCTCGGCGCGAGATTGCGGCCAATGTCAATTTTTGTCAATCGACGTGGCGGCGCGATCCGCCCACAGTCCTATGATTTTTTTGTTGCTTAACCCTAAAGTGCGATGTTTAGATTTCAACGGTCGGCGCGAACCACATTGCCGCTGACGCCAATGCCGCAGCGAGACGGCAGCGAATAGGGAAAGGAACAGGGACAGAACATGCGCGCAACCGGCAGCATCTTTGCAGCATTCATCACCCTGGCTGCGATCGCCCCCCCGGCCGCGGCAGCGCCGATTACGATAAACGGCATTACCATCACTGATTCCGGCATATCCTCGGAAAATCTCGGCATAAATGACGTCACTGGCAACCCCGGATTCTTTCTCTTCCCAGCGGTACAGATATCTGGTGGATCTGCCGGTTACTCTGGGGCGAGTCTTTTCACACCGGGGCCCGGCTCCGCAGCCACGCCCATAACCCAAGCCTTGGCGCTATGCGGCCCGACATCCACATCGCCGGATTTCTGCGCGCGCAGGGTTACGTTCAACAAACCCGGTCAAGTCGATGGAGATCCAAACCTGCTGAACGGGACGTGGGATTTCGAAATAAAGAGCCCATCCGGTGCAACCGCGACATTCGCGTTGCCGTCCGCGGCGCCGATTCCGACAACGCCTTTGCCGTTCCCGTTCAGCGTGACCATCACCAACTCGGCAAACGGTATCAATCCTACGATCCAGTGGACTTTGCCACCGGTGACGCCGGATAGATTTTCGATTCAGATTTTTGACCGCGGGGCGCCATTGGCGAATGGCAGCGACGACGTTATTCATCTGGCCTTCCTCCCGTCCAACCAGACCAGTTATACCTTGCCATCGGTCTTAAGCACCGGTCAAACCCTCCAAATCGGGCATAAATATAGCATAAATTTTGTAATGATTGACACTCGAGACGGCACCCCTAATGCTTCAACGGGAAACACGTTAGCAAGATCTCTATCGTTCTTTGACTTTACTCCGCAATTGGCAAACGGTGGGCCGGGTAACATAAACCTGCCTGCGGTGCAAAACGGTGTCTATCACTTCGATATCGGCGGGGTCAGTCCCGATTCGATAACCTTTATCGATCCGACGATTGCGATCGGCTACAAATACGCGACCGGTGCGAGCGACCCCAATTTCGCTTCGGTTATACTCCCGGATGTTGGCGGCGGCGTCTTCGACCTGTCCTTCGACGCGACCAAGGTCCTACTCGACGCCGGCAGGCAATATTTCTTTCCCGCCGGCGGCGTCGCCGATTTCACCGTCACCGGCATCGACCCCGCGGCTGAGCTCGATCCCGCCGACACCTCGGCGTTTCTGACTGGCCTAACATTCGTCAAGGATGGCTCGTTCACCGGCACGATGACGCCCTTGACCGAAGACAGCGTCGCCACCCCCGAACCCGCCTCGCTTTCTGTGCTCGCCGTCGGCCTCCTCGCCCTTGCCGCGGCGCGCCGTCGCAAACCCGCACCGCCCGCCTTTCCGGAGAGCTGATCACCCTCTTTAAAATCCTCCCAATCGATCGGGGCGGGGTCAAAGGGTCGCCGACTGGTTCCGGCATGCCTCCTGACCAGAGGCACGGTCACAGGCAAATTGGCTGCTTAGTGCGGAGGGGACGGCACAGGCAAAATGCGGCCGGTTGTCTTCCGCGGACCGTGGGGGCAAGCTCGCGGGAGCCGCAAGCTGAGGGAGGACAAAGCCATGCCGATCGAGCCGATGCTGACCGAAGAGATGCCGGCGAGCGCGCTCGTCGCGCGGGTGCTCGAGGAGGCCGGGATCGAGATGGTCTTCGGCATTTCCGGTGGCCATACCGGCCGCATCGTCGGCGGCCTCAGCAAATACCAGAACTCGATCCGCACCGTGCTGGTGCGCGAGGAGTCCTTGGGCGGGGTCATGGCCGAGGTCTACGGGCGGCTGACCCGGCGCCCCGGTGTACTGCTCGGGCAGGGACCGTGGGTGCTCGGTAACGGGATGATCGGGATCATCGAGGCCCATCTGTCGAGCTCGCCGATGCTGCTGCTGACCGATTTCAGCGATGCCCCGCGCTTTGCCCTGCATGCGCCCTATCAGCAGGGGACCGGCGATTGGGGCAGCTGGGATGCGCGGCGCGCCTTTGGCGGCGTCACCAAGCACGTCATGCAGGCGCACGACCCGATCGCCGCGGTGCAGGCGACACAGCTCGGCATCAAGCACGCGCTCTCCGGTCAGCCGGGCCCGGTTGCTATCCTTTATAGCCATGATTCGCTGGCCGGGACGGTTGCCCCGGATTCGCAACCCATGCTGTACCCGACCGGCCACTATCTGCCGACTCTGCCCCCGCCGGCCGAGCAGAGGCAGGTCGAGGCCGCCGCCACGGCATTGCTGGCCGCGGAAAGGCCGGTACTGATCGCCGGCAACGGCGTGCGCATCGCCCAGGCTTATGCACCGCTGCGCCGGCTCGCCGAGGCGGCCGGGCTACCGGTGGCAACGACCGCCGCGGGCAAAGGCTGCTTTGCCGAAACCCACCCGTTGGCCTTGGGCGTGTTCGGCACTTTTGGCACCGAAGCGGCGAATGCCTGCATCGCCGAAGCCGATCTCGTGCTGGTCGTCGGCTCGAAGCTGTCGCCGAGCGATACCGCCTGGGAAAACCGCGCTTTGCTCGACCCGACCCGGCAGACCTTTGTTCAGATCGACGTCGAGCCGCGCAATGCGTCGTGGAACTACCCGGCCGAGCATGTGCTGCTCGGCGACGCCGCGGTAATCATCGGCCAGCTGCTCCAGGAGGTACAGGCGCGTGGGCCGGCGCGGCGACAGCAAGCCGAGCGCCGGGTCGCCGGCCATCGCGAGCGCCACGGCTATTTCAACGACCGCGCCTATTTCGCCGACGACAAGCCGATCCTGCCGCAGCGCCTGATCGGCGAGTTGTCGCGCGGCCTGCCGGAGGATGCGATTGTCACCTGCGACGCCGGCGAGAACCGCATCATGATGACCCATTTCTATCAGACGAAACGGGCCGAGGGGTTCTTGCAGGCCGCCGGCTCAGGGCCGATGGGGTTTGCCATCCCCGCCGCTCTCGGGGCCAAGCTCGTCCATCCCGACCGGCCGGTCGTCGCGGTATGCGGCGACGGCGGGTTCGCGATGACCATGAACGGGCTGATGACCGCGGTCGAGCGCGACATCCCGATTATCACCGTCGTCTTCAACAACAACGCGCTCGGCTGGGTATTGCACGGCTCCGGGCCGTTTGCGGCGGAGTTCAACGATTGGGATCACGCCGCGATCGCCCGCGCCTTGGGCTGCCGGGGAGTCCGGATCGAGGACCCGGCGGGGATCGCGCCGGCCCTTTCCGATGCGCTGGCGACGCGGGCGCCAACCGTGCTCGACGTGCGCACCTCGCTTGCGGTCACTTTTGCTGACATCACCTCGCAACTTGCGAAGGACGCGTCGCCCCGCCGGCGCTAAGGAGAGAGAATCGCGGCGGCAATTACCGAGGTCGATGCGGTCTAGCGCCGCGCGGTGGAGGCCGGCAGGGTATTGGGTGGCGTTGCCTTGGCGGCAACGCCGGAACCGACAACGACTTTGCACTATTTCCGGGCATGCAGTCCAATTGGGGCTGGGCTGTATGATCATCCCGCAGCCGGGCCCGCAAGAGGCTTGATACGTTCAAAAGCTCTCTTGTTCAGTGGTCGAGGGGGCGGCGTGGTTCGGGGAAGTAGGGCCCCGCATGGGGCTTAAGACTTCTGACCGGACCACGCGAAGCAGCGGAGAGTTTCGTCGCCGCCACAACAGTGTGGAAGGCCATTGGTGTGCGTGGTTTCGACTGCCAGGGCTTTCAAGCAATCAGCGCGCGTCGGGAAGTTGACCGTATGAACGTTAAGTTCCTCCCCCATCCAGATCGTCAGGGCGAGGAGAACGTAGATTGTGGTGATCATCTTTGCTCCTCTAGCTGCTCTTTATGCGGCTTGTCATCGAGCTGGCCATCCAACAGATTCACGGCGCGATGCCCCACAGACGAGCGAAGAACGGGATTGCATCATAGGGGTCGAACACAAGGAAGGTACAGCTTCCGAGAAGCACGGCAGCAAAGAATAGACAAATACAAGCCAGTGGTTTCATATCATGGCGAATTGTCACAGTGGGTGCTATGCCGGCAGTGCTGTAAGTCATCCGGCTCGATGACACCGGGTTGCCCAGCGTGGACTTGCATGGCGCGGATCATCGGTGGCACCCTTGGCGCAGGAAGACGCAGACACTTCCGAATAAGTGGGACGGTTGGTGAGAGACTCGCAAAGCTGAAACCCGAGAAACGAGTATCGTTACCAATGCCAATTAGCAGACCTCCTGCGCTGTAGATATCTAGGCCCAAAAACTTCACGCAGAACAACCGTACCCAGGAATAGGCCGCCAAATCGCGAGCGACCAATCCTGCGCCGAGATGAAAGAAGGTTGTTGCCGTCGCGCCGCGCTGGTCTTCCGGCGCATCTTTCGAGAGGTCTCCATGAATGATTAGACACTCCTGTACGTCACGCCGAAGATCGTAGATTTCTTTCAGCGGTTCGAATAAAAACTTGCTGATCCACCAGCCGCCCGCGCCCAGGCCGAGGGTAAATAGCGAAGACCACATTGGAATTACGGCTGCTTCCGGTTTACAAAGATTATATAATAGTAAGGGCTGGCCCACCCGCGATCCTGTCCATCCGTCAAAAGGAGCTGGCCGGCGACAAAACTGATCGGTCTCAAGGTATCTGACAAAACCATCGGACATTCGTTTTTGTCAGCAATGTTTTTCAGAATAAACTTATTGAGATGCACACCAGCTTGTCCGGCTGTAACTACATCGTTCCATAAATTTGAAGCGATTACCGGAGAGCGACACAAGTACATACCGTCGGCAAAGGCGGTCGCAGGAAAAGCTAACAGACAAAGTAGGATTGGAGCCGTTGAAGCTCGCATGGGTACGCACCGTTGATGTTCCGCGACAGCGCATCGCCCGCGTGATCCTGACCCAGATCCTGCCCTTGTCAACCCGTGCGTCGCGCTACACGGCGCTTCGAGCGCGGGGTGTACGAGATGCTGAGGGCGGGGCGAGGCGCGCGCGAGGCAGGCCCCATTTGCGCCGGCATCGTCGATGTCCGCACGGACATGCTAAAAGACCGCGATGCTGACCCTGTTCGAGGTGACATACCGCATCGACCGGCGTCGGGCGCTGCTCGACCGGGCGAATGCGCAGATACCCGAAGGCGCCAAGGTCGGGCTTGTCGGCCGCAACGGGGTCGGCAAATCGACTTTGCTCGACCTCATTCGCGGCGTCTTGCAGCCGGAGGACGGCACGATCGAGCTGCCCCGCGGTTGCCGGGTCGGATTTCTCGCTCAAGAGGCGCCGAGCGGCGGCGCCACCCCATACGAAACCGTGCTTGCCGCCGATCGTGAGCGCGCCCGTCTGCTGGACGAGCGCGAAGCCGGGCCAACGCCGTTGCGCGTTGCCGAGATCGAAACTCGGCTTGTCGAGATCGCCGCCTACTCGGCGCCGAGCCGCGCGGCGCGCATCCTTGCCGGGCTCGGGTTCGATGACGAGGCGCAGCGGCGGCCGCTCGACGACCTTTCCGGCGGCTGGCGGATGCGCGTGGCGCTGGCCGCGATCCTGTTCACCGAGCCCGACCTCTTACTGCTCGACGAACCGAGCAACCACCTCGATCTCGAAGCCTCGCTATGGCTCGAACGATTCCTGCGCTTTTATCGCCGCACCTTGATTCTGGTCAGTCACGATCGCCGGGTTCTGAACGCCGTGACGACGATGACCTTGCATCTGGCGCAGGGAAAGCTGACCGCCTATTCCGGCGATTTCGACGCTTTTCTGCGTGCACGCCGGGAAAATGCCCAGCGGCTCGAAGCTGTTGCCCGACAGCAGGCCGAACAACGCGAGCGGCTGCAAGCGTTTGTTGACCGCTTTCGCGCCAAAGCGTCAAAGGCGCGCCAGGCGCAGAGCCGGCTAAAGGCGCTGGCTCGCCTCGAACCCGTCGTGCTCGCCGCGCGTGAGCCGCCGCCGCGAATTGCCTTTCCCGACCCGCCGCGGTTGAGCCCGCCGCTGATCACCCTCGATCGTGCGAGCGTCGGCTACGCGCCGGGCAAGCCGGTGCTGTCGCGCCTCGACCTACGGCTCGATCCGGATGACCGGGTCGCGCTGCTCGGCGGCAACGGCAACGGCAAGACGACGTTCGCCCGGCTGCTCGCCGGACGCCTCGCGCCGTTGTCAGGACAGGTGACACGGTCGCCCAAGCTCGCCTGTGGCTATTTCGCGCAACACCAGATCGAGGAAATGCGGCCGCAGGAATCGGCCTACGACCACCTGGCGGTGTTGATGCCCAGCGCTCTGCCCGAATCGGTACGGGCGCGCCTGGGCGCCTTCGGCTTCAGCCAGGACAAGGCGTTTGTCGCGGTCGCCGATTTGTCGGGCGGCGAGCGGGCGCGGCTGAACCTCGCCCTGGTCACTCACAACGCCCCCGGCCTTCTATTGCTCGACGAGCCGACGAACCATCTCGACATCGAAACCCGTGACGCGCTGGTCGAAGCAATCAATGATTTTGCCGGCGCAGTCGTGCTGATCACCCATGATTGGCACCTGCTCGAACTGGTCGCCGATCGTCTATGGCTCGTCGCCGAGGGTACCGTTCGGCCTTTCGACGGTGATCTTGAAGATTACCGCCACCTGGTGCTCGAGCGCGCCGGGTCTGAGGACCGAGGGCGTTCGAGCGCAACCGGCGCTCGCCGCGCGGCGCGCCGCCGTGCGGCCGAAAAACGGCGCGAGCTCGACCCGCTGCGCGAGCGTGCGCGGCGAGCCGAGGAAACGATCGCGCGGCTGTCTCGGGAACGCGAGGAACTCGATCGCAGCTTCGCCGCTCTAAACGGGTCTGCCGTCGCCGGCGCCGCCCTAACCGATGCACTCAAGCGGCGCGCCGAGGTCGTCCGGTTGATCTCCCGGGCGGAAGCCGAATGGCTGTCCACCGAGGAGGCGATCGAACGCGAATCGGGGGCATGAACCGCTGGCGCGGATTAACGGCTTCGGCACGAACAAAGCCGCTGGGGCGGAAGTCGCGGAGCGCATATTGTGGGCATGTTCGGGTTTAAGCAATAACCGCGCCGCCTAGCGCGCGGCCGATAGCCGCACGATGCGTCCGTGTCCATGATCTACTTTGACAAACCAGCCTGAAACAGTCTATCCCGGATCACTGCTAGCGCATTCTCTATGGGGTGCCGCATCCGAGGTAAGATAGCGACTCGTGCGAGCCCGATTGGAGCAAATCCCGCCATGGCCGAAAGTCCTGCGATCACCGATCGAAACCTCGAAGCGACGACAAACATTTCCCTCAAGCGGGAGCCGGCCTGCTTCGCTTTTCTGTCGGCCCGCTCGGTCTCGTCGCCCATGCCGATTGATTCGATCAATCTCGATCTCGCCTCGGCCGATTATTTTGATGGACGGGCGTCGCTATGGACCGCTCTCGAAATGCGCTCGGCCGTCGGCAACGACCACCCGACCGCGTTGCTCGGGTTCGACGAAACCTTTGTGCGGCCCTTTGCCCGCGCTCTGATCGAAGCGGCGACGACGCGGGCCACCTACAGAATGACGA
Source organism: uncultured Alphaproteobacteria bacterium (assembly GCA_963774345.1). Lineage (GTDB taxonomy): Bacteria > Pseudomonadota > Alphaproteobacteria > ATCC43930 > CGMCC-115725 > AP-15. The sequence continues at coordinate 333,089 of CAVZFB010000039.1, forward strand.
TTCTGCAAGAACCACATAATTCCGAGCGGTGTCGCGTCGTCGAATATGTGACCGGACCGGGCAAGGCGCTGCATGAGCTGATTCTGCAGCCCTTTGACAATGTGGTCATGGTCAGTACAGCGACCGCCAAGGACGCGGAGGAGACTTCTCTTTCAGTTACCGCGAACCGACAGTTTTCTGCGTGCCTTCGCCAAAATGGCCTATGTCGCCGATCAAGCATTGCACGATTTGCTCGGGGATATGGAGCGGATCGCCCGCCAGCACCACCCTTCGACCCCCTGCTGATCCCATTGCTGACCAGTTGGCGGACATCCGCCCTGGGCGTGACAACGGAGCCGCCCCTTGTCACGCGCTCGGACCAGTCCAGCCCCCGCCCGCCTGGTCGGCGGCGCGCTCCCTCGCTAAGCGCGGAAGCCTGAGGCGCGGCTCAGCACCAGATAAATTTATGTGGGCTTACCGGCCCAATCCGCCGCCGCCTGCTCCGCCGCTATAGGGCGAAAGGCCCGGTCCGCCCGCGTTCGGTCCCGACATGCCCATGCTGTTGCCGCCAGAAGGATTCGACATAGGAGGGGGTGGGGCCGCGGCCATTGGGGGCGACGGGGGAGCACCGGACTGTAAGCGGGCGAGCTCCTCACGATTGAGCTGGGCGGTCGTGTCGCCAGTCAGCGCGGCTTTATGCGCCATCCCCTTGTGAAAGCCATGCATGGCATGGGCATGCCTTACGGCGTGATGCGCCGGCGGCATCGCCGAATTATCCGCCGGCGCGGGAGCCGCACCGCCGCCGCCCCCCGGGTTCGGGCTCCCACCGCTTGGATTTTGTGCCCACACGGGCGCGGCGATCGCGAGCGCGGCGGCGACCGCGACTCCGGTCAACAGATGCTTCATGCCGATGGTCCTCTCTTTCGCCTCAGATTACCCAAGTCAGCACAGCGCCAACGGATATCAAACGGTTCCCTGGCGCCCATTGGGTCGGTCTCGTCGAACCCGTTTGCGATGTTAGATCATTGCCCCTTCATCGGGGGGTTCGGCGCCGGCATACCCTGATTACCGGCCTGAAGGCGGGCGAGCTCTTGACGGTTGAGCTGCGCCGTCGTATCGCCGGTTAGAGCGGCTTTATGCGACATCCCCTTGTGAAAGCCATGCATGGCATGGGCATGCCTTACGGCGTGATGCGCCGGCGGCATCGCCGAATTATCCGCCGGCGCGGCCGCTGCCGCGGGTGGCATCGCCGCGGGAGCAGGGGCCGGCGCAGGGGCCGTTCCGCCGCCGCTGTACGGGGTCAGGCCGCCACCGCCCCCCGGGTTCGGGCCGGGCATTCCCATACCGTTCCCGCCGCTTGGATTTTGCGCCCACACGGGCGCGGCAATCGCGAGCGCGGCAGCGACCGCAACGCCGGTCAAGAGATGCTTCATGGCTGTGATCCTCTGTAGCAGTTCCGGATTGGCTAAACGTAACGCACGTTTGTGCTCCCGCAAGGGACCCTCAACCGGGATGCGGTTGGAACGACGCAGGGCGCCGATTCCGTTCCGCGAACGCGCAACTTTTCGGTGTTGCGCATTCTTGCCAGCCGAGAACTGGATAATATGACAGTAAATCTCTTCTTTCAAGCGCTTGAGTAGCTCAGTGCGCAGGTTGAATAACGGAGGAAGCGAGCCCCCGCGGCGCGAGGGCGGCCAATCGGTCGCCGTTTAGGCGAACTGCCGGACTTGACAGCGGCGCCCGCGGCGGGCTCGGCTTTTGCTGGCGAACATATTCCCGGAGCCGGAGATGAGCCGGATTGCATCGGTCCAGACGCATATGATTTCGGTTCCGCGGCCGCAGCCGGTGTGGACCGCGCATGAACAGATTAGATCCTGGAACGTCATCTTGACTGAGGTGCGAACCGACGACGGGCTCGTCGGCTATGGCCAGATCCACGGCGCGCCGATGCCGCGAATATGCGAGTGGGTGGCGCGGTTTGGCCAGATCGTCCATGGAATGGATGCGCTGGGGCATGTGGCGGTGTGGGAGAAACTGTTTGGCTTGACCTCGCCGCGGCCGGGCGCGATCGAAGGGAGGGTGGATGTGCCGCCGCCGATTGCGCGCAGCGAGCGCACCCAGGTTATGGCGGCGATCGCCGGGATCGACATCGCGCTGTGGGACATCAAGGGCAAGGCGGCGGGCTTGCCGGTGTACCGGCTGCTCGGCGGCGAGAACCGCCCGCTCTTCACCTACGCCACCGGCGGGTATTATCGGCCGGGCGCCACCAATGCCGACTATGCCGGGGAGATGGCGCGGATGCTGCGGCACGGCTACCGCGCAGTCAAATTGAAGACCGGGGCTGGCAGCGTCGCCGAGGAGGCCGAGCGCATCGCCGCGGTGCGCCGCGAGATCGGCGACGAGCCGTTGCTGATGCTCGACATGAACGCGGCTTACGACCTGCCGGATTGCATCGAATTTGCCCATATGGTCGAGCCATCGCGGATCTTCTGGCTCGAGGAACCACTGCATTGGTATTTGCAGCCGGCCGATTTTGCGCGGCTCGCGGCGGCGACGCCGATCCCATTGGCGCATGGCGAGCGCGAGCTGACCCAATTCACTGTCCGCGACTTCATCGTCGAAGGCGGCATCCGCTATGTACAGTTCGATGCGACCCGTGCCGCCGGTTTTACCGAGGCATTGCGCATCGCAGCGCTGGCCGAGCAGCACGGGGCCATGGTGGCGCCGCATACCGCGCCCGAATTGCACGGCCATTTGGTGCTGGCGCTGCCGCGTTGCGCTTTTGGCGTCGAAGGACATGGTGGGCCCGAGGAAGACCCTTTGGGCTACGGGCTGTTCAAGGAGCACCCGGAATTACGCGATGGGCATTTGCATCTCGGCGACAAGCCCGGGTTCGGCCTCGAAGTCGATTGGGCCTTTGTCGACAAGTATCGGGTTGGCTAGTCTCACCTAATCGCCGAGGCCGACGAGCCTCATCGGCGGATCAGCACCGGAAGCTCGACAAACGAAGGCGTCGTCTCGGCGTGGTGGATGGTGTTCGAGGCGACGCGGATATCGGCTTCGTTATCATTTGCGAGCACCAGATGACCGCTGTTGGTGTTGCGGGCGCGGCGCGGAAAGTTGCTGCTGGTCACGTCGATTTCGATGCGGTGGCCGGCGCGAAAAGTGTGGTGGATGTCGCCGAGGCCGATGGTCAGCCGCTCGACCCGGCCTGGAACGAGGGGCCGCGGCTCGCCGGACGGGTCGCGGTACATCGCGCGCGTCACCCCGTCCATCAGCAGCATCGCGCGTCCGTCCGGCATGCAGCTCGATCAGCTTGGCGACGAAATCGGTGTCGGGGCAGTCGGATTCGACGTGAAGGGTCACGCGGACATTGCCGGCGATGGTTAGGTCTTCTGCCAGTGCTTCGCCGCGGTAGATCAGCCCGTAATCGGGCAGTGCCTGAGCCGGGCGCTGGTCGCGCGGCCCGGCATCGATCAGCATGTTGCGCCCGCCCAAGGTCGGGATCGGCCGGCGCGGGTCATAGTTGTAACCGCGCGGAACTCCGCCCGGCCCCTCAGGGCTCAGGCCGCCGTCGCCGCGCAGATAGAGCCGCTGCGGGGCGGTGCCCGGCGGCGGCCAGCGCTCGGCCCTGACCCAATCGTCGGGGACATAGAAGGCGCGGTCCTCGACCCAGGCGCGCGGTGAATAGAGCACCGCCGGCTCGTCGATGATGCCGCTCGGCCTCGCCTTTCAGCCAATGGTCGAACCATTCGAAATACGGGTCGCGCGACCAGAAATTGCTGGCATAGACGAAATAATGCTCGTTGGGGCCGATCCACAATTTCTGGGTGCCGGTGCGCGCCTGGATGTCGTTGAACGCCGCGATCACGCTGGTCTGAAAGATGTCGAACCAGGTGGTGACGTGAAAGCCGGGGATGTCGATGGTGCGGCGGAAATTGTGTCGCGCCCGGAACGCGTCGGGCGCCGGATGGGTGATGATCTCGTCGAGAAAGGGCTGCCAGGTGGCGAAATCGGGGTAGCCGGTCAACGGCAGTCGCAGCCAATCCGCCGAGCCGACAAAAGGCGGCTCGGCGCTGCCGCGCGGCATCGAGCCGCGCGTAGCGCTCAGCGGCCGAGGCGGCGGCGGCATCGAGTTCGGCCGCGCCGACGCCAAAGCGCTGCATCACCGCCTCGCGATGCGACCGCGACAGGCCCGGGATGTTGCGCGCCACCCACAGCCACAGCCGCTCCATCTCGATCGACTGGCCCTCGCAGACCACGTCGTCATAGATGCTCGAGGCGCCCGCCTGGGCAAAGAAGGCGCGCAGGCTCGGGATGGCGGGTCGACGCCGCGGCGAAGGTGGTGGTGGCACCGGCCGACGACCCGGACATGCCGACCATCTGATTGGTCCAGGGCTGGGCCGCGATCCATTCGAGCGTGTCGTGGCCGTCCGCCGCGTCGTCGGCATAGACGCGGTCTTCGCCCTCGGAGCCGTGGCGGCCGCGCGTGTCCTGGTAGACCGCGGCATAGCCGTGCGCGACGATCCGTTGCCAGCCGCGCAGGATCGAGCCGCGCATCGGTTCGGCGGGATTTGGCAGCCAGGCTCTGGTGCAGTCGGTCTTGTCGCGCGCATCGGCTGCGGCGATGCCGTAAGGGCGTGCGGTGCAGGATCACCGGCCAGCGCGGCCCGCCGCTCTCCGGCAGGAATACGAAGGTGTTGAGCCTGATGCCGTCGCGCATCGGCACCATGGCCTGAAAACAGCGGGCGTCGGTCATTTCGAGGCTCACGCCTCGCCGTAATGCACCCGGCGGAATTGGCGCGTCGGGATCAGATCGTCGACATGCACGTCCCACAGGCTAGCGCCGTTCGCCTGCTGGTGCTCGCGGAACAGGCCCTCGAACCGGCCCAGTTCGTTGACCCTGGCGCCGTTGAGGCCAAAGCCGCGGGCAGTCGCGGCGAGATCGCCGCGGCCGTGGGTCGCATGACGCGGGTCGCCGCCTGTGGAGCGGAATTTGTGCGTCTCGGCGCCGTAGCCGCCGTCGTTCAGGACGCAGATCAGCAAATTAAGGCCGTGCCGGCTGACCGTCTCCAATTCCTGGATGTGCTGATAGAGGCTGCCGTCGCCGTCGATCAGCAAGACCTTGTCATTGCCGCGCGCGACGGCGACGCCGATTGCCGCCGACAGGCCCGAGCCGATCGCGCCGAAATCGAGCGGGGTGTGATACTTGCCGGCCGGCCGGCCCTTGAAATGGGTCATGCCAAAGCCGAAGCAATGGCCGCCGGCGACGACGACGTCCCAATCCTTGGGGATCGCCGCATCGAGCTCGCGCACCACCGGCCGCGGGTCGAGCGTGCCCGGAGTGACCTGAAATTCCTTGGCGTCGGGGACATCGGCGGCGATCTGCGCGGCGACCGCGTTGCTGCGCCAGCCCGGCCGGCGGATGCCGCGCTCGACGAGCCGCCGGGTGATCGCCTCGGCGGTGGCGCGGGCATCGGCCTTGATGTGCAGATCGGCGGTGCGCAGCCCTTGCCACAGCCCGCGCGGGTTCACGTCGATCTGCACCACCTTGGCGTTCGGATAAAGATAGCCGCCCTCGGTCGTGTAATGCCCGAGCCCAGCCCCGGCGGCGATCACCAGATCGCTCTCGGCAAAAAATTCGCGGGCGAGATCGCTCGCAAAGGTGCCGGCGATGTCGAGCGCGAACGGGTTGCCGTCGAACAAGCCCTTGGCCAGCAGGGTCGTCGCCAGCAGTGCGCCGCTATTCTCGGCCAATGCCTCCAGCGCTTCCTTGGCGCCCGACCAGACCGCACCGCGCCCGCCGATGACCACCGGCCGCTCGGCGCCGGCGATCATCGCGACGACCTCGTCGACCAATACCGGGTCGGGCATCACCACCTGCGCACGCGGCATGAGATCGGTCGACGGCGTGTAATCGGGAAGGTACGGAAATTCCTCCTTCTGCAGGTCGAGCGGGATGCTCAGCACGACCGGGCGGCGCTCGGCGCGGGCCACGTAAAAGGCCTCGCGGACATTGTCGAGCGCCCGGTCGATGGTGCGGATCGGCACGAAATGCGCCCCGGTCGCCAGCGCCAGCGGCGCCTGGTCGATCTGCTGCATGTACCAGGAGGCGCCGATCGGCGCGTCGCCGGAAAAGACCACGAGCGGCGCATTGCCGCGCGCGGCCATCGTCAACGCGGTCATGATCTGGGTAAAGCCGGGGCCGCAGGTGACCGAAGCGACGCCGACCGTGCCCGATGCGCGCGCATAGGCGTCGGCCATCGCACAGGCGCAATGCTCGTGGCGCGCATGGATCAGGCGCACGCCCTGATTGTCGGCCATCGCCGCCGACCAATACATGTTGGCGTCGCCCATCAGGGTGAACAATGTGTCGACGCCCTCGGCCGCGAATGCCTGCGCCAGAACGTCGGAAACCTGGTTGTCGCTCATTGAGTTTTCCTTTTGGCGAAAAGAATTTGCCGCAGCCAGCCGAGAAACGCCCGCCACAGCAATGCCCCGCCGCGCAGTTCCCCGGCCGTCGCGGGCGGCGACGGTGACGATACCTGTGCCTCGGCGGCTGCCGGCGCTGCCCGTTCGGCGGCGAGGCGGGCCATGTTGCCGGCGAATTCCGCCAACAATGCGCGGGCGAGATGAACCCCGCCGGCATTGGCGAAGGTTTCGAGCGGCCCGGTTACGTTGAAATTGCCCTCGCATCTGAGGGTCGTCGTTTCGGCTCCGCTCGCGGTCACCACACCCGAGGCCAATGCCCGCGAGGCGCCGCGTCCATCGATGCCGCGCCCGTCGATCGTGCAGCGCCGCGCCTCGTCGTCATAGGCGAGTTTGGCCTCGCCGCGGAAGGTTGCCACGGTCGGCCCGAACTTGACCCGGATCGTGCCCTGATAGGCGCCCCCGTCGCCGGCCGCGGTCAATGCCGCGCCGGGAATGCACGAGGCAACCAGCGCCGGATCGCGCAACAGCGGCCACACCGCATCGGCCGGCGATGGTATCGTGACCTCTTCGCTGAGCGAAATCATTGCGCCAAGCTAGCGGTTGCCGACACAGTTTGTCGATGCGCCGTGTGACAGAGCAGGTCAATGCCGGTAAGGGATTTATCGACCGATGAATGACAGCCCTGCAAAAAGCATCCGAGGTGTGCCGCACAGTTCGCATTGGGGCGCGTTCTCGGCGCTCGTGGGCGATCAAGGCATCGAAATCCTTCCTCATCCCCGCGACCGCGATCCCTCGGCTTTGCTCGGCAACATACCGGCCGCGGTCTCACACCGGGCGCGCATTGCCAGGCCGATGATCAGGCGCGGCTGGCTGGAACGCGGTCCGGGTTCCGATCATCGGCGGGGTCGCGACGAATTGGTGGCGGTCTCATGGCCCGAAGCGCTCGACCTCGTGGCGGCAGAGCTAAGACGGGTCTACGCCGCACATGGACCGAGCGGCATATTCGGCGGGTCCTATGGCTGGGCCAGCGCCGGGCGCTTTCACGATGCGCAGCACCAGATCCATCGGTTTCTGAACCTCGCCGGCGGCTATGTCCGCTCGGTCAACAGCTACAGCTCGGGTGCGGCGACGGTGATCCTGCCGCACGTGATCGGCCCGCAGGGTGCGGTCGCCGGCAACAACGTCAGCTGGGCCGAATTAGTGGCCGAGAGTTCGCTAGTGCTTGCCTTTGGCGGCATGGCGCTGAAAAACAACGATGTCGGCGGTGGCGGCACCAGCCAGCACATCGCCCGCGGCAGGTTGCACGCCGCGCGCGAACGGGGGGTCGAATTCCACCTGATCAGCCCGCTGCACGACGATTTGCCGGCGGAGATCGGGGCCGTCTGGCATCCGATCAGGCCGGGCACCGACGTGGCGCTGATGTTGGGGCTGGCGCATACCTTGGTGACCGAGGGTCGGCACGACCGCGCCTTTCTCGACCGCTTCTGCGTCGGCGGGGAGCCGTTCGAGGCTTATCTGCTCGGCCGCAGCGACGGTCAGCCGAAAGATGCGGCCTGGGCGGCGGCGATCTGCGGCTTTCCGGCGGACGAGATCGTCGCGCTCTGCGCGGCGGTCGGTCGGGCGGCGTACCTTGATCACCTGCTCGCAATCCTTGCAGCGCGCCGAGCATGGCGAGCAGCCGGTCTGGATGGGCGTCGTGTTGGCCGCCCTGCTCGGCCAGATCGGGATGCCGGGCGGTGGTTTCGCCTATGCACTGGGTTCGACGTCGAACACCGGAAAGCCGCCATTGGCAGTGCCGCTGCCCGCTCTGCCTCAAGGCCGCAACAGCATCGCCGATTTCATTCCGGTGGCGCGCATCGCCGACATGCTGCTGCACCCTAAAGAGCCGTTCGATTACAACGGTCAGCGACTGACATATCCCGACATAAAGCTGGTGTATTGGGTCGGCGGCAATCCGTTTCACCATCACCAGGATCTGAACCGGCTGCGCCGCGCCTTCGCCCAGCCGGACACGGTGATCGTCCACGAACTCGGTTTGGACCGCGACCGCGCGGCACGCCGATATCGTATTGCCGGCGACGATCACTTTGGAGCGCGAGGATATCGGGGCTTCGGAGGGCGATCCGCTATTGGTGGCGATGCATCGCGCGGTATCGCCCTTTGGCCAGGCGAGCGACGACTACAATATCTTCGCCGAACTGGCGCAGCGCCTGGGCATCGCCGAAGCGTTTACCGAAGGCCGCTCTGCACGCGAGTGGCTCGAACAAATTTACGAGCCAACCCGTCGCGCTCTATTGTCGCGCGAGGTCGATGCGCCCGATTTCGACCAGTTCTGGGCAGCGGGCGAGATCGTGTTGCCAACGCTGCCTTGGGATGGCGGCATCCTCCGCGACTTTCGCCATAACCCCGATGCAGCGCCATTGCCGACGCCGAGCGGCAAGATCGAGATCACCTCGGCGACGATCGCCGGATTCGGCTATCCGGACTGTCCGGGACATCCTACCTGGCTGCCGCCCGTCGAAGGCGCCGGCTCACCCGCAGCGGCGCGTTTCCCGCTCCATCTTATCGCAAACCAGCCGGCGACGCGGCTGCACAGTCAGCTTGATTTTGGCGCCACCAGCCAGGCGTCGAAGGTCAATGGCCGCGAGCCGGTGCGCATCCATCCACGAGATGCCGCGGCGCGCGGCATTGGCGATGGCGACATCGTGCGCCTCTTCAACGATCGCGGCGCCTGCCTCGCCGGAGCGGTGCTGAGCGACGCGCTGCGCCAAGGTGTGGTCCAGCTGTCGACCGGAGCCTGGTACGACCCCGATGACCCGACCGCGGACAAGCCGCTCTGCGTGCACGGCAACCCGAATGTGCTGACATCAGACGCCGGCACCTCCCGTCTCGCGCAAGGCTGCACCGGCCAGCTCTGCCTGGTCGAGATCGAACGCTTCGACGGCCCACTGCCGCCGATCAAAGCGTTCGATCCGCCAACGGGTTCATAGCGAAGGGGGAATGGTATGACGGAGCAGATCCGGCTCGGAGTCATCGTGCCGAGCGTCAATATCGTCGTCGAAGAATGGTATCCCCGCGTTGTGCCTGATGGGGTCAGCGTCCATTTCGCCCGGATGATGATCGGCGAAGGCAGTTCGCCCGAACGGATCATCGCGATGGACCGCGAGGACGGCGCACGCGCGATCCGTCAACTCGCCAGCTGCCGGCCGCACGCGATCGCCTATGGCTGCACCGCGTCGAGCATCGTCCAGGGCCATGCTTTCGATGAGCGCCTGCGTGGCGAGATCCGTCATATTGCCGGGACGCCGGCGACAACCGCGACCGACAGCATCTTTGCCGCCTGCCGTGCGCTCGGGCTAAAGCGAGTAACGGCGATTTCGCCCTATCCCGAGGCAGTCGATGCCGCGGAGCACCGTTTCTTCGCCGAGGGCGGCGTCGACTGCATTGCCGGCGCCTGTCTAGGCATAATCGACGGGTTTCGCCTCGCCGAGCCCGAACCCGCCGCGATCTTCGATCTGGCGCTCGGCGCGTGGGACCCGCAATCGGACGGGCTGATCGCCGCTTGCCTCAATTTCCGCTCGCACCCGATAATCGACGCGCTCGAGGCCCGGATCGGCAAGCCGTTCGTGACCTCGACCCAGGCGGTGCTGTGGCATTTGCTGCGTCTGGCCGGCGTCAAGACGCCGATCCGCGGCTTCGGCCGCCTGTTGCACGAGTTTTGATGGGAACGTCGACATCTCTTGGTCATCTGGGCTGAGGTCTCGTTTGCGCATCAGGCGTTGTAGTCGAGCCCAAGTGCCGTGAAGCGCTCGCGGTCTTCGCCCCAGTTCTGGCGCACCTTGACGAACAGAAACAGATGGACCCGCCGCTCCAGCATCTGTTCGAGCTCGGCGCGGGCGCGGGCGCCGATCGCCTTGATCCGCTGCCCGTGATCGCCGAGCACAATGGCGCGCTGGCTCTGCCGCTCAACATAGATCACCTGCTCGATGCGCACGCTGCCGTCGCGGCGGTCTTCCCAGCTTTCGGTCTCGACGGTTGAGGCATAGGGCAGCTCGTCATGGAGTTGCAGAAAGACCTGCTCGCGGGTGACCTCGGCGGCGATCAGGCGCTCGGGCGCATCCGACAATTGGTCCTCGGGAAACAGCCACGGACCCGCCGGCAGAGCGGCCGCGAGGTGGCGCTTCAGGTCCTCGACCCCGTCGCCGCTCAGCCCCGAAATCATAAACACCGGGTCGAAGCGGCCTTCCTTCGACAAGGTCGCAGCCAGGCCGAGCAACTTGTCGCGACGCACGAGATCGATCTTGTTCAGCGCCAGGACCGATTTGCGGCCGCGCCCGGCGAGGCGTTCGAGGATGCGCCGCGTATCCCGGTCGACCCCGCGCGCGGCGTCGACCAGCAGCACGGTTTCGTCGGCGTCTTCCGCCCCCGACCAAGCTGCCGACACCATCGCCCGGTCTAGGCGCCGCCGGGGCGCAAAGATGCCGGGGGTGTCAACAAAGACGATCTGCGCCGGCCCCTCGATCGCGATGCCGAGCAGCCGGCTGCGCGTCGTCTGCGCCTTGGGAGTGACGATCGCCAGCTTCCGCCCGACGAGTTTGTTCAGCAGCGTCGACTTGCCGGCATTGGGCGCGCCGATTAGCGCGACATAGCCGCAGCGCGTGGATGCTTGGGGTTCCCCCTCAGCCATAAGCACGGCGATCGGAGCACATCTTAATCAAGCCGCGTGACCCTTCGCCCAATCGACCACCTCCGCGTGGGTCGCGAACCAGACCCCCTTTTGCGCCTTCGCGTGGCGGATGATCTCGTCGAGGATCCATATGCGCGAGCGGTAGCCGATGACGTGCGGATGCATCGTCAGCTGGAAGAGGCCGCCCTCGGCATGGGCCGAGTCGAACTCGCGCCGGAAGATGTCGAATACGTCACCGGGCGGCGTGTACGGCCGCAGCGCCGAAAACCGGTTCATCATGAAATAGACTGCGTCGTCGCGCACCCACTCGACCGGCAATTCGACGACTCCGATCGGCGCGCCGTCGAGCAGCAGCTCATAGCAATCCTCGTCCGACATCAGCGAGGAATTGTAGGCGAGCCCCATCTCCTTTTCGATTTCCAGGGTGTGCCAGCTGAAATCCCAGGACGGGGTGCGTAAGCCGACTGGCCGCACACCTGAAATCTGCTCCAGGGTGTCGGCCGAGCGCCGCATCAGGTCGCGTTCGGCCTCGTAGGGCAGAACCGAATTCAGTTCGTGAATCCAGCCGTGGATGCCGATCTCATGGCCTTCCGCAACGACCCGGCGCTGCTCATCCGGGTGGAGGAGGGCGGTCACCGCCGGCACGTAAAAGCTGGCCTTGACCCCGTATTTTTCGAGCACTTTTAGAATTCTCGGCACGCCGACCCGGCTGCCATACTGGCCCCAGGCGAGCCGCCCGATCGAGTTGCCGCCCTCGCGCAGATCGCTGGTCTCGTGATCGCTGTCGAACGACAGCGCCACCGCGCAGCGCGCTCCGCCCGGCCACTCCGCCGGCCGCAGGCTGCGTCCGGCGCGGACGCGCTCGACGCGCTTACGCCACTCCTCCTCGGGCCACTGCCAGGGTTCCAGATCGGGTTTGCGGGCGTTCATGCCGTCCTCCTCGTCGGTGCGTCGGCCAATGGCGAGAGAGACGGGATTGGTCGGAGCGGAGAGATTTCGAACTCTCGACCCTCAGCACCCCATGCTGATACTGATGGTCCGCCCACACCTGCAACCGCCTACTTTCGCCGACTCCATGGCGGAAACAATAAGAACGGGCGGACTCTCGATCAACGTGAAAAATCGGCGACAGGGCCAGATCTCAGTCGGCCTCTTTCATTTCGGCGTAGCGTGCAAGGCCGTCGATCCGGCGTGGCCGCTCCGTTCGGTCAACCCCGCATAAACCCGTCGAGCTCGCCCTGCGCCCAGGCGATCGCGTCATCGGCCGATTTGCCCGATTGCGTATGCTGAGCGATCAACTTCATCAGCGTGGCTTGCGCCCACATCTGCGTGCCGATCTTCAACGGCGCCGGGTAGCCGACCAGATTCGGGATCGCGTCATTCCGCGGCGGATAATTATAGACGGTGCCCTTCGGCGGCTCGACCTCGTTCCAGATCTTGAAGTCCATGAAGCTGTTAAAAGGCGGGATGTCGAAGCCGACGCTGGCGATGACCAGTCTTTCCTGCACCTCGCGCGTGGCCAGGTAAGCCAATATGCTTTTTGCCGCCGACACGTTTTTGGAGAACTTCCAGATCCCCCAATAATAGTAGCCGGCCGGGTCCTGGGGCAACGACATTCCGCTCGGTGCGTCGGTATCGCTGTTCGTGGCTCCGATCCTCGCGGGCGCGGCGATCTTGATTCTAAGGAACGTGCGCCGACGGGGTAACGAGGCATAACAATGACGACGGCGATCGCGGAGGCCGCCGGAGGCGCGAGCGGCCGCGTCTCTTACGGCAGCATTTCGCGCGGACGGCGCAGGACGCTGTACTGGTCGTATTTCTTTCTGATCCTGTTCGTGGTTTTCTTTCTAACGCCGCCGCTGTATATGTTTATTACCTCTCTAAAATCGAGCGCTGAGATCTCCGCGGCGACGAATCCATGGTGAGTTTATCACCCAACTTTATCGAATTACATCGCGCTATTAACGGACCCCACCTATCTGATCTTCTTTCGTAACTCTGCAGTGGTATCGATATGCGTCGTGTCGATGACCATGATTATCAGCATCCTGGCTGCATTTTCGCTGGCACGAATGAAGTTTTGGGGATCGGCAACGTTAGCAACCGGCGTATTTCTTGCTTATTTGATACCCGACACCTTGGTGTTCATTCCTCTTTTTAAAACCTTTGCCTTCATACACGAGAAGACTGGCATCGAGCTGATAAATCATTGGTGGGTGCTGATAATTTTACTGCCGACCTTGACGGTGCCGTTTTGCACTTGGATCATGATCGGATATTTCGCCAGCATCCCGAAAGAACTCGACGAGGCCGCGCTAATCGACGGCGCGGGCTACATCCAGGTGCTGACCCGCATCTTTATCCCAGTGGCATTGCCGGGGATCATCGCCGCCACGATCTTTTGTTTTACCGTGTCTTGGGCGAATTTCCTTTACGGCTTGGCCTTTACGACCTCTGCCGACCAGCTGACCTTACCGGTCGGCATCGTTACCACCCTGATCAGGGGCGACGTCTACGCCTGGGGACAGATCATGACGGGAGCGTTGCTCGGCGCGGCGCCGCCGCTGATCATCTACGCATTCCTAATGGACTATTACATCGCCGGCCTGACCGCTGGCGCGACCAAAGGCTGAACGGGAAGGCCGCCCGCGGGTTGAGGGATAGCGTCGGTTGTTAGACAAACAAACGCGAGGGTCGAACGGAACACGAACTCTGATTTAGGCGGCGATCCTGGGGCGGCCGAGGTTGAGCGGTCGCCTTTTCTCGGCCGCTACCGCGGTTCGATCCCACAGGACGTCTCTCGACAGGCCGACGTGCTCCCAGCTTAGGGCGTCGTGTGAACCAACACAACTGGTCGGGCACCGCTCGCCCTGCCGCGCGCTGATGCGCCACGGCGTCGGCAATGTAGGTGAAGTTCCAATGGACAATGGCGGCGATGACCAGGTTTAGCCCAGACGCCCGAACTGCTAGGCGAAGGCATGACGCTGCTCGCTCTTGCGCCGCACCTCGCCCCAGTGTTTGCGAACGACAGCGGCCTTGATCTTGGTAGGTCGCCGCCGGCTCGATGCAGGCCAGTCTCCGGTCGGGAAGGTCCCGCAACCGCGGGAAGAAGCGGAACCCAAGCATGGCGCAGAGGAGGTGCCTCGTGGTTGGTCGCCGACATCACCTTGATCTTGTAGGGACCAGCCTCATTGCGATCGCTGATGCCTTCGCGACTTGCCAGCTCGGCCAACGAACCGATGCGGCCACTAACCAGGGCGTCGAAGCCGCGGCGGGCTCGCTTGACTTCCGTGAGCAGCACCGGATCGGGATTGGTCGCTCTCGGGTCGCGTGCATCGACGGCGAACCTTATCTCCACCCCGCGCGCGTGATCCGCAGCAGAAACTCTCGGGTGAGAGCGCCCGTCATACAAGTCGGTGGCGAATGGGATATCCAGCAAGGTAGCGGCTTTCGAGTCCATGTGTAATACATCAATCAGGAGGGGCCGGACGACAATCAGCTTCATGCTTTCTGCACAAATTCCAGCGGAAGCGTGCGGAGCAAGGATGCCGGGGGTTTCGTCGTCGGCGATGGCGCGGAGTACGCCCTTGCGTGCACGATGATCACTCTATGGGAAGGAGTACGCGCATGATCGTACGGATCTATACGGGCCACGACGGCCAGACCCATTTTGAAGATCTTCCGCTGCCGGCCGAGGTTGCGCTGCAGGCGGGTGCTAACCTAAGTTTCCGCTCTTTCCCAGCGGACTATTTTAGCGATTGGCATACGGCGCCCCGGCGCCAATACATCTTTATTCTCGCGGGGCAGATGGAAATCGGCATCGGCGATGGCACCACGCGCCGTTTTGGACCGGGTGATGTGGTCCTTGCTGACGACCTGACGGGCCAAGGCCACACGACGCGCTCGGTGGGAGTGCCGCGGATCAGTGCCACTGTGCCGGTGAGCGCCTGACGCCTTCCGCGAGGCATCCTGTCATGGGGCGGGGAGGCGCTGACGGCAAACCGGCGCCATTGACGCGCCCCGCTGCGCCAGGACGGTTCGGTTACACGCGAGGAGACTGCGTATGCCAGAGCGTCAACGTATGACGACCCGACTGAAGGCCCTGTTTCAACGGCCCGAATTATTTGTCTTAGCCGGCGGGATCAATCCCATTGGTGCGAAGATGGCGGAGGCGCTGGGCTATGACGCCTTCTACATGTCCGGGGGCAATACCTCGGCGCACCAACTGGGCTGGCCCGACTCCGGGACCAGTATGCGCGACATGGTGGACAACGCCCGGAAAATTGTCCTGACCGTGCAGATCCCGGTCTTCGCGGATGCCGATACAGGTTACGGTGATGCCATCAGTACGCACTACACCGTGCGGGAATACATTCAGGCGGGCATCGCTGGCGCCCACATTGAAGACCAGACGTTTCCGCCGAAATCCGGCCCCCGCCGCCGTTGTATCTCGATTCAGGAGATGGTCGGAAAGCTGCGGGCGGCGATGGATGCCAAGCAGGCTCTCGACCCGGACTTCGTGATCATGGCCCGATGCGATCTCGGCGGCGTGCCGGGCGCCAGCTTTGCGGAGATCATTGAACGCTGCCAGGCCTACAAAGCCGAGGCGCAGGTCGATGTCGTCTGCCCCAATGGCTTGCGCACCTGGGAAGAAATTCAAGAGGCGATCCGCCTCATTCCCGGGCCCGTCGTTCCCCTCATTCCTGCTGATCTGTCGCCGTATCCCTCCTTACAGGCGCAGCAGGATGGCGGGGCCGCCGCGGCTTGGTTCCCCGCGCTGACCACCATGGCGGGCTTGCAGGCTAACTGGGATTTCTTGAGTGATTTTCGGCAGCGCGGCACATTGGCCGTGGATGCGCTGCGTGCCCAGGCAGCTCAGAGTCCTTGGGGCGCCGCCAGCAACGGCCGCATTCTGGACGAGCCGCGTCTGCGCGCCATGGAAGAGATGTATCTTCCAGACTAAGGCCGGTAGACGCTGTCCGGGGCTCTAGGAGGGGTCGAGGAGAGAGGGCTCCTGTCGTGGTGCGAGGTCCGCTATTTGCCGATCTTCTCAGGGGGTGTCATGGAGTTCTGGACAGAACCACAGATGGCGTCGATCCACAAAATGCTCAACCCACGCTCCATTGCGATCGTGGGCGCGACGCCGCGGATGCAGTATGGCGGGCGGTTTCTGGCTGCGGCGCTCAAGGCCAAAGACCGGGTGCAGGTTTATGCCGTGAACCCGCGTTATGACGAAATCATGGGGGAAAAGTCCTACCCGAATGTGACGGACCTGCCGGAGGCTCCCGATGTGGTCGCCGTCGTGGTGCCCTACGATCAGGTGCTCGATGTCCTGAAGGAGAGCCACCGCAAGGGGGCGGGATCGGCGATCGTGATTTCGGCGGGCTTTGCCGAGCGCGGCGTCGACGACCGGCGCGATTTGCAGGGGGAATTGGGCGTCTTTGCGAGCACCTCGGGCATGCGGATCAGCGGCCCCAACTGCCTGGGGCTGGCGAATGTCAAGGACGACATCTGGGCCACCGCTTCCTCGCGCGGCGCCGAGGGTCTGACGGGGCCGATCGGCCTGGTGTGCCAAAGCGGTGCTACGGCGTTCGGGCCGTTCCTGGTGCGGGCGGTCGAGAACAGCATCGGTTTCAGCTATATAATCTCGACAGGGAACGAGGCGGACCTCGACTTTACGGATTTCGCCCGCTATCTGCTGGACGATCCGGATACCCGGGTCATTGCTGGCTTTGTCGAAGGCTTCAAGCAAGCCGATAAATTTCTCGAAGTGGCAAAGCTCGCCGCAGAGCGCGGCAAGCCGATCGTCCTGATCAAAATCGGGCGTTCGGAACTCGGAGCGAGGGCCGCACGCTCGCATACCGCAGCACTGACGGGCGCCGATGCCCGATACGATGCGATCTTTGCCCAATACGGGGTGATCCGGGTCCAGGATTACGACGAACTCCTGGAGGTCGCGCACCTGCTGGCCCACACCCCCAAGCCCGGCGTGCCCGGCATCGCGGTGGTATCCCACTCGGGCGGCATCAGCTCACTGACCGCCGACATGTGCGGTCAGGCCGGTCTCGATCTGCCGCTGCTGGGCGACGCGGCGCGCGACGGCATCAACGGGATCCTGAAGGGCTTCGGCTGGGCGGCGAATCCCGCCGATGTGACAGGCTTTGCCAACAGTCAGTCCTTCCCGCAAATCATGGAGCACATGATCAATGATCCCCGGATGGGGACGCTCGTCGTGGCGAGTGCCGGCGCGGACGCCCAGGCTCAGCAGGTCATCAGCCAGCGTGACCGGACCGACAAGGGTGTGGTGTTCCTGTGGACCGGAAGCCGGAACGCCGAGAGCTGGCCTGGCACAGCTCAAACACGCCCGGATACCGATCTTCTACACGCCGGACAAATTGGCCCGAGGCCTGCAGAGCCGGCTGGCGTATCATACATGGCGCGAGCGTCACCTGGCCGATGGTTTTGCCACAGCCCCGGCGCGCACCGCACCTCAGGATGAGGCCATCGCCCAGGCCCTTGGCTTGGGGCGTCCGACGCTCTCGGAGTCCGAGAGTAAGAAGCTGTTGGCAGCCTGGGGCGTGGGGAGTGCGCGTGAGCACCGGGTAGATTCTGCCGAGGCCGCCGTCGCGGCCGCAGAGCAGCTCGGGTTTCCGGTGGCTCTCAAGGTCGACTCGCCGGATATCGTGCACAAGACAGAGGCCGGGGTCGTTCGGCTGAACCTCGGCGATATGGCACAAGTGCGAACCGCCTACGCAGAGATCCTGGCCAATGCCAAAGCCTATGCTCCACAGGCTCGGATCACCGGCGTGTCGGTGCAGGAGATGGTCGGAGACGGCGTAGAAGTTATCGTTGGCGTGTCTTGCGACCCGCAATTGGGCCCGGTGCTGCTTGTTCGGCAGTGGAGGCGTGATGGTCGAGGTCTACAACGATGTGGCTCTGCGACGCTGCCCGATCACGCATTCGGAAGCCCAGGCGATGATCGCCGAGGTCAAAGGAGCCCGGTTGCTCCAAGGCTTTCGCGGAAGGCCAGCGGCGGACCTCGAGGCGCTCGCGGACACCCTGGTGCGCGTATCGCACCTCGCCATGCACCTTGAAGGACACTTGGCAGAGTTGGACATCAATCCGCTGATGGTGCTGCCGTCAGGTCAGGGAGTGAAGGCGGTAGACGCCCTCGTCGTGTTTCGCAGCACATAGCAACCGCACGTGGCATGGCATGCGGGCGCCAATTCCCGTGAACCGGGAAAATAACCGGGTATCTTATCGACTCAGCGTTCCCCGCGGCCGTTCCGCCCAAAAAATAGGACTGTTCGTCAATGGCTTGCGGGCGAATTCCCGTAGCCGCGTAACCGGGAAATTCTTTGCCCCCGAACCGGGAAAATATTCGGCGAAACCGGGAAATAGACGGGAACGGAAGATTGCGACTGCATTCTCGATCAACGGCTCTGTTTCTGGTCTGTTCGCACCCAAATATAGGGTGTGCCGTCGCCTTGGGAAGAGGATCGCCCGGCAGTTCTGGGCAATCCGCACCTCGGCTATTGCCGCTGCTTAGCTGTCTGACCAGGAAGGCGGCGCGAACGGAGGAGGTTGATCCTCAAACTGCACGGCACGCGCGCGAAGGCGGCGGATTGCATCCGCCCTACTTGCTGCCGTCAGGTCAGGGAGTGAAGGCGGTAGACGCCCTCGTCGTGCCTCGCGGCGCATAGCGGTCAAAAACCGATTGCATTCAACGCTGTCATCGAGAGCAGTGGAAACGGTCATGCAACAGGAACGAAACCTCGATGGCGACGCTGACGATCCGCAATCTCGATGCGGCGCTGAAGGAACGCCTGCGCGTGCGCGCCGCCCAACATGGGCATTCGATGGAAGCCGAAGTGCGGGACATCCTGCAAGATACGCTGAACCAACCGGAGCGCCCGGCGGTCAACCTCTATCAGCGCATCCGCAGCCGGTTTGCGCCGCTGGGCGGCGTCGATCTCGACCCGCCGCCGCGCGAGCCGGCGCCGGAGCCGCCGCGTTTCGACTGAATGTTCCTGCTCGATAGCAACATTCTGCCGGCCGTCATGGCTACGCGGCCGGACCGGCGAGTGGCGAACTGGATGGAAGAGCAGCCGCCCGATCTGTTGTTCACCGCCGCCGTGTGCCAGGCTGAAATCCTGTCGGGCATCACAGTGCTGCCCAAGGGCCGCCGACGAGAGGCGCTGGAGATGGCGGCGCTGGCGATGTTCCGCGAGGATTTTGCCGGCCGCATTCTGCCCTTCGATACGGATGCTGCAGTGATTTACGCCGAGCTTTTTGCCCTGCGGCGCAATGCCGGCCGCCCGGCGGCGACAGCCGATCTAGTGATTGCCTCAATTGCCCGCGCGTGCGCGCCAGCGTCGTCACGCGCGGCACGGGGGATTTCGAGGGCTGTGGCCTGGCGCTGATCAATCCGTGGTCGGCTTCATGACAAGCGGCAAGCGCGGCGGGCCGAAAACCGGGCATATGGTTGAATTTGGGCAGAGTTGGACATCAATCCGCTGATGGTGCTGCCGTCAGGCCAGGGCGTGAAGGCGGTAGACGCCCTCGTCGTGTTTCGCGGCACCTAGCACTGCACGCGGCCGCGATTGATCGCCGCGAGCCGGTGCCTAGCCACACGCATGGCAAATCCGCCTTCATCTCTGTCGCTTAAGGCATGACAATCCCGGCGGCAGGCGGGCTGGGCTATTGGCGCACACTCACCATATCCGGTTCGAGTGGGATGATGCGAAAAACGCTCGCTGCGTGCGAGATCGCGGGTTCGGTTTTGCCGATATCTTGCCGGCGTTCCTCGATCCGAACAGATTGGTGGAGCGCGACGACCGGCGAGACTATGGCGAAGAACGCTTCAGGCTCTACGGCCGCGTCGCCGGACGGCTATTCGTGATCGCCTACACGCGGCGTGAAACGGTAACGAGGATCATCTCCGCCCGCAAGGCAAACGCCAGAGAGAGGGACCGGTATGACGCGGACTGAAGCACGCCTCGACGCGACGGGCGCCGTCACCCGGCGGCGTTCCGCCGGCCCTTGGGAGCCGGTAGCGGGGCGAACCGATTGGGTGCGGGTCGATGCGACCACCGAAGCGGAGATCGAACGCCAAGCCGCCTTCGATGATGCCGAAGCAGTCAAGGATGCGGCGGCTTGGGTGCGGCGCGTTCGCAGGCGCGCCGGACTTTCGCAAGCCGAGTTTGCACGCCGGATCGGCATATCTGTCGCGACCGTGCGCGGTTGGGAGCAGGGTAGGCTTGTGCCGCAGGGTGCGGCCCGCGCCCTTCTGCGCGTGATCGACCGAGTGCCGGAAGCCGTGCTCGCGCTGAGTGCGAGCTGAACCAACGCGATTCCGACGCATCGACCGCGAACCGGGCCAGCGGCGGACCTCGAGGCGCTCGCGGATACCCTGGTGCCCGTGTCGGCCTCCCACGCACCTTGAAGGACACTTGGCAGAGTTGGACATCAATCCGCTGATGGTGCTGCCGTCAGGTCAGGGCGCGAAGGCGGTAGACGCCCTCGTCGTGCTTCGCGGTACATAGTCGTGAAAACCTGAGGGTCGGCACGCGGGCGAGCGAGGGGGAGAGGGATGAACGAAGAGAGGCAATCAGAGCGGCAACCGCCGCCGCTTGCGGTGACGCATCCGCACCTCACGGAGTTTGCGGCCTTCCTGCCTGAACTGAACAAAGAAACCGATCGAGGCATGGTGCTGATTGCGACGAGCTTTATCGATGAGCTGATGCGTCGAATCCTTCTCGCCTTTTTCGTCGAAGGCGAGACCAGTTCATCACTCGTCGAGGGATTCAATGCACCACTCGGCAGCCTCGCCACGCGAAGTGCTGCCGCGTTTGCCTTGGGGCTGATTTCCGAGCAGGAACTGAAGGAGGCCGATACCCTTCGGGATTCGCAACCAATTTGCTCACCATGTCCACGTGTCGTTCAACAATCAAAGCATTTCCGATCTATGCAAAAAGCTCACAACGGCAGCGCAGGATTACAGTTCTGTCGAAAATACGCGCACCGTAACCGTAGATGCGCGAGGCCGGTTCTCTACGGCCACCGTCGCCTTGATACTCAACCTGACGAACCGGCCTTATTACGTCTCGCGGCAACGTCGCCAGTTCGTCAGATGGCCTTACTGAGCTACCCCTTGAATGAAATCATGGCTCACTCGCCAATCTCCGCTACCGACGCTCGTCGCCCCCGCCGGCGCGATGAGGTCAGCCTAGATGAAGTCAAGCGGATCGTCATTTCATAAACTCGCGTTCCGGCACTGAACGATGGCCTGGATAATCTTCGTGTTGGCGACGCTCGTAATGCTTGGGCGCTTTGCTGATTTTCTCTTGGGGCCGAAGGGTGATCGAATGTTAAAGGATCGCCTAATCGATTTTTACGTTCTCGCTGGTGACTACGATTACACACGTCTTGCGTCGGATTCTGCTACAATGTATCACTCTTTCCTTTTGGTGGTATTTGGTGAGCTGAATTGCTCACGCACGAGACTCGCGATTAGCGTTGGTATATATAGTGGGATATCGTCTCTAGTAATTTGGTTCTTGTTCCTGATGCGGGCCTTTGGGACTGCGTGGGAAGGCCTGAACTGGACACTTAGCGCGCTTCCCGTGCTTCTCCCTTTAATAATGGTAAACTACGTTATTGACCTGGTATCGTTCGAATTTGCTAAATTGGGAACCAACAAAGCTAAATATCAGGGGAAGAGAATATATTTAGCGCTACTTATAGTTTTACCCGCGCTGATCTACTTAGCACTTGCATTGGGAAATTTCCTATTTGATATTGCATTCCGCATATATTACGTCATATATACATTTGTCGGCTGGAATTTTTTCTTTGAGCACGATTTCCAATTTTTGTGGCGCGCCACGACCGGGGATTTTGCAGACTCACTCATTCGCCCTCTGTCTAGCAACCTGAACCTTCGGAATCTCGACAACATATCTTTTTCGATCCTAACAATTTTACCACTAACAACGCTTTATATGTTTGTCGGGCTCGTCATGATTACATTTTGGTTGCGCCGGTACGTTCGTTCCATTTTGCTGTTATTTATTGACCGCGTAGAAAGTTCGCAGGCAGGTGTATGCACGTTGTTCGCGTCGGGTCTAGCGGTCATGATTTCGGTCGTGACGGCTCTTGCTGGTGCCCTGAAGTAGGGTGCCAGACGGTCGGGCTCGAAACTGCCGCTGTTCGGTACCAGCGGACCTTCGGACCCGGTACCAAGCGCTAGATTTTGGCCAAGAGCGCTAGGGCTGCACGTGGCTGAGAGTGATCGCCGCGCGCCGGTGATCTCCAGTGTCACAGGCCGTCAGCTCGAAGTCTTTGCCGAACATGATCCAGCCGCCACTGCTCGGCGTGGTGAAGGCGGCCAGCGCCGTCTCTGCCCGAACCTTGACCTGGCGGGCGCCGGCGGTGCCGCGCAGCTGCTCTATGCTGTCGGTGTACATGGCGGTGCGGCAGCGCCCGGTCCCGAGATTGCCGCCGCTCGACGAGAACGGGTGCGGTCCCTCGACCCGGATATCGCCCGCGTAGAACGCAAAGGCATCGCCGCGTTTGACGCCGTGCCACTGGAAGCCCTCCAGAAAGAACTGCGCCATCGGGGCGTAGCCGTCGTAGGGATTGAATATATCGACGTCGGCGGGCCCGAGCCCGGCGCCCTCGTACATTCGCCTGGCGGCGCGGTCGGTCCAGTCCTCGATCTCGTCCAGATCTTCCTGTGTGCTGCGCTTCCTGAAATTGTGCTGCGAATGATTGAGCACATAGACCGGCGGCTGCCGCATGTCGCGGGCACGCTCGGCCGTCGTGAACAGATACGCGGCCGACGCATTGACCGGCCGGTCGCAGTCCCACAGCCGCAGCGGGTTCAGCACGTAACGCGACTTGACGTAATCCTCGATGGTGAGCTGCGGCACGTTGTGGCTGGCATTGTAGCCCCACGGCGTCAGCAGCCCGTTCCTGTGCTGGTTGACGACGAAGGGGGCGAGGTCGTCGTGCTGGCCGCCGTATTTCAGGCAGTACTGATTGTGCGGGAAGATGTTGATGAAATCGTTGCCGCCGTGATTGCCCCAGGGTGCGGTCCATTGGCGCGCACCACGGGCGTAGTCGTCGGCGTTCTCGCCACCGCGACGATAGCGCCCTTCGAGATTGCCGGTCGGGTAGATGACGAGACAGGTGTGGCACTGGCCGTCACCCACGGCCTGGGCTGCCATGCCCACCATTTCGCTGATGGTCGGCACGCCTGTCGGCGCAAATTTGACGTTGGGCATGCGCATCTGCTCGATCAGCCACTGCGCGTTGACCAGCGTGAGCCCCAACTCAGAATCGTAGGGCGGGGCAAAGTAGGGCCGGGGCGCCCATTGCGACGCGGAGCCGCCGCTGCCGCCGGCAATATGGCTGTCGCAGCAGACCACACCCTCGATCTGATCCGGCGTGACGCCGGCCTCGTCCATCGCCTTTTGGCAGGCCAGGATCGAGTAGGCGCCTACCGTCTGGTCCATCGAGACTTCGTCCCAGCGACGGTCGACCGGCGAATGTCCAACACCCGCCACCGCGACCTTGCCGCGGTGCTCCCATACGCCGAGCCCGTCCTTGTCTCGCCGCCACTGGTACCGGTCTGGTTCGGTCATGGCTCCCCTTTCCTCTATGCTCTGGCGAAGGTATGGCAGGGACGAACTAATAACGGGAATCGGCGAAGCGAGAAACAGGCCCCTCTCCGCCCTTCTGGGGGGAGAGGGAGGGGCCCATCGCGCAACGATGGGAGGGTGAGGTGGGCGCCGGCAAGCGCTCTGGAATCCCCCACCTCACCCCGACCCTCTCCGCCCCCAGGGGCGGAGAGAGGGTGAGGGGGCGATCGGAATATTTGTGTGGCACCCAAAGAACCATTGCTTAAGCGACGACCCGCCACTCGTGGATCAGCTGGCCTGGGGCGACCTCCTCGAACGTCACCTCGACGGCGGCGCCGACCGGCGCCTGGTAGGGCGGGGTGCCAGGGAGATTGGAATAGAAATTGACCCTGATGTCCGCGTCCAGGGTCACCATTGCCAGGTTGTAGGGCTGATCGGGCATGCGCCGGTTGAGGCGGCCATCCTCGATCACGATGTACGTCGCGATATGGCCTCTTCCCTCGACCTCTTTCCACGTCAGACCGGCGGCCGAGTTGCAGACCTGGCAGGCCTGCTGCGGCGGGTATTGCAGCCTGTCACAGGCAGCACATTGCTGCAAGACGAGCTGCCTTTGATTGACGGCGTCCCAGAACGGTTGGCTCAACGCGTCGGCGACCGGGATCAGCTTCGGCATCGTTTCACCCCTCGCCCCGTCCAACCCACTGGCCGTAGACCGGGTACTGGCAGCAGATGAACTCGATATAGGCCGGGCGGCCTGACGTATTGACGTCGAGCGCCCGCCGCAGGGCCGGGATGATTTCGGCCGGCTCGCTGACCCGCTCGGTGTGAAAGCCGAGGGCGCCGATCACCTTTGACATATCCACCTCGTCGGGCCCCAGCACCCGGTGCGTGAAGGGATCGTGTCCCGGCCCCCAGAAGCCGGGGCCATAGCCGGCAAAGCCGCCATTGCTGATGTGCACAACCGTGATCCCGAGTTTCTCGCGCAGCAGAACCTCGAGGTTGCCGAGCATGTAGCCGAGGCCCGCCTCGCCGGTCACCGCCACCGAGGCCCGGTCCGGAAACGCCTTCTTGGCGGCGATCGCGGCGGCCAGGCTGAAGCCCAAGGTCGAGACATTGCCCCACCCCAAAAAGCCGCGCGGGATCAGCGTGTCGAAGACGGTGCTGAGCTGGTCGCGCGTGTTGCCGCTTTCGTGCGTCACGAACGAATTCTTCAGATCCAGCACCTCCATCAGATCGCCGTACACCCGATAGGGGTTGATTGGCGTCTCGTCGGAGTTCATGACCTGCCGGTATCTGGCAAGCCCCTGGTCGCGCGCCGCCTTCACCTCCGCCGCCACATCACCCGCATTCCGTCCGGCGCCCGGCGTGCGGCCAGACACTTCCTGGCGGAGCGCCTGCAAGGTCAGGCGCGCATCGCCGATCACCGCATGCGCCGTGGGATACATCTTGTTGATGTGCAATTCGTCGACGTTGCAGTGGATGATGGTCTTCTTCGCCGGGTCGGGAATGCCATGGCTGAAGCGGCCCGGCGACAGGCTCGAGCCTATGGCGAGGATCAGGTCGCTTTTGTTCAGGTAGTGTGCCACCTGATCGCCGCGCACGCCGACAAACAGCGGATGGTTCTCCGGGAACGCCCCTTTGGCCTTGAGGGTCGTGATCACCGGCACGTTGACCAGCTCGGCCAGCGCTTTCAGGTCTTCCGCGGCGCCCGCATAGATGACGCCCTCGCCGGCGTAGATCAGCGGGTTGCGGGCTTTGAGGAGCAGGTCGACGGCGGCGCGCACATCCGCCGGGTCCGGCGCCGATTTCCAGCCCTTCACCGGACGGTAAGGGTCGGCGGTCTCGTCGTATGTGGCCGTGGCATTGGGAATAGCCAGGATCACCGGGCCGGGCCGGCCGCTGCGCAGCATGGTGAAGGCGCGGCGCATGAACTCCGGCGTGCGCTCGGGCCTGTCGAGATAGCCGAACCATTTCGACACGGTCTTCATCGCCGATGCGACGTCGTACTGGCTGTTGCCCGAGGCGCCCACCGGCACGCCATCGGTGATGCACAGAACGGGCGAGCCATCCTCGTAGGCCTGCGCCATCCCGGCATAGGCGTACTGCATGCCGGCGGCATTGACGCCTCCTTGGAAAGTGCACACCCCGATCCGTGAGCCCGCGGTGATGCGCGAGAACGCGTCGGCGACCGCGACGGCGTAGCGGTCGTCGCGCATCATCAGCATCGGCACCCCTTCCCGGCCGAGCGCGTTGTTCACCCGGCAGACCGGGAAGGTGGAAACCCAACCCACACCCTCCTCTTTGAGAATGCGGACAATGCCGGTCGCTACATCGATCGTCATGGATGTGGTCTCCTTTATATGGAGCCGAGCCGTCAGCCGCCGTGCGGGCGCGCTGAAGCATACAAGCATACAATGATCAGCCGCGAGCCGTTTCCCAACTGTCGCAGCGGTGTGATCGGCCTCGCAATCGCGGGCAATCCGGAAAATGACGGGCACCTGTCGCTCTGCCAAGAGGCGGTCGGGCGTGAGATCACCCCGGACACACAAGAACGGCTGCGCGAACGAGGCAACGACTGGCCTCACGGCGCGCTCAGTGGCTTCGTCGCCGTGCATCGCGCAGTTCCCCGAGAGTTTCCGCGTAATTGGAGACCGGCCACGTCCGCGGCCGCATCAACATGCGCCGCCGCTGAACGCCCGCGGGCGTTCGACCGGCCGTAGCTTGTTCAGGTGAGGTCAGGCTTCGGATAGTGGCGCGGCTTCTCGCCGGCGATCACGGCGCGACCGCGTGCTGTGTCGGCGTAGAGGCGAGCGTACACCGGCCTTCCATCCCTGATCTTGAACAGAAAGAGATGCTCGTTCTGCATCCGGATGCCTCTGATCGAGAGGGCGTCGGTCTTTACCGGAACGACGATGGTGTCTCCCGCGTCGACGATCTCCTGCGCATCGTAGCGGAAATAGGTCCACTCCTTTGCGACCGCCCGCCAGAAGCCGACGAATTCCTCGCGTCCGATGTAGGTCCCGCCATAAAGCAATGAGTTCGACATCTCGAACGTGAAATCGTCAGACAACAGCTCAAGCAAGGCCGCATTGCTGTTGCGCTCGTAGCCCGTGAAGGCCGCCTTCAGCGTCCGTTAAACTTCGCGCTCAGCCGCGCCTATATGCGGGAACGGTATTCCGGTCGCGACTT